>JAFRNM010000005.1 GCA_017430135.1 Clostridia bacterium | reverse complement strand
TTTTTTCTTCTTTTTCCTCTTTTTCTTCTTTTTTATTTTCTGGATTTTCTTGTGGTTGTGGATTTTCTTGTTTTACTTCTTCCTTAATCTCTTCTTTATTCTCTTCTTTCTTTTCTTCTTTATATTCTTTTATTTTTGAACTATCTACTTTTCTTGCTTCATTTTTTATATTTAAAATAGGAATATTTGCATATAACGCTGGTGCACCATTTGTTCCATCTTCATTTTCTATATTTGTTAATCTTACATCTATTGACTTTTCATCAACATCTATATATTTTTTAATTACTTCAATTATTTCATGTCTCATTAAATCCAAAAAGTCTGCTGAAACATTTGCTCTATCTTGCATTAATACTAATTGTAATCTTTCTTTTGCTGCACTTTTTGAATCTGTAATTTTATTATCTTCTTTTTTTGCTTTTTTGAAAAACTTAAATATGTTTTCAAACATTGTCCACTACTCCTTCGATTTTATTTTCTTATTTTCTTCCAAATAAATTTTTTAATTTTGCAAAAAAGCCTTTTTCTCTGCCTGGTATTGTTACTTCTATTTTTTCTCCTAACACTCTTTTTGCTATTTCTATGTAAGCTTTACCAGATGGAGCTTTTCTATTTTGAATTACAGGTTCTCCTTTGTTAGTTTGTGTTATTATATATTCATCATCTGGAACTACACCGATAAGGTCAATTGATAAAAGGTCAACAATGTCATCTACATCCATCATTTCACCTTTTCTTACCATGTTTGGTCTAATTCTATTTATTACTAATTCTGGATTTTTTAAATCTGATGATTCTAATAATCCTATAATTCTGTCTGCATCTCTTATTGCTGATATTTCTGCTGTTGTTACTACTATTGCTCTATTAGCTCCTGCTATTGCGTTTTTAAATCCTTGTTCAATTCCTGCTGGGCAATCGATTAAAATATAATCAAATTCTTCTTTTAGTGTATTTGTTAATTCTTTCATTTGTTCTTCATTTACTGCACTTTTATCTCTTGTTTGGGCTGCTGGTAGTAGGTATAATTCTTTAAATCTTTTATCTTTTATTAAGGCTTGTCTTAGTTTACATTTTTTTTCTACAACATCTACTATGTCATATACTATTCTGTTTTCTAGCCCCATTACAACGTCTAGGTTTCTTAATCCAATATCTGTATCAACAAGACAAACTTTTTTTCCTTCTACGGCTAAGCTTGATCCAAGGTTTGCTGTTGTTGTTGTTTTTCCTACTCCACCTTTACCTGATGTTATAACAATTACTTCTCCCATATCTTTTTTCCTTTCTTGTTAGGATTATAAAAACTTTCGCTTTTTATGGTAATATAATACAACGAATTTGGCAAAATGTCAATCAGTTTAACATAAAAAAAGCAAAAACTCGCATAGCGAGTTTTAACTTTTTTACATTCCTGTTTTAGGCAATTTTTTTACAACTTGTTTTACTTCCACTTCTTTTGTTACTGTTATTTCTTCTTTTGTTTTTTCTACTTCCTTTTTTACTTCTTTTGTATTGTTTACAATTACATCAAATTTTTCATTAAGAGATACTTCTATTTCAATTTCTTTATCAAATTTTGCATAGCCCTCTAATGCGCTAGTTTCTACTAAATAATATTTTCCTGGCATTAGATTTTTTACTTCTATTTGACCATTTTTATCTGTTTTTAATCCTGTCTTTATTGTTTCTTTTTTATTGTTTAAAAGATTGAAATATACTCCTTCTAATGGTTTTTGAGTATTTTTATCTTGTTTATGTATTATTATTTTAGTGTCATTTTTGTAGTAATTATCTTCAATTTTTCCTTCACTGTTTTCATATTCAAAAGCTGTTAAAGCATAATCTTGAAGACTTGCATCTGGCGCTGTTCCATAAATTATAGGTTTTGTTTTTATTTCTGATTTTACATTTATTTTGAATGTTCCATCTGATGTTAAAGCTGAAATTGGAATTAATATTTTGAATTTATCTCCTTTTGCAAATTCTGATTTTTCTTTGTTATTTAAGTCTACAATTTTTATTCCTTTTGGTAATTCTTTTTCTCCTGTTTTTTCAAGTTTTATATAGTATTTATTAAAATTCGCATTTGCTTTTACACTATATGTTTTGGATACATATTCTTTGTTTATTTTATCTTGCTCCCAATTTGATATCGTTTTATCTACATTTATGCTTGTTTCTAGCTTTGTTTCTGATGAATTCTGAGCATTTGCTACTATTGTTTTTAATGCGTTTAAAGTCCTTTCGCCAGCTTCTCCAATTCCTTCATAAGAATTTACATCATTTCCATGAATATAGCAGTAAATAGCTTGTTTGGTTGCTGTAAATGCTTCATATTTATTTGCACATCCAAGTTCTTTTATTGTTTTGTATGGATAACCATTTATAATAGTTCTCCACAATCCAACATCTGTCACATAATTGTTTGCAGATACTGCATATGCCTCTACTTTTCCGACTCCATTTAAGTATTTGTTTAAACAATATGCAGGATAAGTCTTACCATTACTGCTATTATATGTAACATATGCTGTAATAACCTGAGAACCCTCATATTTTAATAATGCTCCACAATCCCCTTCATTTTGTAATTGAATATTTCCACCTAATTCTGTGGCATATACACTATTTGCAAGTCCTAAAAAGTTCATTGCAAGTGTTACAAACATTGTCATTAGTGTTAAAACTATTTTCTTAAATCTTTTCATAAATTTTTACTCCTTTTCTTTTTTACTTTCCAATTCGCCAAGAATTGAGAATTTTACTTGGTGAATTTCTCTATTCCTTGGACTAGTCTCCTATAACTAGGCTCATTCTCCACACATGTAATAAGAGTAATCCTATTATCTTCAGTATTTTCTAGCCAACTCCAATCCTCATCACTTATAATCTTTAAAGTTTTTACTACATACCTTTTTTCAAATTCTTTATATTTATAAATGATTTCATCACCTTCTTTTAGTTTTTTTAAGTCATGAAAATAATTAACCTTATAACCTCTATTATGCGCTGCTAGACCTATATTTCCGTTTTTCTTAACTGTTTCTTCGAAGTGTCCAACATATTCATCCATTGTTTCTTTGCTGGTTCCTTCTGCAATAAGGGCTTTTAAGTTAATTGCCGGAATTTCAAGTTGCCATATCAAATCACTATTTTTATTTTGGTTGTTTTCTTGTTTTTTTGCGTTATTTGTTTCTTTTTTCTTGTCTTGATTATTAGTATTTACAGCAATTGGCTGATTTTCTTGCTGTTTGTTTTTATTTTGCTTTGAAACTGAAACTTGTTGATTATTCTCATTTTCTAAATCTTGGGAAATTTGTTGGACTTTACTTGATACTGAAAAATTTTGTATTTGAATTTTTTCATTTAAAATTTGATTGTTTAAAAAACAAAATATTACGATTGAAATAATTAAACTTATAAAGTTTACATATCTTTTTGTAAAGCTAATCATACATATTGCTTCACCTACTTTCTTTGAATAGTAGAATTTTTTGTTCTTATTCAATTTTTAATTTGGGAAATTTTAGATTTTAATTTTTTCGAAAAAATTAGATTTATTTTAAGCTTTTGATATAAAGATTAATGCTTAAAATTTTATCTGTCATTATGTTACCATATTATTTTGATTTTGTAAAGAACTTTTCATCGACATTTTTCGACATTCGAGGTTGTAACCCTTGGTATTTCTATTTTTTAGTTGTTTCAATTCTTCTAATAAATACTTAAATCGGTAAATTTTGAAACTGGAATTGCACCATCTTTGATTAAATTATTTGTACCAACCGAATTTAATGAATTAATATTTCCAGGAACTGCATAAACTTCTTTTCCTTGTTCCATTGCAAATTCTGCCGTTATTAATGAACCACTTTTTTCTTTTGCTTCTACTACTAAAACTCCTTGGCTCATTCCGCTAATTATACGATTTCTAGCTGGAAAATGTTCTTTTTCCGGTCTTGTACCTAATGGATATTCAGAGATTATTGCCCCACCTTGTTCTATTATTCTTTTTGCTAATTGTTCATTTTCTTTTGGATAAATTATATCTAGTCCGCTTCCTATTACTGCTATTGTTTTTCCATATGCTTGTAATGCTCCAATGTGAGAAAAACTATCTATTCCTTTTGCCAAGCCGCTTACAATATTTATATTTTGTTTTGCTAAATTATATGAAAAATATGTTGCTGCCTTTTTTCCATATTCTGTTGCTTCTCTACACCCTACTATTGCAATACTTGGATTATTTAAAATATCTACATTTCCTATAACATATAAGCACTTTGGCGGGTCATAAATTTGTTTTAAAAGCTCTGGATATTTCTCACTTTCAATTGTAATTTCTTTAATTTTGTTCAATTTTTCCTCCTTTCTTAGTTTACATATTTATAACACGGATTTTTAAATTTGTAAAGTCAAAAATAAAAAAAGCACAATGTGCTTTTTTTATTTTTAGAATTCCATTTTAGAATCCAACCATTCTTTTAAATCTGAAATAGCAATTCTTTCTTGCTCCATTGTATCTCTATCACGTACTGTTACTTGACCATCTTCTAATGTATCAAAATCAATAGTTACACAATATGGAGTTCCAATTTCATCCTCTCTTCTATAACGTTTTCCAATTGAACCAGCTTCGTCATAGTCACATGGGAAGTATTTTGAAAGTTCTTCATACACTTCTTCTGCTTTTTCACTTAATTTTTTAGAAAGTGGTAGTACTGCAACTTTAAATGGTGCAATTGCTGGATGTAAATGTAATACAACTCTTGAATCTCCTTCTCCCAAGTCTTGTTCTTCATAACCATTACATAAGAATGCTAATGCTAATCTATCTACACCTACTGATGGCTCAATTACATAAGGAATGTATCTTTCATTTGTTTCAACATCTAAGTATGACATATCTGTTTTTGCATGTTCTTGGTGTCTTGTTAGGTCATAATCTGTTCTATCAGCAATTCCCCATAATTCTCCCCATCCAAATGGATATTTAAATTCTATATCTGTTGTAGCTTTACTATAAAATACTAATTCATCTTTTTCATGTTTTCTGTATCTTACATTTTCTTCTTTTAATCCAAGATTTATTAAGAAATCTTTACAATATTTTTCCCAATATTCAAACCATTCTAGGTCAGTTCCTGGTTTGCAGAAAAACTCGTATTCCATTTGTTCAAATTCTCTTGTTCTAAATGTAAAGTTTCCAGGTGTTATTTCATTTCTGAAGGCTTTACCAATTTGTCCCATTCCCATTGGAACTTTTTTTCTTGATGTTCTCATTACATTTTTGAAATTTACAAATATTCCTTGGCAAGTTTCAGGTCTTAAATAAACTGTTGAACTTGAATCTTCTGTTACACCTTGGAATGTTTTAAACATTAAGTTAAATTGTCTAATTCCTGTAAAATCATGTTTACCACAATTAGGACAATTAATTCCATTATCATCTATGTATTTAACTAATGCTTCATTGCTCATTCCGTCTGCACACATATCTATTCCATTTTCTTGCGCCCAGTTTTCTATTAATTTATCTGCTCTATGTCTTGTTTTACAAGCTTTACAATCAATTAGTGGGTCGTTAAATGTAGATACATGTCCTGTTGCTACCCATGTTTCTGGATTCATTATTATTGCTGCATCTAATCCTACTGAATCTTTTCTTTCATGTATAAATTTTTTTGTCCATGCCTTTTTTATATTGTTTTTTAATTCTACTCCTAAAGGGCCGTAATCCCAGCTATTTGCTAGTCCTCCATAAATTTCTGAACCTGGATATATAAATCCTCTGTTTTTACATAAGCTTACTATTTTGTCCATTGATTCTACCATATAAATTCCTCCTATCTTTGCTAGGTAACAAAAAAACTCCCATTCCTAGCACATTAAAATTTGCTAGGGACGAAAGTTATATTTCCGCGTTTCCACCCTAATTGATATAATAAATATATCCACCTTAATTTATTAAATTTATGCTCAAAAGCTCCACCATATATCTAAAATTGTAAGTATTTCACCATCACTTACTCTCTAAAAATTTTAATTGATATATTTCTTCTTTCTCATCGCACAATTATAATATCACAAATCTTTATATTTTGCAATATTTTTTATTTATTTTTTGCAGCTTTAATTACATTATTCATAAGCATTGCAATTGTCATAGGGCCTACTCCCCCTGGAACTGGTGTGATGTAGCTTGCTTTTTGACTTACATTTTCAAAATCTACATCTCCACAAAGTTTACCATCTTCTCCTCTGTTGATTCCGACATCTATTACAACTGCGCCATCTTTTACCATATCTTCTTTTAAGAATTTTGCTTTTCCTATTGCAACTATAACAATATCTGCTCTTTTTGTATGTTCTGCTAGGTCTTTAGTTCTAGAATGACATACTGTTACTGTTGCATTTTTATTTAAACAACATTGAATTAGAGGTTTCCCAACAATGTTGCTTCTACCAATTATTACAACATTTTTTCCTTCTAAATCTATATTATATTCTTCAAACATTTTTATAACTCCATATGGTGTGCATGAAACAAAGGTATCTTGTCCAAGTGTTAGTTTTCCAACACTTACAGGATGAAATCCGTCTACATCTTTTTTAGGTGATATTGTTCTAAATGCTTCATTTATATCTAAATGTGCTGGTATTGGGCTTTGTAATAGTATTCCTGTAACATCTTCTCTTTCATTTAACTGTTCTATTAAAGATATTAAATCTTTTTGTGTTGTATTTTCATCTAGTAAAAATTCTTCGTATTCTATGCCTACTTCTTCACATGCTTTGCTTTTGTTTTTTACATATACTTTTGATGCTGGATTATCTCCAACCATTATTACTGCAAGTTTTGGTATTATTCCTTTAGATTTTAGATTATCACAATCTATTTTTAAATTTTGTCTTGTTTTTCTTGCTAATTCTTTTCCATCAATTATTGTTGCCATGTTTTTCTCCTTTTAATAAAAAATGTTGACAAATTATAAAAAAATTTATATAATAAATATAGGAAATAAGAAACCACATTGTGGTTTGCCAATTATATGTTTGAAAAACACATCGAACCAGCAAGTTACAGATGTGTTTTTATTATATTATTTGCTCAAAATTATAACTAAGATAATCAAGGCAAATACAACGATAGTTCCAGCAATTAAGCTGAATAAAAGTAGATATATTATTTCTAATAAGACTGCTTCTATCATATGTACCACCTCCATTCTCGTAACATAAGTTACGGATAAAAAGTGGCAAACCACATCTGCTTATCCTTATTCCCTATGTTTTATACTATATAATAATTTAAATAAAAAAACAAGCGAACACTACAAAAAATATAAAAAAATCTCGAAATATTTTTCGAGATTTTTTTAATTTGTTACAAATGTTGTTCCTTCTTCTTTCGCTCTTATTGATGTAACTTGAATTGCAGGAATTTCTGCATCATATGAAATGTCTTTGCCTAAGACTCCGATTACTTCTACCCATGTATCTATTTCAGGATATTCTCCATCATATCTTATATCTAATCCTGCTAACCCATCTGCTCCACAACATCCTGGTGTATTCCTTACAACACCATAACATATATCGCCATTATTATCTTTATAATTAGTAACAAAACCTTCTATTTTTATTGTTTTTCCTAAATAATCGTTTAAATTGTAGTACATATCATTTGTTTGTTGAATAAAAAAATTATCTTTAATTTCTAGTATATTATCCATATCTGGTTCAAGTTTTTGTGTTGTCCTTCTTATTATTGCTTCTTTTTCTTCTGTTGTATTTTCTTCTATTATGTCAGTTTGCGGTGTTTCACTATTTGAATTAATTTCTGTACTGCTTATTTTTTCTTCTGCTACATTATTTGCATTTACAAAAATAAATACTATTCCAATAATAAAAATTATTAAAACTATAATCAGAATTGTTTTCTTTAGATTCATTTTCTCACGCTCTTTCTCACATAATTTTAATTTTTGATTTTTTCTATAATACTAAATAATATGAATAGTACTAAGTTTACTATTACTATCATTGCTCCTGTGCTTATGTTGTATATGTATGACAAGTATATACCTATTAAAAATGATACTACACTTATTATTGCTGAGCTTATTATTACTTTTTTAAATGATTTAAATATTCTCATTGATGTTAATGCTGGGAAAATGATTATACTACTTATTAGCATAACTCCCATCATTCTCATACCTACTACTATTATTAATGCTGTTAATACTGCAATTATATTTGTATATCTATTTGCTTTTAAACCACTTGCTTTCGCAAAGTTTTCATCAAATGTTACTACAAATAGCTTTCTATAGTATACGATAAATAGAACTGCCACTATTATGCTAACAACTATGCTTATAACTACATCAGTGTGACTCATTGCAAGTATACTTCCAAACATAAAATTACATACATCTGTATTCATACCAGTAGTTAGTGAGGTCGCTGCTACCCCTATTGCTAATGCTGAACTTGATATTAAAGCAATTGCACTATCACTTTTTATTCTGCTATTATTACCTATTTTTAGCAAAACAATTGCTGAAATCGTAACACAGGGAATTGCTATGTAAAGTGGTGTTGATGCTCCAAATGCTGTTGCAACTGTTAGAACTCCAAAGCCAACATGTGACAATCCATCACCAATCATACTATATCTTTTTAGTACTAAACTTACTCCTAGAAGTGCTGCACACAAACTTATTAATACTCCTACCAATACAGCTCTTTGAATAAATATGTGTGACATCATTTCTGCTACATTTTGTATCATTATTTTGCACCTCCATCTTCTTTTTCTTCATCATGGTGGTGACAAGGACATTCGCAATGTTTATTATGATATTTCTCTATTTCGCCATTATATGTTACTACACCATTTTCAATTTCTATCACTTTATCTGCATAGTTTAATGCTCTTTCAATATCATGTGAAACCATTAAAATTGTTATATTTTCTTCATTTTTTAATGTATTTAAAAGTTCATAAATTTGTCTTGCAATACTTGGATCTAATCCATTTGTTGGTTCATCTAAAACTATTATACTTTTAGTAGCACATAACGCTCTAGCAATTAAAACTCTTTGTTGTTGACCACCAGATAAATCTGCAAAGCATGTTTTTCTGACATCATAAATTCCTAGCTTTTGCATAACTTTTTTAGCATTTTCTTTATCTTCTTTTTTATAAAAAATACTTCTTACGTTATTTGAAATTGTACCAGAAAGTACTACTTCTTCTATTGTTGCTGGAAAATGCGCTTGAATTTCACTTTTTTGTGGTAAGTAACCTATATGTTGCTCTTTTATTATTTCACCTGTATACCCTTTATTTAATCCCAAAATACATTTTAATAATGTACTTTTTCCTGAACCATTTTCTCCTACTATACATGTAAATTTCCCTTGTTCTACATTTATGTTTATATTTTTTAATGTATCCTTTTTTGTAGGATAACTAAAACTTAAATCTTTTATTTGAATTAGATCCATTTTACTCCCTCTCTTTTATTGAAGTGCTTTCTTTAAAACTTCAACATTTTTTTCCATTAAGCTAACCCAAGTTTCTCCATTATTGAAATCATCTAAAGAAACATTGTGTAAAGCTTGTATTTGCAATGCTTGACAGTTATTTCCTGCTTCCTCTGCAATTGTTTTGGCTACTTTTCCATCGTTCATTTCAATATATAAAACTACTGGAATTTTTTCTTGTTTTACTTTATCTTCTAAATATGCTATTGTTTTTGCTGATGGATCAGTTTCTGTACTGCACCCATTAAATGCCGCACTTACTTCTAATTTATAATAATTTATAAAATATTGCATTGGCATTTTATCACCAAAAATCAATCTATTTCTAACTTTTTTGTTAACTACTTCTTGTATTTTTTTATCAACTTCTTGTATTTTTGCTATATATTTTTGAGCATTTGCTTTGTATTTTTCTTTATTTTCTCCATCAATTTCTTCCATAGCTTGTTCTAATTTATTTACCATTTTTATAGCATTTGAAGGTGATGTCCAAATGTGTTCATCAAATGCTCCTTCTTCATGTTCGTGATGATGTTCTTCTTTTTTTTCGTCTTCATGTTCTTCTGCCTCGTGTTCATGTTCTTCGTTTTCTTCCTCTTCATGTTCGTGTTCTTCATCACCATGTTCATGATGATGTTCTTCCTCTTCTTCTGCACCGTCTACTTCTTGTTCTTCTATTGTATCAACAAAGTTTGCAATACAAATTGTTTCTACATCTTTCTCTTCTTTTAAAGATTCTAGAACTTTATCTGCCCATTTTTCCATTTCTCCACCAATATATACAAATAAATCTGCATTTTGGATTGTTGTTAAATCTTTTGCTGTAGGATCATAACTATGTGCCTCTTTTCCAGGTCCTAATAAAAATGTAAGCTCGATGTTATCGTTATCTCCTATTATTGCTCTTAAAAAGTCGTAACTTGCAAAATTACTTGCAACAACTTGTTTTTTACTTGAATCTTTCTTTTTATTATCCCCTAATTTAAATAGTGCAAAACCTGCACCAACAACTATTAAAATAGCTAGAATTATCAATATTACTTTTTTTATTTTCATTATTATCCTCCTTAATTAACTTTATATTTTACTCTACACATTCATCACATAAACCATAAATAATAGTATTATGGTCTAAATTAAATTTGTGTTCTTCTTTTATATGATTACTAACATTTTCAAATTCTTCACAGTGTAAATGTATTGTTTTTCCGCATTTTTTGCACTTTAAGTGAAAATGATTGCAACATTCACTTTCAATATATTGATAATGTTTTGTATGATTTTTTATTTCTGTTCTTACATTGTTATTTTCTTCTAATAAATTAAGATATCTATAAATGGTTGTTTGTCCAACTTCTTGCTTACGCTTTTTCATGTATTGCATAATTTCTTCTACATTTACAAACTTATCTTTATTATCTATTAAGTAATCCCTGATTATTTTTCTTTGTTCTGTTCTATAATTATTTTTCAATTTTGTCCCTCCAAATTTGAAAATCGTTTTCAATTTTATCATGTTTTCACTAAAATGTCAAGAAAAAGCGATTAAGTATATAACTTAATCGCTTTCTTTCTCGCCTTATTATAATTCAACTGTATTTGTTTCTGTTGCAATATCAATCTCTGTTGGTATTTCTTCTGTTTCAGTAACAACAGGTGTTATGTTTTCACTTACTACATTTTCAGTTTCATAAGCAGTTTCAGCTGTTTCTATTGCATTTGTTGAAAATGAAAATACTTTCTTTTCTGCTCTTGCTTTTTCTTCAAATTTTTTGTTAAATTCTTCTTTTGCATCATTTAGTGTTTCTTGCATTGCTAAGAACATATCTTCTACATCTTTTCTTGTAAAATCATATGAATTGCTTCTTGCCATTGGCTCTAATATTTGAATGTCATGTAATACATTGTTTACTCTCTTTCCTGCATATTCGATAAATTTTTGTCTTTTTTCTTCATTTACTTCTCTTCCCATTTTTACGTTCCTTTCTATTTTTATTTTCCTTTGATAGAATATCACAACATTTTTAAAATTTCAAATGTTTTTATTATTTTTTTCATACTTTTTTTAAGTGTCCAAAAAGTTTCCTTAAAAGTTAAATAGTAACAAAAATTTTAGTTTAATATATATACGCCTATTGTTAAATATGTTGCAAATAGCACCCAAGCTATATATGGTAATTGTAATAATCCAGCTAGCTTGTTCTTTTCTAAGAATAATCTTATCATAGACACTACAAGTAATGCTAGAAGAATAATCCATAATATTGAGAATAATCTCCATTTAAATACAAAGAAAAATATTGACCATAGTGCATTTACGCCTAATTGTAAATAATAAATAAAGTCAATTTGTGAATCTGTTTGATTATTACTCTTTAGTATTCCATAGCTTACTCCCATTAGTATATACAGAATAGTCCATACTATTGGAAATACAGCTCCAGGCGGAGATAACACAGGTTTTACTAACGTTTCATAATCTATGAATTTTGATGTTATAAAACCTACTATTGCCCCTACCGCTACTGGTATTAGTATTGATTTAATATAAATCCATGCTCTGCTCATATAATTCACCTCTAGAATAATTTTATTTAACAACATTATTTATATTACTTTTTTATCTTGTTTTATAAATTTTATATGCTATAATAATAAAATCTAAAATAGAGTAGAAAATGAAGTGAACCCAAAATGTTAAACAAATTTGTCTAACATTTTGGGTTCACTTCATTTCTTATAAAAAAATATATACTTATTTCTTTTTATAAAAAATATGATATAATTTTTTTATAAAATAATATAACAAGGAAGTATAATAATGATTAATATAGAAGAATATTTAAACAATTTTTTTAGAGGGACAAAAAATCCATCACTTAAAGCAATGCAATATTTTATGGACTACTTTAATAATTTCGAAAAAGAAATGAAATTTATCCATATTGCTGGCACAAATGGTAAAGGTAGCTGTACTGAAATCATTTCCAATATATTAGTTCAACAAGGCTATAAAGTTGGTAAGTTTTTATCCCCTCATCTAATAACCTACAATGAAAGAATAAGTATAAATGGTAAAGAAATTACTAATAAGGAAATGTCTGACATAATAGAAGAATTGCAACCATTAATTGAAAAATATAATGAGACAGAAAAAATAAATATTACTTTATTTGAATTAGAAACTATAATGGGATTATTACATTTCTATAGAAATAATGTTGACTTTGTTGTTTTAGAAACTGGACTTGGCGGATTATATGACTGTACAAATATCATTACTAACCCTCTTGTATCAGTTATTACTTCAATTGGATATGACCACATGCATATTTTAGGAAATACTTTGCCCGAAATTGCTCATCAAAAAGCAGGAATTATAAAAAATAATTCTCAAACCGTTATCTTCGAACAAGAACCAGATGTAAATTCAGTATTTATAAATGAGTGCAATAAAAAGAATAATAATTTACATATTGTTAAACATTCAGATATTTCAAATTATAGTTTTGATGAAAATTATCAATATTTTGATTATAAAGATATTCATAATATTTGTTTAAATTTGAAAGGAAAAGTCCAAATAAATAATGCTTGTATTTGCATAGAAGCAATTAAAGCTTTAAATGACTATGGCTATAATATTTCTGTTTCTAGTATATTAAGTGGTTTAAAAACAGTTATTCACAAAGGAAGAATGGAAAAATTAAATAATCACCCTACGATTATTTTCGATGGTGCTCACAATGAACCAGCTGTTCAAAATTTGTTAGATATGGTAAACATGTATTATCCTAATAAAAAAAGAGTTTATATTATATCAATTTTAGCTAGAAAAGATTATACAAATATGTTAAAAATCTTATCTCAAGACAAAAATGCTATCTTTATTATGACATCTGGAAATAGCGATAAATTTACTGACAATACTGAATTATATAAATGTATGAAACAATATACTAATGTTTCAAATATACAGATGGATAATTTAGAAACCGCTGTCCAAAGTGCTGTGAATGGAAAAAATGATTGTGTTTATTTTATTATAGGGAGTTTTTATACTTATCAAACTGTTGAAAAAATTATAAACCAAAACTCTTAAATTTCTTATATTTAAGAGTTTTGGTTTTTTTGCCATTCTAATAATATTTCAAATTCTTCATAATGATTTTTGAAAAATTTATCTTCTTTCATTAGTTGCTTTATTTCTTGTTCTGTTAGCCAACATACGCTATCCACTTCTTCTTTTTGAAGTTTTAATTGTTCAATATTAGGCACATCCATTTTTATATAATAATCATCCCAGAATGCAAATTCTGTTTTACCACTATAATATAATTGTAAATCTTCTGCTTTTACATCTAATCCAATTTCTTCTTTTATTTCTGTCAAAATTCCTTGAATACTGCTTTCCCCGGTTTTGCAATGGCCGCCAGTTGTTGCATGTTTTCCATTTTTTATTTCACTTCTTTTTTGAATTAAAAATTCCCCTTTTGAATTTTGAATAAAAACTAATACGACTATTATATATCTTCCTTCTGGAATTGCTTCGCCTTTATAAATTGTCTCTCCTGTTAATTGTCTGTTTTCATCATATAAATCTCTTTTTTCCATTTTGAATTACCTCTCGTATTAAATAATCTCGTCGCTCGTTATTTTAAATTCTATATCCTCCATATGCGGGTGCATTTCGCGTATTCTTTTTAGTGTAAGCATACTCATTTTAGGCTGTGGATTTTTATCATTTGTTGATAATAATTTTTGTGTGTAACAATTAGGGGCTGTTTTAAATAAGAGATATCTATTTCTTACATAAGTGTAATATATTTGATATCCATTATTTAAATCTTCCCACATCATTTCAAACGTATATTTTTCCATATTGTAATCTCCTTATTTAATCATTTCTTTAAATTCTGTTTCACTTATTATAGTTATTCCCAAGTTTTGAGCCTTTGTTAATTTACTTCCAGCTTCTTCTCCTGCTAATACATAATCTGTTTTTTTAGAAACTGAACCTGATGTTTTACCACCAAATTTTTCTATTATGTCTTCCGCTTCTTTTCTTGTCATTGTTTCTAATGTACCAGTTAATACGAATGTTTTTCCCTCAAAACGATTGTCATCACTTTGTTCTTCTAAACATTCCATATTTACTCCATCTTGTTTTAATTTTTCTATTAAATTTTTAGTTTGTTCTTGTGAGAAAAACTCTCTTATGCTATTTGCCATTACAGCTCCAATGTCTTTTATTTCACTTAATTCTTCAAATGTAGCATTTGAAAGATTTTCCATTGTTCTATATTTTCTTGCTAATATTTTTGAAGCTTTACTTCCTACATGTCTTATCCCTAAAGCTGTTATTAATCTATATAAATCATTTTCTTTACTTGTATTTATACTATCTACCAAGTTTTGTGCAAATTTGGTTCCATTTTTCTTTAATGATGCTATATCTTCAAAACTTAATGTATAAATATCCTCTATTCCTTTAATTAAGCCTCTTTCCAATAATTCATTTATTATATTTTCTCCTAGTCCATCTATATTCATTGCTTCTCTTGATACAAAATGTACTAAGTTTCTATATAATTTTGCAGGACATTCTATTCCTGTACATCTAATTGCTGCTTCTCCCTCTTCTCTTACAGCTTCTGCTCCACAAACTGGGCATACTCTTGGCATTTCAAAATTTATTTCTTTTCCTGTTCTTTTTGACTCAACTACTTTAACTATTTCTGGTATTACATCTCCTGCTTTTTGAATTACAACTGTATCTCCAATTTTTAATCCTTTTTCTTTTACAAAATCCTCATTGTGAAGCGTTGTTTTTGATATAGTAGAACCTGCAACCTTTACTGGCTCTAGTATTGCCATTGGAGTTATTACACCAGTTCTTCCTACTTGGCAAATGATGTCTTTTAAGATTGTTTCCTTTTGCTCTGGTGGATATTTATAGGCTACTGCCCATCTTGGTGTTTTTGCTGTTGTCCCTAAAATTTCTCTAAACTTTAAGTTATCTATTTTTACAACCGCACCATCTATTCCAAATGTTAGATTTTCTCTCATCTCGCCAATCTTTGCTATTGCTTGTTTTACTTCTTCTATATTTTTACATGGAATTCTAACAGGGTTTACATTAAAACCTTGTTTAGCTAAAAATTCTAATTCTTCAAAATGTGAATTAAATTCAATTCCATCTATTTTTTGAACATTAAAAATATAAATATCAAGTGGTCTTTTAGCTGTTATTTTACTATCTAATTGACGAAGTGAACCAGCTGCTGCGTTTCTTGCATTTGCAAATAATTCTTCTTCGTTTTCTTCTCTTTCTTGGTTCATTTTTTCAAAATCTTCTTTAGATATGAAAACTTCTCCACGAACTGTTATATCTATATTTTCTTTTAATTCCATTGGTATTGTTTTTACAGTTTTTAGATTATTTGTTACATCTTCTCCAACAAGTCCATTTCCTCTTGTTGCACCTCTTACAAATTTTCCATTTTTATATTCTAATGCTGCAGATAATCCATCTATCTTTGTTTCTACAACATAATTTACTTCTTTTATTCCATTTTCTTCAGCCTTTTCTTGCATTCTTTTATCAAAATCTTCAACATCTTCTAACGAGAATACATCTTGTAAACTTTGAAGTGGCACTTCATGTTCAACTTTTTCAAAGCCTTCTTTAACATGTCCACCAACTTTTTGTGTTAAAGAATCTGCTGAATTGAATTCTGGAAATTCTTTTTCAAGATTTCTTAACTCTACCATTAACATATCATACTCAAAATCTGATATTTCTGGTGCGTCATCATCATAGTATCTTTTAGCATGATATTCTACTGTTTTTCTTAAATATTCTATTCTTTCTTTTGCTTCTTTTTTATTCATTTTATTCATCCTCGCATTAATTTTATCTTTTAGTATTATATACAATTAAACCAAAAAAGAAAAGTCATTTTTTAAATTTCCTTTTCTTTTATTTTTAAACTATTCTGTCTATATTTTTTAGGACATCCCAAAAAGTAAAAAAAGAAGAAATTAAAATTCCTTCTTTTTAGTCTTCTTTTGCAAATACTATAAATCTTCCTGAACTATCATCTGTACATGTTGATAAAGTTACTTCTGCTTTACCATTTGTATCTCTTTGATAGAATGATGTATCATCTGGTGTTGTTATAAAGTGATGATATATTGTATATGTTTTTTTCTTTCCTTCATAGTCTGTAATGTAGATTTTATCTCCATTTGAAACTTTTTTTAGATTTGAAAAGAATTGTCCATTTCTATAATTATGTCCTATTATTACTGTATTTCCTACTTGGTTAAGTCCTGCTCCATATAGTATTGCAACTGAATTTTCTATTGAACTTTTTGAAACTTTGTCTAATACTGGATATTTGAAGTTAATTTTTGGTATTTCCATTGTTCCATTTACAATAAATCCATTATAAGTTTGTTTCTTTGTTCTTACTGTTCCTGATGATGATGATGATGGTGAAACTTCTAAATCTCCTATTGTATTATTAGTAGGAGTTGTATTTTCTGTTGGTGTTTCTGGAGCTTCACTTCCTTCATCACTGTCATCTGTTAAACCTATATCTCCTTCATAATTATTAACAAAAGTTTCCGCTTCTTGAGTATTATTGTTGTTTGAAACAAATTGAAATACTAAAAATCCAATTAGCCCAATTATTCCAATAACAACTAATACTAAAATTACTGTTAAAAGTTTATTATATTTACTCTCAAACATAATTTTATCCTCCTATATCTTTTGCAGTACAAATAAAATCTTTTTATTATGGAGCCCTTTGGTCTCCGCTACTTATATTATAACATATTTTTATGTTTTTTAAAAGTAATTTTAGGCAAATTTTTTACATAAATTTTCTCCTGCTAAAACATGGAAATGTAAATGCATTACTTCTTGCCCACCATCTTTTCCACAATTTACTACTACTTTGAAACCTTTTTCTTTAAATCCCATTTCTTCTGCTAATTTATTTATAACTCCATATATTCTTCCAATTATAGCTTCATCTTCTTTTTCTAAGTGCGCTAATGATGTAATGTGTTTTTTTGGTATTACTAAAATATGAATTGGAGCAACTGGATTTATATTATCAAATGCTAATATTTCATCATCTTCATAGAATTTTTTTGAAGGCACTTCGCCTTTTATTATTTTACAAAATATACAATCTTCCATCTTTTCCTCCTTTTAGTTTAACACAGCTAAAACTCAATTATGTTTTAATCTCCTATTACAGCTTTAATTCTTCTTATACCCGCTGAACTAGCTTCTTCTTTTTTAATTTTAAAAGTTCCAATTTCTCCAGTATGTTTTACATGAGGTCCTCCACATAATTCTTTTGAAACATCTCCAATTGAATATACTGTAACAATATCTGGATATTTTTCTATAAACATACACTCAGCTCCAGATTTTATTGCGTCTTCCTTTGACATTTCTTCTACTGTTACTGGTAAATCTTCTTGTATCCACTTATTTACTATTTCCTCTGTTTTTTGCTTTTCTTCGTCTGTCATTTTATGGTCACAATTGAAGTCAAATCTCATTCTTTCTGTTGTTATGTTTGATCCTCTTTGATGTGTATCTGCTCCTAAAACTAGCTTTAATGCTGCATTTAGAAGATGTGTTGCTGTATGATATTTTGTTTCTATTTCACTATCTCCGGCTAAACCACCTTTAAATTTTTGAGCTGAACCTTGTCTTGATTTTTCTTGATGAGCTTTGAATAGTTCTTCAAATTCTTTCATATCAACTTCCATTTCATTTTCTTCTGCTAGTTCCTTTGTTACTTCTGGAGGGAAGCCATATGTATCATATAATTTAAACACTACTGCTCCGTCAATTTTGTTTTTGCCAGCTTGTTTGCTATTGTTCATTGCTTTTGTAAATTCTTTTTCACCATGTGTTAAAGTTTTTACAAATTTATCTTTTTCTTCTACTAAAACAGCTATTATTTCATCTTTTTTAGTTTCTAAATCTGGATACATTTTCTTTAAGTTTTCCACATAAATAGCTATAAGTGTTGATATTTCAGCCAAATCTATTTGTAATTTATTCATGTGTCTTATTGCTCTACGTATCAATCTTCTTAAAACATAACCTCTATCAACATTGCTTGGTCTTCCACCATCTGCAATTATCATCATACTGGCTCTTAAATGTTCTGCAACTATTCTTCTGCTTTCGATTTTATCTACTTTTTGAAGTTCTGCTATTTTATCCATTACAGGTTTAAATAATTCTGTATCGAATGGTGTTTCTTTACCTTGTAATAGCATTGTCATTCTTTCTAATCCTAAACCTGTATCAACATTTCTTTGTGATAATTTTGAATATTTTCCATCTTTATCTTTAAAATATTCCATAAATACATTGTTCCAAATTTCAACATATTTACCACAATCACATGATGGTTGGCAATTTTCTGAACATGCTGGTTTTCCTGTATCATAAAACATTTCTGTATCTGGTCCGCATGGTCCTTCCTCTCCTGCAATCCACCAGTTATCATCTTTTCCATAATAATAGATATGTCCATCTAATATTCCTGCCTTTTTCCAGCATTCTGCTGCTACTTCATCTCTTGGGCAATCTTCATCACCTTTGAAAACTGTAACTGATAATTTCTCAACTGGAATTTGTAGTTCTTTTGTTAGAAAATCAAAGCTCATTTGAATTGATTCTTCTTTAAAATAATCTCCTAAAGACCAGTTTCCAAGCATTTCAAAATATGTTAAATGTCTATTATCTCCAACCTCATCTATATCGTTTGTTCTAACACATTTTTGGTAATCTGTTAAACGTGTTCCAGCTGGATGTTTTTGACCTAATAAATAAGGTACTAATGGTTGCATTCCAGCTGTTGTAAACAATACAGAAGGATCATTTTCTGGTATTAATGGTGCTGATGGAATTACACTATGTCCTTTACTTTCAAAAAATTTTAAATATTTGTTTCTAATATCTATAGCTTTCATATTTTTCCTCTTTTCTTCTTTTTTACTTGTATATTTTACTATAAAAATATTGATAATTCAAGGTTTAATTTATTTTTCTTCCAAATATTTAACAAATTTTTCTATTAATCTTCCTCTATGGCTTATTCTGTTTTTTTCTTCAGCTGTAATTTCAGCAAATGTTTTGCCATATTCACATATAAAAATTGGGTCATATTCAAAGCCATTCTTTCCTTTTGCCTCATATCCTATTTTTCCTTCTGTTACCCCTTCAAATATATGTTTTTGGCCATTTTCATCTATATAACAACCTACACATTTAAATCTAGCTGTTCTTTTTTCATCTGGTACATCTTTTAAAAGTGTTAGAATTTTATTTCTTCTGTCTTCACCTGTTGCATTTTCTCCAGCAAACCTGTGAGAATATACTCCTGGTGCTCCATCTAATGCGTCAACTTCTATTCCTCCGTCTTCAGCTAAAACAGGCTTTTTTGTTAATTTATATACTGCCTCTGCTTTTAATATTGCATTTTCTTCAAATGTAGTTCCAGTTTCATCTACTTCAAAATCAAAGCCAGCTTCTTTTTGAGATATTATTTTTATATCTTCACTTTTTATTTTTTCTCTAATTTCTCTTAATTTATTTTCATTATTACTTGCTAATATTATTTCCATTATTTTCCTCCATGTTAATTTAAATTATCAATTGGACCTGACTTTTGGGGACACTCTTAAAAAAC
The DNA here is from genome assembly GCA_017430135.1 of Clostridia bacterium. GTDB lineage: Bacteria > Bacillota > Clostridia > TANB77 > CAG-508 > CAG-269. The sequence continues at coordinate 38,081 of JAFRNM010000005.1, read as the reverse complement.
CAGGCTTTTTCAAAAACCTGGTTTTTTAAGAGTGTCCCCAAAAGTCAGGTCACAACTAATTTATGTTATAGATGCTTCATATATCTTAACGATTACTGAATTCAATAATTTGTCAAATTCTTCTTGTGATTGATTAACTCTTAAATCTTGTAATAAAGCTCTTGAAAAGCTTGCAATCATTCTATTATTTTTTGCTAATTTTTCTACTGCTGTATCTATATCATATCCACCAGAAAGTGCTACTACTCTTACTACACAATCAAAGTCGTATAAATCTAGATATAAGTTTTCTTTAGATGGAATTGTAAATTTAAACATTATTTTTCTGTTTGAATCCCATTCTTTTAGTTTTGCTACTATTTCTTCTTTAAGAATTTCTTCACAAAGTTCTTTATCCTCTGAATTAATATCTACTTCTGGCTCTATAATTGGTACTAAACCATTATCACAAATTGTTTTTGCAAAATCAAATTGTTGATCAACTATTGCTTTTATTCCTTCTCTATTTGCACTATAAATAACAGAACGCATTTTAGTTCCAAATACATTGTGAGAATTTGCTGTTGTTAATTGTTCTACTAAATTTGGTATTTCTTTCATTAATTTTACACCATTTTGTTCTTCTTGTAATCCTTTATCTACTTTTAAGAAAGAAATTATTCCTTTATCTTCCCATAAATATTCTGAAGTATATTTTTCTCCTATTTTAGAAAGCATTGTTTTTTCAAATAATATTGCTCCAACAATGTGCTCATTTGTAAAAGCATTGCTTGTAAATACTCTTTTTCTCATTTCATGGATTAAATCAAACATTTCCTCTTCTGAAGAATATTGATCTTCGTTTATTCCATATGCTTTTAATGTTTTACTACTGCTTCCACCACTTTGGTCAAGTGCAGCAATAAATCCTTTCTTTGTTTTCATCATTTCTAACATTTTTTCATTCATAATTTTTACCTTTCCTTTCGTATTTTGTCAAAATTTCAAATGCAAGCATTTGTTATTATCTTTCCTTATTATATATGAAATTAAAAATATATCAAGGATTTTTTGAAATTATTTTACTGCATTTATTAATTCTGTTTTATCTGTAACTCCCACAAATGTTTTTACAACATTTCCACCTTTGAAAATCATTATTGTTGGAATACTCATAATATTGAATTTTTGAGCTAACTCCAAGTTTTCATCTGTATTTACTTTTCCTACTTTTACTTCTTCTCCAAGTTCTTCTGCTACACCATCTATTATTGGAGACATCATTTTACATGGTCCGCACCAATCTGCATAGAAATCTAATATTACTGTTTTTTCAGATTTCATTACTTCTTCTTCAAAATTTTCTTCACTTATTTTTAAAACACTCATTTTTTACCTCCATTATTTTTTTCTTGTATATTTGGCAGCATCTAATCCCGCTTTTGCGCCATCATATACTGCTTTACACACTTGTAATAAACCACCTGTAACATCTCCACATGAATATAAACCATCTATATTTGTTTTCATGTTTTCATCAACTTTTATATTATCTTTTTCTAGCATTACTCCCATTTTCTTTGCAAAGTCGCTACCTCCGGCTTTTCCAAGTGCAATGAATATCCCGTCTACCTCCAATTGTTCTCCATCCTCAAATTCTACTGATTTTACTCTTTCTTCTCCATGTATTTCTTTTATTTTTTTCGTTACAATTTCATAATCTGATGAAGTTTCCATTTCTAATCCATTTGTTAGAATTTTAACATTGTTTGCTATATTTTTCAAGTCATTTGCTTCATTTACTGCAAACTCGCCATTACCAATAACTACAACATTTTTACCTCTGTAAAAGAAGCCATCACATATTGCACAATAGCTTATACCTTTTCCTTCAAATTGAAGAACTCCTTTTACATTTGGTCTTAACTTTTTATTTCCAGTTGAAATTATAACTGATTTTGAGTTGTATTCTCCATTTGTTGTTTTCACTATAAAATCTTCTACTTTTTCTATATGCAATACCTCTTCTTTTCTAACTTCTATTCCTAAATTTTTTGCTTGCGTTATTCCATTTTCATATAATTTTTTCCCATCAATTCCGTCTACAAATCCATAATAGTTGTCTATCTTTTCTGCTTTATCTAAATTAGATTCACCATAATATAAAATTAATACATTTGCCCCTGCTCTTTTGGCATATAAACTTGCTGAAATTCCTGCAGGTCCTGCTCCGATTATTATTGTATCATACATATTTTTCTCCTTTTATTCAAATATATTTGGAAAATTTCGTTGTTGAACTTCACTTCAAAAATCCTCAACGTGCATTAGCACGCCTCCGGTTTTTTTGTTCGTTCGCCTAGAAATTTCCTCAAATATATTTGAATTATTAAATTAAACTAAATTAATTTATTTTATCTAAAATTTTATATAATATTTTATAAAGTGTAACTGCTTCTTCTTGTGTTAAATTTACGCATTTTCCTATTTCTTCTGGTATATCTTTTGCTTTTTTTCTTAAATCTATACCTTTTTGCGTTACAGAAATTATTACACTACGTTCATCTTGTTCATTTCTTGTTCTTGTTATATATCCTTTTACTTCTAGTTTTTTTAGAAGTGGTGTAAGTGTTCCAGAATCTAAAAATAACATTTCTCCTAAATGTTTTACATTAATTTGTTTTTGCTCCCACAAAACCATCATTACTATATATTGTGTATATGTTAAATCTATTTCATTTAATAAAGGTTGATATCTTTTGGTAACCTCTTTTGCACAAGCATATAGTGGGAAACAAAGCTGATTTTGCAATTTTAAACTATCATAATTTTCTTTCATTTACTAATCCCTCTTATAATAATTCTTCTACCTTCTTCTCAATATCCTTTGGCTCAACTGTTGGTTCAAATCTTTCTACTACATTTCCTTCTCTATCTACTAAAAATTTTGTAAAGTTCCATTTTATATTACTATTATTTTTATAATCTTTATCCATCGCTTTGGCTATTGGAATTAAAACCTTTCCTTTTAATCCTGGGAATCCTTCAAATCCTTTTTGAGATTTTAAATATTTCCAAACTTCGCTTTCATTTTCTCCATTTACATCTACTTTTGCAAATTGACCAAATGTTGTATTATATTTTAATGTGCAAAATTCATGTATTTCTTCATCTGATCCTGGTGCTTGATTTCCAAATTGATTACATGGAAAATCTAAAATTTCTAATCCTTTTTCATGATATTTTTTATACATATTTTCTAATCCTTCATATTGTGGTGTAAATCCACACCCTGTTGCTGTATTTACTATTAGTAATACCTTTCCTTTATATTGTTCGAAGCTTACTTCTTCTCCTTTTCCATTTTTAGCTTTTAAATCATATATGTTCATAATAAAACCCCCCTTTTTATATTTTATATAATTAAATTGTATGCAATATAATTATACTAAAATAATAGAAAATGTCAAGTATTTTTTATTATTTTTTGAAGTTTTTTGAATTTGGGAATAAATTTGGGACACCCTTGAATTTTGGGACACTCTTAAAAATCCAGGTTTTCAAGAAACCTGGATTTTTAAGAGTGTCCCAAAATTCAAGGGTGTCCCAAAATCCAAATTCATTTTTTTATATTTTATTCATTATTGCATAACTTCCATCGCATCATCACTGCTTAGGCCTTCTAAGTTGTAATATGTTTCTGGAATATGGCCAACTATCACATTTTCAGCTATTAAGATCTGATTTGTTATTTTTTTAGTTATGTTTTTAAATGGTGTTAATATACTTAACTCACATTCTACTTTTAAATATACTCTATGTAATGTTTGATTTATTCCTTTTGAGGAAAATTCACTTTTTAAATCTGTATTTATATTTCCTATTGAAGATATTTTTATAGGTATTATTGGTCCATGTCCTGCCAATAGTTTCATACCCGTAAATGTTCCGAAGCGCTATACCTACATCATCTCTTCCCTGGTTATTTATTTCTTCCTGAATTCTGACCGCAATATCTGATGTTATTTGATTTATAGGCACAACATTCGCTTTTAAAAGCGAAACAGTTCCATCTTGGTTTTTTTCAATTGTAAAAAAATCATCATAGTTATGTTCTTTCATTACTTCTGTCGCTTTTTTATTTGAAATGATTGTAGCAAGAGATATTGCTTTATTCTCACATAATGTTGTAAATACTGGTTCAACTGCATCTATAACAATTTTCAAAGTCGCAAATGCTATAAATACAATTAAGATGAGTTTTGTTCTTCTTGTATTTTTCTGATTAGCAATTCTTCTTTTATTTTTATAATATACAAATTTAGGCAATCTTAGTCTAGGTCTTGAATAAATAATACTCATATTTCCTCCATTATTTTATTATATGAAGAATTGTTAAAAAAGAAACTAAAAAAACACTAATTAAATTAGTGTTTTTTATGGAGCAGGTAGTGGGAATCGAACCCACGTCATCAGCTTGGAAGGCTGAGGTTCTACCATTGAACTACACCTGCAAGTGTATTATTAAATTTTGTGGAGCAGGTAGTGGGAATCGAACCCACGTCATTAGCTTGGAAGGCTAAGGTTCTACCATTGAACTACACCTGCATTTCCCTTGACAATTATAGATTATAAAGGTTTTTATTATTTTTGTCAATAGTTTTTTATAAATTTTTTAAAAATTTATAAAAGGCCAGCAAATGCCAGCCTTTGTCCAGAGTTTTTCTTTAATCTACATCCAGATTCTCATAATATATATAGGAATACTTGAGATATCTTTCCGAAACATGACCTTTCATTATTTCTACATTAAGGTTCATCTGGTAAGCATAACGCATTAATAAATACATATTCTGCATTAACCTCTCCCACTCGTATTTACCATACGGTATGCCCAATGATGGAACAGCTTCAGGCCATCTTTCTTCCAAAGATTTCCTGTACTCTTCCCTAGCCTCATTGACAATAAAATGTACAAATTCGTCATTGCTTAACCGTTTAAGCTTAAATTTTCCAAACATAAATATCAAACCTCCATTGATTCGTATTTCTCTGGTTTTGCTGTTTAATGCTTATATTATATCACTTTTTTATTAAAATATCAATTGAATCTATTTATTTTTTTCATATAGTTCTTTATATATTTTATAATCTCTTAAAATTTTTCTTACATAATTATTAGTTTCTTTGAATGGAACGTTTTCAATGTCTGAACCATCTTTTTGGATAATTCCTTGTTCTACCCAATTATTTACATTTCCAATTCCAGCATTATAAGCAGCTAAAGCTAATTCTAAGTTTCCATATTGTTCTAACAACAAAGATATATATTTTGTACCAAGCGCAATATTGTATTGAGGTTCTAGAATTTTTGATTTTAGTTCATCTTCTTTTATCGGAATTTCATCAGTTTTTTTTAATATATCTTTTGCAGTATTATCCATTAGTTGCATTAGTCCTTTTGCCCCTTCACGCGATTCTGCTGTTTCATTGAAATTGCTTTCTGCCTTTATTACAGCATATATTAAGTATTTATCTATATTATATTTTTTTGAATTTTCTTCTACAAAATTCTCATATTTTATTGGGTATAATAATTTCATTACTTTTGTTGGCACATCTAAAGCAAATGCTAGCCCAACAATAATAACTAAAATTAGTAATAATTTAATAATTTTCTTCAATATTTTTTCTCCTTACTTACAGTCGTACCAATTACAAGCCTCTGAAATTTGTGCTACTAGAGGTACATCAAGTTTAGCAGCGTTTTGCATTTGTTCTTTAACAATTTGTTTGACTTCTTCTGCTTCTGAAATTGGAGCCTCTATCATCATTTCATCGTGAACTTGTAAAACTATTTTAGATTGTAATCCTCTATTTTTTAACTCACGATATACATTAATCATAGCAATTTTCATGATATCTGCCGCTGTTCCTTGAATAGGTGTATTCATTGCAGCTCGCGCGCCAAATTGTCTTACCATATAATTGTTAGATTTTAATTCTGGAATGTATCTTCTTCTATTATAAAGAGTTTCGACATATCCCTTTTCTTTTGCACTTTCTGTGATACTATCCATAAAATTCTTTATTCCAGAATACTGTTCCAAATATTCCTGGATGTATTGTTTTGCAAGTTTTACAGGAATTCCTAATTGCTCTGATAAGCCATAATCACTTATCCCATAAACAATTCCAAAATTTACAGCTTTAGCATTACTTCTTTGCTCATGAGTTACCTCATCTATTGGTGTTTTAAATACTTTGGAAGCTGCCTGTTTATGAATATCCTCATCATTTTTAAATGCTTGTATCATATGTTCATCTTTTGAAATATGTGCTAAAACTCTTAATTCAATCTGTGAATAATCGCTATCTATATAAACCTTTCCTTCAGCAGGTTCAAAGATTTTCCTTACCCTTTTTCCCAACTCAAATCTTGTTGGGATGTTTTGAAGATTAGGCTCTGTTGAACTTATTCTTCCTGTTGCCGTAATTGTTTGATGAAAGAATGAATGAATTCTTTTTGTTTTTGCGTTTATAAATGGTTTTAAGCCTTCTACATAAGTTGAATTTAATTTCATCAATTGCCTATATTCCAATATTTTTTCAATAATTGGATCTTCTTTTCTTAATTTTTCTAAAACATCTACATCTGTTGAATATCCACTTTTAGTCTTTTTTATAACTTTTAATTTCATTTTTTCAAAAAGTATTACTCCAAGCTGTTTTGTTGAATTTATATTAAATTCTTCTCCTGCTAATTCATATATTTCTTTTGTCAATCTTTCTATATTTTGTTTTAGTTCTGCCCCGAATTCATTTAAAGCTTTTTCGTCTGCATACATACCATTCCATTGCATGTCTGACAATACTTCAACTGTTGGCATATCTATATTTCTAAATAAATCAACTGCATTTATTTCTTCTAATTTCTTTAATGTAACCTCTCTTATTTTTGAAATTGCATATGCATTTACACTAGTTTCAAATTTTGCTGTATCTGCCTCATTTTCTTGTTTTTCTTCTCCCATGCTGAATAGATTTATTTGTTCTTCCTTTTTTTCTTCTGCCCCATTTGAGCTTAAATATTCGTCTATATCTAAATTCAAAAAATTATTAGCCAATTTTATTAGAGTAATTTTATTCTCCGTTGGGTCTAATATATAACTTGCAATTGAAATATCGTAATCTATTCCTGCAAATGTTATTCCAAGTTGTTTTAATAAAATATAGTCTCTGCTTAAGTTTATTCCTATTTTTTTGATTTTTTTACTTTCAAATACCTCTTTTAATTTTAAAATTTCTTTTTCATCTTCTATATTGGCATAAATCACTTGGTTTTGACTAGATAAATATATAGCAATATTAACTATTTTTTCTTTTATTATCTTTTCTAAATTTTCATCTTGTTTTGTTCCTATAAAATATATCATTTCATCTTGATTTTCTAATATTTTTATTATTTCATCTATTTGTAGTTCTTTTATTTTAAATAAATCCTTTAAATCTTGTTTTGGTTGCTCTCCGTCTTTTAACTCAAATCTTTCTATATATCTATTAAAGTTCAATTCCTTAAAAAGTTCTAAAACTTTTAATTTGTCCCATTCCTCTACTTTAAAATTTTCTAAAGTATCTTGAATTGGTACTTCTAAATTTATAGTTCCGAGCGTTCTAGAAAGTTCAGCTAATTCCTTATTTTCTACTATTTTCTCTCTTTGTTTTCCTTTTAAATCGTCTTCTCCTTTTTCTATTAAATTATATAATTTTTCGATTGATCCATATTTTTGTATTAAAGAAAGTGCTGTTTTTTCGCCTATTCCTGGCACTCCAGGAATATTATCTGAAGTATCTCCTTGTAAACCTTTTACTTCTATTAGTTGTTTTGGCTCTAATCCATATACTTCTTTTATTTTATCTGCATTGAATTCTTCTGTTTCTGTTTTTCCTGCTTTTGTTCTTGGAATTCTAATTGTTACCTTATCTGTTGCAAGTTGAAATGTGTCTCTGTCTCCTGAAAGTATTGTTACATCTAGTCCTTGCTTTTCTCCATAACGAGACAATGTTCCTAAAACATCATCAGCTTCATATCCTTCCATTTCCACTATATCTATATTCATTGCTCTTAAAACTTCTTTAATTATAGGCATTTGCTCTGCTAGTTCATCTGGCATTCCATGGCGATTTGCTTTATACCCTTCATACATTTTATGCCTTGCTGTTGGAGCTTTTAAATCAAATGCAACTACCATGTATTCCGGATTTTTATCTTCTATCAATTTAAATAATATTGCCAAAAATCCATATACTGCATTTGTGTGTACTCCATTATTAGATAGCATTTTATTTCCCATTATACCATAAAAGGCTCTATTCATTATACTATTTCCATCTATTAAAACTAATTTTGCCAAAGTTATTCCTCCCTGTTAATTTTTTATAACTATATCATACTTGTTATTTTTTTTCTACCCTTTATTATTATTATTTTATTAAACTGATATATAATGTTTTTGGTTCTCCCCCAACTGCATAAGAAATCCTATATAAAAAAGTTCTTCAAAACTTTTTTATAAGGCTTTCTAATTTGTCGGTCCCCACAGCGTTCACAAAAAACATTATATATCAGCTTTACATATACTATTCAATAATGTATAATAATAGTATGAAAAAGTTAATTGTAAATGAAAAATATGATGGAAAAAAATTAAATAAGTTTTTACAAGATAGTATTCCAAATCTTACAACAAATTTGCTATATAAAACTTTGCGAAAGAAAGATATCAAAATAAACGGCAAGCGCGTAAATGATAATGTTTTAGTACATCTTAATGATGAAATCTTAGTTTATATTGCAGATGATTTGCTTGAAAATAATTTGAATATGGATATTTTTTTTGAGGATGAAAATATTTTGATTATAAATAAGCCTGTAAATATTGAAGTAACTGGTGATAATAGTTTAACAAGCGCTGTTCATGTAAAATATAGTGATTCTTCATTTAAACCTATGCCATGCCACAGATTAGATAGAAATACAACTGGTCTTGTTTTATTTGCTAAAACTGAAAGTGCTTTAAATATTTTACTAAATAAATTTAAAAATCATGAAATAGAAAAACACTATTTAGCTTTAGTTTACGGTATTCCAAAGGAAAACAAGAAAAGATTAGAAGCTTATTTATTTAAAGATAATAAAAAATCTATGGTTTATATTTCAGATGATTTTAAAAAAGGATATCAAAAAATTATAACAACCTATAGTGTTTTAGAAAAAAGAAAAAATAATACTTGCCTTTTGGATATAGAAATAGAAACAGGAAAAACTCACCAAATTAGAGCTCATTTGGCTCATATTGGTTTGCCTATTATTGGCGATCGGAAAATATGGTAAAAATGATATTAACAAAAAGTTTAATAAAAAATATCAAATGCTTACAAGTTATAAATTAAAATTTAATTTTGTTACACCTAGTTATGAATTGGAGTACTTGAATAATAAAGAATTTACATTAAAGCAAGAAAAAATCAATCAAAACTGATTGATTTTTTCTTTTATTACTTTATTCTTGTCTTTCAAAAACTATTTTACTTTCTCCACATACTGGGCATACCCAATCATCTGGTAAATCGCTAAAATTTGTTCCTGGCTTTATTCCAGCTTTTTCGTTTCCATATTTTGGATTATAAATGTATTTGCATTCTGAACATACATAATTTTCGCTATCTGTTGTTTTTTCTTTTACAAAATTTTTATACCCCAATGCTATTGCAACTATTACCATTAGTAAGAATGATAATGCTTTCCATATTCCACTATCAAATAATATGATTGCAAATAGTCCAAATGCTGCACTTATTCCATATAAAATTAATACTGCTTGTTTTTGGCTAAAACCTTTTCTAACCAATCTATGATGTAGATGTCCTGCATCTGCGCTTACTATTGCTTTTATTGATTTTCCATTTTTTATTCTTCTTACTATTGCCCAAAGTGTATCAAATATTGGAACTGCAAGAACTATTATTGGTAATACAATTACAAATGCTGTATAAGTTTTGGCTACCCCCAGTATTGCAATAATTGATATTGTATACCCTAAAAAGTTTGAACCAGTATCTCCTATAAATGTTTTGGCTGGTGAAAAATTAAATGGTATAAATCCTACTAACGCTCCTGCTAAGGCTGCTATCAACAATATTGAAATTGTTGGTGATCCATTTAGTAAGAATATTATTAGTAATGAAACAGATGAAATAACTGAAATTCCTGATGATAAACCATCTAATCCATCTATTAAATTTATTGCATTTGTTATTCCTATAATCCATATCATTGTACATACAATTGATAATATTTCACTTAGCTCTGGCATTGCAATCCAGCCCCAAGATATTGCTTCAATTCTTATTCCAAAGGCAACTGCTATTGCTGCTGCTAATGTTTGTCCTGCAAGCTTTGTTAATGGTTTAATATCTTTTATATCATCCACAATTCCTGTAATTGTAATAACTATAATTCCTAAAAGCAATCCGTATTAGCTTATGTCCATATTCTTTTACTCCAAATAGACTTATACTACCTTCGATACTCATAATTATAACTAGATATATAACCGAAATTAAAAATCCAATTATTACTGCAGGTCCTCCAAATTTTGGTACTTCCCTATTATGCATTCTTCTTGAGCCACTCTCTACGCTTACGGCTCCAACTTTTTTTGCTATTTTTATTGTATATGGTGTTGCCATAAACGCAACTATAAATGCTAGCAAGAATGCTATAGCAATGTTCCCCCACATATACACATTCCCCCAGTTTTATTTCATATTTTCTTTTTCTATTTCTTCAATCATTTGTATTCTTTCTTGATATCTTCCCTGTTTAAATTCTGTAGCTAGCCATACTCTTATTATACACACTGCTTGATTAACTGTCAAATAGTCTCCACCTAGAGTTACAACATTTACATTATCATCTGCTTTTGCAAATCTTGCTGTTTCTTCGCTATCTAAATTTGCAGCTCTTATTCCTTTAAATTTATTTGCAACAATAGCCACTCCATGCCCTGATCTACAACACAAAATCCCCTTATCGCATTCACCTTTTGTAATTGATTCTGCTACTTTTTTAGCATAGATTGGATAATCTGTTCTTTCCTCACTATATGTTCCAAAATCTATATATTTTATTTCCTTTTCATCTAAATATTTTTTAATTTCTTCTTTTAATTTATAACCACCATGGTCACTTCCAAGCGCTATCATTTTTTCCCTCTCCTTTCACTTTTTACAATATACCACACTTTTTTTTATTTTACAACAATTTTTTGAAACTTTTTGGGACACTCTTAAAAATCAATGTTCGGATTAATCAAACCTTGATTTTTAAGAGTGTCCCAAAAAGTCTGCTTTTAAAAAGCATTGACAAATAACGGATTTTGTCGTATTATATAGATAGAATTTTGAAAATGGAGGAGATTTTATGTTTAAGGAATTTAAAGAATTTATTTCTAAAGGAAATGTTATGGACTTAGCAATAGGTGTTATTATTGGTGGAGCTTTTTCTGATATAGTTTCAGCTCTTACATCATCATTTATTCAACCACTTTTAAATTTAATTGGTGGAACTGAAGTTCAAGGAACTATTCCACTTGGAGATTCAGGACAAGCTTTAAATTATGGTGCATTTTTAACTGCAGTAATTAATTTCTTAATCGTTGCTTTTGTATTATTTATAATGGTTAAAGCAGTAAATACAGCAAATAAGAAAAGTAAAGAAAGATTAGAAAAATTAGCTGCCAAAGTTCCTTTAAAAGGTAGAAAAGGTAAAAAAGCTGAAGAAGCTAATGAAGAAGAAAAAGAACCAGAAACTAAACTTTGTAGATATTGTATGACTGAAATTTCTTACAAAGCCACAAGATGTCCACATTGTACTTCTATTTTAGAAGAAGAAGCAAAGAAAGCTATTGAGAATTTAGAAAATTAGTTTATTACTAAATAATTAGAATTATATTAAAAGCATATTTATATATTTTGTAGTGAAATTGTGGGGACCGTTCCGCTGTTCTTAAAGGCTTTGCCTTTCTAGAACAGCGTGAATGGGGATAACGGAAAAATATATAAATATGCTTATATAAAATTCAAAAAGTATTACAAATTATCAAAATATCCTTGCATTTTGCTAATTATTGTGATAAAATAATATTCGTTAAAATTCATTATGTAACAAGAGGAGGTGCAAACACATGCCAAATATTAAATCAGCTAAAAAAAGAGTTCAAGTTATTGAAAAGAAAACATTAAGAAATAATATGATAAAATCAAGCTATAAAACAGCTGTAAGAAAATTTGAAGAAGCAATAGAAGCTGGAAAAGTTGAAGAAGCTAAAACATTATTCCAAGAAGCTACAAAGAAAATTGACCAAGCTTGCACAAAAGGTGTAATTGTTAAAAATACTGCTTCAAGAAAAAAATCAAGCTTATCAAAAAAATTAAATGCTGCTATAGCTTAGGATTTGATAAAAATTATGCATAGTTTTTATTAGAAAAAAAGTGAAATGTTAATTTCACTTTTTTTATTTAATATAAAGACTTGGGTCAATTTGTGTTGAATCTTTTAATATTTCAAAATGAAGATGAGGTTCATCTACACTTTCAAAAACACCTGTATTTCCAACTGTTCCTATCGCTTGTCCTTTTGTAACTTTATCCCCTTCTTTTACAAATTCTGATGATAATAAATTAGCATACACTGTTTCAAATCCATCTTGATGGCTAACTACAATTGTAAGACCATATCTTGGATCATTTTTTATTGATTTTATTGTTCCTTCTTCTGCTGAATTTACTACTGTTGTTTTATCTGCTTTTATATCAATTCCTAGATGTGTTACCCATTCTGAAAGTGTTTCAGAATATACCAAATTTTCCTTTGCAAATTGACGCATTATTTCCCCTTCTACTGGTTTTTGAAATGATAATTCCTTTTTTACTTCTTTGGGTTCGGCTTTTACAGTCGTTGCAACATTTTTAGTAGTAGTACTATCTTGTTTTTTTTCAGTTTGTTTTTCTGTATTGCTTGTATTATTTAATAATGATTCAATTGTTTCAGCTGTTTTATTCGTGTTTTCCTCACTTTTTTCTTCTTTAGTACTTAAATCTTCTTTTACATTTTCTTTTTCGGCTTCTTCAATGCTTTTCCCTATTTGTGTACTTGCACTTTCTGATTCTTGTTCTTTCTCTTTTATACTTGCAATTTGCTCTACACTTAACTGCCCGCTTCTAACATCATCATTTACGCTTTTTCCATACATTAAAATTCCAAATACAACTGTTGATAATAGTAACACCCCTAAAATACTGAATGTGATAACTTTTGAATCTACATAGTTTGAACTTTTTCTAAAATTTCTTCTCATAATTTCCTCCTTCTAATTTTGCTATTACAAGTATTTCCATTGTTTTAAAATTTATACATTTATTATAAATTTTTAATTTCAACATTAGAATAGAAATGATGAATTATGTCTTCAAAAGTTGAACCATCTTTTGCCATGCTATCTGCGCCTGTTTGACTCATACCCACACCATGTCCATAGCCTTTCACAATAAATGTTATACTATTATCATTTTTATAAAATTCAAAATTTGTAGATTTTAATCCCAAAATCGTTCTTGTTTCAACACCAGATAATTCATGATTTCCAAATTTTATCGTCTTAACTCTCCCACTTTGAGTATAATCCAGTGTTTTAATATCATCATTCTTTGAAAAATCAATAGAAATATCTCCATACTTCTCCTTTAATTTAGTAATTAGTTCATCAAAAGTAAATGATACTTCTGAACTAAATTGTTTATAGCCATCTTCCCCTGATGTTTGTACTACTTGTAAATATGGCAAATTTTCTCCTCCCCAAACTTCATTTGGAGTTTCTGTTGTTCCACCACTATTAGAATGAAAAAATGCGTTTATTGGTTCATTATTATATGTAATTATTTTTCCCTTTGTATCAGCAACGCACTTTTCTATTTTTGCCCAATTTTTTTCTCTTTCTGTCTCTTCCCATTTGGACATTCTATCTTCTTTTGATAACCATGCTTGACAACAAGTACTACTATCGCATATATCTGCATTATCATGTTTTGGATGTTTTACCTTATATAATGTATATGTTCTAGCAACAACTGCTTGTGCTTTTAAAGCTTCTGTTTCATAGCTTGCTGGCATTTCGCTTGATACAACATTACATATATATTGTTCTAAATCAACTTCTTCTACTTCGTTTGTTGCAGTATGTAATAATCTAATTTTTTTATCTGATGAAAGGTCAATCTCTTGTTTTTCTTCATCTTGTGTTTTGGATACCTCTTGCGATTTTACTGCTTCTTGTACATCAGTTCCAATCTTTCGTTGTTTTTTTGTCAGAATTGTTGGTAATATGAAAATTATAATAATAAAAATTAGAATATAATATAAAAATTTTTTCATAGATTTTTCTCCATTTTATTTATATAGTTTAAACTATCTTTTATGAAGCACGTAATTACCTCCGATGCCTTTTATCATATTATTTTACGAAGCTCCCATAAGCTTTATTTTCATAGATGCCAATACCCTTCTTTCAATCCTAGAGACCTGCACCTGGTTAATTCCAAGTATTTTAGCCACCTCGCTTTGAGTTTTTTCTTTGAAAAATCTAAGCATTATTATCTTTTTATCTCTTGTTTGCAATTCATCTAGCAATTCTTTTACAACCATCTTATTTGTAAGCATTTCCGCTTCATCTTTATTAGTAGATATTCTTTCTACTAAGCCTATTTCTTTATCTTCTTTACTATTGTAAACACTTTTTTCTATTGATTCCACTGGATTTGCCGATTCTATTGCTAATGCAATATCTTCTTTTGTAACTTTTAGTTCTTTCGCAAGTTCTTCTATTGTAAGTTCTTTACCCTTTGTTGTTAAAAAATGTTTTTGTGTTTCTCTTATTCTTGCGTTTAGCTCTTTTAAACTTCTACTAACTTTTATTGTTCCATCATCTCTTAAAAATCTCTTTATTTCTCCTATCATGTATGGCACAGAATACGTGGAAAGCTTTACTTCAAAATTTGTATCAAATCTTTGAATTGATTTTATAAAGCCTATGCATCCTATTTGGTATAAATCGTCCAATTCGTAACCTCTCCCACTAAATCTTTTTACTATGCTCCAAATTAAGCCGATTATTTTCACGCATCAATTTCCAAAGTTCCTCTTTATCTCCTTCTTGTGCCTTTTTAATTGACTCTAAACTATTCTCGTACATGGAAATTTCCTTTCTAATATTATTTTAAATTGATAATTCTTCCGATTTATTTTCTAAACTCACATTATTAGATTTTATACTTTTTTCCATTGTTACTTTAGTTCCTATATCTACAATTGACTCTACATCTACCTTGTCCATAAAGCTTTCCATTATTGTAAATCCCATTCCAGATCGTTCTAAATTTGGCTTTGTTGTGTATAATGGTTCTTTTGCAACTTCTACATTTTCTATTCCTTTTCCATTATCTGATATTTCTAATATTATTTTATTTCCTTGTAATTTTCCCGTGATTTTTACTATTCCAGTTGTATTTTCATATCCATGTATTATGCAATTTGTAACAGCTTCAGATACTGCAGTTTTTATATCTGCTAATTCTTCTATTGTAGGGTCAAGCTGTGATGCAAATGCTGCTACTGTTATTCGTGCAAATGCTTCGTTTGAAGATTTGCTTTTAAATTCTAATTTCATTTCATTTTCAAATTGTTCTTTCATTTTTTTATTCTCCTTACTTTTCGAAATATGTAAAAACCCGCTCGTCCTTGTTGTCGCAACCTCCCTTATTAAAATAGGACAGGTTGCTTCACCGCTCCGCGTTGCTACGCCTACGCGTCCTCACTCCCATTTTTACATATTTTTCTTTGTCTTTATAAATTTATTAAATAGCATTTGAAATTGGAATCAAACGCAATAATCCACTCATTTCAAATATTCTTTTAACACTCTGTGTTAAATTTGCTACCTCTAATTTGCCACCTAAAATATTAACAAATTTGTACCTTCCTAAAACTAGTCCTATTCCTGCACTGTCCATGAAAGTAACACTATCAAAATCAAATACAACTTTTCTTGGCATATATCTTTTAATTTCATAATCTGCCTCCCTCCTTATCTTTTGTGCGGTATATTCATCAACCTCGTCAACTATTTTTAATACTAAAAGCTTGTCCTCATCAAAAAATTTACTTTCCAATTTTCTCATCCCTTTCTTCATAAGTTTTTGCTTTGTGATTTTTATTATGAATTTACAAAAGATTTAAAATTATCTTAAAAGCTAAATGGAATTATAATACCATTTCCAATATTTTCCAAGAGTAAAAAAATAGAAGTTTTGTCGAAGCTTGAAAACTTTCCGACATTAAAATTTATTATTTTTAATAGTTGCTTTTTTTAAACAGCAATTATGGTTTTATTGATTTTTTCGACTTTTTTAAGCTTTAATGTTGACGTTAGTCACTATTTATGTTATTATTTAATAGTATTCCCATTAGGGAGTATAATAATTACGAAAGGGGAGTTCACTATATGGATTCTCGGAAAAGTAGTATCATAAGCAGTTACTCTAAGTATCTGTTTATGACCAAGGAGGATGCCGAAAGGGCAATGCATTCGTTGGGAAAGAAATTTCCTAAACTAAAAATGAAGGTCACCAAGCATGGTGGACTCTTCTGCCAGACTCATAATCTTCTGGATGACCTTCAGATTTTGGCAGATGTTATGGCCCTAGGAGGTACAAAGGCCTAGTATCTTCACCTCGATCCGATCCTCCTAAAATTCTTCTCTTCGCTGTAGTGAGGAGATGGAAAGAGCGACGATTGTGAAATCGGCGCTCTTTCATTTTATATAGTTATCTTACTATAACGAGGAATATATAATTTTTGACCAACATCTATTTTATCTGGATTTTCTATTCCATTTGTACGAACTATAAAATCAATGGTAGTTCTAAATCTTTTTGCTATATTCCACAAAGTATCCCCAGGCTTTACAATATAAACTACAACACTATAATCTTGGGTATTGTTACTTTCTTCTTGTTCAACCTCATCAATCAAATTAATACTTCTGTTTTCAGATACATTTCCTAAAATTTCCATATCAATATTGCAATTAATTTCACCACCATCTTGCACTATAAAATCTTGATTTGTAACAAACATTTCCAAGTTAGAATTTGTATCTTCTCCAATATTTTGAGCTAAATAGTCAAATGGAATTTTTGCCCTTTTTTGTTCTACATTCATATTACCATCTAAAAATGTAAAATT
Organism: Clostridia bacterium; assembly: GCA_017430135.1. Taxonomy (GTDB): domain Bacteria; phylum Bacillota; class Clostridia; order TANB77; family CAG-508; genus CAG-269. The sequence continues at coordinate 20,740 of JAFRNM010000005.1, read as the reverse complement.
ACATTCAAGTTCTCCATCAAAACTTCCTGTATTCGCTCTATCCATTGTTAAATTTGGGATAACATCAACATCAATTAAGCTTTTTGTCCCTACATCTTCAAAATTGACTTTCTCTCTTATCTTTTTAATATCTGCCACTTGCCTTGTATTTATCATTGTATTAACTTGTTTTTTACTGAAGTTCAATTCACAACATGGACTATACATATCTTGAATTAAGTTTATTTGTTTTTCTTCGTAAACCATACATTTTACTATTGTTTCCACTTCTATGTTTATTGAATGTTCCTCTGCTGGATTTGGAAATATTATAATATTTTTTAGTTCATAATTTGTATTACAAATATTTCCTTCTGCAACATTTGGAATATCTATAAATCCTACTAATGGAACTTTCCCTGTTACTGTGCATATTCTATTATCTTCTGTTAAATACATTATTTTTATTTGAGCCTCTGCTTTACTTAAAACCTTGTTATAACTAATTTTTATATCTCTATCTGTTACAGCTAATCCTACCTTTAGAATTTCTGCTATATTATCTACATCTTGAACAGGAATTGTTTCCTTTGCATAAATCTTCGTTTCACCTGCTCCTACTAGAGAGTTTACTTTCAAGTCTTCTTTTAAAATTTGAATATTATCGTCATCATTAATTTCATTTACTATCGTAATTTCCTCATTTGAATATACTTGAACCGTAACCTCTAAAGTAGCTTTTATTCCTATCTTTCTTCCATTTATAACTCTTGCTTCTATCGATTTTATTTTTACATCTACTTTATAGTTCATTCCTTCTCTCGCATTTGGAATTTCTATTCCCTCTGAAAAGTCTATGCTTGTATTTATTCCTCTTACCTTATCTTCACTATTATCTGCTAAGTACATTATGTATGTATTTATATTTCCATCTATTCGCAATTTTTCATCTTGAAGCTCTGTTTTATAAAGGCAAACAACCCCACTTGTACAAATTGTGTTTAAAATATCTGGTTTTGCATCTGGAACTATCATGTCCTTTTCTACAAAAATTATTTCTTTCTTTTTATTTATAAGCTTGTTTATGCATAAATTTTCTTTTGATGTATTTACCAACATTTTATATACCTCCTCGTATTATTCTTTATACATTTATATGAGGTTTGTTTGTTTTTATGCACAAAAAAATTCGGCATAGCCGAATTTTTTTAGTTTTTTTGAATTTTGAATTTGGGGACACTCTTGAATTTGGGGACACTCTTAAAAATCAAGGCTTTTCGAAAAGCTTGATTTTTAAGAGTGTCCCCAAATTCATCCCCAAATTCAAGAGTGTCCCCAAATTCATTTTAGAAGCTGTGGCCACCGCCACCTCCGCCTCCGGCCTCCGCCGCCACCTGATGAGCCTCCACCAGATGAACTGCTTTGAGGTGAGTATACCCTATGACTTCCTGTTCTTGTTACAACAGGAGTTGTATGTTCAAAAAATCTTTCACATTCTTTTATTTGGTCATATCCACTTGCTTTTTTATTATTTGTTGCTATTTTAAATATTGCAAAGTTAATAAATAACGCTACCATTACTGCTAAAACAGCGTTGCTTATGTATTTCATTGGCTCTGCAATTTTTCCGCCTTCTAATACTGTCAATATTTGTTTGTATGCTTCTTTTGCACATTCATAATACTTTTTATCAGTCGCAAGTTCATAAATATTGTCTGTTATTGTTTCTGCTTTTGCATCTGTTATTTTGTTATAGTTTTCACCATTTGAGAATATGTAGATTTTTCTATTTTTCATATCTATTAAAAATAGAGTTCCACTTTGTTTTCCAAATTTACCATTATAATAGCTTTTTGCATAACTATCTGCTGTTGTAGAGTTTGTGTTTATGGATTTAAAAATTATATTTCCATATTCTGTTAATTTAGCCATATCTTCTTCTAATAATTCTTTTTGACTTCCTGTTAATAGATTTGCATCATCTTCTATTATTAATTGGTAATCACCAGTATTTTGATTATAACTATTTGCTGTATAACCATCATTTGTTGAATTATATGTATTGCTATAACTATTATTTACTGAATTATTGTATGTACTATTTGTTGAATTGTATTTGCTACTATAGCTTCCACTATATGTATTTCCATTATAATTCTTTTTTATAGCATCAATCTGTTTGTTTAACTCGTCAATTTCATAATCTAGTGAATTATAATTAGTGTTCACTGCAAATGAAGTATTTCCTAATAATATTACTAATACTAAAATCAGTATTGAAATTATTCTTTTACGCATTTTCATCGCCTCCTCTTCTTCCTAATTGAGGCAATTTTCTTGTTGTTAATAAATTTATTTCTTTTATTAAATCTGAGAATGACCATATTGTCATAAGTATTGAAACTATTGCTCCACCATAATAATATACATCTGAAACTGGGTTCCATATAAATATTGCTACTGCTATTATTAAACCGATAAGAGGCTTAAATATTTTTGGTGCTTTTTCACTAATTTTTGCTTTATATGTCTTCTGTTTTCTATTATTTGCAAGTGCATATATTGTTGAGACTACAAAAATTGAAATTATTCCAATAATCATTCCTGTTTTGCCTATTGGAGCTAAACTTGCAAATATCCCAAACATTACACAAAACGCCGCTACTGCTATGCCTATTGATGAAGGATTTTTGGCACTGATTTTTTTCTCAATATTTTTTGAAGCATTATTTGAAGTATTTTGGCTTCCGTTTTTACTAGCATTTCCTTTATCATCAATCATTTTATCTCTTGCAATAACTTTGTTCATTTGCGAACTTGAAATTACTAAACTTATAGCATTAAATATTATTGATATTATTATTATTTTAGTTGGTGTTAATGTTAAAAATCCATTAAACAAGAAAAATAACCCAACCGCTAATATTAGTGATACTATTAAGTATTTTTTGAAATCTATTGGTATTTCTGCTGCTACTTTTCCTGTTTGACCATTTACTACTGCATAACTAATTCTATCTCCTTTTTTATTTCTTGTTGCTAAGAAATATACTGGGAATAAGCCTAATTTAGTGTCTTTATGTCTCATGTTAACTTGTGGTTTACAACCATATTTTGCATATGTAGAATCCTTTTTTAATTCGCTTGCAGCTTGCTCGTTAGCTATTTTATTGCATTCTTCTCTATAAACTTCACCATTTACATCTTGTGAATCTGCATAATAACCACTTAAATATGTAGGTGAAAATTCCTTCTTTTCTTTCATGCTAAATGGTGCAATTGCCTCACTTAAGTGGTCTGAGAAATTTGCTGCAGCATCGTGTGAAACGCCTTCACAACGTGCTTTTATGTTTGTTGAAATTTTGTAATCATCATAATAAACATAATCACCAACTCTGTGTGAGTATCTACTACCTGTATTTGATTGTTCTCCATCTTTATCAAAAGAGTAGACCCAATAAGGCATGTAGATTCCTCTAATTTTTTCAACTTGTTGAGTTTTTAACATATCGCTTGGTGCAAAGAAAGCTTTTTTTAATTTATTTTTGTAAGCCTGTTCGCATTCCTCTTTTGATTTTGTAAATGGTATTACATAGTTTGGGGCGACCTTTTTTTGATTTTTCTTTTCCAATATTGCAGATGAACCACAATAGCTACAAAATGTTGCTATTGTTTCGTCTGTTGTAATTAATTCTGCCCCACATTGTGTACATCTATAAACTATTGCTTCATATACATCAACTTTTTCTTTTCCATTTTCATCTTTTGAATTTTCTATACTAAACCCTTTATCACCTTTTGCATCTTTTAGTTTTTCTTCTAATTCCTTTGGATCAAAAGAGCTATTACAGTATTTACAGTCTAACTTTTGTGTTTTGGGATTAAACTCTAATCCTGCACCACATGATGGACATTCGTACACTATTTTATACCCCCTTTAAATATTATTCTGTTTTTAAAATATAAAATACAATTTCATATTTTAAAAACCTAGATAAATTGAAATCTAGGTTTTATAACATTGCTTTTTTCTTTTTTGTTTCTACCGGAGCTGGTATTAATGGGCTATACGTTGCACCATCAAACACTTCAACTTCAACTGTTCTTGTTAATACATCTGTATAACTATAAGTTACATTTCTATCGTTCTCCGCATATTTTACTACAAAAATATTTGGATAAGCTTTTTCTATTGTGGCTTCTTTTTCAAAGTTCCTACATCTTCCAAGTGAACCTTTAACAATTATCTTTTGTCCTACTTTGTCATTAATGTCTGTTTTTAGATTAGCTATGTCTGTTCTACAAATCATACTATCACCCATTCCTTATAAGATGAGTAAATTATAGCATTTGGGGCGCTTTTTGTCAAAAAATAAGTGTTTGTGTAAGAACTTTGAATAGCCTTATTTAATGCTAATTTTATTCTAAATTTTTCGAAATATTACAATTTTATTACAATTATATTACATATTTGTAATATTTCTATTTTTCATTGTTTTTTCAATATTTATAAGCATTTTGTGTTTTAACCATCTTTCCCATTCCACCTACACCATCTATTCCTTCTTTTCCATCTCTTAAGTCTTTATAAATTTCATCCATTGATACATATTTATAATTATCTGTAATTGCAATTTTATTTGCTAATCTTAATGGGTCTAGATAATCAATTAAAATTCGTGCTGGTGAAGAGGCAAAGTTTGCTCCAGCTTGGATTATAGCCTCAAAATAACTTTGGCACGCTCCTGCAAATATTACTAAGTTTTTGTTATATTCTCTATCATATCTCCTTGCTTCTTTTACTGTTTCAACAAAATATTTTGAATTTTTATAATTATATATATTGTAAAAATCTCTATCTTTTTTTATCATAGAGTCATGCCCTGTAATTATTAAAATATCTGGATTATACATTTTTAAAAGTCTATATACTTCTCTAGGTTGCCTATATTCTGGAATGTTTTTTACTACTGCATTTAATCCTAATTGTTTGTAATACATATAAGATTTTTTGCTGTATTTGGGATCTCCATCTAAATGTAGTATTTTTCCTGTCATTATCGCTTCTTCTGACCTTTTATTTCTTGTTAATATTCCTATTTGATAGTTTTCTTTTTTCAACATTATCACCTCTTAATTTGGGCTAATATATTGTATGTCGAAAAAATAAAAAAAGTGACGCAAAATCTGTTTAAAAGATTTTGTGTCATTTTTTTATTTTTCTTTCATATGTAAATACTTAATCTTAGTTGCCATTCCTCCTCTTATGTGCCTTTCGGCCTTGTTTTCGTCTAATATTAATCTTACTTCTTTTGCTAAACTAGGGTTTATCTTTTTTAGTCTTTCAGTTAAATCTTTGTGTACAGATGTATCATAAGTGGAGATTTTAGGTTCTATCTCCTTATTTTCGACAATTTCAAGCTTTTCGACATTGTTTTTATTTTCTTCAACTATGTCTCTAACAATGACCTCATTATCATAATCGAAATTATTTAATCCTCTTAATACAACTTCAATATTTCCATTTTTATTTATATTAATTACATCAATAATTTTCTTTAAGCCTTCATTTGTAAAATTATTTCCATTTAATATGTTTTCAATTTCCTCCATTTTATTTTTAATATCTTTATTTAATGTATCTTCATCAGCCAAAGAAAATTTTAATCTCTGTATTTGTGATTTTACTCCATTTATCTGATTATTGATACTCTGTGTTAATTCTTTATATTCTTCACTAGATATCATTTCATCTGTATACATGTCTATATATTTTTGTTTTGTATTTTTTAATTTTTCTAAACTTTTATTTAATTCTTTTTCATTTTTTATATATTGATTTTTTTCTTTTAAAATCTTATTATACTTGTCAATAGTCTTTGTAATAAATTCTTTTTTATTGCTTAATATCCCATTAAAATATTTTTTTATTGCTTCAATTAATTCTTCTTCATTAACCGCTACATCATTATCACAAAATGATCTACTAAGATTTTTTTTTCCCGAACATTTCCATCTAACATAATGATTTTTATATATTCTATCTTCCCTAAAAAATGAATAACCACAATGTTCACATCTTATTAATGTACTAAAAATGAATTTATGTGAGTCTTTATTTTTTATTTGAGCAATTCTTGTTTTTTTCCTATTTTCTTCTCTTATTTCTTGAGCTTTATAAAATAGCTCATCTGGAATTATTCTAAGTTTTTCATTTTCTACAATTACATGTTCTTCTTCTGGTAACTTTTCACGTCTTCCTGTTAAAAAATCTACAACTTCACTTAACTTATTTTCTACCTGACCTATATAAATTTTATGTTGTAATATTCTTCCAATCGACTCGTTTTGATATAAAGCGTGATCTCTTTTAGTTCGTTCTCCTCTTTCATTTAATATCAGAGCAATTTTTCTCTGTCCATATCTTTTATTTACATACATATCAAATATATCTCTAACAATTTCTGCTTCTTTTTCATTTATTTCAAGATTATATTTTTCCTTTTCTAGTTTGTTATATCCTAAAATTATATTTGGAACTCTTCCTCTTTTAGCTGTAATATTCTTTCCAAACTTAACTTTTTTCGATAATCCAGCACTTTCTTCCTGAGCAATTGCTCCATATACCGTTAATATAAATTCAGAATTACCCATCGATTTATAACTATTACTAATAAATTGTACCTCAATATTCATTGCTTTTAGTTCTCTTACACTTATTAATAAATCTACAGTATTTCTTGCAAATCTACTAATATCCTTAACTGCAACCATATCAAACATTCCCTTTTTAGCATCCCTCATCATTTGGTTAAAATTATCTCTCTTTTTTGTTTGCCTGCCAGTTATACCCTCATCAGCATAAATTTTTATTAATTCATAATTATTCTGTCTTGCAAACTCTTCAAAAAACTCCTTTTGCTTTTCCAACGAATCCAATTGTTGTTCCTTTTCTGTACTTACTCTACAATATGCTGCAATTCTCATCATAAAAAATCACCTCTTCTAAAATATTCTCTATCCATTGAAACATCAGCGATTACAGATGTGTCAATATCAAGTTGTGTGTGATGTTAACTCTGTTTCAAACCATTGTCAAGTCTAATCAAAAATAAAACTTACTATTATTTTAGTAAGTTTTATTTTTGTTTTATGTACTTTCTTTTTCCTTTTCCATTTCTTCTATTTTATTACACGCTAATTGGTATGCAATCATATCTGATAATGCTTGTTCCAATTGCCTATTAGTATTTGGATTTATTACCTTAATTTTAACATCACTTATAACCATATACAACTTGTCCTCCCTTTCATATTTAATGTATATTGAAGATGTTTTTAAAATATTACTTCTATTTCCATATAATTCTTTTAGGCACATCAGCACCAGTAATAATATCTTTTTTCAAAATAAAACTTTTGCTTTTCTCACTATATCTATAAGCAGATGCATTCCATTTTCTAAAAGCTCTATTACTAATTGCAGGATGCCCACCAGATAATTCTTGTATTGCTTGAATATGCTGTTGTTTTAAAATTGCCTCTTGTTGTGATTTAATTTCTCGAATCTGTTTCATTTTTTTATTTTTATAATCATTCTTTCTATTTTGAGTTTCAATTTTTCTTTGTTGTTTTTCATCGTTATATCTAGAATCACCTTTTATAATCTTCGAAACATATTGCTTTGTAACTTTGCACTCATTGGCTATATTAATAATATTATAATCATTTTCATAATACAATTTTAAGATTTTTTTCTTTCTATCCATTGATATACCTACTTTTCAATAAGATTTTGGTTGACTTTTGTATCACACTTTTTTGACATGAAGAAACTATAGAGCAGAGCTCTATTTTACACCATTTCTTCGATAATTATTTAATTGTCTTCTTTTCTCTATATAACCTCTTATAAAAAATCCTAATCCGAAAGAGAAAAGGAATAGAATTAAATTAACCATGTCTCCTCTCCCCTTTCTTTAGCTTAATGTTTTCGTTGTGGATTTGTTCATAATCATATAAACGATATGTAATCCACATTTCCGCTTCTAATGAATCAGGACTTATTATTGATGCATTACAGGTCAACATATTTGAAAGTGAAATTTTGGCATACTCAATAGCTTGTTTAATATCCATCGTAATTTTCCTCCTTTTAATTTTGTCCTCTATATGATACATACCTTCAGCTTTCAAAAATGTTGAGAAATTTTGAAAATTTTTTTATTTTTTTCTATTTCTTGATAAAGTTTTAAATAAATTAAGCCTTATAATCTGCTCATAGTCTGGGTTAGATGTCTTATTTGTTTTTCTTACTGCTGTTTTTATATCTCTATCAAATTTTTGTATTATTTTTTCTATCTCCTCATTTGTTAAATCCAAATCATTAAATAATTTATATCCCATATCCAATCATTCCTTTCATAATTTTTATTTTCGCCTCAATAGATTTCACTCTATAATTCACACCATATCTACTTAATTGCAAAAGTAAAGTTATTTCATTTATTTTCATTTCTTTTATATAAAGCAAAAAAACAATCAACTTTTCTTTAAAAGTCAATTGTTTTATATAAATATATAAATCTGTTTCGTAAGCAATATCATCCAATAAGCACACTATCTCCCCTTGTTCTTTATTAGTTAAAGGTCTTAATTCTATTTTTGAATTAAGATATTTTTCCATTAAATATGTGTTAATAAAATTATATTCATCTGTAACTCCAAATAATCCTTCGTTAAAATTTTCGCCATAAATTGATTCACTTTCTACATTATCAATAACCCCTCTATCTCTAACACATTTACGAGCAATATTCCAAATAATTCCTCTAATGAATTTTATTTCTTCTTCTGTTAAATCTTCAATCAAATAATTCTTTCTTCCCATTTTTCATTTCTCCAATCTTAAAAATTGGACAAATGTCTAATAAAATGAAGAAAGATATTAAATTATTTCCTCCATATTAAATTATTACTTATTACATTTTCATCACCTCCAACTAATTAGAGTCTAAAAAATTAAGCAACTACAAATTATAAAATCATTAGTTAATTATACTGATTATCCGTTGTAAATTAATACTTTCTTCATTCTTTAGACTCTTGTCCTTTTGCAATAATACAACGGATTTTTAGTGCTGTGTAAAAATCGTAAAAAATAGTAAAAAATCGTAAAAATTTGTAAATTTGCGTAAATTTTTGTAAATGTGGATAACTTTTTTTAAAAAATTTTAGGTATTTGACAAAATTCGACTTTTTCCAACAAAAGCCTTGAAAAATCAACCAAATTATGATATAAAGATTATGTATATTTGTTAAATATTGGTTATTAGAGGAGGAACAATCATGATTAGCCTTATGATTGCCGATGATGATGTTCAATATGTTGAACTATTATCTAAACTTTTAACTAAGGATGAAGAATTAATGATAGTAAAAAAATCTTATAATGGTATGGATACAATTATGTCCTATACTGCTTTAACTCCTGATGTTTTACTTTTGGACTTAAATATGCCAGGTATGAATGGTATTGAAGTAATTGAGTACCTTTCAAAACTTCCAAATGAAGAAAATAAAAAAAATATTATTGTGCTTTCTAGTGACCATTTTTATCAATCAACTATACAAAAATACGATAAAGTAAAAGGAATGATTTCAAAAGACTGGAATATAGATTTCCTTATAGATTTAATAAAAGATATTAAAGAAACAGATTCACAAAAAATTTTAGTTCAAAATAGTATTGACTCTCTTATGGAAAAACTTCATTTTGATGAGTGCCTAAAAGGTACAAAAATATTAAGAGATGCTATTTTTCTTTCATTCTATAATATTTCTTATACAAAAGACATACCCAAATTACTTGATGAATTATCAAAAAAATATCCCAATATTACCCCATCAACAATTCGTTCATTAATGGATAAATCCATAAATAATATGTATGAATTTAATTATAAAAAGCCTAATTTTTTAAGCAAAATATTTTCTGATTATTGTGGTTTTAAACCAACTACAAAATCATTTATTACTTATGCTGTTAAACATTTGCATAATGTTGTTAAAAATCAAAAAAATTAATTTATTATTATTGATTCTATTTCTATTAAGTATTATAATAAACAAGGTTTTAAAAAATATACTGAAATGGAGATATAAAAAAATGAACTATTTAAAAGATTTAACACAAGAGCAACAAAATATAATAGCACAACAAAATATTGCAATTGAAGATCGAGAATATTCTGCAGAAGAAATAAATCATCATATATCAATTCTTGGGAACTCAATTATGAGTAAAAGTACAAAAAATGGTGATGCAAATAGAGAATTATCTCGTTTAACACCTGTTATAAATATATTATTAAAAAATCAAAAATAGACTTGTTTTCAAGCCTATTTTTAGTTTTCATTATTCTTGATAGCAACTATAATTTCATTGCTTTGTACTGTCCTTTCACAATGATTATATACATATTTTTTAGTTTCTAAATATACTTTATACTCTTGTTTTTCAAATATTCCTTTAGCCTCCTCAATAAATTCTTCTAATTCATCTATAGGCTCTTTGTGTCTTACCACAATATCATAATAACTAATTCTAACATAATCTCCACACTCATTTATTTTTTTAAAAATATATGAATCTATTTCATCTTTATCCATTATCACACCTTCTTGTTTTTTACAATTATATCATTTCTTACGATATTGTCAAATTATGAAAATTTACAAAAAAATATATATTTTTGTAAAAGATTTTGTTATTTTGACAAAATTCGACAAACTTTTCAAAAATAATATGTTATAATTATAAATGAAACTAAGGATGAGTAATTAAGAAACTTGTGAATGATTAGGATACTTGAGATTAGATTTCAAGAGAAAAGTCAACAAGGTGGGAATACCACTTAATTATCCTCAACCCTAAGTTGAATGAACTCCATTACAAAAAATCAGTAATGGAGTCCTCTTTTTTTATTTTATTCTTTTCTTGTGAAATAACCCGGATTACTTGTGCCTCCATCTATGTGTGCATAATCTAAGTCTACATGTGAAGTGTTATAAGTTGTTCCTTTTTCACCCACTAAAGAAGTACATCCTAAAAACATTTTAGAAGAACTTGAAACATTGTCTATTATAAATTTATCGGTAACATATACTTTCTTTAAATTATTACAAGACAAAAAGATTTGAGACATCATTGTAACATTATTTGTATTAAAATTACTTATATCTAATTCTGTTATGCTACTACAACCCATAAATAAACTTTGCATACTTGTTACATTACTTGTATCAAAATTAGTGACATTTATTTCTGTAAGATTTGCACACATTCCAAACATATTATCTATGTATTCTGCTTTAGAAGTATTAAAATTTTCTAAACCTTTTATTTCGGTTAAAGACATATTTACTTTACCGATATGCCAACTTCCATAAAACATATATGAAAAATCAATTACATTTTTTGTATCAAAACTTCTTAAATCTAATGAAGTAATACTTGTGCACATCCTAAACATACCTTTCATGCTTGTAACTTTTGAAGTATTAAATTTTTCTAAACCATATATTGTTGTCAAATGCATACTATAATCTTTAGAAGTATTTAAATTATTATAATCTGTTTCGCTTCCAGCAAACATATAATCCATTGTTGAAACATTTGCAGTGTCAAAAGAACTTACATCTAATGTTGTCAATGCTAAACAATTATGAAATAAATACGACATATTCAGTACTTTACTTGTACTTATAAAATAAGATAATTTAATATTAGTAATTGTTTGTAAATTATTAAACATATATGAAGAATCTTCATTCATTCCAATCCAATTTTCTTCAGACCATAACCAAATAGTACTATTATCAAACCACATATATATTGGATATTGAGATTCGTCAGTAGAAACCATATAATCATCGGTTAAAATGGAATTATTAGGTTTTGTATTTGCAATTTTAAATTCTGTAATATTTGTGTTATTTGTATCAGTTGTTGGAGATATAGTGCCAGACAATGTTTTCATTTTTACATTAAAATCTGCTCCACTAATCAATGTTGCCTTTGGCTCTATTACATATTCAACTACATTACTATTATTTCCTGCTGCATCTTTGTAATAGAATTGATATGTTCCTTCTCTATCAACTAAAAGTGTAGTATCTACTGTCTTTTTCCAATTTCGTACACTTCCATTTTCAATTTTTCCATAATATAAATCACCTTTGTTTATATTTTCAGAACCTTGTGTTACATTAACATTAAATCTATATTTTGCATTTTTTGCAGTATCTCCATAATATACAGATTTTCCTGTTACTGCTATTGTTGGTGCATTTGTATGTGGGTTATGATATTCAACATTGTAAATTTCTCCAAGTCCTTCGCCGCTTTGGTCATCTATAGTATAGTACATTTTGTTCTTCCATTTTAAGCCATCATAACTGACTACTTTTCTATTCTTAACACTAACTAAAACTTTTTGACTAACTCCCTCAACTCCTAAAGCATTTTTTTGTTCGTCTTCTAAAAGATAAAAATTCTCAAATTCTGCAGAAAGTACATTTGCATTAGTTAAAGTTGTTTGTGCTTGTATATCCTCTGTTGCATTTTTTGAATTTACTGCTGTAAATTTATTAGTAATATTTCCTTCAAATGTTTCTGTGCTATTAGGTTTACAATCCTCGTACCATTGATTTACATAGGACTGCATAATCTTTAACTCTGCAACAAACTTGGTATGCTTAGTATTTTCAATAGCCTCTATTCCAGTTGACGTTGCAACACCTGATAATATCAACAAAACAATAACTGTTACCACAAGTGTGGTCAATGTAATCCCCCTATTTTCTCTTATGTTCATAATTCCCCTCCATTTTTTCGTTAAATATACAATTTAACGAAAATTTTTCTACTCAAAATATAGCATATTACTGAAAAAATTGCAATAGTGCTTTGAAAAAATTTTAAAAAGCCAAAATTATAAAAATATAGTATTTTCAGTAGTTTGGGAGATTATATTTTTTCGTTAAATTGTATATTTAACAATAATTTCAAGGTTTTCGTACATTTTTAAAAAATGTACTTTTTTTGTTCCATTTTTTAATTAAATTGTATATTTAACGAAAAAAATGGAGGATGCAAATGAAAAGTTTGAATAGTAATAAAGGAATAACTTTAACAACTTTGGTGGTAACAATTGTAGTTTTATTGATACTTGCTGGGGTTGCAACTTCTACAGGTATTGAAGCAATAGAAAATACAAAACACACAAAATTCGTAGCAGAGTTAAAGATTATGCAATCCTATGTGAACCAGTGGTATGAAGACTGTAAACCTAATAATGCTGAAACATATTCTACAAATGTAAGTACAAAATTTTCTAATACTGGTGCAATACAAATAACAGATAATGAAAACAATTCTACCGATAATATTTCAATAATTGAAAAAGCAAAAACTACATTATATTCTGCAAATATTCCATCTGCTAATTATAGTAATTTTTATTATTTATCAAATAATACATTAACCACACTAGGAGTTGAAGGCGTAAGCCAAGATGTATTAGTAAGTGTGCAAGATAGAAAAGTTGTAAGTTATTTAGGGTTAAAATATAAAAGTGCAATGTATTATACAATAGATGACCAAAGCGGAAATGGAATTGATGAAGTATATAATGTGGAATATGATTCAAGTTTAAATTCTGGTGAAGTAACCTTTGATGTAAGCCAAGAATACATTGGAAATGGACAAGCAAGAATTACAATTTCTAATATAGAATTTGCAGGATACAATAATAAATGGAATGTTAGATATAAATTAGATAATAAGTGGTATGATGTTAATAATGCAAAATTTGATACAAATAATATAAATTTTATAGTTACAAAAAGTGGAACATATACAGTTGCCTTAAAAAATGAAGGAATTTATGGAACAAGCAAAGATGAAAATGGAAATGAAGCAGGAATAAAAGTATTAACTGCTCCGGAATATTGGGAAGCAACAACTGCCTCTGACCCAAGTTGGTATAACTATGGTGGTGCAAAAGTAAATCAACCGAAATTAACTGGAAAAATGACACCAATAAAATATTCAGGCGATTTAACAGGAGAAACTAATCTTTGGGCTAATGCAGAAACTGCAGACCAAAGTATGTGGGTTTGGATACCAAGATATGCATATAAAATTACAAGAGGATATCATACAAATACTGAAAATGGTGGAACAATTGAAATTGTTTTCCTAAAAGGAACAAGCAATACAGAATTTTGGGATACAAGTCATAATGGTGAAGCAATTACTGCAAATCCGAGTGAAGTAACATATACTTCACTAGTTATAGATGGCGTAACAGAACAAGTGCAAGACCAATGGCTAGTACACCCTGCTTTTACATCACATCCCGAAAATGGTGGTTGGGACACAGAATTGACTGGAATATGGTTTGCAAAATTTGAAACAACAAATACCACAGGGACAACTACAAATCCAATATTAGATATAAAACCTAGTGTGCAAAGTTTTGCTAATATTGATATAGGTACACAATTTTCATTAGCAAAATCAGCAACTTTTGGGGAGTATTCAGCTTTAACAATAAATTCACACATGACAAAAAATAGTGAATGGGGTTCTGTCACATATTTAGCTCAAAGCCCATATGGTGCTAATTCAAAAATTCTTAACAATGATTATAAAACAGGCTATGGAGATTCTACTAAATATTACACTGGAGGAGCAATTACTCTCTCAAATGTTTATACAACCAATAATGCACAAAGCACAACTCATAATTCAACAGGAATATATGATATGAATGGTGGCTTAACTGAAAATGTTGCTTCTTATGGCAGTTCTACAAATAGTTACCTAGAATTAATAAATGACAATAATACAATAACCAACTCCAGTACGAAATTTAAAACCGCATATCCTGTAAATTATTCAAGCTTACAATCCTCAAATAGATTAATGGGAGATGCAATTTGGGAAACATCAAATTATGTAGCACAGGGTAAATATGCTTGGTATTTGGGATATACTGCTTACACTTCAAAATCTTTTTTTCATCGCGGTGGCACTAACGACAATAGTGGAGCGGGAGCATTTATGTATTCTTATAATAATGGAGAGGCAAGTTATAACAGACGGTTTCCGTATGTGCCTTGCAGTTTAAATAAAAATGAGACCTATTCAACAAATTGAATAGGTTTTTGTTTTATTTAATATTCCATACATTATTTGCATCATCCCAAACTAAATTTACATCTTTATTTAATGTAACTATTGGACAGATTGCTCGACTAGCGGTATATTCGGTATCTTGTAATGAATTAAATAAACGAAAAGCATCTACTAATCCTGTATTTTGTACAAGATGTATTCTATAATCACAATAAGAATTATTACTTACATGAACACATTGTGAATTTAACCAATAATACTTATATGAATTATTTGTTTTTTTAATAAGTAACTCTAAAATATCAGTATCTGTAATATAATTATTTAAGTTTGCAGAATAATATGTTTGAGTCATTTTTATTGGAGTAGTGGAAGTCGCTGTTGAGAATGAATCTTCATATTTTATTACATTTTTTGTATAATCATTTATTTCTTTTAAAAAATAAGTACCATTTGTATAATTTTTAGTACTTCCATAAGCACCGATATACATAAGAAGATTTGTCAAAATTAGAATAATGTTCTATATCTTCTATTTTTACACTTCTTGAATTTTTAGCACCTTTTCCATGTCCATATATGCTAGAAATATCATCTAAAATCTTTGTCGAATTAATAAATCCTTTATGACCAAACAATGTTAAAGTATTTGAAGTAGCATCAGCAGATATTAATTGGATTTCTCCATTTTTATGGTCAATGTTTAATACCTTCCATATCATTTTATCACTAGACTTAAATGTTGACTGAGTTGAACTTCCTGTTAATTCTTCCTCTGTAATATAAGTATATGGAGTTGTAAAATCTTTTCCATCATTCCCTACATTAGCATTATAGTTAACTATATCTCCAATTTTTAGATTTCCAGTATCTATGTATTTATATACTGTTCCCATATTTTCTATAATATATTTAGTGCATGTTTTGTTACCAGTAACTATCCATTCGCTTTTACCATCTATAATGACTTCATCTGGATTTTCAACTATCAAATTATTTTTCTTTAATGATTCTCTTATAGTTTGTGAATCAGCAGAACCTGAAAAATTCCCATGTCTTATTCCTTTTGATGCTGATTTGGTTATAACTTCTTGCAATTCTTCCATCTCTGCTTTTATCTCTGTTTCGTTTTTGGCTTGACCTGCCTTATCTATTGTACTTTCTCCCCCAGTTATTGCAGATATTGTTACACCTGCTACAATAAGTAATGTTATTATTGTAACTACAAGCATCATTAATGTTATACCATTATTTTTTCTTATGTTCATAGCGTTTCCTCCCATTTTTTTCGTTAAATATGTAATTTAACGAAAATTTCTTACTTAAAAATATAGCATATTACTGCAAAAATTGCAATAGTACCTTGAAAAAATTTTGAAAAGTCAAAATTTTAAAAATGCAGTATTTTCAATAGTTTTATTCATTTTATTTTTTCGTTAAATTACATATTTAACAATAATTTCAGCGTTTTCGTGCATTTTTCAATAATACTCTTTTTTATCCTATTTTTTAATTAAATTACATATTTAACGAAAAAATAGGAGGATTACCTATGAGAAAGATTGAAAATAACAAAGGTATTACATTGGCTGTTTTAATTATTACAATAGTTGTTTTGCTTATATTGACAGGAATTACAATTTATAATATTACTGGTGGAAATGGCATTTTAGGACAAGCACAGATTAAAAAGGATGCGGCAACTATTCAAAAGGAAAAGAATATTCTTGGAAGTGCTGTAATGACAGCATCTAATAAAACTAAATTAGGAGATTTAACAGAAGAAAATTTGAGAGATGCATTAAGTAATAAAAATGTTGATATTGTAAAAAGTGGTGGATTATATAAAATCACTTTTAAAGATACACATAATTTATATAAAATGAATGAAAGTGGAGAATATTTTTATTGGGAAAATATGCAACCTAAAACTTTTTATGCTAAATTATATAATGATGGTACTTTAATTTTTAGTAGTAATGAAAATACAACTTATAAAGATTGCTACCCAAATTCCGAAACTAATTTAGAACCAATAGAATCTTTAACAAATAGCTTTGGCTATACAAGGGAAAATATAAAAAAAGTAATATTCCACGATCCAGTTGTCCCCACAACATGTAAAGAAATGTTTAATGGTTGTACAATATTGGAATCAATAGAAAATCTCGAATTATTGCATACAGAAAATGTAAAAAATATGCAAAAAATGTTTTATAATTGCAATGCTTTAAAATCATTGGATTTAAAATTTTTCGATACTACTAAAGTAACCAATATGATTGCTATGTTTTACAATTGTAGTAGCTTGAAAAATCTTAATTTATATAGTTTTAATACAGAAAATGTAAATGAAATGTATTCCATGTTTTATAATTGTAGTAGTCTAACTAGCTTAAATGTTAAATATTTCAATACCAAAAAAGTCA
Source organism: Clostridia bacterium (assembly GCA_017430135.1). GTDB lineage: Bacteria > Bacillota > Clostridia > TANB77 > CAG-508 > CAG-269. The sequence continues at coordinate 3,127 of JAFRNM010000005.1, read as the reverse complement.
ATGAAATGTGGGCAATGTTTTTCAAATGTAAAGAATTAACAAAATTGGATTTAAGTAATTGGGATACCTCTAATGTAACTGGTATGAAAGAAATGTTTTTAGCTTGTGAAAAATTGACTATTTTAGATATAAGTAATTTTAATACTACCAAAGTTACTAATTTTAATAAAATGTTAAAAAATTGTTATAATTTATCAACTATATTTGTAAATAATTATTTTTTAACAAATTCTGTAACAAATTCTTCTGATATGTTTTTGAATAGTTCAAAACTAGTTGGTGGCTCTGGAACAAAATATAATTCTTCTCATATAGATGCCGATTATGCACATATAGATGGTGGAAAAGATAATCCCGGCTATTTCACTTTAAAACAATAACTAAAACAAACCAACCAAATTGTTAAAAAATAACAACTTGGGTTGGTTTTATTTTTATACTAATTCCAAATTACAGGTCTAAATGTAATTATCGAAAAGTCCGCACCCGAAGTACCGGTGAAACCATTACTTACAACGAAACCGAATAGACCATTCCTAATTGAAGTTGGATAATTGACATTACTTGCTCCATATTTCCAATCGGAGTATCCAATCCCTTGAGTTTCCATCATTGCCATACCTTTTGTTGTAGCAGAATTATATGTTCCGCTAAAGACTTCCACAAAATCTGTTGCTTTATTTTCATCTAATGCTTTCACATTATCATAATCTGCCGTTGAACCATTGGTTTTATCAGTTAATTCTATATAAGCATTAATAATTCCTGAAGTTTGTGAACGAAGTGTTATATTGGGATTACTTCCCCAGTTCATTACTCCTGTTGCATTTCCATTTGTTGAATAATAATTTACTCCATTTATGGTTATTTGTGTTCCTGTATTTTGCCCTGCCGAATTTGTTCCATAAGTACTTTGTGATAAATATGATACTGCTCCCCAATCTTTATTGGTTGCTAAGTGTGGTCTTACTGTTGTACCATAAAGACTTTCTCCAGCATTTGTCATTTGTTGACATAGCATATATGAGTTACTTATACTTGTATTTACTAGTACATTGCTTCCATTTGTAACCGTTGCAGGTTTTACAGAAAGTGCTGCATGGGTTTGTGTGCTTGCACATGCTAAAATCCCAATAATTATTGTTAAAATACTTTTTATTTTACTTCTCATAAATCTCTTTTCCTTTCATTTGTTTTTATTGTTGGCTAGGCTCATATTTACTAACCCAAATTCCCTTCTTACCAGTAAATGCCGGATGCGGAATATAGTTTGCGGGTAACGTACTTCCATCTAATGGTTGCCCATTTTCATCAATAAAAATTATTTTTATTTCTTCACCAGTTATGTTATATGCATAACTTGGAATCCATACCCACCAGCATTCTACTCCATTTGCCATCGTTTTTAGATTTGCCCACTTTTTATTACCATAGTCAAACCATTTATTTTCTATTGCAAATGCATTTATATTATTTATAACTGATAGTTTTTCTTCCAAAAATCCGTTATTTTTATAGATTTCCATATATGTTGTATTATAGTCAAATCCTGTTAAATCCGGAAAATTTACTTGGCTTGTCATTGCTTGTGTTCCTACATTATTAGAAACCTCGTATTTGCTTACCCATATTCCTTTTTTGCTATTATCAAAAGCAGGATGTACTATGTAATTGCTTGGAAGTGGCTCTCCTGAAAGTGGTCTGTCTTTTGTATCTATAAATATCAACTTAATTTCATTACCAGTTATGTTATAGGCATATCTTGGAATCCATACCCACCATGTTTCTTGGTTATTATTCAAAACCTTTATATTCGCCCAAATTTTTTTATCATAGTCAAACCACGTATTTTTACTTGCAAAGTCTGCTATATTTTCTATTTTTGCAAGTGGTGTTTCTTTGAAATCGCCAGTTTGAGAATTATATACTTCTATGTATGTAGTTTCTTTTTTAAAACCTGATAAATCAGGCAAATAATATGGAAAGTCCGCTGTTTCGCTTGATACTTCATGTGCCACTTCATATTTACTTACCCAAATTCCTTTTTTGCCTCCATCAAAGTCTGGATGTGGAATGTAGCCATCTGGTAAATCTGTGTTATCTGATGCTTTCTTATCATTTAAGTTTGTATAAATTATATCTATTGCTGTTCCATTTATCTTATAGGCATATCTTGGTATCCATACCCAATAACTTATAATCCCACCATTTTGAACTTTTATATTTGCCCAAATCTTATTTTCATAATTATAAAATTCATAAGTTTTGTTATTACTTTTTGTTGTTCTTCCTATTTCTCCTGAAAGATAATCTGAAATTGGAACTTCTAGACCTGCTGAATCTATTTCATTATTTGTTGTTGTATAGTAAATTGCTTTTGTTTTTTCCTTTACAAAGCCTTTTAAATCTGGTGCGTAATAACCCAAATTTTCTACTGTTGCAATTTCGCTTGTATCTTCAATTAAAGTTCCTTGATTTGCTGTTCTTGTTGTACTTTCACCAGTGTTGTGTGCTATTTGATACCCTAATTCTTCAACCGAATGTACTCTATATGGTCCAATGAATGTCACTGGAATTTTATATAATTTATCTGACTTGTTATCATACAAATATGTGTAGCTCTTTCCTAGACCTGTTTTGCTATCTATGTAATACAAGTTTTTAGAATATTGCACTCCACCTTTTGTTATAACAGAATTATTTTCAATTATATCCATTCCGTTGTTTTCTACATATTCTCTAGTCAATTCTGTTACATCTAAATCAAATTCATAATTTCCCCAATATATAATTTCAAATTTTAAACTTGTATCCCAATTTTCTATATCTGATATTTTTACTTGTTCAAAATTTTCTAATAATTTCTCTGCATAACTTTTTCCTTCTGTTTTCTTTATTTCTACTGCACTTCTTAATTCTTTCATTTCTGCTCTAAACGTTTCTTTTGCTGTATTTGTAATAATTCCATCTCCACCTAGTAAAGCATTCATTGTAATCCCGCGTTAATATTAAAATCACTACAATAGTTATAATAAGTACTGCTAACGTGATTCCGCTATCTTTTTTCGCCCTCAATTTCTTGTTCCTCCTTTGTTCTCGAAATTTTTTCGTTAAATATATAATTTAA
>JAFRNM010000001.1 GCA_017430135.1 Clostridia bacterium | reverse complement strand
GTTGGTAATGTCATATTATATTCAACTAAAAAATCTTCTCTTTCGTATTTTTTAGTCATATAATAATTTTCCAAAATAAGTATTTTTCTAATTTCTTTTTTATGTTTTCTATTATCAATAGCTTTTAAGCTTTTTCTTTCATCAATATATTTTTTTAAAATTTTTTCCATATAATCAACGAATATTTTAGTTTTCTTTTTACTATTTAAAATTACTTCTTCTATTGAATCATCATCTTTAACAAAAATATCTTTCATTAATTCGTTTATCTTTTTTTCCTTAACTTCTTGTAATGTATTAATATCTAGTATTACATCTTCGGTTTGCAATTTTAATATATTATAATTCTTTAATATTATCTCTGTTTTTTGTGTATAAATATCATTTTCTTCATTTTGTTGAACCTGTTTCATTGTTTTTTCTAATGCTTTTTCTATATTTCTTTGTATAGATTCCTCTAACAATTTTTCCAGTTCAGGATTTAATACCTTGCCCATTTCTTTCATCTCCTTTTTTCTCGTTAAATCTAATTTTAAGACTAATTATTTTTATAAAGATAAACTTTATTATTTAATATAATAAATTGCTTATATGTTGGTTCTCGTTTCAAATTTTGCTTTATTTATTTTTACTATTAAAAAATTTGAACAATCCTCTTTTCTTTTTATTATTTTCTGCCATATCTAACAACATTTTCTTTTTATTATTTTCTGCAGTATCTAATAACATTTTGTTAGCTTCATCAACCTGAAGATACATAGCTTTGAATAGATTTTTATCTTCCATTGTTGTTTTTAGTTGTTCTTGATAATATAGTTCCCTTGAGCTATAACTTTTTTCTCTTTCGTTTGCCACTTGTAATTGAGCTTTTAACAACTCAATCTCTCTCTTTAAATATTTATTTTCAATTTCAAATTCGCTTTCGCTTTTTTCTTGAGTATTTATTGGTGTAATTACTTTGGAATTCTTTGATCTTTTTTGTAATAGGTAATTATATCCTTCTTGTGTTATTTCTTTTCCATTTGCTCCATCTACTATATATCCTTTTTCAATTAGTTCATTTTTTTGATTATATATATTTTGTACTGAACAATCTAATTTCTTTGCAACCTCGTTAATTGTGTACATTTTATCTTCCCCCTTATTTTATTTTGTTTATCAAACTTTTGATGAAATAATTCAAAAATCTTATATAATCTCCGTTTTCATCTGCAATTTCCATTTTTTCTTTACATTTAAGAAAAATTGACTTTATATCTTCTTCAGTTAATTTATAAATTTTTTCTCCATTTTTACCATTTATGATTTCATTTATAGCATATATTACTACCATAAAATACTCTTTACTTTCTTTTGGTATAATGTCATTATTAAAAAATGATATATCTGTAATATAATAATTTAATCTTTTTAATTCCTGAAAAATTATAGAATCTTCTTTAGCTTGATTAATTATTTGATTTATTAAATTGTATAAAGTGTCAAATGTCATTGTCATTTTGTCTAATTCTTTCTCTATCTCTAGTTCTTTCTCTTGTTCTATCTCTCCGTAACACCTCTGTTACTGGTGTGTTACATTGTAACGGTAAAGCCTCTAATCCACTATTTTCAATATTTTGATTTTCAGTAACGTTACCGTTTTGTTACATTTGTGTTACATTGTAACGATTCATCTCCAATTTGTAATTGTGGTTTTTCAAGTTGTAACATCTTTTGTTTCTCTCTAAACCTTCTTACTCTTTCTGCACTACTTCCTTCAGAACCAATTAAGTTTTGTAATGATAATAAATATAAAGAATTATCATCTAATTTTTCTATTGCTCCTGTTTTAGTTAAAACACTTATAAGAAGTCTAACATTATTTACTGGTTCATCAATTAACATTGCAATTTCTTCTTCAGCTGAAGGAAGTAATTTTTCATATTTTATAAATCCTTCTGCCTTTAAACTCATTAATTGAATTTTTAGATAAATAATCAAGAGATTATCTCCCCCAGGTAATGATTTTAAATATTTTTCAGTTGTTCCATTAAACCAATCTTCTTTTAATTTTAACCAAAAATATCTTTTTTCACTTCCTTTATTGTAGTTCCTCTTTCTCTTATCTTCTGCCATTTTAAAATCCTCCTCGTATTTATTTCCTTCTTGGCACACTGAAATAATTTATAACAGCTGTTATTTCTGCTTTCTTTTCTTTTCCAAAATCACAACTTGGAAAATCTGGTCTATTAAATAAATTTTTAACTGTTGGCTCACTCCACCCTGTAGCCTCACACATATCTTTTACCCCAACAAAGGTTAAATATTTTTTTTCTTTGACTTGTTCTAAAAGTTGCAAAACTCTTTCTAGTTGATTTATCTGTTCTTGTAAATTTTCATCAACTTTAATATTCATATCTATCCCTCTCCTTCTTAATACATTTAAATTACTTTTAAATTGATTTTAAAATTGCTTTAGACTACTTTTAAATTACTTTAAAACCACTTTAAAACATTTATATTTCAACAATTTCAATAAGTTTATCTATTTTGCATTTTAATATTTCTGAAGCTATTTTTAGATCTTTGTCTGTAAATGGAACGCTTAAGTTTTCTTTTTTATATAATATAGTAGTTGTTTTATATCCCATTTCTTTTGCTAATTCTTTAGCACTTACATTTCTTTCTTTTCTTATTAACTTTATCCTATAAACTTTTCTCGACATATTTTTCCTCCTTCGAATTTTTTCTCTTTTTATTCCTCACAGGAATATTATATATTTGTTTTTTATTCCTGTCAAGAATATTTTGATATTTTTATTCTATTTTTATCTTTTTTTCTCAAAATTTCTTAAATTCCTTTTATAATAAGGGTATAAGGGGTTTTTATTATGAATAGAATTAAGATTTTAAGAGAAGAAAATGAAGTAAAACAAGAAGAACTTTCAAAAGTATTAAATATTAGCCAAACTAATGTAAGTAAATATGAAACTGGGAAAATTTTATTACGAGAAGATCAAATAATAAATCTATGCAAATTTTTTAATGTGTCTGCTGATTATCTATTAGGTTTAAGTTCAATAAAAGATTCAACAAATACTGAAAAAGAACTATTTGATTTATTAGGAATTGATAAACAAAAATATGCAAACTTGTCTTTAAAATCTCAAGAACAAATAAAAAAGTTTATAGAATTTGTTGAAGAACAAGATAATGAATAATAATTTATACCATTAACAAGGTAATTTAAAATTGAAATAAAAATGTAAAATAGGAGTTACCTACGGGTATCTCCTATTTGTTTGTTTGCTTTTAAACTACTTTAAAATAACTTTAAAACTAATGTTAAATACTTTTTAAATTAATGTTAAATTACTTTTAAACAACTTTAAAACTACTTTAATAAGTATTTAATAATTATATGTATTGATTTTAATATACTATATTTTTTAATTTTCCTACAATAAAGATATTGGACTTTAAATACTAATTTTCTTTCTCTTATCTTTCGTAAAAAAATTTTTATTTTATTCATTTCATTACCTCCACCAAAAAAACGAAAGTAATAATACTACTTATATATATTATAAAATGAAAGGAGTTTGTTGTCAAAAATTATGTAAAATATTTTGCTTTAAACTGATTTTAAACTAATTTTAAAGGACTTTAAAACAACTTTAAAAATACTTTAAAATACTTAATTTATTAGTTTAAAGGAGGCTTAATATGTCAAAGAAAAGAACTCGTGGCAATGGAGAAGGAACGATTTATTTTAACGAAGGAAAAAAATTATGGGTTATGCAATATACATTAGGAAGAACACAACAAGGAAACATTAAAAGAAAAACACTATATGGAAAAACAAGAAAAGAAGTCAAAGAAAAATATGAAAAGTTAATTACAGAAATAAATACGAATAACTATGTTGATAAATCAAATATCATTTTTAAAGACTTGTGTATGGAAATTATTGAGTATGGTTATAAAATGAATAAATTATCAGAATGTTCATTTTTAAGAAAAAAACAAACATATAATCAAATATGCAAACATTATATGGCAAATATGAAAATTCAAGATATAAGAGAATATGATATTAAAGATTTTTTGTCTTCAATCACAAATTATTCTAATAGTATTATTAGTAAAATTTATGGTTTAGTTAATAATACATTTAAAAAAGCTGTAAGAAAAAAGTTGATTCCATATAATTTTTTAGATAATAAAGAAGATTTTTTTATACCAAAGTCAAAAAAGCAAGACAAGAAGATCAGAGCATTTACAATAGAAGAGCAAAGAAAATTAATATATATACTAACTCATAATGATAATATAAAATACAAATATCAACTCTTATTAGGTTTATCAACTGGTATGCGTATGGGAGAAATTAACGCTTTAACTATTGATAATATAGATATGAATAATAAGGTAATACATATTAACAAAACCATAACAAAAAATCAAGAAGATAAATCAATTATTGGCAAAACAGGCAAAACAGCAAACGCAATAAGAAATGTCCCAATGGAAAAGGAAACTTTTAATTTATTAGATGATTATATAAAAAATCATTATAAGGATAATAAACAACAATTATTATTTTATGATTTTAGAAAAAATGATGTAATTAGTACAGCACAGGTAAATTCTTATTTTAAAAGACTATGTGAAAAATATAATATAGTAGGATATAATGTTAATCAGCATATGTTAAGACACACTTTTGCAACAAGACAAATTGAATCAGGAGTTCCTGCTCATATTTTAAAAAATATTCTAGGACACGCAAAAATAGATACGACACTTGACACTTATACAGATATTTTTAATGAGTATCAATTAAAACATTCATTAAAATTCTATGATTATCTTGTTGAGAATAATTTACTAATTTACGAAGAAAAGAAAAGAAATTATTTAGATGAAAACGATTTAATGAAATTGGTTTTAAACATAAAGAAAATGTATTATCAAAGAGATCCTAAATTATTAAAGTTATTAACCTTATTATATAAATAATTTATACTGCAATAAGTACTGCAACGCAAATTTATTTATATTATATTTGTGTTTATTTTAATAAAAAAATACTCTGTATTCTCTTGCTATTACCGAATACAGAGTATCTTATAGTCATTGTAAATAAATACAATTTACATAAAAATTGGCTGGACTGGCTAGATTCGAACTAGCGCATGCCAGAGTCAAAGTCTGGTGCCTTACCGCTTGGCTACAGTCCAATATATAATTAATTTGTACTCACGAGTGGGTTCACTTACCAGCGACTCGCTTCGCTCCCTGCATACTGAGGCTGTAACTCAGCTAAAGCTTCGAACAGCCTCAGCAGCTTGGCTACAGTCCAATATATAATTAATTTGTACTTAAAAAGTAATTTAAATGGGGTGGAAGATGGGACTCGAACCCACGGTCTCCAGTGCCACAAACTGGCGCGTTAACCAACTACGCTACATCCACCATGTAATCAGCTCAAGCACATATATAATTTTAACCTACTTTCCCCTAATTTGTCAACCCATTTTTGAAAATTTTTTATATTTTTTTACTTTATTTTATAAAAAATTCTCTAACATTGCATAAATACTAAGATTTTATTATATAAATTATTTTCTTATTTTAAAATTTTAATCAAAGATTTGGCAAATATTTTTTTATTCTATTTCTTTTTTGCATTTATTAGTATATAATCTATTTAAATTACTATATTTAATAAAAAGGATTTGATTATGAAAATTATTAAATTTGAAACAAATATTAAAAGAAATTTATTTTTAAATAAAACAGAAATAAAGCATACAAAACCTTATACTGAAAAAGTTGAAAATAATGTTTTAAATATTTATAAAGATATTAAATATCAAGATATATTAGGTTTTGGTGGTGCTTTTACTGGCTCTACATGCTATTGTTTAGAAAATACACAAGAAACGGTAAGGAATAATATTTTAGATGAATATTTTGGTGAAAATGGTTTGAATTATTCACTATGTAGATTAACAATTGCAAGTTCAGATTTTTCTCCAAAAAGCTACTCTTATTCCTATAAAAAAGACTTATCCGACTTTAATATTTCGGAAGATATGAAATATATCATCCCAACAATTAAAATGGCTCAGAATAGAAATCCTGGTTTAAAGTTTTTAGCAACACCATGGTCTCCCCCTGCTTTTATGAAAAATAATAAAATGCTTTATTTAGGCGGAAAATTAAAGGATGAGTTTAAACAAGCTTGGGCTGAATATCTTGCTAAATACTTTATAGAATATAAAAAATTAGGAATTGATATTGATTATATGACAATTCAAAATGAACCAAATGCTACTCAAATTTGGGAATCTTGTAAATTTACTGCTGAAGAAGAAGCGGATTTTTTAAAAAATTACCTATTTCCTACTTTTATGGATAATAATTTATTTGTTAATTTTTTAATTTGGGACCACAATAAAGATAGTATTGTTAAAAGAACAACAGAAACATTAATAAAATATGGTGCACTTGAACATGTTGCAGGAATCGCTTTTCACTGGTATACAGGTTCACACTTTGAAAACCTTGAGATTTTACATGACCTATTCCCTAACAAACTTTTAATTCACACAGAAGGTTGTACTGGTTATTCTCATTTTAAGCCAGAAGACGAATTATTTAATGCTCAAATGTATGCATCTGAAATTATTGGCGATTTTAATAGCGGTGTTAATGCATTTATAGATTGGAATATGGTTTTAGATTACAAAGGTGGCCCAAACCATAAGCACAACAATTGTAATAGCCCTATAATGCTAAATCAAAATAATGATAATTACATTAAAACTCCTGCTTTTTATTATATCGCACAATTTAGTAAATTCGTAAAACCTGGTGCAAAAAGAATAGGCTTTAGCAGATTTACCGAAGGCATTAATATGACAGCTTTTAGAAATCCTGATAATTCTATTGTTGTTGTACTTTTGAATAAAAACTCTTATAATATTGAATACAACTTATGCATTGAAGATCAATATTTTCACGACAATTTAGATGCTAATGCTATTGTTACTTTTGTAATAGAATAAAAAAGCAAAGCAGAATACTTTTAAATGTATTCTGCTTTTACTTAAGCATTTTTATAATTATTAATTTTATCTATAAATGTATTAAAATATTGTTCTACACAACTCGATAATTCTATATATATTTTTTCTTCTTCCGGAAAAGAATGAATTGCAAAATGGCTTTCTGCCAGCAGAAACAAGCCTGTATACCCCATTGGTTCAAAGTAATGCTCTACTCTATTTAGAATTTTAAAACCACTTTCTATAAGCATCTTTTCACATTTTTTTTCAAATTCTTTTTCATCTTCATATTTAATCCAATCGTGATAATTATACATTTTTGCTTTCAATTTTATTACCTACCATTCTATAACTTCATTATTATAATACTCTATTAATTTCGGTTTGAAAATATCATTAATTTCTAATTTATCAACATCAGCTAACTCATCTTTTCCAAAATTAAACATTAAATTAATATTTTCTTTATTTAAATATTTAGTATCTACCTGCAATTCTTTTAAATTTGCATTTCCATTATAGGCCAAATTAAATCCCCATTCACCAAAACTTGGAACCTGTAAATGATATGGCTTTACATTTTCAAATTGTGTAGCTATAGTCTTATTTATGCACCAAAAAGAATTCTTTGCATAATATGGACTTGTTGATTGACACACCATTACTCCATCTTTATTCATTATATTTTTTATATAATTATAGAAAACATTTGTATATAATTTATTTAACGTGTCTGAATTAGGATCTGGTAGGTCTATTATTACTACATCATATTTTTTATCAGTATTTTGTATAAACATATATGCATCTTCATTAATAATATTTAGCTTTTGACTTTCTAGCGAATGGTTATTCAATGTTGAAATTAATTCATTGTTTTTACATAAATCTGTCATTTGTTCATCAATATCTACAAGAGTAATATTTTTAACATCGTTATATTTTAATATTTCTCTTGCCGCTAATCCATCTCCTCCGCCAAGTATCAATACTTCATCATGCTTATTGGCATACAACATTGGAATATGAACTAACGCTTCATGATACCTATATTCATCTTTACTGCAAAATTGAAGGTTACCATCAATAAAAAGTCTAATATCATCTTTATGTCTTGTCATAATAATTTTTTGATAATTTGTTTGTTTAGACAATATTATTGCATCCTTATATAATCCATCTTCAATATTATCAGCTAATAATCTTCCTGTACATAGGAAAATAATAAAAATTCCTAAAATAATTATAACAATATTTCTTATTGTTGAATATTTAAAAACAAATTTCTTATATTTTATTACTATTAATAAAGCTACAAAAATATTTATTGTACCAATCAACAATGTTGTTGTAATATAACCTAAATTAGGCAATAAAATTAAAGGAAAAATTAATGAACCTATTAATCCTCCTAGATAGTCAAAAGAAAATATATTTGCTAAATTATTTCTTACATCACTTTTATTGTTTTCAATAATTCTAGTTAATATTGGAATTTCAAGTCCTACTAGTATTCCAATTATTATAATCAATATATACATTATTAGTTGATATATTGTTGTATAAATATTTGAAAAAAACAATATAAGACTTGATAATCCTCCAAATATACCAACTAATAATTCTATGTATACAAATTTATTAAATAATTTATTCTTTATTTTTTTAGATAAATATGACCCAACTCCCATTGCAAACATATATAAACCAATTGTAATTGAGAATTGTGTAATACTATCTCCTAAAAGATATGAGCTAACACTACTAATAATTAGTTCATATACAATAGAACATATTGATATTAAAAAAGTTGTAATCAATATTAATCTATAGTCAAAATCCTTTTTTTCATTATTGCTCATTTTATAAAACTCCTGTCATAATTATTCCAATTGCAATAAATAGTCCACATATCATAACTCCTATTGCTTTATTATGATTATCTATTTCTTCAGACAAATTAAAATATTTTTTATACATTTTTTCTAATAATTTATATCCTATTAAACAAAATAGAAGACCTATTCCTACATATATAATCATTTCTAAAACTTTAACAACACTCTCCATAATTTCCTCCTACTTTATTACGGTACGAACAATTAATGCAACAGAAATAAAAATTCCTGCCATAATAAATCCAGCACCTACATTTTTTTCCTTTAATTCTTTATTAAAATCATATGGAACAGCTAAATCAAATAAAAAAGTAGTAATAAACATTAATGTCAATCCTATAGCTCCATATATTATTGTATTTAAAACTTCCATCCAATTTATATTCATTTTTTCCTCCTATTTTCCGCTTGAAGTTCCGCCACCAGAATAACTTCTACTGTTTATACTTGATTGTCTTGCAGAACTAGCATAATTATAATATAACGAACTTCTAGACCTTCTGCTATAACTTCTATGATAATGTGTATTATGTGATGAATGATATGTTGTACCAGAACTATTTACAAATTCTTTTTCTGATATTTGTATATATATTTTTTCATCTTCATTCATATAAATATATGCATATTCATTTTCAGTTTCTAATGCATATCCATCTTGTTCTGTAGTACTATCATCATCTATAACTTCTGTTATACCTTCGGGTACCCCATCAATTATATCTTTTATAGTCTCATCTAATGTCTTTGTATTTGCCCTATATACTTTTGCCTTTTTGTTATTCGAATTGTTTGTAACCGATGTTACATATGTATATTTACTTGTGTTTTCACTCAAATATTTATCTATCGATTTATTAACAAATATTCTAGGTATTATAGCACTTATAAATGGTAAGAAAAACAAAATAATGCCTAATATGCTTATGAAACCAATTAATCTACCAGAAAGTTTTTTATTATTCTTTAAATATTCATTATCTATCTCATCTACTATTTGAATTTGATAATCTTTTATTTTCTTTCCTTTAGTATACTCTGTTCCATCACTCCATATTTCAACAGATAATATTTCTTCTTTATCTTCTGAAATATAGTCATAGTATTGGCATTTTTCATGAGGATCTACATCTGTTGGACCAAAATAAGAGTTTACTATTGCTGTACCGCTTTCATATAATTCATAATTTTTTCCATTATCTTTAAATTGTGTATTGGTATAGTATATACTTCTGCCATATGTAGTATATAAGAAATACTGTTTTTGGTTGTTTTCATCAAGTTCTATAGTTAACCAGTAATGTTGATAATTAGCATATTTATTGTTAGACTGTTTTTTTACTTCATATTCTTGCCAAACCCATTCCCCTTCTTTAAATTCTATCATATTATCAACTATATATTTTTCACTATTAATCATCACAACTTGTCCACGTTGCAATTTTTCCATTTCTTCACACCTCCTTATATATTTTATAAAAGCTTAATTCTAATAACATATTTAACATTCTAACATATTATAACATTTAAAATCTATTAAGTAAATACATTTTCATAATATACACCAAAGCATGCTAACTTTGCACAAAATTTTATATTTATATTCCATTTTTAAAATTATTGGTATATAATGTATTTAACTAATAAAGAAAATTTAAAGTTAACTTTTTCAAGATAAAATACCATTGAAAGGAGATAATAAAAATGACAGATAGAAATGAAAACCCCGAATATTTAAATTCATTTTTAGATTATAGTGCAACCATTTTAAATAAATCACCAAATTCTATTAAAGAATACAATTATGATATTTCTAATTTTTTAAAGTTTATAAAAATTCATTTTAATTTAACTAAAGAAACTGAACTTGATAATATTAACATCACAGATATATCTTATGATACTTTAAAAAAGATAACATTAAATGATATACATGCTTATTTAGCTTATATGACACGAACATTTCATAGTAAAGCTGCCACAAGAGCTAGAAAAGCATCAACTATAAGAATTTTTTTTAAGTATTTAACACAAAAAGAAAAAATTCTAGAAGTAAATCCTGCTCAAAATTTAGAAAGCCCAAAACTTGATAAAAGATTGCCAAAATATCTTTCATTAGAAGATAGCAAAAAACTTTTAGAAATTACTGCAAATGAAGACGAAAACAGAAATGCAATTAGAGATTATGCGATTATTACATTGTTTTTAAATTGCGGTATGCGTCTTTCCGAATTAGTCGGAATTAATACAACAGACATTGATTTTTCTGAATGTAAACTGACTGTAATTGGAAAAGGAAATAAAGAAAGAACTATATATCTAAATAAAGCTTGTATGAAAGCAATACAAGATTATATAGAATGTCGTCCACAAGGTAAAAAAGACACCAAAAATTCTGATAAAGCTCTATTTTTAAGTGAAAGACAAACGCGTATTGGCAGAAGGACTGTTCAACATATTGTTGAAAAAGAACTTCACAATGCTGGTTTAGATTCAAAACAATGCTCTGTACATAAATTACGTCACACAGCTGCTACTTTAATGTATCAATATGGTCAAGTTGATATTAGAGCATTACAAGTGCTTTTAGGACATGAGAGCATTTCTACTACTGAAATCTATACTCATGTTGAGAACGAGCAAGTACGTAACGCAGTAGAAAAAAATCCTTTAGCTGATATAAAATAATTAACCAATTAGAAAATTGCAAAGCAATTTTCTAATTGGTTTTTAGTTTATATTCACAACAATATTGGCTGAACTTGTTCATTGTCCAGTGCGAATTCTATTGTTTTTATTAAATAATCAAAATCAAACACAACTGACCTAGGTTTTGTAATTGGATTATCCTGTTTAAATGGTACAAAAAAATAATTTTTTCTATTAAGTAATTTTCCTATATTTTCAGCATTTCCGCTTAATGCATTATTTGTTGATGGCGCAATTACAACCGGTCTATTATTACGAAGATGTGATTTTATTGCCATTAGTGCAGGAGTATCTATAACATCATGCGCAAGTTTTGCCATTGTATTTCCGTGAAGCTGGTGCTACAACCATAATATCAGTCATTTTCTTTGGCCCTATTGGTTCTGCTCCTTGTATTGTATGGATTATTTCTTTTCCTGTTATTTCTTCAATTTCTTTTATAAATTCTTCTGCTTTCCCGAATTTTGTATCCAAATTGTAGGCATTATAAGACATTATTGGAACGACTACTGCTTCCTTTTTTACTAATTCTTTCATTATTGGAATAGTTTTGCTAAATGTACAAAATGAGCCTGTAAGTACAAAACCTATATTCTTCCCTTTTATTTCCAAGTAGTTTCCCCTCCCTTCATTTACATATCTACTTATATAATATGAGATTATGTAAATAATGTTGTGGGAATTTTAAATGAGTTTTGAAAAATAAAATAAAATATAAAAAGAAGCCCATATCATGAGCTCCTTTATGCTGTAAGTTTAGGTTGTAACTATTAGTGTTTTTTTGTTACTCTTTGATTATTACATCAGTATCAGCAGGGCCAATACCAATGTACTTTACCGGTACTCCGGTGTACTCTTCAATGAATTCGATATATGCCTTAGCATTAGCCGGCAGGTCTTCATAGGTCTTGCAACCCGTTGTGTCCCAACCACCTTCGAATTCCTTGTAGATGGGAGATGCTTTCTCCGAATCTGTAGGAACATAGTCAATTTCTTTGCAACAATAGTCATACGACGTACAAACTTTTATTGTTCCGAACTCCATTCCTATTTTTCCCAAAGTATCAATGTGGTTTACACACCAAGCACTAATGCTATTAACATGAACTGCATTTTTGGCTCTTACAAGATCAAGCCAGCCACAGCGCCTAGGTCTGCCTGTTGTTGTTCCGTATTCGTAGCCGAGGTCACGAATTCTGTCTCCGACTTCGTCGAACAGCTCAGTCTGGAAAGGTCCTTCACCTACTCTTGAGCAATATGCTTTCATAACACCTATTACGTCAGTAACATACATAGGTCCAATTCCAGCACCACAACATGCTCCAGCAGCCGTTGGATTGCTACTTGTAACATACGGATAATCTCCGTGATCCTTGTCAAGATACATCGCCTGCGCACCCTCGATAACGATTGTTTCATCATTTGCAAGTGCACTATTTATAATAGCTTGAGTATCGCAGATGTAAGGAAGAATTTCTGTCTTAAACTCATTCAGATAATTTTCGATTTTATCAACATATTTCCCTTTAATATAAGGATTGCCGTAAAAGAGCAACGTGAATTCCACATTACAACGGATTTTATCCATTACAGTAGATGATTTCCTATTATCTTTGAGTTCGCCCATACGTATTGCAATTCTGTGATCCTTCGCTGCATACGCAGGCCCTATGCCTCTTCCGGTTGTCCCTACTTTATGTTCGCGAATTCTCTCAACGAATGCATCCATCTCTTTATCACTAGGCAGAACAATGCAAGCTCTGTCGCTAATGAAAAGATTAGGATTAATTCCTGCTTCCTTAATGGTCTTTATCTCGTTTGAAAGCACCTCGAGATCAACCACAACGCCAGGACCTATGATGGACATAACATCCTCCCTCAGGATTGAAGAAGGAAGCAGATGCATAGCATACTTTTTGTCGTTTACAACTATCGTATGCCCAGCGTTTGCGCCTCCGGTAGCCCGGATAGAAACTTTGGCATCTGATGCCTCAAAATGTGCACATTTGCCTTTGCCCTCGTCGCCCCAAAAGGCTCCGATAATAACTTTAACAGCCATAGTTTTTACCTCCGTCCATAATTATTAAATTATTGGTTTAGCTACAAAAAACTTACAAAGGCATTATAGCACCGATTGTTTCAATAGTCAACGTATATTTTGGGTGGACAAGAATTTATGACTTTTTGGGACACTCTTAAAAAGTCGAAAACCTTGAATTTTAAGAGTGTCCCAAAAAGTCGGAAAAATTTTTATATGTTTAAAGCTTTTTCTATCATCGCCATTCTAACATATACTCCATTTGTTATTTGTTTAAAAATTCTAGACTTACTGCACTCTACAACATCATCTGAAATTTCTACATTTCTATTAAATGGTGCTGGATGCATAATTATTGCATTGTCTTTCATCTTTGATACATTTGTTGCATTTAAGCCGTATTTACTATTATATTCTTTTGCATCTATTGCAACTTTTTCATTATGTCTTTCAAGTTGAATTCTTAGTAGCATTACTACATCTACTTTTGGAAGATATTCTTCAAAATTTACAAACTCAAGATTATCATCTCTAAATTCTTCTGGACCAGAAGTATATACTTTCATGCCTAATCTTTCCATAACTTTAATATTTGAATGAGCAACTCTTGAATGTTTAATATCTCCTACTATCAACACCTTTAAACCTTCAAAATGGCCAAATTCCTCTTTTATTGTATACAAATCTAAAAGAGATTGTGATGGATGGTCTTTTGTACCATCTCCTCCATTTAAAATTGGAATTTTAATATTTTCTAACTGTTTATAATACTCATCCTCTCTATGCCTTATAACAACTGCGTCAACGCCAAGACTTTCAAAAGTTTTTACAGTATCATATAAAGTTTCACCTTTCTTCATACTTGATGATTCAGGTGCAAAATCTATAGTTTTACAACCAAGCTTTAACTCTGCTGTTTCAAAACTATAATGAGTTCTTGTTGATGGCTCAAAAAAAAGATTAGCTATAATTTTATCTCCATTATAGTTAATCTTTTTAGTGCCACTTTTAAAAGCAGCTGCTTGATCTAAAATTTCTTCAATTTCTTTTACTTCTAAATCTGCTAATTTTAAAATATTCATTACTATTACCATCCTTTCAAAAATTTCCTTACAAATTTTATCATTTATAAAAAAATTTGGCAATAGTTAAATAAATATTTTTTACATTGTTCTAAATCCAATAGCTTCCTGAACTTCTTTAAGTTTTTTAGAAGCAATTTCATGTGCTACTGCTGCACCTTTTTGGCAAATTTGTTTTAAATATTCTTCATTTTCTGGTAAAGCAAGTTTTGCATATTTTGCTTGAATTGGTTCTAAAAGGTCTGCTACAGCATCTGCTACTGCTTGTTTAAACTTGCCATATCCTACATCTTTAAATTCTTCTTCAATTTCTGGAATTTCTTTATCCGTTACTGCTGAATAAATATTTATTAAATTCTTAATACCTGGTTTATCATCTGAATATCTTACTACATTTTCTGAATCTGTAACTGCTTTTTTTATTTTCTTTGTTATTACTTCTCTTGAATCTAGCAAGAATATTGTAGCTTCTTTGTTTTCATCTGATTTAGACATTTTCTTTGTTGGTTCTTGTAAGCTCATTATTTTAGCTGTACTTTTTGTTATATATGGGTCTGGTAACTTAAATATATCCTTTTTATATAAAGAGTTAAATCTTTGTGCAATATCTCTTGTTATTTCTATATGTTGTTTTTGGTCCTGACCTACTGGCACAAAGTCTGCATCATATAGTAAAATATCTGCTGCCATTAAAACTGGATAATCAAACAAACCTACTTTTACATTTTCTTGTTTTTTAGATTTATCTTTAAATTGTGTCATTCTGCTAAGTTCACCCATATATGTATAATTGTTTAATAGCCAGCCTAGTTCAGCATGTTCATGTACATGAGATTGAATAAATATTGTATTTTTTTCTGGATCTAACCCACATGCTAAATATTGCATAATTATGCTTTTAATGTTGTTTCTTAATGTTTCTGGATCTTGGCTAACTGTTATTGCGTGTAAATCTGCAACAAAGAATTTGCAGTCATATTCCTCATCATCTTGAATTTTCACCCAATTTCTTAACGCCCCCAGATAATTTCCTAATGTTAAAATTCCAGATGGTTGAATTCCACTTAGTATTTGTTTTTTCATATTATCCCTCCTCTTTAAAAACAATTTCCTGTATTATATATTTTTGATTTTAATTTGTCAATAAAAATGATGGCTTTTGCCATCATTTTTATACTATTTTTATTTGATATATTTTACTAATTTTTCAGTTTCTTTAGCTATCATTAATTCTTCGTTTGTTGGAATTATATAGGCTCTAATTTTAGATTCTGGTTTTGTTATTAATCTTTCTTCACTTCTAATGTTATTTGCTTCTTCATCTATAATTAAGCCCATGAATTCTAATTGTTTACAAATTCCTTTTCTAATATTTATTTGATTTTCTCCAACTCCACCTGTGAATACTACTGCATCTATTCCATTCATTGCAACTGCATATTTTGCTATAAATCCTGCTATTGCATATTTGAAGGCATCCATTGCTAAAGCAGCTCTTTCATTGTCTTCATAAGAAGCTGATTCTATTACTCTAAAATCTGGTGCTAGACCTGAAATTCCCATTACTCCAGATTCTTTGTTTAACATGTTTTCAACTTCTTCTGCTGACATATTTTCTTTTTTCATAATGTATGTTACAACAGATGGGTCTAAATCCCCACTTCTTGTAACCATTGGTATACCTGCAAGTGGTGTTAATCCCATACTTGTATCAACTGATTTTCCACCTTTAACAGCACATATACTTGAACCTTGTCCTAAATGACATGTTACTATTTTTAAATCTTCAATTGATTTATTTTCAATTTCTGCTAATCTATTTGCTACATATTGATGTGATGTACCATGGAATCCATATTTTCTAATTCCATATTTTTTGTAATATTCATAAGGAATTGGGTAAATGTATCTTTCTTTTGGAATTGATTGATGGAATGCTGTATCAAATACAACTACCATTGGTTTACCAGGCATAACAGCTTGGCAAGCTCTCATTCCTTGAGCAGCTGCTTTATTGTGTAATGGTGCAAGTTCTGCTGCTAATTCTACTTTGTTTATTACATCTTCTGTAATTAGAACTGGTGTTGAGAAATATTCTCCACCATGAACAACTCTGTGTCCAATTGCATTTACTTCGTCTAATGAATCTACAACTTTGTATTCTGGGTTTACTAATTGTTTTAAAGTAAAGTCTATTGCTTCTTCATGATTATATGCTGGATGTTTTATTTCAATTTTTTGCCCATTTACTTTGTGTGTAATGTATGCTTCTTCTTCTCCTATTCTCTCATATTTTCCAGAAGCCATAACTTCTTCTGTTTCCATGTTGATTAATTGGTATTTTAATGATGAACTACCACAGTTTAGTACTAAAATTTTCATATTTAAACCTCTCCTTTAATTATATTAATTTCATAGTTTCTCTTGCTATCATAAGCTCCTCATTTGTAGGAACTACGCAAATTTGGATAGAAGAATTATCTTTAGAAATAATTGCTTCTTCCCCTTTTACTTCATTTTTTGTTAAATCAAGTTTTGCTCCCATGAACTCCAAGTTTTTGCAAATGTGTTCTCTGCAATATGGGCTTTTTTCACCTACACCTGCTGTGAATGTAAGTACATCAATACCGCCCATTGCAACTGCACATTTCATTATATAACCTGCTATTAAATAACAGAAAATATCTAAAGAAAGTTTTGCATGTGTTCCTCCCACAAGTGCTTCAAATTCAATATCTCTAAAATCCATAGAAACACGAGAAACACCGTAAACGCCTGATTTTTTATTTAATATTTCTTCCATTTCATCTGCTGATAGATTTTCCTTTTTCATAACATAAGTTAGCACAGATGGATCTAAATCTCCGCTTCTTGTTCCCATTGGAATTCCACCAAGCGGTGTTAACCCCATGCTTGTTTCAACAGATTTTCCATTTTGAACAGCGCAAATACTTGCACCTTGTCCCAAATGACAACTAACAATTTTTAAATCTTTTACATCTTTTCCAAGCATTTCAGCTACTCTGTTTGCTACATATTGATGTGACGTGCCATGGAATCCATATTTACGAACCGAATAATTTTCATAATATTTATATGGTATTGGATAAATGTATCTTGATTTTGGTATAGTTTGATGGAATGCTGTATCAAATACTGCAACCATTTTCATGTTAGGTACTACTTTTTTACATGCTTCTATTCCAAGTATTGCAGCTGGATTATGAAGAGGCGCTAAATCACTACATTTTCTTATTTCTTCTATTACTTCGTCTGTAATTAAAACACTATCTGCAAATTTTTCTCCACCATGAACTATTCTGTGTCCTATTCCACTAAGCTCGCTTAAATCTTTAATAACCCCATAGTGGTCATTTGTAAGCCTGTCTAGAACAAATGAAATAGCTTCCTCATGGTCTTTAGCTTCTCTTTCAAATTTATGCTTCATTCCATTTACTTTATGTGATAGAAATGAATTTGGCTGCCCAATTCTTTCAAAATATCCTTTAGCAATTGTTTGTTCATTTTCCATATCTATTACTTGGTATTTTAAAGATGAACTACCTGAATTTAAGACTAAAATCTTCATAATTATATCCTTTCTATTATAAGTTCTGAGCTTGCAATGCCGTAATTGCAACAACACCAACAATATCTTGTGCGCTACATCCTCGAGATAAATCATTTACTGGTTTTGCAATGCCTTGGCAAAGTGGGCCATAAGCTTCTGCTTTTGCTAATCTTTGTACTAATTTATATCCTATGTTTCCAGCATTTAAGTCTGGGAATATAAGTACATTGGCTTGTCCAGCCACCTTACTTTCTGGTGCCTTCATTTTAGCAACTTCCGGAATTATTGCAGCATCTAATTGCAATTCTCCATCAACCATTAAATTTGGGTTATTAGCCTTAATTTGATTTGTAGCATCTATCATTTTTTGAGTTAAATCTGATTTTGCACTTCCATATGTTGAATAAGAAAGCATTGCAATTTTAGCTTTTTTTTCAACTAATAATTCAAAACTTTTTGCTGAAGCCGTTGCTATTGCCTCTAATCCATCTACATCTGGATTAGGGTTTAAACCACTATCAGCAAATATAAATGTTCCGTTTTCCCCATATTCACAATCTGGTACAACCATAACGAAAAATGCTGATACAAGTTTGGTATTTGGAGCTGTTTTTAAAATTTGAAGTGCTGGTCTTAATGTATCCGCAGTTGAATGTGCTGCTCCTGATACTAATCCATCAGCTTCTCCAGATTTAACCATCATTGTTCCATAATACACTGGATCTAAAACTAGTTTTTTAGCTTCTTCCTCAGTCATCCCTTTATTTTTTCTAAGCTCTACTAATAAATTTACATATTCTTCATATTTTTCAGATTTTGCAGGATTAACAATTTTTGCGCCTTCAATAGTTATGTTGTTTTCTTTGGCTTTATTAAAAATCGCTTCTTCATCTCCAACTAAAACAACATTTGCAAATTTTTCATTTAAAATTGTTTGAGTTGCTTCTAAAACTCTTAAATCATCCGCTTCTGGAAGAACTATTGTCTTAACATTAGCTTTCGCTCTATTTTTTACGCTTTCAATAAAATTCATTTGTACACCTCCAAATTCTACATAGCAATTATATAGAAACTTTTAAAAAATTACAAGTATTATTTTAAAATCATCTTTTCATTTTTATTTCCAATTGTATTATATAATGTTTGATTTATTTTATCAAGAATTTTTTTAATATTTAAAAATCTGCTCGAATTATCTGTTTGAACAGATTTAACAATATAGTCTATCATAATGTATTAACACAACTTATCTTCTATTAGTTTGATTATATCATTTATACTTTCATTTGGAGTTGAAGCTCCTGCCATTATTCCTATTTTTCTAAAATTTTTAATTCTATCTATCGGCAATTCTTCCTTATTTTCTACTACAAAAGCATTTTGGCAATTTTTCTTTGCAATATCGTATAATTTTTGAGTATTTGAACTATTCTTGCCACCAATAATTATCATACATTGTACTTCTTTTGATATTTGATTGGTTTCTTCTTGCCTTATCTTTGTTGCATTACAAATGGTATTTTTTATTTCTAATTCAACATTACTATTTATTTCTTTTTTTATAGCTTGTGCAATTATTTCAAATTTTTCTAAGTTAAATGTAGTCTGTGCTATTATTAGTATTTTGTTTGTATTACTTTTATTGAAATTTTCCATAGCCTCTTGAATTTCATCTACTTTTTCTAATACATATGCATTTTTACCGCAAAAACTAAAAGTTCCTATTATTTCTGGGTGTTCTTTCTTTCCAATTAAAAAAATGAAATAACCTTTTTGGGCATATTCTTCTGCTATATTATGTATTTTAAGAACCATAGGGCATGTATAGTCACAAATCTCTATATTTCTTTTTTTAGCCTTGGTATATATTTCTCTTGGAATTCCATGAGCTCTTATAATTACCTTATCATTTGCATCCTCAATATCATTTATTACCTTTAACCCCATTTTTTCTAGTTTTTTTATCACTTCACCATTATGAACTAATTCTCCTAAACAAAAAATATTTTCATTTTCTGTTAGCATTTTTTCTGTTTTGGTTACAGCATTTTTTACTCCATAGCAAAAACCTGCTGTTTTTCCTACTACTATTTCCATATAATTCCTCCACTTTTTATATTATCATTAAGATTTCTTTTGCTACTTTTATTTGTTTAACTATTGCTATCATACCATAACTCCTACTTTTCCTCAAGTATATGAGGCTAATAATATAAAAACTGCTCGAATTATTAGTTCGAACAGATTTCTTTTTGGCTCCTGCAAGATAGACGTTTGCGAAAACTCTACCTTGCAAAAAGTTCCTAATTTCCGTTTCAAATGTAGCAATAGCAATATTTTTGTAAATGTGGGAGTATTGGTGTATTTTTTTGCTATTTACTATGGTTATAATTTAACATAATTTTTTTGATTTAGCAAGTGCTTTTAAATATATTTTGCCTTTTTTACTGAAACAAGTATTATTAAAATTTTCTCAAAAAAAATTGTATGAAAATTGATGTTGCAAAAAATAATGATATAATTAAAGGATATCTTTTGTAAAACGATATCCTTTAATCTTATCATTATAAACTATATATCATCATATAGTTATATCTATATTTTGCTGAATGGTAATATCCATCATTCATTACATAAAGCAAATTGTCTTTAATCCATATTCCTTCTATTGCATATGAATCCTCTAAAGTCTTATATAATGAAATTTCATCTGTATTTAAATTAGCTTTATAAATATAATTATTAGAATTGTAATTCGCTCCTGCTGAAAAATATATTGTATTACTTTGTGTATCTAAATACATTTGGTCTACTGCACTAATTCCAGTAAAAGTAATTGTTTTATTAGTTTCACCTGATTTAGTGATATTTTTTATATTTCCACCATTATTAGTAATAGCAAGAACCCAAAGTGTATCTGTACGATTATCATAAGCAATTCCATTTGCTCCAGTATGATTTACAGTTCCTATTAATGTACCACTTTTATTTATATGATATATTTTTCCTTCTGCATATGCTACAACCCAAATTGTATTATCACTATAATCAACTGTTAATCCTTGGATATCTCCCGTCATTGTTGGAATAGTATCGTATAGTTTTATCTCTCCTAAAACTGTATTACCATCTGCAGATAATTTTACTATAGTATTATATATTGTAGAATCTGATGGTAGCATTTTTCCATAATTCCCCACATAAAAACATTTATCAGTCTCGTCGTAAGTTAATCCTGTACAGGTAAATCCTTTACCTGTTTCACCTTTTTCAACATCAGGCAAAACAATTTTAGATTTTTGTTCATATTCACTTCCATATATTTCATAAGTAAAACGAGAAGATAATTGCTCATCTGTTAACGTATAAGCACCTGTACTATTTACTGTTGTATCTGCTATACATATTCTAATATATGAATCTTCTATTATTATCTGCTCTGTTCCACCGCTTGACCAATTTGTTTGGTTTTTACTTTTCCATGGATCAGCAGATATAAAGTTATCATTTTTATCATAGTAAGCAATTTTTATCAATAAATTATCCGAAATATTAAGTTTGATTTTTTCAAAATGAAAAACATCAGATAAATAATTATTCAAAGTAGCCCCACTGCTAGCACTATAATTTATATTACCATTAGATGAATCTAAAGTTGCTGTTTTCCAGTTAAAATAAAAACCACTTGAAATCACTTCAACATTTTCTTCTAATTTATTTTTATATATTTCATAGGAAAAACGAGAAGCAATTTCTTCAGATGTTAATGTATAAGCACCTGTACTATTTACTGTTGTATCCGCTATACATATTCTAATATATGAATCTTCTATAGTAATTTTTTCTATTCCACCATTTGACCAATTTGTTTGGCTTTTACTTTTCCATGGTTCAGCAGATATAAAATTACCATTTGCATCATAGTAAGCAATTTTAATTAATATATTATCAGAAATATTTATTTTTATTTTATCAAAATAAAAAATGTCAGATAAATAATTATTTAAAGGATAACCACTCAATACATTAGTATTAATCACACCATTAGATGAATCCAAGGTTGCTGCTTGCCATTTAAAATCAAATCCGCTTGTAATAACATCTAGTATATCAACTAAACCACTATTAGTAATTCTATATTTTTTACCAGAATTTCCTTGAATAGTCCAAGGACCTGCTCCAGTAATTTTATTGATTTCTGATTGTGCAACAACACCATTCAAAGCTGTTTTTAAATTTGTTTCACTTACTTTTCCATCTAGCCCCTGAGCCATAGCATTTACTACACATAATTTTATTTGTTCCAATTCTGACCCTTGTATATTTTTTTCTCTTGCCTCTGTTGCTTTCTCCATTGCACTTTCACTACCCGTTATTGCATTTATTGTTACTCCCGCTAAAATCAATAAAACCACTATTGTTACGATTAAAGCAATTAAAGTTATTCCTTTGTTTCTCTCATTTTTTACCATTTGTATATTCCCCCATATTTATATAAATTCTATAAAAATAATACCCTAAATGGAGTATTTTGTCAACCCCATATGGAGAACTTTTATATAATATTTTTGAGGTGAATTTAATGCAAACAAGATTGAAAGAATTAAGAGAAGATAATGATTTAACTCAAGATTTTTGTGCAAAATTAGCTTATATTTCCAAAAATTCTTATATTAGATATGAAAAAGATGAAAGAATGATTCCTTTAGATACTATGAAAATTTTTGCTAATTATTATAAAACTTCAATTGATTATATTGCTAAATTAACAGATGAGAAAAAACCATATCCTAAAATAAAGTAATTTAACTGACTTTATTTTGATATGGTTTTATTATATTTTCATATTATTATTCTAACTATAATTGCGCAACAGCTGTTGCGCAATTTAAATTATTTTTATTTTCATAACTTTACTCTTGTCTAAAAGGTTTTCTATAAATATAACGAAAAATGCACCAGTTGGTGCATTTTTCTGTTGTGAAATTAAAAAGATGACTCTTTCGAGTCATCTTTTTGTCTTCTATTTATGTTGCGGTCAACATAAGTCGCCCAACCTTGTAATTACATTATAATATATTATATGAATTTTGTCAAACAAAATTCATATAAATTCATAAAATTTTTCATTTAAAAAATAGTTGTTTCATTTTCATTTTTATTAATTTCATTTATATTTTTTGAAACTATTAATTTTATTGCATCTAATTTTTCATTTAATTTAATGTATATTTCTTTTCCTAACGCTACATCTGCAAAACGCGGTGTTTTTTCTTTATCAGAAGTAAGTGGAATAACTGTTACAACTCCAGATAAATTTGAATTATGCTTATCTACAACAATACAATAATGTAATCCACCTTCCTCATTTCCTATGTTATATCCTAAATTAACTTTTATTACATCTCCTCTTTCATATTTCTTCATAAATTTTGGATTAAATTTATCTTCTAAATCTAAATATCTACAATAGTCTTCCAACCAATATGATAATTTATCTGATTTTGCTATAGTTTCAGGATTATTAATATATTTTAATAATAAAGCATTTAATTTTTGCAACGCATTATCTTTATGTGCTACTGCATTTCCTTT
Organism: Clostridia bacterium; assembly: GCA_017430135.1. Classification (GTDB taxonomy): domain Bacteria; phylum Bacillota; class Clostridia; order TANB77; family CAG-508; genus CAG-269. Next base: position 313,736 of record JAFRNM010000001.1, on the reverse strand, counting down.
TTCTTCTTCATATGCAGAATTATCATCATTTTCTATTTCATTTGTTCCTTGTCCGTTTGGTTCCATGTTCATTTCTCCTTTTACATATTTTTTTTCTAAATATTATTATCTTCTACTTTTCTTACTTTCACAATTGTGATATTTTTAACATGATTATAGCAAATTCCACCAACAAAAGCAAGACTTTTGCGAACCTTTTTTTGCACAATAAAAAATCTGCTCGAATTATTAGTTCGAACAGATTTCTTTTTGGCTGGGGTGGTGTGATTCGAACACACGAATGTCGGAGTCAGAGTCCGATGCCTTACCGCTTGGCGACACCCCAATATATTTAATTTATAGTCACGAATAATAAAAAAATTTGCTATTGTTATTATAGCAAATTTCTTATTAAAATTTCAAGACTTTTTCAAATTTTTCATAATTTTTACAATGTTCTTTTAAAAGCTTCATATAGCCTTTGCATTCTGTTTTGTATCTTAGATGTAAATATTGTTTTAAAACTATAAAGTCTATTATATTTCTATTGTACATTACTATTTCAGGATTTATTGTAATAATCCCATCTTCACATTTTGCAAGGCCTGTTATTTTTTCTATTTTATAATCCTCTGGTGCAAATCCAAGCATTAATCTTGTTTTTTCCATTGCTCTTTCTACTTCTACTTTAGCTATTGCATTATACATTTTATTTATTGCAAAATCTAACATCTTTTCATTGTTTACTTTTTTATATTTATTTTGAAGAGTAATTCTTATTGTATCTTCATAAACATTTAATTCCATAACTTTAACATTTTTATATTCTATTCTAACTCTATAATCATTTCCAAGTATTTCAACTGGATGTCTTTCTATTGTTTTTACTACACTTTTAACTCTAACTAAATTCATAATATTACCCTCCATTTATTCGATTATTTGTTTTGCGAAGTCTTGTTCGCTTTCTGGTGTTATTTTATATCATGAATTTAAATTTGTCAATAGTTTTTTAAAATTTTTGTTCGTTTTTTCTGATTTGCTTAATATTATTATTTTCAAGCAACATTCGGGGGGACCGACAAATTAGAAAATCTTAAAATTTTTGAAAAATTTTTTAGATTTTCTTATGCAGTTGGGAGTTGCAGAAAATAATAATATTAAGCAAAGAAATAGTAATAAAAAAACCAAAAATAAAGAACAATGATATAAAATCACTGCTCTTCATCCATCATTAAAATCTGATTCTTTCTTTTTTTATCATTCTTACTCGCCATATACTCAACATTTTGTATTGTCTCATAATTTTCGGTTTGGTAATCAACCATATTTTTTACATCCTTAATATAAATGTTTTCCTCATATTCATCTGTTTTTATTGAAGTTCTATCCATGTTATAATATCTCTCTAAAATGGTGCGTTCGGCTTTGTTTACTTTTTCCATTCCAATATTTAAATATTTACTTCTCCAAATTATATGCCTTTGGAAACTATCAAATTCGCTATTTTGTATATCTTCATAATCATATTCTACTCTAAATTTCATATTTTTTATTATTATTGTTAAATTACTCCATGTTTTTCTTTCTTGTTTTTTATGTTCATTTCGTAATTCTTTTATTTTATCATATAAAAGTTCTACAAGTCTTAAATATTCGCCTTCTTCAAGATTAAACTTAGAGGAAATTTCATATACATTTACAGGGTTTTTTCTTAATATTCCTTTTGGTATGTAGTAAAAGAAAAGCTCTCCTGTTTCAACATTTCCAAATCTTTCTATTACTGAAGCATATAAATATAGTTCTTCCCATTTTTCTGGAATCATGTAAAATAACATTTTTTGAATGTCTTCATATATTCCTCTAATTTTTCGAGTTGTTTTTAACATTTTTACCTCTTTTTTTCTATAGTTTAATTTATAGCGAACAAAATTTAAATTTATTTTGTTCGCTATATTTTTATTTATTCCTTTACAATTAAAGTACTTCCAGTCATTTCTGAAGGTTTTTCTAATCCCATCATATCTAGCATTGTTGGCGCTAAATCAGCTAGTATTCCGCCTTCTCTTAGTTTTATTTTGTTTTTACCATTTATTACAATGATTGGAACTGGGTTTGTTGTATGTGCTGTGTGTGGTTCTCCTGTTTTGTAATCTATCATTTGCTCACAGTTACCATGATCTGCTGTTATTATTAAGTTTCCTTCCTTTTCTTCAATTAAAGAAACTATTTTTCCTACGCATTCATCTACTGTTTCTACCGCTTTTATTGCAGCTGGTAGACTTCCTGTGTGTCCAACCATGTCTGGATTTGCAAAATTTAGAATAATGTTGTCAAATCTATCATTTGCAATTGCATCACATACTTTTTCTGTTACTTCATAAGCACTCATTTCAGGTTTTAAATCATATGTTTCAACTTTTGGAGATGGTATTAAAATTCTATCTTCTCCTTCGAATTGTTTTTCTTCTCCACCATTAAAGAAGAATGTAACATGTGCATATTTTTCTGTTTCTGCTATTCTTAATTGTGTTAAACCATTTTTGCTTATATATTCTCCAAATGTATTGTTTAATGCTTCTTTTTTGAATGCAATGTGTACGTTTGGCATTGTTTCATCATAATTTGTAAAGCATACATAATAAAGATTTAAATCTTTTTTAGTATCAAATTCATTAAACTCTGTATCTACTAATGTTCTAGTAATTTCTCTTGCTCTATCTGGTCTAAAGTTGAAGCATATTACAGAATCATTTTTACCAATTGTCGCAATTGGTTCGCCATTATTGCAAATTACTGTTGGCTCCACAAACTCATCAAATACTTCTTTTTGGTATGAATCTTCTATTGCTTTAATTACATTTGCTGCTTTTATTCCTTCACCTTTGACCATTGCATCATATGCTTTTTGAACTCTTTGCCATCTTTTATCTCTATCCATTGCATAGAATCTTCCGCTTATTGAAGCTATTTTTCCTACACCTTTTTCGTTCATTTTTTCTTGTAATTTTGCAATATAGTTTTCAGCTGATGCTGGTGGTGTATCTCTTCCATCTAAGAAACAATGAACATATACATTTTCAAAATCTCTTCTTTTAGCTAATTCTAATAAACCATAAAGGTGTCTATCATGGCTGTGAACTCCACCATCTGATACTAACCCCAATATGTGTAATTTTGAGTTATTTTTCTTACAATTATCAATAGCTGCGATTAATTCTTGATTTGAGAAGAAATCTCCATCTTCTATTGATTTTGTAATTCTTGTTAATTCTTGGTATACAATTCTTCCTGCGCCTATATTTGTGTGACCAACTTCAGAATTTCCCATTTGTCCATCTGGTAATCCTACATAATGCCCACTTGTAAATATATCTGTGCTTGCATATTTTTTCATTAGTTTATCAATATTAGGTGTATTTGCTTGTTTTACTGCATTTCCTTCTGCATTTGAGTTATCTCCAAACCCATCTAATATCATTAGCATTGTAAGTTTGTCTTTCATTATTTTATACCCTCTTTCAACATTTATTTACTACAAATCATAGTTAACGATTTTAGCAAATTCATCTGGCTTTAAGCTTGCTCCTCCAACTAATCCACCATCGATATCTGGCATTTGGAATAATTCTTTTGCATTAGAGCTTTTTACGCTTCCGCCATATTGTATTATAACTCTTTCAGATACATTTTGTCCATAGATTTCTTCAATTTTGTTACGAATTGCTTTAATAGAAGCTTGTGCATCGCCACTTGTAGCAGTTTTTCCTGTTCCAATAGCCCAAATTGGTTCATAAGCAATTATTGTATTGGCTACTTGCTCATCTGTTAAACCATCTAATGCAAGTTTTGTTTGAGTTGTAATAACATCTATTGTTGTACCAGCTTCTCTTTGTTCTAATGTTTCTCCAACGCATACTATTGGTTTTAAACTATTTGCAAAAGCTGCTTTTATTTTTTTATTTACAGTTTCATCTGTTTCGTTGAAGTATTGTCTTCTTTCAGAATGTCCAATTATTACATATTCAACATTTATTGATTTCAACATTTGAGCTGAAATTTCTCCAGTATATGCACCTTTTTCTTCAAAATGCATGTTTTGTGCACCTATCTTAATATTTGTTTCTTGAACATTTAAAAGTGCATAAAACAAATCTGTGTAAGGTACACAAAGAACTACTTCGTTTTGAGTATCTTTTACTAATGGTGTAAGTTCATCTATAAATTTTATTGCTTCATTTGGAAGCATATTCATTTTCCAGTTTCCTGCAATTACTTTTTTTCTCATATTTTAAACACTCCTTTACATTATTTATCTAGTAAGCATTCGATTCCAGGAAGTTTCTTGCCCTCTAAAAATTCTAAAGAAGCTCCACCACCAGTAGAAATATGTGTCATTTTATCTTCTAATCCAGCTTTTTTAACTGCAGCAGCAGAATCTCCTCCACCTATTATTGTTTTTGCATCTATTGTTGCTAATAATCTTGCTATTGCATTAGTTCCAACTGAAAATTGTGGGAATTCAAATAATCCAACTGGACCATTCCAGATTACTGTTTTAGCTTTTTTAATTTCTTCAGTAAATATTTCTATTGTTTTTTCTCCAATATCAAATCCTTCCCAATCTGCTGGAATTTCTGTCCATGCAACTGTTTTACTTTCTGTATCTGGTTTGTATTCTTTTCCGACTTTTGTATCTACTGGTAATACTAAGTTTACGCCTTTTGCTTTAGCTTTTGCCATTGCTTCTTTTGCTAGGTCTAGCTTGTCTAATTCGCAAATTGAATTTCCTACTTCATATCCTTGCGCTTTGAAGAATGTATATGCCATTCCACCACCAATTAGTAATGTATCTACTTTTTCTAATAAACTATCTATTACCCCTATTTTGTCAGAAACCTTTGCACCACCTAATATTGCTACAAATGGTCTTTCTGGATTGTTTATAGCATCTCCTAAGCATTCTAATTCTTTTTCAATTAAGAATCCTGAAACTGCTGGTAAAAATTTTGCAACTCCAGCTGTTGAAGCATGTGCTCTATGTGCTGCACCAAATGCATCATTTACATATACTTCTGCCATGCTTGCTAATTCTTTTGCAAATCCTTCGTCATTATCTGTTTCTTCTTTGTGGAATCTTACATTTTCTAATAACATTAATTCACCAGATTTTAGGTTAGCTGCTTTTGTTTTTGCATCTTCTCCTATTACATCTTCTGCTATGGCTACTTCCTTACCTAATATTTTAGATAATTCTTTTGCTACAGGTTTTAATGAAAATTCTGGTTTAAATTCTCCTTTTGGTCTTCCTAAATGTGAGCAAAGTATTATTGCACATTCATTTTCTAATAAATATTTTATTGTTGGTATTGCTGCAATTATTCTTGTTGTATCTGTAATGTTTTTTTCTTCATCCATTGGTACATTGAAATCGCATCTTACCAATACTTTCTTTCCTTTTAAATCAATGTCTTTAACAGTTTTTTTCATTTCATTTCCTCCTCTTATCTAGTCATTTTATTATTCACCAGATAATGTAATTCTATAACAAAAAACTATACTTTTCAAGAGCTTATTATAAATTTAAAAAACTTTTTGGGACACTTAAAAAAAGCATATTTTCATACTTTCTAAAGTGTCCCCAAAATATTTCAGAATAATTATTCAAATAATTTTATAAGCTCCTCATAATTGTCTACTTTGTAATCTGCAAGTTGATTTATTTGTTTTCTATCTTTATCTGCATATTTATCATACATCGCAATTACATTTAAATGAGCGTTTTTGGCTGCCATTATCCCAGTTAATGAGTCTTCTACTACAATACATTTAGATAAGTCTGTGATTTTGAATGCTTCTACTACTTTATTATAAACCTCTGGATTTGGCTTCTTTTCTTTAACATCAAATTTTGTAAGTATCAAATCAAAATATTCATCTAAATTACATTTATTTTTCATATTTTCATTTTCATTAACATATACATCTATGTCTTCTCTTCTTGAAACTGTTGCTAATGCTAATTTATAATTTTTATTTTTCAAAAATTTTATTGCCTTATCTGCATTTGGTTTAAATTCTACCTTTTTTAAGGCTTCTTTTGCCATACTTCTTCTTTTTTCTAATATTTCTTCTTTTGATAAAGTTGATTTATATTTTACCTTTAGAAATTCGCAATATTTCAAATATGCATCTCCACCTGGATTTTTTCTTATAAAATCATTTCTTTCTTCTATTATTTGTTCGAAATCTGTATTTCCACCAAGAAATCGCACTAAATCTACATCTATTTCATTATGAATTCCATTAGAATCAATCAAAGTCCCATCCAAATCAAAAATTACTAAATCTATATTTTCAAAACTCATAATAAACTACCTCCAATGTTTTTATATCATAAATAATATTTTTTTACAACAAAAAACATCCTAATATGGATGTTTTTTTGTTATTTTATCTATTTAGTCCTTTTCTTCCAGCATAGATTGCAACATCATCAAGTTGTGCTTCAATGTTTAATAATCTGTTATATTTTGCAACTCTGTCTGTTCTGCATGGTGCACCAGTTTTGATTTGTCCAGCATTTGTAGCAACTGCAACATCTGCTAATGTTGTATCTTCTGTTTCACCACTTCTGTGTGATACTACTGCTGTCATTCCATTTTTCTTAGCTAATTCAATAGCATCTAATGTTTCTGTTAATGTTCCGATTTGGTTTAATTTAATTAAGATACTGTTAGAAACTCCTAAATCAATTCCTTTTTGTAATCTCTTAATATTTGTTACAAATAGGTCATCTCCAACTAATTGGATTTTGTTTCCTAATCTTTCTGTTAAAACTTTCCATCCATCCCAATCTTCTTCTGCTAAACCGTCTTCAATTGAGATTATTGGATATCTATTTACTAAATCTTCATAGAAAGCTATCATTTCTTCTGTATTTTTTGTAACTCCTATTTTCCAGAAGTGATACATTCCTTCTTTTCCGATTTTTTTAGCTTCATCATACATTTCTGTTGCAGCAACGTCTAATGCTAAGCAAATGTCTTCTCCTGGTTTGTATCCAGCTTTTTCGATTGCTTCCATAATTAAAGCTAATGCTTCGTCTTCGTCTTTAACGTTTGGTGCAAATCCACCTTCATCTCCAACACCTGTAGCAAGTCCTTTTGAATTTAGAACTTTCTTTAAGTTGTGGTAAATTTCAGCACTCATTCTCATACATTCTGAGAATGTTTTTGCTCCAACTGGCATAATCATGAATTCTTGTACACTTAATGTGCTATCAGCATGTTTTCCACCATTCATTATGTTCATCATAGGAGTTGGTAATACTTTTGCATTTGTTCCTCCTAAGTATTGATATAATTCCATTCCAAGTGATGCTGCAGCAACTCTTGCAACTGCTAATGATACACCAAGTGTAGCATTTGCTCCTAAATTTCCTTTATTATCTGTTCCATCAAGTTCGATTAATGTTTTATCTAATTTTACTTGATCATATACATTCATTCCTAATATTTTTTCTCTTATTGTTGTGTTTACATTGTTTACGGCTTTTAATACACCTTTACCTAAGTATCTTGATTTGTCTCCATCTCTTAATTCTACTGCTTCAAAACTTCCTGTAGATGCTCCAGATGGTACCATAGCTACTCCGCTAAATCCACCCGCTTGTACCTCTACTTGTACTGTTGGATTTCCTCTAGAATCTAAGATTTCCAAAGCTTTTACGTCATCAATTTCTAAATAATCTTTCATAATTACTTCATTCCTTTCTTTCTGGGTATAAGCCGTTTGGAAAAGAATTGAGTGAATTTCTAGGCGAACAAACGAAGTAACCGGAGGCGTGCTTATGCACGTTGAGGATTACTGAGTACAGTTCAACAACGAAATTCGCCAATTATTTTTCAAACTCTTCTCCCTTGGCTATTTAGCCTTATAATATTTGGTATTATTAAAACCAAAATGTATTGTATCACAATAGTTTTTTAATTTCAAGGGTTTTTAGGGGAATTTTTGGGAACGGGTCACAAAAACACCAAAAGATATTTTTTTACCCATCCCAAAATAAAATTTATTTCTTAAATATAGCTTTTATTTTCTTCCAAATCTTTTTTATTAAAGATTCTTTACGAGCTATCATTTCTACATTTTGACTGTTTACATTTTCAGCCACATTATTTTGTATATTCTTATTTTTAAATAAATCCTCAGCATTATATCTTTCTCTTTTTTCTTCTTCAATTTTATATAATTCTTTTCTTTCTTTTTCTATAAAATATTTAATTTGTTCTTCTGTTGCTAAATACTTTTTGAATAAATTATATAAAATTGCTTTTGTTTCATTCATAAAATTCCATTTATAATATTCTATTTTTTCATCATATTCATATTGGTAGTTTTCATCTTTATTGTCTCTTATTGCATTAATCACATTTAAAGGAATTTTATTGTAAGCATTTGTATTCAAGCAATTCAAAACAGCGTCTACTTCTACAAATGCTTTTCTATAATTACTATCGACTCTCTCCATCTATAGTTTCTCCTTCCTTTGTTTTTTCTGTTGTAATTTCATCTAATACTTTTTTACCATTTATCACTTCATTTACTGGAACATTTTTTATTACTTCCACAAGTTCGCTTGAAGGCCTTCCTACTGTTTTTGCCACTCTTTTTTCATAGTTCTTTTTTGATAATCCAAATATCGAATTAAATTTTCCTCTATCATCAATAATCGATTGTCCCTGCTGTTCTATGAATTTTTCTCTTTCTTGTATTTGTTCTAATGTTAAGCTTAAAATTGAGGCACTTTCTTTTACATATTCTAAATACCCTTTTTCTTTTAGATATGGCAATACTTTTTTTAATGTTCCATTATTTTTAGACACTATAAGTGGAATTAAGTACTCACTTCCAAACTCTTCTTTTATATAATCAACATTTTCTTTTAACTGTTTTGCTGATTTTAAAAATACAGAACCTGTTAGTTCTATTTTATTTTCTTTGCATACTTCTATTATTTTCTCTATTTCTTCGGATGATTTAAAAAATGCAGAGCCTATCATATCTATTTCATTTTCTTTACATACTTTTACTATTCTTTCTATCTCTTCTGATGTTTTTAGAAATGCTGTACCTGTTAGCTCTATTTCATTTTCTTTACATACTTTTACTATTTTCTTTATTTCTGTAGCTGATTTTAGAAATACTGAACCTGTTAGTTCTATTTCATTTTCTTTACATACTTTTACTATTTCCTCTATTTCTTCTGCTGTTTTTAAAAATGCAGAACCTGTTAGCTCTATTTTATTTTCTTTGCATACTTTTACTATTTTCTCTATTTCTTCTGCTGTCTTTCTAAATACTGAACCTGTTAGTTCTATCTCATTTTCTTTACATACCTCTACTATTTTCCTAATTTCCTCTGCTGGTTTTAGAAATACTGATCCTGTTAATTCTATCTCATTTTCTTTACATACCTCTACTATTTCCTCTATTTCTTCTGCTGTTCTTTTAAATACTGATCCTTCAGGTTTTATTCTTTTTTCTTTACATACTTCTACTATTTTTTCTAATTCCTCAGCTGTTCTTTGAAATACATTTCCTTTTGGCTCTATTTTATTTTGCTTACATACTTTTACTATTTTTTCTATCTCTTCTGCTGTTTTTAGAAATATTGTACCTGTTAGTTCTATTTCATTTGCTTTACATACTTCTACTATTTTCTCTATTTCTGTAGCTGGTTTTAGAAATACTGAACCTGTTAACTCTATTTTATTTTCTTTACATACTTTTACTATTTCCTCTATTTCTTCTGCTGTTTTTAAAAATGCAGAACCTGTTAGCTCTATTTTATTTTCTTTACACGCTTCCACTATTTCCTTTATTTCTTTTGCTGTTTTTCGAAATACTGAACCTGTTAGCTCTATTTCATTTGCTTTACATACTTCTGCTATTTTCTCTATTTCTTCTGCTGTTCTTTTAAATACATTCCCTTGAGGTTCTATTCCATTTTTTTTGCATACTTCTACTATTTTTTCTATTTCTTCGGCTGATTTTAGAAATACTGAAGCTGTTATCTCTATTTCGTTTGCTTTACATACTTCTACTATTTTCTTTATTTCTTCTGCTGTTTTTAAAAATACATTTCCCTTCGGTTCTATTTCATTTGCTTTACATACTTCTACTATTTTCTCTATTTCTTCTGCTGTCTTTCGATACACTGAACCTGTTAGTTCTATTTTATTTTCTTTAGCTACTTCTACTATTTTCTCTATTTCTTCTGCTGTTTTAGGAAATACAGAGCCTGTTAATTTTATCTCATTCTTTTTACATACTTCTACTAATTTTTCAATTTCTTCTATTTTTCTTCTTGATATAGATGCTTGAAGCACTTGAACTTTACTAAACTCTGTAAATCTATTTTCTATATCCTTGATTCTTTCTTCATTAACTCTTAAAATACTTGTATATTTATTTAAATATTCTAATCCATAATTTTCTTCTATATATTCATACGTTTTTCTTAATTCTATAGGTTCTGTTGATAATATATGTAAACATGTTTCAACATCATTTTCATTTATTTCTTTTTCTTTCAAGAACATGTAATTATTTTTTACATTTTCTATTGCCAAGCATAAAATACTTGGACATTTTTCTATATTCTTACTTTCTATATTTAATTTTTGCTTTAAAAAGTCTAATACATATAAAATATCATTAGTATCGCCATATTCCAAAATATTAGGATTAGTTTGAATTATTTTTTTACAATTAATATTATGTTCATCACAAATTTGTTTTAATTTTTCTTCAGTTATCATATTCACTACTCCTCATACCCTAAATGTTTATATGCTGGTGGAAGTACTTGTCTTCCTCGTATTGTTCTTGCAATAAAGCCTAATTGGATTAGATATGGCTCATATACATCTTCTATTGTTTCAACTTCTTCTCCTATTGTTACTGCTAATGCTTCTATTCCTACTGGGCGCCCTGCATATTGTACTATCATTGTGTCTAGTATTTTTCTATCTATTTCGTCCAAGCCAAGTTCATCTATTTCAAGCTTATTTAAAGCCATTTTGGCAAGTTTTAGAGTAATATTTCCATCTCCTAAGACCATTGCATAATCACGAACTCTTTTTAATAACCTATTTGCAATTCTAGGTGTTCCTCTTGAACGTCTTGCAATTTCTACTGCCGCATCTTCTTCTATTTCAACTTCTAATATTTTGCTTGTTCTTTTTACAATTGTTGTTAAATCTTCAATTGAATATAATTCAAGTCTATGTACAATTCCAAATCTATCTCTTAGAGGGGTTGTTAATGAACCTGCTCTTGTTGTTGCACCTATTAAAGTAAACTTCGGTAAATCAAGTCTTATTGACCTTGCACTTGGTCCTTTTCCTATCATAATATCTAATGTGTAATCTTCCATTGCGGGATACAAAATTTCTTCTACATTCTTATTTATTCTATGTATTTCATCTATAAACAAAATATCATATTCAGAAAGATTTGTTAGAATTGAAGCTAAATCTCCAGGTTTTTCTATTGCAGGACCAGATGTTATTTTTATATTTGCCCCCATTTCATTTGCAATAATATTTGAAAGCGTAGTTTTTCCAAGCCCTGGAGGTCCATATAAAAGAACATGGTCTAAAGCCTCTTCTCTTTTTTTGGCAGCCTCTATATAAATTTTCATATTTTCTTTTACTTTACTTTGTCCAATATATTCTTCTAATGTTTGCGGTCTTAAAGAATTTTCTAGTCTCTCTTCTTGTGTACTTTCTATATTGGGACTCATTAGATTATTTTCGTCCATCTATCTTCCTCCTAATTGCCTCTGTTTTAATTATTTTATATGAAAAAAGAATACTTTGCAAGTATTCTTTAAAAACTAATTTTCTTTTTTGACTTTTTTAAGTGTCCCAAAAAGCCTGGAATTTTAAGAGTGTCCCAAAAAGTTCGAAAGTATACACAAAAAAATTCGGCTACTGCCGAATTTTAATATTTTCTATGCTCTTGGATGAGCATTTTTATAAACTTTTCTTAGACTTTCATCTTGGAATTGCATATATACTTGTGTTGATGATATGTCTGAATGTCCTAGCATTGTTTGTATTGCTTTTAGGTCTGCTCCATTTTGTAAAAGATGTGTTGCAAATGAATGTCTTAAAACATGTGGTGTAATATCTTTTGTAATATGAGCTTGTTCTTTATAATATTTTATTATCTTCCAAAATCCTTGTCTTGTTAATCTTTTTCCATTTATGTTTACAAATAAAGCTGTTTCATTTTCATTTTTAATAATTATATCTCTTGCATTTTTTATGTATTCTTTTAAAGCTTTTAAAGACATTGTTCCTAATGGTATGTTTCTTTTTTTATTGCCATTTGCACAAACAACAAAACCTTCTTCAAGATTTACATCTTCTATATTTAAAGAAATTATTTCTGTAACTCTCATTCCTGTTGCATAAGCAAATTCTAACATTGCTTTATCTCTAATTCCTTTTAAATCAACATTACTTGGTTGTTCAAGAAGTAGAGCAACTTCGTTTGATGTTAAAACACTTGGAATTCTTTTTTCTATTTTTGGAGATTGTATTCTATCTGTTGGGTCTTGTTTAACTTTCTTGTTTTTTAATTCATATTGATAAAAAGACCTAATAGATGCAATACATCTAGATATTGTTGATGGTTTTTTTCCAACACTTTGTAAATATTCTATATAATCTTTTATTTCTTTTTCTTCTATTTTATTATAATTTTTTCCATTTTCATCTAAATAATTTTTAAATTGTTTTAAATCTCTTTTATATGATTGTAATGTATTATCTGATAATTTTTTTTCGTTTTCTAAAAATTCATAATAAAGTTTCAATTGTTTTTCCATCACTATACCCCTATTCATTTTATTTTGTATTTACATAAACTATTATAGTTATATCAAACATTTACTATTTTGTAAATAGTTTTTATAAAAAAACTTAAAAATAATTAACGACCATTTTTAGCATATTATTTGAAATAAATACTTCTACTAAAGATGCTATAACTAGCAATATTGCCATAATTCCGCAAAATACTATATGCCTTATTATCTCCAGTTTTATGTTTTCTTTTCGCTTATCTTTTATTATTGATTTATAAAGTTTAAAACCACTCACGGCAATTGCAATTATAGTAGGCACAAAAATTATATTTTGCAATAGCAAATTACTTAGCAAAAACGCTAGTCCTTTTGATGTTCCTAAAACAGCTATACAACTGGAAATTGTATACCCCAAGCAAAATCCTCTATAAATAATCAAACCAAACACCACGGGAATTCCAATCACAGTTGTCCCAAAGAAGCATATTAACAATGCCACTCCAATATTTTGCCACAAACTAGCTTTTAAAAGTTGCATGTTGTTGATATCTTCAATGCTTTTTATTTTCTCTATAAATTTATTTATGTAATTGCTTATATTGGTAAATTGTTCTTCTTTTACATTATTTATAAATAAGACTCCAGAAAAAATTCCTATTATAAATAATATTAAAATTATTAAATATTCTCTTTTGTTTGTGATTAAATGGTTTAGTACCATTTCTTTAATTTTATGGGTTTTTCTTGAGTTTTTCATGTTCAATTTTCTCCTTAATTCTTTTATACATAATGTGTATTCAAAATAAGGAGATTTAGAACTTTCATTTCTATAAATTTATATAATCATTTTTGTTTTATTTTTTAGCCTCTACTTTCCCATAGTTTCCGCCACCGCCAGAATGTACTTTCATGTTTCCAGTTCTGGCATTTTCAATATTTAATGCTGCCTTTGTTCCTACAACTGCTTCTATGTCATCATAAGATAATTTGTGCAAAATATTCATTTCTGTTTCAAATGTTTTTAGTAAATTTTCTATTGTCTTTCCTCCAACACCTGGTATGAATTGTAGTGGTACTTGATATATGTATGGAGGCCTATTTGCAGGGCTTTTTGTTTCTTTTTTATCTTTTATTAGTTCAATTCTATCAAAAACTCCAAAGGTAACTTTTTTGCTTCCGCAATATGGACATTCACTTACAGGTTCTTTAGTTTCTATTGCTTTATTGCAATTATCACAAAATGTTCTGTGGTATTTTCCAAGTTTAGGGTCTAAACCATAGTTTGCAAGGATTTTTCTTCCTTCTTCGCCTTTCATAGCTTTTACTATTTCTTTAAATGATATGTCTTCAACTTGCATTTTATTGTATTCTCTTGCAATTTTTGGAAGAGAGTGTGCATCTGAATTTGTTAAAAATGTTTTATCTTCTAGTTCTGAAATTGTGTCTGCTAAAAATGTATCAGAACTTAATCCTAACTCAACTGCAAATATTTTATCAAATTTTTCTTTAAAAATATCTTTCATTCTATCTACGCAATTTCCATAATAGCTTTTAAATGGCGTAAACGCATGTGCTGGAACTAAAATCCCATTATATCTTTCTACCATATCGATTAGGTCATATCCAGATAAATCTGTTCTTTGTGTGCTTAGTGTGATATTTTTTAAATGATGGCTTAATTCATTTGAAAATGCTTTTATATCTTTTAAATGTGGGAAATAGCAAAGATTATGAGCTGCACCTTTTTTGCCATCACGGCTTACCTCTGAAGTTTCTACTTCACTTCCCAATATTATGCAAACTTTATCTTTGTATATAATTCCTCCATCTTCTAATTCATATGCATCTCCTGTTTTTAGGAAGTTTTCTATATCTTCTATTACATAAGGTGAAGCACAATCTATTATTCCGCAAACATTAATCCCCTTTCTCTCAGCACATTCTTTTGCTATGTTTGCAAAATTTAAAGACCTTGCTGCTGTAATTTTTACTGGTTTTCCGTTTTCTGCTCTCCCAATATGTATGTGTAAATCTGCAAAAATTTCGTACATTTATTTTTCCTCCTCTTTTTTTTTAATCAATAAATTAGCGACTAATAAATAGTCGCTTTATCTTTTGTAAAAATTATCTATCATATTCATCTTCTCTTTTTTGATTGAATCCGCTAGCCATTCTTGCAGCTTGGATAGCTTCTTTTGTAAATAGTGTTCTATTATTATTAGAATCTATATTTCTGTTTGTTTGGTTTTTTACACCGCCAAATAATGTTTCCAGAGTATTATTTTTTTGTCTCATTAGATTGTCTACATATTCTTCTAATTCTCTAATTCCGCCACCTATAGTAAGTTTATCTATATCATTTTCATCTACAATTGCTTTAGTTCTTGGCAATACTTTATTTTTTACTAACCCTTGTATTTTCATACTTCTACCTCCTGCATCTTATATACAAAATCATGGAATTGAGGTAAATACCTATTTTTTAATCCTTTTAAATTTTCTCTTTCCATTTGAATAAGCGCTTCTTCAGGGTTAAATCCTGCTCTTTCTGGTCTATCTAACATCATTCCACCAAAATGATCAACAAGTTCAAGTATATCACTTTCAGGTTCTCTATCTTTTAAACCACTATATCTATTTACGCCTTCACATATTTTGCAAAATCTAGGTTCAAAGCCAATATTTAACAAATAATCTGCGCCTTCTTTAGCATAAGTGAATAGTTTTCCTTTTTTTTGAGGATTATCAACCTTTTTACAATTGCATAATAAACAAGCTGTTAGGACTAAGTCTCTATCAACATCTAAATGCATGTAGTCAATAAACATGCGGGCTAATTCAGTTTTAAAAACAACAGATTTATCAAAAAAAATCTTTTCTCCTTTTTTATCTTTAAGGATTTTTTGTAGTCTACGTACTATTTCCATTTTAGTACATAGATCTTTATTGTGATCCATTAAATATGTTTGTAACTCCCCCATAATTTTCCTCCCAGGATAAAACATCAATTTAATTATAAAATAAAAAATTTTTAATTTCAATAAGGTTTTTTATTTGTATTCAAAATGTAATAATATTGTAACAAAAATGTAATAATTTATTTTTTAATAAGTGCTATACTATATTAAAGAAAGGAAAGTGAAATAAAATGCAAGAACCAAAGGAAAATACAGCGCTAAAAATGTATGGAAATGAATGTACTTTAAAATGCGAAGATTTTATTAAGAAATTCAAAATAAAGGCAGAAGGCTTAAGCTCGCAAACTGCTGAAGAATTACTACGTACATTCGGCTATAACGAAGTTAAACAAGGAAAGCCTAAGAAATGGTATAATTATTTCTTTAGTAGTTTATTTAGTCCTTTTAATAGTATTTTAATGGGAATTGTACTAATTTTACTATATACTGACGTATTATTACCGGATGAGCCAAGTTATGCAAATATTATTGCTATTATTGTTCTAGTTTTGGCCAGTACTTTTTTAGAATTTTTTGAAGTTTTTCGTTCAAATAAAGCTGCTGAAAAGCTAAAAGAACTTGTTGCGACAACTTCTACCGTAATAAGAGATAATAAAGAAATAGAAATCCCAATTAGAGAAGTTGTTTTAGGAGATATTGTAAAACTTTCTGCTGGAAGTATGATCCCTGCAGATTTAAGAATTATAAATTCTAAGGACTTATATGTAGGTCAATCCTCTTTAACTGGTGAATCTGATGCAGTTAAAAAGCTTGCTGAATCCGAAATTCCCATTTCCGAAATTGATAATATATCAGATTTAGATACAATTTGCTTTATGGGTACAAATGTTATAAGCGGTAGTGCAACAGGAGTAGTAATAAAAACAGCAGATTCTACTTACTTTGGTAAAATTGCCAAGAACATTACTCAAGGTAAGCCAAAAACCTCATTCCAAAAAGGAATTGAGCAAATCTCTAAATTATTAATAAGGTTTATGATTTTCTTAATTCCACTAGTATTTATTCTAAATGCTTGGAAACACGATAACCTAACAGCATTTACTTTTGCAGTTGCAATAGCAATTGGAATAACTCCACTTCTTCTCCCTGTAATTCTTTCATCTAGTTTATCTAAAGGTGCAGTAAGAATGAGTAAAAAGAAAACTATTGTAAAGAAACTAGATTCAATACAAAGTCTTGGTGGAATGAATATTTTGTGTACAGATAAAACTGGTACCTTGACAGAAGATAAAATTGTTTTAGAAAAATATTTAGATATACACGGAAACGAAGATTTAAGAGTTTTAAAACACGCTTTTTTAAATGCATACTTCCAAACAGGATTAAAAAGTAATATGGATGAAGCTGTAATTGCAAGAGGTCTTCAAAATAATATGGAGGAATACAAAGCTAGGTATAAAAAAATCGATGAAATACCTTTTGATTTTGTTAGAAGACGTTTATCCGTTGTTGTTACAGATGGTACCAAGAAACAACTTATAACAAAAGGCGCTGTTGAAGAAATTTTAAGCATTTGCTCTATGGTAGATTATAAAGGGCAAGTTTCAAATATTACAAAAGAAATTAAAGAAAATATAAGAAAAATAAGCAAAGAGTTAAATAAAAATGGTTTAAGAGTTGTTGCTGTTTGCCAAAAAAATGATATAAATTCTATTGAAAATTTTGATGTAAATGCAGAAAAAAATATGGTTTTAATGGGCTTTATCGGATTTTTAGATCCACCAAAAGAAAGTGCTAAAGAATCTATTGAAAAACTCAATAAAGCTGGTGTTCGTGTAATAGTTTTAACTGGTGATAACGCAGAAGTAACAAGATGTATATGCGATAAAGTTGGTATTAATTCTAAAAATATAGTTTTAGGAAGTCAAATTGAACAATTACCTGATATTGCTATAATGAGAATTTTGAAAAAAACTAATATCTTTGCCAAGCTCTCTCCTATTCAAAAAGCTAGAATTGTTAGACTTTTAAAAGAAGCAGGAAATGTAGTTGGCTATATGGGTGATGGAATAAATGATAGCCCATCTCTTACAAATTCTGATGTTGGAATTTCAGTTGATACAGCTGTTGACATTGCAAAAGAATCTGCAGATATTATATTACTAGAAAAAGATTTAAAAGTATTATTAGATGGAGTGAAAGAACGGAAGAAAAACTTTTGGAAATTTAATGAAATATATTAAAATGGCAGTAAGTTTCAACTTTGGTGAGGTTGTTTCAATTGTAATTGCAAGTGTGCTTTTACCATTTTTACCCGAAACTCCTATTCAACTTTTAGTTGAAAGTCTACTTTACGACTTTGGTCAGCTTACACTTCCATTTGATAATGTAGATAAAGAATATTTAAATAAACCAAAACAATTTAATGTAAAAAGTTTGCTACACTTCATGTTATTTATGGGACCACTTAGTTCTCTATTTGATTTAATAGTTTTTGCTACAATGTGGTTCATGTTTAATTTAAGAGATGCAGCAACATTCCAAACAGTTTGGTTTAGTTATAGTATAGTTTCAAACTTAATTGGTATGCATATTATTAGAACTGCAAAAATACCATTTGTACAAAGCAATGCTAATAAGGCTGTTTATACTTCTTCAATTATGCTAAGTATTATCGGAATTTTAGTACCTTACACATTTTTAGGAAATTTAATTGGACTTGTTCCATTAGAGTTTAAATATATTTCAATTATTTTGGTTGTACCAATTTTATATTGTTTTGTAGCTTTATTCGCTAAAAAGATTTATATGAAAAAATTTGGAGAGTGGATTTAATTGACCTGGAATTTTGGGACACTCTTAAAAATCAAGGTTCTGTTAGACAGAACCTTGATTTTTAAGAGTGTCCCAAAATTCCAAGTTGATTAAATCTTATTCTCCTTTTAGTCCCCTAAATTAATTCCAATATGTCTAGCAGTAGTAATTAATGGGTCGTCCATTTGAATTTTTCTTATGTTGCTATTTGCTGTATTTCCAGAAGCAGCTCCAATTTCTTTGTTTTTACCTACTACATCTTCTAAAGATGCATAATCCATTTTTCCATTTTTATATGTTACTAAAACATTGAACTTTCCTTCCATTGCAAGTTCCATTGCTTTAACACCATATTTTGTTGAAAGAACTCTATCAAATGCAGTTGGTGTTCCACCTCTTTGAACATATCCTAAAACTGTGCATCTTGAAACTAAACCTGTTAATTTTTCTAGGTCTTCTGCAACTTGATCTCCTATTCCACCAAGTCTAATATTATCTAATCCTTTTCCATCATCTAATTTTTTCTTTATTACTATATCTCCATCTTTTGGTTTAGCGCCTTCTGATACTACAACTATGCTAAATTGTTTTCCCGCTGCCTTTCTTGCATTTATTTTTTCTGCGACTTTATTTATGTCGTAAGGAATTTCTGGTATAAGTGCAACATCTGCTCCGCCTGCTATTGCAGATTCTAGAGCTATCCATCCTGCATATCTTCCCATTACCTCTAATACCATAATTCTGTGATGTGATTCTGCTGTTGTATGAAGTCTATCTAATGCATCTGTTGCAACTGATACAGCTGTGTTATATCCAAATGTAACATCTGTATGTGCAACATCATTATCTATTGTTTTTGGAACTCCTATTACATTTACACCTCTTTTTGAAAAATCTCTACCTGATTTTTGAGTTCCATCTCCTCCAAGTGTAAATATGCAGTCAAATCCTGCCTCTTTTATATTGTCTATACACTTTTGAGACATATCTTTATATACTATCTCACCATTTTCTTCACATTTTAAATTAAACACATTTGTACTATTTGATGTACCAATAATAGTTCCTCCTTTATGTAATAAACCTGATGCGTTTGTGTTTGAATCTAATTTAACATAGTTATTATCTAAAAGCCCTCTATATCCTTCTATATATCCATAACATTCAATCCCATTAGTTTCTGCTGTTTTAACAATTGCTCTAATTACAGCATTTAAACCAGGTGCATCTCCTCCATTTGTAATAATTGCTACTTTTTTAATCATTTCATCTTCCTCCTAAGTTTTTTTCTTTATTATACCAATAATAAAAAAATTTACAACACAAAAATAAAATTTTTTCCGACTTTTTGGGACACTCTTAAAAAGTTTGACTTTTTAAGAGTGTCCCAAAAAGTCGTCCCATAAGGTCGGAATGTTCTATTTCACTGAAATATGAATATTTTCGATTATTGCGCCAAGTTCTCTTGATATTATGTTTTGTATTTGTGCTGTTTGTTCTGGTTTTAATTCTTTACTACCCACTATTACGCTTACACTTCCTTCATTAACAAATATAACGCAGTTTTTGAAACCTTTTGTTTCTAGCAAATTTTCGCAAATCATTATACAATTTTTGGTTTCATTTATTTTTGCCATTTCTACACTTGCCATTTCTTTTTGGGCATCCAAAGAATTTGAGCTATTTAGTATAGTTTGATATGTTTCCTGCATTTGTGAATACATCGCATCTCTTTCTATTTTGGATTTTGCAAAATAGTCATCTTCTACTACATCATTACTATTCACAAGCGTAGCATCTCCTATTGCTGCAACTTTATCTTTATTTGATATTTCAGACTCGGAGCTCTTTGTCTCATTTTTACTATTTTCTGAATTTGTTTTTACACTTTCTTCATTTGGAACAAGAGCCGTTTTATTTTCGCTTTCATTAGCTGACTTCTCATTTTTTTCATCAGACGAAACTGAATTTTCCTCAGTCACAGCATCTCCAATATCGCCATTTGAAACCTCTTGAACTGAAGTTTCAACTTCAGTTTCAGTTTCCTTAATATTCGCTGTATAATTAAAATATCCTGCAACCACTAGCATAAACGCCATTGCATAAATCATCATTTGATTTTTCCTAAAAATATTCTTAAAATTCATATACTACAAACTCCTTTCATAAAATACGCAATTTAACGCTGATAGAACTCAATTCTGTGAGAATTTAAAAACCTGAATTTTATGAGTAGCCAACCCCGTAGCCGCCTCCACTGCCTGAATAATGCAAGCCTTAACTGATGCATTTCCTGCACCTTCCGCAGTAATAATTGCCCCTTCAATTTTAGGTTGAATAGTTTTTTGTGTAATAGGAATTTTATCACCATTACTATCCTGATAAACCACATCTTTTTGAGTATCTTTTTGTTCTATAATACGCTTGCCACCTGAAGTATCTGTTTCTTCTGTTGTACTTGTTTTTGAATTTTCATTAAACATTGCAACAGTTTCACTACTTTCAGAATAGTTTATAAAAACATTTACTTTTCCAACTCCTTGAATAGTTTCTAAAATATTTTTAAGCTTTTGTTCTAGTCCAATATCACTACTTGTTTCCATTGTAGTTGAAGCCAGTTGTTTGGTAGTATCATTTATGTTATCTTTTGATTTCTTTTTGCTGTCGTTGTCACTCCAAACTATATTTATAGCAATTATTGTAATAATCAAAATAATTACGAAAAAAACTAAATTCTCGATTTTCTTTTTGTCATTGCCATCTTCCTGGGGCTTTAAAAATTTCAATTTATCTCTAAACATTTTTCATTCACCTCATATTCCTTTATCAAAAATTGTTTAATATTTTGAATATCAACCTTTTCCAATAGAGCGTCACCCACCATGTTTTCAGCCTTCGAAATTCTTGTATCGACCTTTTTTATACTTTGAATTGTTGTAATTAGTTTGTTCTCAATTTCCTCATCTTGCTTTTCGTCTTCACTCTCCTGCTTTTCTCCTTTTTCAATTTTCAGTTTAATTTTAGTAATTCCCGTTGTATCTTCATCATTTGAGATCTTTGCTTGAACTTTGCAAGATTTAACTTTATATCCTTTTTTCTCAAGTTTTTTTGTAATGTCTTTTTCAATTTGCTGAATATACAATTCTTCCAGCCTTCTATCCATTGATTCTTGGTTTACCTCTATACTTTTTATTTCTGAAGATGTAAATGTTTGAAGGTCGGCTTCTTCAAATTTCAAGGCATTCTTATCCTTTATAAATGGCGAAATTATGTTATATAAAATAAATAATCCCATTACCATTTTTATATATTTTTTTGTTTTATTATTTGGCAAAAGCATTTCTAAAATTGACACTATAATTATTGCCATTACAATTGCTTTCGCCCAACTTGTTAAAGCATTTATCATCGCATTCATCTTTCCAAATATATTTTTTATATAATTTGCATTAATTTTGTCAGCCTTGCTGTCGAAGCCTCCATATTTAAAAATTACTAGTATGTCGGCTTCTTCAAACGCACTTCGCTTCGCTCCGTTTGAGCGCTGCGCGGCATTCCAAAATTAATCAAATTATATTCAAGATATCACCTGTACATCATGCCACTATTTGATATCTTTATAACAAGTGTGACGCCAATTATAACTAGAACAGCGACAGAAGCAAGTATTGCCAGTAAAATTTTAAAAATATCTGAAAGTTCATCAAATAATTTCAAAATCTTTTCGTCTGCAATTGGCTGGCATACGCCGTGCCAATATTTTATAGGTAAGCATTGCTAAAACTAGTTTTAAAATAGGTCCAATGCATATCCCTAAAATCACTACAACTCCAACAATTCCTACTGCATTTTTTAGAATTATTCCACAACCTAAAACAGAGTCAACCGCATCACCTAAAATTTTCCCTACAATCGGAATTGCAGAACTTACAACTGCTTTAGTCGTTTTGGCTGTTATTCCATCAACACTGCTTGATAGTGTTCCCTCTAATGAAACCACTGCAACAAAAATTGTTAAAGCAATGCCTAAAAACCATGTAATTCCTGACTTAAACATTTTAGATAGCCTGTCTATTTGAACTCTATCTGATATCTTTGAAACAATACTTAGACTTGATGCAACTAAAACCACTGGCAAAATTACTGAATGTATCATGTTTCCAATAAAATTCACGCTAAACATTATAACCGGCTGTAACATGCTTGTTGTAGTTAGGTTTCCTGTAAAGACCATAAGGGTAGTCAAAAGTGGTATTAAAATATTTATAAAACCAACCATGTTTGTGGTTGAAGTTTTTATCATCGTTATTATTTGTGAAAAATTGCTCATAACAATTGTTACAATTAAAATATATTGCACATAAAAAATCAGTCTCGATATATTGTCATTTTCCAAGCTTTCACTTATCGACTTTAAAATGCTATGTATTACAATTATCACTAATATGCTTGAAAGTGTTGCTAGTGTGTTTTTGAATTCTTTTCCAAATAGTCCATAAAACTTGCTTAAAACTTTTTTGTTATCAACTTGTCCTTTTATGGCACTATTTAATAAGTCATTTAAATCACTTTCTTTTAAAAATTCGCCATCAACATATTCGTCTGCATTTTCTATAAATTGTTTAATTTCAAATGTATTTTTTTGCTCTTCAATTGTTTCTTCATTTGAAGCATAAGCGCTTGTACCGTATAAAAGTAAAAATCATAAAAATAACTATAAATTTTTTCATATATATTCAACTCTTTTAATTTAATCTATGGTAATATTTTTATTATTAGCTCTAGTAAGCTTGTTATTATTGGAATTGACATTGATATAATAACAATTTTACTTCCTAGCTCTATTTTGCTCGCAATAGCGCTTTCCCCAGAATCTTTGCAAATGCTTACTGCAAATTCTGATAGAAATGCTATTCCTGTTATTTTCATAAGTAATGCGATGAATTTTGTGTTGACAGATGCTTTATTGGCAATTGAGTTGATTAGGTTTATTATTCCTGTTAGCTTGTCCATTACTAGATAAAGTATTAGAATTCCTGCAAGAATGCTTACATATATTGCATATTCTGGCTTGTATTGTTTTAACATTATTATGATTATTAAAGAAATTAGTCCTATTCCAATTATTTTTAAAATTTCCATTTTTTACTCCTCAATTGTTATTTAGTAAAATATATTTTACCATTATAATCAGTTATAAATTGAACAAATTTCTTACAGTATCAAATAATGTGCTAATTTCTTTAATTACCATTGTTAAAACAATTACAAGCCCTGCAAGTGTAGTCATCATAGCTTGATCTTCTCTTCCAGCCCTTACTAAAACTTGATGTAACACCGCAACTAATATTCCAATCGCAGCAATTTTGAATAATAAATCTATATTCATAATATGTAAATTCCTTTCCATTTATATAAGTATAGTAACTAATGTTAACCCCAAAATTGTTCCTAATTTTTGATATAATTTTTCATTTTTTGTTTTTTCTTTTTCTGCATCTTCAAGTTGTTTGTTTAAGAATTCTTCAGTTATTTCTATCTGGCTAATTTGGCCTTCAACATCTGATTGTCCAAGCATTTTCCCCATCATTTGCATTATGTTTTTATCTTCTTTGTTCATATAGTTTTGAGATGTTCTTACCGCTTCTTCCCACGCTTGTCCTGCATTCTGTGTTTTCATGTTTTCATTTGCACTTTTAAAAATCTTTGAAATATTAGTATGTAAATTAGAAGAAATCTCTCCAAAAATCTCTGGTATCGGCTCATAGGTAAACTTTATTTTAGTTTTAAAAATAGAAAGAGCGCTTTTCATCTCCTTCAATTCCTCTAGTCTATACCTATATTTCCCAGCAACCATTTTTCCAATCAAATTAGACAAAACAAAAATAACAAATAATATAAAAATTTTAATCATTTGCATTCTAATTTCTCTCCCTTTAAAAAATGTTAATATATTATATTTAGCATATTTTAGTTTTAGAACCATTTTTTAAAAGCTCTTTGTCAAACTTTTTTGTGACACCCTTGAATTTGGGGATGAATTTGGGGACACTCTTAAAAATCAAGGTTTTTCAAAAGCCTTGATTTTTAAGAGTGTCCCCAAATTCAAGAGTGTCACAAAATTTAAAGAACTATAATTTTTTCAATCTGATTTTCTTCAATTAATTTATTAATTTCGGTATTTTTCTTAATATCTTCCAGATTATTTCCATGCATTGTAAATAATCCCTTTACACCAGAAATTAACATTTTTTCTATTGCTTGGACATCTTCGTGAGTACCTATTTCATCACATGCTATTATCTCTGGAGCCATTGAACGGAGCAATATTTCTACTCCTTTTTCTTTTGACACATTTTCAATTACATCTGTCCTTATTCCTACATCATTTTGTGGAATTCCTCTGTAACATGCTGCAAGTTCTCCTCTTTCGTCTATTAGCCCAACTATTTTCCCTTTGAATTTTATTTCATTTATTCCATTACTTATTTGTCTAACCAAATCTCTTAGCATTGTTGTTTTTCCTTTTCCTGGTGGTGATACTAATAGTGTGTTTAATATTGTTTGATTGTCAATATCAATTATTTCATTTATTATTGCATTACCACAACCTTTAACTTCTCTTGCTATTCTTATATTCAAACTTGATACATATTTTATATTTATTATTTTTCCATTTTCTATTACACATGAACCCGTTATCCCTATTCTATGTCCACCTTTTATTGTTAAAAAGCCTTCACATATCTGATTTTTATAGGCATATATTGAGTTTTCACAAAATCGTTCTAATATATGTAAAAGTTCTTCGTTTGTAACTATGTGTTGTAATACTATATCACTATTTCTTTGCTTTAAAATTATTGGCTTGGAAACCCTAATTCGTATCTCCTGCAAGGTGTTTATTAAACTTGAATATGTACTAAAAACTTGTATAATTTCATTTGCAATTTGCCTAGGCAAGGCATTTAAAATATAATCCATTTTTTCATCTCTTTCAAAAAAAGCATATATATTACTATATGCTTTTTTTTATTTTTTATAACTATGTAGTTTTGAAAATGCATCCAAATGCATCCGTTCTTTATAACTTTTCTATTTCTTCTTTCGTAAGATGTGTGTATTTTATTATTTCCTCAATAGAAATTCCGCCTTCTTTTAATCTTTTAGCAAATTCTTTCTTCTCATCTTCTAACTCTTTCTTTCCTTCTTCTAGTCTTTTTTCTCCTTCTTCCAGTCTTTTTTCTCCTTCTTCTATTTTCTTTTCTCTACTTATTCTTTCATTTTCTTCATAAATCCCTTTTTCTCTCCACCATGCTAATTGTTGCATTTGCGGATCTTCACTTAATTTTCTTAATTTTTCTCTTGCTTCTTCAATTATTTCAAGATTTTTCATTCTTTCTGTTGAATCTTTACTATCCATATTCTCGATTCCCCTTTCGGTTTTTGGATTCTGTAAAAAAGCTAGCCAATCTAATAATCCATCACTAACACTATTAATGTTATTTTTTATTTTTTCTAATTCTATTATATGTATTTCAAACTTGTCTGTCAAGATTTTTTTCTTATATTTATCTTCATATATCTTCCATTCAGTATGACATTCAAGCTCTTCTAACCCCTTTACTTTTTTGTTAGAAATAAGTATTACAATACTCTTTTCTAGTTTAGTATAATCTTCTTTTTTCTTTATACTTCTTACATATAACCTACTCCAATAATAAACCATTCTATCTAATATATTTTCATTTTCTGCTATTTGCATCTCAATATCTACATTCTCATTTTTATTGATTTTAGCCAAAACATCTAACACTCCTAATTTTTCATCTTTTTTATCTCTTCTTAAAATAACATTTTGATTTAAATCAATTGTATCTATTGTGGTATCTAGAATCTTTTCCAAAAAAGCTTTTGTAATTCTTTCGCTCCCTTCTTCTCCAAATAGCGCTTGAAACACCACATCTAATTTAGGGCTTAATAATTTTATACTTTCTTTCATATATTTCTCCATTTCTGTTTATATATTTTAAATTGCATAATTTCTATATGAAGGCCTCCTTTCTTAAAACTTTTCTTTTCTTGGATTTTTATAGGTATAAAAAATAAATTTAATACAATTGGGAAATAATCTTTGAATAAATAAATTTCTCATAATATAAAAATTTGAAATAATTATTTAGAATTAATCTTGATAAAAAAATTTTATAATTCTCATAAATAATTGCACATTATGCAATTTAATAAATATATTAAACCACATAATGTGCTAAAATTCAAGAAAAACTCATCGACAAAATTCGACAAATGTGTACTGCCCCTCATTTTCTGTAGCATCAAACTCCCCATTCTTAATTTGTTCCAAAATGGTTTCATCATACATCCCTTTTACCAAACATGGTATTAGTCTTTGTAAATATTTTTTATTTATTAATTTTTTTATTGATGTTTCTGGAAGGTGTTTGTTTTAGAAACTTTAGGCAATTTACTTTTTGAAAGTGTCCCCAAAAGTACAATTGTTGCTGTTCAGATTCACGCAACGCGAAGCCACCCATCAATTATGCCCTAATTTTTTCAGCCCGACCACACAGGGCGGGCTGAATGTTTTTTATTCACTATTCTAAAAATTAATTTGCATCTACTTCCCAAGCAACTCCTGATGCAGATGATGGTTCTAAGAGTTCAGAGCTTAGAGAAACTACGGGGAAAAGCGCGCACGCAGGGTTGTGAGTGCTAGTTTCAGAGCTGAATACACAAGTAGCATTCAAGTACCCAGAGTTCACATCGCGAACATAGAAGCTACAACCGCTGCTGCCCAGATTCACGCAACGCGAAGCCACCCAATATTGTGAATTGCCATCTGGTACTAATACATTAGCTTTTTCACTATCTAATAATCCTCTAGTTGTACTATTACTACCTGTTTTATAATATGTTTGATATGGCTGAATACTTGTTGAAGCTTTTTTATAACCATCTTTTCCTGAATCACTATCTTGTGTTTTTGATATTGGATTATTTTGAACACTTAATCCTAAACTCTTAGCTAAACTTGCTGTAGCTGTTGATAATGTTGGTTCTGGTGTAATTACAGAATTATAATCATAAGCATACATTACTGGATAATTTCTATATGATGATAATGTATATGCTGCTCCATTTTTTTGTTGTCCATATTTAACATTTGTATTATTTGCATTTTTTACACTTGAATTTTCATAAGTTTTTTCTCTATAATTTAACCATTTATTTCCGCCATTGTCTGTATCAGTATTATCTATTGCACTTGCATTTATAAAATCTTCTTCATTTATGCTTCTAGCAGTTATTGTTGTACCCTTTCCATAAAGACTATTGCATGCGCTATTTAATAAATATACAGCATTATTATATCCTTGTGCTCCCCTCAATGTCAACCTGTTCGTACTACTCTTTGTTGGAACTTCACTTGGAACCATTTCTACCATTTTTGTGCTTTGATTATAATTTAATATTTTCCATTGAGTTATTCTATGTGCTCCATTTTCTCCACTACTTAATGTATTTATTGCAGTACTAGCATTATCACCAGATTCTGCTAAATTGCAATTCCAATCATATGTTCTACTTGGTGCATAATTAACAATATCTCCAACTACTACTTTATGTACGGTTACATTACAAGACTCACTATAGTTTCCTAATGTTGCTGTTATAATTACAGTTGCAGTATTTACTGGTTGATCATTAACTTTTAAAGTATCTGCTGCTCTTATAACACCATTAGAAACTGTTGCAACATCCTCATCAGAACTTGTCCAAGTAATTGTACCTGTAATTCCTTTTAGTGTTGCATTAATTGTTTTTGTTTCCCCAGTATCCATAGTTAAAGTTTCTGGCACATCTTTTATTCCTGGAATATTTGCCTCAACTTCTCCCCAAGTTAATATTCCATCATTGATAGTTATTGTTCCTATAACTTCAAAATCTCTTGTTGTGATTGTTATTTTTGCATCATCTGGTTTTTCATTCTTTGTTGTTTGCTCCACACTTATTGATGCTTTTCCTACATTTGTTCCGTTTTTTGCTTTTACTGCATCTATTACAGCTTGTCCTACTGTTTTTGATGCATCTCCAGCTGATACCCCATTTCCTACATAGGCTGTTTCATAGCCTTCTGTTTTTGCATTTACAGCTAATAAACTTATTTCGTCCTTTGCTGTACCTATGTCATTTTTTTGTGCAGCCTCATTTGCTTTGGCTGGTGCACTATCACTTCCTGTTAATGAATTTATTGTTATTCCTGCTAATATTAATAAAACAATGATCGTAATTATTAATGCAATAAGTGTTATACCTTTATTACCACTTTTGCATTTTTCTAAGTTAAATTTTGTCATAATGTGTTTCTCCTTTCATTCATTTGTACTTTTTCATTGTTAGTTCCTTTACATCATATATGTGATATCGTATAATTACGTTGGTATCACTGCATTTCAAGTAAAGCAAGACCTCATCATAAAATCAATTACTTTATGACGCTTAACAACTACAATGATTGTATATTTTTACTAAAAAATTGTCAATAAAAATGGCAGATATTTTTAAAAAGATTAATATAAAAAAGCATATATTACTATATGCTTTTTTTGATTTTTTATAACTATTCTACTTCTTTTATCACAGCTTCGTTTACATAGCCTTCTTTTGATTTTTTAAATTCTACTGAATATTTTTTTGTAGTTTCTATGCTATCTGGAACTTCGTTTCCGGTAAGTGTTACATCTCCTGTAACTTTTATTTGTCTTTCTTCGTCTGCCATGTTGTTTGCAATTATATTCATTATTAATTGTTTTACTTTGCTTCCTTCTACTTCGTCTCCCTTGTATTTTTCATATTTTGAATTGAATACATTTTTCTCTGTTTCTGTGAAAGATTTTGCAAGGTTATCATCAGATGATTCGTTGATATTTGTTGTTGTATTTGTTGTATTACTACTTGTTGCTATATTAGTTGTATTTGTTGTGTTTGACGTTGTATTAGCTGTACTGTTAGTATTTGTTGTGTTTGATATTGTATTTTTCTCGTCATCTTCGTCATTATCTAAATCCAATGAATAATCATTTTTATCTGCATCTATTTCTGATGCAGAATATTTAGGTACAAGATTATACCAGAAATTTTTAGGATCTATTTTTACTTTTTGCATTAGCTCATTGTTAGCTTTGTTAAATCTTTCTACAATTGCTTGGAATAGTTTTGCTTGATTTGTTTGAGATAATGTATTTATATCAACATACTCTTTATCTACAAAATCTTTTATTTCTATGTCATCTGTAAAGTTTACTTCGTTTTCAATATTATAAGTATAACTATAACCATTAAAATCTATTCCAATATTATAGTTTTCATTTACAGTTTCAAGTGAGTCTAATCCAGTAAAGCCAATAACTGCTTTTGCAATAATATTACTATTTTCTTGGCCAAATGTTAAGCTAATATCATAGCTTAGTTCGTTATCATTTTCAAGTTTTTTTACATCAATTTTCATGAAGTCATCTAATTCTAATATAATTCTATTAACTTTTTGATTTTTTTGATAAATTGTTATAATTGTTTTTCCTTCATTTAAATTGATATTATCTAATACTGAATCCAAGCTATCAGCAGTTAAACTAAACTTTTCTAAAAACTCATCGTCTTGTTTTAATCTTTCTATAAGTTTTACAATAATATCTTGTAATTGTTTATTTGATATTTCCAATACATATCCATTTGACTCTTCAGTTGTTACCTTTGTAAAGTTTTTATCTTCAAGATTATCTTTGATTATTTGTAAATATTCGGTTTTTATTTTATTTTTTTCTGATTGAGTTATTTCAAATGAATTTAGTTTTTCTCCATTTAATTCAGCAAATGGAATTATATTTATATTTTTACTAAAATCTAATCCTAGATATTTTGGTGTGATTTTGCTTAATTTAATAGCTTGTATATCTCCTGATTTTTTGTATAAAATTGGGAAATTGTTATCTTTATCATAGTTTATTTTAACTAACTCTTCTGCTTTTTGATTTGGAGCATCTATATTTCCCATAAAACTGATGTTGAATGTGTTGTTTATCTCATCTGCTGTTTTTGTGTCCATGCCTTCTGTTGGTACATTAAATGTTATTTTTCCAGTATTTTCAAAAGGATTTGAAGCCTTTTTTTGATTGTAGTTTTCTATTCTATTATCTATAAAACCATTTTCACTATCAAATAATTGTGATACACTTTCGAAAAATGCATCTTTATTATTCTTTTTCATTACAAATGCTAATGCAACTCCAACAATAAGAATTAATACTATAATTATTACAATAGCAATTACCAATTTTTTATTTTTCTTCATAATTTTCCCCTTTTCATTAGATTATCTAAATTGGAAAAGAATTATTTTTTTATTCTTCCCAGTTATGGTAAATATTAGCAACATCATCTAATTCTTCTAGTCTTTCAATTAATCTTTCCATTTTTTCGCATCCTGATTCATCTAGTGCAACTGTTGTTGTTGGAACCATTTGAACATCTGCCTCTAAGAATTCTAATCCGCTTTCTTCTAATTTTTCTCTAACGGCTGTGAAGTCTGCTGGTTCTGTTGTGATTTCATAGATTTCTTCTTCGGCGCTAAAATCTTCTGCTCCAGCATCTAATGCTAACATCATTAGTTCGTCTTCGTCCATTGTAGTTGAAGCTTTTTCTATTACTATTACACCTTTTTTATTGAACATATAAGATACGCATCCGCTTGTTCCAAGGTTTCCTCCTGCTTTATCAAATACGTGTCTTACATCTGCTGCTGTTCTGTTTTTGTTATCTGTTGCCGCTTCTACAATAACTGCAACTCCGCATGGTCCATAACCTTCGTATGTGATTTCTTCATAATTTTCATTACTTGATGAAGCCTTTTTAATTGCATTGTTTATTGTATCGTTTGGCATGTTTGCAGCTTTACATTTTGCTATAACTGATTTTAATTTTGAGTTTCCTGCTGGGTCTGCTCCACCTTCTTTAACTGCAATTAATAATTCTCTTCCTAATTTTGTAAATATTTTTCCTCTTGCAGCATCTGCTTTTCCTTTCTTTGCTTGTATATTGTGCCATTTACTATGTCCTGACATTTTAAATTCCTCCTTACTATAATTTTGTCTAATTTTTTACTTAAATATTGTAACACATAATTAAAAAATTGTACATATTTTCACATAATATTTTTACAATTCCAACTTAATTTCTTTGTTAGCTTCATTATATTTAGTATACTTTACACCGCAATAATCAAGCATCTTTTTTGATGCAATATTTCCATCTGTTCCATTATATTTGTCTGATTTATATATTATCTCTTTTATTCCAGATTGAATAATTGCTTTTGCACATTCATTGCATGGAAATAAATCTACATATATTTTTGCACCTTCTAAATTTGAGCCTTTATTATTCAAAATTGCATTTAACTCTGCATGGCAAACATAAGCATATTTTGTATTTAAAAAATCGCCTTCTCTATCCCATGGCATATTATCATCATCATATCCATTTGGAGCGCCATTGTAGCCAACTGAAAGTATTTTATTATCCTTACTTACAATACAGGCTCCTACTTGTGTATTTGGATCTTTGCTTCTTTGTGCTGAAAGCATTGCTACTCCCATAAAATATTGGTCCCAATTTATGTAATCTTCTCTTTTACTTCCCATAAGGTTTTTCCTCCTTTTTTCTTTCTTATTTTACACTATATACAAAAAAATCTCAATAGAAATTGAGATTTTTTTAGTTCTTTAGTCTTTATATAAAATAACTTCGCCTTGTTTTAAAGATTTTTGAACATCTATTACTCTTTGGTTTTCTGAACCACACCATTTTAGTGTTGGATTTTTTAGTTCATCTTTAAATTGTCCATCAACAATTACATCTAAATATTTACAAACTTCTTTGTCTTTTAAATGTTTATCAAATTGGTATCCTGACCAAGACCATAGAGTTTTATTTGGAAATTTTTGTTTAAAACATTTTGCAAGTTTTGTTGTTCCTTCTATGTTTTCTGGGTTCATAGGTTCTCCGCCTAATATTGATAAACCTGAAATATTTGGATTTTCGCATAATTCTAAAACTCTATCAATTGTTTCGTCTGTAAATTCTTTTCCACCTTCAAAGTCCCATGTATCAGAGTTAAAGCAATTTTTGCAATGGAAATGGCATCCTTGCATGAAGATTGAAACTCTAACTCCTGGACCATCTGCAATATCCATTTTTCTAATTTTATTATACCTCATTCTTTCTCCTTCTTTACTAGCTAATTTGGAAAATAATTGAGCAGAGCAAATTACTCATCATCTTTATTATCAATGTGAAGAACTCTTTCCTTTATTTCTTGTGTTCTTCCTTTATTCCAGAAATTGCTTCCAATGTAACCACAAGTTCTTCTTGCTACATTTAATGTATCATGGTTTCTGTTTCCACAGTTTGGGCAATACCATTCTAGATTTTCATCTATTAATATTTCTCCATCAAATCCGCATTCTTGGCAATAATCTGATTTTGTATTTAATTCTGCATACATAATGTTGTCATAAATGAATTCTATTATTTGTAGCACTACATCTAAGTTGTTTTGTAGGTTTGGTGTTTCTATGTAAGAAATTGCACCACCTGGACTTAATCTTTGGAATTCACTTTCTAGTTTTAATTTTGTGAATGCATCTATTTCTTCAAATACTGGAACATGGTAAGAATTTGTAATATAATTTCTATCTGTTATTCCTTCTATTGTTCCAAATCTTTTCTTTAAGCATTTTGCAAATTTATATGTTGTAGATTCTATTGGTGTTCCATAAACGCTGTAATCTATGTCTTCTGCTTCTTTCCATTCTTTACATTTGTCATTCATTCTTTGCATTACTTGTAATCCGAATTCTTTTCCTTTTCCGTTATCTGTGTGGCTATCTCCTGTCATGTATTTTACGCATTCATATAATCCTGCATATCCAAGTGATATTGTTGAATATCCACCATGTAATAAGTCGTGTATTGATTCTCCTTTATCAAGTCTTGCAAGTGCTCCATATTGCCATAGTATTGGTGCTACATCTGATGTAGCTTTGCTTAATCTATCATGTCTTGCTTTTAATGCTCTGTGGCATAATTCTAATCTTTCATCAAATATCTTCCAGAATTTGTCCATGTCTTGTGCTGAAGAAAGCGCAACATCTACTAAGTTTATTGTTACAACACCTTGGTTGAATCTTCCATAGTATTTTCCTTTTCCTTCAACATAATTTTTAGCTTTTGCTACATTTCCTCTTGATATGTTTCTATCTGGTGTTAGGAATGATCTACATCCCATGCATGGATAGCATTCTCCCTCACCATATTCGTTTTTCTTTAATTCTTTCATTACTTTTTCAGAAATGTAATCTGGAACCATTCTCTTTGCTGTACATTTTGCAGCTAATTCTGTTAAATACCAGTATTTGCTGTCTTTATGAATATTGTCTTCTTCTAGTACATATAAAAGTTTTGGGAATGCTGGTGTTATATATACACCCTTTTCGTTTTTCATTCCTAATATTCTTTGGTTGAATACTTCCTCTATTATCATTGCAAGTTCTTCTTTGTATTCTTCTGTTTCACCTAGGTATAAGCAAACACTTAAGAATGGAGATTGCCCATTTGTTGTAGTCATTGAGTTTATTTGGTATTGGAATGTTTGAACTCCATCTTGAATTTCTTTTCTTAAGTCTTCTTTTGCAAATTTAACACATTGTTCTTCTGTTAATCCTCTTTCATGATATTTTTCTAGGTATTTGTTATAGCTGTCTCTTGCAAATGGGGCTAAATGAGTCATTGTTACAGTTGCTCCACCATATTGAGATGATGTTACTGCTGTAATTATTTGTGTTGCAATTGTCATAGCTGTTAAAAATTTATGTGGTTTTTCTATCATTACACCATTTATATTTGTTCCATTTTGAAGCATATCTTCTAGGTTTATTAAATCACAATTGTGTAAAGCATTTTGTGCAAAATAATCTGCATCATGGAAGTGAATTATTCCTTCATCATGAGCTTTTACTATATCTTCTGGTAATAAAAATCTTCTTGTTATGTCTGTACTTGTAATACCAGCTAAATAGTCTCTTTGGGTAGTTACAACTTTAGCATTTTTGTTAGAATTTTCTGTATTCCAGTATTCGCTTTCTCCATCTATCAATTCTTTTATAGATTGGTCTGTTGTATTTGCTTTTCTAACTAATTCTCTTGTATATCTGTATGTAATATATTTTTTAGCTAGTTGATATTTATCAAATTCCATTAATTTTTCTTCTATTATATCTTGAACATCTTCAACTAATATTCTTTTTTTATCTAATTCTTTAATATAATCAATTATTTCATTTATTTGTTCCTTTGTTGCTTTTTCTCCTCTTCTTACTTCTTCATTTGCTTTTCCAATAGCAACTTTGATTTTTGTAGCATCAAAATCTACAACTGTTCCATCTCTTTTGATAATTTTCATTTTACCCTACCCCTTGTATATAAATATTTACAGCCGTTTTTTAAGAATAATTTTATTATTAAAATTGGTTGCATTTGTTTTTTCCTTATGAGCTAATTATATATTTAAAATGCAAAAAATCTGTTGCAGATGCAACAGATTTTTACTTTTAAAAATTATTTGTTGAATTTTGTAGTATTATAAGAAATATTACATTTTTGTAATATTTCTGTAATATTTTTGTAATATTTCTTAATTTTTGGCCCCCTTGAATTTTGGAATTTTGGGACACTCTTAAAAATCAAGGTTTTCAAAAACCTTGATTTTTAAGAGTGTCCCAAAATTCAAGAGTGTCCCAAAAGCTTCTTATTTGCTAATATTTAAAACATCTATTTCTTGTAAGCTATTCATATCACTAGCTTTTATGATTGCTTTTGAAAGTGTGTAGAATACATCTTGGCTATATATTATTCTTTCTATATTTAAATTGTAGTTTGTGTAATAATAGCCTTTGCTTGATGTTTCATCTTGTTCTTTTTCATGTTTAATTTCTCCTCTTAATGTAAATCCTTTTGCTAAATCTATATCATAAACTTGTGCTTTATATTCTGTTTTTCCAGATTCATAAGTTGAGATTGGGAATGCTATTAAGTTCTTCTCTTTATCAAATAGTAATGCTTTGTGATTATGTGTTAGAGCTGAACTAGTTCTTCTATCTCCTATTTTTACTGTAAACATTTCTTTTGGATTATTGAAGTCTGTTATATCAAACATTGACATTTTTATTCCATCATTTACAACTCCTGTGTTACTTGAATTTGGTTTTGTATCATATCCAAATCCGATTACATGTGTTTCATCATAAGGATGTAAATATGTGCTATATCCTGGTATTTTTAGTTCTCCTAAAATTTTAGGATTTCTTACATTACTTAAATCTATTACAAATAGAGGATCAATTTCTTTAAATGTTACCACATATGCTCTATCTCCTGCATATCTTACAGAATAGATTTTTTCTCCTTTTGCAATTCCATCTAGCCTTCCAACTTCGTTTAGTTTTTCATCTAAAATATATAATGAGTTACTTGTAGAGTTATCCATATTATATGTTTTTCCAACTGTTGTAGCAATTCTGAAGTATCCGTTTTGTTCATCCATTGAGAATTGGTTGTTTATTCCACCTTCTATATCTGCTTCTGCCTTAAATTCAATGTTTCCATTGTTTAAACTGAATTTTAAGATTTTTGTATCTTTACCGAAATTCATTCTTGTATCTGCATCATAAACATTTCTTGCTTTTGCAACATAAAGATTTTCTGTTGAGCAGAAAATTGTATCTCCAGCTCCCATCAATACTTCAACATCTGCCTCTTTTTCGTTGTTTACATTAAATCCACCTAAGTTTAAATAATTTAATGTTTCGATATTGTCAAAATAATATACTCTATCAAAGTCTACAAGCTTTTCTCTTGTGCTAACTGCTGTATCTGTATATGCAGGTTTATATGCGTTTTCATCTAAATCTTCAACATTATGTTTTACTATGTCATATCCTGAAATTGATTTGTTTGCTACAAAATAGATATTTCCATCTATCATTCTAGAAGATACGTATCTTCCTTCTATTTTAACTCTTCTTTCTTCTTCTGGTTCATTGATGTAGCTTATATCATACACAATTGCTGTTGTATTTTGTCTATATATACCTTTTTTATAAATGCTATTTAATGTTTCTCTTACTATACTTTTTGATGTTGAATATCCGCTCTCGTTTCCAATTACTATTATTTTATCTTTATAAATGTATAGTTCAGATGGTTTGAAATCATCGTTTTCAAAAGTTATTTCAGCAACTTTTTCCATTTTAGCTTTATTTTGAATATCTACTATTACAATTTTATTTGATACAACATAGAATATATATTTTCCATTTGTTTTTACAATGTCAGCTTCATCTACATTTTCTACTTGTATATTTGTTTTTGAATAATCGTCTGAACTTGATGTGTTTTGTGTATCTGAAAAGTTATATTCTGCATTTGCGCCATTTGTACTTTTTGCTGAATCTTCTGTTGTTTGAACTGAATCAGGCGCAATTTCCAAAAAATTATTTTCAATGTTCCTAGTGTTTGTGTTCGTGTTATCTTTAACTATTTTATAAAATGTTTCAAAATCATTTACTTTATTTAGACTTATTTCTTCTAATGTTGTGGTTTTTCCAACTTGAATATTATTTGTATCTTCATTATTTACAAAATTTTTGCTTACAATAAAACTAGATATTACTACTGTACAAACCGCTGCTGTACTTAATACTTTTACAAAGTTTCTTTTTAAGAAACTTCCCTTTCTAAATTCTTTTGTTTTAACATTTTTTACCATATTAAATTTTGATTTATTTTCTTCATCCATTTTTCCATTACTCCTTTCTTTTAGATATTCATCATATTTTTGGTAAATACCATTAATGAAATCTTTATTATCCTTCATACCTTCCTGCCTCCTTTCTCACAATCTCCTCTAACTGCTTTCGCGCTCTATGAATTAAAACTTTTATTCCAGATTCTGATTTTTGGAGAATTTGCCCTATCTCTTTATAGCTCAATTCTTCAATGTCAGCTAAATAAACTGCTCTTTGATAATCTGGTTTTAACTGCATTATCGCTTTTTTCAGATTATTTTTGCGTTCATTTAAGAACACTCTATCTTCTAGTGTTTGAACATCATAAACATCATTTTCGTTAATTTGTACTATCCTTTTTTCTCTTTTTAAATAGTTTAAGGCTTTTGTTTTTGCAATTGTGAAAAGATACGTTTTTAATGAATAATTAAAATCATAATTTTCTTTATGTATCAACAAATAGACAAAAACATCTTGTGCCAAGTCTTCTGCAATGTCTACGCTTTTTACATATCTATAAATAAAATAGATTAACTTATCTTTGTGCCTTATAACTAGCTCTTCGAAGCTTGTTTTGCTACCGCTCTAAAAACTCGTGATATAACTCTTTATCGGTTTTTTGTTCCACTTTTTTATCCTCCTTCTAAAACTAATACAATTATACCATAAAAAAAGTTACAGTAAATATAAAAAAAGTTTTTTTATTATTTTTAATATTTTACATAATCCTTGATTTTTCCAATAATTTGTAATATAATATTATAGTAAGTCACAACAACTTTAGTTAGCTACAAAGGAGGTTATTTCATGAGTAGCAAAAACATCCATATCCCGTCTTTTGAAGAGATGGAAACAATGATTCAGGATGAGCTTATTAATCTTATAAAAGAGAAAGTGAGCCATCCACAGATTCGGTTTTGGGAGGTATACGAACGCAAAAACGATGATGAAATTGAGGCTGAATTTCCAGTAATTTATAACTTGTTTGTAACAATCAAACAAACCTCGAAGAAAAACAAACACAACGAAATTAAAATAGTGCTTGGAAAGGACTTCTCAGAAGCTTTGTTTGGATTAGATTTACCAGATAAAACTATTGCCTTTTTGAAGGCATATGCACGTTCAGTGGTAAAAATCCTTAGCGAATATTTTAGGGAAAGAGACTCCTTATACTTGGGAAAAATTAGATTAGATTTACTAACCCAGGACAAGGAAAACTTTATTATTCCCAATTTAACATTAATCCAAAACATCTACTTATACAACTCAGTTGTTAAGGCTAATATGTCTCACAACAGAATCAATGAGGAGGATGTTGATCGCATTCCCTACACTGAATACGTCAGCTCAAGAATTGAAGACTTTTTTGCAGAATTAAGATTTTCTGCAGTTCTTCAAAAACATGCCCAGCCCAAAAACTAGAATCGCAAAAAGAGCAGTTAAACACTGCTCTTTTTAAATTTAAAATTATCTTGCTTCGCCAACAAATCTACCATTATATACTATTAATGACATATCTTGGTCTTGTTCTTGGTTTACTCCAAAAACTGAAACTTTCATTTTTACATTTGCATTAACTTTATATAGGTTTTTAGCTAATTCTTCTGGTTTTTCGATATTGTTGATTGACATTTCAACTCCACCAAATGATTTTAATAATCCCATTGCTGTGCTTATACCAGATTTAGCTGTACTTTCATATGATTTTGCATCTTCATCTGATATGCTATTGTATGTTTCTTCAAATTTAGAAGCATCTCCTCCGCATTTTGACCATGCATATGTTCCTTTAACATCAGTGATGTTCATTATTTTGTCTGCGTCTCCTTCTTGCATTGCTGCAACATAAGTTTTTACAACGTCTTCTGGGCTTTGGCCACCTTTGTTTCCAACTAATAGTACTATTGCAACTACTGCTGCTATTACAACTATAGCTGATATAATGCATACTGTCATATGAGATTTAAACCAGTTTGTTTTTGTCTCAGTTGTTGTGTTTGTAGAATTTTCTTCCATCTTTCTTCCCCCTATTTTATATTTTATGATTGAATTATACACATAAAAAATAATTTAGTCAACAACTTTTAAAAAATTTCTATTTTAAAACTATTTTTTCTCCATCAACACCAATTGTAGCAGGGGAATTTTTCTTTAATTTTCCGTCTAAAATTTCTTCTGCAAGCATATCTTCTAGCATATTTTGAATTGTTCTTCTTAAAGGTCTTGCACCAAAGTTTTTGTCAATTCCTTGTTTTGCAATTACATCCTTTACTTCATTTTCTATTTTAACATCTATTTTTTGATCTTTTAGTCTATTTACTACTTCATTTAACATGATATCTATTATTTGTCTTATTTCTTCATCATTTAATTTGTGGAACACTATTATTTCATCTATACGATTTATAAATTCTGGCCTTAGTTCTTTTTTTAGAACCTGCATTACTTCTTTTTTAGTATCTTCATATTCTTTTTGTACATCCTCTGCTTGAGCGGAATTTGTAAATCCTAAAGATTTTTTATCTGTAATTAACCTTGCACCTATATTTGATGTCATTATTATTACCGTATTTTTGAAGTTTACAGTTCTTCCTTGGCTATCTGTTAAACGTCCATCTTCCAAAATTTGTAGTAGCATATTCATAACATCTGGATGTGCCTTTTCTATTTCATCAAATAATATTACAGAATATGGTTTTCTTCTGATTTTTTCAGTTAATTGACCACCTTCATCAAAACCTACATAACCTGGAGGCGAACCAATTAGTTTTGATACTGAATGTGGCTCCATATATTCTGACATATCTACTCTTATCATTGCATTTTCGTCTCCAAATAAGCATTCTGCAAGTGCTTTTGAAAGTTCTGTTTTACCAACTCCAGTTGGTCCTAAGAATAAGAATGAACCTATTGGACGTTTTGGATCTTTTAGTCCAACTCTACCTCTTTTTATTGCTTTTGCAACTGCTTCTACTGCCTCATTTTGACCAATTACCCTTTTGTGAAGGTTTGCTTCCAAGTCTTTTAGTTTTTTGTTATCGTCTTCTGTTAGCTTTTTAGCAGGAATTCCTGTCCAAGATGCAATTACCTCTGCAATGTTTTCCTCAGTAATATTTGTAACAGATTTTGTATTTTTATTTTTCCATTTGTTTTCTTCTTTTTCAACTTGTTCTTTAAGTTTTTTCTCTTCATCTCTTAACTCAGCTGCTTTTTCAAATTTTTGGTTTAGGACTGCTTCTTCTTTATTTTTGCTAACTTCTTCTAATTTTGCCTGTAAATCTTTTAAGCTATCTGGCTCTGTATATGTTTTTATTCTTGCTCTAGAAGCAGCTTCATCAATTAAATCTATTGCTTTATCTGGTAAAAATCTATCATTTATATATCTTTCTGAAAGTTTTACCGCAGATTCTATTGCTTCATCTGTAATTTTTACATTGTGATGTGCCTCGTATTTATCTCTTAAACCTTTC
Organism: Clostridia bacterium; assembly: GCA_017430135.1. Lineage (GTDB taxonomy): Bacteria > Bacillota > Clostridia > TANB77 > CAG-508 > CAG-269. The sequence goes on along the minus strand of JAFRNM010000001.1, from coordinate 272,749 downwards.
AAAATTGTAATTGTGTCTTTTTCGGATGGTTCGCTTATATTTACAGGACTGAATCTTCTCTCTAAAGCTGAATCTTTTTCGATATATTTTCTGTATTCATTTAAAGTTGTAGCTCCAACTAATTGAATTTCTCCTCTTGCTAAAAGCGGTTTCATAATATTTGCAGCATCGATTGCACCATCTGCTGCACCAGCTCCAACAATTGTATGAATTTCATCTATAAATAGAATTATATCTCCTGCTTTTTTTACTTCGTTTAAGGCCTTTTTTATTCTTTCTTCAAAATCGCCTCTATATTTTGCCCCTGCTACCATGCTGGATAAATCAACTGTTACAACCCTTTTTCCTTTTAGAATTTCTGGAACGTCTCCAGAAACTATTTTCTGAGCCAACCCTTCTACAACAGCTGTTTTACCAACACCTGGTTCACCTATTAAACATGGATTATTTTTTGTTCTTCTTGATAAAATTTGAATAACTCTTTCAATCTCCTGTTTTCTTCCTATTACAGGGTCCAGTTTACCTGCCTCTGCTTTTTTAGTTAAGTCTTCACCAAATTGATTTAATGTTTGTGTAGAATTATAGCTTCCTCTTTTTCCAGAATTCTTTTTAGATTCTCCATTATTTAGCTCTTCTTCTCCTTCGTTAATTACTTTTATTATTTCATTATAAAGTTTTGGAATATTTACATTTAAGTCTAATAAAATTCTAGATGCAATGCTATCTCCTTCTCTTAATATTCCAATTAGAAGATGTTCTGTTCCTATATAATTATAGTTTAGTTTTCTTGCTTCTAAGAAAGCATTTTCTATTACTCTTTTGGTTCGTGGCGTAAAGCCTAAAGTTTCTTCTATTTCTTCTTCTCTGCCTATTAGCTCTTCTATTTTATTTAAAATGTCTTCTGATGTTATATTTTGATTTTCTAGAACTCTTGAAGCAACTCCACTACCTTCTTTTGATAAGCCATATAAGATGTGTTCTGTTCCTATGTAGCTATGGCCTAGTTCTTCTGCAATGTCATCTGCAATTTCTATTGCTTTTTTGGCTCTATTTGTAAAATTGTATGTCATATTTACACTTCCTTTCATATTTTGTCTAAATTTCTAATGTGAAACATTAAGAAATTTAGCTACAAAATATAGATACAGTTTTTCGCAAATATACGAGCGTAGCGATGCATATTTGCATTAAAGAAAAACTGTAAACCTATATTTTTTATTATTTAAAAATTATCTCTCTATTAAAATCCTTTTAATTAAATCTGCACGCTTATAATCACGTTCGATTGTTTCAAAAGTATTTCCAAAATATTTTTGTAAATTTGCAGGTTTTGTTAAAATATAAAGTTTCTGAACTTTGGAATCTGAAATTTCTTTTAGAATGCCTAAGTCAACTCCAAGTTTTACATCTGAAAGCAATTCCAAAGACTCGTTTAAGCTGATTTTTCTGCAATTTGAAAGTAATCCATAGCTTCTGTACACCTTGTCCTCTAAATCGATAGTATTTTTCCCTAATAGTTTTCTTGCTGAACGCTCTTGATTTATTATTTTTTCTACAATTACTTTTAGATTTTTAACAATTTCCTTTTCGCTTATACCAAGACTTTGCTCATTTGATATTTGGAATATATCACCAATGCTTTTACTATTTTCTCCATAGATTCCTCTGATGTTTATTCCAAAGTTTCCTATTGCATGAAATACTTTTTCAATATTTTCAGTTAGTTTTAACCCTGGCAAATGTACCATCACAGATGCTCTCAAGCCAGTTCCACAATCACTTGGTGATTGTGTTAAATATCCATATTGTTTACTTACAGCATAACCTAATGTTTTACCTAGCTTTTCATCAAGTTCAATTGCAAGATTTAATGTGTTTTCTAGGTCAAATCCTGCACTAAATACCTGAATTCTTAAATGATCTTCTTCATTTATCATTATGCAAATGTTTTCTTCATCATTTATTAAAATTGAACCAATATCATTTTTCTTTAAAACAAACTCAGGGCTTAATATATTTTTTTCTACTAAACTCATTTTGGTAATATTGTCCATATCTTTTAATTTGAAGAATTTTAATCCATAACCAATTCCATATAAATTATCTTTTATTTTGTTTTCAAGTTTTTCTATATCTTGTTTCTCATTTAAATTAAATTTAAATCCGTTTAAGTTTCTGGCAAATCTAATTCTTGTACTTATTGCTACATCTGATTTGTTGCCACTTTGCATATACCAATTCATATCCCTACTCCTCTCCTATTTTCTTTATTTCATCTCTTACTTTTGCTGCTTCTTCATAGTTTTCTTCTTTTATTAAATCTTTTAATTTTGCTTTTAATTCTTCTAATTTGTTATTTTCTGGTTTGATATTTTCTTTCTTTTCAGTATTTGAGTTATTTTCTACTCTAATTTTTTCTCCACTTCCAAGTCTTCCTACATGTCTATTTCTTCCATGCATTCTGTTAAGAAGCTCATCTATTTCATTTTCAAAAGTTTCATAACACTCTGGGCATCCGAATTTACCTGTGTCTAATATGTCTTCAAAGGTGTTGTTGCAACCTTTGCATTTTAGTTCACTTTCGCCAGATACTAAGTTTAGTAAACTTGGTGTATCGAAGTCTTCGAAAAATCCTCCCCAGAAACTTGAAAAGTCTATAGGCATATTGAAATTCATTTCGTTTGTTATTCCTAATTTTTTACTACATTCTTCACATAAGTTCATTTGTTTTTCTACTCCATTTATATTTCTGTAATATCTTATGTTGGCATTGTTTTTACCACAGTTATCACATTTCATATTATTTCCTCCTTATATTATATTAATCAACATATTTTTAAATATTTTTGCACGAATTCCATCTCTAATATCAGTTCCTAGTGTCAGCACATTGTCACTTGTTGCTACTTTTAATAGTTTTGCCTCTTTTGGCGTTATCAAATCATAAGATAAAAAATCACTTATTAAAATATCAACTTCGTTTTGTGTAATTTCATTTTGTATATTATTAATAATGTGCAGTAAATATTCCGATTTTTCTAAATTTATTTTTTGAATTTTTATGCATCCTCCACCACCGCGCTTACTTTCGACATAATACCCCTGCGATGGCTTAAATCTTGTGGAAATTACATAATTTATTTGTGACGGCACGCAATTAAAATGCTGTGCTAAGTCGTTTCTTTGGATTTCTATGTATTGATTATCATCAAATAAATCCTTTATGAATTCTTCTATAACATCTGACATCCTCATATTTTTTCCTCCTAAATCTATGAAAAGCTTCATCATTTTTTCTTAATGTTTTGCATAATAATACATGTTTTTATGAATTTTCTTTTATTGACTTTGACTTTCTTTGACCTATAAATATTATACTACGGTCAGAAAATAATTCAATATCTTTTTTGACCTTTTCTGACCTTTTCTTTCTTAAATATTAGAAAAAATAACAAAAAAAATATAAAAATCTCATTTTTTCTTGTTTTTTCTCTTATTTAAGACTTCTTCTTTGTAATATTTTCTAATTTTTCTGTTTGCTTCTTCTGTTCTTCTAAAGATACCCACCCAAAGTAGCTTGAAACAAACTCTCCATATTTTGTAGCATCTTCCCCATACTCTTTTTTAGCTTTTCCTTTTTTCATTCAAATCACCTAAATAAATTTTTTCCAAAAATTTTAAAATTATACAATACCCTTGATTTTTAAGAGTGTCCCAAAAATCCATTTCTTTCAAAAAAGAGAATTTGCTTTTTTGCAAATTCTCTTTTTTATAACTATGGTGTTTTCTTTTTTTCGGTGTTTCCTGTGTTACCTTCACTACTTCCATCACTACTTCCTGAACTTCCACTAGATGTATTTCCCGTATTGGTATTTGTGTTTCCTGTGTTAGTGTTAGTATTTGTATTTGCTGTATTTGTGTTTGTATTTCCTGTGTTAGTGTTGGTATTTGTATTTCCTGTGTTTGTATTAGTTTTATTTTCTTCTTTCTTTGTTTCTTCCTTTTTAGGTTCTTCCTTTTTAGGCTCTTCTTTTGGCTCCTCTGGTTTTTTATGGATGTCACAAACTTCTTCTATTTTTTTATTATTTTGTGATACTCCACCTTTTGGTGTCCATAAATTCAATCTTTCTTTAGGCACAACTACTCCATATGCTCGTGTTTCTTTTTCTGTGCAGTATTCGTTTGCTATTTTTCCAGATTCTTTACATATTTCTTGTGAACCATGTCCTTCACATCTTGGAGGCATATTGTCACTTGTGAATATTTCTTGATAAGTATCTGTACAACCTTCTGCTGCTAAACATCCGGTTGTTCTACATACAGTAGCAGTAACTATTCCTTCAGGTTTCGTAAATCTTGCACTTTCTTTGTCTTTATGAATTTTTGTCATAACTGCATCCCATAAATCTCCAGCTGGGTTTGTACTTGCTCCACTATATGAAACATGTTCTGGATTATCATATCCATACCAGCATGCTGCTGAATAATATGGTGTAAAACCGCATAGCCATCTATCTTTTTCATCTTCTGATGTACCAGTTTTTGCAGCAACGTCTATACCTGATATTGCACAATAAGAAGCTGTTCCGCCCTTTACTGGTTCTTGTAAAATACTTGTTGTTATATATGCATTTTGTGTAGATATAGCTCTTTGTCTTGTTTGGTTTGGTGTCATTACTACATTTCCATGAGAATCTTCTATTTTTGTATAGAATGTAGGTGTAATACTTTCTCCACCATTTGCTATACATCCATAACCTGTTGCCATATCTAAAACTGTAACACCATGGTTTAGTCCACCAATTGCAAGTGGTAAGTTTTCATCATTATATTTATCACTTTCACCACTTTTATATAAGTTTTTCATTCCCATTTTTCTCATATAGTCTATTGATTTTCCAGGTCTAAGTTCAGCCATTATCTTTACTGCCGGAACATTTTGAGATGTTTTTATATATTCTCTAATATTTATTAAACCTCTAAAATAGTTATAATTTTTAGGAGGATAATTTCCTTCAAATACGGTTGCAGCATCATCATAAATTGTAGAAGCTTGAATTATTTTTTCTTGTAAACCAGGTGCTACTGTTGCTAGTGGTTTCATTGAAGAACCTGTTTGTCTATAACTTTGTGTAGCTCTGTTTAATCCTCTTGCATCTGTCTTTTCACCTAATCCACCCACAACGCCTAAAACATTTCCAGTTTTGTAGTCAAACACAACCATTCCAGATTGTGATTTTTGCCCACTATTTGACGTTCTTTGATATTTTGAAATATTCTCAAATGTTTCTTCCATTGCTGATTGAATTGATGTATCTACAGTTGAGTAAATTGTTAAACCACTACCGTAAACATAGTTTTCTGCAATTTCTCTTGTGCAATTTTTCTCTTGCATTACTTGATTTATAACTTGTTCTATCAATGCGTCTGTGTGATATGAATATATTCCTGATGAATTTGATTGTGCTTTTTGGAATGGTAAACCATTTTTTACCTTTTCAACCGCTGCATTGTAATCATCTTCGTTTTCTATCATATTTAGTTCTTTCATTTTTCCAAGAACTGTTAAACACTTAGATTTTATTCTTTCTGTACGTTTTTCCTCTGTATCATTTTCATTATATAATTTATAAGGATTATAATAGTTTGGCTGACTATTTATTCCTGCTAAGAATGAACATTCAGCTAAGTCTAAATCTTTTGCTGTTTTGTTAAAATAATATTCTGCTCCAAGTTCAACTCCATGAAGGTTTCCCTCTCCACCTATATATAAAATGTTAAGGTATAGTTCAAGAATTTGGTCTTTTGATATCATTCTTTCAACTTGATATGCTTTTGCCCATTCTCTAATTTTTCTCATTATACCTTCCATACCTGAAGATTCATCATCTTTAGTAATATTTTTTACTAATTGTTGTGTGATTGTACTACCACCATATGAACCTTTTCCAAATAGTTTTCCTATAATCGCTCCACCTGTTCTTTTTAAATCAACACCATCATGTTGGTAAAATCTCTCATCTTCTATTGCAATATATGCTTTTGGAAGATATGGCGCCATTTGGTCTAAAGATACAATTTTTCTCTTTTCATCTCCACTTAAGTCTGCAATTACATTTCCATTAACATCTACAATCTTTGAATTCGAAGCTGAAATAACTAAATCTTCTTTTGTTATTTCAAAATCATTTCCAAAAACTCCAAAGAATAATGCTGCAATAACTCCAGCTCCTGCTATACAGATTAATAAAATCAATATAATAAGAATTTTTAAGGCTAACATAAGTTTTGGATGTTTCTTATGTTTTTTCTTTTTCTTCTTATCTGGTATATCATCAATTGATTTTAATACTCTTGTTTTTCCATCTTCTTTAATACTTCTTTTAGTATTTGAATCTTTTTCTGCTCTATATCTTTGTGTTCTATCTAAATCCTTCTTTTCTCTTGAAGTGCCATTTCTTCCAGAATTTGTTCTACTATGACTTCTACTATGAGTAGTTCTTCTTCTATTCCCACTATTGCTTGACATTTTCGTTTCCTTCCTTTCCAGGTCATTTTATAAATAGATAACAATTCTATTTAAACCGCATAATTCCAACGTTTATAACAAATTGAAATTCAACATCTACATTATATAACAAAATTTCTAAAAAATAAAGCTTTTATTCATAAAAAGATAATTTTCTTCAAATTATCTATATTACGCCATTTATACCATGTAGTCGATAAATTTTACATCCTTCTCTTTTTATTTTTTTAGAAAAGTCGGAAAATGTCATTTTTTTATAAAAAGATGCCTCATAAATTTGATTAATATTGTATTTATCAAGGCTTTTATAAATTGAAGAATCAAAAACATCTTCATTTACATTAATTTCGTAATCATTTATAACTAAACCATTGAATCTTTTTTTGATAATTTTAATATTATTATATATGCTTATTATAATTGCATCTTCTTTTATGTTGTATTTATTTATTGTTTCATTTGGAAAGTCAATATTTAAAATTATTTGTGATTTTAGCAAACTTTTCTTTTTATTATTTGTGATTGTAATAATAAGACCCGTTTCATCTAGTATTTTTTGCTCTATTTTTTTAAATTGCTCAATATGATTTGTAACTATATTTAAAGATTTAAATTCATTTGCCCAAAATATTATGTTTTGGAATGTATAATCTGATAAATCGTTGACTAGAACTGAAATGTAGCATTCTTCTTTTTTTAAATTTTTCTTTTCAATTATGTAATCAATGGCATTTGTACTTAATCCTTCAAAAAGCCATTTTCCTTCTACTATATCATATCCATAAGAATATAGCATATTTTTGTAGACTTCATTATTTTGAATTTTTTTACTTAGAACTATTTTGTTGCTTTTAGTTTTTTTCAAAATATTATCTGTTTTTTTAGCTAATTTAATTGACTTCTTTTCTTTCATATTTTCAAATATTCCATGAATAGTTATTACATTTTCATTTAAACTAACCTTTGAAAATGCTCTTCTAAATCCATTACATGGCTTGTCAGTTTCTTCTATAAAATACATTTAAATCACCTAGTTAATCTTATTGATGTAAACTATCTTTTAGAACTTTTTCATTTTTATTAAATATAACCATTTAAAGCTAACAGGTGAAATATTATTATTTTCTGCAACTCCCAACTGCTTAAGAAGCTCTAACTAAAAATTTTTATAAAATTTTTAGAAGACCTTCTAAATTGTCGGTCCCCCCGAATGTTGCTTGAAAATAATAATATTTCACCTTAGAAGTAAATGCTGGCGATGTTAGCTTTATATGTTTTAATATTTAAAAAAAGTTTAATGGATTTTGATAGTTTCCATCAATACGAATTCCTAGGTGAAGATGAGGACCAGTAGTAGCTCCATTTGTTGGATTACCTTGTGAATCAAAATAAATATTGCCAGGTACACCATAAACATTTTTTGGTCCAACCATGCCAATTACTTGTCCTTGCTGAACTTCTTGACCAACTTCTACAATAAAATTTGGATCACAGTGGCAATAAGAAACTTTGAAATTATCAAAAGATAGTGTTATTGTGTAGCCTCCAGCTCCAAGGAACTGCCTAAATGTTATAATTCCATCATTTACAGCAATGAATTTCGTACCAGGCGGAGCAGGTATGTCTACTCCAGAATGTGAACTAGATGCTCCAGTAGTTGGAGATACTCTTTTTCCAAACGGAGAACTAATTCTTGTATAGCCTGGTATTGGCCACACAAAGCCATTAGGATTTTTTTGTATAATTTCTCCCTCTTGAAGGTTTTCAATTTGTGTATTAGGTTGTACGCCTAAAACTGTGGGTATGAAAAATATTGGTATTAAAAATACCATTAAAATTAAAGTTATTAAAAATGTTTTTAATTGTTTAAATATAATATATCAACTCCTTTTAATATTTTAAATAAATTATACATTAAATCATAATATAATATTTTTTGCACTTGTCGTCGCAACCTTCAAAATATTATATTATGATTTATTTGGGAAATTTTAAAGATTTAATTTGATTTTAATTCTGTTTCTGATTTTCAAAATAAAAAAATGGCAGGGGTTGCCATAAACTTTTCTATGTTCAACCTTTATAAAAAGCTTATTTTTAGGTATTCTTTACTAATGTAATAATCGAAACCAATATTCCAATTATCATCAATATAGCAAAAATTATTAAGTCTTAGGCCAACCACTACCGGCTAATGCACAATAAACAATAAATTGCATTATAAAAAAGAATATTAGAATAATTAAAATTGAAATTACTGCAAAAGTTCTTCCTTTTTCTTTATTTTTCTTTAAAATTCCAATTGAACAACCTGCTAAAACTAATCCTATTATTCCTGTCCTAAAGTATATTTGGAATGAATCTCTATATAAATATGAACCATCAGCTGTTATATATATTATACCTGCAATAACATGTATAACAGTTATTATAAATGCAATAAATCCAATTTTCTTTCCTAAATTCATCTCTTCACCTCCTACCATACACACTTACGCTATGTTCTCTAAAAACATACATTTTATCTGTATTTTTAATGTTATAAACCTCATTTGTTTGGTATAATTTAGTTGATATAAAAAATTTTTTCTAAAAAAAAAAGTATTTACAGGATACTTTATAAATAAACTCAAATACATATAAAATATATATAAAAAAATGGCAGGGGTAGAAGGACTCGAACCCTCACAGGCGGTTTTGGAGACCGATGTGCTACCATTGACACTATACCCCTATGTTTGATTTCAAACTTTTCTAATTATAGCATAAGAATAAAAAATTGTATACCCTTTTTTGAAAATTTTTTTAAAAAATTTTAGACCCGTCCCAAAAAGCTTCGAACGAGTCTAAAGTTTTTATTAAAAATTGTATTTTTCTCTTTCTTGGTATTTTGTATGAAGTAATTTATGTGCTCTGTAGCTTCCAGGTTTTTCTAGGAATTCTTCATATATTTTCTTAACTACTGGATTTTCATGTGATTTTCTTATTGTACTTTTTTCATCTATGGAGTATAAACAATCTGCTCTTAACTTTCTAATGTCTTTATCTAGGCGTTCTTTTGATGTTTTTATTGGTTGTCCACCACCCATTATACATCCGCCAGGACATGCCATTATTTCTACAAATTGATAATCTGCTGTTCCAGATTTTATTTCTTCTAGAATTTTTTGAGCATTTGCTAACCCACTTGCTGCAACAACTTTTATTTCTTTTCCAGCAATATTAACTGCTGCTCTTTTGATTCCTTCTCCACCACGAACAGCTTCGAAATTGATTTTTTTCAAATCTTCTCCTGTTAATGTATCTTGAGCTGTTCTTAAAGCTGCTTCCATTACTCCTCCTGTCGTTCCAAATATTGCTGCAGCTCCTGTTGCTTCTCCCATTGGGTTATCAAATTCTGAATCTTCCAAGCTTATAAAATTAATATTTGCTTGTTTTATCATTCTTGCTAATTCTCTTGTGGTAATTACGCTATCTACATCAAATAAACCGTCATTTTTCATTTCTGTTCTTTGGCGTTCAAATTTCTTGGCAATACATGGCATAACTGATACCACAAATATTTTTGATGGGTCTAACCCTTCTTTTTTTGCATAATATGTTTTTAAAAGTGCTCCAAACATTTCGTGTGGTGATTTACAACTAGATACATGTGGTAATAATTCTGGATAATTCATTTCTATGTATTTTACCCATCCTGGACTACAAGAAGTTATCATTGGTAAAACTCCATTTTCTTGAACTCTTTCTATAAATTCATTAGCTTCTTCCATTATTGTAAAATCTGCACCTGTATTTGTATCAAATACTTTATCAAAACCAAGTTTCTTCAAGCCAGCAACCATTTTACCTGTTACATTTGTGCCTACTTCCATTCCAAATTCTTCACCCAAAGCTGCTCTTACAGCTGGTGCTGTTTGAGCTATAACATAAGTTTCTGGATCTCTTAATTTTCTCCAAACTTCTCCTGTTGAATCTTTTTCCCTTAAAGCGCCTGTTGGGCAATTTTGAATGCATTGACCACAAAATGTACAGTTAACATCATTTAAACTTTTATTCTCTACTGTTGATACACATGATTCAAAACCTCTATTTATAGTATCTATTGCGCCTACACCTTGAACTTTTTTACAAGTTGCAACACATCTTCTGCATAAAATACATTTACTGAAATCTCTTACAATTGATGGAGATAAATCGTCTATTTCATGTTCATTTCTCACTCCTGCAAATTCAATATCTGTCATATTAAATTGTTTAGCTAAGGTTTGTAATTCACAGCTTCCTGACCTTACACATGTTAAGCAATCAACTTTATGATTCGAAATTATTAAATCTAATACAACTTTTCTTGCTTCTAATACTTCTTCTGTATTAGTATGAACTACCATTCCTTCTTCTACTTTTTGAATACATGATGTTGCAAAGCCGCGTCTGCCTTCAATTTGTACAAGGCAAACTCTACAATCTCCAACTTCATTTATGTCTTTCAAAAAGCATAGTGTTGGAATGTCTATTCCAGCTTTTCTAGCAGCTTCTAGTATTGAGATTCCTTGTTCAGCTTGCACAGCTTTTCCATCTATTGTTAAATTAACAAGACTTTTTTCCATTATCTTTCGTCTCCTTCTATAGAATTTTTAAATAATTTTTTCTTTTCTAAATATTCCGTCATCACCTCATCTCTGCATGTTAGATATGTTTTTAAATCAATTTGTTCTACAAAATCTATGTGATTTTTAAAATCATCTTTAACAATTTTAGAATCTAATGATGTTATATTTTCCTTTTCATCAATATTTCTTAATAAATAATATCCATCTTTATTTATGCATGTATTCATTGTAGAATCAATTACATATTCTTTTCCATCTATAGTTAGCTCATTCCATGTATGCATATACCTATTTTTAGATACAAAATAACTAGCATAACCAGTTACTATTTTACATGAAATTCCTAAATCTCTTTCTAAAAGAAGTGCAAGGTTTATTGATTCTGCATGGCAATGATTCATTCTTTCATGTAAACTTGAAACTTTTATTAGGAACTCCTTCATCTCTTTAGATTTTTCACTATTATTTATTTTTCCAATAAAATCACCTATGTCAGAAAATTCCAATTTTCCTTGGTCTATAATTATTGTATAATCTCCAGTTTGAAGATTTATAACTTCTCTAACATTAGATATATTAGCTATTTCTTCAATTATTTCTTTCTCATCAAAAGAATTTTCATTTGAGTTAAGCCTATCAATTAGTTCATTTAGATATGATAAATCAAATGTTTCATCACCATATTTTTCTATAAGCGCTTGCTTTAATTTATGCGAATCATGATATTTTCCCATTAACATGTTTATTTCTTCAACCAATCTTCGAGCTTCTTCTTCTGGTTTAATAAATAAAAAATCATAGTTTTTGTTAGTTTCTTGGTACATTCTAATTTTCCTCTCTTTCTTTTAGTAAAGTTTAACGCAGTCAAATGATGAATATTTTGCTAATTTATAGCTTTAAATGGGCAACTAGCCAAACAAGTCCCACACTTAATACACTTACTTTGGTCAATTTCTCTTTTATCTCTAAGTTCTCCTTGAATTGCTCCAACAGGACAAACCTTTTGGCATAAGCCACAAGCTTTACATTTTTCAGGGTCTATCATAATTTTAGAAATTGCTTTACATTCTTTTGTTCTACAATTTTTATCTACTGCATGTTCTTCAAATTCATCTCTAAAATATTTTAGTGAACTTAAAACAGGATTTGGTGCTGTTTGTCCTAAACCGCAAACACTAGATTTTATAATATTATGAGCTAGTTTTTCTAGTTTATCTATATCTGAAAGTTCCCCTTTTCCATTGCATAATTTTTCTAAAATTTCTAGCATTCTTTTGGTTCCAATTCTGCAAGGAGTACATTTTCCACAGCTTTCACTTACTGTGAATTCTAGGTAGAATTTAGAAAGATTTACCATACATTTTGTATCATCCATTATAATCATTCCACCTGAGCCCATCATAGAACCAATTTCTTTTAAAGATTCATAATCTATTGGTGTATCTAAGTATTGTGCTGGAATACATCCACCAGATGGTCCTCCTGTTTGTGCTGCTTTGAATTCTCTTTTATTTGGAATTCCACCACCTATATCATAAACAATTTCTCTTAAAGTTGTTCCCATTGGTACTTCTACTAAGCCTATATTATTTACATTTCCACCTAAAGCAAATACTTTTGTACCTTTTGAATTTTCTGTTCCAATTGAAAAATACCAATCTGCTCCGTTTAAGATTATTCTTGTAATATTTGCATATGTTTCAACATTATTTATTAATGTTGGTTTACCCCATAATCCTGAAACTGCTGGATATGGAGGTTTTACTCTTGGTTGGCCACGTTTTCCTTCTATTGATTCTAATAGTGCAGTTTCTTCTCCACAAACGAAGGCTCCTGCTCCTAAACGAATTTGTACATCAAATTCAAAGTCTGTTCCAAAAATATTTTTACCTAATATTCCATAATCTCTTGCTTGATCTATTGCTATTTGAAATCTTTTTACAGCTATTGGATATTCTGCTCTAACATATATAAATCCTTTTGTTGCTCCAATTGCGTATCCAGCTATCATCATTGCTTCTAGAACGCTATGTGGGTCTCCCTCTAAGATACTTCTATCCATGAAAGCACCTGGATCTCCCTCATCTGCATTACATACCACATATTTTTGGTCAGCTTCGTTTACTTTTGTTAGTTCCCATTTCTTTCCTGTTGGGAAACCTGCTCCTCCACGGCCTCTTAAGCCTGATTTTGAAATTTCTTCAATTACTGAATCAGGTGTCATTTCTTTTAAAACTTTTTCTAATGCTTTATAACCATCAAAAGCTATGTATTCATCTATTTCTTCAGGATTTATTACACCACAATTTTTTAATGCAATTCTTTTTTGTTTTTTATAAAATGTAAGTTCATCAAGGCTTTGTACTTTTTTTCCATCTATATCTTTACATAAAAGCCTTTGGACAACTTCTCCTTCAACTATATGTTTTTGGATTATTTCTTCACAATCTTCTGGTTTTACCATGGCATAGAATGTATCTTCTGGTCTAATTATTACGATTGGCCCTTTCGCGCATAGCCCAAAGCATCCTGTTTTTATTACTCTAACATTTTCTATATTTTTTTCTTTTAAAATTCTTCTAAATTCTTCTAATATTTCTGGAGAATTAGATGATGTACAACCTGTTCCATGACATACTAGTATGTGTTTTTCTCTAGTATCTAGTTTTGTGTTTACTCTTAAATCTAATTCTTTTCTTTTTTCTTCTCTAATTTGATGGATTTGTTCTAATGTTTTCATTGAAAACCTCCTAATTTAATTTTACATTATATCAAAAGTTTAATTACTAGTTTCTAATTCATCCAGAACAGAATCCAGCAACTTCACAGTAGCTTTACCATAAACTTTACCATTTACAGTAAATACAGGCGCCAATCCACAAGCCCCAACACATCTTTGAGCTTCAATTGAATATTTACCATCTTCTGTAGTTTCGCCCTCTCCAATTTTTAAGCGTTCTTGTAATCTGTCCATAATTTTTTGCGCACCCTTAACATAGCATGCTGTTCCCAAACATACTGAAATACTATATTTTCCTTTTGGTTTTAGGGTAAATCTTGAATAAAAAGTTACAACTCCATAAACTTCTGCCATAGGCACTTTTAAAAATTCTGAAAGTTCTTTTTGAACATCCATTGGTACATAACCATAATGGTCTTGGATTTCGTTTAACATTTGAATCAAATTATCTTTAATTGGTTGATAAGTTTTAAATAATTCTTCTAAAAATTTGTCTTTACATTTACATTTTTTCTCTGGTTCTTTTGCATCAACTTGTTTTGTAAAATCTACTTTTCCTTCGTTTTCCATAATTTTCTCCTTTTTTGTCAAAAAGATATTTTTTGACCATTTTATCACATTATTATCTTATAGTTTTACGCGAATTTTGTCAATGGTTATTTTTAGAAAAGTTCTTAAAAAGCGAGAAAGTCTTCTCTTTCCCGCTTCATATTTAAAACTAACAAGTTAAATGTTTATTCTTTTTCTTCTTTATCATTTGCATCTAAATCTTTTACTATTTCTTGTTTTTCTTCGTCTTTTTGACTAGTTTTTATTGAATCTATAATTGATATAAATTTAACTTCATCTCTTTCTTTATCAGAATTGAATTTATTATAATCTTTTGATAATTGTTCTAATCTTTGAACTCTTGTTTTTAGATTATATAAATCTCCATTTATAAATTTAGTTATTTTACTTATTCCCTCAACATTATATTTATGGATTCCTTCTGCTAATTGAACACTTCCTTCTTTTAGTTGATTTGTTCCATATACTAAACTTGTTGTTCCTTCTGATAATTGTTTTGCACCAGCTGACAAATCTCCTGTTCCATTAGCTAATGTCATACTTCCATTAGCTAATTCATTTACGCCATTTTCTAATGATGCAGTTCCATTTGACAAATCTTTTACTCCTGAATTTAATGAATTTGCTCCTTCTGCTAGGTCTGTTGTTCCAGCTTGTAATTGACCTGCTCCTACTTTTAATTTTGTAACACCTGTATTTAATGCAGATGCTCCATTTGCTAGTTCTGTTGCTCCTCCATCTAATTGTTTTGCTCCATTATTTAAACTTGATGTTCCACTAGCTAATTCTGTTGCTCCTCCTGCTAATTGAGCAACACCAGTAGTTAAAGCTTTTGTAGTATCTGGTAGTGTTTTTGTATTTTCATCTAATGTACTTAATCCGTTAGCAATTTTCTTTGCTCCTTCAACTAATTCTCCAATTTTAGAAGTTTTTTGTAATAATGCTTTTTCTTGTTCTAATGCTGCAATATTTTTTTGTAAAACAATTGAAAGTTGGCTTCCTTCTTCTGCTGTTTGTAATACAGCCTTATTTGCATTTATTAATTGTTCCAATTCATCAACTTTTGATGCATATACACTTAATTGTGTATATAATCCATCAACATTTTTCTTAATTGTTTGTGCTCCTACATTTAATTCGCTTACGCTTTGTGATATTTTTGTTAACCCTGTTTGAAGCTCCTGTGTTTTGGTATTTAATGAGTTTAATCCGTCTTTTAAATCATTTGCACCTTTATTTACTTTTTCTGCACCTACTGCTACACCTGTTGTTCCTTCTTTTAAAGATGTTATACCACTTCCAGCATTTTGAAGTCCAGCTTGTAACTCTGAAATTCCGTTGTTTAAAGCTGTTGCACCTTCATTTACACTATTTGCTCCACCTGCCAATTGGTTAGCACCTGCTGATAATTTTTTAGCTCCATTATTTAATGTTGTAGTTCCGTTTTGTAATCTATTAACTCCTGTATTTAAAGCATTTGCTCCTTCATTTAATTGAGCAGCACCATTGTCTAATTTGCTAGCACCATCATTTAATTGTGTAGCTCCATCGCTCAATGTTGAAATACCATCTCTTAAAGCATTAGCTCCTTCTTCTATTTGGTTTATTGATGTTTTTAATTGATTTGCTTTGCTAAATAGGTCATCCAATTTTCCCCAGTTGATATCTTTTTCAAAAACTCTTGGAGACGCATAAGACATTATATTTTTCATTTCAAAATTTGTTGAATCCATTGTAATTTCTATGCTACTTGGAATTTCTATATCTGCTAATTCGCCTGTTAATTTTAGGCTATCTTCTAATCCTGGCATTACTATACCAATAACTATAGCTTTTTCTCCATTGTCAATTACTTTTCCATTTGTTACTTCAATGTTTTTGTTTTTGTCTGTATCTATTATTGAACCTACTGCAACAACAAATGGTGTGTACATTGTTTCATATTTTCCATTTATATATTCTTCTTTTGCTGATTTGTTTTTATATTCAATTTTTATTGATACTTTACCACTTTTCCCTGCTAAGTCTTTTGCTGATATTTCTTTACCATCTAATTTGTATGTTATTTTTGTTTCTAATGGTAGTTCTTTGTCTGTATTTTCTTGTTTAATTTCTTCTTCTTTTGTTGTTACTATTGTTTTGTAGTTTTTACCTTCTGAATCTAATTTTGAATATACCATTTCTTCATTTGCAAAAGCATAAATTGGCAATGTGTATGCTCCAAGCATTATTACCATTGCACTTGCAATTATTTTCTTTCCAAATTTATTTTTATTCATTTCAAATTCCTCCAAATTATATTATTATTTGCATAATATATGAATTTTCAAAACCTTGGTGGTCGCAACCTTCAATCTTAAAATTACCACAAACTGCCAATTTCTAATAGCTCTTCGCTATAAGAAATTGTATGTTTGCGCTAATTCTGCTGAGGGTTGCTCCAGTTCGCACTCACTTCGTTCGTTTGGCGCTACCGCGGTTTTTAAAATTAATATATTATGCTTTTCTAAAAACTAATTGCGAACTTTACGCATGCCAATTGTAGTTTTGCAAATTATTTTATCAAATAATGTTAAGAATGCTGGTAGCATAAACACAACTATAAACATACTTACAATCGCACCTCTTGCCATTAGTGAACATAGTGAAGCTATCATTTCAAGTTTCGAAACCATACCTACCCCAAATGTTGCAGCAAAGAAACACAACCCACTTACTACTATTGAACCAATTGATGTAGATAATGCAAAATGCACTGCTTCTTTTTTGTCTAGACCTTCTTTTCTTTTTCCTACATATTTTGTTGTTATTAAAATCGCATAATCTATTGTTGCACCTAATTGTATTGTCCCTATTACAATTGAAGATATAAATGGTATAATTGTTCCTGTGTAGAATGGTAATCCCATATTTATAAATATTGCAAGCTCAATTACTCCAATCAATATTATAGGTAAGGCAACAGATTTTAGTACAAAGAACATCAATATAAATATTACTGCAATTGATATTACATTTACACTATTAAAATCGTGATCTGCAACTGTTACTAAGTCGTTCATCAAAGGTCCTTCACCTGCAAGTATTGCATTTTCATCATATTTTGCAATTATTTCATTTACTTGTTTTATTTGATTATCTATTTCAGGTGTTGCCATTTCATATAATGAATTTATTATTATAATTTTGTATTTGTCATTTTTTACTTTAGAAATTATCTCGTCTGGAAGTATTTCCTCTGGAATTCCTTCTTTTTCAAGCTTTGTTAAGCTTAATGCCCAATCTATTCCATCTAGTTTATCAATTTCACTAAACATTTGATTTACTTGATCATTACTTAAATCGCTATCTACCATCAATAACTCTGGTGAAACTATTTTAAATTCGTTTATAACTTCTTTGTTTGCTGATACGCTCTTTAAAGAGTCTGGCAATGATGAGTCTAGCTTGTAATAAACTTGTGTATTTTTATATCCATAAAAAGCAATTGGTAGTATTATTAGAAATAATACTATAAATGCTATGTGATGTTTTATTATAAAATCTGAAAGTTTTGTAAATTTAGGCATAAGTTCTTTATGTTTTGTTTTTTCTATATATTTATCAAATAATAGTAGTAATGCTGGAAGTATTGTTACAACACAAACTAAGCCAAATACTACACCTTTTGCCATTACTAAACCTATATCTGAACCAAGTGTTAGGCTCATTCCACATAATGCTATGAATCCTGCTATTGTTGTTAATGAACTTCCTAAAACTGATACTAAAGTTTTAGCTATTGCTGAAGCCATCGCTTTGTTTATATCTTTTTCAGTCTTCTTTTCTGCAACATAAGTATGATATAAGAAAATTGCAAAGTCCATTGTTACACCTAATTGAAGCACTGCACTTATTGCTTTTGTAATATAAGATATTTGACCAAACATTATATTACTTCCCATGTTGAATAATACAGCAAATCCTATATTGGCTAATAATAAAATTGGTGCTGCAAATGAATCTAACGCTATTGTTAAAATTATTAAACATAAGATTACTGCAATTATTACATAAATTGTCATTTCAGATTCTAGCAATTCTTTTGTATCTAGCAATGTTGCTGACATTCCAGAAATCATTACATTTTCGTTTGTAATGTCTCTTAATTTTTGAATTGATTCCATTGTTTTATCTGAAGATATTGCATCTTTAAATGTTACTAATAATAGTGTTTCATTATTTTTGTATATTCTATCTGTTACATCTTCTGGTAACATTTCAATTGGAAATGTTTGCCCTGTTACATCTGCTATACTTGCGCATAATTCAACATTTTCAATTTTGTTTTTGATATCTTCTTCTAATTTTAAGATATCTTTTGCTGGCATATTTTTTAGAACTACTATGGAATATGCCCCCATATTGAAGTCTTCTGTTAAAATATTTTCTCCTTGAATCGTTTTAATGTCCCCTGGTAAATATGTTAAAATATCGTAATTTACTCTTGTTGCTTTCATTCCTAAAAATGATGGAACTAATAGCACTATCGCGATAATTAAGATTATTTTTCTATGTTTTACCACGAACTCTCCAAACTTTTGCATTTTAAATTTTCTCCTTTCTTTTTTAAGCCTTTATTTATAAGCATTTCTTTATTTTGTTTTGACCATTAGTCAATTGCTGCACTATATTATATTACCACATTGACTAAAAGTCAATACTTTTTTAAAAAATATTGACTTTTAGTCATTTTTGTGTTAATATTTTATTATAATTAAGAAAGGTCAATAAAAAAATGAAAAAAGATATGAACAAAGAACCAGAAAAAGAATCAAGGCTATTAGAAAGCGGCTTTAAACTTTTTATAAATAAAGGTTTTCAAGATACATCAATTCAAGAAATTGTTGATGATGCCGGAGTTGCAAAAGGCACATTCTATACTTATTTTAAGGATAAATATGATATTAGAAATAAACTTATTGCAAAGAAATCCAATAAGTTATTTAATGATGCTTATAAAAAATTGAAAAAAACTGATATAAATAAATTAGATGAACAAGTAATTTTTATAGTAGATTATATAATAAACTATTTAGAAAAAAATAAATTATTGCTTCAATTCATCTCAAAGAATCTATCTTGGGGAATTTATACAAAAACAATAAATGAACTTTACCAAAAAAACGAAACTGAAAATAATACTATTTTGGAATTGTTTTTAAATGGTATCAAAGAACAAAATATAAAATTAGAAAACCCAGAAGTTACTTTATATATGATAATAGAGCTTGTAAGTTCAACATGTTTTAATTCTATTTTATATAAAGAACCTCTTCCAATAAATGAATTCAAACCTTATTTATATAACGAAATCAGAAAATTGATTAATGATTAAATGAGTTTGAGAAACTTTTTAGAAAAGTTCTTAAAAAGCGAGAAAGTCTTCTCTTTCCCGCTTCATTTTAATTTTGTATTATTTTTGTTTATATATTTTCATTTCTTATTGTTTCAATAATATTTTGTTTATTTATTTTATTTATTGAGTATTTCATAATACATATTATTAATGTAAACACTGCAATTATTGAAATCATTATTGCTAGTATTGGTAGCTCATATTGCCCTACTAAATTTACCGTCAACCTACTTTCAATAAAATATGATAATATTATGCCTATTGGAATACCAAATAGCAAAGCTTTTAATCCCATAAACACACTTTCTAACCTTATCATTCTTTTAAACTCTTTTGTTGTCATTCCTATAGATTTTAAACTTGCAAATTCTCTTTTTCTTAATTCCATATTAGTTGTTATTGTATTAAATATATTTGTTATTCCAATTAATGATATTACTATTATAAATCCATATAAGAAAATAGCAATTAATGTAAATAAGTTTTCCATCATTTTTACATTTTCATCTGAATTGTTTAAATTATAATCAAAACCTTTTAGATTGTATTCTATTTTTTCTTGTAATTTGCTTGGATTATTTGTTTTTAAATACACTGTCAAGTAATCTTTATCATTTATATAATTGTCATACCACTCATCACTAACAATTATTTGACTTTGTTCGTATTTTGACAAAGTAAATGGTTTTTCATCTGCAATATATCCAATTTCTATGGTTAAGCTTGAAACTCCATCATTTCCTTGCCCCGATAGTTTTTCACCTGCTTTATAATCAAATTCATGAACTTGAATATTTTCTATATTTTGATTTTTCACATCAAAATTTTCTATGTTTTTTATATCTACTAAAATACCTTTATTTTTGTATTCTTCATAATTCAAACCTAATTTATCCAAATATTCTCTATAAGCTTTATCTCCAATACTTCTTATTTGTATGTATTTTTGATTATCTTCATTCTCCTCTTCGATGTCTTCTTCGATTTGTTCTTCAACTTCATTGTTTGCATTTCCAGTAGTTAATTGTTTTAATTTTTCAGAATACTTCGGATCATTAATCATAATTCCATCTGTTCTTAATGTAATATATTTTTCAACATCCTCCATTTTTGTTGTTTCAATCATTTTATTGTATAATTCTGGATTATTTGTTGTATCTGCCGAAATATCTATATTGTATTCCATATAATCAAATGTTTTTTTAGATGTTGTATATGTTGAATTTACAAATGAGTATAAGGCAATAAATGTAAATACAGATACTACAATAGATATAACTGTTGTACGATATTTCTTCTTATTTCTTTTTAAGTTTTTATATGATATTTCTCCACCAATTCCAAATATTTTATTAATTATTTTTGGACATTTTACTTTATTTGCTTTAATTTTAATACTATCATTATTTCTTATAGCATCTATTGGAGTTATCTTAGAAGCTTTTCGTGCACTCTTTCTTGCTGATAAATAAATTGTAACTATTCCTAATATAACTGAAATTAGAACAGCTATCCAAGAAATCTCTAATTCTAATTTTAATCCTTGTGTCAACATATCTGTTAATAAAACATTACTTATAATTATTAAAATAAAAGATGCTAAAAGTCCTAATAGTATCCCTAAAGGAATTCCTATTCCACCTAAAATAAATGCTTCATAAAATACATTTTTTCTTATTTGTTTCTTTGTTGCACCAATACTTCTTAACATTCCGTATTGTCGCGTTTTTTCAGTAATTGATATATCAAAACTATTTTTTATACAAAATACTGATGTAATAATTATTATTCCACAAACTATTGCAGCAACAGTTCCTATTTGTCCTAATCCACTTACTTTTAAAGGATCTAGTTCAAGTCCAATCAAATACTCATTAGCATCCATTTTATATTTTAAATCGTTAATACTCATAAATGATTCATCTTTCAAAGCTTGTTGTGTATATCTAACATATATATCACATTTTTTTGATGTATCTACTTTATCTAAATATGTTATAAATGTAAAACCAGGAGCTGAATAACCTTCAATATTTGTTGCTGGTCTTTCAATTATACCAACTATTTTATATGTATTGTTTTTGGTATTTATTATCTGTTCAGGTTCTTCTCTACTAAAAGAATCGAATTGTGTTAATTCTTCTCCATTTCTTACTCTCTTTCCTACATTTAATGTAAGCGACTCTCCAACATAATGGTTTATTCTACCATTTGTTTTTAAATGTGTAGGTATTAGTATTTCATTTTCGTTTTCTGGCAATCTTCCTTCAACTAGTTTAACTGATAAGTTCTCTAATGCTTCTTTTGTAAAACTTTCAACATGTGCATATGGTTTATATTCATTTTGTGAATTTTCTAATTTTGCATAACCTATGTTTTGTTTTATAAAAAACTTTTCAATTTTTTTATTTTTCTTAAATGATTCTAAATCATTATGTGCAACATCATAAAATGATATATGGAAGTTTCCTTTTTCATATTTTTCATATTTTATTAATGATGCTATTCCACTAATATAAATTGATGCAACAGATGTTATTAGCGCAACTGATAACATTATACCTATTATTGTTACTATTGTTCTTTTTTTGTTAAGTTTTAAATTTTTTATTGTAAAATTTTTAAGTATTCCCATTTTAAACCTCCTATAAAACAATTTTTCCATCTGCTATTTTTATTATTCTATCTGCTGACTTAGCAATTTCCATATTATGTGTAATCATTATTATAGTTTGATTTAATTCTTTATTTGATTTTTTTAATAAAGATACTATTTCTTCACTTGCTTTTGTGTCTAGATTTCCAGTTGGTTCATCAGCAAGTATTATTGATGGATTTGTAATCAATGCCCTTCCAATACTTGTTCTTTGTTGTTGTCCACCTGATAATTCATTTGGTAAATGTTCTCTCCTGTTTTCTAAGCCTAATAGTTTTAACATTTTATTTAAATCATTTTCATCTACTTTTCTATTATCTAACGAAAGTGGTAATGATATATTTTCTGCTACATTTAAAATAGGAATTAGATTATAGAACTGATAAATTAGTCCCACCTGTCTTCTTCTAAATATCGCTAGTTCATCATCGTTTAAATTAAAAATATCCTTTTCATCTATATAAACCTTCCCACTTGTTGGTCTATCAACTCCACCAATTATATGAAGTAATGTTGATTTACCACTTCCAGAAGCGCCTACTATTGCTACAAATTCTCCTTTTTCTACTGAAAATGATACATTATCTAAAGCCACAACTTGAGATTCGTCCTTTCCATATACTTTAATTAAATTCTCAACCCTTAAGATTTCCATTTTATTTTTCCTCCCATTTGATTTATTTATCTATTTCTTTGGAAATAATATCAAATATACTGATAAAAGTCAAATTGAAAAGATTTTTTTGGACGACTTTTTGGGGCACCCGACTTTTTGGGACACTCTTAAAAATCAAGGTTGGATTAACCCCACCTTGATTTTTAAGAGTGTCCCAAAAAGTCGGGTGCCCCCAAAAGTCGTCAAAAAAGTTTTTCTATCTTTTATCAAATATTGTTTTTAAAACTCCATCATCAATTAATGTAGCAAATACATTTTTTATTATTATTAAAATTATTGGTCCAAATAACAATCCTAGTATTCCGAAAAATTTAAATCCTGTATACATTGCAATAAGTGTAAAAATCGGGTGTACTCCTATATTTTTACTAACAAGTCTTGGTTCCAAAAACTGCCTTACTACTGACATTATTATTAGTAGTACTATTATTGCAATTCCAAGATTTAAGTCTCCATTTAATCCTGCAATGATTGCCCATGGTACCATTACTGTTCCTGAACCTAAGATTGGAAGCGCATCTACAAAGCCTATAAATAGTGCCATCAGTAATGGATATTCTATTGCAAAACCTACAAATTTCAGTATATATAACCCAACTAATGAAACTATGAACGAAACAAATATTAGAGTTGCCTGTGCTTTTAAGTAGCCTCCAAGTATTTTCGTTATTTGTCTTATATGAATTCCAACTTTTTTAACCCATAGCGCTGGTACATGGTGCTCTATTTGATCTAAAATGTACACTTTATCTACACATATAAAATACAATGCCATTACTGTTATTACGAAATATATTGAAATTGTTGGTATTGATGTAACAACATTTATTACTCCATTTAAAAATCCTCTAACCCATGTTGAAAGCCCATTTAGTATTCCATCTGTTGAGTTTTGTATTATCCCCAATACTTGGTCTGACATATTTATTTTATTTAAATCTAATTCATTTAAAAATCCTTGAAACAACTGATATGCCTTATCAACATAGTCATTTAAACCTTGCAATAAATTAGATGCTTCTGAAAAAAGTGTTATTATTCCCCATATCAAAGCTCCTAATATTATTGCTGAAACCACTACAAATATTACTATTGAACTACATTTTCTTGTTGCTTTTGTTTTTTTCATAAGAAATCTAATTAGAGGTTCTATCATTAAGGAAATTATAAATGCAACTAAAAATGGCATGTAAAATACTGATAATTTAAATGTAAGAAATAATCCAAGTATGGTAAATGCTAGTATTAAAATTCTTCTTAAAACCCTTGTCCAATATGATATGTCAACTATCAAAAAATCACCTCTATGTAACATTATATGCATAAAAAATAGGTTTTAAACCTATTTTTTATGCAATAAATTTTACTCTGCATTTTTAAACTGCCCATTACAATTACAAATTCCCTCAACAGTTTGGCAAACTTGTTCTTCTCCTAATTGTTGACCATTATTTGCAATATCTCCAAATGTAAGCATTCCTATAACTCTTTGTTGGTTATCACATACAGGTAATCTTCTAACTTGATTTTGTGTCATTGTATTTTGAGCTTGTTGCATATCCTCATCTTGTTTACAAGTATAAGGTTTTGTAGTCATTATCTCACTTACCATTGTTTGAGCAAGATTTTTTCCTGTTGCTACAGCTCTTAATACAATATCTCTATCTGTTACTATTCCACAAATTTGTTGTGAGCCTTCACAAACAGGAACACACCCTACATGGTTTGTTTCCATTATTTTTGCAACATTTGTAATTGTGTCTTGTGGTGTAACACAAGCTACTTTTGTACACATACAGTCTTTAACTTTCATCTAAATACCACCTTTCTGGAAATAGTATTTCCAGATTTTGGGGAGTATATACATTCAACACAAAAAACAAATATATTAAAATAAAGTGACGCGCAGCTTGGAAGGAGAATATGAAGCTGTAAAAAACTATGTTTTTATACAGCTTCAATTCGCACGACCAGTAAGGAACGTCTATTTTAATATATTTGTTTTATTTTAATTCATTTGCAATTACTGCCCATACATCTGGGTTTTCTCTATCTTTTGCCCAAGCTGATACTCCGCCTAATTCGTATTCATTTACCAACGATACTTTTGCTTTTATTGAGTCTAAATCTTCTATCCATATTTTCTTCGTAGCACCTTTTTCTTGGTATTCTACATAGTTTTGTTTTAAGTCGTCTAGCCATTGCTTTTGTGCATTGCTTGGAATTACTTTGTTTATATCTTTCATATTTACTATATTACTTGTTAATTTTCCATCTGTATTTTCTGTCCAAACTCTTGTGTAGAAAGGAATTCCAAGTATTATTTTACTTGATTTTACTTCTTCTGTTTTTATGAATTTTTTTAGATTTGCAACTGTCCAGTTGTACCCTGCTGTTGTTCCTGCTGTTCTGCTTCCTGTTCCATTTTGGTCATAAGCCATAAATACTATGTAATCCGCTACATGCCCAATTACATTTCTATCAAAGCATAATGACCAAGTGTCTCCACCATCTGGAGCTGTTACATCAACTGATGTTACTAAACCAATTTCTTTCATTCTAGGTGTAAGCTCTATAATAAATCTCGAAAACATGTCTATATCTTCTTTTTTCATATTTTCGAAATCAATATTTATTCCATCTAATTTATATTTTACACAAACATCAACTATATTTTCTATTAGAGCTTGTCTATATTTGTAGTTATTCATTATTTTAGAAGTTATTTCTATCATGTTGTCTTCATAAGAGTTTGAAAGCATTGCCCAAACTTTGTAACCATTGTTATGTGCCCATTCTATATAAGCTTTTCCTTTTTCTCCAACATTTTCTTTAAATTGAGCTTTGCTATTTATATAGAAAAATGATGGTGAAACAACATTTACTCCTTCTATTTTTTCGCTTCTTGTTGGAGCATTTGCATATTGTGAGTAGAAGTCCCAAAACATGTTTACTTTGCCTTTTATTTGTGGTTCTTCAACCATGTTTTCTCTGATTTTTACTTCATTTACTACTACATCATTTTTTACATAACCAACTTTTCCATTTGGCGTTCTTATTTTTGTCCAACCGTCGTCTGTTTTAGAAACAACTATTACATAAGCTCCCTTGTTTATTCTATCAATTGTTTTGGCAATAAATCCTGTTGAACTTTTTACAGCTGCATCCTTTGAAGCCATTGCTTTTTTCTGTTCTCTATCTATTGAATCTATTGTAACTACTTTTGAGTCTTTTATGTTTTCTATCTCTATTCCATATACATCCTTCATCTCAGAAATTGGAAGATAAATTGTTTCTCCCTCTTTTTTTGCATTTGCATATATTTTTTTGTTAGCACCATTTATAGTTAAAATATTTCCCTCAAAGCCAATTGTAGCAATCTTTTTATCATATGTTGTTATTATTTGATTGTTTTCTTCGTCAAGATAAATGTATCTATCAAAAAAGTTTTTAATATCATCTTTCGAAATATAAATTACATCATCTTCTATTAAGATATCATGTTTTAAATTTGAAATATTACCATTGTTTATTACTAAACTTGTTTTTTCGTTTTGGTCTAAAATTATATAGTCATTTGCTATAAATCCTGCTATTACTAACACTATTAAAGCTACAAAAATAAAAAATCTTCTTTTTATTTTTTTCTTTTTTGCCTCTATTTCTTCTCTTGTCATCTTTCTTTTGGGTTCTTTTACTTGTTTTATTCTTTTACCTTGACTCATTTCTATATTTAAACCTTTCTTTTTAATTTTTTTGGAAAAAGCATTGAATTTTCGTACTTTTTCAAAGTCTCAATAATTCTATCAATGAAAATTTCCATTTAGATAATGACATTATAACAGATATTTTTATTTAATAAAATACCTTTCGAAAAAAAATCTCATTTTTTTAAATGAGATTTTTTATTCCATCAATTTTTCCAACTCTTTAATTTTATCTCTAAGTTCAGCAGCTTTTTCAAATTCCATTTTTGAAGCCGCCTCTAGCATTTCGTCTGTTAATTTTGTAATTGTTTCTTTTATATCTTCTTCTTTTTCAAGCTTATATTCTACTTCTATATCTGCCACACTTGTTGCTGAAATACTATCTCTTACAGATTTTTTGATTGTTGTTGGTGTTATTCCATGTTCTTTATTATATTCTTCTTGAATTTTTCTTCTTCTGTTTGTTTCTGAAATAGCCTTTTCCATGCTTTCTGTTAGTTCATCTGCATACATTATAACTGTTCCATCTGTATTTCTTGCAGCACGTCCTATTGTTTGGATTAGTGAACGCTCTGAACGAAGAAATCCTTCTTTATCTGCATCTAGTATTGCTACCAATGAAACCTCTGGAATGTCTAGCCCTTCCCTTAATAGATTTATTCCAACTAAAACATCAAATTCTCCTAAACGAAGCTTTCTTATTATTTCCATTCTCTCTAAAGCTTTAGTGTCTGAATGCATATAGTTTACTTTTATATCTAAACTTTTCAAATATGCAGTTAAGTCTTCTGCCATTTTCTTTGTTAAGGTTGTAACTAATACTCTTTCGCCTTTTTCTGCTCTTATTCTAATTTGCTCTAATAAATCATCTATTTGATTAGCAACCGGTTTTACCTCTATTTTAGGGTCTAATAAGCCTGTTGGTCTTATAATTTGTTCTACAACGTTTTCTTTTGAGTGTTCTTTTTCATAGTCTGCAGGTGTTGCACTTACAAATACCACTTGATTTAGCCTTTTTTCAAATTCATCGAATTTAAGAGGTCTATTATCAAATGCAGATGGTAATCTAAAGCCATATTTTACAAGGCTTTCCTTTCTTGCTCTGTCTCCATTATACATGGCACGAACTTGGGGTATTGTTGCATGAGATTCATCTATTAAAAGTAAGAAATCATCTGGAAAATAATCAAATAATGTATATGGAGGGCTCCCTGCTGGTCTTTGACTTATATGTCTTGAATAGTTTTCTATTCCAGAACAAAAGCCTGTTTCCTTCATCATTTCTATATCAAAATTTGTTCTTTCTTCTATTCTTTGTGCTTCTATTAGCTTATTGGCAGATTTAAAGTATTTTACTTGTTCTTCCAATTCTTCTTCAATTGTTTCAATTGCTTTATTCATTTTATCTTTGCTTGTAACATATTGAGAAGCTGGTGGAATAAGAATGTGTTTTCTACTTCCTATTGCTTTACCTGTTAGCGGATTTATCTCATTTATTTTTTCTATTTCATCTCCCCAGAATTCTATTCTTACTGCTGACTCACTTTGAGATGATGGATAAATTTCTAAAATATCTCCCTTGGCTCTAAATGTCCCTCTTTTAAAATCAATCTCATTTCTTGTATATTGCATTGAAATTAGCTTTTTCATAACATCGTCTCTTGATTTTTCCATACCAGGTCTTAGAGATAACATCATTTCTTCATAATCAACCGGGTCACCTAAACCATAAATGCATGAAACTGATGCCACTATTATTACATCTCTAGTTTCAAATAATGATAAAGTTGCAGAATGACGAAGCTTGTCTATTTCATCATTTATAGATGAGTCCTTCTCAATGTATGTATCTGATTGAGGTATGTAACTTTCTGGTTGATAATAGTCATAGTAAGATACAAAATACTCTACATTGTTCTCAGGGAAAAACTCTTTGAACTCACTATACAATTGTCCAGCTAATGTTTTATTATGCGCTAAAACGAGTGTTGGTTTTTGTACTTTGTTTATAATATTAGCCATTGTGAAAGTTTTACCAGAGCCTGTAACTCCTAGAAGTGTCTGGAATTTCTTGCCTTCTTCAATTCCTTTTGATAGGTATTCGATTGCTTTAGGTTGGTCTCCTGTTGGCTTATAATCTGATACTAATTTAAACATTTTTCCATCCTTTCTTTTATTTGAAATGTTACCTCACATTTGTTTTTTTGCGTCTTCTAGAACGCTTTTTCTTTCTTTTTAATATCATTAGTATTATTAATGCTACAACTATTACAACTGTGTTATACAACCAATATGGAAGTTTTTCAACTGAATGGCTTGCTACAAGATTTGTGGTGTAGTTTAAACCATCAGCATAAAAAGTTACTTGTCCTAGAACTTGTCCTTGTTCTATTGGTGCTGAAATATTCTCTTCAATGGATACTTCTTGGCGAATATTATCTATATCTTTTGGAACAATTGTTGAAATATTATTTTCTGCTTTAATATCAAGTGATTCAGTTTCTTTTGTCGCATGTTTTACATTTATGTTTGTAATTGTTTGCTCTTTATTCGCTATTTCTTTTAAAGTATAGTTTTTATAAGCAAATTCAAAAAGTTGCTTTGTATCGTAAAAGCGTTCACTTAAGCCTTTGCTATTGGTCCCTCCGCCAAGAACTACTGAGATTAAGTCAATGTTATTATGCGAACTACTTGCAACTAAGCACTCTCCAGCAGGAGTAGTTGTACCTGTTTTTATTCCAGTGCAATACTCATAATAATAGCTTTTATAATTTGGTAATATCATATAATTTGTGTTTTTAAATGTTCTATCATTTTTTGTATAAATATTAGTTGCAGGAACTGTAAAACTTGTAGTTTTTACAATTTCATTAAAAACATAATGTTTCTGACATTCTTTAGCAATTAGGTATAAGTCATAAGCTGTGCAATAATGGTCGCTATTATGTATTCCGTTTGGATTTACAAAATGTAGGTTTTCGCATCCAAGTTCTTTGGCTCTAGTATTGCATAAGTTTGCAAATTCCTCTACACTGCCACTTACATGTTCTGCTAAAACATTTGCAGCTTCATTTGCGCTTGGAATAAGTAAAGCATATAATAATGTTTTTATATCTATCTCTTCGCCTACTTTTAGGTTTGCATTCGAATACCCATCTGGCACCAAACTTATTGC
The DNA here is from genome assembly GCA_017430135.1 of Clostridia bacterium. Taxonomy (GTDB): domain Bacteria; phylum Bacillota; class Clostridia; order TANB77; family CAG-508; genus CAG-269. The sequence goes on along the minus strand of JAFRNM010000001.1, from coordinate 242,685 downwards.
TTTGCTTGAAACTTTGGCTTTGTCTGTTAACTTACATTTTTCCATAACCACTAGTGCTGTAAGTATTTTAGTTGTACTTGCAGGATATAGTTTTTCGTGTGCATTTTTTTCATAAATTATTTTTCCTGTTGATGGTTCTGCAATATATGCTGCTTTACAGCCTATTGATGGTACATTTTCTAGAACCTTTTGTTCATCTTTATTATATTTAAAAGTAACTTCTCCATCAGCATATACACTAATTGGTGCTAATAACATAATAATCATTAAAATACTTGTTAAAAATTTCTTTTTCATAATTACCTCTCTTAATTTGTTTTAGGACTGTGATTTTTGGGGACGGGTGTGATTTTGGGGACGGGTACAAAAACATCTTAATTCTGATTTAAAATACACATTGCACTTTTATAATCTGTATTCCCAACTTCTATTTCCTCTAGCTGATATATATTTTCTAATTTATCATTTATAAAAACCTGTGGCTTATCATTTTTCAAACTAACTCTAAAATCTTTTAATGGTGTTCTAAATCCTTTACCTGTTGCTTTTATAAAGCTTTCTTTTAATGCCCAAATTCTATAAAATAACTCTCTTTTTTCATCTTTTTTAGCATTATCAATCATTTTTATTTCATCTGGATGGAAAAATCTTTGAGCTATTTTTATATAGTCTTCTTTATCTGACATTTTTTGAATATCACAACCAACTTTGCAATCTGAAATAACACACATTGCCATATCTCCAGAGTGTGATAGGTTAAAGTATAATTCTTGAGGACAGTTTTTAAGAATTGGTTTATTATTTTCTACAAACCCAATTTCTATTTTTGAATAATCAACATTCAGTTCTTCTAAACCTTTCATTAAAAGATATTCTGCAGCTAAGGAAAGCCATTTGTCATCTTCGAATTTCAGCTTGTCCACTTTATTTTTTCTATATGAAGAAACTTTGTTATAAATCTCATCAAAAGAAAAAGACTTTTTAAAATTATTTATATCTAAAAAATAAACTCTTTTCATTAAAAATTGTAACTCCTTTTATTTACGAAAATTATATATTAAAAGACAAATAATTGCAAGAATTTTTGATGCAACTTTTGGGACACCTTGAATTTGGGGCACCTTGAATTTGGGGACACTCTTAAAAATTCAGGTTTTTCAAAAAACCTGGATTTTTAAGAGTGTCCCCAAATTCAAGGTGCCCCAAATTCAAGGTGTCCCCAAAAAAGTTAACTTATCTAAATGCTTACTTCATGGAATTTTTGAACTATGCTGTCTTGTATTATATCTTTGAAGATTACAGATATTTTGCTATCAAGTATTTCTATTCTTAAAACCTCAACCTCTTCGTTTTCTATTATGTTTATTATTTTTTCTATAAGTTTTGTGTTTCTCATTATTCCTTCACCTATTATTGAGATTTTTGTTACATCTTTTTTAACTACGCTTTTTACTGTATTTTCTTCTATTGTTTTAGATAGCCTTGTTCCTTCATCTTCTGTAAATGTTGATTTGGTTACTATTGGTACATTGAATTTTTCTCCAATTTTTATACTTCTATCATGTAGTACCTTTGCCCCTTCATTTGAGATATCTATCATTTCTTTATATGATATGTTTTGTAGCTTCTTTGCTTCTTTTATTTTATTTGGATCTGCTGTATATACTCCATCTACATCTGAAAATATATAGCATTTGTCCGCTTCTAAAGCTGCCGCAACTGCCACTGCTGTTGTGTCTGAACCGCCTCTTCCTAGTGTTGAAATATCATTTTTTGCATTTACTCCTTGAAAACCTGCCACTATTACTATCTTGTCTTCTTTTAATTCCTTTTCTATTCTTGAAATATCTATGTTTTCTATTATTGCACATTTATTTGCTATACTACTTTTTATTCCAGCTTGCCAACCTGTAAGTGAAATTGCAGGTACATTCATTTCATCTAAAAGGATTGCAAGTTTTGCTATTGATACTTGTTCTCCTGTTGATATTAGCATAGCTGTTTCTCTTTTGTCCGGATTTTTTGAAAGCTCCATGGCTTCTCCTATTAACCTATCTGTTGTTTTTCCTTGTGCTGATAAAATTACTACAACATTTTTGTATTCTTTTTTATATCCAATTACTTTGTTTGCTACTATTTTTAGTTTATCATTATCAGCTACAGAACTTCCACCAAATTTTAAAACTACTGTTTTTTCTTGCATTTTAATCATTCCTTATAACAAAATATAGAGAGCATTCCTGCTCTCTATATTTTATGATTATTTTAATTTATTGTTCTTGTCTCAAACATTTCTATCAAATTCTTCCCTTGGTCTTCAGGGTTTAGGTCTACATGTTTAGCATGTTCTTTCCAGTTGTTTCCTTCCGGCAGTGCAAAATATGCAATATTATGTTGAAACCATTCATTTGCCATGTCTTGCGCTGTTCTATAAGATTTCATATCACTTCCGTGTATTGGATGAATATCTATTAGTGCTTGGCATATTTTAGTAAGATCTTCTAAATCATTTATTTTATACGAATTTTTTATTTGCCAATTGTCTTTTGTATAAATGGCTGTAAATTGTTCATTTTCGTACATAAATCTATAGTTTTTGCCTTGCCCATCTATATCAATTATTTTTATTTTTTCTGATTTTACTTTCGAATTAGCCTCAATTGTATTTTCTACTTCTGAGTTATTCTTTTCCGCTATTTCAATAATATTTTCATTTTTTGAATGGTTATTTATTATTTCGCCATTGTTGCTTTTATTGGTATTAATTATGAAGAATATAACTGAAACTGTTATTATTCCTATTATTATTTTTAATGTCTTGTTAATAAAATCAGCTCCTTCTTCTTCTATTTCTTTTATTAATTGTTCTTTTTCTTCCTCTAAGACACTAAACAATCCCCTCACTGCATTTATATTCATTTATTATGTCAGTGTTAGAAACTGTATTATTATCAGTATTAATAGTAACTTTTAGTTTTAACTTTAGAACCGCTACACACTCCACATGACTTGTATAAGGGAACATATCTACCGGTTGAATTTCTCCAATTTCATATACATCTTCCATTTTTGCCAAGTCTCTAACTAATGTTGCAGGATTACAGCTTATATATACCACTCTTTTAGGTTTTATTTTTAGAATATTTTCAATGCTTGTATTGTCTAAGCCTTTTCTTGGTGGGTCAACCATTATAACATCTGGAATTATCTTCTTTTTGTTTATTAGGTCATCTAAAATAATTTCCGTGTCACCTGCTATAAACTCAACGTTTTCTACATTATTTATTTTTGCATTTTCTTTAGCATCTTCTATTGCTTGTTCTACTATTTCTACTCCATAAACCTTTTTGGCATATTTTGACATAAATAAAGAAATTGTGCCTATTCCACAATATAAGTCAAATACTATATCTTCTTTTGATATTTGAGCTTTTTGAATTCCTATATTGTATAGTTTTTCTGCTTGAATTGGGTTTACTTGGTAAAATGATAGAGGAGATATTTTGAAGGTATAATCTCCTAATATATCTGTTATGTAGCCATCTCCATATAAATTAACATTTTCTAAACCTAATATTACATTTGTGTTTTTCATATTGATGTTTTTAACAATTGTTTTTATATTTGGATATTTGCTTGTTAAATCTTCTACCAATTCTTTCTCTTGCTTAAATTCCTTGCCATTTATAACTAATATACACATTATTTCTTTTGTTTTTAATCCAACTTTTACAACAATATGTCTGAATAATCCTTTTCCAGTTTTTTCGTTGTATATGCTTAAATTGTTTTTCTTTATAAAATTGAAGGCTGTTTTCGCAACTTTTTGAGCTTCTTCATTTTGAATTAAGCATTTTTCTATTGGTACTATTTCATGTGTTCTATTTGCAAATACTCCTATTTGTGGCTTATTTTCCTTATCTAAGCCTAATGGAAGTTGAGCTTTATTTCTGTAATATATTGGTCTGTCCATTCCTATTGTTTCTAATACTTCTACTGGTTTTTTTAGAGTTTTATTTACAAGTGAGGTTACAACATTTTGCTTTATTTTTAATGTTTCTTGATATTTTATATGTCTCAAGCTACAACCACCGCATCTTTTATATGTTACACAATCTGGCTCAATTCTTTTATTTGATGGTTCTATTATTTTTATTATTTTTCCAAAGGCATGAGAAGAAAGCACCTTTACTATCAGTGCTTTCACTTTTTCTCCTTTTATTGCATTTGGAATAAATATTGTAAAATTATCTATTTTAGCAATTCCTTCTCCTTGAAACCCATTATCTATTACATCTAATACATATTCTTTGTTCTTTTCCACCGGAATTGTCATCTATTATTTTACTCCTTTTATTTTTATTTTAATTCCCATTATTTTTTTATAAACTTTTTCAGTAAATTTATATAGTTTATATGTTATAGGCTTAAATACTATGTTTACTTCGCCAATAAATTCTGTAAATGTTGCACCAAATCCCTTTTTGAATCTATATAATCCATATTGTGGATGACTTTCATCTACAACTCCAACAACACCTCTAAAGTCATATATGTCATCATGTCTAGCTATTGCCATTTTTATCATTTCCCATTGTAATAAATAGTTTGGCATTAAATTTCTGTGTTGATTACTACTTGCACCATATAAATACCAAGTTTTGTTTCCATAGAAAATTGGTATAACACCTGAAATTGGCTTTCCATCGTAATATGCCATTAAAACTTTCATGTGGTCTGGTGCTAAATTATCATACATTCTTTCAAAATATTCTAATGGTCTTATTATAAAATCATCTCTCGCTCCTGTTTCCACCATTATTTTATGAAAGTCTTTTATGTCTTCTCTAGTTCCTTCTCTTATTTCTACACCTTTTTTTGTAGCTAATCTAATATTATATCTCCATTTTTGGTGGAATCCAGCCATTATTTCTTCTTCAGTTTTTCCTTTTATATCAAGTCTAAATACATATCTTGGTTGTATTCCATCTTTAAAGTCTTTTGCATCATCTTTTATTGTATAACCTAAACTTGTAACTAAGTCTCTGTATACTTTGTCGTTACTTTCAATATCTGGCTCTGTTTTTAATATTATTGCTTTATATTTTTTTGCAAGCTCTTTTGCCCCTTCTGTTAGTTGTTTTAAGACATTTAGGTCATGTATATCACATACAGGACCTCTTGATGAATACATAATATTTCCAAATATAGGCATTTTTCTTATCAATACACTCATTGAACCTATTATTTTTCCATTATCATCTTCTGCAAGAATAACTTCATTTTTCCAGTTGTTTTTTACTTTTGCCCATTCTAATGATTGTTGGAAGTTACATCTTTCATGTCCTTCTAAAAATTTCTTATATTCTTTTCTAGATTCTTCATCTGTTACAAATCTCATTGATATCATTCTCCTTTATTTATTCTTTCCAAATGAACTTTTCCTTTAGTTTCTCACTTGATGGTTTAGGCTAAACATTTATCTAATGCTTCAATTATGGCTTTTTTATCCATTTTTTGACCTATGAATACTAGTTTCATTAGTCTATCTCCATATGTTTCATCCCAATCGTTTAATATTCCTGGATTTTGAGCGATTACCATATCTTGTTCTGATTTTGGAAGTGATGCTATCCATTGACCTGCAACATCTGCTCGAATTTGTTTTCCAGCTTGTTCAAACACATAAGAATGTTCTGGCTCATCTGCAAACCAAATTATTCCCTTACATCTTATTATATTTTTTGGGAAGTTTGATGCGAATTTGTCAAATTCATCTCTGTTGAATGGAGCTCTTCTGAAATATACAAATGTGCTTATTCCATATTCTTCTGTTTCGCCTTCTCCATGGTGATGATGATGGTGATGCCCATGTCCATGTCCATGCTCTTCATGTTCATGGTGCTCATGCTCTTCATGTTCATGATGCTCGTGCTCTTCATGTTCATGATGCTCGTGTTCTTCATGTTCATCCTCATCCTCTTCTTCATTATCTGTTCTGTTTAATTCTTCTATCCATGCTGCTGATGTTGAAGCTTCTTCAAAATCAAATGAATTTGTATCTAGTATTTTGTTTACATCAACTTTTCCGAAATTTGTTTCTATTATTTCTGCTTTAGGTTGAAGGCTTCTAATTATTGCTTTTACTCTATTTAATTCATCTTCTTCTAATTCATCTACTTTATTTAGAATTATTTTGTTACAGAATTCTATTTGTTGAATTAGTAAGTTTTCTATATCTTCCTCTTCTATTTCTTTTTTTACAAGATTTTCCCCACAACCAAACTCATCTCTTAATCTTAAAGCATCTACAACTGTTACTACATTGTCTAATCTACAAATTTGTGGCAAACCATATTGTGCTGTTTGGTCTGATAAAACTGTAATTGTTTGAGCTATTGGTAGTGGCTCGCATACACCACTTGCTTCTATTAAGATATAATCAAATTTCTTTGTTTTTATTATATCCACTATTTGTTGCATTAAATCAACCTTTAATGTACAGCAAATACAACCATTTTGAAGTGGTACAAGGCTTGCATCTTCTTCTTGGACTATTCCACCTTGTGCAATTAAGTCTGCATCTATATTTACTTCTCCTATGTCATTTACTATTACTGCTACCTTGTAACCTTCTTGATTTGTTAATACATGATTTATCAGAGTAGTTTTTCCTGCTCCTAAATATCCTGTTAATACTGTAATTGGTACTACTTTATTTTCACTCATTTATTATTCCTCCCATAATTTTAAATTCATTGACTATTATATACCTTTTTACTAGTTAAATCAAGAATTTTACATATTTCTTAGTTTATTATTTTAAAGTTTAATTATATTTTCCCATGATAAGCCACAATCTTCTTTTCCGAAATGTCCATAATTGGTAGTTTTTCTATAAATAGGATTTTGTAACCCTAGATATTTTATAATACCTCTAGGTGTTAAGTCAAATGTTTTGCTTATTTTTTCAATTATTTTTTCTTCTGGTATTGTATTAGTTCCATAAGTATCTACATAAATTGATACAGGTTTTGCCACTCCAATGCTATATGCAAATTGAATTTCACATTTTTTTGCATATCCATTTGCAACTATGTTTTTAGCGATATGTCTTGCCATATATGCTGCTGACCTATCCACTTTTGTTGGGTCTTTTCCAGAAAAGGCTCCGCCTCCATGCCTGCTGTATCCTCCATAAGTATCGACTATTATTTTTCTTCCTGTTAAACCACTATCTCCTAATGGTCCTCCCATTACAAATCTTCCAGTTGGATTTATGAAATATCTTGTGTTTTCATCTAATAGATTTACTGGTACAACTGGTTTCACAACGTTTTTAATTATATCTTGTTTTAGCTTGTCCATGCTTATTTTTTCTTCATGCTGTGTTGAAACTACAATTGTATCAATCCTTATAGGCTTATCATCTTCGTATTCCACTGTTACTTGTACTTTTCCATCTGGTCTTATATAATCTATAATTTTTTCTTTTCTAACTTCTGATAATCTTTTCGCTAATTTGTGAGCTAAAGATATTGGAAGTGGCATTAATTCTGGCGTTTCTGAACATGCAAATCCAAACATTAATCCTTGATCTCCTGCGCCTTCAGAGCCAACTTCTTCTCCTATTTTGTCTTCTAAAGATTTATCAACTCCTTGAGCTATGTCTGGAGATTGTTTTGATACATTAACTATTATGTTACAGGTTTTATAATCAATATCTGTTTCAGCATTCGTATATCCTATTTCTTTTATTGCATTTCTTGCAATTTGTTCTATATCAACATTCGCTGTTGAAGATATTTCTCCTGTAATATAAATTTCTCCCTTTCCAGCAACTGTTTCTGCTGCTACTCTTGAATTTTTATCTTCTGCTAAATATGCATCTAAAATACTATCTGATATGTAGTCACATAGTTTATCTGGATGCCCCTCTGTTACACTTTCTGATGTGAATAATTTTCTCATAAAATCAACCCTTTCTTTTTTATTTTACATATGAGATTTTGGGGACACTCTTGATTTTCAAGAGTGTCCCCAAAATCCATGGTTAAAATATGCCTACTATTTCGCCATTTTCATCAATATCTATACTTTCTGCTGCTGGAACTTTTGGTAATCCTGGCATTGTCATTATATTTCCTGCAAGTACTACCACAAATCCTGCACCTGTTTTTAATACAACATCTCTAACATTTATGTTAAAGTCTTCTTTACACTCTAGATTTTTTGGATCATCTGAAAATGAGTATTGTGTTTTGGCTATACAAACAGGGTATTTTCCATATCCTAATTCTTCTATTTTTGCTATTGTTTTTAATGCGTCTTCTGAATATTCTACATCTTTTGCCCCATATATTTTTCTAGCAACTTTTTCTATTTTTGTTTTTATGCTATCTTCCAAATCATAAGTGAAGTTTAATGTACTTGGTTTATTCGTTAATTCAACAAGCTTTTGTGCTATGTCTATGGCGCCATTTCCGCCTTTTCCCCAACCTTCTACTACACTAAATTCGACTCCTTTTTCTTCAACTTTTTGTTGCAAGAAATCTATTTCTTTTTGTGTATCTGTGTTATATTTATTTAATGCTACTACAACATTTAAGCCAAAGTTATCTTTTAAGTTTTCTATATGTTTAAATATGTTGTTTAGACCTAGTTCTAATGCTTCAATGTTTTCCTTTTGGATATCTTCTTTTGCTACTCCACCATGATATTTTAGAGCTTTTATTGTTGCCACCAAAACCACAGCATCAGGTTTTAAACCTGTTTTCCTACACTTAATATCTAAGAATTTCTCAGCTCCCAAGTCTGCACCAAATCCTGCTTCTGTTACTGTGTAATCTGCAAGTTTTAAAGCCGTTTTTGTTGCTATAATGCTATTGCATCCATGTGCTATATTTGCAAATGGACCACCATGAATAATTGCTGGTGTGTGTTCTAGAGTTTGAACTAGGTTTGGTTTTATTGCATCTTTTAATAAAACTGCCATTGCCCCTTCGGCTTTTAGATCTTTAACATATATTGGCTCATCAACTTCATTATAGCCAACAAGAATTTTTGAAAGATTCTCTTTTAAATCAAATATGTTATTAGATAAGCATACAACAGCCATAATTTCAGAAGCAACAGTAATATCAAAACCATCTTCTCTTGGAACTATTTTACTTTCTCCAGATAGCCCTGTGTTTACTTTCCTTAATTGTCTGTCATTTAAATCAACACATCTTTTCCAAACTACTTTTTTGAATTTTAATTCATTCCCAAAATAGATATGATTATCTATTATTGCTGAAAGAAGGTTATTGGCAGATGTCATTGCATGAATATCGCCTGTAAAATGTAAATTTATATCTTCCATAGGTGCAACTTGCACATAGCCTCCACCTGTTGCTCCACCTTTAATTCCAAATACAGGCCCTAATGATGGTTCTCTCAAAGCTAAAATTGATTTTTTCCCAATTTTTCTTAATCCATCAGCAACTGCTATTGAGACTGTTGTTTTGCCTTCCCCTAGTGGTGTTGGACTTATTGCAGTAACTAGAATTAGTTTTCCATTTTCCTTTTTTTCTAATTTCTTTTCAATATCATTAGAAATTTTTGCTTTATATTTTCCATAAGGCTCTATGTATTCTTGTATTTCTAACTCTTCTGCAATTTTTGTTATTTCATCTAACTTTACACTTTTTGCTATTTCAATATCTGTCATTGTACCACTTCCAATTCTTTAAACTTTTAATTTAATAAAAAACTAATTTGGAAAATAGTTGAGGAAATTTCTAGGCGAACAAATGAGATAACCGGAGACGTGCTGGTGCACGTTGAGGATTATCGAATGATGTTCAACGCCGAAATTTTCCAAATATTTTTCAAATTAAAATATTAATCCAACTGCTAACCCAATAAGTGCCCCAACAAAAACCTGTATTGGAGTATGTCCTAGAACTTCAACCAACTTTTCTTGTACTTCAAGTCCACTTAAGCCAGGAGTTTGCACTATTTTATTAAGTAATCTTGCTTGTTTTCCTGCTGCTCTTCTTACCCCTGCCGCGTCATACATTACAACAAATGCAAAAAGAAGTGCTATTGCAAAAAGTGGAGTATCTACTCCGCAATCTTTTCCAATAAGTGTTGCTAAAGACACAACTACTGCAGAATGAGAACTTGGCATACCTCCTGCTCCTAATATTCTTTTAAAGTTAAATTTTTTTGTTGTTACTAAATCGTATAGTAATTTAAATAATTGAATAAAAAACCAAGTTAGTATTGGTAATATTACATATTTATTTCCAATAAATCCTTGGAAATTATTCATTAAACTTTCTTTCATTGTTTTTCTTTTCCTTCCTCTTTATCTTTATCACTTGCAATAATTTTTAAAATTCTTCTTCTACTATTTCTCCATCTTTTTCAAGAAGTATTGTTATTTTCTTTTCTGCATCTTCAAGAATTTTTGTACAATCACGAGATATTTTCATTCCTTCTTCAAATTTTTTCATTGATTCGTCAAGATTTAAATTTCCTTTTTCTAATTCTGTCACTATATTTTCTAAATTTTCAATATTTTCTTCAAATGATTTTTCTTTCATTTTTTAATTCCTTTCAATTGTATAATATCTGCAAAATGTAAAAACTCGTTCACCCTTGTTGTCGCAACCTCCCTTATTGAATTAGGGCAGGTTGCTTCACCGCTCCGCTGCGCTACGCCTACGCGGGTTCACTCACATTTTTACATTTTGATTCACTATAAAATTTCTGCTTTTACATCTCCATCAATGAACTTTAAATCAATTTCATCTCCAGGATTTAAAGAATTTGAAGACTTTACAACCTTACCTTTATGCAAAGTCACAGAATATCCTCTTGTTAAAGTTTTTAATGGACTTAAAGCATCTAATTTTGCAATTAGTTCTATATATTTAGTCTTTTCTTCCTTTTGCTTTATTTTTATAGAATTTTCTAATCTCTTTAAATATGTATCTATTTTTTGATATTCATCATAAATAAACCTTTTTGGTTCCTTAAACACTCTGCTAGACATGCATTTTTCGTATTGCATACGCATTATTTCAACTTTTTTTAATAATGAATCTCTTAATCTTTTTTGATATAATGCTATTTTATCTTCAACTTCCATAATATTTGGTACAGCTAATTCTGCTGCAGCAGAAGGTGTTGGTGCTCTTAAATCTGAAACAAAGTCTGATATTGTAAAATCTGTTTCATGACCTACAGCTGAAATTATTGGTAATTCTGATTCATATATTGCATCTGCTACAACTTTTTCGTTAAATGGCCATAGGTCTTCTAATGAGCCACCACCTCTAGCTAATATCAAAACATCAGCAAGTTTATTTTCATTCATATATTTTATTGCCTTTGCAATTTTTATAGCTGCTCCTTCTCCTTGAACAGGTACAGGGCAGATTCTTAAATTAACATTTGGATTTCTTCTTGTTGATACATTTATTATATCTTTTACAACAGAGCCTGTTTTAGATGTTAAAACACCTATTGTTTTGGGAAACATAGGTATTTTCTTTTTATGTGCAACATCAAAATAACCTTCTTTTTCTAGGTCATTTTTTAGTTTTTGAAATTGTTGATATAAATCGCCAACTCCATCTTCTTCCATTGCTTTTGTGTAGATTTGGTAAACTCCATCTCTTTCGTACACTGAAACTGTTCCAAAAACTATTACTTTGCTCCCCTCTTTAGGTTCAAAAGGCAATTTATCTGCATAACCTTTAAACATTACACATTTTATCAAACTGTTTTCATCTTTTAATGTGAAATATAGATGCCCAGTGTAATGTCTTTTAAAGTTAGATATTTCGCCTTTTACTAGCACATTATTTAAAAATTCATCTTGTACAAATTTTTCTTTAACATATAAATTAAGGTCTGTTACTGTCATTGGATTATATTTCATTAGTTTTCTTCCTTATCAATATTGTTTTCTTTTACAACACTTGCTAAAATTCCGTTTACGAATTTTTTAGAAGCATCTTCTCCATATTTTTTTGCTAGTTCAACAGCTTCATTTATTGCTACTTTGAATGGAACTTCTTTATAAATTATTTCATAAATTGCTAATCTTAAAATAGTTAAATCTATTTTAGATATTCTTTCTATTTTCCATTCTTGTTTAAGATTTTGTTCAATTTTTTGATCAATTTCTTTAATGTTTTTATCAATTCCTAAAACAGCATCTTCTATATAGTTTATCGCTTTTGGACTTGTTATATTATTTGCTTCTATAAACAAATCTATTGCCTCTTTTAGTTCTTCTGTTTTTTGAATTTCTATACTATATATTAGTTTAAATGCTTGTTCTCTGATTATACTTCTTTCCATTTCTTTCTCCTTGCGTTCGCAAATAATTACGTTTTGGCTGTGTTGAATTTCACTCGAAAATCCTGCGACGTACACCAAGTACGCCTCGGATTCTTCTCGCTCATTCGCCTTGCCAAAAGCATAATTCTTTGTGAACTTTATAATACTAATTTTACAACTTGTCTATAAAATTCTTTGTTTTTTTCTTAACATCATCTTTATTTTTGTAAATATAATTTCCTATAAAACCACAAGCAATAATAAGTACTAGTCCAATTATTAGTTGTTGTAATCCTGTAATTAGAAGTATTACAGCAATTGCAACGCCTAAAATTATTCCTTTATTTCTATTCCAAAATTCTTCCATTTCATACTCCTTACATATATATTTCTCAATAAAAGAATTGTTCTTTTATTGAGAGTTTGATACATCTTTAATCTTGATATTAACTTCTTTAACTTCTAGGTCTGTTGCATTTTTTACTTTTTGTTTAATGTCATTTTGTAAATTTACAGATAAGTCTTTTATAACTGCATCATTTGTTACTGTAAGGTTTACAAATACATTTACATTATTTTCCTTGTCCAATTCCACCCTAGTATTTATTTCTTGTGTATCTTGATATCCTTTTGCAACTGAACTTACAAGGTTCTCTATTGTATCTTTTGAAATCATTAGTTTTCCATTTTCGTTTTGCATTAAGACACCTTGTCTATCATGTATTTGTTCTTTTGATGTTTTGTCAAAGAATATACATCTAATTGATAACAATATAAATGCAATGCTTACTCCTAAGACTATTTTAGAAGATGTTTCTTCTGTTAGTATCCCATGAACCCAGTTTCCTACTGAGTTCATGTCTATCCATCCAAATATCATTATGCATAGTAGTATTGATAGTATTAAAATTAAGTTTGAGTATATTATTAGGGTTATTTTTTCTAATATTTTCATATTCTTCCTCCATTCGTTGCACTATAATTGCGTTTTGGCTACGTTGAATCTTATTTGAAACGCGGTTACATACAACTTGTATGTGCCCTTGCCTTTCAAATAATCTTCGCCTTGCCAAAGCCACAATTCTATCGCAACTCTTTTCCTATTTTTTCTTTTATTATTTAATCTTGTTTTGCTTCTTCTATTTCTGGTTTTTCTTTTTTGATGTTTGTATCAACACCTTGAACATGTACGTTTACTTCTACTACATTCATTCCAGTCATGTTTTCTACTGCCTTTTTTACTCTGTTTTGAATTTCGAATGCAACATCTGGTATTCTTGTGCCATATTCAACAATTATATTTACATCTATTTTTACTTTTCCATCTGTTTTTTCAACTTTAATTCCTTTTGCCATGTTTTTCTTTCCGCTTAATACCTCTGAAATTCCACCTGCAAATCCTCCAACTGTACTTGCTACTCCTGAAACTTCTGAAACTGCAACACCAGCTATTACTGCTATTACATCATTTGAAATTTGTATATTTTCTTGTTCTGTCGAAACAGCTAAAGCTTTTTCTGATGTTTGATTTTCTTCATTTTGAACTTCGCCTTGTACTTCGATTACTTCGCCTTTTTCCTCATTATCTTTACTCATACTTCTTCCTCCTTACATATAATCAGTCATAAAAAAACTGATATACTTTTGCTTATATAAGTATATCAATTTTTGTTTGTTTTTACAACCTATTTTTAAAATTTTTAGTATTTTTTTACATTGTTTACAATAATTTGAAATTATTTTTACATTACGTAAAATAAAATGCAGAAAAATTGCATTATGCTTGCAAAAAGTATACATAAATGAAATATTGAATGCATCCATTTGTGCTTTTTGCCTAAACCATATAATAAAGCCCCAATTGTATAAATAATTCCTCCACTTAGTAGTAATGCAAACCCTTTCCATGTAAGCAATTCAGGTAATACATTTATTTTAAATACAATGCACCATCCCATAATTAGATAACAAATCATAGAAAATTTTTTATATTTTTTTAAATCTATTGCATTTAGTGTTATTCCTAATATTGCAATTGCCCAAATAATCCCAAAAATCCACCAGCCTGTTGCTGTATCATATTCTCTTAATGTACATAGCGCAAATGGTGTATAACAACCTGCAATTAGCAAGAATATACTACAATGATCTAATACTTGCATAACCTTTTTCCCTTCTATTTTAGGGCTTAAGCCATGGTAAATACTACTCATAGTATAAAGTATAATCATCGTTGTTCCATAAATTGCAGCACTTACAACTCCATAACCATTAGAATGAAACGCTGCAGTAGCAACACATAGCACTAATGCAACTATTCCAAAAGCTGCTCCTACAATGTGTGATGTCATATTCATTATTTCTTCGCCTTTTGTATACTTAGGCAAAACTCTATCGCATAATTTTGTTCTAGTCATTTATAATCACATTCCTTTAACTTAAATTTTCTTTTGCAAATTATCCTAGAAGCGCTTTAATCTCTTCGTCTTGTTTTAATCTAGCACTTAAAAAATGAAATGCTTCTTTATTTTGTTTTACAGCAATTTCAGCAAATTCTTTATTGTCTCTTAACCTAAAACTTGCATATTTTATAATCAATCCTTTATTTGTTATTGCAGCTTTTACAACCTCATCATCATCTCTTAACTCTTCACTTGCATAATATAGTGTTTGTCCATATTCTTTTACACTTGCTAAAATTACTTCTTTATCTGCTTTCAATCTTTCAGAAGCATAATATGCAGTCCATGGAGATTGGCTAATTGCAAACATTATAACTTCTTTATCATCTTTTAATCTATCTGATGCAAACTCTAAAGCCTCGCCGTCTTGTTCTAAAGCAGTCATTACAACATCTTTGTCATCTTGAAATTCTTGTGGCAAAAATTCAAGATTCTTTCCTTTTTCCTTGACCTTTTCAATTGCCTGTTCTTTATTTATTATATTCTCTTCCATTTCTTCGCCTTCTTCATGAGTATTTTAACACAATAAATAAAATCGGTCAATGGCTTTTTAGGACGATTTTTGGGGGACGACTTTTTGGGGCACCTTGAATTTGGGGACACTCTTAAAAATCAAGTTTTTTGAAAAAACTTGATTTTTAAGAGTGTCCCCAAATTCAAGGTGCCCCAAAAAGTCATTATTTACAAAATCTGTGTTTTCCTATAGTTATTGTAAGTGGCCTTGACCAAATCCATTTATTTGTTGCAGTTGATGGGTTAAAATAGTAAATTGCACCATAACTTGGGTCCCAGCCATTGTATGCATCTTGCGCTGCCTTTTTTGCAGATGAATCTGGACTCATGTTAATTTGTCCATCACTAACTGCATCAAAAGCTCCTCTTTGATATATTACTCCTGCTATTGAATTTGGAAATGAACTGCTTCTTACTCTATTCATTATAACTGCGCCTACTGCAACCTGGCCTGTATATGGTTCTCCTCTTGCTTCTCCATAAATTAAATGACTAAGTAAATTTATGTCTGAAGAATTGCTTCCACTTGTTTGCGAAGAATTACCACTAGATGAATTGATTCCTAAAGCTTTTAGAGTAGCTGGACCAACTATTCCATCTTGTGTTAATCCATTTTTTCTTTGAAAGCTTTTTACAGCATTAACTGTTTGTGTGCCATAAATCCCATCAACTGAGCCATTATAATAACCCCATCTTTTTAATTTTGTCTGAATCTGCTTTACTTCTTCTCCTCTTGAGCCATACCTTGATGTTGCCTCTACCTCATTTTTTTGAGATAAGATTAAAATCACTCCAATACTACATAATAGTATTATAATTGTTAATATTTTTTTATATTTTACAATTCCTTTTTTTATCATAAAAAAATCACCTATTGCTATTATTTACAATAAGTGGTTTTTTATGCAATTTTATTAGTGAACTTAAGATATATTGTTTTTTTCTCTCCCCCAACTGCATAAGAAAGCCTATATAAAAAAGTTCTCGAAAACTTTTTTTATAAGGCTTTCTAATTTGTCGGTCCCCACAGCGTTCGCAAAAAACAATATATCTTAGTTTCACTACTCTACAATAATAAGTTAACTACAATATGCACATAAAATTGATTCTAAACCAACTTGCAAATCAATTACACCAACTTTGTAGTTGTAATCTAGGTCGATTAGTTCTTGCAATATTTTTCTTAATTCTCTTTCTTTAAAATATTTTGCTTGCATTTTGTATTTATTTACTAAAAATGTTTGATTTGGCTTTAAATTAAGCACTTGCACTAAATCTTTATTATCTTTTGAGGCAAGTATTGTAAAGTACAATTTTTTGAAATGATTGTATAATGTTATTAGAATTTTTTGAATAGGTTCCTTTGCGTAAATTAGATTTTTCAACACTTGTAGTGATTTTTCAATGTCTTTTTTCCCTAAATTGTCTGTAAGTTCAAATATAATACTTTCAAGTTTTTTTATGCATAGCTTATCAACAGCCTCTTTATCAATAGTTCCATTCTCTCCAGCATATTCTATGAGCTTTCTGATTTCATTTATAAGTTCTTGCATGTTAGTTCCACAGCTCTCTATAAAGTATTTCAATGTTGTTCCATCTATATTTACTTTGTAGCCATTGCAGATTGATTTTATTCTTTTTTCGAGCTGAATTGGTTTTTGAAATTCAAATTTGACTGATGCACCATTTTTTTCAATTGTTGTTACTAATTCTTGTTTTTGAATATCTTCTTCTATAATAACTAAAACCACTGTTTCTTTTATAATATCAATATTTTTAACAATGTAATCATTTAGCTTTTCCTTAAATTTTGCGAGTTCAGCGTTCTTGCGTTTTCCTTCTTTTTTTAGTAATCCTGAATTTTTGCATATTATAAGTTTTTTTGCGTAGCCAAAGGAAGGCGTTTCTATTTCAGAGATTAAGCTATTTAGATTAGTTTCATCTATTATTACATAGTTTATACCTTTTATGGTTTCTCCAAAAAGTGTTTTTATTTTTTTTACAGAGTTTTCTAATAGAAATAATTCTTCGCCATAGAATAAGTATAAGCTTTGTATTTTTTCTGATTTTAATTCTTTTTCTAGTTCTTCTATTGTCATCTTTTTCACCTATTTTCTTTACAATTTATTGACATTTTTTTTTTCAATATGTTAATATAAATATATAAAAAGATAAGAGACTAAGCTCTTATCTGTGTGTTGAGTGAGATTTGTTCTGTTGAGGGCAAATCTCAATTTTTCTTTTTAAAGAACTTATTTTTTACTACTTGCCTAATATAATTCTAAAGACTTCAGAAACGCTCCAAGCCTGTGCAAATGCTCCTTTTGGTAATTGCGGCTTTACTGAATCATATAATTCTGCAATTGAGCCTATGCATCCATTTTCGTAGAATTCTTTTTTGAATGTTTTCTTTGTTTGTTCTCTAAATTTTTCTATTTTCGTTTCTAATTCTTGTTTTGTTTTTTTAGTTTTTGCGCTATTAGCCATATTTTTTAAACTATTGTAATACAATCCTAGTAGCCATGTCCATGTTATTCCTTGATGATAACTTTTATCTCTGTGTTCTGGACCACCTTCATAGATTTCTACATAGTTTTCTTCGCCTTTTGCAAGTGTTTTTAATCCATAATTATTTAACAATTTCTTTTCAACTGTATTTATTATATTTTTTGCCTCTTCAGATTGTGGGTCAACTACTGGATATGTTAGACTTAAGCTAAATAGCTGATTTGGTCTTATTTTTTTATCTCCCACAACATCATATAAGCATTTTCTTTTTTTGCTATAGAATTTATCATTAAATGAAACTTTGCATGCTCTTGCTAATTCAGCATATTTCTTACTTTCTTCTTTATCTCCGATTTTCGCACTTAAATCTTGCATTATTTTATTTGCATTATACCAAAGTGCATTTATTTCAACTACTTTGCCATTTCTTGGAGTAACTGCAATTCCATCATATTTTGCATCCATCCATGTATTTTGTGTATCCTCAGTTCCAGATACAATTAAATTGTCTGAATCTAAGTAAATATTGTTGTCATCAATATCTATTCCAGCTATATAATGTGTTATAACTTGTTTCATTACAGGATAGATTTTTTCTTTTACAAAATCCAAATCCCCTGTGTAATTTAAGTATTTTTGCACTTGTTCAAATAGCAATAATGAGCTATCTGCACTATTATATAATGGTCTATTGTCGAAACCAGAGTATCCATTTGGAACCAATCCATATTTAACATCTCTTATCATTGTTAGAAGAACTTCTTTTGCTATATCATATCTTTTTGTAACTAATAAAAGTCCTTCAAATGAGATTAAGCTATCTCTTCCCCAGTCTAAAAACCATGGAAATCCAGCAATTATTGAATGTAATCCAAATGATGGTCTATACATTACAAAGTTATCTGTAGCTGAAATTAAGTCTTTTATAAACTGTTCTTCTTCTTTTTCCTTTTTAGTCTTTTTTGTGTTTTTGTTATCTATCAATAATGATTTATTAAATAATTCATTTTGCCTTACTATCTCTTTTGATATAAGCTCTTTAACATCTATTTCGTCTATATTTTCCTCTAATGAAAATACAAATGAAATATCTTTTTCAGTATTTGCATCTATATCCACTTCGTATACCCCTGGAACTGCATGGTTTTCTTCAGGGTAGAAACCTCTTTTTTGTTCTTCTATGTAAAACATATTTTTAAATGTATCGTTAAAATGTTCTGTATATTCTCCCTCTGATATCTTCATATAAACAGATGAATCTCTATTGTCATCTATTACAAGACGCACTTTATTTCCTTTAATAGTTTGTTTTATGTCAAAATAATGTCCTGTATTCATGCAGTGGAAATCTCTAAAATTAACGATAGGAGCTAAATTTAGCTTACATGGCTTATCTGATGTTTTTATTTTATAGTAAATACCTATTGTATTTTTTCCATAATCAAAACATATTATTTTCGTAATTTCTACATTTTCAACTTTATATTTAAAAATTGGCACATATTCTTTTTCAAAGCTTTCTAAATATTTGTAACCTTGTGATGTAAATTCTGTTCCAACATTTGTATATAATTCGTAGCTTTTTCCTTCTATTTCAATTGCTTCATCTACTTTTGAAAGAATTAAAAATCTTTTTGCTGGTGGATTTAATGGTGCAACCATCAAGCCATGATATTTTCTTGTATTTGCACCAATTACGCTTGAACTTGCAAAGCCTCCAATTCCATTTGTAATAAGCCATTCTTTTGTTAAGCCCTCTTCTAAATTTAGTTTTTCCTTCGTTATTTCCATATTCATTTTCCTTTCATTAGTAATAATTTCAGTTTCATTGATGAGTTATTATTCGCCAAGTTTTCTAAGCATTTCTTCACGAATTTGTTGTGCAGTTTTCTTTTTAGGTGAAGCTGTTGCAGTTGCAACACTTGTTTTTTCAGTTCTTGATGTTTCACGAGGTTTTACTTGTGAACTAGTTCTTACACTATTTTTATCAGTTTTATTTGTAAGACCAGTATTTTTAGGCATTTCTTTGTCAATATTAGAGATACTTTTTTTGTCTAAAGCTCTACTTGAAATCTTATTTTTACTAGACTTTTCCAATTGTGCCTTAATATTTATTTTGCTGTCAGACTCTCTAATAGAAGCAATTCTTTCACTATATTTATTACTAAATTTACTTTTTCTTTTAGATCCCATTGCAGCCTTTTTAGCTTCATTTGCCCCTTTGATATTCTTTCTTTTACTTCTTCTTTTTATTTTGCTAATTCTTTTATCTTCTTTTAATTTATTATTTAGCATTAGATATTGCGGATCAAGTTGTTTATCTTGATATTTCAAGTCATCACAAATCAATTCAATTATAGATTTAGCAACAAGATTTGGATCATGTCTAATTAACCCACCATCAATAGCTGATAAGTCTCTTTGTAAGAATTTTATTCCTTTTACCTTTTCAATATCTTGTTCAACAAGGTCTTGTCCTTGCATGTTGTATTTTTTTATAAACTCAGGAACTATCTCTCCTGTATCATAAATACAATAATCTACTATTCCTTGTCCGCAATGTGAAATTATAGCATTTAAGTGGTCTGAAACTGTATAATTATCAGTTTGACCTGGCTCTGTCATAATGTTACTAATAAAAACTTTAAATGCAGTGCTTTCTTTTATGGCTTTTGCAACACTGCTGATTAAAAGATTTGGAATAACATTTGTGTATAGGCTACCTGGTCCAATTATTATACAATCGGCGTTTTTGATTGCCTCTATAACTCCAGGTGCTGGTCTACAATTTGCAGGTTCTAAGAAGATTCTATTTATCTTTGTTACTTTTTCTGAAACTATATCTGGTATTTTTGATTTTTCTTTTACTATGTAACCATTTTCAAGCTCTGCACATATTTTCATTTCATCTAATGTCGCAGGAAGTACTCTACCTACTATGTTTAGAACCTCATTACTATGCATTACAGCTTTTGTGAAATCTTGGTCTACTTCGCACATTGCTCTAAAATAGATGTCTGAAAAAGATAATCCTTTTAATCTTCCATCTTGGAATTCATGGTTAAATAGTTTTTCCATTTCGTCGCCTTTTGTAGATAATGCTATCATACTATCTTTTATATCATTCATTGGAAGCATGTTTAATTCTCTTCTTGAATTTGTAACCGCTTCTCCATAATCTGATACCGCAACTATTGCTGTTATGTTATTTGTGTAGTTTTTTAAGCCTGAAAGAACTGTATTTAAGCCTGTCCCCCCGCCTATTACAACGATGTTTGGTCCTTTATCATATACATTTCTATTGTAAATTAATGATTTTACATTAATATTTTTCTTGTTTTCCATTCTTTCGTCTGTAGCTTCTACTAGTAATTCTAATGTTCTTCTATTTGATCCTATCAGACCAAATACTATGCATAAAAATCCAACAACAAATATTGCAATTATTTTACCAATTTCCGCAAATGATACTTCTTTTAATACTAATATTTCTGCTAATCCATAACATGCTAGTATTATTCCTACTAACATTAAAAATAACCATCTTTTCATTTTTGAACTTCTTTTAAACCAGTGTAATAATCCTCTCATTGTATCCTCACTTTCAATATTTCAAAATTAAATATATTTGCTAAACAATATGTAAAAACCGTTCGTCCTTGTTGTCTCTCAACCTCCCTTATTGAATTAGGACAGGTTGTTTCACCGCTTCGCTACGCCTACGCGCCCTCACTCATTTTTTTACATATTGTTTTTTTATATTCTATAAAATTCAATTTCCTAATATTTGAATCTCTAATTCAATATGTTTTTGAAACTTTTTGTAAACTTCCTTTTTAATGTAATCTGTAAGAGCGATTACATCAGAAGCAGTTGCACCGCCTTTGTTGACTACAAAGCCAGCATGTTTTGTCGAAATTTCTGCTCCGCCAATATTATACCCTTTTAATCCGCATTCGTCAATTAGCTGTGCTGTGATAAATCCGTTTCCTCGTTTGAATGTGCTTCCTGCATTTGGAAATTCTAATGGTTGCTTTTCTTTTCTCCAATTTTGGTATTCTTTCATTTTGTTTTGTATTTCTTCTTTGTTTCCCTTTTGAAAAACTAGAGTTGCT
The DNA here is from genome assembly GCA_017430135.1 of Clostridia bacterium. Lineage (GTDB taxonomy): Bacteria > Bacillota > Clostridia > TANB77 > CAG-508 > CAG-269. The sequence continues at coordinate 220,748 of JAFRNM010000001.1, read as the reverse complement.
TCTAAAACAATTAGTTTTTCTTTTGATAAAATGCTGTTTCTGTATTCAAATTGCATTTCTTCATTTTGCATTTGTTTTATATTGCCATTGTAATCCATTACAGTTACATTTTTTACTAAGTCTTTTATTTCTTTTCCATGTGCACCTGCGTTCATTCTTATTGCTCCGCCTATTGTGCCCGGAATACCTGATATTTCTTCAAATCCTGTAAGTTCGTGTTTTAATAGGCTTTGTGCTATTTCTATATTTTTGTTTCCTGCCCCAACTGTTATTTCAAAATTGTTTCCATCTTGATTTTTGGGACACTCTTCAAAAGTTTGATTTGAACCTTGATTTTTAAGAGTGTCCCCAAAATCATCCCCAAAATCAAATTTTTTTATTTCTATTTTTGCTACTATTCCTTTTATTCCACTATCTAAAACTAGCACATTGCTTCCGTTTCCCATTACTGTTAATTTAATATTGTTTTTATTTGTAAAATCTAAAATTTGTTTTAAATCTTCTATATTTTCAACCTTTATAAATACTTCTGCAGGCCCCCCTATTTTAAAGGTTGTGTGCTTTGTCATTTGCTCATCAAAATATATTTTTGATGTATTTAATTTTAAATTGTTTTGTACTAATTCTTTTAAATTCATACTTCGCCTTTCTATTTAAGTTTTTTTATATCTTCGCCCATTATTTCTAAATAATCTTTTTCTGCTTGTGTTAAATGACTTTTCATATATTTATCATATTCCATATGGGCTTTTTTTAATGCTTCTTCATGTGATATTTTTCCTGCTCCTTGTAATATTTCCTTATGTGTCATTGTTAAAAATCCATCAAGTTCTTTTACCCATTCTTTCATTGTCATTGCATGCATATTTAAAGCATTAATTTCTGCAACATCTAAATACGCTGATACCATTTTATTTAATATTCTTTTATTAACTTGTTAGCCCATATTCTAAATTGTGTACCTCGAATTGACTTAACTCTATATCCTACTGCTATAATCAAATCTAGGTTATAAAATTTAGTTTTATAATTTTTTCCATCTTTGGCAGTTAGTAAGGATTCCTTACTAACTGAATTTTCTTGTAATTCTCCGTCATCAAAGATATTTTTTATATGCATTGTAATATTATTTCTAGTTGTATCAAATAACTCTGCCATGGAATTTTGAGTTAGCCAAACATTTTCATCTTCAAGCCTGACCTCAATATCAACCTGTCCATCATCAGTTGTATAAATAATTATATCATTATTATTTTCTTTTAATTCATTATTCAAGTAAAATCAACTCCTCATGTAATATTTTTTCATTTTCCAAAGGACTTTGGGTACTTTTTTCCCCGTTCCTAAAAATTTATTCTTCTATGCCATATCTTGCTTTGTCTAGGATGTAGTTGTGGTGAATTTCGGCTTCTGATAACCCACGATTGTAAACACGAACAGCAAATACTTGCATTTTGGAACCTTGTTCCCATTTATGAGCCAAAAATGAACCAATTGAAATATAATTTCCATTATTAGTTGTTTGATATATTTGAGGTTCTCCTGAAGCTACCATATTGTAATAGTTCATAGTATATGACGTTTCTTTTTCTGTATAATACTTTAATACTCTTGATGATAAATTATGAAAATTATTAGTAACAAATACGATAGGTACTGCTGGGTTTCCTTTAGTCGTAACCTTCCCGGTAATATATGTTCTATTTCCACTTGCATCACTTCTAAATAAATATAATCCACTATTCCATTTAGCTATCATCTCTATTGTTCCATTTGCTCCATCAACTAAAATATCAGTTTTGGAAGCAAAGTCATCTACTCCATCTAGTGCTAAATAGTTTGAGTGCCAACCACTATCTGCTGTTGGAGTTGTTGCAATATTATATATTGTCGCATGATTATTATTACCACTTAAATCATACCAAGTTGTAGTAGAATTGCTATGCCCGCTTCCTGTATTATTTATTCCATCATACCAAACTTGCATACCATCTTTTATATATTCATCTCCAAGTTCGCTTGCTTCGTTTTCCATTGCTGTTTTATATAAAACAGTTCCTTTTGATGTTTGCTTTTTATTTTCATCAAATATTTCACCAGAATAGTAATTTACTATATATGAAGAACCATTTTCACTTCCTGTTAACCCTAAATTTTGTAAGTCTGATTGGCTTAATCTATAATATTTTCTTTCTGGATGTGTTGATACTGTTGCACCTGATGTAACTTGAAAAACTTTCCAAGTTGGAGCCTTTGTTTCGCCTGTTGGTGTTGGAATTGTAGGTAAATCATCTATTTTTGTTCCAACTATTAAAGATGTATCTTTTGTTAACTCAAATTTAGAATATCTTTGAGTTATTGCATGTTGTACCTTTTCAAGTTCTGTCATTGTTCTATTATCATTTGCTTCTTCTATTCCAGTTATTCCACCTGATATTGAAATCCCTGCAATTATTAGTAATACTACTATAGTAATTATTAGCGCTATTAATGTTATACCTTTATTTTCTCTTAAATTTTTCATAAGATTTTCTCCTTTGAATATATACTTTAAATATGCTTAAAGTATATCAATTTTTTTGTTTTTTTACAACCTTTTTTGAAAATTATTTGACTAAATATTTGTAGGCTTGTATAATATTGAAAAAGGAGTTTTGAAATGAACAATATTTATTTAGAAAAATTAGAATATAATAAAATAATAGAAAATTTACAAAATTACTGCGTTACTTTTATTGGTAAAGATTGCGCAAAAAAATTGATGCCATCTAATAATAAAACTGAAGTGAATCATATGTTAAATGAAACTAATGAAGCTGTAAGTATTTTGTATAAAGCATCAACACCACCTATTTCTGAAATTGCAGATATCAAAATTTATTTAAAAATATTAGAATCTGGTGGTACATTAAGCTTAAAAGCTATTTTAGATTTAGCTAAAGTTTTGAAAATATCTGATGAACTTAAAAAGTATTTCACACAAGATTTTATAAATATGGAAGATTATCCGATTTTAAATGAACAATTTGAAAAATTATACACAAACTATGATATTTACAGCAAAATTTTCAAGATTATAATTGATGAAAATACTGTTTCAGATGATGCTTCTTCTAAACTTAAAGATATTAGAAGAAATCAAAGAAAATTAGAGCAAAATATTAAAAATACTTTAAATGGATTTTTACAAAGCCATGCAAAATATGTTCAAGAAAATATTGTAACTATAAGAAATGATAGATATGTAGTACCTATTAAAGAGGAAAGTCGTTCTCAAATTAAAGGCTTGGTTCATGATATTTCTAGCACAGGCGCAACTGTATTTATTGAACCATTAGCAGTTTTCGAACTTAATAATGAGCTAAACAACTTAAAAATTGAAGAAAAACTTGAAATTGAGAAAATTATTAAAGAACTATCTAATTTGTTTGTGCCTTATGTGGATAATTTAGAAACTACTTTTAAAACTATTGGTGCTTTAGATTTTCTATTTGCCAAAGCTAAGTATTCTAAAGCATTACAAGCTACTATGCCTGTTATTAACAATAATAAATTTATTGACTTAAAAAATGTAAAACATCCGTTAATCCCACAAGAAAAAGCAGTGCCTATCAACCTTTCGATTGGAAAAGACTTTTCTTCTCTAATAATTACAGGTCCAAATACTGGTGGTAAAACTGTTACTTTAAAAACAGCTGGACTTATTTGTTTGATGGCTTGTTCAGGTTTAAATATACCTGCAGATGAAGGTTCTTCTATTTATGTTTTTGACAACATTTATGCTGATATTGGAGATGACCAAAGTATTGCAGATTCTTTAAGTACCTTCTCATCTCACATTTTAAACATTGTTGATATTTTGAAAAATGCAACTTCAAATTCATTAATCTTAGTAGATGAGCTAGGTTCTGGAACTGACCCACTAGAAGGTGCAAACCTTGCAATTAGTATTTTAGAACATTTTAAAAATTTAAATGCTTTAACTATTGCAACTACACACTATCAAGAATTAAAAAAATATGCATTAGCAAATGATGGTTTTGAAAATGCTTCTGTTGAATTTGATATCGAAACTCTTTCTCCTACTTATAAGCTTTTAATAGGAATTCCCGGAAAGAGCAATGCTTTTGAAATTAGTAAAAAGCTTGGTATTGATAATTCAATTATTGAAAGAGCCAAGAATTTATTAAATTCTGATGATATTAAGTTTGAAGCTATTATGAAAAATATTTATGACGATAAAATTCAAATTGAAAAGGAAAAACAAGAAATTTCTAACAAACTTGATGAAGCTGAAAGGTTAAGAAATTCAATTAAAAATGATATTTCTGCTAAAGAACAAAAAGCCAAAGAAATCATAGATAACGCTAAAATCGAAGCTAGAAAAATTTTGTTAAATGCCAAAGAAGATGTAAACGAAATGATTAAACAAGCTACAAATGCCTCTTCAAAGGATTTGAATAATATTAGGAATTCTTTAAATGATAAAATAAAAGCAACCTCAACTGTTAATTCTTCTAACAATAATGTTGCAAATGCAACAAAAGCAATTGATGTAAATGAAATTAAACCTAATCTAAAAGTTTTTGTAACTACATTAAATCAAGAAGGAATTGTACTTTCTAATGTTTCAAAAGATAATGAAGTACAAGTCCAAATTGGTAGTTTGAAAATGAGCGTAAATATTGCAAATTTACAAAATGTTAATGATAATAAAGGAAAAACTTCATCTAATAATAAAGGAAAATCAAATTATAGTTATAAAATATCAAAAGCTAGAAGTTTAAATTCTGAAATTAATGTAATTGGAGAAAATGTGCTTGATGCAACTGCTTTAATTGATAAATACCTAGATGACTGCGCTATGGCCAAACTTCCAAGTGTTAGAATTGTTCACGGTAAAGGAACAGGAAAATTGAAACAAGGTATTCATGAATTTTTAAGGCATAATCCTCATGTAAAAAGCTTTAGAATGGGAACCTTTGGCGAAGGTGAAATGGGAGTAACAATAGTTGAACTAAAATAAAAGAGCATTCGCTCTTTTATTTTAGTTCATATATATTTTTCAACTAATACTACTGTTCTGCCACTTCTTGTTGTTCCTGTAAATTCCTTTATTACAAATCTTCCTTTTCCCCTTATTGTAATTACATCTCCTTGTTTGATTTGCTTTGATTGCTTTGTTTCGTTTTGGCCATTTACAAATACTCTTTCTTGTGCAATTATTTCAGATGCTTTGCTTCTTGAGGTTCTTGCTAAGTCTGATACTATGTTGTCTAGTCTAAGTGATGGCACAATTATTTTTACTTCTTCTAACTTTAATTCTAATGCTCTTAAATTACTTAATTCCAATGAGATTATATTACTATTTTGGAAACGTGTTAATGAACCTAATTCTGTTTGTAAGATTTCTGCAAAATCATTTAAAGTGATAATATCTGCTCCTTCATCAAATACAAGAATATCTCCAACCTTCTCACGTTTTAATCCTAGTTTTACAATTCCACCTAAGTAATTTCTGTGAGCATATTTTCCTTTTTCCTCTTCTCCTAGTTCTACTCTTACTATTTTTAATAGTTTTCCATAATTTTTTGAAAGCATTTCTTCTGTATACTTTTCAGTATAAATTATCAAAATCTTTCTTTCAGCATCATCAAATCCACCATATAATTTGTAGTTTTCAAAGTTAATTTTCTTTAAAAATGTTTCTACAAGTGATACTTGGTACATATCTAAAAAGTCTGTGCTTTCTATTTTTTGAGTTTTTCCCATTTGCTCAATTTTATCAAGTACTTGTGCAAGTAGCATTTTGTCTTCTTGCCTTTTGTAGTTATTTAGTAAATCTTTTCTTTCCATCTTTATTCCTTTCATTTTTGAGTTTAATTATCAAAGATATTATTCAAAATGCTAGAAACATCCATTCCATATATAGCTTCAAGTTCAGGAACTGAACCATGCTTAATATATTCATCTGGATATGCAAAAGCTTTAAATTTAACATTTTGTAAACCTTCATCAACAATAAGTTCTTTAATAGCTGTTCCAAGACCATTTATACATGTCCCATCTTCTATTGTAATTACATTTTTTGTTCTTAATATTGAAGATTTTATAGTTTCAGTATCTAAAGGTTTTAAAAATCTTGCATTTATTAGTTCTGGTTGAATTCCTTGTTCTTTTAATTTTTGTGCAATTCCTATAGCTTTCGGAACTTGGTTACCAATTGCAATTATTGTTATTTTCTTGTTCTTTATTTTTTCAGTACTATCTTTTATGAGATTATTTATCCCATCCAATCCCCTTGTATTTTCTGTATTTTGATTTCTTCTTTCTTCTTTTTCTCTTATTTCAATAATTTCAGCTTTTCCTAATTCTATTTTTTCATGTTTTTCTATTTTAGTATTAGATTCTCCACCTCTTGGGTATCTTATTACTACTGGCTTACCAAGATTTACAGCAAATTCTAACATATCTTCTAATTCTTTAAAATCTGCTGGCGCCATTATCGTAAGATTTGGCACTAGCCTGAAAAATGCCATGTCTAACATTCCTTGATGTGTTTCTCCATCAGCCCCTACTAACCCAGCTCTATCTACACACATTACGACTGGCAAATTTTGAATTGCAACATCATGTATTACCTGATCATACGCTCTTTGATAAAATGATGAATATATTGGCACAACAGGTATTACGCCTTCTTTTGCCATTCCCGCTGCAAGTGTAATTGCATGTTGCTCTGCTATTCCAATATCGAAAAATCTTTTTGGAAATTCCTGCTTAAACTTTGCAAGTCCTGTTCCATCTTTCATAGATGCTGTAATTGCAACTATTTTATCATTTGTGTGTGCAAGTTCTATTAGTTTTTCTCCAAAAACTGCTGAAAAATCTTTTGCTTTTGGCTTTTTTGGTTCTCCTGTTTCTATATTGAATGGAGAAGTTGCATGAAATTTATCTGGATTTTTTTCAGCTATTTCATATCCTTTCCCTTTTTTAGTTAAAACATGCACTAAAACTGGACCTGCAACTCTTTTGCTTAAAGATAAAACATCTTCTAATTGTTCTATATTGTGCCCATCAACTGGTCCTAAATATGTAAAACCTATATCTTCGAAATACATTTTTGGAATTACTAATTGCTTTATACTTCTTTTTAATCTTCTAATTACTTTTACTGATGGCTTTCCTATTAATGGGATTTTTTCCATTAATCTTTTTATTGAATTATTTGACTTTGTATATGTTCTTTTTGTTCTAAGTTTTCCTAAAAATCTGCTCATTCCACCAATATTTTTTGAAATACTCATTTCATTATCATTTAAAATTACTTTTATATTAGTTTTACTTGTACCCGCATCATTTAAAGCCTCTAACGCCATTCCCCCTGTTAAAGCACCATCCCCTATTACTGCGATTACAGAATTATCTTTTCCTTTTATGTCTCTTGCTCTGGCCATTCCGAGTGCTGCCGAAATAGAAGTACTGCTATGTCCTGTGTTAAAGCAGTCTGCCTCTGATTCATTTGTTTTTGGGAAACCAGCAATACCACCAAGTTTACGGATATTTTTTAATTCTTCTCGTCTACCATGAATAATTTTATGAACATAGCTCTGGTGACCAACATCCCATACTAGTTTATCTTCTGGGATATCAAATACAGCATTTAAAGCAATTGTAAGTTCTACTACGCCTAAATTAGAGGCTAAATGTCCACCATTTTCAGACACTACCTCTAATATGTATTTTCTTATTTCTTCGGCTAAAATTTCTTTCTCTTTTAAATTTAAATTTTTAACATCCTGTGATGAGTTTATTTTTTCTAACATTTCTATCACCTTTTCCGGTCCATTTTACCACAAAATATGCTTTTTTACTAGACTTATTTTAAAAAACATCTTAATTTTATAAAGCAACTTTGCCAGCCAATGCTACAAAAGGCTAAATATTATTATTTTTAAGCAACATTCGGGGGGACCGACAAATTAGAAACCCTTATCAAAATTTTAATAATTTTGATTTAGGGTTTCTTATGCAGTTGGGAGTTGCAAAAAATAATAATATTTAGCCTGTTAGCTTTAGAAATTAAGATGCTTTCTTAGAACGTAGTTCTGTAGCATATTTGATGGTAACATCATTAATTTGTCCAGAAGAAATTCTAGCTATTTCTTCTATTATTTCTTCTTCATTTAATAATTTGATATTTGTATTTGTTCTTTCTTCTACAACTTTTTTACTTATAAAATAGTTATAGTCTGCCATTGCTGCAACAGAAGGCATATGAGAAATACAAAGTATTTGATGATTTTTTGATATTTCGCTTAATTTTTTAGCAACCATATTGGCAGCATTTCCGCTTATTCCTGTATCTATTTCATCAAATATTAATACTGGCATTTTATCACTTTGAGCCAATACTTTTTTTATTGCAAGCATTATTCTTGAAATTTCCCCACCTGATGCTATTTTGGCTAGTTCTTTTTCATCTTCTCCTACATTTGTTGAAATGTAGAATTCTACTTCATCTTTTCCTGTTTTATAGAATTCCTTTTCTAGATAATTTACATGTACATTTATTTTAGCGTTTTTCATTTCTAGGTCTTTTAATTCTTTATTTATATTTTGGCTTAATATATTTGCTTTTTCTTCTCTTATTTTGTGAATTTTTAATGCTAATTTATTCATTTCTTCTTTTAATTTTACTTGTTCTTGTTTTAATTTATTATTGTATTCATCTAGGTTTTCAATATGAGCTACCTCTTGCTCTATTTCTTCTTTGTATTGCAATATTTCTTCTATTGTGTTTCCATATTTTCTTTTTAAAGAATGTATTAAATCTAGTCTTTCCTCTGTTTCGTTTCTTTCTTCTTCATCAAAATATATTTCATCATTGTATGAGCTTAAATCTCTTGAAACTTCTTGCAATTCATAATACAAGCTTTTTAAATTGCTTGAAATTTTTTCGTATTTTTCGTCTATATTTTCTATTTTTTCTAAGCTTTTTATAGCTAAACTTATAGCATCTATCCCTTGTTCACTTAACACAGCATCTGCCTGATTTAGATTTTGTGTTATTTTTTCAGCATTTAACATTAAATTACGCTTTTCTTCTAATTCTTGCTCTTCATCTTTCTTTAAGCTAGCTGTTTCTATTTCTTCTATTTGATATTTTAATAAATCTAGCTTACGCTCTTTTTCTTTGTCATCTCCATAATTCTGTTTTAGTTCTTTTTTTATTTCATTATATCTTTCATATTTGGTTTGATATTCTTCTTTTATGTTTTTTAATTCATCCCCAATAAAGCCATCCAAGCATGATAGATGTGTTTTATTATTTAATAGCTCTTGATTTTTGTTTTGACCATGTATTTCTATAAAGTTTGACATGAATTCTTTTAATTCCGCAACTGTAACCATTCTGCCATTTATTTTACACATGTTTTTTCCATTTGTGCTTATTTCTCTTGAAATTATTATATTTCCATCCATTGAATGTTCATTTTCTGGTTCAAACATGCATAATTCTATATATGAATTTGTTTCACCTTTTCTTATCATTTCTTTTGAAAATCTTCCACCACATATTATTTCTATTGAATCTATTATTAGAGTTTTTCCAGCTCCAGTTTCTCCTGTAAGTACATTTAATCCTTCATTTAGATCAACCACTAAATCATCTATTATTCCTATATTTTTAATATGTAATGTTGAAATCATAATTATACCTCCAAAAAAGTTTTTCGTTGAAACATTGTTCGTGTTTTGATTATATTACCAGAACACTTTTTTGTCAATAGTATTTAGAATAAAATTTCAAATTTTGTAAATAATAATGAAAATGGATTTTTGAGGATGGATTTTTGGGACACTCTTAAAAAGTTTAGATTTTTGGGACACTCTTAGAAAGTTTGAAAACCTGGATTTTTAAGAGTGTCCCAAAAAGTCAGAAGACCTTGAATTTTAAGAGTGTCCCAAAAAGTTGGATAAGGAGTGCTATGAGAAAGTTTTTTATTAAGTTTTTGCTTGTTTTTGTTTTGATTATTGTGTATGTTTATGCTCTTGTAATTGAGAGTATTCCAGATAGTATGATTGTTTTTGAAGGTGAAACTATTAGAGTTAATAATTTTTTGGGTTTTAGGATTTCTAACTCTGATGAAACTATTGAAACTTCTTCTAGTAGTAGTAAGACGATAAATAACGCCGGAAAGACTACTATGGAGGTCAGCCTTTTTGATAATTTTTTTATTAAAAATATGGAGGTGGATGTTTTGCCTAGAACTAAGGTTATTCCTTCTCGGTAATATTGCCGGTGTTAAGTTATATACTAGTGGAATTTTAGTTGTTGGTATGTCTGAGATTGAAGGTGTTGATAATAAAAAGCATAAGCCTTATGAGAATTCTGGTATTGAAGAAGGAGATTCTATTATTTCAATTGATAATACTAAAATTTCTACTACACAAGATTTAATTGATACTGTGAATGCCTCTTCTGGAAAAAATTTAGCAATTGAGTATGTCCATAATAATGCAACCGCAACTTGTAGCATCACTCCTGTACAAACTAGCAATAATGAATATAAGCTTGGTTTATGGGTTAGAGATAGCGCAGCTGGTGTAGGAACTGTAACTTTTTATGATTCTTCTACTAAAAGTTTTGGTGCCCTTGGACATGGTATTACTGATATTGACACAGAAGAATTGATTAATATTGAGTCTGGAGAGTTTATTACTACACAGATTTTAAATATTAAAAAAGGTGAAAATGGTTATCCTGGTAGAATTCAAGGAACTATTGATAATCAGACTAATATAGGTTCTATTTATAAGAATACAAAATTTGGTATTTATGGAAAAGTTAGTAACCCTTCTGCACTTCGATTAGATAGTTCTAAAGAAATGGAGGTTGCTCTAAGAGAAGAAATTAAAGAAGGTCCTGCAACTATTTTGTGTAATTTGGATGGAACTTCTCCTAAGGAATATAACATTCAGATTGAAAGAATTTTTAGAGAAAATAATTATGATAATAAAAGTATGAAAATTAAAGTTACTGACGAAAATTTGCTTAATAAGACTGGTGGAATTATTCAAGGTATGAGTGGCTCTCCTGTTATTCAAAATGGCAAATTTGTTGGCGCTGTAACTCATGTTTTGGTTAATAATCCTAAAGAGGGGTATGCTGTTTTTGGAGATATTATGCTTAAACAAATTAGAGAGGTAAATTAAAAATTGCCAAAAGAGACAAGCTCTTTTGGCAATTTTTAATTAATATGGTTTGCTTACATATATAACTTTTATTCTGCCTTGATAATAATAATACTTAATTTTGTATTTTTTATTAGATGTAACAGATAAATCCCCTTTATAGCCATTAGCTGTATTTGATGTTCCCATTGTAGCAACAACATAATTATTTATTGTATTATCTGTTGTCCATGCATCTAAATCTTCCACACATTTATTGGATATTATATTTCCTGATGTATTTCCATTTTCATAATAATCTGAATTATTTGTATTTGGTCCTCCTCCTTGTCTTACCACAACTCTTCTATTTGGGTCTGTTTCTCTATTGTTATTATCTAATACAATATTTATTATTTTCTGTACTTCTTCTGCAGTTTTATTCTCTCCTTTATAAGTACTTTCCATAAATTGTGCATTGAAGTCTACTAGTTCTGCTTCTTCGTCAGACATCATTGTTAGCAATTCTTCGTAGTTATTTCTTTGATTGTATCTACTTTCTCTCTCTCTACCAAGTGCGGTGTAAAATGCTTGAGCTAGTTTATACTTTGTAGTTCTTGGATCAGGTGAAGTTCCGAGTAATACTTCATCTATATATTTATAAATGTTACCATTATATGCGTATATATTTTTTGAAGAATCTGTTTTTTCCGCATCTATATCTACAACTGTTGCCCTTTTTTCAAAATATAGTTTTGGGTAGTAATAGTATTTTTGCTTATTATATTCTACCTCTTTTCTTCTTAAGTCTACATTGTAGATTCCAACGAATTCTTCTTCTTCGTTTGGATCTGTAAAATTATCCAGTGTTGTTAAAACAGAATAATAATAGTTGTCTTCACCAGCTTTTTTCTCACCTATATATATTGATTGTTCTGAAACAACTTCTTCGTTTTCATTGTTAGGAATTACAGATACTCCATTATATATTTTTGTTCCAATTGGTAGACCTTGTAAGTATGATATTACAGTCATGTTTTGTTGTATTCTATCCCACTCTGCCTCACTGAATTTTGGCATTCTAAAGTCTAAACCTTGTGTTCCAGAATAGTAATTATAATTTGCTATTGCAATTGAAAGATTTCTTTCTATTGTGTATCTTATTACTGCTCTTCTATGTTCATTAAAATTTGAACCCGGTTCTTCAATTCCATCCATATTGAAAATTTCTTTACCTGTTTGAGTTAACCCCTGTATTGTCTTTTCTGTACCATCTATATCTAATACATCATAATCTACTTTAGCATGCTCATCTGTTATTCCAGATAAATTTTCCTTAACCCATGAAGAAAATTCGTAAGCTTTTACATAATAGTTATATGCAGAATTATCATATGAAGTTCCGCCTAAAGATTGGAAATCATAATATGATTTATTGGGTCTACCATTTTGCATAGTAAACCAATATTCTCCATCCCAGTAATATTTTACACCATTTACTTTATGATAAGGATAAGATTTTGTTTCTGGTTGACTTCCATTTTCTTTTTCTAATACTAAGTTGTCTGTTAAAATAGGTTCATTACCAATATCAATTCCCTTATATTTAAGGGTTCCACTTACTGTTGCCTTTTGAGTTGTACTATCATACCTTATATTAAACCACTTATTATTGTCTACATCAATCAAATATCCTGATTTGTCTACCGGTACACCATTCACAATTCCCTGAATAGTAATATAATTATCTAAGGTATATGAAACAACAAAGTCATAATCGCTTCCTTTTACATATCTACAACTATAATGTACAAATGGTTTTAAACCGTAAAGTTGTTGTCCATTTTTATATGTTGAAGCATATTTTTGTATACTACCATCAGTACTTCTTACATCATCTGCCTTATAATCTCCCTCATCCAAAGTATTTGTATACTTTGAATAAATATAATAGCCATCATACATTGTAAATACTATTGCTGGAACATATTCTTGTAAAAACTGCCTATTGTAGCCAGACATATTTAGGTTTGATGCAAGTGACGTAAAGAACACATTTATTGAAGCATTTATATTCCCAATACGAACATCTCCTAAATTTGAAAAATCTTCACTTAATGAATTGCTTTGATATGTTCTTACTGCATCTGCAGTACATGCATTTAATTTTGAATCATAATCTAATTGCATTTTTAATGTATCTACCTGTGTGTTTGTATATGTGTTTAATACAAGTGCTATAGGTAATACTATTACTATAAAAAGAATTCCTAATCTATCTAATCCCATATTCTTCTTTCCTTTGTTTTATTATTTGTGGAGCATATAATTAGCTCCGCTACAATAATCTTCATATTCTAAAAATAACCTGTAATATTTATATTACAAGCTATTTTTAAAACATAAATATTTGCAAAGTAATTTACATTGCTTAAATTTTTAATTTGTTCCAGTTGTATGTACAGTTTCAACTGCTTGTGGTTTCATTGTAGAATAATCTTTTCCTGTATTTCCTGAATGGCTATCCTCGTTTGTTGGAGTAATATTTTCTGCACTTGCACCTAACAAATCGTTTTCTCTTAATTTTAGCCCGCCACGCATATCTTTTATATCCTCTGGAGTGTATTCTTCTGTAATAAATGGTGTTGCTTCAGTCATTCCATTGTTTAATTGTGTTGTTTTCTTTGTAGGTGTATCACTTTTTCTTTCTACCCATATTTTTAAATCAAAAAGAATTCCATGACTATTGATATTTGTTTGTAACTCATTTACTTTTTCTGCAGTAACACACCCCTCATTTGCACATTCTTTTACAAATGTAGATATGTCTTGTTGCACAGCTGCTTCTGTTACCTTATCAACATCGTTTGCAGTTGAAATCATTATGAAAAAAGCCATTCCACCTATTATTACAAATACTAAAATTATTGTTAACCAACTATTTTCCATAGTTTCTCCTTTCTATTCATTAACTTTTTTATATGTTATAACTTTTTTTTCAGTTTTGTTTGTTGTAGATTTATCTGTAGTACCATCTTTTTCTGTTGGAAAGTATACTCCTAAGCTTTCTTCATAAGTACCCATAAGATCTCCATTTGTTAATCTTTGATAAAGTCCAAGTCCATTTCCATTAAATGTAATATTTGATATAGTAGCCTTATACTCATCATACTTATCATTAGAATACATGTTTCCTCTAATTCCGGTTCCAAATAATATATTATATAAGAAAAATTCTCTTTGTTTTTCAGATCCATGTACTTGATTTTCTAAGTCTATAGAATATATTTTTTGGTCTTCTTCACTTCCGTATGAGGAAACTGTGTATAAAGGTTCTATATCTGATTCTTGATTTTCTGAAAATTGAAAATTTATTTTTATGTTTTCTTTATAAGCTCGGTAAATTGTAGGCACTATTGATTCAGCACCTACAATTCTTTTTGTACCTTTATTTTGCTCTACATATGTTGTTAGAAATTCTCTATCACTATATAGAACTAAGTTGTCTATTCCTTGCCTTGTGTTTGTAAAGGCATTTATACATATGGATAATGCCAATACAAATATTAATACTCCTCCAGCCATTTTTAAGGCTTCTGTAGCATTTTCCATAGTATTTCACCTCGTTTTTATTATGGCTTAGCAATAGTTATTCCTGTTATATATCCCTTATCACCATAAGTTACAGAAACAGTATATTTAGAACCTGGAGTAACCTTCGAACAATTTTTAGTATAGTTAGGAGTTGTTCCAGCTGGTGATATTGATAGTCCAACTGCTTTTGTACCCTCACCATCATATATTGTTATTAGTTTTTCATCTTCTCCATTATTCTTGCATGATGCATTGCTTGATAAAACAGCATTAATTAATATATTAACATCTGTTCCTCTTACATCATTTCCTGCATATTGTGTAAATTTTTGATTCCATGTTGATACAACTTGATCATCTATATTCGTTTGTTCTATTGCTTCTTGTCCTCTTCCTATAATTAAAACTCCTAATGTAATTAATACTATTGATAATAATATAGCTCCTGCTATAATTAGCGCTTTTGACGCATTTTCCATAATTTTTTCCTCCTTCGTTATTTATTTCATTATATTTAAAAATAATGACATAATTTATAATAATTAAATATTTTTCCTATGTAGTAGATGCTGAAATAGAAACAACAGCAACATATCCTTTAGGATTATAGTCAAATTTCACATTATATTTTTTTGTATTTACAGCCCATTTGGTTATATTTTTTAATCCTGTTGTTGCTGGTTGTCCATTTGTTTTTATACAATCATAACAATCGCTTGTATTCTGTGTTATAACACTACTAGATAAAGTAATTACTTTCTCCTTTTCACCATTACTATTTGCAATTGAATTACTTGAAATAATAGAATTCAATAATGTATTAACTGTTGAACCATTAACACCATTTCCCTCATATTGTGTAAATTTTTGATTCCATGTTGATAATACCTGGTCATCTATATTTGTACTATCTATTGCATCTTGTCCCCTTCCTATAATCAACACACCTAATGTAATCAAAACTATTGATAACAATATCGCTCCTGCTATAATTAGAGCTTTTGACGCATTCTCCATAATTTTTTCCTCCTTTACTTTTGTATTTTTTATTTTAATTTATCAATTGTGTTGATAAAATTTTAATAACTTGTTTATCTTGGGTTTTTATTTTGTAATTTGTTCAATGAAAATATATTTTATTAAGCCTGTTTCTTTATGATATTCTATATTCATTACTTTAAATTTTATATCTCTATAATATTCTACAAATTGCAATGTTCCACTTTTGTAAAACTTTTCCATATTGTATGTGTTATCATCATCTAACATTTTTATATCTATATTTATTGAATTATTGCCATTATCTATGTATTTTCCTTTTTTATCTTGTTCTACATTGTTTTTTCTGTTTTTATATGATGCTTTGTTTATCAGTGTAGCAACATCTGCCCCATATATTTCTTTGCCTAAATATGTTTCAAATTCGCTATTTTTTTCATCAATTTTTTCTCTGTTTATTTTATAATTAAAATACATATAAGTTGCAATAAATACAATTATTACTACCATTACTAAAAATACCACAAATTTTCTCATATGTCTACCTTTATTATAACATTTTTTGATTTTTTTTTCAAGTATTTATTAATCTGTAAAAGTTCACTTCATAAACTCTTCCTGTTTCTTCACTAATTTTAACTACACATTTATACTTTACCAATACTCTTGCAGGTTTTGTTTCCCCTGTTGCAAGGTCTGTAGTACTAACATTTTCCATTATTTGAGAAGAATCGTCAAAATCTTCTACATTATTTATTCTATTTATAAATTCATTGTATTGCCTAGTAGATCTAGCATTAGTTATATTAGATAAATTATACAACGGCAATGAATCAGGAGGAGTCACACCAGGACTCATACGATTACGCATTAGCTGCACATATATTTGTTCTTCATTATTTTTGTTATCATTTCTTGCCATGGTGGCAACATTTGCGATGTCATAATATGTTAGATCTTCTCTTCCATCATATGATAGATATTTACTATTAAATGCTGTTAAATAGTTTAATTCCATTTGTTTTATATTTTTTTGTGTATTATCACTAAAAGTTGCATATATATATACTATTAGTGATAATACTAAAATTCCCATTAGTATCCCTGCAGCCATTAACAATGCTTTTGATGCATTTTCCATAATCTACTCCTAACTTATATAAATTCTCCTGTGAATTTAAACTCCATGTATTTTACTCTTCCAGTATTTGAGCTATATGTTTCCTGCCCAGCTCCTGGCTGAACGAATTCAAATTTTCCTCTTTGGAATTGAGCATATTCGTAATAATAAGCTAATTCTTTTTCAATGGTATTACCTTCTGAATCTTTTTGTATAGTATATCGACTTTTGTCAAAATAATCATTCCACCAGCTTTTTAAAGAATCTATATTAATCGGTTTATTATCTTTGTTAATCAAAGGGAAAAAAGTTTTACCAACCGCTATATTGAAAGATCTAAATCTTTGTCTTATTTCAGCCTCACTTAATGAATCAAATTCATCTCTAGCTATAAAAATTGATTCTGTTGAATTGTAATTTTCTAATAAGGCTTTAAATATTCCCTCCGAATAATACGGCTGTATACTATTATAATCTACCGGCAATGAATCATGATATGCAACCGTGGGGGATTTAGGCATAAGTGTATTTTTTAATAATTCTCTAATTACAGATAAATTATTATCTAATTCAGATGTATCACCTTTAATAGTGAATTTGGAGTTTACAAATATTAAATTGTTGTTTCCATCCATTGCTAAATCAGAATTATTATCATTCATATTTACAACCAAAGTTATAGGCTCATACACATATTGATTTCCCGCATCGTCAGCTCCTATTGCATCTGATGCTTTGGCTTTATTATAATATGTTACTTTATTTATTAAAGAAAGTATATCTGTTCCTGCAAGATCGCTCCTCATATAACCTTGAAACTGATTATTGAAGGCAACAATATCTTGATTTTTTTCTATTTGAGTTTGTGCTTGTTGATAGTCGGTTAAACTATTTACCATTATCATAAATATACTAAGAACTATTATTCCAAGTAATACGCTACCTGCTATAAGTAGTGCTTTTGCTGCATTTTCCATAATAGTTTAACCTCCTTTTCAATATAATTTTTACTTTTTATTTTCCTGCTGATAAACTTGTCATTGAGTTTGACATGCTTGTAAATCCTATAAATACTAATGGCACAATTAAGTAACCTACAAATAAGCATATCATTGGCGCAAATCCTATTGCTTTTCCTATCATTGCTTTTCTTGCAATTAATCTATTGTTTGATTCTTTACGTTTTTCCTGGTAATAATCTCTTTCTGAATCCAATTCATCGAAAGCATCTCTGATTGGTATTTTTTCTACTGCAGCTTGTAAGCTTTCTGCTATTCTTATGAATTGCTGATATGTTACTTCGTTTTTCATTTCTTCAAGTGCTTCCCATGCTCCTGCTTCGTAGTTGTTAACACACTTTGAAATTACTGGCTTAAATATGTTTGCATATCTTTCTAGCCATTCTAGTATTATTTCTACGTTTACTCTTTCTATTCTCATTAGCATTAGTATTATTGTTTGGAATTGCATTACTTCATCTTCCATCTCTAATTGGCGCATTTTAACTTGGAAGAATAGTAACCAAATTGGTGACATATAACCAGCAACTGCAAATACTATTGCAAGTAATATCTCATACCATTGCATGAATTCTTGTTTTACTATTTGCAATTTTTCATATATTTGTTTTGCATTTTTTGTTATATCTTCTTCTTTTGCAGTTTGAAAATCTTCTGATTTTGCTAAATCTGCTTGTATTTGTTCTTGTTTTATATTTGGATTTGAATACCTATATTTATCCAAGAACTTGTTGTGTATTTCTGTTACTTCCATTGCTGCTTTTTTATCCTTGTCTGATAACCCACTTATTAAATCGTAGTCTGTAGTTGGATTTGTGTATATATAATTTATTGCTATTGTATGTAAATTAGCAAATAGTATTATTGATGCTATTAAGGTTACAATGGCTGTTGCTATTCTATTTGTATACAACCACTCTATTTTTAATGGTGATGCAGAATCTTTTAGCATTTTGCTTACTTTTCTATGTTCTTTTGTTCCCTGTTTTGGCATAAATAGGTCTACTATTTTTTTACCTAATTTTTTGTCATATATTTTCTTTTGCCATGGATTTTCTGTATTTTTTGTGTTCATATTTGTTGAACCATTATCTTTTAATTTTCTGGTTAATATATATGATACAAAGGCGATTATTAATATTAAAATTTGCACTACCATTCCAGATTTTCCATTATACCAACTTTCTGTAAATGCAAAGTTTGATATTGACCATGATTTTAATGGTTCTAGGAATAAAACTGGTGCAATTGCTATAAATGATAAACTTTGGAATACATAGTTTAATTTATCTCTTTTTAATATTTCTAGTTGCATTTCTTGTGTTATGTTGTTAACATTTTTTAAGTATAGCGATGCTCCATCTACTTTTCTATCTCCAAATTCTTTTGTTAAGTATGAAACTCCAGCAAATTCTTTTAGGAAGCTATTTGGAGCAACGTCGTAATATTTTTCTAATTCCATTTCTGGGTCATCTGAGATTAATATTTCGTATATTTTTTCTCCTTGTGCAGATACACTTCTTTCGTCATCTTGTGATACTTGGTATATCGCTTCTTCTACCATGTTAAACTCATGGTAAGCATGTCTTATTTCTGAGAAAAAGTCTATTTGTTCTTTTAGTATTTTATTATCTAATTTATCTACTGAGCCGTCTATTAAAGTATCTACCATGAATATTTCAAATAGTATTAATATTACCATCAATAGAGTATTCTCTTTTGTAATTGAAACTGTTGCAAATAAAACAGGAATTAGTATTACTAATGTTCTTGTTAGAATTTTTGATGCTGCTTTTCTGGTGTTATATTCATCCTCTAGGTTTATTATTTCAAGTCTTCTTCTTAGTTTTAGAATATATCTTTTTAATCCTGGTATTCTAACATAGGTCACATATAATTTTTGTAATATTATTTCTGCAGAAAATTTACTTTCCTTTGTACCTTGTTGTAGTTTTTGTATTCTTTTATATTCTGATTTGTTGGTCTTTTTAGAGATTATTATGTACGCTATAATTATTGCAACAAATAATGCTACTGAAATCCCTATTATTATGAATAGCATTTGATTAGACACTTTAATTTGCACCTCCTTTTATGACATTTTTTGCAATGTACCTGTCCAAAGAGAGATTTTTATATCTCTCTTTGATTAATTTTAGCTTAATTTTTTTGAAGGTCTTCCTCTTCTTTTTGTTATTGTTTTTTCTTCTGTATTTCTACTTGCTACAGCGTTTGCACTTACTGTTTCATACGCTGATTTTATATTGTTTCCCCAATGTCTTTCTACGAAATTATCGAAACTTTCTAGGTCTGTTTCGTCCATGTTCATTCTCATTTCTTTTAGGTTGTCTTGTGTAATTGGGTTTGTGATTATGTATTCTCCATCTACATATTCTAATATGTTTCTGTACATGTATAATTGTCTATCTGTTGTTTTTGTAAAGAAATGTGTTGCATTATCGAAAAATTTATCAAATTTTCCTTCTAATGTTGTTTCTTTTCTATGGTCGAATGTATATTCATTTCTTTCTTCTATTGGAATACATTCTGTAATTCTTTCTACATAACGTTTTCCTCTAAAGTCTTTTGTTAAGTGTATATCAAAGTTTAGAACTGATACAACTTGTTCTTCTGCTGTTTTTTCGTTTTTGAATACTCCAGTTCTAAGCATTGAGTTTCTAAGTGCTGTTACTAAGTTTGGAAATGTTTTTGCGTGGTGAGTAAATAATGTGAATTTTGATGCAACTTGGGCTGCTTGTATCATCCAAGATGCTACGGGGTCTGTTGCAACCTCACCTATGATGTTTACGGAACCATCGGTTTTCTTTTGAACGTCCAAACCTTCTTGCCCTGAAATTGTATCTGTTTCACGGAATGTAAGAATATTTCTTGTAGGATATATTCTTCTTAAGTGAAGCTCGAATGCAGTTTCCTGAACACGGATGTTCATTGTTTCGTATATGTTTTCTATCATTCCCATAAGCATTGTTGTTTTACCGCAACCTTGCTCACCTGTAATTGATATGATTCTGGCTCCTTTTACTAAGTATTTTAATAATTCTATTGATTCTAGTGAACCTGGTTCACCTTTGAACCATTGCTCTAGTGTTGAACGCTTAACGTCGAATTTTCTTACGAAGAACGCCCATGTTTCTGAGAAACTTGGCCTTACAACAACAACTCTGGAACCATCTTTCATTTCATTGATTTTGTAACCATTTGTGTCTGATAATTGTCCTGGGTTATTGTATTTGTATATGTTTTGGCATACTCTTTTTAGTTCAGCTTCTGTTCCAAATGATAAGAATGCTAAACGAATTGATTTACCTTGGAAGAATATCCAAATACTATCGCATGCTCTTGGGACTTTATGTTCTGATACTTGTGATAGATAATCTCCATCTGTTTGTGCAACTTGGCTTAAGAAACTTTCTGGTAAACCAGATACACCACCAGATACACCATCTATGTTCATATCTCTTACTTCATCTATTGAGCTATATCCTTTGTAGTGTTGATAAATTCTTTGAACTACTATAGCTAATTTGTCTGAAAATGTTAATTGGATATTTTCTTTTTCATATATATCTGCAATTTCATCTTCTGTTATAACATAACATGGTTTTGTTTCTCCAGATACATATTTTAATTGAGCTAAGTTGTATTTTTTTATCATTTCTGTTAAAGCTTCATATCCAAATTCTTTTTTATAAGCATATATTAAAACATCAAATTTGTCTTGTGCTGTTAATAATGATGGAATGTCGAATGGTATTGCTTTTGATATATTTGTTTCTGTTACTCCATATTCTTTTTGTAATATGTCAAATATCAATTCTTTAACATATTTTTTGTCGTTAACATCACCATATGTACAACCTTTTAAAGCTTTTTTTAACTCATACTTTTTATTTTTTCTTCTTTTTAATTCTTCTTCTGAAAGGCCTATATCATATAGGTTAACTTTTGTTATTTCGTCTAATCTACGTTTAACAAAGTTTTTCATCATTTCTAGAGTATAAGTTTTATCATCTACATTGATGGTTTCTTCAACTTTTTGTGCTTTTTTATTTTTTAGATAGTAATATAATACAAATCCTGCTATGCCCAAAACAGCTACCATCAATAATATGTTGGTTATGTTCATGGTTGAATTATCCCCTTTCTTTACATTCTCATCTGTAATTCTTGTAATCTATATCGGATTGCTTCTCCTGCTCTTTTTACTTCTTGTATAAATAAATAGTTTCTGTCTTCTTTGTCTACATTTCTTGAATTTATGAAGAAATCTGGCACTGTTGCCTCTTCTGCTGCTTCAAAATATAGTGTATTATATGGTATTGTTAGTACTTGATTTCTTTCGCCCATATATCTTGTAATATTTTTTGCTGTGTATTTTGAAAATTTATCATGTTTTCCAACTAATGCAATTGTTTTAAATGATGATAGTAATTTACTATGTGATTTTTCCACCATAAAGTTATCTATACTTAATAGTCTTTGTGATAGGTTGTAAACTACTAAATTTGAATCATTTATAATAATTCTTCTAGTTGGCACATCAATATCTTCGTCTAAATCTACTATTACCCAATCATAATATTGATTTGCCATTTTTATAATTTCTGGATAATAAGTAGATATATCTTCTTCGACTTCATTTCCTGATAATAATACCTCTAAAACTGAATCTTTAAATACAACTTTTGTATAATTTCTTATTGTTTCTGGTTCAATTTTATTAGCTTTTGCCATTCTTATAAGCCCACTCATTCCTGATTGCATATTGTCTATACCATTCATATTATTTCCCAGAAATTTATTTTGAGGAACAAATTTATTTCTGTGTTTAGGAAAAAAGCAATTGTTAAGTGTTGAACTGTCTTTTGCTGTTGAAACTAATAATATTTTCATATTATGTTGTATTCCCATAAGTGTAGCTATTGCAACTGCTGATAATGTTTTTCCTGTTTGTTCTTTTCCGTTACTCATAAATGTTATTATAGACATATTATTTTCCTTTCTTATTTCTATCCTCTTTTTTCTATTTCTCTAATCACTTTTCTTATCTGGCTTTCTGCAATTTCTTTGTCACATATAAGAGCTGAAATATATTCTATGCTATCTTTATATTGTGTGCTAAGCTTTTTGAATTTTATTTTATTTACTCTTTGGTTTTCTGTAATTACAGTATAATCCCCATTTTCTAGTTGGAAATATACTTTTTCTCTTTCCCATTTTATATTTATGTGCGCTGACAAATAATCCAAATAATCATTTTCTTCTTTTAACAAGTTTTTTGAATTTAGAATTTTTGTTAGTTTTAATGGAATTGGCATTGCTGCCAATATTTCCATTCCTCTTTTCAATGAATACAAGTCAAATGATGTTACGAAAAAGTTTTTTTCTGTTTCTTGTAATTCAAATCCAGGCATATTATATGGATTATCTATATCTACTAATGCTATGTCATATGGAAGTTCTTGTTCCTGCTCTACAAAAGAATATTGTTTAATTTGGCTTAAGTTTCTAAAGCCAACTGCAACATCTATTTGTTCAAATTCAGTTATATATGCCGGTGTTGATTCTAATGCAGGAACAATGTATCTTGCTTTTTGAGAAATTGTGGAATCTATCACAAGCACTTTTTTTCCACATTCGGTCAATACCTTTGCCACATTTATCATCATATCTATTTTATCATAAGCGCCTATAAATCCGATTTTTCTCATTTTTTCTCCCTTCGTTCTACTTAGCTTTTATCTTTTAGTTTGCTCCACCTAGTGAATCTAGGTATTTTCTTCTTGTATCTTGTGTTGTAGTAATACTTTCTTGAATTTTTGATCTTACATTTGCTTCGCCTTCGTCTCCTGCTGCTTCAACTGCTTTATTTAAGTAATTACTTCTAATTTCTTGATATCCAACTTGATTATATCTTTTATTTAATTCTTCTGAAGCTTTTGCTAATATGTTTGGATCTCTGTTTATTAAATTTACTGTTTCTGCTGTTGCTATATATGTAGGAGTTGCAGCTTTTTGCATTCCTGCTTCTGTATATTTTGTCATATATAATTTTGAACCTGGAATTCTAAATGCATCAACTATAGCACTACTTATTGTTAAGATTTCATCTTCCCCAACTTTTAGCCAAACAGTATCTGTTGATTCTGAACCGCCAACAATTGGTATTTCAACTTCTTTTTTTGCAATTACTATGTAATCTTGTCCTGTTGGAAGCATTAATCTTAAATCTACATAGTCTCCAGTTGTTAAATCCATTGGCAATACAAATGAGTTATATTCTTGTCTTCTAACGTCATTTGCTATTGTGTCATCACCTTTTGTAAGTAATTCTGTTGTTATAATTGTATTCTTTTTCATTGATACTTTTGCTATAATTGGAATGTTATTTAATTCTAAATAATTTTTTTGATTATTATTATTTATATAATAGTTACCTGTTTCTTTGTCTTGCATTACTTCATATTCTTTATTGTCTTTTGTTATATATAATTTTAGCGTTCCGTCTTCATTTTTTCTAGCATACCCTTCTGAATCTCTTTTTATGTATAACTCGTTTCCTTCTTTGTCTTGTAACGCATAAACAGATAAATTATCTAAATTCCCAATTGCATCTGCTGGAACCATTGACCTATTTACTGTAATTCTTGTATACATGTCAGATGTTATTACTTGCCCTGAGCCAACATCTGTATTTAAAGCATATACTTGCACTTGTGATGCGACATCTGCCTTTTCTTTATCTTGATATTTTTTAATTTGCATAAATAATAATGCGATTATTACTCCACATATCAATAATGTAAGTAACATTCCTAATATAAATGATATTCTTGCTTTTCTTTGCATTGGATTTGTTGCCATAACAAATTCCTCCTTTAATTTATTTTTATATGTTTTTTTCGATAAATCACTATCTACTTTATTCTATAATATTCGTCATTTAAAATCAATATTTTTGACATTCATTTCAAAAATATAATATTTCTGTAACATTTTTGTAATATTTCTGTAATATTTATCTTTTTATTTTTTTCAATATATTTCCAGTTTATTTTTTTCAAATTTGCAAATGATAGTATTAGAAAAACAGATTTTAAGTTTTTTCTATAAATGTAATTAAACGGAGGTGAATTAAAATGGCAAACAATTCAAACAAAAAATTAGTTCCAGAAGCTATGGACGCTTTAGATAGATTCAAATATGAAGTAGCTTCAGAAGTTGGTGTTAACTTAAAAGACGGTTACAATGGTGACTTATCTTCAAGAGATGCTGGTAGAATAGGTGGTAACATGGTTAGAAAACTTATCCAACAAGCTGAAAACAACATGAAATAGTTGTAGTTTTAAAAATTGAATCGAAACATTCAGGGACACCCCAAAAAGTAGATTAGCCTACTTTTTAGGGTGTCCCCGAATGTTTCGATTCAATCTTCTTATGCTTCTGGTTCTACTAAACCAAAGTTTTTACCATCTTTTAATTTATGTACTACATTTACTTTTCCTGTTTCTAAATTTATAAAAGCCATGAAATTATGTGTTGGTTTTTCTTGTAATTTTAACACTGCATCTTCTGGTAGCATTGGTTTTATTTCATAGTAAGATGTTTTTACTATTTCATTTGCCACTTCATTTTCATGAATTGGTGCTACTTCTAAGTTTTTTATTGATGCATCTTTCATCATTTTTTCTTTTTTAGTTTTTACTTTTCTAATTTGACCTTCTAAGATATCTATATCTTTGTCTATTGAAGCATATAAGTCTCTATCTTCTGTTACCGCTCTGTATTTTTCTCCATTTGCTGTAACAAATATTTCTGCTATTTGTTCTTGTTTTTCTGTTTTTAGAGTTACTTCTGCTTCTGCATCTTCAAAATACTTATCAATTCTATCTAGTTTCTTTTCTACATAGTCATTAATAGCTTCTGTAATCTTTAGTTCCTTTCCTGTTATTTTTATTTTCATAAAAATCGCTCCCTTCTTCTTTTTTGTTTTTACTACGATTGTAACCTTATTATATAATTTATTTTAAAATTGTCAAGTTTTATTGTTAAATATAGAATATTTATATATTCTTATTTTAAAAAAATCAGAACAAATCCTCTACCCTATATTCTTTTTCAAGCTTTTCATTGAAATAAAGTTTTGTAATAATCTTAAATTCCTCCAGTGCTTCATCTTTCAAATTAAAAGAAAATAGTTTTTTCGGAGGAGCTGTAATTGTATATATAATTGCGTTTTGCGTACTTTCACTCATTGAAATTGTTGACTTGTCCTGTTTACTACAAGCCAAACATTTAAATCCATTGTTTTTTAAACTGAATGCATAGTTTTCAGTCTTTTCTCCACAATTTACACATTTTTCTACTCTTGGAGTGAATCCTAAAATGCATAAAAGCCTTAATTTAAAAATACTTAAAGTTAAATCTAAATTTTTATCAGAATGTGCAATTGTATAAAGCGTGTTTAATACAAGTTGCAAAATTCTAAAGCAATTTTGATTTTCTGTTGTTACATCTTGAACAATTTTCAAAATGTGCATTGCATACTTTAATTTATCTAAATCTGTTCTTAGATCATAAAAAATCTCAATAGTTTCGCACGAATTCATGTGATATGTAGTAGTACCTTTAAACATAAGGTACTCTCCAAAGCAGAATAACTGTGTACCAGCAAGTAAGCTACTATTAGGTTTTCTCGCCCCCTTGGCAACACAAGAAATTTTGCCGAAATCCCGGAGTTAAAATAGTAAGCATTTTATCAAAATCCCCAAGGTTATGTTCTGCAATTATAATTCCGTTTGTTTTAACATTTGCCATGTGTTTATTCCTCTATTTTTTATTATTATCTTTTAAATTTAAATTGGTAATATTTTGAATCTCCTTAATATTATTTTCAATATTCTCAATTTGCTTATATTCCATAAAAGTATCAATATTTCCTGTCTTTTTGAATGTATCCCATGCAATTTTCTTTATCATGTGCTTGCCTCCTTATATTCAAAG
Source organism: Clostridia bacterium (assembly GCA_017430135.1). Taxonomy (GTDB): domain Bacteria; phylum Bacillota; class Clostridia; order TANB77; family CAG-508; genus CAG-269. The sequence goes on along the minus strand of JAFRNM010000001.1, from coordinate 193,814 downwards.
TTTGTATATTCAAGTTATCTAAAAATATACAGATTACTCTAATATAAATATCTTTTGCTTTTTTTATTTTTTTATACTATTTTTTTAACTTAAATTTGCTAACAATAGAATCATTTTCTTGCCAATCCTCTTTGACTTTAACCCATGTTTTTAAATTTATTTTTAATCCAAAATTTTGCTCCATGTCTTTTCTGGCCATTGTTCCAATTCTTTTTAACATTTCGCCATTTTTACCAATTATAATACCTTTATGTGAATTTCTTAAACAATAAATTGTTGCTTCCACATCATATATTTCTTCGCCTTTTTTATTTGTTCTTAATTCCATTTTTTCAACTTCTACAAAAATCCCATGAGGTACCTCTTGGTCTAACACTCTTAATGCTTTTTCCCTTATTGTTTCTTCCGCTAATTGTCTTAAAGTTTGATCTGTATATTCTTCCATATCATAATATGCTGGGCCTGGTTTTAAGTTCTTTTCTATTTCTTCTAAAATTATTTCTCGAGTTTTTTCTTTTTTAGCAGAAACTGGGATTACAGCTGTAAAATCATATTCTTTTCTGTAAATATCAATTAGATTTAGTAAGCTATCTTTTTGAACCAAATCTATTTTATTTATTATAAGAATAGTTTTTCTTTTAGACTCTTTTATTTTATCTAAAATTATTCTATCCCCTCTGCCAATATCTTCGCTTGTAGCTTCTATTACAAACAAAATTAAGTCACTATCTGGGATGCTTAAAAATGATGTTTCTACCATTGTTTCGTTTAATTTTGTTTTTGGTTTATGTATTCCTGGTGTATCTGTAAAAATAATTTGTGAATTTTCTCTATTTACTATTCCCTTTATAGCTGTTCTTGTTGTTTGTACTTTATTTGCAATTGCTGCAACTTTTTCTCCAACTAATAAATTTATAAGTGTTGATTTTCCTACATTTGTTCTTCCAATTAAAGTTACAAATCCTGATTTAAATTCTTCCATTTTCTTTCTCCTTGTTATTTTATATTATACACCATTTTTTTGCTAAATTTGTAGAAATTTAATTTTTTCCAAAATTTGTTAAATCCAACAAAAAATTTAACAAAAAAGTGGTCATATAAATGACCACTTTTTATGCATAAGCTTGACGTTTTTTGAATGTAAGTAAATTTGTAATTTCTGATTCTGTTCCTCTTGCTTTTTTCGTTTTTCTTGCTCTTTCTTGTTCGATTTCGCGTTTTTGTTTTTCCGCCATTGATTGACAAATTGCCTTTTGATATGTAAAGTGTGTATCTTGTGCAATTTTACTCCAATTGTATTCATTTCTTACTTTGTTTTTAGCTTTTTTTGTTATTTCTGCGCATAATTTATGGTCATATAATAATTCTAGTATTGAATCTGCAATAGAATTTGGATTTCCCGCATAGCTCTTCATTCCATTTTCTCTATGTTGCACGATTTCATTCAATCCACCAATATCTGAAACAACAATTGGTCTTTCAGAAAGCATTGCCTCTAATGCAACTATTCCAAATGGCTCATAAGTACTTGGGAATACCGCAACGTCAGCAGCTTTGTACATTCTTTGTACATCTTTTCCTCCTAAGTAACCTGCAAAGTAAACCTTTTCTCCAATTCCCATGGCATTTACTTGAGCTTTTAGCTCATCTATCATTCCACCTTTTCCAGCTATTACTAGTTTTGTATCATGATATCCTTCTAGTATTTTGGGCATTGCTGAAATTAAGTGTTGAACTCCTTTTTCATATACGAGTCTTCCTAAGAATAAGATAATTTTTTCATTATCCATTGCAAATTTTCTTCTGAAATTATAATCTCTTTCAATTCCATTGAATGCAGTTAAATTAACTCCATTTGCAACTACATTTATTTTATCATAAGGTAGACCGAATAATCTTTGAATTTCATTTTTCATGTAATTGCTATTCACAATTACTTCTGATGCTTCATAAGTTAACATCCATTCTGTATCGTTTATATATCTTTGTTGTTCATCATGTATTCCGCTATTTCTTCCACTCTCTGTTGCATGTATTGTTGCAACTATTGGCATATTGTATGAATTTTTTAATGTTTTTGCAGCATACGCTACTAACCAATCGTGTGCATGGATTACATCAAAATTTCCTTCTTTTGCAATTATTTCATTTGCCTTTGCAACTAAATTGAAGTTTAATTGCATTACCCAATCTATAAAATTATTAGGATTTATCATATAGTTATCTACTCTATATACTTTTACCCCTTTGTCATCTTCAAAATATGGAGCATCCCCTTCTTTGTATGTTACAACAGTTACATCATGTCCATCTTTTATTAGAGTATGTGATAAATCATGCACTACTCTAGATATTCCTCCTACAATTCTTGGTGGGTATTCCCATGTTAACATCAATATTTTCATTGATTTATATGCCTCCTTTAGACAAATTTTCTTCTGTTTTTATTTTTTAAATTTTCATTTTTTTCTTTTGTTAGTCCGTTTTTTACATTTTATACAACTTTTAAAAAAATGTAAATATTTTTTGACAAAATTTTTATTTTTTTATTGAATTTATTTTTGTTTTGTTATAGTATATATGTAGGAAAATTTATTTTACTTAGGAGGAAACATAATGCCTAGAAAAACTAAAGAAACACCAGAAATTGAAAATGAAGCTAAGAAAAAAGTTGTAAAAAAAGCTGAAAGTAAAGAAAAAACATCATCTAAAAAGACTGCTACTACTAAGGAATCTACAACTGCCAAAAAAGTTGCTGAAAAGAAAGAAACTAAAAAAGCAACTGCTAAAAGTTCATCAACAAAAAAGACTTCTAAAAAAGAGCCTTTAAAAAGCACTACTACTAAAGCTACAGCAGAAAATAAAACTTCTAGAAAAAAAGCGGTATCAACCAAAAAAGAAACAGCTAAAAAAGCAACAACAAAAGCTTCAGCAAAGAAATTAACAACTAAAAAAACTTCAAAAAACATGGATATAGTTGAATATTATGATTTGCCATACAGATATAATCAAACTATTGTAAAAATTCTAGCGCAAACTCCAACTACCCTATTCATTTATTGGGATATTTCTGATGAAGATAGAGAAAATTATAAAAAGCAATTTGGTGAAAACTTTTTTGAAACAACTAAGCCTGTTTTAAAAATTTTCAATGATACTATGAATTATAATTTTGAAATTGAAATAAACGATTTTGCCAATAGTTGGTATTTACATATAGCTGATAGCAAATGTGATTATAGAGTTGAACTTGGTAGACGCCCTATTTACAATCCTGCAGATATCGGAGGAACTGACTATGTGTATATATCATCTTCTAACGAAATTGAAGCCCCAAATGATAAAATATTGATTGATAAAGTTCAAAATATGGTTTATTTTAGAAATGTTAAAACTAATCAATTAACAGGGAGATCTTTCGCAAGTTTATCTTTATTAAGAAATATGGGCAAAATTTATAATATTTATGATTTATATAAAGAACTTTATAAAGATGAGAATTTATATAATCCATCTTCAAAATTTTTTTAATAATATTAGCATTAGCAAAATATATTAATTTTAAAACCTGCGTAAGCGACCAACCGGAGCGAAGCGCAGGGCGACTGGAGCAACTTACATACTAGCATTTTAAAATATGGAAGTTGCGACACCAAAGGTTTTAAAATTAATATATTTTGCTATAAAAACTTTACAAAGGAGAATTTTTAAAATGCAAGATAAAAAAGGATATGTTAGCTTCGTACTACATGCCCATCTTCCCTTTATTCATCATCCAGAAAGTGATGACTACTTAGAAGAAACCTGGTTATTTGAAGCTATTTCAGAAACATACATACCACTACTTTTAAACTTTCAAAAGCTTGTAGAAGAAAAGGTAGATTTTAGAATAACAATGTCTATGACTCCTCCACTTCTATCAATGCTTGATAATAAATTATTACAAAGAAAATATATAAAATATTTAAAGAGATTAATTGAACTTTCTAAAAAAGAAATTGAAAGAACAAAATATGATGAAAGATTAAATAAACTTTCACATTATTATTATGATAGATATTCAAACGATTTGCATGTTTTTAAAGATATATACAATTGCAATATAATTCAAGGTTTTAAGCATTTTCAAGATATAGGAGTTTTAGAAATTATTACATGTGGCGCAACTCACGGCTACTTCCCTATTTTATATGTTAATGAGAAAACTGTTAAAGCACAAATTGCAGTTGGTGTTCAAACCTATGAAAGATATTTTGGAAGAAAACCTCGTGGAATTTGGTTACCAGAATGTGGATATGTTCCAGAGGCAGATAAATATTTAAAAGAATTCGGAATTGAATATATAATTACAGAAACGCATGGAATTTTATATGCAGACCCAACTCCTGTTTATGGTACATTTGCTCCAATTGTTTCACCAGAGGGTGTTATAGCATTTGGTCGTGACCTTGAATCTTCAAGACAAGTATGGAGCTCTATTAATGGATATCCTGGAGATTTTAATTACAGAGAATTTTATAGAGATATTGGCTACGAAGCTGATTACGATTACATAAAACCTTATATAGCCCACAATGGAGTTAGAGTTCATACAGGTATTAAGTATTACAGAATTACTGGAAAAACTGAATTCAAAGATTATTATAATGTTCAATGGGCAAAGGATTCTGCCGAAAAGCAAGCAGGTCATTTTCTAGATTCAAGAAATGCACAGATAGATAATGTTTCACAATATATGCCAAACCCACCTCTTATTTTATGTCCTTATGATGCAGAACTTTATGGACATTGGTGGTATGAAGGTCCATATTGGTTGTATATTTTATTTAAAAAGGTTTATTATGATGATTGTAATTTTAAATTGATTACTCCATCAGAATATATAGATAAATATCCTGAAATGCAAGTCGCATCTCCTTGTAGGTCAAGTTGGGGTGCAAATGGTTATAGTGAGGTTTGGTTAAACCCTACAAATGATTATGCACACAGACACTTACATGTTGCTGGAGATAGAATGTGTGAATTAGCTAGTCTTTTCCCTAATGCAAAAGGGTTAAAGAAAAAAGCTTTAAATCAATGTGCTAGAGAATTGTTGCTTGCCCAAAGTAGTGATTGGCTATTTATTATTACAAATGGAACAATGGTAGATTATGCAAAGAAAAGAATTAAAGATCATATTGGAAGATTTACAAAATTGTATTATCAAATTAAAGATGATAAAATTGATGAAGATTTTTTGAAAGATATTTCTAAAAAGGATTGTGTCTTCCCTGATATTGATTATATGCTTTATTATTAAAAAGAGCTTAATACAGGCTCTTTTTTAATATTTCCGCATAATATATTAAAAAAAGTAGATAATATCTATAGAAAGGAGAATTTTTATACAATGAAGTCTTTTGCAATTAAAACAAATAATTCTCAAACTATAGAATATTTAGAAAACAATCTAAAAAAAATTACTTTAAAAGATGTTTCTTTTTCATACAAAGATTTTAAACATTTTACTAATATTATTGTTCATTATAAAGGGAATAATACTGATGAATTTGAAAAGGAAGTTGCTACAATTCTCTCTTTTCTTGTTATTTATGAATTTGAAGAAGATTTTTTAAAGAAAATAGTTTCTAAAGAATTTTTTTATTTTTCTAAATCAGAACAAGATATAATTTTAGACAATTGTTTCAACATTATTATTGATTCTGATACTATTATAAAAGAAAAATTTCAAATATTGTTTAATTCTTTTCTTAATTTTGTTAAAGATAATAAAACAATATTTTTAAGTGGTTTTATAAATTTCAGATTACAATCTTATTGGAACGTTTTGGAAAGAATCGTTGAAGATGCTGTTAATAGCTATATTTTAGAGAAAGAATATAATGAATTTATCTCACTTTTAAAACTATATATAAATTCTTCTGAGCCTATTGAAGATGTTTTGCATATTATTTATTCCAAGGATTTTACAATTATATTAGATTCAAATAAAAACATAATAAACAATTCTAAAAACGCGTTTAAAGCCAAATTCTTATCTGACATTTCTTTTTCTACAAATGACTACACTTTAAACACATTGCTCACTCTTCTTCCTGAAAAAATTTATGTTCATTTAATAGATAATAAAATTGATGAATTTATTACAACTTTGAGTTTAATTTTTGAAAAAAGGTTGGAAATATGTACAGAATGCGATATTTGTGAATTATATACTAACAAATTTGTTTCTTCTGTAAAGCATATTATTGAATAAAATCCCACGAACACTGAGTGGGATTTTATTATCATTTTGTATAATTTGCTGGTATTTTATAACTTTCTTTTTGATTGTTAAATTCTAATTCGACTTTTAATAATTGTTGAACCTCTCCTACATAAGTTCTTATATATTGTAGGTTTCCGTCAGCAAAATAAAATCTAGTTTTTGTATTATAGTTATCATATTTTTTCTTGAAGTTTATCAAAAATGTTGCTGTTTTTTCATATTCTTGGAATGTATATTGCTTACCATCTATATTTTCTGTTCCTTCAGTAAAATTATTTCTTAATAAATCACTTACTTTATTTTCCAAATCTCCTAACATTGAAGTATTGTTATTATATTCATAATACTTTTGGTTTTTTTCTGTTAATAGATATGTATTTCCGTTTCTAACTATGTAAGTTTGGTTATTTCCTTCGTCAGCAATTTCAACTTTTAAAGAATCATCATTTCTGCTAATATTTTTATAGTTCTCATCATTAAGAATTGTTTTAAATAAATAATTTTTGGTGTCTTTTAGTTTATTATATACCTCTTCTAAACTATCTATTCCATAGGTTTTACCTGTTTTGGTATTGTCTTCTTTTTCTCCGTTATTTGTAAGCATTACAATTGCAACAATTACTGCTATAATTATTAAAACTGAAACTATCCCTATTGTTAACTTTTTGTGTTTCTTCATTTTTGCTCCTCCTTTGTTTTTAATAATCATATTATAGCATTAAAAAAAAGCTAAGTAAATAACTTAGCTAAATATATTTTAATTTCTTGATTCCACTATCAATTTGATACCAGTTCTGTCTTCTCCTTCTACCTCAACTTCTGCAAATGCTGGTATACATACTAGGTCTACACCTGCTGGTGCAACAAAACCTCTTGCTATTGCCACTGCTTTTACTGCTTGATTAAGTGCTCCTGCTCCAATTGCTTGCATTTCTGCTCTACTTGATTCTTTTACTAATCCAGCTATTGCTCCTGCAACTGAATTAGGATTTGATTTTGATGAAATTTTCAAAATTTCCATTTTCTTTTGCCTCCTATAATTTAATTTTTATTGCGTTTAGCAGAATTTATTTTATACCCGCAATTTTAATTTGTAAAGAGTTTTTTGGTAATTTTTTCCATATTTCATCGCAATTTTAAATTATATTTGACAATTTTCAACACATAGAATTATGTTTCAAAAATATAAGACAAATTTTGATAATTTGAGCACTCTGGGATACCCTTGAATTTGGGGACACTCTTAAAAATCAAGATTTTTGAAAAATCTTGATTTTTAAGAGTGTCCCCAAATTCAAGGGTTCAAAATCGCTCATTTTTGAATTCTTTTAATTTTTGTTACTTTGTTTGTATTATCATCTATTTGAAATACTACTCCATTTAACATACATGGTCCTTCCGCTATTTTGTATTTTTCTGGAAGTGTTGTTTCAAATCTTTTTACAGATGCTTCTATTGCCATTCCTATTACAGAATTTTTTGGACCAGTCATTCCTATATCTGTTATATATCCTGTTCCATTTGGGAATATCCTTTCATCTGCTGTTTGTACATGTGTATGTGTTCCAAACATTGCTGTTATTTTTCCATCCATGTAATATGCAAATGCTATTTTTTCTGCTGTTGCTTCTCCATGGAAATCTACTATTATTATATCAACTTGTGATTTTATTTTTTCTACTATATCTTTTGCAACTAAAAAAGGATTGTCTGAAAGCACATTCATTGATACTCTACCAATTAAATTGATAACTGCAATTTTCTTACCCTTGCATTCAAAAATGTTATAACCTTTACCGCAAACAGGTTTACTGTAATTAGCTGGTCTTATAATTTGTGGATGATCTATGAATTTAAAAATATCCTTTTTGCCCCAAGTATGATTTCCCATTGTAATTACATTTACTTTTTGAGCTAAAATATCATTAAAATTCTTTTCTGTCATCCCCATTCCTTCTGCAACATTTTCTCCATTTACAATTACAAAATCTATATTTTCTTCTTTTTTTATAATTGGTAATTTTTCTCTTAACTCTTTAATAGCACAATTACCAACTAAATCTCCAATTGCAAGTATATTCATTTTTTCTCCCTTCCATAAAAATAAATTATATATTATTTAAAAATAATATATAATTTATTTTTTATTTGCCTTGTTTTTCAAGTTCTTGTTCATATTTAATAATTGTCATTATTATTTGGACAGTTTTTTCTAAGTCATTATTTTTTAATACATAATCATATAAATTGATTCTAGATTCTTCATAGTCAAATCTATTTAGTCTAAGCATTATCTCTGCTGGACTTGGCTTGTCTATTCTATTTTTAAGCCTATTTTTTAATTCTTCTTTTGGCACTCTTAAAAAGATGGTAACTATTTTCATATCATCTTTTAACAAATCTAATAAATGCTCTGTTCCATTAACATCTATATCTTTTACGATTATTTTTCCGTCATCTATCTTTTGTTTTAAGCTTTTTTTAGGGAATCCATAATAATGATTATGGTGAACGTCATATTCATAGAATTCTTTATTTTCTATCATTTCTTCGAATTTTTCTCTACTAACAAAAAAGTATGTCCCACCTTCGACATCTCCATCTCTTTTGGGTCTAGATGTAAAAGATGGAAGTGTTTCTACATTTTCCATTCTTTTTATCAATTCTTTTTTTATTGTGTCTTTCCCTGCGCCAGCAACTCCAGATAATATTACGAACATATTGTTACCTTCCCTTCTGCTATTTCTACTGCAGCTTGTGTAACTGGTGATTCTTCTTTTTTATCTGTTAATACAGCAGCTCCATTTGCTATTTGTCTTGCTCTTTTTGATGTAGCAATAACTAATTCATATCTGTTTTTAGATACTTTTAATAAATCTGTAACACTTGGTTTTACTATCATTGTAAAAACTTCCTTTCTTTTTGGAACATTATACTATTCCTTTTCTTTTTATGAAGCATTAATGTTGCTCCACTTCGCTTTTATTAATTATTCTCTTCCTGTGTAATATTTTTATCTAATCTACCTGCAACAGTTTCTGGTTGAACTGCTGATAGTATGATATGACCTGAATCCATTATTAAAACAGCTCTTGTTCTTCTTCCATAAGTTGCATCTACTGCTGTTTTTGCATCTTTTGCTTCTTGTACCATTCTTTTGATTGGTGCTGAATCTGGACTTACTATTGCTACAATTCTTTCTGCTGAAACTATGTTTCCAAATCCGATGTTTACTAATTGCATTTTTTTCCTTCCTCTCCTTGAATAATAATTTAATTCTCAATTCTTATTCAACTCTTAATTTTTATTCTATATTTTGAATTTGTTCACGAATATCTTCTAATTGTGTTTTTATTTCTATTACCAAATTTGTAATTTCCAAATTATTCGCCTTTGAACCTATTGTATTTGTTTCTCTGTTCATTTCCTGAATTAAGAAATCTATTTTCTTTCCTATTGCTCCTTCATTTTCAAGCATTTTTCTAAATTGAGATATGTGTGATTTTAATCTTGTTATTTCTTCTTCAACTGAACATTTATCTGCATATATTACAACTTCTTGAGCTAACCTTGATTTGTCTATTTCTTCTGTTTTTAGTAATTCTTTAATCCTATTCTCTAATTTTACCACATATTCTTCAATAAGTCCAGTAGAAAGCTTAGAAATTTCAGATGTTTTAACTTCTATATCATTTATTCTGTTATTTAAATCTATCTGAATTTTTTCTCCTTCTGCTGATCTCATGTTAACTAAATTTGTTGTTGCGTTTTTTACAACTTCCAATAATTCTTCTTTTATTTTTTCGTCATCATTGCTTGACTTGATTTTTAAAACATCTGGAAACTTTGCAACTTCTGTTACTTCAATGTTTGCTTGTAACCCTTCGGCTTCTGCTAAATTTCTTAATTCATTTATGTATAATTTTGCTATTTCTGTATTTATTTTTACTTCATTATTTTCACTACTTGAATTTGAATATGTAATAAATACTTCTATCTTACCTCTGCTTACTTGTTTTAAAATTTCCTTTTTTACATCTTCTTCCAAATAACTTAAAACTCTTGGCATTTTTACACTTATATCCGCATATCTGTGATTTATTGTTTTTATTTCTACTTGATATTCTTTTGAATCTATTGCTAGGGTAGCTTTACCATAGCCTGTCATACTTTTAATCATCTTTCTTTACCTCTTTTTTTGGTCTTCCCCTTTTCCTTTTTGGAGCTGGTTCAACTTGTTCCTTTTCCTCTTTTACATTATTCTCTTTTTTATCTATTTTAGTTTCCTCTTCTGAATTTTCATTCTTCTTGGTAGTTTTCTTTTTTGCTGTTGAAGCCTTTGGGGTTGTTTTTTTCTTTTTATTTTCTACTTTTTTCTCTTCTACCTTTTCATCTTTTTGATCCTCTAATATGGGGCTTTCAGCTTTTATTTCTTTATTTTTTTCTTCTTCATCCTGTTTTTGCAATTCTCTAAGTTTTGCTCTTATATCTGCTAATTTTTTATTTTTAAATCTTGAAGATACTTCTGCTGTTTTTTCTTCATTTTTCTCTTTTTCTTTCTCATTTTCAGGTTCTTCTATTATTTCTTGCACTTCTTCTTTTTGTTTTTCTTTCTTAAATGCTTCTTTCTTTGTTGGCTCATCTTTTTTTACTATGTCTGAAATATCACTTAAGTTATTTAAATATTCTTTTCTTGCTTTTGTATTTATTATTATTGCTTTTAAAACATAATATATTGAAAAAATGTAAGATGAAACAAGTATATAGCGTTTAAAGTCTAAATTAAAAACTCGTGTAACATATACTATTGTTAAACTATGCAATGCAATTGCCAATGCTTCAAATGTATGTATTAACAAGGTTTTGCTTTCTCTTTTAAACGCAAATTCTATTAGTATTAAAGCAATTCCTAAAAATACCATTGTAGCTATTTTTATTACTCCTATTATTCCTGTTTCATGAATATTATCATATACTGCTGAAATTATACAAAAATAAGCCATTACTAAAACAGCTATTATCAAATTTGAAAATACCTTTTTAGCAGTTTTTTTATCGACTAATTTACTTATTTTTTTATTTTCTTGTTTATTTGCTTCTTTAATATCTTTTTCTTCAGTTTTGTGTAACTTCATTTCTTCCTCCTTAATTTTACATTTCAAATTCATAAATTATATTACTTAACACATTTAATGCAACTGTTTCTGTTCTAAGAATTCTTTTTCCTAATGTGATAACACTTGCACCATTATTTTTTAACATTTCAACTTCTTTTTCTTCTAGTCCGCCTTCTGGCCCTATTACGATGCCTATTTTTTGAGCATTTTGCATTTTTAATTTTTGTAATTCTTGTTTTATTGTATAATCTTTTTCTTTTTCATAGGCTAAAATTATTCCATCATATTGACTAATTATATTTGCTAATTCGCTAATTTTTATTATATTGTTTATCTTAGGAATTATATCTCTTTGTGATTGTTTTGCTGCAACTTCTGAGATTTTATTCCATCTTTCTATTTTCTTTGTTTTGTCTTTGTCATTCAACTTAACAACACATCTTGCCATTTCTACTGGCGTTATATCGTAAACTCCAAGCTCAACAGATTTCTGGATTATCAGTTCCATTTTATCTGCTTTTGGAAGTCCTTGAAATATTGTTACTTCTATATTAGATTCTCTACTTTCTTCAATTTTGTTTACTATATCGCATTTTACAAAGCTTTCTTCTAGTTCAATAATTTTGCATAAATAGCTTTGTTGCTCATCTGAATCACATATTTCAATTTCATCATTTTCTTTTAATCTCAACACATTTTTTATATGATTAACATCTGTCCCAAGTATTTGAATTGTGTTGTTTTCTATTTGATTATTTTTCACAAAAAATTTAGGCATTTTCCTTCCCTCTTCATTTTAGAATTATATCATAACTTAAAAATAATTTCCACAAAAATCCTATAAAAAAATAACTTTTTTATCAAATGTAAACAAAATTATTTTATTGAATATAATAATAAAAAAACGGAGGAATTTAATATGTGTGGATTTGTTGGTTTTGTTGATTTTAAAAAAGATGCTTCTAAAATGAAAAATATTTTAGTTCAAATGAATGAAAGCATAGCTAAACGCGGACCTGATGAAGATGGTTATTATGTTAAAGAACATGTTGCATTAGGTCATAAAAGGCTTATTGTAATTGACCCAGAAGGTGGAAAACAACCAATGTGCGAAACCTTTTCTTTTGGAGAGTATGCAATAGTTTATAATGGGCAAATTTATAATACAAAAGAATTAAAGAAAACATTAGAAGAAAATGGTTTTACTTTTAAATCACATAGCGATACTGAGATTTTACTAAAAAGCTTTATTCACTTTGGAAAAGATGTTGTAAATCACTTAAATGGTATTTTTGCATTTGCTATTTGGAATACAAAAACAAATGAGCTTTTCCTTGCTCGTGACCATTTTGGTGTTAAACCTTTATTTTATACAATTAAAAATGGAGCTATAATATTTGCTTCTGAAATTAAGGCTCTTTTCCAATACCCAGGTTGTGAAAAAGTTTTAGATAAACAAGGAATTTCTGAATTATTTGGTATTGGCCCTGCTCATACGCCAGGAACAACTATTTTTAAAGATATTTATGAAATTAAACCCGCTCATTTTGCAGTTTTTAACAATGATGGTTTGAAGATAAAAAGATATTGGAAGCTTACTTCTAAGCCTCATACAGAAAATTTAGTACAGACATCCGAGCATCTAGAAAGTCTTTTAAAAGATGCAATAACACGTCAATTAGTATCTGATATGCCTCTATGTACTTTCTTATCTGGTGGTTTGGATTCTAGCATTATTACAAAGTTTGCAGCTGATTATTGCAAAGATAATGGAATGCCACCTCTTGATACTTATTCAATTGACTATGTTGATAACGATAAAAACTTTGTAAAAAGCGACTTTCAGCCAAATTCTGATAATTATTACATCAATTTGATGAACAAAAACTTACACACAAATCATCATAATATTGTAATAGACACACCAGAACTTGCAAAATACTTAGAAGATGCAATGATTGCAAGAGATATGCCTGGAATGGCAGATATTGACTCTTCTCTTTTATTATTCTGTAAGCATGTAAAAAAGGAAATGACAGTTTCTTTAACCGGTGAATGTGCTGACGAAATTTTTGGTGGCTACCCATGGTTTTTCAGAGAAGATGCTCTAAATTCAGGCACTTTTCCATGGTCAATTGCAATTGATGAAAGACAAAAATTGTTAAATCCTTCTATTGGCCAAAAAATCAATTTAAAAGAATATATTGATTTTAGGTATAATGAAAGTTTAGATGAAGTTGAGTTTTTAGAAACAGATTCTTTAGAAACGGCTGAAAAGCGTAAAATATCTCATCTAACTATGAATTGGTTTATGCAAACACTTTTAGATAGATCTGATAGAATGGCTATGTATAATGGTTTTGAATTAAGAGTTCCATTTTGTGATTATAGGCTAGCTCAATATATGTGGAATATTCCTTGGGAGATGAAGGCTTTAAATGGTAGAGAAAAAGGCTTACTAAGATACGTTGCTAGAAAATTCTTACCAGAAGAAATTGTAGATAGGAAAAAGTCTCCATACCCAAAAACTCATAACCCTACCTATTTAGCTAAAGTTAAAGGCATGCTAACTGATATTATGCAAGATAAAAATGCACCTATTAATAATTTGTTAAATAGAGAATATATTTTAGATATTCTTGCTACTGACGGAACCGCATTTACAAGGCCTTGGTTTGGGCAACTTATGACTGGTCCTCAACTTATGGCTTATCTTGTTCAGGTTAATATGTGGCTAGAAAAATATCAGCCTAAAATTGAGATGTAACTTTTTAACTTTTTGGGACATTACTGTTTGCGACTTGACAGTTTAACATAATTTTTATATACTACCTTTATGAAACTAGAATATAAAATTAAAGAAAATGATAAATTTAATAGTGTAAATGATGTATTATCAAATCATTTTAATATTTCTTCAAGATTGCACACTAAACTTGTTACAAATAAAATGGTGTGTTTGAATGGAAATGTTTGTGATACTAGAAATTCTGTAAGTATTGGAGATATTGTTAAAATTAATTTTGATTACGAAGAAGATAGTACAAATATTGTTCCTACTAAAATGGATCTTGATATAGTATTTGAAGATGAATGGCTTTTAGTTGTTAATAAACCAGCAAGAATTGCTATTCATCCTTCAATTTTACATTATGAAGATTCTTTGTGTAATGGTGTTAAGTTTTATTTTGATTCTATTGGTTTAAAAAAGAAAATAAGACCTGTTAATAGATTAGATAAAAATACTTCCGGCCTTGTAGTTTTTGCTAAGTGCGAATACATTCAAGAATGTTTAATACAGCAAATGCAAAGCAATGATTTTATAAAAGAATATGTTGCAATTGCAACAGGCTGTTTTGAAAATAATAAAGGTACAATTGATTTACCTATTAGTAGAAAAGATGGAAGTATAATAGAAAGATGTATAAGTGAAACTGGTCAAAAAGCTATTACCCATTATGAAGTTTTACAAGAGTTTGAAAATTATAGTTTAGTTAAATGTACTTTAGAAACTGGAAGAACTCATCAAATTAGAGTACACATGGCTTCAATTCGGTCATCCTCTTTTAGGTGATGATTTATATGGTTCTACTTCTTCCCTAATTTCAAGGCAAGCTCTTCATTGTTCACATCTAGAATTTTTACATCCAGTAGATAAAAAGAAAGTATCTTTAATATGTGATTTACCTAATGATTTTAAATTGATTTTATAAAAGAATAATAAAAAAATCCCTCAATATAATTTAATTATAAGGAGGGATTTTTTTGAAAGATATTATATTTAAAGGCTGTGGAACCGCTATCGCCACTCCTTTTAAAGATGGAACTGTTAATTTAGATGAATTCAAAAGATTAGTAAAATTTCAAATTGAAAATAAAGCTGATAGCATAATAGTTTGTGGTACAACTGGAGAAAGTCCAACACTTAGTGTTGATGAGAAAATCGAATTAATTAAGTGTGCTGTTGAAGTCTCAAACAAGAAAATACCTATAATTGCCGGAACTGGTTCAAACAATACTAAAAAAGCAATTGAAATGTCTAAAATCGCTGAAGATTTAGGTTCTGATGGTTTACTTGTTGTTACCCCCTATTATAATAAATGTACTCAAAATGGTTTAATTGAATATTATAAATCAATTGCTAAATCTGTATCTATCCCAATTATTATGTATAACGTACCAAGTAGAACAGGTGTAAATATTACTCCTGAAACTTGCTATGAACTTTCTAAAATACCAAATATAGTTGCTATAAAAGAAGCAAGTGGAAATATTTCTCAAGTTGCTAAAATTGCATCTCTTTGTAAAAATAATTTACAAATATATTCTGGCAATGATGACCAAATACTCCCTGTTCTTTCCCTTGGCGGAATTGGTGTAATCTCTGTTTTAGCTAATATTAAGCCTAGTGAAGTTCATAAAATGTGCTACGATTATTTTGATGGTAATACTCAAAGTGCAGGTAAAATTCAATTAGAAAATTTAAGCCTAATAAATACTCTTTTTGATGAAGTAAACCCTATTCCAATTAAATATGCTCTTAAAAAAATAGGTTTTGATGTTGGGGTGCCTCGCTCTCCTCTTACGCCTGTTAGCTCGAATTTAGCCGAAAAATTAGACAAATTGTTGCAAAATGACAACTAAGTGTGTTATAATTAATTTGTAACTATTTTATATATAATAGAATTAATTCTATTATACAAAAGAGGGAGTTTAATGGAAGAATTATTAAATAAAATAAATAATGATGAAGAATTCATGGAAATTATTAAACCTTTAATTGAAAATGAAACAGTGCAAGAAATGAAGAAATATAGGCAACATTATGAAACCACAACATTTGACCATTGTTTAGAAGCTTCTTATTATTGCTATAAAATTTGTAAAAAGCATAAATTAGATTATGTTTCTGCCGCAAAAGCAGCAATGGTACATGATTTATTTTTATATGACTGGCGTGTAAAACAGCCAGACAGAAAAGGCTTACATGCTTTTACACACCCTAGAACTTCTTATGAAAATGCTTGTAAAATCATGGACTTAAATGATTTACAAAAAGATATGATTTTAAAACATATGTGGCCTTTAACTCTAAAATTACCAAGATATAAAGAAAGCTACATATTAACTTTAGTTGATAAATATTGTGCACTTTCAGAATCATTTCATGAAATTGCTGCAAAATTCAGTAAAAGAAAAAACTATAAATATGATTAAACAATAAAATAATAATTTTGAATACCGCGTAAGCGACCAACCGGAGCGAAGCGCAGGGCAACTGGAGCAACTTACATACTAGTATTTTTTAATATGGAAGTTGCGACACCAAGGTATTCAAAATTATTATTTTATTGTATTTTTTTATAATTCTTTAATTGCATTTCTTGCAAGTTCATCACATCTATTATTATAAACATTATCACTATGCCCTTTTACCTTATGAAAATTAACTTTGTGAGTTTTTGTTAAATTATATAATTCAAGCCATAATTCTTTATTTTTTACTGGTTCTTTAGAACTATTAACCCAATTATTTTTTATCCAACCATATATCCAACCTTTTTCGAATCCATTTACAACATAAGCACTATCACTATATAAATCAACTTCACATGGGAATTTCAAAAGTTTTAAGCCTTCTATTACAGCTGTTAATTCCATAACATTATTTGTTGTATCTTTTTTATTTCCCCATATTTCTTTTTTATTATCTTTATAAAATAAAACTGCTCCCCAGCCTCCTGGACCTGGATTTCCAGAACATGCTCCGTCAGTATATATTGTAACCTTTTCCATAATTTTCCCTTTCTCTTGTAATTTTTTAAATTCTATGATAACATTATAGCAATAAAATTAAATTTACACAATAGGAGGTGCAACAAAAGTGGCAAACGTTTTAGGAATAATCGCAGAATATAATCCATTTCATAATGGACATTTATATCATTTAGAAAAATGTAAAAGAGATACTGGTTCTAATTATTCAATAGCCGTAATTAGTGGAAACTTTACCCAACGCGGTTCTACATCTTTAGTAGATAAATGGGAAAAAACTCAAATGGCAATAGCAAACGGAGTAGATTTAGTAATAGAGCTACCTACCCTTTATGCAACATCAAGTGCAGAAAATTTTGCAGATGGTGCAATAAAAATTTTAGATAGTTTAAAAATTGTTGACTATGTATGTTGTGGTGCTGAAACTCCTAATTTAGGTGCATTAGATCATTTAGCAGAAATATTATATTATGAGCCAAAAGAATATAAAGCACTTCTTTCTATAGAACTTGGAAAAGGTTTATCTTTCCCAAAAGCTCGTGAAAACGCTTTAATGATGTATTTAAATGATCAAAAAAATATTAAAAATATTCTAAATTCGCCAAATAATATTTTAGCAATTGAATATTTAAAAGCTTTGAAAAAGCATAAAAGCAAGATTAATCCTTATGTTATTGGAAGATTCGAATCAGATTATAATAGCAATAAAATTACTGGTAATATAGCTAGTAGCACTGCAATTAGAAATATGATTAAAAATAACGCTTTCAATGTTTTACCTCATTTAATGCCACAAAGTTCTTGTGCAATATTAGCAAAAAATATAAAAACAGGACATGCAGTTCCAGATATTTCTGTTTTTGAAAAAGAAATAATTTATAATTTAAGAAAAATGACAGTTGCAGAAATCAAAGAATTACCAGATGTTTCTGAAGGTCTAGAATTTGCGATAAAAGAAGCTGCAAGTTCATGCAATACAATAGTTGAATTTTTAAATATTATAAAATCTAAAAGATATACAACAACAAGGCTACAAAGAATTTTAGTTTATGCCTTACTTGGAATTACAAAAAAAGATATTGAAGTTTCAAAAAGAACTACTCCATATATTAGAGTTCTAGGTTTTAACGAAAATGGAAAATATCTTTTATCTGAAATTTCAAAAGCAAACCCAAAACTTCCAATTATAACATCTGTTAAAAAATTTGTTGACTCAAATAATAAAAATAGAAATTTAGATATTCTACTAAGCAAGGACATTTGGGCTACTAATGTTTATACAATTGGCTATAACAATGATTCTTGGAGTAATTTAGATTTTACTCATAAATTGATAATGATGTAATAAAAAGCTCCCCGCTGGGAGCTTTTTATTACATTTTTTAATATATCTTCTCTATTTACATACATAGAACTATACGAAAACCACAATGAAAAATGGAGTTTTGGTGAGTTTTGCTAAAAACAAATATACTCGCAAATGAATTAGATGCATAACAACCACGAATAAAGAATGGGTCATATGTATCAGGAAAATACCCATAGGTACCATACCAAGATCCCGAATAATTACTATATGATTTTGATGTCTCATAAACCGCATCCCCCTTCTTTACTGTCGTTTTGTCTGTATTACTAGGATTTAATAATTCATAACTACTATATTCACTTGTTCCTGATGCCGAATATACAGTCTTATATGCATTACTTACATCTTTCCCGGTATTTCCATCTTCTGTTAAAGCTGTGTTACTATTTAATTTACTATTATTGGCATAATTTACATATGAAGCAACAAACTCCCATGATCCACCATTCATATCATATACTCCTGTTGCATTATATGTTGTACTTTGTTTATAATTGTTGGTATAAATTTGGCTTTCTTTACTTGCATCGTTTATTCCTCCGGTATAATAAAAACCATTGTTTTGAGTTTTTATTCCATTTGTTCCAAATTCACTCTGTGCTAAATATGTTACAGCTCCCCATTCGCTGTTTTTTGCCATATGTGAATTTAATACTTTTGCTGATTTTTCTCCAAAAGTACTTGATTTTGCAGTACTAAAGAATTCTCCTATCGTTTTGTCCATATAACTTGCTTTTGCTGGTTTTACACTTATTACTGGAGTATCTTCTGTTCCATCATTTGTTGTTTCAAATTTTGCAAACCATATTCCTGTTAATTCTCCAAATCCACCACCATTTGTAGCATTTGCTGTAAATGCTGGATGTACTAGCCAATGTGTTGTTCCTGCTCCTGTGACTGTCGGATCTGTTGTTATTATTACATTGTCTGTCCCTCCTAATGTTGAATTATCTGATAAATTCAAAAATTCATTATTTGTATTTATAAAAGCAATTTCTATTGTTCCTCCAATTGATTTTGAATTTGAGTCAGTTGGTACTGCATGATTTCCTGATGTTATTCTATATGCAAACCTTGGTATCCATACAAACATACTTCCATCAGAAGTTATTGCATTTGCCCAATTATTTGTTTTATTATAGTCTTCTGCAATTGGAACTGTTCCAATATATTTTATTGGTTTCATTTTTGTTCCTGATATTTTTGGTGCATTTACCATTTTTCCGCCATAACTATACCAATTTTCATCATTTTTAGTTGTTATAACCCATGATGTTGGCGCTACTACCGATACTGTTTCATCTTCAGTATCAGTAGTTTCAATTTCTCCCCATGTTAACACTCCATCATAAAAAGTTATTTTTCCTGTTGTTTTAAAATCACGAGTTGTTATTAATATTTCAGCATCATTTGTTATGTTTTCAATTGTACCATATCCTGTTATTTCCACTGTTGCGTTTCCTACTTGATTATTAGTTTGATATTGTTCAACAACTGATTTTATTACTGCTCTTCCAACTAAATTTCCCGCTTTTCCAGCCGGAACATCATTTCCTACATATGCTGTTTCGTATGCATTTGTTTTAGCATTTACTACCGTTAAACCTATTTGGTCTTTGACTGTTCCAATATCATTTTTTTGTGATGCTTCGTTGGCTTTGGCTGGTGCAGGCTCGCTTCCGGTTAAACTATTAATTGTAATTCCGTGCCAAAATTAATAAGACCACTATAGTTATAATTAAAGCTATTAAAGTTATTCCGCTTGTTATTCTTTAACATTTTTCTCCCCCCCTCATAAAACTATAATTACCTTTCTATCTTGCTAAAACTAATTGTATAGTAACAATAGTTATATTCATGAGCTTTTATTATTTAGTTATCCATTTTATTAAATTTAAGTTTGTTGGTTCTAGAAGCATTTCATGTTTTGGCATTACTCTAAATGTATAACCATAGTTTCCACCTGTTGAAAGTTCTACTTTGGCAGTAAAGCTATATTTTTTATTTTCTTCATCTGCATGTTCTAAGGACATTGGAATTATGCTTACATTTTCTACAACGCCATTGTCTAAAATTTTTCCGTAGTATACTTCTACTTCTATATTTTCAACATTGATGTTTGGAAGTTCTACTTCACATTTTACTTCTATATTGTTTCCTGCATCTATTGTTATATTGTCTAAATTGTTTACTTGTGTTATTTTTATGTCTTTCCAATTATTTAACAAATCATGTTTCCAATTATTAAATGCTGCTACATTATCTACATCTTGATAATATTTATTTGTTAAGTCGCAAAGTGGTAAATATAGTTGTTCTGTGTAGTCTACAAGCATTCTTGCTGTGCTGTATTTTCCGCCTGTTGTAACAATAGATTCTTTCATCATATCTACCCATTTTGGAGAAATTCCATTTTTCTCTTTTGAATAGTATAATGGAACTATTTTATTTTCCAATGTATAGTATAAGCTTTCACTATCAGCTCTATCTTGTGCTTCGTAAGAATCAAATTCTGCATTTGTTCCTATTGTCCAACCATTGTATTGATTGTATCCTTCTGCCCACCATCCATCTAGTACGCTGAAGTTTATAACACCATTTACAGAAGCCTTTTGTCCACTTGTTCCACTTGCTTCCATTGGTCTTCTTGGGTTATTTAGCCATACATCTACACCACTAATTAAGTATCTTGACATTGCTATATTGTAGTTTTCTAGCAAGAATATTTTTCCTTTAAATTGTGGCATTAAAGAAATATCATGTATGTATTTAATTAAGTCTTGTCCTTCTTTATCTCTTGGATGAGCTTTTCCTGCAAATATTAATTGAACTGGTTTATCCTGATTATTTAATATTTGTGTTATTCTTTCTATATCTTTAAATATTAAAGTTGCTCTTTTATATGTTGCAAATCTTCTTGCAAATCCTATAGTTAAAGCATTTGGATTTATTTTTGAAACTATTTCATTTATTTCATCATAGCTATAATTTGAACGCCTTAATCTTTCTTGTGTGCTCTTTCTTACTAAATCCAATAATTTTTCTTTTCTTTCTTGATGAGCTTCCCAAATTTTATCATTTGGTATATTTCTTACTTTTTCCCAAACTCTATCTTCATGCATACTATCTTGCCAATATGGAATTAAGTATTTATTGTATAATTCTTTTAATCTTGGAGAAAGCCATGAGCATGTGTGAATTCCGTTTGTTACATATCCTATTGGAGATTCGTTTGCTGCAATTTCAGGCCATACCTCTCCGAATAGTTCTCTTGAAACAGCGCCATGAAGCTTACTTACGCCATTTTTCTTTCCTGCAATTTTAAGAGCTAATATTCCCATATTAAATCCAGGTTCTAAATCTTCTGTTGGCTTCATTCCAAGTTTCAAAAATTCTTCTCTAGATAATCCTAGTCTTGGCCAGAAATCTTTGAAGTATTTTTCAACTAATGCAATTGGGAAAATATCATTTCCCGCTGGAACTGGTGTATGTGTTGTAAATACTGTTTTTGAACTTGCAATATCTTTTGCAACATCAAAAGATACTTGTTTTTCTTTTATTATGTTTTTTATAATTTCTAGATTTAGGAACGCTGAATGTCCTTCATTCATGTGATATACAGTTGGATTTAATCCAAGAGTTTTTAGTAGGTTTACACCTGCCATACCTAAAACAATTTCTTGTCTTATTCTCATTTCTTGGTCTCCACCATATAAACGTAATGTAACATCTCTATCTTCTTCGTTATTTTTCTCAATATCTGAATCTAACAAATATAGCTTAACTCTACCAACATTAATTTGCCAAACCTTTAAGTATAGTCTTCTTTTTGGAAATTTAACATATATAATTAAATCTTCTCCCTTTTCATCTTTTACAGGATTTATTGGTAAATCGAATAAGTCTATATCTTTATATTCAGTTTCTTGTTCTCCATAACCATTTATTTTTTGGTTGAAATAACCATTTTTATATAATAAACCAACTGCAACTAGTGGAATACCTAAATCACTGGCAGATTTTAAGTGATCTCCAGATAGAATTCCAAGTCCACCAGAATAAATAGGAATAGTTTGATCTAGTCCATATTCTGCTGAGAAATATGCAATTAAGTCATCTTTATTTTTTGCGTGATTTTTAGAAAACCAAGTATTTTTGCTATTTATATATGCATCAAAATTATCTACTACTCTATCATATTCCTTTAAAAAGAAAATATTTTTTGATGCTTCTTCTAATTTTTCTTGTGATACTTGTTTTAAGAATTTAACAGGGTTTTTATTACACCCTTCCCATAAATCTTTGTCAATTTTTTGAAATAACCTTAAAAATTCAGTATTCCAAGACCACCATAAGTTATTTGCTACCTCGCTTAATTTTTCAATCCTTTTTGGTAGTTGTGGATTTACTGTAATCCTATTAAATATGTACATTTTAAAGTTCCTCCTTCGTATTTTTAGGTGTTTTTCTATCGTGATTTTTTTACATTTATATTATCTATTAAAGAATGAATTTTGTCAAATGTTTTTAGGTATTTTTCAAAAAATTTTTGGAAGCTTTTGGGATGGATTTTTGGGACACTCTTAAAAATTCAAACTTTTTAAGAGTGTCCCAAAAATCCACCAAAAATCCATCCCAAAAATCAAGAGTGTCTCCAAAAAGCCAAAAAAATTCCTGAAATCACTTTCCTATAAACATTTGCACATATATCTTACCATACTTGCTACCAGTTACTACGCCAATCCCTGTATAATTAAAAGAGCTATTCAAAATATTGGCTTTATGCCCAGGCGAATTCATCCATGCTGTTACAGCTGATGAATTGCTAGAATTTCCAGCAATATTTTCCCCTGCTGTTTTGTATGATATTTTAAAACTTTTTAACATATCAAATGGAGAACCATAAGTTGGCGAAGTGTGTGAGAAATAATTATTGGTTACCATATCTTGTGCCTTTATTCTTGCTACTCTTTGCACCTCATTATCTACTTTTAGTGCAGATAAACCATTATTTGCTCTTTGCTGATTTATTAAATTAAAAACTTCTTGTTCATCGCTTGTAAGTGAAGCTAATGTTGTTCCCCCTGAACTTGATGTTCCTGAGCCAGTTGATCCAGAGCTGGAAGTTCCTCCGCTAGATGATGTTTGTGGATATATTGGTTTTACATATTTTTTGCTTACAGCACCAACATAATCTCCTTCAACTTGAACAATATACCAATCTCTAACTCCAGCAAATACTCTTATGTATTGATTTTTAGGTATTGTTGTAACTATTTTATATCCTGTACCAGGTCCGCTTCTAACATTCAAATTTGAGGTTGTTAACCCTGTTGTAAATCCTGTATTATAATAACTTTGCATACTAAATGAAGAAGTGAACATTCCAACAATTACCACAAAAACAATCAAACTACTTATTTTAAAAATTGTATTTCTTTTTATTTTTATTACTTTCAAAAAAATCAACCCCTTGTTAATGTTTATTTCATTAACAAGGGGTTTAGTACCTAAACTTTCTCTACATCAATAAATAGTGTTTCTCCATTTATATTAGTTTCTGTAGCTGTTTTTGTTTCATCTTCATATACAACTTTTACTGCAAGTGTATCATGTTTAATCATTTCTTCATTTTTCTTTACTACTTCTTCTAACATTGGATTACCATATACATATAAATTGATGTTATCTAGAACTTCGAAACCTTTGTCTTTTCTCATGTTTTGTACTTTTGATAGAACTTCTCTTACATATCCTTCTTCTTTTAGTTCTTCTGTTATATGTGTATCTAATACTACACCTATTTCTCCTTCTCCTGCAAATGCAAAGCCTTCTTTTCCTTGCATTGTAACTAATAAGTTTTCAGCTGTTAGTTCTATTTTTGTTCCATCTATTTCGATTTCTTCTGCTCCGCCGTTTTTTACTTTTTGGGCTAATTCCATTTGATTTTTCTTTGAAATTTCTTCTTTAATTTTTGGAATTAGTTTTCCATATTCTTTACCAAGAACTGGTAGATTTGGCTTAATTTCGAAGTTTACGTATTCTGCCATTTCAGCTCCCAATTCTATTTTCTTTATATTTAATTCTTCTTTTACTATATCTTCATAGTATTTTGGTAAAGAATCTGTAGAAATTAATATTTCTGAAAGTGGTTGTCTATTCTTGATATTAGCTGAGTTTCTAGCACTTCTTCCTAATTTTACTAGTCTATATGCTAAATCCATTTCTGCTTCTAAATCTTTATCAATTGCAGTTTCATCAACTTCAGGCCATGTGCATAAATGAACACTTTCTGGTGCTGAATTATCTAATCCTACTACAAGATTTTGATAAATTGAATCTGTTATAAATGGTACAAATGGCGCAGCAACTTTTACAAGTGTTGTTAAAACTTTGTATAATGTTACATAGGCTCCTATTTTTTCATCATTTAACTCTTGTGCCCAAAATCTTTCTCTGTTTCTTCTTACATACCAGTTTGAAAGTTCATCTGTAAAGCTTTCAATTGCTAAACCTGCATTTGTTATATCGTAATGTTCTAATTTATCTTCAACATCTTTTATTAATGTATTTAATTTAGAAATTATCCATTTATCCATTACATTTGTTATTTTGAAATCTTTGTATTCTAATGGATTGAATTTATCAATTTCTGCATAAAGTACATAGAATGAATATACATTCCAAAGTGTACTTAGGAATCCTCTTTGGCTTTCTTGAACATTTTCAATTGATAGTCTTGAAGATAACCATGGCATACAACCTGTATAGAAGTACCACCTTGTTGCATCTGCTCCAACAGAATCTAGTAATACTAATGGGTCTACGCCATTTTTCTTTGACTTAGACATTTTTTGTCCTTTTCCATCTAAAACGTGTCCTAAAACTATACAGTTTTCAAATGGTGTTTTGTCAAATAATGCTGTTCCTAATGCTGTTAATGTATAGAACCATCCTCTAGTTTGATCTATTGCTTCTGATATGAATTGTGCTGGGAAATTGTTTTCAAACATTTCCTTGTTTTCAAATGGGTAATGCCATTGTGCAAAAGGCATTGAACCAGAGTCAAACCACACATCTATAACTTCTTTAAATCTTGTCATTTCTTTTCCACATTCTGGACATTTTAAATGAACTGCATCTATATATGGTTTGTGTAATTCTATATCTTCTGGGCAGTCTACTGCCATTTTCTTTAATTCTTCAATTGAACCTACACATTCTTGGTGACCACATTCACATTGCCAAACTGGTAATGGTGTTCCCCAATATCTGTCTCTTGAAATTCCCCAATCTATAACATTTTCAAGAAATTTTCCGAATCTTCCTGTTTTTATTGTTTCTGGATACCAGTTAACTTTGTTATTGTTTGCAATTAAGTTATCTCTTAAGCTTGTCATTCTTACAAACCAGCTCTCTTTTGGATAATAAAGAAGTGGTGTATCACATCTCCAACAATGTGGATATGAGTGTAAGTGTTTTTCTTTACTAAATAATTTGTTTTGTTCAGCTAACCATTTGCAAATATCTTCATTGCAATCTCTTACAAATCTTCCAGCCCAAGGCTCAACCTCTTCTACAAATTTTCCTGTTTTATCAACTAAGTTAACAAATGCAATTCCATTTTGTTTTGAAACTAAGCTATCATCTTCACCATAAGCAGGTGCAATGTGAACAATTCCTGTACCATCTTCTAGATTTACGTAGTCTCCATGGATTACTACAAATGCTTTTCCATCTGGTTTAGCAAATGGCATTAATTGCTCATATTTTGTTCCTAGTAATTCTTCACCTTTAAATTCTTTTACTATATCATAAGGAGTTTCTTTTAAAACTGCTTCTAACAATTCTTTTGCTAAAATGTAGTTTTCGTATTTTGGAGCTTCTTCTTCACCCATATTTGCTTTTACTAAAACATAATCATAAGATTTGTTTAAGCAAAGAGCTAAGTTTGATGGCAATGTCCATGGAGTTGTTGTCCATGCTAAGATATATGTATTTGGTTCAAATGCATAATCTCCAAGTTTTTGACCATCTTCTACTTTAAATTTAGCAACACAAGTTAAATCTTTTACATCTTTATATCCTTGTGCAACTTCGTGTGATGAAAGTGCTGTTCCACATCTTGGACAATATGGCATAACTTTGTGTCCTTCATATAAAAGACCTTTTTTCCATAATTCTTTTATACACCACCAAATTGATTCTATATACTTATTTTCATAAGTAATATATGGATCATCCATATCAACCCAATAACCAACTTTATTTGTCATTTCTTCCCAAACGTTTACATATTGGAAAACACTTTCTCTACATTCTTTTATGAATTTTTCAACACCATATTCTTCAATTTGAGCTTTTCCAGAAATTCCAAGTTTTTTCTCAATTTCAAGTTCAACTGGAAGTCCTTGTGTATCCCATCCAGCTTTTCTAATTACTCTGTATCCCTTCATTACTTTGTATCTTGGAATTATGTCTTTCATTACCCTTGTTAAAATATGCCCTGCATGTGGCATTCCATTCGCTGTTGGAGGTCCATCATAAAATGTGAAGTGTCTTTTTCCTTGGTTTGAATTCAAGCTTTTTTTGATTATGTCTTTTTCTTTCCAAGTATTAAATACTTCGTGTTCCATTCCAACAAATCCATCTTCTTTTAGTTCAACTTTTTTGTACATAAAACTTCCTCCTTTTATTTCTTAATCTTTTATACAATATGTAAAAACCGTTCGTCCTTGTTGTCACGACCTCCCTTATTTTAATTAGGACAGGTCGCTTCAACGCTTCGCTTCGCTACGCCTACGCGTCCTCACTCATTTTTTACATATTGTATTTTTAATATTCATAAGATTTATTGTCATTAACAACACCTCTCAAGAATATCAAAAAATCCATTTCATCCTATTGCTAGGACGAAATGGATTAAATTCCGCGGTACCACCTATTTTAGTATTTATTAAATACTCTCTCAATTACTTTTTAACGCTAGTTAGGCGGCTATACTTACTAATAGTTCAGTTTAGCAACAACATAGGTGATAATAAATAGCTTTTACTTGCCAAATCCCACCAACCTTGGCTCTCTTTAAGATATTTCTCTATTTATCGTGTCCTTGTTTTTGTTTTTTATTATTGTTAACTATTATATCACTTTTTTTATTTTTTGCAAGTGTTTTTTTATTTTTTTATTTTGTTCGCTTGTTTTTTGAACTATTATATTGTATATTATTTCTAATAGGAAATGAACATTGTAGTAGATGTGTTGCCACTACACGAAAGATAACTTTAGTTATCAGAAAGTGAGGTGGTGTTTATGAGTTTTTTACTATTTTTAATAATTGCCCTTGTGGCTTCAGCAACTTTAAACGTAACCTTATTGACTATTATATACATAAAATATGTAAATTCAAAAATTGATAAGGTATAAAATAACAACACATTCTCTCTATGCCAATATTGCGAATGTGTTGTTATAACTATATGTAGTGGTAACCGCATTAGCTGCGGTTATTCATTTCCTATATTTATTATAATATTTTTAATTTAATTTGTCAATTTATTTCTAAGGAAGCTTTCTATAAAACCATCAATTTCTCCGTCCATTACAGCTTGAACATTTCCAACTTCGTAATTTGTTCTATGGTCTTTTACCATTGTGTATGGACAAAATACGTAAGATCTAATTTGACTTCCCCATGCAATGTCCATTTGAACTCCTTTTAAGTCTTCTATTTTGTCTTTTTGTTCTTTTTCTTTTAAGTCTAACAATTTAGATTTAAGCATTTTCATTGCTGTTTCTCTATTTTGAATTTGTGAACGTTCTGTTTGACAAGCAACTACTATATTTGTTGGAATGTGTGTAATTCTTACTGCAGATGAAGTTTTATTTATATGTTGTCCTCCTGCGCCAGAAGCTCTATATGTATCTACTCTTAAATCATCTGGATTAATTTCTATTTCTATGTCGTCTGTAATTTCTGGCAAAACTTCAACTGATGCAAATGATGTATGCCTTCTTCCTCCACTATCGAATGGTGAAATTCTAACTAGCCTGTGAACTCCCATTTCACTTCTCATGTAACCATAGGCATTTTCTCCTACTATCTCAAATGTTACACTTTTTAGACCTGCTTCTTCTCCTTCAAGATAATCTAATTCTTTTACTGTATATCCGTTTTTTTCTGCCCATCTTGTATACATTCTATAAAGCATTTCTGCCCAGTCTTGTGATTCTGTTCCACCTGCTCCTGGATGTATTGTTAAAATTGCATTGTTTTTATCAAATTTTCCAGATAATAAAGTTTGAAGTTCAAGCTTTTCAACATCTTTTTCAAGTTTTTTTGTTGTTTTTAGGATTTCTTTTTTTATTTCTTCATCAAATTCTTGCATTACAAGTTCTGATAATTCTTCTACATTGTTTACTTCATTTTCTAATTCTTCATAAGTTGTACATATTTTTTTATTACTACTTATTTTTTCAAGAATTTCATCTTTTTTATCATTATTGGTCCAAAAACCTTCCTTGGCAGTTTCTGCTTCTAGTTCTTCAAGTTCTTTTTTCTTACTAGCAACGTCAAAGAGATTCACCCAATTCTGTTATTTTGCTTTTTAGTTGTTTTATTGTTTTTAGATTTTCCTCTAATTCTAGCATTTTCTCACTCTCCAATCTTATATAATAATACACTATTTTAAGAAAAAAAACAAGTCATTTGGAGCACCCAACTTTTTGGGACACTCTTAAAAAGTCCGAAAGCCTTGAATTTTAAGAGTGTCCCAAAAAGTTTTTGTTGCATTTGCAACTATTTTGTTGTATAATGGCACCGAAAGGATTGTTTTTTATGAATTTGGATTTTGATATTAACCAATTTATGGAGGACTTTAGTAAAAATTGTAATAAGGTTCAAGTTAAGAAATTTAATAAAGGTGAGGTTATTACTAATTATATTCAAAAAAGAAATCAATTTTGTATGCTTATGGAAGGCTCTGCTGATTTGGTTCGTTATGATTATAATGGTAATAAAACTATTATAGAACATTTTACAAAAGGCAATGCTTTTGGTGAGATTTTTTATACTATTAATACTAATAATGAATTTTTTGTTGAAGCAAAAAAGCTTTCTAAAGTCTTATTTTTTAAGTATGATGATATTAAAACTATGTGTTCAAAAAATTGTACTTTTCACAGATCTTTAGAAGAAAAACTCCCTGAAATTATTTTAAATAAAGTAATAGACCTTAACACTAGAATAGAATTATTAACCAAAAGAACCATTAGAGATAAATTACTTGGCTATTTTAGTACACTTTCTACAAGAACTTTTAGTAAAACAATTACTCTGGAAATGTCTTTAACAAACCTTGCTGATTACTTAAGCGTTGATAGAAGCGCAATGATGCGTGAATTGAGAGATTTAAAAGAGGAAGGATTTATTAAAAAAGTTGGAGATAAAATTGTTTTGTTACATAAATAATGACTTTTGGGATGGATTTTTGGGACACTCTTAAAATTCAAAGTTTTCAAACTTTGAATTTTAAGAGTGTCCCAAAAAGTCAAACTTTTTAAGAGTGTCCCAAAAAGTCGTCCCAAAAAGTCGCAAAATAAAAACGGCTTTTGCCGTTTTTTATTTTTCAACTATTATCGCATTTGGTAAGTATCTTTCTCCTATTGGTGTTGATGTTTTGTTTATTACTTTTCCATCATAATACATTGTTGCAGATGAACCACCATCTAGGTTTGCTGCATTGTATGCTCCGTATTTTTCGAATATATTTTGTAATTCTAGTTGTGTTGCTCCTATACTATATCCTGGTTGCCTTCCATCTACACATACAAATATCATTGTTCCATCTTTTCTTTGTCCTATTGCCATTCTTGGGTGTAATCCACCAGCATTTGCTTTTTGTATTTGATTATGTCCATTTACTATTATAAATGGTCCAAATTGTAATCCTGATTGAATTCCTATATCCATTGCTTCTTGGTATGTATATTTACCTAAAACAAGTTCTCCTCGTTCTGTCAATGCTATTAAACTCATTTTTTGTGATCTATTACCATATAATAATTTTTTATCTATTATAGTTGGCTCACATAATTGATGTCCCATTCCGCCTCCATTAGGGTCTGTGAATCCTCCTGCATTTATACCTGCTATTGCATTATGTTTTTTACAAATTTCACTTAGTTTAGTTCCCATATTAGCTTTTCTAGAATCAACAAATTTTACTTTAGATGGATCTGAAATTGTCATTACATAACCTACATATGTACTTCCAGAAATTTTATCAACATTTATTTGATTTTCTTTTGGTTTTTCATCTTCTTTTACTTCTTCGACCTTTGGTAATTCTATTGCATTTAATTCAGAATCTTCGTTATTTACAACCTCTAAACTTTTCATTATTTCATTTATTTCTGTATCTGACATAAACCATGTTGCTAAATATTGATGGTTCATGGTTGTCATTGCTGTTTGCACCCATAGTTCTTTGTATTCTTGGAATAAACCTGTTTTAAAGAACAAGAATAACCCAACTGAGCCAATAAACATCAATATAAATATAATTATCAATATAATTTTAACTTTGTGTTTCCAAGATTTTTTCTTTTTTAACTCTGGTACTTTATTAACTCTATTTTTTTCTATATCTTCATGTAAGTCATAGTCATTATTTAGTAAAATTTGATTTGTTGTTCTTACACTCATTTTCCTTAGTAACTCCTTTTATTTTGAATTTGCCAATCCTTATATTACACTAATCGACAGATTTAGTCAAGGTTATTTAAGAAATTTCAATAATTTCCCATAAACGCTTACTTATAGTAATTTGGGTTTAAGTTCAAAATAAATAGGTTTCTCATCTTTTATCATAGTTGATTTACCATGTCCGGGATAAACAATAGTATCATCAGGTAAAATTAGCAACTTTTTAGTAATAGAATCCATAATATCTTCTATACTACCAGTTGGAAGGTCTGTTCTTCCCCAAGTGCCTCTAAATAAAGTATCGCCAGAAAATAAACATTTTTCTTTTTCTATAAAAAGCGAAGCCCCGCCTTTTGTATGTCCAGGTGTATGGATAACGTTTAATTGTAAATTTCCTAAATGAATTAAATCACCATCATCGATTCTTGAATCTGCTTCTAGTTCTATTTCAGGAAGACCTATATATCCTGACAAATTTATATCTGCATTGTTTAGCCCTTCTGCATCATCTCTATGAATAAGAATTTTACCACCACATCTATTTTTAAGTTCTGTTACTCCTCCTATATGGTCACCATGGCAATGTGTTAAGAAAATATATTTTATCTTTCCTCCTAAAATATTTATCATTTCTTCAATTCTATCTACATCTCCTGCAGGATCGATAACCATTGTTTCTTTACTCTCTTCATCAAATATTATATAGCAATTGGTTGCATCGCCAATCCAGGTATCTATCTTTAATTCTTTTAGTATCATATTATTTTCTTCCTTTCTAAACTTGTGAAAGAATTGTGCTTTTGACAAGGCGAACAAGCTAGGTAACCGGAGGCGTGCTTTTGGCACGTTGAGGATTACCAAACGAAGTTCAACACAGTCAAAATGCAATTATTTCGCAAGAAGATTATTTTTTCCTCCTAACTTCATATACACTATTAACTTTCCTAATAGCTTTAAGTACTTTATTTAGTTCATCTAAGCTGTCTACTTCAAGTGTAACATCGATTATAGCAATTTTTTCTTTAGTTGTTTTAGTATTTACTCCCATTATTTTAGCTTTTGTTGTTCCAATTTCTTTTAAGATATCCATCAATAATCCGCTTCTGTCATTTGAAAGCACTTCAATATCAACATTATATAATGATTCATCCTGATTATACCATTCAACATCTATCATTCTATTTTCTTCTGACAATAAGTCATTTATATTTACACAATCTTTTCTATGAACTGAAACACCTCTGCCTCTTGTAATATATCCTACAATTTCATCACCAGGCAATGGATTACAGCATTTTGAAAGTTTTACTAAGCAATTGTCTATTCCTTTTACTACAACTCCTGAATCTGATGGTTTTACTTTGTTTACACGTGTTGATTTTAATTCTTCTATCTTTTGCTCAATATTTTCCTCTTCATGTACCTTTTTATATTCTTGAAGCATTCTTGCAATAATTTTAACTGCTGAATTAGCTCCAAATCCAACTGCTGCATACATTTCTTCTAGATTTTTATATTTGTATTTATCCATTGTTGGATCTAAATATTCTGGTTTAAATAGGTCTGCATGAGAAAAACCTAATCTTTTTATCTCTTTTTCTATTAGTTCTTTTCCTTTTTCAATGTTTTCAGCTTTTTGAGCTTTTTTGAAAAAGCCTTGAATTTTATTTTTTGCCTTTGTACTTTTTACAAATTTAACCCAGTCTCTGCTTGGTCCTTTAGAATTATCTGATGTTATTATTTCAACAATATCGCCATTTTCTATTGGAGTTACTATTGGCATCATTTTTCCATTTATTTTACAACCTGTCATATGGTGGCCAATTTCTTCATGTATACTATATGCAAAATCTATTGGTGTTGCACCACTTGGAAGTACTTTTATTGCTCCTTTTGGTGTAAATACATAAACTTCATCTTCAAATAATTCTGTTTTTAAGGTTTTTAAAAATTCTTGTGGATCCTCTATTTCTTTTTGCCATTCTAGTGTCTCACGAAGCCAAGATAACTTATCTGTTTCAACATTTACAGTTTGTTTTTTTCCTAAATAACTTGCTTCTTTATATGCCCAGTGTGCCGCTATACCATATTCAGCTATTCTGTGCATTTCCCATGTACGAATTTGAACTTCAAATGGTGTTCCTTTTTCTCCAAGCAAAGTCGTATGAATAGATTGATACATGTTTGTTTTAGGAACAGCTATATAATCCTTAAATCTTCCTGGCATTGGGCTGTATAATTCATGAACTACCCCTAATGCCGCATAGCAGTCTTTAACTGAATTTACAAGAATTCTTAAAGCAAATAAGTCATATATTTGATCTAGCGTTTTGTTATCTCTTTGCATCTTTTTGTATATACTATATAAATGCTTTGCTCTTCCAGTAACTTCAGCATCTATTCTTTGTTTTTTCAATTGAACTTTTATGTTTTCTGTAATTTTATTCAAAAATTGCAAACGTTCTTCTCTCTTTTTGTTGATTCCTTCGACAATTTCATGATATTCTTCTGGATATAGATATTTAAAAGCTAAATCTTCAAGTTCCCATTTTAAAGAATATAAACCAAGTCTATTAGCAAGTGGAGCATATAAATCCATTGTTTCTCTTGAGATTGCTATTTGCCTATCTCTTTTTAAATGTTTTAGAGTTCTAATATTGTGAAGTCTATCAGCAAGTTTTATAAGAATTACTCTAATATCTTTTCCCATTGCAAGAAACATTTTTTTATAATCTTCTGCTTGTTGTTCTTCAGCTGATGCAAATTGAATATTGCTTAGTTTCGTTACCCCTGCAACCATTTGAGCAATTTCTTCGCCAAATTCTCTTACTATGTCTTCATTTGTTGCTTCTGTATCTTCTACAACATCATGAAGAAGAGCTGCACTTATTGTAGCCTCGTCTAGCCCTATTTCTGCTAAAATATATGCAACATTTAAAGGATGTATTATATAAGGTTCTCCTGATTTTCTTTTTTGGTCTTTGTGCATCTCATTTGCATAATTGAATGCTTTCATTATTAGTTTACTATCTACTTTTCTGTAATGTTCTTTTCTTTTAGCTATTATATCTTGAATTGTTATTTCTTTGCTTTCCATAAAATCACTTCCCGACTTTTATTTTATATTGATTTCATTATATCTTTTAAATTGATTTGTATACTATCTACACCATTGAATGAATTTATTTCTAAATTACCAACTACATCGATTTTATCTCCAATTCTGTATTCTTCTGCAAATTTTCCCATATTGAATCCAATAGCATTTACAATTGTATTATTATCTTTTAATGTTAGTTTTAAATGTTTTCCTTCTGATAATGCTCTAATTGAATCAATTTTTAAATTTCTAAATACAAATATTGGCATTTTATTTGCTTCTCCAAATGGCTCTAACATTTTTATGCTTTCAACCATTTGTCTATTTACTTCTTCTAAATTGATTTTTGCATCTATTTTTATTACTGGAATTATTTCTTCTGTATGAGCTTTTTTTGCAACTTCTTCTAATGCTTGTGCAAAGTTTGAAACGTTTTCTTGTTTTAATGTAAGCCCAACAGCCATTGCATGTCCACCAAATCTTTCTAGTGTTTGCTGACATTTTAGTAATGCATCGTGCAAGTCGAAGCCCGGAACGCTTCTTCCTGAGCCTTTCGCAATTTCATCTTCTAAACATAGTAATATACTTGGTTTGAAGTACATTTCTGTTATTTTTGAAGATACTATTCCTATTACTCCATGATGCCAATCTTTTCCTGCAACCACTATTGTATTATTCTCTTCTAATTTGTTTTGTTTAATTTTTTCAATTGCTTCTTCACATATTGATTTTTCAATCTCTTGCCTTGTCTTGTTATATTCATTTAATGTATTTGCTATTTGGTTTACTTCGTTTATATTTGTAGATAAGAATAGTTTCAACGCTTCATCTGCATGTCCCATTCTACCACAAGCATTTAATCTTGGAGCAACTCCAAATGATATTGCTGTTGAATCTATATTTTTATAACCTGATAACTTTAATATTGCTTGTAAACCAATGTTTCTTGTCTGATTTACTAACATTAATCCTAATTTTGATATTAATCTATTTTCATCAACTAATGGAACTATGTCTGAAATTGTTCCTATACATACGATGTCCAAATATTTTAGGTATTCTTTTTCGTCTAAACCTAATCTCATAGCTAATGCTTGTGATAATTTAAATGCAACTCCAACACCTGCCAAATCTCTACATTTATATTTGTTATCTTTTCTTTTACAATCCACAACAGCTACTGCTTTTGGCAAGTCATCTCCTACCTCGTGATGGTCTGTTACTATTACATCCATTCCAAGCTCATTTGCTCTTTTTATTTCTTCTATACAAGTAATTCCGCAATCAACTGTTATCATTAAATTATAACCATCAGCAGCAATTTTTTCAACCGCTGGTATATTTAGGCCATAGCCCTCGTTTAATCTGTTTGGTATGTAATATGCAGCTTCTATTCCTATATCTTTTAAGAAGCTTTTTAAAACTGTTATGCTTGTTATTCCATCTACATCATAATCTCCATATATTATGATTTTCTCATTTTTCTCTTTTGCTTGTATTATTCTATCTACTGCTTTTTCCATATCTGGCATTTCGTATGGATTATGAAAATCGTTTCTTGTCGGATGTAAAAATAAATCTATTTTTTCTTTTGTATTTATTCCTTTGTTTGAAAGAATTGTTGCTAATAATTTATTTATTTTATATTCTTCTGATATTTTTTCTATTTCTTCTTCGTTAGCTTCATATATTTGCCACTTTTTTATCATTAAGTTTGCTCCTCTCATTTTGACAATTTTCTATATTGTATACCATTTTTCTTTTTTTTAAAAGGGAAATATAAAAAAACTTAAAGTTTTTTCTTTAAGTTTTTTAAAATATTCTTGTTATATCATGATATGTTACTAATATTGATAACATAATCAAAAATACAAATCCCAATAGTTGTATATTCATTTCTACTTTTTGACTTAATGGTTTTCTTCTTATAGCTTCTATTATTAGTATTAGAATTTTTCCACCATCTAATGCTGGTATAGGAAGTAAATTTGTTATTCCTAATGAAAGTGAGATTATTGCCATCATATTTATAAATTCAAATAATCCTGATGTTTGTGCCACAACTTCTGATATTCCTACAGGTCCCATCATCTGGTCTAAACCAACTTTTCCTGTAAATAATTGTACTAACCCTTGAAATGTATCTCCTAAAAATGCTCCCGTTCTGTTAAATGCAAATTGCATTGATGTTCCAAAATCTCCAGTAGAATTCATTCCAAATATTATTGCTAATATAAAGTATACTATTATTGCAAATACAATGTTTACTATTGGTCCAGCAAATACTATTGCTAGTCTTTTGGGTATGCTTGCTTTTGAAAATGAGCCTTCTTCATCTGATGCTTCATCTTCTCCTTCCATGCTTACAAAACCACCTAATGGAATTAATCTTAAAGCATATTTTGTTTCTTTGCCTTGTTTTTCCCATATTTTAGGTCCAAATCCGATTGCAAATTCATTTACTTTTACTTTGCATAATTTTGCCATAAGGAAATGCCCACCTTCATGTATGAATACTAGAAAGCCTAATAGCACTATTATTTTTAGTGCTGATATTATGAATGGTATCACTAATTTTTCCTCCCCTTTAATAATATGTGGTTGCGTATTAAAAGATTATCATTTTCTGCAACTCCCAACTTCATAAGAAATCCTAAATCAAAATTCAAAAAATTTTGATAAGGATTTCTAATTTGTCGGTCCCCCCGAATGTTGCTTGAAAATGATAATCTTTTTCACGCAGTCGATGCTTACTATGTATAATTAATTAAATCAAACTTAATAATACATATGCAAATGGAGCTAAAAATATTAGGCTATCTATTCTATCTAGCATTCCTCCATGACCTGGTATTAAATTGCTATAATCTTTTATATCAACATATCTTTTAATTGATGATGCTGCAAAATCTCCTATTTGTCCTAGTAAACTTAAAGCTACTCCTATTAGCGCTATATACCAATAAGATACATTTAAGCCCCAGTATGTATTTGCAAAATATGTAAATAACAGCATTAGTGCAACTGCTCCTACCACTCCTGCAATACATCCTTCTATTGATTTTTTAGGACTTACTTTGCTAAATTTATGTTTTCCAAAATATTTTCCTATTAAATATGCAAATATGTCGCTTCCCCATGCTGCTCCAAATGTGTACCAAATTAGTATTTTTCCTTTATCCATTCCTTGTATCAATGCTATAAACATTGTGAAAAATACTACATAAAATATTCCTAAAAATGTATATGCTATATCTTTAAATGATGTTTTCATTTCTGTAGCAACTACTTGTGCAAATAGTATTATTAGTATTATTGGTAATGCTAAAATAGCATATGTTGTAATGGATTCTTGCGGTATCAAATGAATACAAGCTATACTTAAACAACTTATATACCCTATCCATCTCACAGGATTTGATACTTTTGATATTGCATTAAAGTATTCAT
Source organism: Clostridia bacterium (assembly GCA_017430135.1). Taxonomy (GTDB): domain Bacteria; phylum Bacillota; class Clostridia; order TANB77; family CAG-508; genus CAG-269. The sequence goes on along the minus strand of JAFRNM010000001.1, from coordinate 156,029 downwards.
CAATGCTTAAAAATGCAACAAATGAAAGTAATACATCTACTATATATTTATTTCCAATTACAAACATAAAAATTAAAATTACAAGTATTAGTAGCGCTGATATTATTCTATTTTTATCCATTCTCTATTTCCTTTCATATTTTTTAATTTGCTCCAAACTTTCTTGTTCTTTTTTTATACACCTCTATGGCATAATCTAAATCTTCTTCTGAAAAATCTGGCCAGTTTTTCTCTACAAATAAAAATTCTGAATACGCCACTTGCCAAAGTAAGAAATTGCTTAAACGCATCTCTCCACTTGTTCTTATAAGCAAATCTGGGTCTGGCATATCTTGTGTATATAGATTCTGAGAAATAACTTTCTCATCTATATCTTCAATTTGTAAACTATCCTCTTTTACTTGTGTTGCAATATTTTTTATAGCATGAATTAGTTCATCCCTTCCGCCATAATTTATTGCAATATTAAAGGTTACCCCCGTATTATTTTTTGTTCTTTCTATACAATCTTTCATGCTTTTTTGCATTTGTTTTGAAAGAGCAGTTTTATCTCCTAAAAACTGAACTTTTATATTTTCGCTATCTGCTCTTTTAGCATAATCATTTAAGTAACTTTGGAATAAAAACATTAGAGCTTTTACTTCTTCCTCTGCTCTCTTCCAGTTTTCTGTTGAAAAGGCATATACTGTTATGTATTCTAAACCTATTTTATTAGCATATCTTACTATTTTTTCTAAAGTTTTTGCGCCTTCTTTGTGTCCAAAATTTGCTGGTTTGCCTTTAGCTTTTGCCCATCTTCTATTTCCGTCCATAATTATTGCTATGTGTGTTGGCATTCCGTTTTTTTTATCAACCATTTTTATTTCTCCCTTTTCCAAAAAATATTTGGCTAATTTCGTTGTTGAACATTACCTCAAATCTTTTTTGAAATTATTTATTTCGTTTTTTTATATAAATGGCAAGTTCTTGTAAAAACTCACTATTATCAAATTCTTTTACTATTTCGACTGCTTCATTTGTTATTCTATCTAAAATCTCTTTTGCACCTTGCAAACCATATTTAGAAACATATGTACATTTGCCTTTTTCTTTATCATTTCCAACAGGTTTTCCTAAAACGGCTTCATCTCCCTCTTCTGATAAAATATCATCTTTTATTTGGAAGGCCAAACCTATATTTTCTGCATACTTTGTAAGTTTTTCTATTTCTTCTTCTTTTGCATTTGCAAGTATTGCTCCCATTCTAACGGAATATTTTAGAAATGCGCCTGTTTTATTTTTATGAATATATTCAAGCAAATCACCTGTAATTTGCTTTCCTTCAAATTCTGTATCTACATATTCTCCCGCAATCATTCTATCAATTGCAATTGTAAATTCATTAAATACTTTAGTTTTATTGTTTAATTCAATTAATATGTTTTCTTTTCCTGTTAATTTTTCATTTTTATTAGATTCAAAAAATTGTTTTAATTGATTTTGATATTGTTCAAAAGTATTTTTTAAATCATCACTAATTACCATAAATGCACAATTTAAAAGTCCATCACCTGCTAGAATTGCTGTAGCCTCGTTAAATTGTTTATGGTTAGTTGGCTTTCCATGCCTAAAATCATCATTATCAATGCCAGGTAAATCATCATGAATCAACGAAAAATTATGTACCATTTCTAATGCCATAGCATAAGGCATAACTTTCTCATAATCGCTTTTAAATAGCTGATATGTTGCAATTGCAAGAATTGGTCTAAGTCTTTTGCCACCTGCCATTAAACTATATTCCATAGAATTGTTTAAAATTTCTTCAGGGCATTTTTCTTTTCTAACATATTTTTGTAATTCATTATTTACAATTTCTTGATATTCTTTTAAATTTTCTTTGAAATCCATAATAATACTACTTCCTTTTTAATTTAAATGTAATATGTTAAAAATGAGTGAGGACGCGTAGGTGTTATATTGACATTATTTCTTTTTCTTTATTTGCAAGAATTGCATCTATTTCTTCAACATATTTGTCAGTAATTTTTTGAATTTCTGTTTCAGCATTTTTTAATTCGTCTTCTGTTATTTCGCTATTTTTTTGTTTAGCTTTAGCTTCGTCTAATCCGTCTCTTCTTACTCCTCTAACGGCAACTTTTGCTTCTTCTGCCATTTTTTTAATATCTTTTACTAATTCTTTTCTTCTCTCTTCATTTAATTCAGGGAATGCTAGTCTTATTACTTTTCCATCATTATTTGGATTAATTCCTATATCTGATGCTATAATTGCTTTTTCTATTTCCTTTAAAACACTTGCATCCCATGGTTGAATAACTATCAATCTAGCTTCTGGTACAGATACACCAGCTACTTGGTTTATTGGTGTTGGTGTTCCATAATAATCTATTTTTACTTTGTTTAATATTGCAGGATTTGCTCTACCTGCTCTTACCTCTGATAGTTTTTCTGCAAATACACTAATTGTTTTTTCCATCTTATCTTTAACACTTGTAAAATCCATAATTTTCTCTCCTTTTTTTATCAAAAATTTATATTCTTTGCCATTGTATCATAAAAATAAAAAAAATGGTAGAGTTTACTACCATTTTTTTTATTTTTTATATTTCTATCATTTTAGCATATTTATTTATCCCCTTAAATTTCGCCTTTTAAAAACCACATGTGTTGTGAAACTATTTTTACATCTATTATTTGGTCTTTTAGTTCTTTTGGTCCTTCGAATATTACTACTTTATTGCTGTCTGTTCTACCTGTTAGCATTTCTGGGTTGTTTTTGCTTTCACCTTCAACTAATACTTTTTGCGTTGTTCCAATATATTTTTGATTTGTTTCTTCTATTTGACTTTCGAATAAAGCTTTTAGTTTATCAAATCTTCTATGCTTGTCTTCTTCCGGCACTTGGTTTGGCATTTTATCTCCTGGTGTTCCAACTCTTCTTGAATATATAAACATATATACTTGCTCGAATTTTACTTTTCTTACTACATCTAATGTATCTTCAAATTGCTCGTCTGTTTCGCCTGGGAATCCCACTATTATATCTGTCGAAAGTGTTAGATTTGGTATTTTGGCTTTCATTTTATCAACTAATTCTAAAAATTGTTCTTTAGTATATCTTCTGTTCATTATTCTTAAAATATCTGTGTTTCCTGATTGAAGTGGAAGATGTACTAATTTACATACCTTATCACATTCTGCAATTGCCTCTATTACATCATCTGTAAAATCTTTTGGGTGTGGAGAAACAAATCTGATTCTCTCTATTCCGTCTATTTTGTTAATTGCTTTTAAAAGTGTTGCAAAGGAATTTACACCATCATATTCTTCAAAAGGAATATTCTTTTGCTTTTCAACTCTTAAATATGAATTTACATTTTGTCCAAGTAGTGTTATTTCTTTGTATCCTTGTTTTGCAAGTTCCTGAACTTCATTTATAATATCTCTTGGTTCTCTGCTTCTTTCTCTTCCTCTTACATAAGGCACTATACAAAATGAACAGAAATTATTGCATCCGTTCATAATTGTTACAGACGCTTTTACATTACTATCTCTTTTAATTGGCAAACCTTCATATACTTTACCATCAATATCTAAAATGTCTTCTTGTTTTGTTTTTTGGTCTATTGTTTTGTATAGATCTTCTGGGAATTTATGTAGTGTATGCGTTCCAAAGATTATATCTACAAATGGATATGATTCTTTTATCTTGTCTCTAATATGTTTTTCTTGCATCATGCATCCACCAATTGCTATTATCATACCTGTTTTTTCTTTTATTTTTTTAAGTTCTCCTAGCTTTCCGAAAAGTCTGTCTTCTGCATTTTCTCTAACACAACATGTATTGAATAAACTTATATCTGATTCTTCTGACTTTTCTGTTTTTGCATACCCCATTTCTTCCAACATACCACATAGTTTTTCAGAATCATTTTCGTTTAGCTGACAGCCCATTGTTAGAATGTTGTATTTTAGTAATTTTCCCTTATTTAATTCTTTTACTTTTTCTATAAATTCTTTTTGTAATTTTATTTCCTCTCTTGGTTCCATCTTACACATCCTTCATTTTATTTTATCTTTCTTCGTCATCTTTTTCAACAGTGTTTTTATTTTGTATTGATGCTCTATATGCAGACATAGATCCGCCATAATCATTATCTTCTATATTATGTTCTTGACAATATAAAAAAAATGCAGTTTTTTTATCGCTTGGTATATCATCTCTAATAGCGGCATTTCCACAATTTTTATAAAAATATGATTCTTCTTGTAATACCTGTATTGCCGTTATTGCAGTTTCCATATCATCATTTGTTATTGATTTACTAATTAAATTTAGTATCGCTTTTTCTGCGTCTTTATTTAAAATTTTAATTATATGATAATTCTTATCATCATCAGTCACTATACTACATAAAAAATTATGTTTTTTTTGATTTGATTGATTTTCAAATCTATTTATGTTTGCGTATTCTATAAATGGTTTAATTTTAATCCCTAATCCTTCTAAATAATCTTCAATTTCTTTTCTTGTTTTCATACTTGGCCTCCAATCCCAATATAAAATTCTAATCAAATGTATCTATATTATACAATAAAACTTGCGACTATTCAAGAGTAAATAAGTCACAAGTTAAAATTATATTTTTATGGTGAACTAATCAAAAAATATTGACAATTCCTTGTAATATATTATTGCATATATATTTTTTTTATGATATAATTGATTATATTGTTAATGAGGAGGATTAAATATGGAAGAATTTAACACAATAGAAAAATGTTTAGAATTATTTAAATCAGTAAATTGTATCGGAGATGAAAATTTGATTTTTTTCGCATATAAAGATACTGCAAAAGCAGCAGGACCATCTGTTGTGCTTGGTGGAGCTATAGGTGCCTTTGCTGGTGGTTATATAAATGGTGCAGAGCATCCATATGATGGATTACTAATTAATAAGACAGAAAATGGAATTGGAATGTTTATGTTAAAACAATCTGGAGCACCATTTACATTAAAATTAGAAAAAATGGAATTACAAAAAGATAAATTTATTTTCTATAAAAATGAAGATATTAAAGAAATTAAAGTGAAAAAATTTGCTTTATTAAACAATAAAAAGAAGAGTATTTTCATAACAACAAGTGATAAGAAAAAATATGTGTTATGTTCAGATGTAAATGAACCTAGATTACCATATCATAATGATAATTTTTCTAAATTCATTGAAAAATATTCTGCAAAATAAAATAATTAAAGTTGTAAAAAAGTGGAAACATAAAAATGTTTCCACTTTTTGTTTGATATCTATTGGTATTGTTCCATTTGGGCAACTCATTTTTTATCTGTAGCAGTAACCTGAAAGAACGGTTTCATCGTGACTCCTTTTATTATATACTCATATATTTTCTTTGGATCTTTTGTAAAATGATGCTTCCTTATGAATTCGTTAAATTCCTTGTTGTAATCCGAATCACGTTCCTCTTCAAATACCTCCAAAAATAAAACTAATCCTAATATTAATAATACAAATATTGATAATATAATATATTAAAAATATTATACATGTTAAATAATTATATGGTTAATATTTTGGAAAATAATTATATTCCGAATTTTCTTTTTTTACATCTTCTATTAATTCTATTACATCTTGATTAGTTAAATTATTTTCTGCAATAATCATATTCCATATTGAATCTAAGTTCATATTAATTACAATTGTTAGTATAATATCTATAAGTTCATAATTATTATAATCTAAATTATTTTCTATAAAATTTTTAATTTCATTAATATATTTTTCTTCATAACCATAATAAAGCGTATCATTTTCATTTTCGGCAATTTTTTCTAGTTGTTCAAAAGTATAAATAATCCCTTTTTCTTTAATCATATCATCTTTTTCATTCAAAAATGCTTTTAAATACATGTTTATTTCTTCGTCTGTAGCTCCTTCTGGAATGCTATCAAAATTTGTTTTCATATTTTTTTACTCTCCATACTTATCTTACTTCACTATTAATATCTAATGTTATTGTCCAATAGACTTCCATATCTATTTTTTCTAAATTATCAATTTCATCTTTACCACCTAATGATAAAGGAACTTTAAATCCAACACATTCCCCATACTTTATTAATTCATGATTATTAATTTCAAACCATTTATTAAAATAATTTGATGCTAACATGCCATCTGTATCATCTACAATTTCTTCATGAAATTGAACAATATCCATATCAGTAACATAGCATTCATGTTCTTCAGGATCAAACATTTTTATCATCTTTGAATCATTGTCTATAGCATATATTTTTCCTATCCAATCATATGCAAACACAGAAAAACTACCTTTATAATTTGGAAAATACTCCCCTACTATATTATTCCATTTTTCTATATCTTCTCTTTTAAATATAGAGTACAAACCATTAAAAAAAGATTTTCCTGATGTATTTTCAAGAAATTCATCAATAGAATTACATTTTACACCATTCTCATAATTAACATATTTTAAAAATTTATCAAACATATTCATTCCTCCTATTATGTTCTATTCATTATTATTAACTCTTTTCTTTTACTCTTTTTTATAATCCTTTTACCAATTGTTCTATTATTTGCTCTTTGTTTTTATCTTTATATTTCTTAATTAAATTTGTGTCACCATCATTAATATTGGCAATAATATTTTCTGCTTCTATATCAGCTTCTTCTATTGTATATTCTTTTTCCTTAAAAATAACTTCCCCATTTTTTAATTCAATTATATCATTACAATAATAACGCCAATGTTCAATTGAAGGGTTCCATGCAACACATTTATCGTCTTCACTGTTTCTTATTCTAAAACAAGTATTGAATTTATCTTCTTTAGCTGTTCTATACATCCATTCTCTTAAACTTTCATCAAATAGTTTTAACTGTATTCTAAACTCATACTTTTCTAAAACTGTTATTATCGCTTTTAACTCTTCCTCATTTTTTATATGCACTACAAAATCAATATTTTTATTTTCCTCATTACTTAAAATTTTATCAATTATTTCTTCCATATCTTTAAATCATCCTTTTTCTATATTTTTTTATTATACTCTCTATTTTAGCTATTTACAATACTTATTTTTATCGGTATTTCTTTCCAATAATTTTCTATATTTAGTCCTGAATTAATATCTTTTCTTCTTAGTTCTATAAAATTTAATACATCTTCATATTTATTGAATAGTCCAACTTTATTTAATTTTACATTTTTACTTTTTAGTTCATTTTCATAATATTTAAAATCTGTATATAAATATGAATAGTTTATTGTTCCTAAACAATCATACCCTAACACTTCGTTTATTTCTATTTCTTTATTAACATTTATATATTCATATGGTGATTCAATAAGTAGTATTTTAGTATCTATTTTTAAATTATCACAACATTCTTTGTATTTTTTTATATATTCTAAGTCTGGTATGATTTCAAGCATATCATACTTGGTAAACCATTTATCTTCTGCCTCCTGTGTAATTGATATTGCTTCTCTATCATTTATTAAGTCTTTTAATGGCCAAGCATTATAAATCCAGTTTTCACATTTCTTCATTTCAGCTACTATAAATCCAGTTTTGTATAATTTTTCATCCATTATTTTCATCTTTTCCATATATTTTTATCCCTTTTTCTCACTTCATTTACTTCATCAAAATTTAAAAGGTATATAGGATTATTTATTGCTATTTGTAAATTGTTTGCATCGAGCAATCTCTTGCTACATAAAGTTATCATGAGTTCTTGCAAACATTTTGCGAACAATGTTTACATTCGTTATTGTAAGTTAAGTATATACTAACTAAAAGAAATATGCAATAGTATTCTACTTAATTTTTCGTTGTCTAATTTCCTTACTGTAACAACAAGTGCCACAAATAAGGCAATAGCGACAACAGTTACCATTGCAAGTTCAAATAAATGCTTTATTATAAATCATAAAAAGAGTCTATACATATCGCAGTATAGACTCTATATATTTTAAAATCATAACTATTATTTGTTTCTTCCACAGCAGTTTTTGTATTTCTTACCTGACCCACATGAAGTCAAAACCCAAGTATTTATTGTATTATTTGTATTTATAATATTACTAGTATTTCAATACTTTCAGGACTAGGTAACATCCATATTATCTGTATTATTTGTACTAATTCATATTATAAATATTTATTCTCCGTGGACAAATTGTGGACATTGTCCACATCCGTTCACTATAGATATTATATATAAAAATAATCATAAATTCAAATGTACAAATTAATTATTACTAAGAATTTCACTTATTAATTTCCATTTCCATACATATCCTAAATCACTATCTGAATTTATTCTACCACTATAAATCCCTAATTCGTGTGTTATTGGTCCTCCCCACATAGCAATTCCACCATTATATCGATCAATCCCTGTACTGCTATGATATATAACTGGTGAACCTGATTGACCTTTTCGCGTTTTTGCATCTATCAAAAAAGCTGGTAGTTGTTCCCCGTTTATTTCTACATCTAGGTCAGGATCACTAGCTATAGTTCCCGTTGACCATATCGCATATCTTCCTTCTTTGGGCCTTATATTATATCCATATGGATAACCTATGATAAACACATTATCTGTAACAATTGGTTCATAAGAGCTATTAATAGAATAACAGAATAGATTTTGTTCAAAAACACCTAATTTTAACGCTATAACATCTACTTTATTTCTATAAATTGGATGCTCGATCCATAAAGGATTATCATTTTCATCATATAATTCATAACTTATTTTAGACCACTTATACTCTTCCGGTGTTTTATGTGGGAACCAAATATCTAATTTATTTGGAATAGATGCATTTATTTCATCTAAGCATTTATTTGTTTGATTATTTCTTCCTGTTACTACATGTCTATTTGTTATTAGATACATATTATCATCTTTTTTTACAAGAAATCCTGTTGCTGTCGCTAATTCAATATCATTAAAAAGTATTGATATATATATCGATTTTAATGAATGAATATTTATGTTCATAGTATTCACCTCTTTTTATTAATTCTTTTTCTTGTACAAGCACTCCTTGCAAAGTTTTCCTTTTTTACTATTTACTGCCATTTCATATTCTTTACCACAATTTTGACATATCCATAAAGCTTTTTTATTACTTCCTTTTTTTATTGTTTTAGGATCAATTGTATTATTTGGTGACCATAATTCTTTTAATTCTGGATTAGTAGTAAATAAATCATTAAATCCTGGCCAAACTTTACGTCCATCGCAATATGGACAATAAGGTCTAAGCACAAAATCTCCAGCTTTAGATATCCATGTATGGCCTTGTGAACATTTTAAATATATCTTTTTTTCACTAGCATGAGATATTTGCTCTGGCCTGATTATTCCATTTTTTTCATAGTCCCAATACTCTTCAATATTTGGACAATAGTTAGCAAGTGAATTCTTTTTTTCTGATAAATTCATTAGTTCTAATATTTTTACTCTATCTCTATCAACATCTATATCTGGTTTTATTTTTAATTTAAACTTTTTATTCAAATAGTCAAATATGAATAAAATTGCATTGTTTAACTCATCCATATCATATGCTGTTACATAAGTTTTTATTGAATTACTTTCATATTTATTGCAACCATATTCTCTTACTCTTAACAATTCAATTCCATTTTTAAAGCAAATCTCATCTTTTTCTAAATCTCTATTATAGTCCTTGTGCCAAGCTTGACCATCATATTCGATTCCTAAATTATACTTGGGCAAATATATATCTATTTCTTTTCTACCTATAATTGGATTATGATAACTATCTCTTACTTCATCTATATACTGCTTCATATAATAAAAAATTGCTCTCTCAGGAAATGAAGTATGTTTTTCAATATTACATTGTGGACAATCAGTACCTCTTTTCCTTCCTAATACAGTAGTTTTATAACTATGACCTTTTGGACAAATAAACCAATATTTTTTAATATTGCTCCCAGCCATTACTTCATCAGGCTTTTCTTTATTTTTTCCATAATCCCATTCTTTTGCTATTTCAGGGTGTGTAGTCGCTAAATCATTTACACCTTTAACAAGAATATTATGACTACAAATTCCACACCCAGAACCTCTCATAACTCTACATGAAGGAGTTGATTTATACGAATGACCATTAGGACATTTCCACCAAGTATCTCTACTACTACCAGCAGTTACATCTTTCATTGTAAATTTGTTTTTATCAATATCAAATTCGGTTATTACATCTTCTAAATGATTATTGATACAATATGTGTACAAATCATTATATCCCACTAACACTCTCTTATTAGAACAATATGGACAATTTTGCCCCATATTTCTTTCTTTTGCAGACATTATCCACTCATGGCCATATTGACATTTCCAATGTACTTTTTTATGGCTGCCTGCTGTTATATCAGTTGGTTTTAAATTACCATTTTTCTTATAATCCCATTCCTTTGTCAAATTGGAATTAGTTGTTGCCAAGTCATTATAGCCAACTAATACTTTTTTACCATCACAATACGGGCAGCCAACACCTTTTTTACGATTATATACAAGCGACTGATATGAATGACCTTTACTACAAATCCACCAAATCATTTTTTCAGCACCAGCAGTTATTTCATTGGGTAAAATTGTATTTTTATTATAGTCCCATTCTGATAATAATTCTGGATTAGTAGTTGCCAAATCATTATAACCTTTTAATACTCTTTGATTAGAACAATATGGGCAATTTAAACCACTATTTCTATCTTTTACCTGCTTCTCCCACTCATGACCTTTTGGACATTTCCACCATACCATTTTTTGAGACCCTGGTAGTACATCTGATGGTTTCAAATCACCATTCTTTTCATAATTCCATTCTTTTGCCAATTTTGGATTTACTGTCGCTAAATCATTATAACCTGCTAAGGCTTTAAGATTATTACAATAAGGACACCCATGGCCTTTACTTCTACTACTAACTACCGCTTTCCATTCATGACCATTTTTACATTTCCACCAAATTTTTTTACTAGAAAACGGTTTCAAATTATCAAGGTCAACATCTTTGTTTTTTTCAAAATAATATTCTTTCATTAGTTCTTTATTATCTTTTAATAAGTTACTCAATATATCACTTCCTTAAAAAATTTGAATTATTATTATTTTGTTACATTATATAACAAATTCATTTAAAATAAAAGATTATCCCTTAATGATAAAGGATAATCTTGTTATTCATGTTTATCAATTATATATTTACGTGGACAAATTGTGGTCATGTGAACAATTTTGTCCACATTTTTTGTTTTTTGATAATTTCACTATTTTTCAAAAGTGCTATTTTACTGTATTTTAAGCATTTCTTCCATGACAGTTTTTATACTTCTTACCACTTCCACATGGACATGGATCGTTTCTTCCGATTTTTGGTTCTTCATTTCTTACTGTTCTATCTACATCTGGGTTTGCTATTTTTTGTCCATTATCTGTGCTAAATAGAGCTGCTTGAGCTTCTTTTGTTATTCTTGCAGTTTCATGTCTTTTTAATGTACCTTGTTTTCTTACATTCATTAAGATTTTTGTTACATCAACTTTAATGTCTGCATTCATTTCGTCAAACATATCTCCACCTTCGGTTCTATATTTAACTACTGGGTCTTGTTGACCATAAGCACGAAGACCAATTCCGTTTTTTAATTCATCCATGTTGTCGATGTGATCCATCCATTTTTCGTCAACAACTTTTAGAAGAACTACTCTTTCTAATTCTCTTAAATCGTCGCTTCCGATTTCTTCTTCTTTTTCTTTGTATTTAGCTAAAGCTTTTTCTTGTAATTCTTCTGAAATCTTTTCTGGTTCTTCAACATTTGCTTTTATTGTGTCTAACATATCGATTCCAAAAATATTTTTTATTTCTGTATCTAATGATTCAACACTAACTGTTCCATCATTTTCAACAAATGTATTTACTGTGCTATCTGCAACTTCTGTAAACATGTTTTGAATGCTATCACTAATGTTTTCTCCATCAAGAACTTGTCTTCTTTCACGATAGATTATTTCTCTTTGAACATTCATAACATCATCATATTTTAATACATTTTTACGAATAGCAAAGTTTCTACCTTCAACTTTCTTTTGAGCTGATTCTAATTGTTTAGTAATCATTTTAGAATCGATAGGCATATTTTCATCAACTTTCATGAAGTCAAATATTTGAGCTATTTTAGGTCCACCATAAATTTTCATCATGTCGTCTTCTAATGCAATATAGAATTTAGATTCACCTACATCTCCTTGACGTCCAGAACGTCCTCTTAATTGGTTATCAATTCTTCTTGATTCATGTCTTTCTGTTCCTATTATTTTTAGACCACCAACAGCAATTACTTTTTCTTTTTCTTCTTTTATTTTTTCATCATATTTTTCAACTAATTTTTTAAATTGTTCTCTTGCTCTTAAAATATCTTGGTCATCTGTTTCATAGTAAGTATCTGCTTCTTCAATTAAGTTTGCAGGAACTCTATTTTTAGCCATTTCTTCTTTTGCTAAGAATTCGCTATTTCCACCAAGCATAATATCTGTACCACGTCCTGCCATGTTTGTTGCTATTGTAACAGCACCAAATTTACCAGCTTGTGCAACAATTGCAGCTTCTTGTTCATGGTATTTAGCATTTAAAACTTCGTGTTTTATTCCTTCTTGTTTTAATAATTTACTTAATTTTTCAGATTTTTCAATTGAAACTGTACCAACTAGAACTGGTTGTCCTTTTTTGTTACTTTCTTTTATGCTTTCAACTATTGCTCTAAATTTAGCATTTTCTGTTTTATAAATTACATCATTTTCGTCTTTTCTTATCATTGGCTTGTTTGTTGGGATTGCTACAACATCTAAGTTATAAATTTCTTGGAATTCTTCTTCTTCTGTCATAGCTGTACCTGTCATTCCAGATAATTTATCATACATTCTAAAGTAGTTTTGGAATGTGATTGTTGCCAATGTTTTAGATTCATCTGCAATTTTAACTTTTTCTTTTGCTTCAATTGCTTGATGAAGACCATTATTGTATCTTCTTCCATACATAATACGTCCTGTAAATTCATCTACTATAAGAACTTCGCCATCTTTTACGATATAGTCTATATCTTTTTTCATTATTCCATAAGCTCTTAAAGCTTGGTTTACATGGTGTACTAATGTTGAGTTTTCTAAGTCATTGAAGTTTTCTAATCTAAATTCTTCTTCTGCTTTCTTTATACCTTTTTGTGTAAGTGATGCTGATTTTGCTTTTAAGTCTACTATATAATCATATTTTTCGTTATCTTCTGCTTGGTCATAGTCTTTTACATCTTCTTCTACTATAACTTTTGGTTGAAGTTTTCTTACAAAGCTATCTGCTTTTTTGTATAGGTCTGAGCTTTCATTTGCTCTACCAGAAATTATAAGTGGTGTTCTTGCTTCGTCTATTAAAATACTATCAATTTCGTCTACTATTGCATAGTGTAGGCCTCTTTGAACTAATTGATTTTTGTATATTACCATGTTATCTCTTAGGTAATCGAAACCAAATTCGTTGTTTGTTCCATAAGTTATATCTGCTGCATAAGCTTTTTGTTTTTGATATGGTTCCATACCTGCAATAACTAGTCCTACTGATAAACCTAAGAATTTATATATTTTACCCATCCACTCGCTATCTCTCTTAGCTAGGTAATCGTTAACTGTAATTACATGTACGCCTTTTCCTTCTAAGGCATTTAGGTATACTGGAAGTGTTGCTACTAATGTTTTACCTTCACCTGTTTTCATTTCGGCGATTCTACCTTGATGTAATATAATTCCACCTATTAATTGAACATCGAAATGTCTCATTCCTAATGCTCTTTTAGATGCTTCTCTTACTACTGCAAATGCTTCTGGTAAGATATCATCTAATGTTTTACCTTCGGCTAATTGTGCTTTAAAATAATCTGTTTTTCCTCTTAACTCGTGGTCAGATAATTTTGAAATTTCTTCTTCTAGGCCGTTAATTTTGTTAACTAATGGCATTACTCTTTTTACTTCTTTTTCACTATATGATTTAAATAAACCCATTTTGTATATCTTCCTCTCTATTTGTGATTTGGTCTTTAGAATATTCTAATCCCTTTTTATACTCTGTTACTATATCATTAAAATATTTTTTTAGCAATAGTTTTATTATAATAAATTAAAAAAGTTGTCAAAATATTTTTGACAACTTTTTTAATTTTATTCAGTTCTTAAAGCAATTACTGGATCTTTTTTACTTGCCATTTTTGCTGGTATTAATCCTGCAATTATTGTTAATAACATGCTTATTATTACTAAAGTTACCCCGGCGTTAAATGGTACCATTGCATGTACTGCAACTCCTGTTACCGCATATATTACTGCATTTATTGGAATTGTTAGTAATACTGTTATTCCAATTCCTAGTAATCCTGAAATTAAACCTACAATAAATGTTTCCGCATTAAATACTCTAGAAATATCTTTTTTAGAAGCTCCTATTGCCCTTAATATTCCTATCTCTTTTGTTCTTTCTAATACTGAAATGTATGTTATAATTCCTATCATTATTGATGAAACTACAAGTGAAATTGCTACAAATGCTATTAACACATAGCTTATTGTATTTATAATTTGTGTTACAGATTTCATCATTGTGCCAACCATATCTGAATAATTTATTACATTTTCTTCTTTTCCAGCTTTTCTTTGTTCTTCGTTATAATCCTCTATTGCTGTTGTTATTTTATCTTTAGCTGCAAAGTCTTTAGGATAAATATATATTCCAGATGGATTATCTAAATCTATTGCACCTAATTTTGCAAGATTCTTTTCAAATGAAGCATTTTTGTTTTGAGTGTAAACTTCCATCATTTTGGCAATTTGTTCATTTGTTAACTTCATCATTGCCATTTGTTGCTCTTGTGTAAGATTGTTAAAATTGAATTTTTCATCTATTTCTTTTGGAAAATCTAAATTAGAGAATATATTTTTTTCTGTGTTTTCTTTTTGTTCTTTTACAATCTCCGCTTCATTACATTTATTTATCACATATTCCTTTAAACTACTTAAATATCCTATTCCACCTGTTGTAGTCTTCATTACTGTTTGAGCATTTGGTTTAATAATTCCTACTATTTTTATTTCTTCTGCGTTATCAATTATTTTTTTCATGTATTCGTCATCATCACTTTTATCTAACCATATACCACTTTGTTTTTCATAGTAGTCAGAATTTAAAACTAGTTTGAATGATAATCCAACTAAATCGCTATATAAATAGTTTGTTTGTTCTGCCTCTTCTGTTTTCTCTTCATTTTGAATTGCTTTCCACTTTTCTTTTATTTCTTTTTGATCTTTTAATCCTAAAGAATATAAAGCGTAATCACTTACTTGATTATTTTCATCACATATTAAAACAACTTCATTATATGCCTCTGGCCATTTTCCTGCTAATAATACATTTTGAGATTTTAATAATTCTTGGTTATCTAGCAATTCTTCCCATATATTTGTATTAGACATTTTGCTCATACCACTTCCCATAATATCCATTATAGCAGAATTATTACTTGCTTCTACAGCATCTCCCATTCCTATTGAATTTAGCACAGTGCTTGGATTTACTTTTACTATTCCATTTTCTGTATCCTTTTTATATAAGTTTATGTCTAAATCATAAGTATATTGAATTGCATTTGCATTTTTGGTTATTTCATTATCTTTATTAGCTAGATATTTTTTTAATTCTTCCAAATTATTATTTTGTCTTTTATTTGATAAAGTTGTAAGCATTTGGTCCATTATATTTGATGAATAGACTTTTCCATCTTCTTGTGCTGAAGAATCAACCTCCATTGTGCCCATCATGACTTCCATCATTGAGCCAATATCTACTGAAGATTTTTGTATCACTAATGGATATGAAGATAATGTATCTTCTTCAACTTTATTAATATAATTTTGTACACCTGTTGAAATCGCAAGGATTAAAGCAATTCCTATTATTCCTATACTTCCTGCAAATGATGTTAAAAGTGTTCTTCCTTTTTTAGTCATTAAGTTGTTTAAACTTAAATGTAAAGCAGTTAGAAATTTCATAGATGTTCTTCCAGATTTTGGTTTAAACTCTTCTTTTTCCTTTTCGCTATCATAAGGGTTAGAATCATCTGTAATTAATCCATCTAATATTTTAACTACTCTTGTAGAATACTTTTCTGCTAAATCTGGGTTATGTGTAACCATTATTATTAGCTTTTCTTTTGATATTTCTTTTAGTATTTCCATGATTTGTACACTAGTTTTTGTATCTAATGCTCCTGTTGGCTCATCTGCAAGAATTATATCTGGATTATTAACTAAAGCTCTTGCAATTGCGACTCTTTGCATTTGTCCACCAGATAATTGATTTGGTTTTTTATGAATATGTTCTTTTAATCCCACTTGTTCTAATGCTTGTTTTGCTCTTTTAGTTCTTTCTTTTCTAGAAACACCTGAAATTGTAAGTGCTAACTCAACGTTAGATAAAATTGTTTGGTGTGGTATTAAATTATAGCTTTGGAATACAAAACCTATTGAATAATTTCTATATGCATCCCAATCTTTATCTTTAAATTGCTTTGTAGATTTTCCATTTATAATTAAATCTCCTGTTGTGTATCTATCTAAGCCACCTATAATATTTAAAAGTGTAGTTTTTCCACATCCACTTTGCCCTAAAATAGATACAAATTCGTTTTTTCTAAATTCTATATTAATTCCTTTTAAAGCTTCAACTTTACTTGCATCTGTTAAGTATTCTTTTTTAATTTCTTTTAATTTAAGCATACTCTGTGCTCCCTTCTTTTTTCTGTATGAAATTATACTCAATTTTATTATAAAAATCAATATATTTATGTAATAATCACTAAACTACTGCATAAAATCAATTAACAAATTTAGAAAAGAGGATTTTTATGTTTATATATAATTTTAGAATAAATGGTAGCAAAGTTTTTAAAGTTTTTTTTACTTTTCTTACTTTATTTTTGATTTTTATTCTGGTTATGGTTACTTATAAGATTTTTTATGGAGCCAGAAATGATTCAGAAGCCTGCGTTCCTCCTGGTGATGTTTTTAATATTGAGTCAAAAAACTATACAAATGTGCTAAAAACAGTTCATGATGATATTGATACTTATACTGGAATGAAATTGAATTTAACTGGTTATGTTTACAGAATGCCAGATTTTAAAGATAACCAATTTGTTTTGGCTAGAAACATGATTGTTTCATCAGATAATCAATGTGTTGTTGTTGGATTTTTATCTGAAAGTAATGATATTAAAAATTTTAAAGATAATACTTGGGTAAATGTTACTGGCTATATTATAAAAGGTGATTATAATGGAGAGATTCCTATTCTGAAAGTTACTGAAATTAAAGCTTGTAATAAACCAGCTGATGACTTTGTTTTCCCTCCTGATGAAAATTATATTCCTACTAGTAGTTGGCTTTAATAAATAGAAAAAGGAGCAATTGCTTGCTCCTTTTGTAGTTATAAGGTTGACGCTGCGAGTGCATGTTCTGTTGCCTGCATCACTGCATGAGTTCTTGAATATCCTTTGCCTAAAACATCTTCAAGACAACTATACCCTTTATCTCTCAGGTACTTGTCCAAATTGGATTTTTTTATCTCTCCAATGTCTTTCAAAGGAATTTGCCAGCCAGCGCTCTTTCCGAAGAAGTAATTTTTGGTTTTATTATCATATATGCAAACAACCTGCACATTGAAATAGATATCCAAAATACTTTCTATGCCAGCTTCACAACTGACATAATAATCGAAGCCCTCTGTAGGAATAATAGTATTCACTCTATTCAAAGCTCCTCTATATGTCTCTTCGTTAAAAGGCTGTTCTGGAACACCAGATTCTGCAGAGCAATGAGTAACAATTATCTCGGTTTCTTCAATTTGAAAATACCGAGATAATGCAAGTTTAATCCCATTTATTTTTTCAATGGAATTAGTTGCACAAAAAACTTTCATAGGGTATTCCCTCCTTATTATAATGTATCTTAATTATAGCACATTTTTTACATAATTTCAAATATTATGTTCCGTCATAATATTCGTGTCCTTCACGCGTTCCTTCTTTATATGGTATATAAACAGCTCTTTTTTGTTCAAATTCTTTTTCATCAAATAAACGTACAACTTTGTCATCAACATCTATTAAATATTTTTCATCCTTTATTTTTACAATTAAACACCTTATATGTCTTTGTGCTTCTCTAGTTTCTCCTTCTAACTTTTTCCATATCTTTATTCTTTTATCTGCTCCTAAGTTTATATCAACTATTTCTTTTACATATTCAAAAATTCCTTGAGAATCCATTCCATATTTTTTATCAAGAATTTCTACCACTTTTCTAAGAAATAATATTTCATCATTTTCTACTTCTGTTTCTTCATTTCCTTTGCTTTCTTCATCTTTTATATCTTGTTCTATTTTCTTTGTAGAATATTTTTCTCTTCCTTCATTAAATTTATCTAAAGCACTTCTGAATTTATTATATTTATCATTTACAAGTACTATTCCTTCAGCAGTTAACCCTGATTTTATTCTTGTTAGGTCTTTTATATTACAAAAGTCATCCGGATCTAATGTTATGCTATAATCATTACAGGTTAATCCAACAAAATAATGTGTTAAATCTTTATCCCAAATAATACATGTTTTAAAGTTTTTATTATCTTTTAATAATTCATTCAAAGATTTTGCAAGATATCTAGACAATTCATAGCATATTCTTCGATTATGATTGCTTCTATTTTTTTGCCATTGTTCATCTATATCAAGCCCATACCAATCGGGTAATGTGAATTTATCATCATCAACTTTCTTTATGTATGATATTAAATTATCATCATATATAAAATCCATGCAAATTCTTTCATATATTTTCATTATTTTTTCTTCATAACTTAAATTATAATCTTTGGCTAATTCATTAATGTAATTTTTAAAGTCTTCTGGAATGCTCCAATTTAATTTATCATACATTACATTTTCGTTTTCTTCTTCCCCTTCGAGCTGTTTATCTTCTGGATTAAGCACAAGTATTAATTTTTTCTTTCTTGATAATGATACTAATTCATTTAATTCTCTCAATTTTTCTATACCAACATCCATATTAATTCTCCTTATATATTAATAAAAAAATTATCCTCCATAATATGCATACTCATTTTCTTCTGGTTTAAATATAAATATATTTTTATCTAATTCATCGATATTTACTTCGTTTAATGTTTGTTCAACACTATCTAACAAATATTTTTTGCCATTATATTCAAATACTAAACATCTTACATATCTTTTTTCTGGACCACCTTTTATTTCTTTCCAGATTTTTTCTATTTCAATTTCTTCTTTTTCAACTTTTGCTCTCATATATTCCATAAATCCCTGTGAATCTATGTTATATGTTCTTAATATATAAACAATTCTTTTCAAATATTCAATTTTATCTTCCTTATTTAAACTTTCAACTTCTTTCAATTCTTCTAATCTATCTTTATTAAAGTTTTCAACAACACTTTTTAATCTTCCAGTTTCATCTCTTAATATATTAATTCCATCTAATGTTAAACCTAATTTTAATCTTGTTAAATCCTTTATTTTGTTGAAATCATCCGGATCCAAAATAGCACTATAATCTTTGCCTGTCAGTCCAACCACATAATGTGTATTATCTGTATATCCTATTACAAATGCTTCTAGTTCATCATTTTCTCCAATTAACATATTTATTGCTTTTGCATAAATTCTAGAAAATTCATAACATATTCTCCTATTATGGTGTTGACGATTTTGGAACCATTTTTCACCTGTTATTCTTCCATACCAATCTACAGCGATATATTTTACATTTTCTGGATCGGTATCATCTCTTCTAAAAAAGAATAAAACATTGTCATCATATATATAATTAAAGCATAAGCATTTATGAATTTCTATAATTTTTTCTTCAAAGTTAAGTGTAGTATCTGTTTGGAGTTTATTAATCAAATCTTGAACCGGTTTTTCTAATTGCCATTTTACCACATCATATTCTATCCACTCTTCTCTTAATTCTCTTTCAGGTTCTAAAATAATTTTATAATCTCCTTCAACTGATTGTGTTAATTCTTTATAAAATTTTTTTATATTTTCATCTTTTATTAACATTTTCTCAACTCCATTTCAATTCTATTTTTTAAATAAATTTGTATTTCCGGTAAGTATCATATTTTATAACTAACTTTTCATCATTTTCTTTTATTTTTCCTTGTTGTAATAAATCATAATACACTTTTGGAGATGTTAATTTTTTATATACTTCCTCAATTTTATCCTCTTTAACTCCAACATTTTTCAAAATTTCAACTGAATTTAATTTATCTATTTTAAAGAAATAAGCTTCATCTTTTAATAATTCTTGAATTCTTTGATTTTCCTGATAATTTTTGTTTTTTTCTTTTTTTGTTTCCAACATAGCCTCATTCATTATCTCTATTACTTTAAATTCATTCATACTATACTCCTCTATAAAAAAATCTATTTACATTTTAGCATATTATATATTATTTTTCAATTATTTACAATAAAAGAAGCTATTTTCTAGCTTCTTTTATCTTCCCCTATTCTTCGTTCTTTCTCTTATTTCATTATAAATACCTGGAAATACATAATTATATGAAAACATATTTGTACTTCCATCAGGATTTTTGGTATCAAAAAATTGCTCATGACCTGTCAGTTTTGCAATACTTAAACAATTTGCCCACTGTTCTTTTTTGTTTTCTTCCATTTCTTCGTCTTTTTCATATGGTACTAATGTATAGCCCAATTGTGCAGCAGCAAAATTTCTATGATGGCCTTCTTTAATGTATAATCTACCATTGTATTCAAATACAAAAATTTCAGAATCGGGTTCATATCCATTTTCTTTTATTAACTCTCTTATCTCATCAATGTTAAGACCGCTTCCAAACCCAGGGCGTAATGTATCTAATTCCCCTTGCATTGGTATTAACATTTTAGGGCTTGTCCATCTTTTACCATAAGATTTCCCATGTCTTTCTAGCTCTTCACATTGTAAGATTGTATTTGCAATATCATCTACATTTGAAAAAGATGTATCAATAATTAAATTGTAATTATCCTCATTACTTAGTTCAATTCCATATCTTTCTTTATATCTTTTTTCTTCGCCTTGACCTCTTTTAATTGTTTTTTCCATTGCTTCTTTTACGTCTGCATAATTATTATCTTCTTTTCCTCTTTTTCTTGTTCCTGCAAATAGTCTTTCTCCTGCAATGTCATCTCTAACAGTTAGTCTTACAGCAAATGATTCTGGAATATTGCTAAATGCAAGTCTTGAATCCATTATCCATACTTCATTTTCTCTATTATTTTTTATTGCTTCTTTTCCTAATTCAGCTACTCTTGTATCAACTATTGTGTCTATTAAATCTCTTATTTCTTTTAATTCTAGGCTATTATTTGCTTTTTCTATATCAAAAGATGATATATCAAATTCTGAAGTAAGTAAGTTTACTAAGGCTTGTTTCATTTTATTTCTAAGTAATTTATTAGAACACAACTGTTTTAATTCGTCATCTACTGGAATTTGTTTTAATTCTTCTTTGCTTTTATTTTTTAGGGCACTTGACAAATCCATAATTTTGTTAAAATATTCCCTAAACATTTTTCCTACAGAAACTACATGTATGTCTTCATCTTTAATTCCTTGTTCTTTTAATAATTCTGTCATTTTATCTATTGCAGTACTTTTTCCACTTAGTGGTTGACCTGATATTGAGATTATTCTTACTTTTCTTTCCATTTTTTAAATCTCCTTTAAATTAAATTATCTATATTTTATCATCTTTCTCGTTTTATGTCAATTGTTTCTGTAGATTTTATATGCTATTTTACATAAGATAAACTTCTCTACATAAAAAAATGCCAAAATATATTTGGCATCTCTTTTAGTTATATTGTGTATCTATTTCTTTTAAAACAACATCATGAGCTTTTCCCTCTGAAATACTTACATCTGAAACTATTGTTAATCTAGCTTTTTCATGTAATTCTGGAATTGTTATACTTCCACAATTGCACATTGTTGATTTTATTTTTGCACATGTAATTGCTAAATTATCTTTAAGTCGTCCTGCATAAGGTATGTATGAGTCTACTCCTTCTTCAAAAGAAAGTTTTTTATCTCCTCCCATATCATATCTTTGCCAATTTCTTGCTCTGTTTGAACCTTCGCCCCAATATTCTTTCATGTATGTATTTCCTCTTTTTACTACTCTTGTTGGGCTTTCGTCAAATCTTGCAAAATATCTTCCCATCATTACAAAGTCAGCTCCTAAAGCTAGAGCTATTGTTATATGATGATCTTGAACTATTCCTCCATCTGAGCATACTGGAATATAAATTCCTGTTTCCTTAAAGTATTCATCTCTTGCTGCAACTACATCTAATAAGGCTGAAGCTTGTCCTCTTCCTATTCCTTTTGTTTCACGAGTTATACAGATTGAACCTCCGCCAACTCCAACTTTTATAAAGTCAGCTCCTGCTTCTGCTAGATATCTAAATCCTTCTTTGTCAACAACATTTCCTGCTCCTATTTTTACATCATCACCATATTTTGCACGTACAAATTCAATTGTTTTCTTTTGCCATACAGAATATCCATCTGATGAATCCATACAAATTAGGTCAACTCCCGCTTCAACTAAAGCTGGAATTCTTTCTTCATAATCTCTTGTATTTATTCCTGCACCTACTATATATCTTTTATGTTCATCTAGTAAAGATTCTGGATTGTTTTTTCTATCTTCGTAATCTTTTCTAAATACTAAATATTTTAGTCTTTCTTCATCATCTAATATTGGTAAACAAGCTATTTTGTTATCCCATATTATATCGTTTGCTTCTGCTAAGCCAATTCCTTTTTTAGTCCAAATTACTTTGTCTTTTGGTGTCATAAAGTTATCTATTGGCTCATCTAAATTGGCTCTTGTTATTCTATAATCTTTATCTGTTACTAATCCTAAAAATTTCCCATGTGCTGTACCATCATCTGTTACCATTACTGTTGAATGACCAGTTTCTTGGATTAATTCTAATACCTCTTTTAAAGGGGTTCCAGATTTTACATTTGAATCACTTACCACAAAACCTGCTTTGTGTTTTTTTACATGTCTTACCATTCTTGCTTGGCTTTCAATTGATTGTGCACCATAAATGAAGGCAACTCCTCCTTCTCTTGCAAGCGCAATTCCCATTTCTTCTCCTGAAACTGATTGCATTATTGCAGATACCATTGGTATATTTGCACTATATTTTGGTTCCTCTCCCTTTTTGTATTTTACAAGTGGTGTTTTTAAAGATACATTTGATGGAATGCATCTTTCATCTGTTAAGTTTGGTAATAATAAGAATTCGTTAAAAGTTCTTGAAATTCCTTCTACTATTTTGCTCATTTTTTTCCTCCCTTTTACATATTTTTACAAATTATACTATAACTTTTGACGAATGACAAGTTATATGATAAGATTATTTTAAATTTATAAACGGAGGTAATTTATGAAATCAAATGAATTAATTTTAATACTTGATTTTGGTGGACAGTATAATCAATTAATTGCAAGGCGTGTTAGAGAATGTAATGTTTATTCTGAAGTTGTACCTTATGATATCTCAATTGAAAAGATTAAAGAAAAAAATCCTAAGGGGATTATTTTTACAGGTGGCCCTGCAAGTGTATTTGGAGAAGATTCTCCTAAGTGTGCAGATGGTATTTTTGAACTTGGCATTCCTGTTCTTGGAATTTGCTATGGTATGCAACTTATGACTTATACATTAGGTGGAAGTGTTGCAAAAGCAACAAAAAGAGAATATGGAACTACAGAAGTTTCAATTGATAACTCTTCAAAATTGTTTGAAGGTTTTGGCTCAACAAACGGTTTTTTAATGAGCCACACAGACTTTGTAGAAAATGTTCCAGAAGGTTTTAAAAATATCGGTTCTACAACTTCATGTCCAAATGCAGCTATGGAAAATGAATCTAAAAAATTATATGGAATTCAATTCCACCCTGAAGTTAATAATTCTGTAAATGGAACACAAGTAATTAAAAACTTCCTATACAATGTTTGTAATTGTTCAGGTGACTGGACTATGTCATCTTTTGTAGAAGAATCTATTAAAAATTTAAAAGAAAAAATTGGAGATAAAAAAGCTCTATGTGCCCTATCTGGCGGTGTTGATTCTTCTGTTGCAGCTGTTTTATTAAGCAAAGCTATTGGTAAAAACCTAACTTGTATTTTCCTAGACCATGGACTTCTTCGTAAAAATGAAGGTGATGAGGTTGAAGAAATTTTTAGAAATCAATATGATATAAACTTAATCAGAGTTAATTGTAAAGATAGATTTTTAGGAAAACTTGCTGGTGTTACTGATCCAGAAAGAAAAAGAAAAATTATTGGAGAAGAATTTATTAGAGTATTTGAAGAAGAAGCTAAAAAAATTGGAACAGTTGATTTTCTTGTTCAAGGTACTATTTACCCAGATGTTATTGAAAGTGGTCTTGGAAAAAGTGCTGTAATTAAGAGTCACCACAATGTTGGTGGTCTACCAGACTATGTTGATTTTAAAGAAATTGTTGAACCTTTAAGAAGCTTATTTAAAGATGAAGTTCGTAAAACTGGTTTAGAGCTTGGCATTCCAGAAAACTTAGTATTTAGACAACCATTCCCAGGTCCTGGACTTGCAATTCGTATAATTGGAAATATTACAGATGATAAGCTTACAATTTTAAAAGATGCTGACGCAATTTTCAGAGAAGAAGTTGCAAACGCTGGATTACACAAATCTATAAATCAATATTTCGCAGTTTTAACAAACTTAAAATCTGTTGGCGTTATGGGAGATGAAAGAACTTATGACTATACAATTGCTCTTCGTGCTGTTGAAACAACAGATTTTATGACTGGAGTTTGGAGCAAAATTCCTTACGAAGTTTTAGAAAAAGTTTCTAGCAGAATTGTAAATGAAGTTGCTCATGTTAATCGTGTTGTTTATGATATAACATCAAAACCACCTGCAACAATTGAGTGGGAATAAATCTAAAAGAGAATAAATTAAAAGATGCCATTGGCATCTTTTAATTTATCCTTTTGCTTATTTCATCTTTACTAAATTTTATTGTTGTAGGTCTTCCATGTGGGCATGTGTATGGATTTTTTAATGTTAGCAAGTTTTGAATTAAATTATCTACTTCTTGTGGTGTTAAATCCATATTTGCTTTTACTGCTGCTTTACATGCTACTGTTGCTATAAATCTTTCTTCTACATCTTTTGATGTGCTTCTTTCATTTGTTATCATTTCATCTAATGTATCTAGAAATACATTTTTGCTATTTACTCTGTAATCTATGTCCGGAATTCCATTTATTTTTACCGAATTTTCACCAAATAGTTCAATGTCAAAGCCTATATTTTTAAATAATTCTATATTATTTTTTACAAACTCTATTTCTTTATGTGTTAAGTCATAAACCTCTGGAACTAGCATCATCTGGCTGTTTGTTTTTATATTACTTTTGTAATTTGCTCTTATTTTTTCATACAAAAGTCTTTCATGTGCTGCGTGTTGGTCTATTAAATAGATTTCATCTCCAATTTCTACTACTATATATGTTCTAAACAATATTCCTTTATACACATAATCTACTTTTCGCTGATTTTCTCTTTTTATTAATTCTTGTCCATCTTGAGATGTAGCATTTTCGTTTTCTAATGTAACTGTTCTTTTTTCACCCTCTTTTAGGTCATCTTTTTTATTACTATTTACACCATAAATTCTGTTTATTGGATTATTGTTTTCCCTTCCAAAATGGCTTGTTAAAAATTTAAATTCGTTTTCTACATAGTCTTTTTTCTTCTCTTCTTGCTCATTATTTCCAAGGAAATCTTTACTTAAAATTGAGCTTTTTATTGCATGATAAAATACTCTATATATTTCACTTTCATTTTTAAACCTTACTTCCATTTTTGTTGGATGAACATTTATATCATAAAAATCTGCAGGCATTTCTAAATTTAAGATGAAAAATCCAAATTTGCCAATACCTGTTCCTCCACCTTTAAATGCTTGGTCTGCACTACTTGTTAAAACTTGATTTCTAATATTTCTTTTATTTAAAAATATTATTTGGTCTTTTCTACTTTCCCTTGCCATTAAAGTATTTCCTATAACACCTGTAATATGGATATTTTCTTCTTTGTAATCTACATCTATTAAATTTTCACTTGTATCTTTGCCATATAACACATATATTAAGTCTCTAATATTACCATTTCCATTTGATTGAAATACTTGCTTTCCATCATTTATTAGCTTGAAAGCGATGTTCAAATTTGCTAGAGCCACTTTTTGCATCCAATCTTTTATAAATTTGAATTCTGTAGCATCTTGTTTTAAAAATTTGTATCTAACCGGAGTGTTGAAAAATAAATTTTCTACAAGCATCGTTGTACCAACTTTTGCCCCAACTTCTTCTGCTTCTATTATATCTCCAGCTTCTGTTACAACTTTAAACCCAAGTTCCTCTTGCTCTGTTTTAGAAATAATTGTTAATCTTGAAATTGAGGCTATACTTGCCAAAGCCTCTCCTCTAAACCCCATTGTATATGTTTTTTCTAGGTCCTCTACACTTTTTATTTTACTTGTTGCATGTCGTTCTATGGCATTGGGAATATCTTCTCTTAAAATCCCTTTTCCATTGTCAATTACTTTTATAAGAGACTTTCCACCTTGTTTTATTTCTACTGTAATTGTTGTGCTGCCTGCATCTATTGCATTTTCTACAAGTTCTTTTACAACATTTGCAGGGCGTTCTATAACTTCACCTGCAGCTATTTGGTTTATTGTTAAATCATCTAATAATACTATATTTCCCATAATTATATTTATCCCTTTCTAGGTTTGAAAAAACTCCTTGGCCACAGCCAAAGAGCTTTTTAAACTTCTATAATCCTGCATCTATATATACTCTTTCATTAGGTAAGTACATATCAGACATTTCCCTAGCAGTTTTTTCAATAAATTCGATTGAATTTACTTCTTCCTGTTCTTTTGCTAGTTTTTCCTTATAATCTTCTTCTTCTTTTAATTCTACTGCTAATTTTTGACTCTCTTTTGAGTATTGATTTAGCGTTTTTTGTTGGTTTACTAATGTAAGCACAACATATATCGCAATTATTATTATCAATAACTTTTTATATAATTTTTTAGTTTTATTCATCTGTATACTCTCTCCATATAATCATAATAATCATATATTTATATATTCTACAATAAAGCTTAAAATCCTTCCTTTATTTCGAAATTTTTGCTTGTTTAGGTCGAATTTTTACATTTTTTATATTTTTAAAAATATTTTTTATATTTAATGTAATAAATGAAACCGGCTTGTGAAATACCTTTTTTATTATCTTAATTATAAAAGAAAAAGGCATACTAACTATATGTATTATTTTTATTATAATATTTTTGATAAATTGGATTACAAATACACTTACTTTTATTATAGAATTGCTGAAAATTGTCATATATAATAATACTCCTAATGCTATTCCTAAAAATATAAAAAATCTTATTTCGCCATTATTAAAAACAAATATTGAATATAAAACTATAAATCCTGTTAAAATCCAAAAAACTATATCTTCTATATATGTTACAAAATCTTTTGTTTTGAAGCTTTTTCTTAATATCCTAAAAAAATCAAATAAAAAACCAGTTATTAGACCATTTACTATAAATATCAAGAACAAATAAGCCTGATTAGTAACCATTTTCTCACTTCCTTAAAGATGATAACAAACTTTTTGGGACACTCTTAAAATTCAAGGTTTTCAAACTTTTTTTGGGTGTCTCAAAAATCCTAAGAAAACCTTGAATTTTAAGAGTGTCCCAAAAAGTTTATTTAAAAATTCTGCTTATCAAGCTTGTTTTTTCTTTTTCTCCAGTATTTTCGCTGTATGATAAATGTCCAATGCTTCCTTCTACTATCACCTCTGATGTATCTATACTTAATTTATTTATTTTTAAATTTTCACCTTTTACAGTTAATAAGCCTAATTCTGTATCTACCATTACAACCTGGTCATCAAAGCTCAAAACATCATTAACACCTGATATACTAAGTTTCTGCCTGTTTTCTAAAATAAGATTTTGGATTACTCCTGTTTTTATTCCATTTCTATCTTCTATTGTCATATAATCTCTCCTTTCTGGTATATGTACTTATTTATATATATTCAGGGTTTGTCTGGTTTAGAACATTTGTAGATATTTTTAAAGCAAAAAAAATCATCCACTTGGGATGATTTTTTATATAATCTTATTTTGCATAATCAATTACTCTTGTTTCTCTAATAATGTTTACTTTTATTTGACCTGGATAATCCATTTCGTTCTCTATACGTTTTGAAACATCTCTTGCTAAAATTGTCATTTGGTCATCTGTAATTTTGTCAGGTTTTACTAAAATTCTTACTTCACGACCTGCTTGTATAGCATAAGATTTTTCTACTCCTTCGAATGAATCTGCAATTTTTTCTAGACTTTCTAATCTCTTGATGTATGCTTCTAATGTTTCTCTTCTTGCACCTGGTCTAGAAGCTGATATTGCATCTGCAGCTTGTACTAAAAGTGCTTCTAAAGTTTGTGGTTCTACATCTCCATGATGTGCTTCTACTGCATTTATAACGGCTGGATTTTCTTTATATTTCTTTAATATTTCCACACCAATTTCAACATGTGTTCCTTCCATATCATGGTCTAGGGCTTTTCCTATATCATGTAATAAACCTGCTCTTTTAGCTCTTTTTGCGTCTAATCCTAGTTCTTCTGCCATTATTCTAGCTAAGTTTGATACTTCAATTGAGTGATTTAGCACATTTTGTCCATAACTTGTTCTATATTTTAATTTTCCAAGTAAGTTTACTATATCTGGATGTAAGCCTGTAACACCTGTTTCTAGTACAGCTCTTTCTCCTTCTTCTTTTATAGTTTGTGCTATTTCCTCTTTTGCCTTTTCTACCATTTCTTCAATTTTTGATGGGTGAATTCTTCCATCTTCAATTAATTTTTCTAAGGCAATTTTTGCAACTTCTCTTCTTAATGCATCAAAACCAGATAGAACTACTGCTTCAGGTGTATCATCTATTATTAGGTCAACTCCTGTTAATGTTTCTAATGCTTTTATATTTCTACCTTCTCTACCAATTATTCTTCCTTTTATTTCATCATTTGGAAGTGCAACTATTGATACTGTTGTTTCTTGAGAATGGTCTGCAGCACATTTTTGTATTGCGTAGCTTAGAATTTCTTTGGCATTTTTGTTTACTTCTTCCTTTGCCTTTTGTTCTAAGTTACGAATTAGAGCTGCTTTTTCTGCTGTTATTTCCTTTTCCATTTCACTTAATAATTGTTGTTTCGCTTCTGCTTGACTTAATTTTGAGATTTGTTCTAATTTTGCTTTTTGTTCATCAACTACTTTAGTGATTTCTCCTTTTTGATTTTCTAATTCTTGGAATTCTTTTTCTAGTTCATTTTCTCTTTTTTCAAAGTTTTCTGAACGCTTGTCTAAATTTTCTTCTTTTTGAATAAGTCTTGCTTCTTGTTTTTGAACTTCGCCTCTTCTTTCTTTAATCTCTTGATCTAATTCTTTTCTACTTGCCATTACTTCTTCTTTGGCTTTGATAATTTCTTCTTTTTTTAAGTTTTCTGCTTCTTTTTTAGCACTTTCTAATAGTCTTTTTGCTTCGTTTTCAGCTCCTTGAATTTTAGATTCTGCAATTTTTTTCCTGTATGCCATTCCAACAGGGAATCCAATTGCAAATGAGATTACTACAGAGACGATAATGGGTAAAATTTCCATTATTATACACCTCTTTCTTATTAAATTTTCAATGTTCGAATAAATATATAAATCTATAATCAAAATAATATATTTTTCCTACCTATACTATTTTATAATTATTATTGTAAACTGTCAAGGTTTTTGAAGAATTTTTTTGGTTTCCTTTGGGGACTCTTTCAAAAATATTATAGGGAAGTTCAGAGAACTATCCTATAATATAAAAATCCCTTGCTTAACAAGGGATTTTTGTTTAATAATTTTCTGCTTTTATTTCAAAATATGATTTTGGATGACTGCAAACCGGGCAGATTTCTGGTGCTTGTTTTCCTATTACTATATGTCCACAATTTCTACATTTCCAGATTTTGTCTCCATCTTTACTAAATACTAATTCTCCATTTACATTATCTAATAATTTTTTATATCTTGCTTCATGTTCTTTTTCTATTTTTCCAACTGCTTCAAATAAATATGCTATATGGTCAAAGCCTTCTTCTTTAGCTTCTTTTGCCATTCTATCATACATATCTGTCCATTCATAGTTTTCGCCATCTGCAGCAGCTTGTAGGTTTTCTGCTGTTGTAGGAATTTTTCCATTATTTAATAATTTAAACCATATTTTTGCATGTTCTTTTTCGTTATCTGCTGTCTCCTGAAAAATTGCTGCTATTTGTTCATATCCTTCTTTTTTGGCTTTACTTGCAAAATATGTGTATTTATTTCTTGCTTGAGATTCCCCAGCAAATGCTTCCCATAGATTTTTTTCTGTTTTTGAACCTTTTAATTCTTTCATTACATTTCCTCCTTATTCTAATTATGTTATTAATATCATAATGTTATACATCTGTCAAGCAACTTTTGGGAGTTGACTTTTTGAAAGTGTCTCCAAAAGTCTAAAAACCTTGAATTTTAAGAGTGTCCCAAAAAGTTCAAAAAGTTTAGATTATTATATCTCTTTTTAGGAGATTGTTTTCAATTATTCCTATTCCGATGAAGTTTTTGTTGTTATAAATTCTGAATAGTCCATCTGGGGATTTTTGCGTTAGTTTTACTCCATTTAAAAATAATTTTAAGTCTTTATTATTTAATGATATTTCAGGTTTATTTGAAAAAAATTTTTCTAGTGTTATTATTGATTTTTCTTCTGGTTCTTCTAGTTTGTTTTGTTCAAATTTTTTTAGAAGCTCTTCTATTGTTATTGTATCTTCAATTTTAAATTCTCCAACTAGTGTTCTTTCTAGTTCTTTCATATAACCTATTGTTTCTAATTTTTCTGCAATTGTTTCGCATAAACTCCTTATATATGTTCCTTTTGAACATGAAACTTCAAATTCTATTTGATTTTTTTCTGGTAAAATTTTTAGTAATTTCAAATCATATATTGTTATTTCTCTTGGCTCAATTTTAACTTCCTGTCCTTTTCTTGCATATTCATATAGTTTTTTTCCATTTACTTTTATTGCTGAATATATTGGTGGTGTTTGCATTTGTTTTCCTATACATAGTTTTAAAGCTTTATTTATTTTATTTTCTTCAAACATACTTTGGTCTACTTCTTTTTCTTCAATTACATCTCCTTCACCATCAGCTGTTGTTGTTTTTTTACCAAATTCTAATGTTACTTTGTACTTTTTATCATGATTTATTAAATATTTTGAGCATTGTGTTGCTTTTCCAATAAGCAAAGGAAGCACTCCTGTTGCATTTGGATCTAAGGTTCCAGTATGCCCAACTTTTTCATTAAATATTTTTTTTACTTTGTAAACAACATCATGAGATGTGCAACCTTTTGGTTTGTTTATTAAAATAATTCCATCCATAATTTTTCCTCTTTTATTTTGAAAAAAATTTTTTTATCCGTCCCTAAAAATATAATTTTTCCTCTTTTTTGAAAGAAACTTTTGGGAAGTGTCCCCAAAAGTTTCTTAAATTACTTTTTTTATTTCTTTCATCAATTTTTCTTTTACTTCTTCAATTGTACCTTCTACTGTTGCTCCTGCTGCTCTTGGGTGTCCTCCACCGCCGAACATTAGACAAATGTCTGATGCATTTACATCTCCGTTTGTACGCATTGAAACTCTGTATTCATCTTTATCCTCTTCATTTTGTCTTATAAATATTGAAACTTGAACTCCACTTAAGTTTCTTCCAATATTAACCAATCCTTCATGGTCTCCTGGTTTTGCATTTACTTCGTTTACATCTTTTTTTGTTATATATGTAAATGCTACTTTTCCGTCTTCTAATATTTCCATTCTGTCCATAACTCTTTTTGTTAATTCAAAAGTAGCTCTTGACATTGTGTCCATTGTTCTTTTATATATTTCAGATACATTTACTCCTTTTCTAAGAAGTTCAGCCGCAAATTCAAATGTTTCGGCTGTTGTAGCTGGATATTTAAATCCACCTGTATCTGTAATTATTCCTGTTAAAAGACATGTTCCAATGTCTTTGGTTATATTTATGTCATAGTAATCAAATATTCCTGCTAATATATCACAACATGCTGGTGATACAGGATTAACATAGTTAAAATCTCCATACATAGTATTACTTCCATGGTGGTCGATAACTATTGTGTGTTTTGCATTTTCGAAATATTCTTTACCATCTATTCTCATTTCTGTCGCGCAGTCTACTGATATTGCAAGTTCATATTGTTTTACATCTGATTCTGCTTTTATATCTTCTCTGCCTGGTAAAAAGTTATATACTTCTGGCACTTCTGGTACTATTACATCTGGACTTTTTCCCATGTTTTCTAGCGCTAGTTTCATTGCAAGTGAACTTCCAATTGCATCTCCATCTGGCGTTTGGTGTGTTAGTATTACTATGCTTTCAGCGTTTTGTATTTGTTCTAAAATTTTATCTAGTGTCATTATTTATCACCATCCTTAGGCATAATTTCTTTAAGGATTGAATCAATCCTTGCGCCATATTCTAGTGATTCATCTAGCTCAAATATTATTTCTGGTGTGTTTCTTAAATTGATTGTTCTAGCTAATTCTGACCTTACAAATCCTGCTGATTTTTTTAATCCTGCCAATGTTTCTTTTATATTTTTTGAGTTTAATATGCTTACATATACTTTTGCAAATTTTAGGTCTTGTGTTACTTTTACTTTTGTAACACTAATTAATCCTGTTACATTTGGATTTTTTAGCTTATTGTCTATTATATTGCTAATTTCTTTTCTATATTCTTCATTTATTCTTTCGAATCTGTTGTTATTACTTGGCATATTTGCCTCCTTTTGTTTATTTTCTTTTATGAATAATAATATTAATTTGCCCCCCTTGTCGTCGCAACTTCCATATTAAAAATACTAGTATGTAAGTTGCTCCAAGTCGCACTCACTTCGTTCGTTTGGCGCTTTCGCGGGTTTGCAAATTTAATATTATTATTCTCTAACGAAATTCGCCAATTATTTTTCAAATCTTATCTTTTAATTTCTTCCATAATGAATGCCTCAATAGTATCTCCAACTTTAATATCATTGTAATCTTCAATTTGAGCACCGCATTCAAAGCCTTTTGATACTTCTTTTGCATCATCCTTAAATCTTTTTAATGTAGATAAATGTCCTTCATGAATTACGACATTTTCTCTAATTACTCTTACTCCAGCATTTCTTTCAAGTTTTCCTGTAAGAACGAAACATCCTGCAATTGTTCCAACATTTGAAATCTTAAATGTTTCTCTAATTTCTGCTGTACCAATGACTTTTTCTTCGTATTTTGGTGCAAGCATTCCTTTTAGAGCTGCTTCTACATCTTCAATTGCTTGATAAATTACTGAGTATTGTTTTATTTCTACTTCATCTTTATCTGCCATATCTTTAGCTGTTGGATTTGGTCTTACATTAAATGCAATTATAATTGCATTTGAAACTTTTGCAAGTGTAACATCACTTTCATTTACAGCTCCAGCTGCAGCATGAATTATTTTTACTTTAACTTCTTCATTATGAAGCTTTCCTAAAGATTGCTTTACAGCTTCTACTGAACCTTGAACATCTGCTTTTATAATTAAGTTTAATTGTTTTAGTTTTCCTTCTTCCATTTGGCTGAATAAGTTGTCTAAAGTTACTTTTGTACCAGCATTTATTGCTTTTTCTCTTTCTTCACGTTTTCTCTTTTCTATTAAGTGTTTAGCAGTTTTTTCATCTTTTACTTCGTAGAATGTATCTCCTGCTTGTGGTACTTCAGTTAATCCCATTATTTCTACTGGTGTAGATGGTCCTGCAGATTTAACTTTCTTTCCTTTGTCATCTTTCATTGCTCTTATTCTACCAATTGAAGTTCCTACAACTACTGTGTCTCCAACATCTAATGTTCCTCTTTGTACAAGCATTGATGCTATTGCACCTTTTGATTTGTCTAGTCTTGCTTCTATTACTGTTCCTTTTGCTTGTTTATTTGGGTTTGCTTTTAATTCTAATACATCTGCTTCTAATAATACCATTTCTAATAATTGGTCAATATTTTCACCTTTTTTAGCAGAAATAGGTACATATATTGTATCTCCGCCCCATTCTTCTGGAACTAATTCATATGCCATTAATTCTTGTTTTACTTTATCAACATTTGCATCTGGTAAGTCTATTTTGTTTACAGCAACTATTATTGGAATTCCAGCTGATTTAGCATGGTTTATAGCTTCTATTGTTTGAGGCATTACACCATCGTTTGCTGCAACTACAAGTATTGCAATATCTGTTATTTGAGCACCTCTAGCACGCATTGCAGTAAATGCTTCGTGTCCTGGTGTATCTAAGAATGTTATTTCTCTATCATTTATTTTAACTTTATAAGCACCAATTGCTTGTGTAATTCCACCTGCTTCGCCTTCTATTACATTTGTTTTTCTAACTGCATCTAAAAGTGAAGTTTTACCATGGTCAACGTGTCCCATAACAACAACTACTGGTGGTCTTGCAACTAAGTCTTCTTCTTTGTCTTCAGAATCATCAAATAAGATATCTTCATCTGTTACAACTTCTTTCTTTATTGCTTTTACTCCAAATTCTTCTGAAACTAAGAAAGCTGTATCAAAGTCTAATTCATTATTTAATGTTGCCATTATTCCATATCCCATAAGTTTTGTGATAACTTCTGAAGCTGTTTTCTTTAATTCAGCAGCTAAGTCTTTTACTGTTATTGTTTCTGGAATTGTAATTTCTGTTAATTGGAAGATTTTTTGCTTGCTTGGTTTTTCGTCTTTTTGTTTCTTCTTAGATTTTCTGTTTCTTTGTGTTGATAAATCGTAGTAATCTAGCATGCTTCCTTCACTGTCATCATCAAACATGCTTGATAATCTATTTGATTGTTTAAGACTTTTTAATTTTCCTTCATCAAATCCGCTATTGCTTCCCTTTTTGTTTTTAGACTTTTTGTTTCCTCTATTATCATCAAATTTGCTATTATTTTTTTGTTTGTCAATAGTTTTGTTGTACTCTCTGCTGTTTTCTTTTTCTGGAATTGTTTCTTGCATTATGTTTTTAATGTTTTTCTCAATTCCTTTTTCGTCTAGCGGTCTTCTTCCATTATTTCCAAATCTTCCACCATTATTATTATTTCCAAAACCTTGCTTATTATTATTAAATCTACCATTATTTCTATCAAAATTTCTTTCTTTGTTTCCAAAGTTATTTTGACCTTGATTTTGTCTATTTCCAAAGTTTCCATTTTGTCTTCTATCTCTATTTTCGAAATTGTTATTTCTTCTATCTCTATTTTCAAAATTTCTATTTTGGAAGTTATTATTTGGTCTTCTTTCATTATTTTGGAAATTGTTATTTGGTCTTCTTTCATTGTTTTCGAAGCTTCTATTATTTGGCTTGTTTTCTGGTTGACTTTGTTTTACTTCTTTTATTTCTTTTTCTACGACCGGAGTTTCTTCTTTAACAGCAACAGCTTTTGGTTTTTCTTCTTTAACTTCTTCTTTTACCTCTTCTTTTTTAGACTTAATTCCAAACAATTCATTTACAGTCATTGGCTTATTTTGTTTGTTTCTATAAACAATGTTGAAGTCTTTATTTTGTTTTCTTTCAACAAATCCAATATTTTTATTTGTGTTTACTGGTTTGTTTTCCTTTTTTGGAGCTTGTTCATTATCTGTAATTATTACTTCTCTTCTGATAATTACAGGTGCTTTTTCTTCTTTTTTTACTTCTTTTACATTGTTTTCTTTTTTGTTTGAAGCAGTCTTTTCTTTTTTTTCAGCAAAGCTATCTTCTATTTTTTTAGCTTCTTCGTCTGTTACTCCACTCATATGACTTTTTACTTCTATTTTTAATTCTTGTGCTCTTTCTACTACTTCTTTACTGGCTAAGCCTAGCTTTTTAGCTATTTCATGTATTTTTATCTTACCCAATAAATTCACCCCCATTATATATTTTTTCTATTTCCTTTGCTAAATTGCTTTCTTTTACAGCGAAAGTTGCTTTGTTTTCTTTTCCTATTGCTTTGCTAAGTTCCTCTATTTTGCCATCTTCAATTAGTGGCACATTATATTCTAAACATAGCTTTTTAAATTTATCCTTTGTTCTTTCAGATGCTTCCTCCGACACTATTACTAATTTTGCTTTATGTTTTAAAATTTCTTCTTTCACACTATCTGCACCAAAAGCAACTTTTCTTGCTCTTGCAGCTAGGCCGTAGTAGCCCTAATATTTTCTTATTTATCAAGTATTACACCTCTTAAATCATTATAAATTTCTTCTGAAATTGTGGTTTCAAAAGTTCTTTCTATTCTTTTTGTTTTGATAGCTTTTTCTAAACATTCTATATTGTCACAAATGTAGATTCCCCTACCATCTTTTTTTCCAGTTTTATCTATTGATATCTCGTTTTGATTGTTTTTTACAATTCTTATCAATTCATTTTTGTTCTTTTTTTGCATACAACCTACACAGGTTCTTTGCGGAATTTTCTTTTCCATTTTTTTCTTCCTTTCGCAAGGCTCAACTTTTCCATTTTAATTATACTAATGTTTTATAATTTTATTCTTCATTTTCTTCTGCTTCGTTTTCTTCATTTTGAGCAGATGCTAGCATTTCTCTAAATTGACTTTCTGATTTTATATCAATTTTCCAGTTTGTTAATTTGGCTGCTAATCTAGCATTTTGACCAGATTTTCCTATTGCTAATGATAGTTGATCATCTGGAACTATTACTTGAGCAAATTTTTCTTCTTCTTTTATATCTACTGCTAAGATTTTTGCAGGTAAAAGTGCTGAAGAAATATAAATTGATGGATCTTCGTTCCATTCTATAACATCAATTTTTTCTCCACTTAATTCATTTATAACATTTTGAATTCTAACTCCTCTTTGACCTACACATGAACCTACTGGGTCAATGTTAGGGTCTGGAGAATATACTGCAACTTTGCTTCTATGCCCAGGGTCTCTTGAAACACTTTTTATTTCGATAACTCCTTCATATATTTCTGGAATTTCAAATTCTAAAAGTTTTCTTACAAAGTCTGGATGACTTCTTGAAACTATTACTTGTGGTGCACCTTTTGCTCCTCTTTCAACATCTAATACATAACCTTTTATTTTATCATTTACTCTATATTTTTCTGTTGGAATTTGCTCTTTTAATGGCATTACACCTTCAAGTTTTCCTAAGTCCATTATTACTACATTTCCAGCTTTTTGAATTAGCCCTGATACTATTTCTCCTTTTCTATCGTTAAATTCTGAATAAATAATATCTCTTTCAACTTCTCTTAGTTTTTGAATTATAACTTGTTTAGCTGTTTGTGCAGCAATTCTTCCAAAGTCTTTTGGAACTATTTCAATTTCTACATTATCCCCGATGTCTAAGTCTTTGTTTATTTTTTGTGCATCTTTTAAGCTTATTTCCATTACATCGTCATTTGCTGTTTTTACAACTTCTTTTATACTGTAAACATGTGTTGCTCCTGTTTTTCTGTCCATTTCTACTTTTACATTTTCTAGTGAATCGAAGTTTCTTTTGTATGCTGTAACTAGCGCTGTTTCGATTGCTTCTAGTAAAATTTCTTTTTTGATTCCTCTTTCTTTTTCTAGTTCTTCTAAAGATAAGATTAGTTCTTTGTTGTCGATTGCTTTCATTTCTTACTCCTTCCGTTGTAAAATAATTACAATTTTGGACTGTGTCAGATTTCATTCAAAACGCGGTTACATACACCACGTATGTGCCCTTGCCTTTTGAATGAAATATTCCTTGCCAAAATTTAATTCTTTTCCAACTCTTTTTTATTTTCTTATACTAATGAAGAGTGGGATTTGTTCCCACTCTTCTGTTTCTTTTTATGCTTTTATTATTATACCCAATTTTTGCCAAAAATGCAAGGGTTTTTTCGAATTTTTTCAGTTAACTTTTTAAGAGTGTCCCAAAAAGTTAACTTGCTTAATCAGTTATGTCTAAATCTATTATTATATTGCAATTGTATTCTGGATATTTTTCTTTTATTTTTGCAGATATTTCGTTTTTGATTTTTTCTTTATCTTCTGCTTTAAAGTCTATTATTAAATCAAAGAATATATTCTTTTCTTTATCTACATAAAAGCCATGAACTTGCAATATTTCTTTGTAGTTTTTTATTATATTGTTTAATTCTTTTTTTATTTCTCCATATTCACCTTTGTCGTTTGCAGCATATATCCCAAGTGTTAAAACTATTGAAAATTCAGCATAAACAGCATATTCTATTTGACGGGTTATTATATGTATTTCTTCTGCTGTCATGTCATTTCTTACTTGAATATGTGCAGAAGCTATTGTATTTGCTGGACCATAGTTATGAAGATTTAGGTCATATGTTCCTTGTACTTCTGGAAATTGGTTAATTCTTTCTTTTAGCTTTTTGCTTAGTTCTCCGTCTGCTCTAACCCCTAAAATTAGATTTATAGATTCTTTTAGTATCTCATAAGATGCTTTTAGAATAAATATACCAATTAAAACACCTAGATATCCTTCTATTGTAATATGCCAAATTAGGTTTAGAATTCCCGCAACAAGTGTTGTAAATGAAACAACTGCATCCATTAAAGCATCTTGACCAGATGCAACTAAACTACGAGATTCAACTTTTTGTCCGACTTTTTTTACATAGTTTCCTAAAACTATTTTAACCAAAATTGCCACTGCAACTATAATAAGCGTAATACCTGAATAGTCTGTTTCTCCTGGATTTATTATTTTTTCAACAGACTCTTTTATAGCTAATATTCCTGCATATAAAATTATTGCACCAATTATAATTGATGTAAAATATTCGATTCTTCCATGGCCATAAGGGTGCTCCTTGTCTGGCTTTTTATTTGCAAGTTTTGTACCTATTATTGTAATTACAGATGATAACACATCTGTTAAGTTGTTTACAGCATCTAAAACAATTGCAATAGAATTTGCAATTAAACCTACTATCATTTTAAACACAACTAATACGACATTTGTAATTATGCCTATTATACTGGTTTTAACAATCTTTTTATTTCTATCCATTTTTCTCTCCTAATTAATTCTATTTACATTATATTATAATATAATCAAAAAAATCTCAATAGAAATTGAGATTTTTTTAATTATTTATGTTTTAATTATTTTTTATTTCAAGTGTTTGTATAAATAAAAATACTCTATAACTTTTTAAGAGTGCCCCAAAAAGACACATTATTCCCAATTATACACTGTTTTTATTTGTGCTATGTTTTTTCTTTCTATAGCTATTTCTTGGTCTTGGTCTTGTTCTATTGTTATTGTTTGTTCATCAAATGATTTTAATATTCCTTGATACTCTTTTTTACCATTTTCATCTTTTTTAAATAGCTTTATTTGAACTTCATTTCCTATATTTTGTTCTAAATGTTTGTCTTTTTTTAGAACTCTTTCCACTCCTGGTGATGATACTTCTAAAAAGTATTGGTCTTTTATATAATCTGCTTCATCTAGCTTTTCCATTATTTCATTGTTTACTTTTTCACAATCTTCCAAATCTATTCCTTCTGGTTTGTCTATGAATATTCTTAAAAAATAATTTGGTCCTTCTTTGGCATATTCAACATCATACAAATCATAGCCAATTGATTCTATTTTTTCTTTTAATAAGCTTTCTACCTTTTCTTCTATGCTTGCCATTTTTTCCCCCTTATATTAATTAAGAGTGGGTTTTCCCACTCTTATATTTTTTTAGTTTTCTACTTTTTCAGTTTCGCTTACATCTGATATTTTGATGCTTCTAACATGGTTGATTTTCTCCCATGTTGTTTCTCTTTTAAATAAACATTTGAAGTTTATTAGTAACCATGAACCAAGGAATAATGGATAACATAGTAATCCTTTTGCCATTGGTTTTATTGGTCTTTTATCTAAGGCCATTACTATCATTGCTGTAAATATTGGTAATAGGAATGTTGGAACAGCATATCTTACAAGACTATCTATTAGTTGGACTGTTGTCATTCCTTCTCCTGCATATATTAAGAAGTTTGTTAGTAATAATACTAGTGTTAATACAAACATTGGAATACTTCCTATTATATATAAGAAACCATCAAAGTTCATTAATGTTTTATTTTCCTTTGTTGCTTGTGCTAATGGTTTTGTATATTTTGATATACATTGAATGTGACCTACTGTCCATCTGCTTCTTTGTGACCAGCTTTGTTTAAATCCTACTGGTTGTTCATCATATACTATTGCATCTGTTGCCCAACCTAATTTTTTTCCAGCTATTATTCTTTTTAATGAGAATTCTATGTCTTCTGTTAATGTTACTGTATCCCATCCTGTTGGTTTTACTACATCAAATCTTACCATGAATCCTGTTCCATTTAATAATGGAGATAATCCAATGTTATATCTTGCTAAGTGGTAAAATCTATGCATTGTCCAATAGAATAATGCATAACCTGATGTAATCCAGCTATCTGTTGGGTTTTTGATATCTCTATATCCTTGTACTACATCTTCTCCTTGGCATAGTTTTTTATTCATGTTTTTGATAAAGTCTTTGTCTACTATGTTGTCTGCATCAAATATGAAAAATGCATCATATGGAGCATTTTCTTTTATTTTTTGTTGTAAGAACCAATCTAACGCATATCCTTTTGTTTTCTTTTCTTCATCAAATCTTTCATATACGATTGCACCAGCTTCTTTTGCAACTTTTGCTGTGTTGTCTGTACAATTATCTGCAATTACATATATGTCGTATAGTTCTTTGTTATAATTTTGATTTTTTAGACTTTCTACCAAGTTAGCTATTACTGCTTCTTCATTATGAGCAGGTATTATTGCCATAAATCTATGATCTTTTTTTATTTTTAATGGCTTATCTTTTAATTTAACAAGTGAGCATAAACTTATTCCTATTTGATATACCCAAAATATTGTTAAAATCCATACTAAAGCATCTCTTAGTATATATAAATATTCCATCTTTTTCCCCTCTTTTTAATTTTTTATAATAATTATATTATTACACTTTTTCTATTATACTATGAATTTTATTTAAATGCAAGTTTTTTCCAATTATTAGTTACTTTTTTCTAATTTTACATTTTATCTGGCATTTGCATTCCTAATAGTTCTGCACCATCTTTTAATGTTTTGCCAACACAATATGTTAGGAATACTCTAGCATCTTGAACTGATTTTTCTTCACAAATTATTTTGTTTTCATTGTAGAAACTACTAAATGCTTTAGCTAAATCAATTAGGTATTTTGCTAATATAGCTGGCTCTTCTTTATTTGTAACTTGAATTAGAATACTTTCGAAGTTTCCTAGTATTTTTATTACATTTTGCGAATATTCATCATTTAATACTTTAACATCAACATCTTTTATGTTTGGAATATTTCCTGCTTTTTGTAAAATTGAATTTGTTCTAACATAAGTATATTGTATATATGGCCCCGTTTCTCCTTGGAAATTAAGCATTGTATTTATGTCAAATATTTCGTCTTTTACACGACTTGTTGCTAAATTATTAAATATAACAGCTCCAACTCCAACCCTTTTAGCTACTTCTTCCTTGTCCTCTAAGTCAGGATTTTTTGCCTCGATTATTCGTTTTGCTTCTTCTATTGTCTCATTTAATAAATCTTTAATTTTTACAAAATTACCTTTTCTTGTAGACATTTTACCTGTTGGAAGCATTACCATTCCATAAGATACATGTTCTAAACCTTTTGTATATTTTTCGTCAATTCCTAGTAATTTTGCGACTTCAAATATTTGTTTAAAATGTAAATTTTGTTCATAAGATGTAACATATAAACTTTTATCATAATCATAAGTTCTTGATCTATATAGTATTGCCGCTAAATCTCTTGTAGCATAAATTGTAGAGCCATTTGATTTGCACACAATACATGGAGTTGATATTCCTTTATCAGATAAATCAATAACTCTAGCTCCTTCAGATTCAACTAATTTTCCAGTTTTATTTAGAATGTCTATAACTTCATCTGTCTTAGTAGCCATAGCAGCTTCTCCATCCCAAGAGTCAAATTTGCTACCTAGTAAATCATAAATTGTTTGGAATTCTTGTAAGCTTAAATCTTTAAATTCATTCCATAGTTTAACGCAATATTCGTCGCCATTTTCTAGTAATTTAAAGTTTTCTCTGCAAGCTTCCAAAGTTGCCTCATCTTCTTCTGCTAAATCATTTATTCTTTTATAAATTTCTGCTAATTTGTCAATAGGATTTTCAGATAAATCATATTCTGCTCCCCATCTTTTATACCCTTCAATTAACTTACCAAATTGTGTTCCATAATCTCCTAAATAGTTTATTCCAACTACTTTATAGCCTAGTTTTTGATACACATTATATAATGCCCCACCAATTACTGTTGTTCTTAAATGCCCTATATGGAATGGTTTTGCAATATTAGGTGCAGAATAATCTATAAGTACTGTTTTTCCTTCACCTATTTTTATTTTCT
Organism: Clostridia bacterium; assembly: GCA_017430135.1. Lineage (GTDB taxonomy): Bacteria > Bacillota > Clostridia > TANB77 > CAG-508 > CAG-269. Next base: position 113,021 of record JAFRNM010000001.1, on the reverse strand, counting down.
CATCTTTTGATATTTTTTCTAATACTTCTTTAATTAATATATTCTTATTAACGAAGAAATTTAAATATGCTCCAATAACTTCTACTTTTTCTATTACATTTGAATCATATACTATTTTTTCTTTTAATTCATTTGCAATAATTTGAGGAGCCTTTTTTAATGTTTTTGCTAAACTGAAACATGGAAAAGCAAAATCACCATTTTTTGTATCTTTTGGTACTTCAATATATCCTTTTATGTCCTCTTTTTCATTCTTTGTTATACTACAAATGGTTTTTGTAATTTCTTCTTTAAAATCTATCATAAATCTCTCTCCTTATTTAGTAACATAAATCGTTTCTTATAAATTTTATCATAGCAACCCTTCAAATGCAAGCATTTTATAACTAAATTATTTTTGTTTTCTGGCATGTAATACTACTCTATATCTACTATCATTTGCACATGTTGATAAAGTTAATATATTGTCGTTTTCTGTAACTTCTATTCCAAAATCTTTTTCACTTCTTGATTTTATCTCATCAATGAATTTTTTGAATTCTGTGTTATTTCCAAAATTTGTAGTTATATAATAGTCTTCTTTTTCAATTTTATATACCGAAAATACTTGATATTCTGCTTTTTCGTTTTCTGTTATAAATGGTATTTTAAAATTTTCAGAATTATTTTGCCATTCTTCTGTAAGTATATTTTGAAGGGTTCCAAATATACTTCCATCTCGCCTATTATGACCATAAATAACCATATTTTTATCAGTTCCATCACATTTATTTTTATAATCCATAAATGCCCATCCGCTACTATTATAACTCTTATCAAAACTATGTGTCATATAGTAATCATTGTTTGTAGTTTTTACAACTGGATATTCTATATCTGTTCCATTAACTTTAAGCCATGCAATTGTATCGGGATTTTTTTGTTTCAAGCTTTCAAAATCTATTCTATACTTATTAACATCATCTAGATTATCCTCAGTAGTTACAGCTTTTGATATATCTGACATTATATTTTTGTTGTAATTGTTTTCATATATCCAATTTATTATTTTTATTCCTGAAAATATCATTATAAGGCATAATATTAACATAATTATCATAGTTGGTATCTTTTTTAATTTACTGTAATTATTTTCTTTGAATGTTTTTCCTTTCATATCCCCTCCATATTTTATGTTAAATTATATATCATTCCTTTTCATATGTCAATTATTTCCAGTGTTCTTGTCTTCGATATTTTTTCAAATATATTTCCAACTTTATTTATTACCATTTGGTAATATTTTTTCAGAATATGTAATTTCAATAGGATTTACTATTATATTATTACTATCTACTTCTTTAACAATTATTTTATTATTAATATTTTTATTATATGGTTTTAAATAATCATTAAGCATTATTACTGCGTTCTCTATAATATCTTTGTATTTTGGTATATATACAGTAGTTGGATAAACCTCAAAATTTTTACTCATACTATCTCCTTTATTCTTATCATTAAGTTTTCACTATCTTCTTTTCAACCAAAACTGTTGCAACTTTTTTATTTCCTTCGTATAAATCATAGGATCTCATAGCAATAATATGTTCTATTGGGGCACTATCAACTAAAAAAGAAAAGGTTATTTTACTATTTTTTTTAAAATCTGGGCATATAAATACTATACTCCAATCTTCATTTTTACAACCCCTTATTTTAATTAATGGGTAATAACGCGTTCCTGGCAATGGTGGATATAGCCTCCCCCCTGCTTCGTTAGAAATCCACTTTATATTAGCTTCAAATTCAACACTCATTATTTTCCCTCACTTTTATCAAAGTCAAAATCCTTTTAACTTTATAATTTCTGTATCTTTTAAATTTTTTATTAATACTCCACAAAATTCTTCATTTTGAAACAATAATATTGTATCTGTATCAACATTATATCCAAAATATTTTCCTTCTGCTACTTTATTTTTAATAAGCAATAAATCATTTTTGAACAAATTTATTTTAAAACATCCCTCTTCTTCATGTAAATAATTTTTTTCTTCTACCTCATTAGGAATGTTAAATGGTAAACTATTTTTTTCAATTTTAATATCAATCTGATTAGTAGAAATTTTATCATTCTGAATTATAAAACTAAATTTTTCCATCAATTTATCTGAACTATTAAATGATATATCTAAAGGTGGTTTATAACCATTATTATATAGTCTATGATATTTTAATCCGTATCTTATTCCTTCCCTTTTTATTTCTATAAGTACTAATCCAATTCCCATTGTTTCTATTTTTCTATAATAATTAATGCTTTCCATCTATCTTTTTCCTCTTATAATATCGCTCCAAAACTCTATATCATGATTATCATTATCCAACTCTAATTTGTTTGATAAAATAAATTCCTTTTCAAAATAATCTTCTAAATTTTTGCCATATATTATTATATCACTCTGCATAACTGATAATATTGGAATATTTTTAGCTTTTATATCTGGCATATATCTATGGCCATATATAGGAATTAATTTAGGAGCTTTATAATACTTTTCTAAAAATTTTTGTTTTTGGGTTTCAATATTATCATCTACTACTTTCCCCCAATTTTCAACCCAAAAGTCATTATACTCTATATCAAATAATAATCCTTCCATTGGAGCATTTATTACATTCTTTATTTTTTTTATATTTGCATCAGTAAAATCTCTCCAATTATAAAAACCATTACTTACTGGTAACTTTATTTTAATAAAATCTTTTAATTGTTTTGGAAAAGTAATACTATATATTTTTTCTATATAAGCTATTTCTTTATCTGTTAATCCTTCATTAAATTCTATATCTTTCATTTCTAACATTTTTATTAGTTTATTATAATTACTCATTTTACCAATAATTCCTATCTCTTTTCAATTTTTGTTTATCTATAATATCTTAATTATTAATTTCATTTAAACATATCATTTTTCCAATTTCAAAATCCTTAATTCTTTTCATTTTTTCGCTAAATTTTTCTAGCATTCCTAATTCTGTATTCACAAAAAACATACATCTGTGAGTTCTTGTTTCTATGTCATTTATTTCCATATCCACTTCAATTTTTATGTGTCCATTTTTGTTTTTGGGCATAATTAGTAAAGAAAAGGCTGGAGTATAATCTCCATCTTTTTTTCCAAATTCTAAATATATTTTTTCACATGTATCATTAATTTTTTTAATTTTATTTGCTAACTCTTCTAAATCTTTTTTAGAAATATAGCAATCTTGATGTGCTTTTACATAATCACACATACCAATTATATTTAATTCCAGTAAATCTTCATCTTGCCATATCTTTTTAAAAATTAAGTTATCCATTTATTTTTCTCCTAGTTTATGTATTGGGTTAATTCATATAATTAATTATCTGAAACTATTATTTCAAAATATTTGTTATCTAATATTTTAATTACTTGTCTATTTTCTATTTCAATAACTAATATATTATCATTTTTAAATATTTTATTAACATTTTTTAAAGTTTGAGTATAAATTAAATTATCATTATAATTAAGCGATATATCTACTATTTTCTCATATAAGGAAACTGCTAACAATAATTCAAATTCATTTTTTTCTTTTGTTAATAAGATTTCTCCTGCTTCCTCTCCCACTATATATTGTGGTTCTTTTTCAAAAAATTCAATTAAATCCAATATTTCACAATTTATAAACATTATTTTTTCCTCTTTAATTCCTCTTTTCATAACAATCATTTTCTATCAATACATTTAATGCTTCTTTTAACCAAAGCCATATATTGGCATATTCTTCTCTTTGTTCATATCCACTTGAAGCAAAGTCATGAATTATTTGTACTGTTTCTCCTTTTCCAATTTCAAAACAAGCCACATCATCATTGTCTCCTCTTCTTGCTCCTTTTAGTCTTTTTGATAAAAAGTAATTGATATTCCATATTCTCCCATTATTTTCTCTCCTATTTCAACAACTACTTTATTTTCTGGTAATACTTCATCTATTCTTTTCTTCCAGAAATATGCCATGCATTCTGCAAACTGGTATATTACTTCTTCATTATCATAAATATCTTCACTATGTCCTAATAAGAAATCTCCTACTCCCCATGAATTTACACTCATTTCTATCATTTTTCTATCATAGTTGTATTGCTTTTCTAAGTCTTCTACAGTTTTTATTATTTCCTCATCACTATCACAATTTAAAAATTCCTTTATAAATATATATCCTTTACAACTTACTATTTCCGGTGTAAAGAAATGTGCTGCTGCTATTAGTCCATCCATTCCACAAGTATCAGCTGCATAATATAATAATGATGAATAATTATTTTTTTATGTTCTGGATAAAACGCATCCAGCATTTTTTCTTCATCTACTAATGTTTTAAATTTTTTTATTTCTTCCATTTTATCACCCTTCCAATATTATTTTTTCAGCGATCTTTTTAGCTTCTTTTGCATCTAAAGGCTTTTCTTATTATTTATATTTTTTTATATGTTAAAATTATTTTTTCATCATCAGGCCATTCTTCTATGCTTCCATTTGTATACCCTTCTAACATTAATAATTTACCATTTTTAACAAATAAAATAAATCCAACAGAAGCATATTGTCCATCTACACTTCCATATACATTTCCTAGTTGAAAAGTTTTATTTTCTATTTTGTAAATCTCATCATCTTTTACTTCAAAATTTATGTAAAATCCTACACTTGAATTCTCCTCTATTTTTTTTGAATTAATAAATTGTTTCTTTAATTTTTTTAATTCCTCTGAATCTCCATCTAATAGCATATTCATAACTTCTTTCATTAATTTATAGTGAATCATTATTATACCTTCTTTCTTTTGACTATTAAAATGGTACATCTCAGCCTCATCTCTAGATGCATAGTCATTCTATTAGTTCAATCTCATTACATTTAAATGTAATAATTGATACATCATTATCTTCTAAAATTATTTTTATTATTTTTTTATTATAACTGATTTGCAAAATTGTATCATAATCTATATCTTCTTCCTTTTTATATGAATTCCATTTATAATCATGCACTGAATAAAACTTTAATATTACTTCCTTTAATTCTCTTTCACCATCTATGTATCCTTTTTGTCTCCACATACACAAATCTATTTTTATTTTTATGTTATCCATTTCATGCAATATTCCAACAACACAACTATCATGGAAATCATATTTTTTAATAATTTCTTCACCTTTCATCATTCTATAGCTTCAGCTACTCCTTTATCAAATATTATAAATTACTTTATGATAAATATATATCATTTTCTACTCTATTAGATCACCTCATTTCAAACATATTAAAATTCGGTAACATTAACATATTGAAAGCTATTTTCATTAATTTCATTCACTTCCGAAACTAATTTCATAAAATATCTCCCATTTAATGCAATTTATCCTTCTTGGGTTAAATCAATACGTTATAGGTCCTGTTATTTTTCCTCCATTTAAGCTTGGTTCTTCTTCAGTTAACACCTCTATTATCGTATCAACTTTATCATTAATCATAAAGTGATTATAACGTTTAGTTTTTACTTTTTTCTCCTTTATCATAATACTATTCTTTTGTATTTCTTCTATTTCTATATTTGAAAATGTTTCAAGCATACCATGTTCATCAGAATATTTATGTGCATATACATTTTTAAATAACAATACTATATCTGGCTCTTTTTTAATATTAATCGATGTATCTTTTAATTTTATTTGTAATTCTTTATTCGTTGTATATACCACTTTATCTACTGTATATTTATTACTTATACACAATTTACTATAAGATTTCCAATTTTCCATTTACTCCTCCCTTATTCTTTTAAAACAATTTAGGTGGCTCATTTGCCAATATTTCTATACTATTATTACTATCATTTATTACATAACAATTAATATCATCTATTACAGCATAGCCTTTAATATCTTCAACATTTAAATTTTTAGTTCCTGTTGCCTGATATATATATTCTTCTACAAATTTTGAATTATCTATTTTAAAGAAGCCTCTTTGCTTTTTTTCATCATTCTCTTTAATTCTGTAAGAATATACATCTTTAAACATTATTTGAATTTTTTTATTATCATTTTGCATAAATATTTTCAATTGTTTATTTTCAAATTCAATTCTAAATAAATTCCAACATTCTTTTTTAAAAATTTTTTTTAAACTTTCCTCCATCCTAAAATCCACCTTTTTTTAATATCTAATTTTTGAATATTTTTCTATGTAATCAAAATATACTTTTCCTCATAAATATGGAGAAATATGTTTTTCTATTACTAATCCCATTTTTTCTATTTGTTTAATTTCTTCTTTGGAATTAACTTTACTTCCTATATACATATAATAATCATACCCAAAATGTATATACAATTCATCACCACTATATAGTTTCGCCCATATTCGTTCTCTTAAAATCGCTCTAATAAATAATTCTATATCACTCGTTTTAACTTCTATCTTATTTTTTACATTTTTTATTAAATTTTGAATTTGCAAATCATATTCATCATAAATTAATTTATCATTATTATATATTTCAAGCTCTTCTATTGTTAATTTCTTTATATTATTAAGTTTTATAAACATCAATATTACTTCAATATAAGAATTTTCCTTTTTTATATATTCTTCATATTTAAATTGTGTTCCATTATATACTTTTCCTATATCACTAATAGACGTCCATTCATTAATTATTTCGTTATTATTTTTTGTTCTATATTTGGATATTTTATAATTATACATTTAATCTCCTACATTACTTTCTTTAATCTAGATTTTACATTATAATAATAAAATTATAATTTTAACTTATAATATTTAATCAAATTTAAAAAATCATTTTTTTCATCGTTAGTAATCCATTCGTAATTTTCGGCTTTTTCCTTTGCTTTTTTTAATATCATTTTTATATCCTCATTGTATTTTTTTGTTATTTTTTCTATTTCTTCTTTTAAAACTTTCTCTAGCAATTCCCCTTCATACATTTCTCCTACTAAAGGATTATTCTTTAATATATCTATTGCTTTTTTTAATGCTATCTCAACAAACACCTCTTGTCTTATCATTCTCAAAACATCTGCTACTGTCAATTCGCTATATGTTTTTTCCAATAGTTTATTGTACCAAATTTCTAAATTGTATACTTTATTTGAATCTGAATTTTGTTCTAATTTGCATGAATAAATATCTTTTATTTTCTTTTCTTTAGAACTATTATTTTGATAGCCAGTAATAGATTCTCCATATTCTTCCATTATTTTTCACCTTTTTCTTTTAGTACTTATATCCGATTAGTAATCCTTCTTTTATTTTGTCTTTTATTATTTTTAAAGAATCATTTATAGAATCACTCCAACTAAATATAGCTTTTATTTCATCTGTAGTCCATGACAAAATATTGAAATTTACATATCTATATGGAGCAAATCCTGGTTCTTCAACAATCAATTCTCCCATACACTTTTTCCATTCAATAACTACCCTAAAACAATGGTCATTATCTATAATAATATCTTTATTATAAGATTTAGCTGGATATTTTGACAATTCCTCTTCAAATATTTCTTTCACCGTTTTTAATACATATAAAAAATCAATTTCACAACTCACTAATTTTCACCTAACTTTACATTTGAGCTTACACTATTATTTCTTGATAACCCAAATATTTTCGCCTCTTTTTATATATTTTTTTAGTTTATCGTCTCGAGACTCTCCATCTTCCTTAGGCATATAAGAAACTAAGCAACTAATTTCCAAAGGATAATCAAACTCACAATAGATATCATCTATCATATCATATATATTATTCTTATTAGTAGAATGCAAATAATAAATAATCGAAAATACCCATTTAGAAACTATATCGTCATCATTTTGTTTTTCTTCTTTTAACGCCAATTTTCTTACAATATCTTCAACTTCATTATTATCAACTATCAATATTTCCATAATATCCTCAAAATCTTTAATATTATCCGAGATAATATTATTTGAATAATTAACTACATCCTCAATTCCAATTATATTATTTTTTAGTCCAAACAATAATTCTTGCCAAGTCCAAGATGTTAATATGCTACATATCTCTCTAAAATATATACCATATTTATTCATAATCAATTACCTCCATTTAGGTTCTTTTTATTTAGAAATCCAATGTATTTCTCTCCTTGAATAAAGCATTGAGAAATAACTTGTCCTATATCATTTACAATAATTCAAGCCACTTAATTGCTCTACCACATGTATATAGTATATCATGATGATTAAAACAAATCAAATATGTACATTCCTCATCTGTAACATAAAATTCATATCCATATGTTTCTTCAAGCATGTATTTTAAATCTTTACCAGAGTATAACTTAATCATATTCTTATCGTCTTCTGTATTAAAAAATACTATACATGTTTCTTCTTTTACAAAATCACTAATATATTTCCATGCTTCACTATCTTGTTTTATTTTAAATTCAGATAATTTTTCCCATATAAATGAACTTTTTTCATTATCATTAATATATATTTTTCTAATTGTATCTCTAATAATTTTTATCTCTTTATTATTTAAAAAAGTATATATTTTTTCTCCTCTATCCAGCTCTTTTTTTATTTGTTCACTAAGCCTCATCTATTTTATTCCTCTCTCTTTCCGATTTTATAGCAAAGATTTATGTTTATCTATATTACTATTGAACATATTTATCAATTCCATTCATTCCCTTCAAAAAATTATTATTTTGTTAACATCGTGTTTTTATTAATATTCCTTCTGATTCTTCAAGCAACCAAGCTATATACCTAGAATTAATAACTTCAAAAAATGTCCACTTAGTTAAATTGGCATCATTATAAAGTTTATTTCTATTTACCTCCTCTGAACACGTATACGATTCAACAATACTTTTCCAAATAACACTAACATTCCTGTTATTATCATCTATCAATTCAATTTTTAATTCTTCTTCATCGCAAATCTTTTTTATATAATATTTCCCACTTAAATTTTCTTTTGGAATCCACTTTTTCCATATTTCTTCATGCATTTTTAATACTCCTTATATATAGTTTTAATTTTAAATTCCTGCTTTCTTTGCTTATTCTATTTCCAACTCTATCATAAGAATTAGTCTTTTTGGTAAAAAGTAATTGATATTCCATATTCTCCCATTATTTCCTCTCCTATTTCAACAACTACTTTATTTCCCGGTAATACTTCATCTATTCTTTTCTTCCAGAAATATGCCATGCATTCGGCAAATTGGTATATTACTTCTTCATTATCATAAATATCTTCACTATGTCCTAAAAAGAATGCCCCTACACTCCATGAATTCACACTCATTTCTATCATTTTTCTGTCATAGTTATATTGCTTTTCTAGATCTTCTACAGTTTTTATTATTTCCTCATCACTATCACAATTTAAAAATTCCTTTATAAATATATATCCTTTACAACTTACTATTTCCGGTGTAAAGAAATGTGCTGCTGCTATTAATCCATCCATAGCACATTTTTGAGTAGCATAATATAATAATGATAAATTATGTTCTTTATGTTTTGGATCAAAAAAATCCATCATTTTTTCTTCTTTTACTATTGTTTTAAATTTTTTTATTTCTTCCATTTTATCACCATCCAAATATATTTTTTAGTACGTTCCGCTATTCTACCTACTACTTTTTGTATCAATATTCTGTCAAATTTATCTTCACATAACAATCTCATATGGTTATCTGAAACTATTATTTATATATTTTCAAATAACCATTTTTCTCTTTTCTAAAATATGTTTTACTTTATTTTTATTAAATTTGGTTCTTCTTCAGTTAATACCTCTATTATGGTGTCTACTTTATCAAATATAATATAATTTTTCAGATTTTCTGTTAGTCTCGTTCCAGATACTTGCTTTTCAAAATCTTGTATGGTTTTCGAATTTTGAATAATAAGAACACTACTTTTTTCCTGTGCATCATTTTGAAATTCACTGTTTCGCTTAAAATATGCATTTTCTATAGAACTTCTTATACTCCACACATAATCAAATGTAATTTTATATTTTTCGTTATTTGATGTCGTAAAATAAATTTCGAAATATTGGTTTCCTCCCACAATTTTATCTATTAATTCAATATCTATAATAATTTTACAATTAATCAATTTTTCTTCCATTTTTAACTCCTTCGATAGAGCATTATATTTAGTATCAATATCTATATATATTGATACTAAATAATAGTTTTTATAACTCCGTATTTGCAATGACTCAAACCATTTAATTACTCTACCACATGTATATAGTATATCATGATGATTAGAACAAATCAAATGTATTTCCATAATTGCAAAAAGAAACGTGTCTAAAATACATTTGGTGCAATTCAGACACGTCCCTAAATGCACCTAAATGCATTTCAAAAAAGATTCATAATTATAAATTATAATAATTTTGTCAATTTGTTTTTCATATACCTAATAAACCTTTCATTCTTCTAAAAACTATTTTACCTATTCTTTTCCGTCATCTATTATTTCATATTCTTACCATTATTACAAATATTTTTAATTGCATATGAAATAATAATTTTCATTTACTAAATATATCCCTATCAATCAAAGATGAACTCTAAACGGTATCTATATGGATAGTTGAACAGTATTTATTATAAAATGTCTGTTTTACTACTATTCTGTTTTTTGAAAAATAACGTCATTTAAGCCTTTTTCTAGAGAATTATATTGGTCTAAATGAATATGACTTCCTACAGGAATATCATATTGTGCCAAATTAACCAAATGATTTGCTAATGATAACAATCCTTCTTTATTGGCTGATATTACTATTTCTCCATGATTATCACTTACTTCAATTTTATAATTTTCTTCCCAATTAAGTCTTATACCACTATGTGAATTATACTTATTAATATTTAATATTACTTCCATCATTTTAATCCTCCAAATAATATGAATATTTAAATTTATAAATCATTTTATGATAAATAATATTTGTAGCGAGGATTAATTAGTTCCAAAATAGATATAATTGCATTATTGTAACCACTTAATTTTTCTATATTTTCTTTGTTTTTTTCTTTATCAATTTTTTGATTTAATTCTTCTAATATCTTTAGATATTTATCAACAAACTTCTCAATATCTAAAATCAAAATATCTTTTTTCATCTCACTATATGCTAATAATTCTCCTGAATTATATGTAGCATACTCTTTTTTATCAAATATATCATTTTCTGAAATAAATTTTTCCTTATTACATAAAATATCAATTAAATTTATATCTTTAGCTATTTTTTTCAAAACTATTCCTCCTCTATTACTCCCCAATCATATTTAGATGTTGTTATCATAAGTTTCCATTCTTTGCCCACTTTTATAAATAATGTTGTAATTCCACTTAAGCATGTTCTCTTATTCTTAATTTTTTATTATATTAATTATATTTTGAGTATCTTCCTTTACAAATTTTTCGAGATAACCAAACGTTTTATAGTCATCCAATATGCCTTCGATTATACTAAACTTAACTACCTCTTCAACATAATCATTTTTCATTTTAATTAATTCTTCTATAAACTCACATATTATCTCTAGTTTAATATCATTCTTTTCTTCTATTTTTTCTTTTATAAATGGTACAAATATATCTCCATATACAACATGTGATCCAGTCTCATTACCTTCCTGCCAACTTATCTCTTCTTCATACTTATCTTTTAATTCTGGAAATTTTTCTACTAACATTAAATTCATTATTTTTTGTATTGACATTTTATTTTCCTCACAATATATTTTACTGTAATTCTCTTTTTAAATGATTTAACTCAGATTTACTCATATCACATACACAAATTTCAGCTATTTCATTTAAATCTGATATTCCTAAATATACTTTATCCATTTTTAAATATTTAGAACTTTTTTTCTCTGAAACTACTATTTTTACACCATTAGAATATAAAATAGTCTTAAATAAAGAGCATTCATAATTGCCTTTATTTATATTTAATTTTGTATTTTCAGAATGATTAACTTCTAAGTTCTGTGGATATTCTGAATAATCTTTACAAAGCAATAATGTTATTCTTTTTATTTCTTTACTATTTATACCTACTGTGAGTTCCAAATAAGATGTTTTGTCTTTTGAATAAGAAATATATTCTACTATTTCTTTATCTTTCTCATTAAATATTATTTTTAGTGGAATATACTCTTCTAATTTTATTATTGTTTTATATTGCATATTTATCTCCCTCCTAATGCCATCCATAAAATAATGCATGTTTTCTATTCTGTTATTCTTCTTTTTAAAAATTCTGCAAAAGAATGAGCATACAACGTTTTACTATATAATTCATAAACAGGGTATTCATTATCAATTAATCCATTTGATAAATCAAAGTAAAATAGCTCATCATCCAACTCTGAAATTATCAATTTATTGTTAAAATCTGAATTGTTTTTTCTACTCAACTCATTTATATATACTATATCTCCTCCAACTACCTCATCAAAATCTATACCATATATGCTATATATTTCTTCTCCATAAACCTCTCCGCCATTATAATGTTTTAACCACCATTTATATGACCAAGGAAATAATACTCCCAACCTTTTCTCTGCTACATCTATCCATTCCTCTGACACTCCTTCTCCAAATGGAGCAAAGTCAACATTATCACCTGCTTCTGCAATAATTTTTATCAAATCATCGTACAATCTCATATCCTCCTTAATCACAATTTAATGCTCTATTCATTCAATAATCCCTTATCTTTGCTATCATATACAAGTACAAGCTTAAATCCTTCCAAATTGTTATCACGAATAGTTTTATAAAACTCTTCTGAAACAAAAATATCTCCGCGTGGCAAATCTGTTATCTTAAAAATATTTTTATTTTTTATCATATCTTCTCTAAATCCATACTTTTTGAATGCCATTATTCTTTTTCCATCTCTATACGTTCTGTATACAGAAGAATCATAATCAATTGCATCAATTACATTTAATACATTTATACCATATAATGTCTCATCATTTAATTGTAATGTCAATATTTCAACATTACCATTTATTAAAGGAAATAAATAATTAAAAGCTTTTTGTTTTAATACTGGTATGTTGAATCCAGGTGCATCTCCATTTTTTAACTCCTTATCATCTTCATAATATTTTACTTTTAAAGTTTTCCAATTTTTCTTTATACTTGTTCCGTTAAACATTTGATAATAATCATAACTAACATCTTCACATAATTGAATACTTTTATAATTATTAACATCAAAATCTAATTTATAAATCTTCATATCAGACACGTCCCTAAATTTATATTTTATTCCTTTGGATTAATTGGATGTCCTAAACGTTTTAAAACTTCTTTATCACCCATTATTCTATCAACAACATGTTGCCTATCCCAAGCGGAAACTATTTCCAAATCTTTACAATCTTCATAATTACAAGGAATAATTTCTCCCTTATAGTATATAGAACCTATTTTAGTAATGGCATCAATTACACATTGTGGTGGAGCCCATGCATCTTCTTCATTTTCAAACTTTCTATTACCAACAATTTTCCATTCTCCATCTTGTAACAAATCCTTATATACACCCACAAAAAATTGATAATCTTCTATGTCAGGTAATTCATCAACTGATAAACATTTCTTTTTATATATAGCTAGAGTGTACTCTTTATACAACCTCCCATAAGCATTTTTACCATTCGGTAAAGGTATTTCATAAATATCTCCTAGTTTTAATCTCTTTTTCACTATTCAATCCCTCCAAACTAATCATATTAATTTTCCCTTTATTTTTCTAATACAGAATTAAATATTCTTAATACTTCTATATATCCTTTTTTTTTACTACCATCAAACATATCAACTTTTTTTCCTATCCATAAACAATGAGGATAGTATTCTGGAGCTATAAATTCTATTGTACCTCCTACTTAATACATGTTCTATACACCTCTTCAGGCATAGTAACCTGACATTATTTAATTATGCTACCATCGTTCATAGAATATATAGTTTCTTCTCCATCACATGATACTATTCTTATATATTTATTATTAACTAATTCATAATCACTGGCAATATCTTTAAATCCCTTTTTCCACAACAGATTATTATTTTTATAAACATATAAATCTAATTCACATATTACAACACAATAATCGTTATTTAAGTCAGATAATAATTCTAAAAATACGGACCCTAATTCTTTACAAAAAACAACCTCTTTTTTGTATATATTCATGCATAATAAATGAATGCCAATACCCCAAAATATATATTTGTTATTGCTAGTACATTTATACTCTATATCAATACCATGATTATAATACTCAACACCAATTTCAAAATCATTTGCGATTGATATATAACAATAAGTATTACAATTACTATTATTGCTACTATCTTTTTATATCTAGTTATCCCAATTTTAATATGGTAGCCATTCCTCTCCATCAGCCAATCCATCTATATCTTCTTTATGAGTATTACAAATATTTTTATTATCCTCACTATTAGAAATAATACTTGAATATTTAATATTGTTATCATTGATATAATAAATCATCATATAGTTTTCATAATCTGTAACTTCTAGCATACACAATAATTGTTCTTTGAACATAAAAAACAGATGCGATATTTCTTCCTCTGAATCTATGTAAAAATCTATTTCTTTGATTACAGTCCAAAAATTCTTTTTAAAATTATATAGTTTATATGATTGAATATTCATTTCTTTATCAGGAGTTTCCATTATATTAATGTCACATGTCTGATTAAATAATTTATATATTTTTTCATATTCTATATGGCAATATATAATCAAACTATCGCAATTTACTTTTAACCAATTAAGTGCTTCATACCAATTGCTAGAAATGAACTTTCCCTCACTATTATACATTCCAATACAAATTACTTTAACCATTTTATATTCCTTCCTTATTAATTGTGATTTATTTTTTACTTTGTAATATATATTTTCAAATAACCATTTTTTCTCCATTCCTTTAAAATCATCTCTGCATTAAAACCGAATATACCATTCTCAGAATTATTTGCTATTTCTTGTAATATAGATACCGCATAATCAATATTGTACTCTAGCGAAAGGCAATATGCTGCAGCCTCTGTTTTTATTACTACATTATTGCTCTCAATAAGCTTATCAATACATTGACATCCGAATTCAAAATCTGCTTCAAATATCTTATAAATTTTTGTTAATCGTTTTCCTTCTCTGTTATTCGTTTTATAGTCACCTGATAATGTTGCATCATACATCAATTTGCCTGACTTTTCATATATTTCAACAATCTCATCAATAGTATATTTTCTCATTTTATCCCCCTAAACTTTCTTAATGGATCTACAATTATATTTCAAATCAATATAATATGCTATTTTAATAATACATAAATGTTTTTTAATTCATTATTAGGTTTTATCGTTGCTATTATATTGGTTGCAAATTCAATGCATGTATCCTCTTCGTCAATTTTATAATCTCCTATACAATATATCTGAGCTTCACTATCAAAATATTCTTTTACTATATCCGAAACATAATCATATGCCATTCCAGATTGTATTTTATCATTTTTCTCAAGTATTATTTTCCCTTTTTTATAATTAGGAATAGCTAGTTTTTGCTCTATCCAGTTTGTTCTAGGAGAACATCCCCATATATATTTGGCTTCCATTGTAGAAGACTCTATAGATATAGTAATATAATTTAATAATATATATATATCACTATTACGATATGGAAAAAAATCAAATGAATATTCCTTATCTCTATATTTTATTTCTCCCTCACAAATTTCTGGAGTAATTTTATAATAAAATTTAAACATTTTTTACCTCTTCTATCTATGTATGATTCTAGCTCTCCTTTTGCAATATACTCATTAATTATAATCTTTCAGTCAACCCATCGATTTTCCAATTATTAAATACAAATTTAGGTTCATCTAAATATTGAACATATATTGAATACTTCTCATCACCCAAATGTGCTTCACTATCAAAAAAACATAACAGATTTTTTTATACATGTTTCCTGTGCTATTAAGCCTATATTAAAATCAACCTTCTTCTAATATCTCTTAATTCCATTATTAATATGATAATTAAGTTAAATCTATAATTATTTATATATTACTAGTATAACTTTGATTGTTATAGTTCCTTTTACTATAATTTAAATCCCAAAATGAACTAAAATTTCATCACTATTTTTATTTGTTATACTTCTTATTAATTTTTCAAATGAATCTTTATTATTAAAATCTATATTAGATTGAAATATTTTAGTTAGTTTTTCAATTTGATTATCAGGTATAATAGTTATACCATAATAATTCAACCCCATATTTTGCTCTCTATTAGTATCTGACTTAATCCATATTGTTTCTATACTATTTAATTCTTTTAAATTTTTTTCTATAAATTCATCATTTATTTCTGTTGTATTAACAATTAGTTTGCTATTTATCCATGTTAATATTTTTTCTTTTTTTATAGATTCTTTTATTATTGAAAAACTATGTTTAATCATGTTAACTTCTCCTTTATTTTTCTAATCCAGAATTTTAATTACCTCCATTAATTATATCTTCTTTATGAATATTACATATATTTTTATTATCTTCACTATTAGAACTAATATTTGAATATTTAATATTGTTATCATTGATATAATAAATCATCATATAGATTACCAGCCTATAAATTACCACAAATCAACTCTTGTAATTCTTGCTGATACTTTAGTTTCATCATTTATATCTTTGGGAATGTTTTCTTTTTGAATGTTAATTAGTAAATCACCTATTTTTAATACAGATT
Source organism: Clostridia bacterium (assembly GCA_017430135.1). Taxonomy (GTDB): domain Bacteria; phylum Bacillota; class Clostridia; order TANB77; family CAG-508; genus CAG-269. Next base: position 96,063 of record JAFRNM010000001.1, on the reverse strand, counting down.
TATCACAACATAATACACCTATAACATTACAAGATAAACCATCCATAATTACTTTTTCTTCTTCAATGATATCTACACTAATAACATCTTCAATTTCTAATGCCTCAAGATTTTCCTTAACTTTATCTCCTAAATTATATTCCAGGCTATAGGCATAACAAGTGATTACATTCTTTGAATCACTTATTTCAACAATTGCCTCATTATTTTCCTTATCAAGCCACTTTATTTCTTTTATATACATAAATTTTCTCCTAACACTTATACTATTACTCAATTAATTTTTTCTTTAATAAATCTCATTATTTTATTTATACTTTTCAATAATGTTTCAATTTCTGTCATTTGTATATCTGATATTTTAAGCTGTGATATATTAAATTTCTTATTTAATCTTTGCTAACCTTTCTGTATATTCTTTTATTTCATCTTTAGATAATAATAAAGTTTTGTCCTTAGCCAATATTAATAGCATTTCTAGTGCTTTCCTACTATTAGGTTTCAATTTTAAAGCACTTTTTGCATGATATAATGCAGATGAATAAACTCCAGAAGCATTGTCAAAAAAAGTAATTAACATACTACATGCAAATATGTGTAATTCATATAATTCTGATTCACTAGCATTTTTCATTTTGTAATTTAAATATGTATATTCAGGAAAGTAATCTTTTTCTTTGCATATTATATCTATCAAAAATGTTCCTAATTCTGAAATATTCATATCCTTTACTAACTCATCTGCTTCACTAAAGTTTCCCGAAATTAACAATTTTAAAAAGCTTTCTTTCATACTTTCACCTCATATATTTTCTACTTAATATAAACTATATCTAATTCTCTAGAATTTCTTTTGCCCATTCACTTTCTGGTTCTATTTCCAATAAATGTTGAGCGAGTTCTTTTGCATATTTTTTGCTAATAAGTCTTTCTCCATGCAATCCCTCAGGTAAATCCCAAAAATCAAGCACCACTTTTATTGCATCCGGATTATTGGGTTCCAATTCCAACGCTTTTTTGGCATGATATAGCCCCGATGCATATGCCCCTTCTACATAGGTAAAATAAATTATAAGTATTCCGCATGCAAGCATATGAAGATCATACAATTCTGATGAAGAAGCATTTAAAATTCGATATTGTATATATGTGTATGTAGAAAGTTCCTCCTTATTAAAACATATCCTGTCTAAAATTAATTTTCTTAACTCCGATATACTCATATTTTTTACTAATTCATCTACTTTTTCATAATTTCCACATATTAAATTTTTTCTAATTTCCTCTTCCATTTTTCCTCCTCATATAATTTATTTCATTACCTTTTTTACAGATTCAATCCAATCATTCCATATCGCTGCATCCATAGTTGAATTATCTTCTAATAAAATCATATCGCCTAACAAAGAACCAATATCATCTGATGAAGTTTGATTGTATATTTTTTCTAGAAAGATCTGCATTGCTTTATAAGCTTCTAATTCATCCATTTTTTATTCTCCCTTTAAAACTTGTATATAACTATCTAGAAGATTTCAAAATATAACTTTTCAATATTAAAATCCTCAAAAATTTGTGAAATCGTATCTCTAATATCTTGACTTGCTAAAATATATTCCAAATATTGTACAATTTTTTCCTTTGAAACTTTATTTTCAAACATTCTATTTCTATTATTTCTGTCTCTCTAAATGGTTGTTAATTATATTCTACTACACTTGTATTTGTGCTGTCTAGTAGTTTGGTTACATTTCCTTCGTAATTTTGCCTAAATTTTTATCACAGTTTATTTATCTATATATTTTCGCTTATTGCTTTATTCTTTTATATTTTGCCCCAAAATTCAGCTCATATATTAGTATTTTTAAAATTTGACAAATTTACATAAAATTGATATAATTTAAGCATAAGAAGGGATTTTTATGAGTAATTATAAAAATATTTTAAAAAAGAAAACTGATTTTTTACAATATTTATTAAATGAACATAAAAATATTTTATCCGATGAAAAGAAAAACGAACTAAATAATATTATATATAATGCTTATCAAATTATTAATGGTAAAATTGATGATTTAGATGAAAATTACAGAAAGCAAGCAATTTTGACTTATAATGATAAGCTTGATATTTCATTGCAATTTTTATCTAATTTAGAAAAAGATTTTGATGATATTGGTTTTAATGATGAAAGATAAATGAAGTAATTTAACCCTCCTTCAGGGTAAACTGAAGGAGGGTTTTTGTTATTTTCGTTTTTTTGCTTTATTATTACTCTATATCTTGCTATGTCTTTTATATTGCTATGTTGTTGTTTTCTTCTTTTTTTGTAAAATATGCTTTTCTCTTTTTGAAATATATGTAATTAGGTATAATCCATAAACTGCCTGCAAGCAACCAGCTCATTAATGCATAAATTACTATTTCTTTATAATCGTTTAAATTTATGTAATTACTTTCTAAGCTCGTATTTAGTACAATAGCCAATGTCATTTGTACTGACTCTACAACTAAATTCAAAACTAAAAAATTAAACCATTTTTTATGTTTTCCTAACATCATTGCATAAGCTACGCTAGATGTAATTAGCGTTGCACTATCAAGTATTATTGCAGTCCATCCCAGCCATCCTACCGCTATTACATTAGCTTCTATACTTTGGACTATTGAAACAAAAAGACCTAATATTCCAACAGGATATCTAAAATATTTCAAAAACTTCCACCAATTCATAGGCAATTCAGCTTTTTCATTATTTTCTGTGTTAATACTTTCTTCAATATTTTTTTCATTGTTATTTACATTTTTTTCTTCTTCCGTTTTTTCCTCCATATTTACATATTCATTTATTTTAAGATTGACATTTTTATTCTTATTTTTATTCCTAAATACAACCGCTATCACTAATCCGACAACTAAACCTAGTCTTATAATTCCGCCAATTATTAAGCCCAATGAACTTTGAGATTCTTTATAATTATTTATTGTAAAAGAGTCTAAAACCTTTTTAAAATCAGCAGAGTTAAAGTCATCTTTATCTTCTGAGCTTAATGTTAATACGTACATTTTATTTCCAGATACTACTATATACTGATCGCAATAATAGGAATAATCTGCCATTGAATATTGTGCAAGTATATGAAAACATTTATAATTGTTTTTTGTGCATTTTGTAATTTCTTTTACATCAATTGAATTACATTTAAAACTATTTACATATTCATTAATTTCCTCATCAGATAATTCACTTCCATAAGTAGATTCCATTTCAGTTTTTATATTTCTTTTTACAGCATCAAAATTGTTATAAAGAGTGTCTACAATCATATCAAGAGTCGCTTGATTATATGGATCTATTACTTTTGCTTCAAATGGTTTTGATACTATATTGAAACCTCTTCCATTTTCATCTGCATATTTATTTAGTTCAACTTGTTCAAATGAATCTGGAATATCAATTTCAAATTCGCTTGTTGAGTATGCGTTCACTGATGTTGCTATCCCTAGCATAAGTAGTAATACTACTAAAATAATAATACATTTTTTCATATATTTTTCCTCCCTTATTTATTTCCAACTTTATTTTTAGTTTCTAATTTTATTTATTTTATAATTGCTTTCTTCTTCCCTGTTTTCCTCCATATTTTTTTAATTTACTTTTTATTTATATTAGTAATGAAATAGTATTGAACTTGTAATTATTAAAATCCCTAATATTATCAATGCGCATATCCAAAAAGCTGTTGTAATATCAGCTTTATTATATAATCTTTTAAATTGTTGTTTATCAGCTGTATTATTAAAATCGATATACTTGTCTTTATATATTTCTTTTAAATATTTTATAAATTCTTCTTTGTTTCCTTTATTAAATTCATCTTTGCTTAAAATATAAGCTGAATCCTTTAATGTTATGAAATAAATATATTCTTTGTATTCGCAAACTCTATAAATAGGATTATATTTATCGTATATTATTTCGTGAGTAATATGTATATTTGTATTTATAATTATTCTGTCTTTTGTAAATTCATAATAATATTCCAGACTTTGTTTTGGTTTTTTGATTTTTGGCGTAATAAATAACACTCCAATACAAGTTGCTAAATATATAATTCCGATATAGACTGGTGCCAGGTTCACATTTCCATTTGTTATATATTGATATATTGGGCTAAATACACCAAATAACAAAAATGCACTAAAAAACATAACTAATGTTGTTTTATAATTATATTTTTTATATTTTGTATAATAGAAATGTGAATATTCTTCATAAATTTCTTTTTTCAGTTTTGTTGTATTTTTAAATAATATTTCTTCTTCCATTTTTTCACCTCACTATATACTTTTTAATCTATACATTAATAAAGATCAATCATTTCCAGAGCTCTTGACTCCGGTATTTCTTCAAATTTATAATTAATTTCTTTGCAGTTATTTTTTATAATTTGTAAAATCTCTTCATCCTGAACACCGATTAAAAAATATGACACATCCCAACACATTAAAAAGAATTCGCATTTTGATTCTTTCAATTGTTCTAAATTCTTTATTTCAGAAATTTCCTCTCTTTTTTTGAATGCAAATAAATCAAGAAAAATCATATAATACTGCAATTTTTCATTGTCTACTATTTCTTTTAATTCATCTCCTTCAATTATGTTATATTCAAATAAAGGACAATCATTTTTCGAATTATACAAGTCCACATGTATTTCATTATTGAATCCAATTTTATAATAATAATCTTGTATTTTTGCATCCTTTAATAATTCCCTTAATATATTTCCACTTTTATTTTCTGCTTCTATTTCTATATAATTCATAATTCCTTTCTCCTTTAAAAATACAAAATATTGAAGCATTTTTTCATTCTTATTAATATCTTCATTGGTGAATTTTGCTTGGTCTTAGAGTGAATACTCTATCTCCGTTTCCATCATATATTGCTGCCATTAAGATTTGGTTTCCTTCTTTTACGGCTTGTAGTCTAGCTTCTACTGTGTAGCTATATGTTAATGTTCTTTCTACATCGTTTTTCTCAACTAAGTTACCATTTGCGTCATAGCTGTAATTGATATCACTTTTTCCTTCTTCTGACTCTGTTGTTAATTGATTTAGCTCATTATATGTATAGTTTGTTCTTACATTTTGGTCTTTTTTCTTTACTTCTTTGCTTATTCTATTTCCAACATTGTCGTAAGAATATGTTGTGTATTCAGGGACATGTTGCACATGGTGCAATTTTAGACACATCCCTAAATGCATTAAATATTTTACTTATTTATCATTATTTTAAAATATATCTCTCCCATTTTTTTTCTTCAATCTCTTCGTAATTTGGGACTTGAACTTTACCATATTTATAATCTTTATTACATGATTTCTTACTAATATCTGTTATATCATCCCATTCGTTTTCACATTCAGAACAACAGCAAAACAATAGTCCACTATCAATATCTTTTACAATTTCCACCCAACCTTGATTACATATTGGGCACCATTTAACCTTAAATTCATACATATTAATATCCTCCTATAATATCTTTTACACCATATTTATACCCATTTCCAGGAAATCCTGTAATTATTTTATTACTATTCTTTTGGGTAATTACTGTTATATTATTTAAATTTTTTCCTTGTCCACCATAGCCTCCTGAATATCCTGCATTTTCATATGGAATAATATATGTATCAACTGTTTCACCAGATATTTTAATTCCATTACTTCTCTTATTCCAGGCTTTATTAATAGTCTCAACTGAATCACCATAAAATACACCATGCGATTCCTTAGCTAAATCATTTACTTCATGTAGTTTTACATGGTCATATCTAGTTTCTCCTGTTCTTCTTTTAGTAATACTCCAATCCAAGCCTTCATCAATGGTATTTCCACCATCAATACTTTTTAATTTCACATCATGGCTTTCTAAAATTGTCTTTGATGCTCCACTTCCAGCTTCAACTGTATTTACTTTTCCGATGTCTGCTTTAATTGGTGAACTTGGTTTTGCTTCTCCTTTAAATATACTAACTAGTTTTTTTCCTCCTGTTGTAGTTAGCTTTACAATGCCTTTTCCAAATTCAAACATTTCAAATCCAATTGCTACTTCTGTTCCAAACTCATAAGCTTCTTTATCTGGTACATTTTCTTCTATTGTTTCTCTTAATGGGTCTACTATTACTTCTCGAAATTTACCATAGCCCTCTATTGGATTTTGGAATGTTATCAAATAACCTGCTGCAGTTGTTATTCCTCCCCAAAATTCTAACGTATCTAGCGCTAATGTTGAAACAAATCCTACAGTTGCACTATAGCCTTTATCACTAGATTCTTTCATTTTGTTTTGTACTGCTTCTGTTTCTAGTTCTGCTATTCTATCTACTGCTTTTTGTAATTCCACTCTATCTAATTTATCTTCACAAAGTTTTTTCATCTGTTCTTCTAGTAGAGTTGCTATTTCATTTGCTTCCTTGGTGTTCTTTGCTCTGTATGTTTGTATTTGTTGTTCTAATTCTCTAGCCTGCTCTATTTTTAGAATAGTTGATGCTACAGATTTTTTTGATGAATCAAATGAAACATTATTTTCTATTGCTGGTGGAGTCCATAATATATTATTTGTTTTTTTAGTAGATGCATTTGAATTAACAACTTTATTTACACCTGCTGTTATTACTTCCTTTGCTACATCCTTTATTGGACTTAATATTGGTGAACTTTCTATAGTCTCTATTGCTTTTGGCGCTACTTCTTGTAGTGCGGCCTGACCCATTCCTTGTATCATTCCTTGAACCATGCCTTGTATTGTTTGTCCTATTGTATTAAATATATGCCCGCTTGGATCCACATAGTTTACTGGATCATTTTTGGTGTATAAGTACAAGTTTCTACTTAGCGGGTCTGTTATATCTCCTAAATATGTATCTGCACTTGTAAATCTTCCTGTTTTTGAGTCATAATATCTTGCTCTTAAGTATTGTAATCCTGTTAAAACATCTGTTGATTCTGCATTGAACTGGTATGTGTTTTCTAGTTCTTGGGCTTTTGTGCCTATTATTTCTGTCTCTCCAAATGGTTGGTAATTATATTCTACTACACTTGTATTTGTGCTGTCTAGTAGGTTTGTTACACTTCCTCTTCCATCGTAGTTGTATTTGTAATTTCCTCCATTTGTTTCATATGATAGTCTTTCGTTTCCATATGTGTATGCTGTTATTCCGCTTTCGTTGCTATATTCCATTAACACTTGTGTGTTTTGTGTTGTTACGTCGTTTATGTATTGTGTTAATTCGTATCTGTTTTGGTCGTTTTCGTTTACTCCAAATGGTATGAATATCATGTCTTCATTTATTTGTCTTGATTCTTTATTGCTTGGCACATTTGGTGTGTAACTTTCATTTTCTTTGTTGCTGTTTATTGAGATTATTGTTATACTTCCTGCTACTACTAGTACAGTTAGTAAGCCTATTCCGGCTTTTTTTACTTTTTCATTTTTAGAGTTAAACATTATTATTACTACTATTGATGCTACAAATATTGCTATATATACTATTATATCGTCGCCTGTTTTTGGATTATTCATTCTTATTAATGTCTCTGCTGGTGGATTTTTGCTTGGTCTTAGAGTGAATACTCTATCTCCATTTCCATCATATATTGCTGCCATTAAGATTTTGTTTCCTTCTTTTACGGCTTGTAGTCTGTCTTCTACTGTGTAGCTATATGTTAATGTTGTTTCTCCATCGTTTTTCTCAACTAAGTTACCATTTGCGTCATAGCTGTAATTTATATCACTTTTTCCTTCTTCTGATTCTGTTGTTAATTGATTTAGTTCGTTGTATGTATAGTTTGTTCTTACATTTTGGTCTGTTTTCTTTACTTCTTTGCTTATTCTATTTCCAACATTATCGTAAGAATATGTTGTGTATATCGTTAATCCATTTCTGTTTTCTATAAATGATTCTAGCTCTCCTTTTGCATCATAAGCAAATTCTTTTACTGATTTTACGTCTTTGTTTGTTGCTGTTTCTTTTACTATTTGCCCCTTGTCATTGTATTTGTATTCAAATGATGAAACCATTCCTTCGGCTGTGTTGTTTTCTAATTTGCTTACTCCGTCTAGCTCATTATAACTTATTGTTGTATAGCTTCCATTTGGTCTTGTTACTTTTATTACCCTATTTTTAGCATCATATTCATATGTAGTTGTGTTTCCATCTCTATCTACTACTGTTTTTAGGTTGTCTAAAACGTCATATGTATATTTTACTGATTTTCCATCTGGGTAAACAATTTCACTTATTCTGCTTAGGTCATCATATTTGTATTCTAATTGTTTTCCATCTTGTATTGTTACTTTTGATATTCTTCCAGCTTGGTCATATTCATAAGATGTATTTCCTATGCTGTCGTACATTTCTACTAGTTTTCCTGTTGGGTCATAGCTGTACATGCTGTTTATTGTTTTATCTTGTTCTGAACCTTTTGCTATTAAGTTATTTATTTTGTCATAATCATAGCTGATTTTCTTTCCATCTGGTTTTATTACTTCTTTTAAATTGCTTAATTTATCGTAATTATATGTTGTTACATTTCCTTTTGCGTCTGTTATTTGTTTTAGTCTGCTTAATTGGTCATAATTGTATTTTGTTGTGTTACCATTTGCATCTGTTTGCTCTGCTAGGTTTCCTACGCTATCATATTTATATGTTGTTTTATGTGATTTTTCGTCTTCTACTTGAACTAATCTATCTAACAAGTCATAGCTATATTTTTTCATGTTTCCTAGTTCGTCTGTTGCAGATGATATGTTTCCATTTACATCATATGTGTATGATTTTTTTGCTTTATTTGCATTTGTAACTTCTACCAATTGACCTTTTAAGTCATATTTATAAGTGTTTTTATTTCCCAATTCATCTGTGTTTGATGTTAATTGGTTTTCTTTGTTATATGTATATAGTTTGCTGTTTCCTAATGCGTTTGTTGATTTTACTAGGTTTCCAACGTTGTCATATTCATATGTTGTAATTCTTCCACCTGACCTATCTTGTTTTGTTACATTTCCTAATATATCATGTTCAAATGTTGTTACAACTCCTGTTGGGTCTACTTGTTTTTCTAGTTCATCTACTATGTTGTATTCATATTTTGTGATTGCACCTTTGGCGTCTATTACTGATGATAGATTACCTTTTTCATCATATTCATAGCTTGTTTTATTTCCATTAGCATTTGTTACGCCTTTTAATCTTTTCATTATGTCATATTCATATTTTGTGCTATTTCCATTGCTATCTATTTCTTCTACTAGATTATCTGCTTTGTCATATTTAAATGTTCTTTCTACTCCTTCTGGTGCAGATACTTTTGTTAATCTTTTTACCTCATCATATGAATATGTGTATTTTGCTCCATTTGCTAAAGTTTTTTCTTGTAATAGTCCATTTGCATCAACTTTATTGTTTGTAACATTTCCTAGTGCGTCTGTTATTTTTGTAATGTTTCCTAATACGTCATATTCATAATTTGTTGTTGCTCCATTTGGATTTATGGCTTGTACAAGATTATCTAGCTCATTATAGGTATAATTTGTTTCGTTTCCTAATTCGTCTATTTCTTTTATAATGTTTTTGTTTGCATCATATTGTCTTGTTATAATTCCGCCTTCAGGTTTTTGTACTGATGTTATTTGGCTTAATGCATCATAACCAATTTTTGTTTCAGCTTCGTTTTCGTTTACTATATTTGTTATTCTGTTTAATGCATCATATGTATATGTTTTTGCTTTTCCTAATGCATTTATTGTTTTTAATAAATTATTATTTGCATCATATTCAAATGATGTTACTGCATTTTGTGGGTCAGTTGATTTTTTGATATTTCCTAATTTATCATATTCATATTTCCAAATTCTTTCTGTACTATCTGTTTTCTTAATTAGATTGCCTAGTTTATCGTACTCAAATGTTGTTGTTTTTTCTTCTGGGTCTGTGTATTTTGTTAATCTATTTAATAGGTCATATTCATATTTTTTAATAGTATCATCATAATTTTTTATTTTTGTTATATTTCCTGCTAAATCATATTCATATTCTATTGTTCTTCCGATGTTGTCTTCTAATTTTACAAGTCTACCTTTATCGTAGCTGTAATTGATTTTATTTCCTGTACTGTCATTTACAGATGTAATTCTTCCTACTGCATCATATTCGTAATTTGTTACAGTCCCTAGAGCATTTGTTGTTTTTATTAATTGATTTTCATTATCATATTCTAGTGTAGTTTCGTTTCCTTTTGGATCTATTATTTTTGTGTTGTTTCCTACTCCATCATATTCTAATTTATAAGCATTTCCTTTTGCGTCTGTTACTTTTGTTAATTGGTTATTTACAGAATATTCGCTGATTATTGAGTTTCCTAATGCATCTGTTTCTTTTACTAGATTTCCTATGCTATCATATTCGTATTTTGTTGTATTTCCAAGTGCATCTATTTTTTTATTTATTCTGTTTAAACTATCATACTCATATTTTGTTTTGTTATCATTAAAGTCTGTATATTGTGCTTGGTTTCCATTTGCATCATAAGCAAATTTTTCTATATTATTTAATTGATTTTGTATTTGCGCAACTCTTCCCATTGAGTCATAAGTGTATTTTGTTATTTCTCCATTTACATCTGTTATTTCTTTTATGTCTTGAGCTGCATCATAAGAAATTGATTGTTCATTTCCTAAAGCATCAATTATTTTTGTTATGTTGTTTAGTTTGTCATATTCGTATGTGTAATTTCTTCCAGAATTGCTTTCTATTTTTAACACATTACCATTATTGTCGTATGTGTATGTGATGTTTTCTCCTGTTGGTAGTTTTTGTTCTTTTATTCTGTTTGCATCATCATATACTATTTCTGTTACTAGTCCATCTTTATCTGTTTTCTTTGTTAATAATCCAATAACGTTATATTCGTATTTTGCTGTGTTGTTGTTTGCGTCTGTTTCTTCTAGCATTACATTAGTTATTGTGTTAAATTTCATTTGTGTGCTATGTCCTAATGCATCTGTTATTTTTGTTATATTGTTAGAATTATCATATTCATATTTTGTTTCATTTCCATTTGCATCTGTTTGTTTTATTAGTCTATCTAATGAATCATATTGATATGTTGTTGTTCTTTCTAATTCATCTATTTCTGATATTTTATTTTTGTTTGCATCATAGTTTCTTGTTATAATTCCACCATCTGGTTTTATTGCTTTTACTACGTTGTCTGCTTCATCATATTGAAATTCTATTTTATTTCCTTTTGCATCTATTGTTGCAACCATTCTTCCTTTTGCATCATAAATATAAGAATTTGTTGTACCATCTGGGAATTGTTCTAATGTTTTATCTCCATTTTTATTATATGTTATTCTTTTTATTTCGCCTTTTGCGTTTTCAAGCCCTGTTACTTGGTTCATTGCATTGTAGTATATTTTGCTTGTGTTTCCGTTTGCATCTGTAATAGATGTAATATTTGCGCCATCAAATGTATATGTTGTTGTATTTCCATTTGCATCTGTTCTGCTTACTAATCTATCTTGTGAGTCATATGTATATTGATTTGTTATTCCAGCATTATTTGTTGTTTTTATTATGTTTCCTTTAGAATCATATTCATTTACAATATATTTTCCGTCAAAATCTACTACTTTTGTTGGTAAATTTTGTTCATTGTACTCTATTGTTGAGATTGCTTCATCTATTCTTATTATTTTTGTTTGATTATGATTGCTGTCATATTCGTATCCATATACGTTTCCAGCTTTATCTTTATATCTTATTAAGTTTCCATTATAATCATATAATTTTTGTTCATTTGTTCCATTTGGGTATTCTATTCTTGTTGTGTAATATCTTGAATCATAATAGTATATTGTTTGGTTCCCATTGCCATCTGTTGTAGTTGTTTTACCTACTTCATATTTTAATGTAACCATTTGGTTTTTGGCATCATATTGTTTTATTACTCTGCCTTGTTCATCATATTCATTTCTTACGCTTGTAACTCCAAATGCATCAACGCATGCAGTCATTTGATTTTTATCATTATATTGGTATGTTTCAGCATTTCCTTCTGCATTTATAAATTTAACCAAATTGCTATTTTCATCGTATTCGTATTGTAATATTGCGTTGTTTGGCAATTGTATTTTTGTTATTTTTCCATTTTGCATTGTAATTTTATATGTTTTACCTGTTGGAGATGTTATTTTGCTTATTTCTAGTTCTGCATTGTATTCTATTTTTGTTTCATGTTGTTGTTTGTCTATAATACTTTCTAATAGTCCATAGCTATTGAATTTTCTAGTTTCTTCTGTGCCATCTTGTATTTCATATTTTACTCTTGTTTCTGGATCACCATCTACATTGTAAGTAATTTCTTTTAGTTTTAAGTTTGTACCATAAGGAGTTGTAAAACCACCATTTCCATCATTTTCAAAATAGTATGTTTTTCCATCTCCTTTTTGATATACTAAAGTTCCATCTTCTAGTTTGCTTATACTTTCTGCATATTCAAAATCCCAATTTCTACCAAACACAGAATTATAGCCTTCACCTGTTGAATTGTATGTTCTATTGATTGTGAAATTATCATTTATTTCTGGAATTGAGGCATCTGTTTTTGACATATAGAAATTTCCTGTATTTAGGTTTACAGGTTCATATCCATATTCACAATGCAAGTGTCTTCCTCTTAATGCACCATCTATTTCTTTCTTTTTTCCATCTGTTAAAGGTTCTGGGTTGTATGGTTTTTCTGCATTTTGATTTGGATTTCTTATAAACAATGTGTTGTTTTCAACTAAAAGTGTATCTTGCACTCTGTTATCTCTCATTATTGTTTTTAATGGTACACCATAGTAGTTTGCAATATATGGTAAAGTATCTCTTTGTTTTACTTGATATATAATAAAACTATCACTTGTTTTTTCTTCTGATGTATTGTTTTCACTATCTACTGCTTGTGCATGAAATTTATATAATCTATTATATTGTGGAGCTGTATATATTGCGTCTGTTTGCCAGTTGCTTGTTTTGTCTTTGTATTTGTTGGCTTCTGGGAATGCTGTTTCAAATCCTTCACTATTTGGGAATCTGTATCTATCAAATGCAAATGTTCTTCCTATAAATCCTTCGAATGGATTTATCCAATAATTTACTATAGTTCCTGGTTTTGATATTCCATCTGCAAAAACACCATCAAATTGTAGTTTTCCGCTTATATTTTTTTCTGTCATTGGTCTAAGATTTATTGTTAATGCATTTAAGCCTAAATTTTCATCTACTGCATCTGGTACTACATATGTGATAGAAAATGTTGGTGCCCATGCTGGATTTAATGTATTTCCTGCTGCAGCTGAACCAATTAGCTCGCATTGCATTGTGTTTTCAGAAATCATTTTTAAGCAGATTCCTTTATTAGGTTTTAGTCCTCTTACCCAATCATTTACTAAATCTCTAATGTTGTATGTTATATAACCAGCACTATCTAACATTTGATGTGAGTCTACAAATTCCTGCCCTTCAAATGGTTGGTTGTTCCAAGACATGTTTCCTCTCCAGTCTTGTGTTACAGCATAAAGTCCCATTTCTCCTCTAGTGCCTGTACTATTTGCTCTTTGATAAAATGTTGACCTTTGATATACTGTGTAGTTTGCCTCTGATATTACTGCATCTTGTGGAATATCTCCCATATTTATTTTTGAATATATTCTTATTATTCCATGGCCTGAACCGCCTGTTCCTGTAGCTTTTCCATTATCATATCCTACATAGGTATAATTTATATTTCCAAGTTCTAGGTTTGGTTCATATTCTTGTACTGGAACAAAATAATCATGCTGATTTTGATTTCCTGTTATTGTTGGGTCGATTTTTACTGGGTAAGCACGTTCTGGTGCATCTAGCCATTCTTTATTTGCTATTATTTTTATATATTTTTCGTTATCTTTTTCTTCTAAAACTACTTGTAAACCCGCATATAATTCATGGTTAGCATCTTCCATTATTGGTGCTTCTATTGTATAAATTCTTTTTCCTTCTTCGTCTGTTACTATTACATAATTTGATTCTTGTTTAAAATTCAAATTATCGTCTGCTTTGATTTTATATATAAACTCGTTTTTTTCTACTTGTTTATTTAATATAATGTCTTCTTTTAATGAAATGTTTAAAGAAGTATATTGGAAATCTATGCCGTCAAATACATTGTTGTATCTAACTGCATTTTTTAATACAACAGAATGTGAAAAATCTCCTTCTGTTGGTATTAATTCTATTTTTTTGTTGTTATTTTCAACTGTTATTGGTTTGTCTTCTTTTATTTCATTTTTGGGTAATGTTACATCAAAACTATTAGCTGAATTTGTGTAGTTTTCATTTTCGGTGATTAATGTATTATCTATTTCTTTAGTATTACCATCTTCGTCTACATATGTATTTGGATATGCCGAATACACTTTTTTATATGTATTGTTATTTAATTTATATGTAATACTATTTTCGTCAACTGCTACTTTTTTACCAGTTTCTTTATTGGTTTCTGGTTCCAACTCTGGTTTCTTTTCTAATATTTCTTTTGAAACTGTATTTACTTTTTCTGAGTTGTTATCATCAGAATTATCATCAGATTCTTTTATTTCTTCTTTTTCGTTGTCAGAATCTGTTTCTGTTATAGCTTCTTTGCTTGTCTGATTCGATTCATTTGTTTCTGTAATAATTTGATTTTCTTTGCTTTCTTCTATTTTGTTTTCGCTAGTTATTTTATTTTCTTCTATGCTTTCTGCCATTAAACTTATATTTGGCAAAAGAGTTATACACACTATTATAATAGTTAATAATGCGGCAATTATTTTTGTTAATTTGTTCATATCATTCTCCTTCTTTTTTATTCTTAATCTTTGCTTTATTTTTTCATTAGTTGTATTTTTGAACTCCTTAAATAATTTTCTACATTCCTATTATTCATATGTACCCCTTACATAAAATCACCACCCGGGTATATTTTATCACAAACTCTAGTATATCACAAGTAAAAGAGGATAAAAGACATAAAAAATCCTTCAGCTTACACTGAAGGATTTTTGTCCGCTATTTTTCTATTATTTTTATTGCTTCTTCTATTGTAATTGTTTGTTGTTCTCCTGTTTCCATATTTTTTAAAGATACTTTATTATCTCTTATTTCATCCTCTCCAATTACTATAACATAAGGAATATTAAGTCTATTTGCATATTGGAATTGTTTTTTTATTTTATCATTATTTGTATATATTTGTGTATTTATTCCGCTATTTCTAAGTTGTGTTGCTACTTCTATGCTTTTTTCAAAATTATCTACCATTGAGATTATAAGCACTTTGGCTATTGAATTATTTCCTACTTCTATTATTTTTTTATCTGTTAATTGGAAGAATAATCTTGTTAAACCAATTGAGATTCCTACTCCTGGAAGTTTTTTATCTGTATAGTATTCTGCTAAGTTTTCGTATCTTCCACCTGAGCATACACTTCCCAAATTTCTATATTCATTTAAGAATGTTTCATAAACTGTTCCTGTGTAATAGTCTAATCCTCTTGCTATTGTTAAATCTATTTTATAGTTTTCTCTTGGAACTCCAAATGTAGCAATGTTTTTTGCTACTTCTTCTAGTTCATTTACTCCTGTTTGGAATAATTCGCATTCTATTTTTAAATCTCTTAATTGTTTAATTGTTTCTTCTATACTTCCTGTTATTGAGATAAAATTCATTATTACGTCTATTTTTTCTTGTGATACGCCAAGTTCTGAAAGTTCTTTTTCTACATTTTCTTTTCCTATTTTGTCTATTTTATCTATTATTCTTAGAATATCAACTGAGTTTTCTTTTTGGTCTAAAGCCTCAAATAAACCATTTAATATTTTTCTGTTGTTTATGCTTATTGTGAAATCTCCAAAGCCTAATTCTTTAAATATTGAATAGATTATGCTTGGCATTTCTGCATCATTTAATAGACTTAATTCGTCTTTGTCTATTACATCTATATCACATTGATAAAATTCACGATATCTTCCTTTTTGAGCTTTTTCTCCTCTATATACTTTTCCTATTTGATATCTTCTAAATGGAAAACTTATTTCATTATAGTTTTTTGCAACATATTTTGAAAGTGGTACTGTTAAGTCGAATCTTAATGCTAAATCGTTTTCACCTTTATTAAATCTATATATTTGTTTTTCTGTTTCTCCACCTGCTTTTGCTAAAAGCACTTCTGAACTTTCTATTATTGGTGTGTCTAATGGTAGAAATCCGAATCTTTCATATGCTTTTCTTATTTTATCCATCATTTCATTAAACTTAATTTGCTCATTTGGTAATAACTCCATAAATCCTGGTAATGTTTTTGGTAATACTTTTTCACTCATTTTTATTCCCCCTCTAGTTCGCTGTTTAATATTTTAGTATTAACATTATACTACATTTTTTGAAAATCGTAAACTATTTTTTTATTTATCAACATTTTACCACAAAACTTGTGAAACCATCTTTTGAACTTGCTTTTATTGTTCCATTATATTTTTCTACAATTTCTTTTGCTATAGAAAGTCCTAATCCATATCTTTTTTCGTTTCTGTTTCTTGATTTATCTACTCTATAAAATCTTTCGAATATTTTTTCTTGTTCTTCTGGCGGGATAGGCTCTCCTTGATTTTTTATTTCAATTTTTATGTCACTTTTTTCTTTTTTTACATCTACTATTATTTTATTATTTTTTTCTGTATGTTTTATTGCATTATCTAATATTATAGATATAATATGTTTTATATCTTCTTTTTCTCCAGTAAAATAAATACCTTCATCTATATTTGTTTCTAGTTTTATTTGTTTTTCATATATTAAACTTTCAAAAACTGCTACTGACATTTGAACTTCTTTTGATAAGTCAAATTTTTGGTAATTTATATTTTTAGTATTTTCCATTTTAGCAAGTTGTAATAAGTCATTTACTAGTTTATTCATACTTTGAGATTCTTTTTGTATATATGTTAGCCATTTATTTTCACCTATTTTATTTTGCAATACTTCTGTATTTGCTTCTATAACTGCAAGTGGAGTTTTTAGTTCATGAGATGCATCTGATATAAATTGTTTTTGTTTTTCAAATGTTTCTTCAACAGGCTTTACAATTGTTTTTGATATTTTTTTAGCTATTATACTAATAATTATTATTCCTATAATACCTACTACAATTGTTGAAATAACAGTTGTTTTTAAACTTTTTATTGCTTCTTCATTTTCCATTAAAGTTATTTCTTTTGCATTGTTTCCAGTTTTTCTTACCTTATATATGTAATTTTCAATATACCCTTCCTCTGAATTTTTGTTACTTATTTCTATGGCATATTTTCTTACATCTGCAGTCACTTCCTCAGATTCTCTTACAATTTCATTATCTTTTATTTGAAGTTTATACACACCTTCTATATTTGCTAAAAATGGATTAAAATTAGCTTTTGATTCTTTAAAATCATTTGGTTTTTCTACCTTTATGTCATCTTTGATTTCTATTCTATCCATAAACATTGTTGCTGATGTTATTGTGTTTTTATAGCTTGATGTTGAATATATTACTATAATTCCTAAAATTATTATTGATAATGATATTTGAATTATCCAAAAAATCTTTTTTCTTAATTTATTTATCATTTTTTATCTCCAATCTATATCCAATTCCTCTTACTGCTTTTATATTAACTTCAGATTCAAGTAGTTTTAGTTTTCTTCTGATGAAAGTAATGTAAACTTCTACATTGTTGTATTCTGCATCACTTTCATATCCCCAAATTCTTTCTACTATACTTTCTTTTGATAATACTTGATTTTTGTTTAAAAGTAGTTGTTCTATTAGTTCCAATTCTTTTCCGCTTATTTGAATTTCATTTTCTTTGCATTTTAATTTTGCATTTTTTACATCTAAAATTAAATCCCCAAATTCTAACATTTCCGTATCTTCAATATTATTTGTTCTTTTTAATACAGCTTTTACTCTTGCCATTAGTTCTCTCATTGAAAATGGCTTTGTTATATAGTCATCTGCTCCATGTTCTAATCCATTTAGCTTGTCCTCTATTTCAGACTTTGCAGTTAGCATTATTACTGGAGTTTTTATCTTTTCTTGTCTTAAATATCTAAGTATATCAAAACCATTTTTTCTAGGAAGCATCACATCTAATAAGATTAAATCGTAATTTTCAGTTAAGGCTTCGTCTTCTCCCTCTTCTCCATTTGTTTTTATACATACATTAAATTTTTCACTTTGCAATGTTTCGGCAACTGCATCTGCCAAGCTGTATTCATCTTCTATTATTAAAATATTCATAATTATTTCTCCTCAAATAATATTATACATTATTTTATTGAATTTAAATTGAATTTGTTTAATTATATAATAAAAAACTGAAAATATCAATTTTTATTTTCAGTTTTAATAGTTTCATCAAGATTTACAATTACTTTATTTTACTTTTCTAGTATTACTTTTGTTTTGCCTGTCATTCCAATTAGTATTTCACCATCATTTTCAAATTCTACTACAACTGTAAATTTTGAACCATTTGATGAGTAATTACCAGTATTACTAATGTTTGTAACATATCCTGTATATTCTTTATTATTCAATGCACTGATTGATATTTGTGCTTCTTGGCCTACTTTTATTTTATTCAAATCATCTTCACCTATTGTTAATGAAGTTTGCAATATATCTGTTCCCTTTACTGATATTGAATGTTTTGATGTAATAATTTCGTTTTCATTTGGAATATTTAATTCTGTAACCACTAAATTATATGGTGCTGTTAAATATGTTCCATTTGTGTATTTTAATATATTTTCTCCTTTATTTATATATTGATTTTCTTGAGCATAAACCTCACTTAGGTAATATGTTGTATGTAAATTTAATGTTTCTTCAGTATTTGATTTAATTTCCCCTGTATTGGAAATTGTGTTTCCTGTAGTTTTTGTTTCTGCAGTTTTCTTTGTAACATATATTCTGTAAAATTTTGTACTACCATCTTCAGCTGTTACATTTACTAATATTTTATTAGTTCCTGTTTTTAATTCTTCATTTCCATATATTGTTACCTTTTCAGTTGAATCAAATTTTTCTGTTATTATATTTAAAGACGTTATATCACTCTCAACTTCTAAAAAATATGTAGTGTTTGTTATATTGAATTCTGGTGTTAGTTTATATCCATCTATTTCAATATTGCTTAAATATTTATTACTTGAGCCTTTGTATGTTTCTGCTGTATTGCTAGAAGATGCTGTTTTGCTTTTATTAGATGTAGATGCGTTTTGTGTATTTTCTGTAGTTTTTGAAGTGTTTTTCTGTTCTTTAAATGCATTTTCTAGGTTTATTGCATTTGCGTCCATTGTATTCTCTTTTTTGCTTTTTTCTACAATTGTTATAGTAATTGTAATTTCTTGTATTGAATTTTTCTCTGATTCTGTTTGTTCCGCTTCTTCTACCTTTTCTTCTATTTCTTCCTCTTCTACCTCATTTTCTTCTCCATCTTCTTTAATTTCTTCTTCATCTTCTTTAGCTTCTTCTGTGCTTTCTTCTATATTATCTTCATTTAATGTTTCTTCATTATCGCTAGCATTGTTTATTTCTTCTATTGTAGCGTTTATATTTATTTTATCTCCAATATTCATAGTCTCAGGAACAACAAAGCATAATTTTATTTCATCTGTGCTCAAATCCTTTTTAGATGCAAATAACTTCATCGTAACATCACTTTCTTTTTTTAGAGTGATTGCTCCTTTTTCTATTATTGTTGTTTCATCTTCCGAGTCTTCTTGCTCAGTTATTTGGCTATTATCAATTATTTGTTTGTCTGCTTGTATTGTTAAAACAAATTCATCATAATTTATTTGAGATAAATCAAGCGTCATTGTTACAATATCGCCAACAGAAGCATTTTCTTTATCAACTGAGAAAAATTCCTTTTTTTGACTTATATTTTTTGTATTATTTGCAAATACAAAAGTTCCAAATATACACATTGCAACAATTATTACAATTATACTGATTTTTCTTTTTTTCATAGCTGTTCTTTTCCTTTCTATTCTGTATGTAAGGCATCAATTGGATTTAATTTTGCTGCTCTATATGCAGGAAATATTCCAAATATTATTCCTATCAATGCACTTGTTATAAATGATATAAAGATTATAGTAGAACTTGCTGTAAATGAATATCCGAAATTTTGAACTAAATTTCCTAATCCAATTCCCATTGAAATTCCTATAATTCCACCAAAAATACATATTACAACCGATTCAATTAAAAATTGTATTAAAATATCTTTTCCCTTTGCTCCTAATGATTTTCTTATTCCTATTTCCTTTGTTCTTTCTGTTACAGATACTAGCATAACATTCATTACCCCAATGCCACCTACTACCAATGATATACTAGCAATTCCGCCAAGTAGCAATGACATGGTATTTGTAACCTCTTCCATTGTGTCTAATACTGAATCCTGAGTTGTTACAGAATAGTTATCAGTTGAACTTTCTAATGTTCTTCCAAGATAGTTTTTTATTAAATTTGTTGTTTGGGTAATTTTATTTTCATCAGAAACTTTTAAATATAAGTTATTTATTGATGTATCTGTTCCAAGATATTTAGCAGTTGTGATTGGTATTATTAAAACATTGTCTATATTGGTTCCCATTGAAGATCCTGCTTCATTCAGCATTCCTACTACAGTATAATTATCTCCATCAATTTTAATTGTTTGATTTAATGGGTCTGCTAAACTAAATAGTGTTGTTGCAAGCCCTTGTCCAATAATGCACACTTTACTTGAGTTTTCAATATCTACTATTGATATTGTTCTTCCTTCATATAATGATAAATTTGTAACTTCTAAATAATTATCATTTGTTGCAATAATTGATGCATTGCTTGTGGACTTTGTTCCATTTGATATAGTGTTTGATATGGTTTTATATGGTGCAACAGATGCAACATTATCAATTTTTGAAATATCTTCTAATGATGAATATTCCAAACTTTCATCAGATGAGTTGATAGTTACTGTTAATATATCTGTTCCTAATGATTGTACCTGATTTTGTACTTTACTTGATGCTCCTGTTCCAATTCCAACAAGAATTATTACAGATGCAATTCCAATTATTAAACCAAGCATTGTTAATGTTGTACGCAGTTTATTATTTTTTATATTTTTAAATGCTATTTTAATTGTTTCTAAAAATCTCATTTTTATTATTATTCCTTTCTTGATGTACAAACTAGTTTGAAAATTTACAATTATTTTAAAACTTTATTTACTCTTCATACAGCCTTCCATCTGCAATTCTAACAATTCTTTTAGCTTTTCGAGCCACATTTATATCATGAGTTATTATAATTATTGTTTGCCCATTATCGTTTAACTCTTTGAGTTTTTCCATTATTTCTGTACTTGTTTTTGAATCTAATGCTCCTGTTGGCTCATCTGCTAAAATTATATCAGGCTTGCAAATCAAAGCTCTTGCTATAGCCACTCTTTGTTGTTGCCCTCCGAGATAGTTCATTTGGTAAATGATTTTCTCTTCCTTTTAACCCAACTTTTTCTAAATATTCGTACGCTATTTTACTAGCCTCTTTATTTTTCTTACCTTGATAAAGTAAAGGCACCTCAACATTTTCAAGTGCATTCATTTTTTTCAATAAATTAAAATTTTGAAATACAAAGCCTATTTTTTTATTTCTTATTTCAGCTAATTGATTGCCTTTTAAATTTTGTACATCTTTTCCATCTAGTTTATATTCTCCACTATCTGGCACATCAAGAAGTCCTAGAATATTCATCAAAGTTGACTTTCCTGAACCTGATGGTCCAATTATAGAAACAAATTCGCCTTTTTCTATTTTAAAACTCACATTATCTAATGCTCTTATTTCTTCTTCTCCCATAAAATAGCTCTTTTTTATATTTTTTAACTCAATCAATTTCAATTAGTCCTTTCTTTTCTTACTACATTCCTCCAGATGACTTGCCTTGAGTACCTCCACCTGGTTTTGAGCCGCCTTGATTTCCTCCACTAGGGATTGACTCAAAGTTTCCACCTTGACCACCTGAATTTCTTCTGTTTCCATTCATTCCTCCACCTGAAGATGAATTTGATTTGTAGCTTCTTTCCGTATTTGATGTTATCTCTAGCATTTTTATTGTTTCACTTCCATCTAATCCAGACAATATTTGAACATAATTATCATTAGATACTCCTGTTTCTACATTTACGTTTTCTGTTTCACCATTGCCTTTTACTACTATTACATATTTATTATTTCCGTTTGTTTGTATTGATGAAATTGGAACTGCAATACAATCTTTTGCCTCTTCCAAAACAATAGTACATGATGCTGACATTCCTATTTTTATGTTTCCATCATTTTCAAATTCTACAACAGCAGAAAATGTACTTCCACTTGAAGAATATGTTCCAATCGAATCGATTTTCGAAATTGTTCCAGTATAAGTTTTATCTTCTAATGCATTTACTGATATTGTAGCATTCTGCCCAACCTTAACTAATGCAATTTCGCTTTCGTTTATTGACATTTTCATATTTAATGTTTTAGCATTTTCAACTTTCACATAATTGCTACTTGTGCATATATTTCCACTAGTTGGAACTGAAAAACTTTCTACTACAAGATCATAAGGTGCGGTTAAATATGTTCCATTTGTATATTTTAGAATGTTTTCTCCTGCTTGCACACTATCGCCTTCTTCTATACACATAGTAGAAAAATATTTAGATGTGTCTAAACTCAAGCTTTCTTCTGAACTAGATTTTATTTCTCCTGAAGTTGTTAGAGTTTTTTGTATTGTTTGTGTACTAACTTTTGTTTCAACCAGTTTTGTTGTACTTGTTGAACTCTTATCTTCTTTTTGTTGATTTGAATTATTTATTGAAAAAGCTACAACAATTGTTACTACTATAGCTATACAACTACATATTATTACTTTTTTCTTTTTATTTTGTTTGGCTTTCATTTAAATCTTTTTACCTCCTTCAAATTATTGGAATTATAAATTTAAATTATTGAAAAAAGCTTGAAACTTTGATTTTTTAAAATTGTTCAAACATATAAAAGAAAATCAATTATTTTATAAAACATATTTTAAGTTAAACTAAATTAAAATAAAGCAAGTGATTTTTAAAATCACTTGCTTTATTTTATTCATATTTTCCTATAGTATCTCCTACAATCTAAAATTCCACTAAGATATTTACTTAATTTTTCTCCTTTTATCAAGTCTTCTTTTTGTTTTTTAGTTAATTGTTTTATTTGATATTCCAATTTACATGCTAAAGATTTGTCTTTACTTCTCCATACAGCCTCAATTTTTTCTGCCTGATGTGATTTAGTATATTTTGCCCCCTTACCTGTTTTATGCTTTTCTATTCTTTTTTCGATATCATTTGTCATCCCTGTGTATATTGAATTATCTAAACATCTTAACATATATGTATAATACATTTTTCTTTCCTTTTTAATTTTTAGCGTGTACAAGGCGTGTACACTTTTTATACCGCATTTAGTATTTCTATTGCTCTTTCTTCTTCTCTAGGATATAAGTGTGAGTATGTATTCCAAGTTATTTCAACCTTAGTATGTCCAAGTCTCTTGGCTACTTGTTGGATATTAATTCCCATATTTACAAGAAGTGATGCATGAGAATGTCTGAAATCATGTATCCTGATTTTCTTAACTCCTGCAAGTTTAGCATAATACTTGTTTCTTTCTTCTAATGTTGTATCTCGAATACATCTTCCATCTCCAAGAATCCTACTATCTTCACTATATTGTGGATTAATTTGTTGCCTCTTTTTATGTTCTTGTAATATATCAATAAGTGGCAAAGGAATTTGAATTATCCTAATTGAAGATTTATTTTTAGGTGGTGTTTCTGTATCCCCTTTTTTCAATTTTTGAGATATACTTTTTGTAACCTTTAAATAATTTCCATCAATATCAGTCCACCTTAATGCATGAATTTCTCCTTTTCTTAAGCCTGTATAGAAAGCAATATTAAAAAACACATAAAAGTTCCATTCATATAATGAATTATTATTTTTTTCTTTAAATTGTGCTTGATTTTTAGCAACTTTTATAAATTTTTTAAACTCTTCTGGCGTATAGAAATTCATTTCCTTTTTTCTAGATAATACATCCTTAAAGTTACCTACCTTATTTAATTGATGCTTTTGTATATACTCCATTCGCACTGCATAATTTAGCATTGCTCTTAATTCAGTATAAACATTGTTTTTTGTAACGACTGATAATTTTCGTTTTTCCATAGATAACTTCCATTTTTTAAAAACCGTTACTGTCAATTTATCTATATACACATCTTTTAAAATTGGAAGTATGTAATAATTAATTATTCTTTTAGATTTATCTAGCGTTGTTTCTCGTACTTCAAATTTTTTCGTTTCTATATAATCATTAAATAGCTCTTGTAAAGTCATTTTCTTTACTGGCATTTCATGTTCCGTTTTTATTTGAAATTCTAATCTTCTTTCCATGTCTTTTGCAACATCAATTCCATAAGCTACTCTTGTAAGCTGTTTTTTATGTCCTAGTTCATCATTGTAATTTACACGCACTCGATACTTTTGCAAGCCTTCATTATTCTTTATTTTACCAACCTTATAAATAGGCATCTTAACTCCTCCTTAACGAAGGCTTGCACATGAATTATTTTTTATAAATTTTATCATAGCAATAATTCAAATGCAAGCTATAGCCCTAATTTTTTTAACTTATTTCTTCTATTTTCAAGGTCTTTTATATCTATTCCCCAAGCTTTATAAGCACTACTTGTATTTACTTTATTTATACTTAATGTATTTATATTATCTTCTATCATTTGCTTTTGGGCTAGTTTCTTTAATTTATTTATAGTTGATTTTGAATTTTTTACAAATAATAATTGTATTTCTTTTGCTGTTATTTCTGGATATTTATAGTATATTTGGATAGCAATATCTATATCTTTTAATTGAGGTATATTCATCTTGTACCTCCTACATTAATTTTAGCTGTTTTGCTAAATTTTGCATTGTTATACTAATATCTGTTTCCTTTGACATTTTATAACCCATTTCATCCGCTTCTTTTAATCTGTAAAGTATTCTTTCCTCATCTTCCTTACTATCACAAAACCATCTAAACATATTGTATTTAATTCTATATTCACATCTTTATTTAATAATTTATCTATTGCATAATTTACTTGTTCACTAAATGAAATATTTCTCCCTTTATTTATAAAGTAATTATTTAATTCTTCAAACTTTGATGTAGGAATATAAAATGTCTTTGGTATTTTGGTTTTAGCTAATTTCCTTTGTAATTTTTCTTTTCATTCTCAAGTTTTTCTAATTCTTGGTTGAATTTTTCATCTTGCTTTATTTTTTCTTTATATAATTTTTCTGTTTCCTTTGTATCCTCTGCTTTATTTGTTGTTCCTTCAGTAATTTTAGTATTTTCTAATGTTGCTTCTGTTTCATTTTTTTCTTTAGTTTGTGTAATTTTTTCAACATTTGTAACTTTGTTTTGTTCCCAATCTTTGCTATAAACTTTGTCAATGTCTGTATCAGCTAAAACTCTCCTATCAATTCTTTGTTTAGCTTCTTCTTTGGTTACTCCCTCTTTTTTCCAATCTTCTAGTTCTCTCATGTATTCATCGTAATGCTTCCTCATAAGATAATAATTTCTTTGTTCTTCTGCCATAGCAAAAACTCCTTTCAAAATAAAAATTTAAAAAGCTCAGAGATAGAATTTCTCTGAACTTTTTATGATAATAAAATATACTATTTTTTATTAAAAGTAAATGTCAGTTTTTGCACAGATTTTGTAATACTATTATAAATTATTAATTTATAATTTCATTATTGAACTAAATTTTTAATTTTGTCCTCTATTTTTTCATTTATTCTTTAATAAATTATTTTTATCCCCTTTACTTCTTCTAAAAGGCTTGCCTTTTATGTGTTTGATACATGATGTGCCATCATGTTTATCCTGCCTAATACTAATTATTTCTAATCCTTACTATACAAATCTCTTGTATAAACCTTATCTTTAACCTTATTCAATAAAGAATCCAATCTATTTGCTAAAATCACATCACTTTTCTTTGCAAAAGAATTGAAGTCATTTACAACTTTACAACCATTAAATTCTTCTGCTTTTAGTGTTGGCTCATATATTATTACATCTACTCCTTCAAGCTTTAGTCTTTCTATTATTTCTTGAATAGCACTTGATCTAAAGTTATCTGAATCTGCTTTCATTGTTAATCTGTATACACCAACAACTTCTGGATTTCTTCTCATTATCATTTCTGTTATATGTTTTTTTCTTGTTCTATTAGAACGTACTATTGCTCTAATTAAGTTTTGTGGCACATTATCAAAGTTAGCAAGTAACTGTTTTGTATCTTTTGGCAGGCAATATCCACCATAACCAAAAGATGGGTTATTGTAATGTGTTCCAATTCTTGGGTCTAAGCCTACACCTTCAATTATATCTTGTGTATTTAGACCTTTAATTTCTGCATAAGTGTCTAATTCATTAAAATATGCAACACGAAGTGCTAAATATGTATTAGCAAAAAGCTTAACTGCTTCTGCCTCTGTGCTGTCCATAAATTTAACAACAACATCTTTTTTAATTGCACCTTCTTTTAAAAGGTCAGCAAACTTTTCAGCACGAGCGCTCTTTTCACCTACAATAATTCTTGATGGATATAAATTGTCATATAAAGCCTTTCCTTCTCTTAAAAACTCTGGAGAAAACATTATATTATCTATTACATACTTTTCTTTCATATTTTTAATAAATCCAACAGGAATTGTAGACTTAACAACCATAGTTGTATCAATTCCCATAGATTTAACTTTTTGAATTATATCTTCAACACTAGATGTATCAAAATGATTTTTTTCATCATCATAGTTTGTTGGTGTGCTAATTACAATAAACTCTGCACCTTGAAAAGCATCTTTATAATCAAGTGTTGCTCTTAAATTTAAAGATTTGTTTTGTAAGAAATCTTCTATTTCTTTATCTCTTACTGGAGATTTCTTGTTATTTATCATTTCTACTTTTTCTGGAATTATATCTAATGCAACTACTTCATTGTGTTGTGCTAGTAATGTTGCTATAGATAATCCTACATATCCTGTTCCTGCTACTGCGATTTTCATTTTTATTTACTCCTATTTGTATAATTCCATATTTTCTTTGTACCAATTTACAAAATTTTGAATTCCTTGTTCAAATGATGTTTTAGGTTCATATCCTATTAACTTTTTAGCTTTTGATACATCTGCAAATGTTCTATCAACATCTCCAGGTTGCATTGGTAGTTGTTTTATTTTAGCTTCTACTCCTAATGTTTTAGCAATTGTATTAATCATTTCTTTTAATGACACCGGAGATGAGTTACCTAAATTTAAAATTTCATATACATCTTTATTATTTAATGTATAATTACAAGATTTTATAATACCATCTACTATATCATCTATATATGTATAATCTCTTGATGTACTTCCATCTCCAAACATTGGAATTTCTTCATTATTTAGCATTAATCTGGTAAATTTATTTATAGCTAAATCTGGTCTTTGTTTTGGGCCATATACTGTAAAGAATCTAAGCATTATAACATTAAAATCGAATAGCTTATGGTAAACATGTGTCATAACTTCATTCGCTTTTTTAGTAGCTGCATAAGGGCTAATTGCAAAATCCACTATCATGTCTTCTCTAAATGGCACTTCTTTACAATTTCCATAAACGCTACTAGAAGAAGCCATAACAAGATTTTTAACATTATGTGCTTTCATTTCTTCTAATAGATTTTGTGTTCCCATACAATTTACTTCTTGATATAGAACTGGATTTTCGATTGAAGGTCTAACTCCCGCCATTGCAGCTAAGTGCATTACTATATCAATATTGTTTTCTTCAAATATTTCTTTTAAAGCTTGTCTATCTCTTATATCTTTTCTATATAATTTAAAATTAGGATTTTTAATTAATTCCTTAACATTGTTTTCCTTAACTTTATCACTATAAAAATCACAGAAATTGTCTATTGCAACAACATTATTTCCCTCTTTTAATATTTTTTTACTTAGGCTAGAGCCAATAAATCCAGCTGCACCTGTTATTAAATATATTTTTTTCAATTTTCCACCACCATTTGCAATAAATTTTAACATTTATTCATATAAATACTCATTTCTTTAGAAAATTCTTTTATTTGATTTTTGTATTTTTCCTCTACAATATTACTATTAAAATAATTATAAATTTCTAACAAGCATTCATACATATTGTCATCAATATCAAAACTAATCTCTTTAACTATTTCACTATTTTTAAATATCTTTATACTTCCTGATTTAAGTTTATTTAAATCTTTATCATATATAAAATACTCTCCTAGCACTATAACATTATTATCACACACCACCATTACTTCTCTTACTGTAGTATTAGTTGTTAAATCACTTTCATGTATAATAAGTATATCATCCTTTTTAGTAATTATTTTTCCATAGCCATGTTTTTCTAATACTACATCTCCTTGTCTTATTGACTTTTCATCTAACGCTAATAATTCAGTATTTTTATTTCCAAGTATACACTGAGTAATATAAACTTGATGTGGTATATCTAACTCAATATTTCTAGTTACACTTTTATACATGCCTCGCCCCTTAAAGCTTTCACTTAACCTATTCTTTGAAAAATTTGTATACACTACTTGTGGTTTTAAATTTTCTTTTTCAATTATTTCTTTTATACCTTTAGTTATTTTTGAATAAGCATAGTTATGTACCATTACAATATTAAGACTATCATTTTCTTTAAAGAACTCTTCATCTACAATAAATGGTTTTTCAACAATAATATTGGATAATTTTAATTTTTTACATTGTTCAATAATATCTAAGAAAACACTTTTGGGAGTGCATATATCAATAATAATATTATCAATTTTTAAATCGTTTTTTATTATAGCATCATATATAGTAGCATAAACTTCTTTTGTTAGTATATTTTCGTTCTTAATTTCTTGAGTAATATCTACAAAGAAAATTCTTCCCATATTTTTAAATTTTTTGTAAGAAAAATAATGTAAAAACCCCGCTTTTCCAGTTCCAACAATTATAACATCTTTCATTATTACTACTCTCCTTTTAATTCTAATAATTTTTTTGAAATTTCTTCTGCTTTTGTATTTAACTCTCTACAAATATTAGTTCTGTAAAATGCAAATTCTAATAGTTCTTCTTTATTCTTTACATTCTTAAAATATTCTTCATATCCATATGTACTTCTAGCTAATTGAACTAAATAAACATAAGGTAAATATTTTAAATCTTCTTTATTTAATTCGACGCTTTTCATAATCTCCTTTGTATAATCAACTAAATTTTGAATATTTATTTTTCCCTTTTTAATTTCTTTGTCTATGTAACTATACGATCTGAAAACTTCCCATACTATTGGAATTCTTTTAACTTTTATAAAATCTAGTATCGCTTTTACTTTTTTATTATCATCATATATAAACTGTAAACAACTATAATCTCCATGTGATACTTTATGTGTAATTTTTTCTATATTTGAATACTCTAACATTTTTTTCAGATCAATAAGTAATTCCTTTTTAAACATAATATCATTTCTTATTCTATAATCTAACTCTGTATTACCTAATTTATTTAGTATCACATCATACTTATTCGTTACCCTATTTACTTCATTGTCACAATACCAATCCTTAACATTAACACGTTCTTCTGTTTTATATCCTTCAAGATTTTTTATTATTTTTCCAAGATAATAAGCAGATTCTAATAATTGATTATAATCCCCTTCATTTTTTTGGCAAGTATTGCCATCAATAAAATATTGCATAATTACTACTCTACCTTTATGATTAAAATATAATTCATTATTATTGGTTTTAACATATCGTGGTAAAGGTAAATCTGAATTTTGTGTTAAAAATTGAATTGCATTTATTTCTTTCAATACATCGTTTTCACCATATTGAGTTTGAAATTCTTTTAATATATATTGATTATCTTTAGATAATAATTTATATATATTTGCACTACCATTTGTTATAACTTCACAATCTTCTATCTTAATACTATACTTGTCCAACACTTCCTTAAATAATTCTTTTTTTGAAAATGTTGTTTCTTCAATCATTTTCATCTCACTCCCAATTCTTCTAATATTTTATTTTTATCTCCTCTTACATCTAAGACTGGAATTTCTAATTCTGATAAATTTTCAAGAAATATTTTTACATATTTATTTGTATCATATAAATATAAATTATCTGTAAATATTGGTAAATTGTAATTCCAATTACAAAATTGTGCTAAATTTTTTATTATATGATATTTATTATTATTACCATTGAATGTAACTATTCCTTCATCGCATAGCCCAACAATTCTAATAATTTGTTCAATTTTTATCTTTTTATTAGAATTATAAAAATCTAATAACTCTGTATTTTCCTTATTCAGTCCAAATCTAGAACCTAAAATTTGATATAATTTATTATCTTTAATTTGTAACCATGTTTGATCTGTTGAATTAATCTCATACCCTTTTTCTTCAAATGTTTTTGCTAGTGTTGTTTTACCTTGTCCAAAATTTCCTATTATCAACTTACCTATATTATCTTTACTTACAACTACTGAATGCATAAGCATATTTTTTTCATCATCTATAAGATATGCTATTACATTGCATATTATAGTATATATATCTGTTTTAATTACCTTGTTATTTAACACTATACATTTATCTTTTAAACATATTTCAACTTTATCTTTTTTAAAGTATAAGAAGTTATAAGGCTTATCATACGATAATTCAAATTGAGAAAATCTACCAAATATAATTTCATTATACTCATCAATTTCATTTCTGACTTCTAAACATGTTCCATTAATACTAAATTTCATATTTTATTACCTCAATAAAATTGTTTTTATTTTGTAAGATTTTATCAACAATATTTAATTCATAATTATAAATGCTAACAAATTCATCAAAATTATAATTCTTATTTTCTTCTAATAATTCTTTAAATACTTTTCTTCTTTCTTCTATGGTATGCCCATTTAATTCGTGTGCACCTATTATTTTAATGTTTTTTCTATTAATATCTAATGGATTGATAAAGTAACTTTCATCTCTTGGCGTTCCTAAAAGTATTATTGTTGTATTATCATCTGTTATTTCGAATATGTTTTTTATAACATCGCTATTTCCAGTTGCTTCAATATATGTATTATATTTTCCTATTTCATTCACAAATTTTATAGATGAATCAAATATTTTATTAATTTGATCTAATCCATTTTTTTGAAAATCTTTTACATTATTTGTAAAAATGTTAATATTTCTATAACCATTTTTTAATAAATGTATCAAACATGAAAATCCTACATTTCCAAATCCTATTATTAATATATCTTCATTAATTAAATTTGTTATTGAATCCAAATTTATTGCACTCATTAATTCAAATCTAGATACTGCAACATTTTTGATATTATATTTATCTAATATCTCAAATGAATCTTTATATGTATCTATATACTTATCATAGTGCCTTGCTAAAACTAAGTTTCTTTTTCCTCCTTGTTCCTTAGTTATTCCCATATAACCTTTACTTCCATATTTTTCTGTACCTCTTGAAACTATAGTATATTCAATATCTCTTTTAGCATTATTTAAAATCTTATCAATCTTATCATACATTTCTTGGACATGATAACCAACTTCTTCTACTTTATGTGCATCACTACCAATTGTGTATTTAGTATCATATTTTTTAAATAAACCAAGCATATACTCTAATTGTCTTAAATTCCACCTTGAACGGTCACTTGTATTTATTTCAACTATAATATTTTTTTCCGAAGCAACTTTTACAATTTCTTCTATTAGATATTTATAATCTTCATACTCTTTTCTTAATTTTAAATGTCCCATAATATTAAGAGGATATGTTTTTAACATATCTAAATTTGCTTTTAAATAATCTTTATAATAAGCTTTAGACATTCCATGTACAGAACCTATTATCAAATCAACTCCAGACTCCGTTATATTTTTCAACTCTTTTTCTTTAAATTCTTCATCATAAGAAAAATCTGATTCTATTCCTGATTTGATATCCATATCTTTATATTCGTTTTTAACTTTTTTTATATTTTCTAAAAATTTCTTGATAACCTCTGGTGTATTTAATACAGGTATATGTTTTGGAGACATCCTATTTCCATGATCAAGAAATAACACTTTGTTTATATTTAACTCTCTACATTTTTCTATATAATTTCTCATTATATTAATATCAGTAACGCCTGTTTTTAAATGTATATGCATATCTTCCATATTCAATCAACTACCTTTTTCTAAAATATAAATCATAATATAATTCTAAAATTTCAGATTCATCTATCCATTTGTCAACTATATCTAATTCAACTTTATTATTTAAATTCTCTTTACCATTTATTATCTTATCTGTTACAACCAATTGGCTAGCCTTAAAAATGTCATTTGCTCTATTAGGTATTGCTTCAGAGTCAAATAAGTTTACAGATCTTCCATTTCCCAAAACAGTTATTCTTTTTCCATTTATAATATATTGGGTTCCATATCTAGGAATTTCTAAATATTTGCATCCTTCTTTCTCCATTTTTCTAAAAATTGAAAGATCTGCCGTTGCTCCTGATGTTACAAATGTTCCATCTTCTAACTGTTCTACAACTTCTCTACTTATACTATTGTAACCACTTGCTCCTACTATAATAAACGGTTTCTCATCTTTTACAGCCTCTTCTAAAGTTCTATAAGTTATAAATCCCTTTTCTGCTGCATCAATACATTTCATAACATCAGGTTCAATAACTATAACTTTTGCTCCATATTGTCTATATCTTTCTGCTAAAACAACTCCTAAATCACCATATCCCAATTGTATAAGTGTTCTACCAACTAATTTTTCTCCGCCTAACAATTCTAATGTTCGTGTAAATATTGTATTTGCTATTTCTTTATATGTAATGAATCTCTTTAATTTTGATTTAGCTACATTTAATACTGGATAAGACAACTCTTCTGCCTTTAAATCGCTAATTCTCTTTAATCCTGTAACAGTTAGTTCAACAAAAGCCACCACATTATCATAACTATGTAAAGTCAATATCTTAGATACAATAGCACCATCATCTAAAATTACAACTTTTTTATCTTTTCTTTTATCAATAAAATCCTTTATTAGTTTTTTTCCGTCTTCTAAAAGTATGTCATTTGCAACAGCAGTATTATCTAAAACATCCACATTATATCCTAATTTTTTAAATGTTTCTGTTATTTCTTCTCTATGCTTTGTACTATCCCCTTTATCAATAGCTAAAATATCTTTAGGTTCTACTCCCATTCGTACAAAAGCGTTTAATAGACCAACATTCTCTTCTAAAAAATGATCTCTCCATATAATAGCTATTCCTTTTAAATTTTCTGTTCTTGTTTCAGAATATTTTTGTAAAATTGGCATAGTTTCTTCAATAGCTTTTATTTCTTTATCCGTATAAGCCTTACAAATACTTTTTATTTTTCTTTTTATTAATTCGTTATTTCCTTTATATTCTATAATTGATTGTTTCTCCACAAAATATGGAATTGAAAAACTTCTTAATCCTACATTTTCCTCTTTATAAGATATTTCTTCGTTATCAATTATTATTATATTTTCATTCTTTTGTATAGCTACTTCTCCATCTATTTTCTTTTTGATATCTTCTACAAATTTTTCTATTGTATCATAATAAATTTCCTTCATTACAATCCCTCCATATATTAAAAATCAATTTATTCAGTTATAGCAATATTTAACCTTTTTACAATATTATAAAAATTATCCATAGATTTCATAAATAATTCTCTTTTACTTTTTCCACTATTATTCATTGGTAAATGAGTTTCTATTGAAATAACACCATTAAATCCATCATTTTTTAAAATATTCATAAATCTTTCAATTTGAAAATCTCCTTCTCCTAAATATTCATATTTATTCCCTTTAATATCAAAATCTCTAAGATGAATGTATGTTATTTTTTCTTTAGCTTTTTCATAACTTTCAAATATATCATGTCCTTCAAAAAATGCATTTTCTAGATCATATACAATTTCTATATTTTTTTCATTTCCAAATATTCTTAAACAATCTACTGGACTTTCGGCAAAAGTAGCTCTTTCATTTTCCATTATTAACTTTATACCTTCTTTTTCAGCTTTTTCACAAACTCTATGTAAATCTATTTTTATACTATCTTCATTTATTTCCTTTCCTAAATTTGAAAAAATTCGTAATATTTTACTATCAAATATCTTACATATATTTAAATAGATATCAAATAGTTCTACTTTTCTACTATAAGGAATTGGTTTCTTTCCAACAGGACTATCAATAGTTAATACTTCTATATTTTCTTTATCTAGTATCTTTTTAAATTCTTTTAATTCTTCTTCTGTAAATTCCCACAAATATTTATCGTTTATCTTTCTTATTTCAATTTTATTCATATGTGCTAACTTTAAACTTTCAATTTGTTCTTCTAATGTTGTTCCAATTTCATCTCCTATTGCTGATAATCTCATATAAATCCCTCCTATAATAAATTTAATATTTCTTTTACATTACTTTTTATCCCAAAGTTTATTTTTATTATTTTTACATTTGTTAATAATTCTCTTACTAATTCTTTTCTTTCAACTAAAATTTCGTTTTCATCCAAAACTCGTTTTCTTAACCATGGTTTTCTTAATGACTCCATATCATTTGGAGTAAAATTTGTTTCTTCTAATAATTTTATTTTTTCTTCATCTTCCATTTCTATTATTTCAAGATTATCCATCTCTTTTTTAAATCTTGGATAAATAATTATATCTAATGTTGTTTTAGCTATCATCCCTGTATGTTGAAAAACTTTTTCTATATCATTTAATGGAGTATTACAATCCATATCATATGGAGCATCTTCATATTTTATCTTTCTTTTTTTCTCAAGAATTCTATTCTCTCTAAAGTATTTATCTAAATCCTCATTATTTTTTACTGTTCCCATTGCATATGTAACAGCATGTGGAAAATACTCTAAATTTTTATTCTTATCTATAAGAACTCTATCATTTGAAAGGAATCTCTTATATTCCTCTAACTCTAACATTTTTACTGCTAAAGTTGTCTTTCCACTTCCACTTGCTCCAAGTAACAATATTCCTTTATTATTGAATTCTAAAGCAGTACCATGCATAAAATAATATTTTCTATCCTCTTTTTCCCTCAGATATAATTCTCTAATTATTCTTATTACCCAATTTAAAGAATTCCAATTATTTTCTGCTACTATTACTTTATAATTATAATCATTTACTTTTTCGCAAATATATTGTTCATTATCAACTAAATAATACAAATTATCCTCTATCAATACTTCTTTATGCGTTTGATTTTTAAAACTATCGTATATAATTCCTTTTTGAGATTTTATTTTACTTACTAATGTTAAATATTTATTTTTATTTACCATATATTCTATTTCTATATATTTATCACTATCTTTTTTATATGGTATAATTGAATCGTTTATTGCTTTAATTATATCTTTCTTATATAATTTTAATGTTCTAACTTTAAAATTAATATTTGGTAAATATAATTCAACACTTTCCATTATTATCTATTTTCTCCTTCATTTTTTTCTCTTATCATATTTATTTCTTTACCAATGCATTTTGAAATAATTGTTATTTCATAATGTTCTTGCTTTTCAGCATCATCTTTTGAAATTTTCCCTAACTTTACATGTGGTTTCATTATATTTCCATGATAATCTGATCCTCCACTAATAAGTAAATCATTATCTTTAGCTAGTTTAAAAAATCTTTTTACATCTGTTAATGAATGTTTAGAATTAAAGACTTCTACTCCGTCAATACCAGCATTAATAAATAAATTGAATACATTTTCAATTTTTACATTATATTCATCTTCTATTGTTATTGGATGTGCAAGTATCGCATACCCTCCAGCATTATGAATAGTTTTTATAACATCATCTAGCTCTGTAGTGGCAATTGTTTCTGGATTTATGAATGGAAATAGTTTTTCAAAATAATACTTTACATTTGGTATTATTCCATTTTTTACTAATAATCTTGCGATTGTTGTTTGTCCTACAAAATGTTCAGCTTTTAATAATTCTGATACTTCTTCCTTTGAAATAATAATTCCAAATTTATCTTTTAATTGTTTTATAACTTCTAAGTTTCTTATATTCTTTCTTAATTTCATATTTTTACATAGTTTTATTAATTCTTCATTATTTCCATCTATTCCATACCCTAAAATATGCATTTTATACATATCCTTATGTGCAGAAAATTCTACTCCTGGTATATAGGTCAAACCCTGTGTGTCTATTTTACTCATAGCTTTAATACTATCTATATTATCATGATCAGTAATAGAAAAAATTTCTATCCCATAATACCTTAATTTATCTACTATTTCTTCTAATGAATAATACCCATCAGAAAATGTTGAGTGAATATGCAAATCATATTTTTTCATTTTAACCATCCTATTCTACATTATTTATTAATTCAGTACTGATATATTCTAAATTTTCATACAAATATTTACATAGTTTAGTTCTAAAAAATGCAAATTCTAGTAATCCCACTTGTTCAAAATCATTATTATATTCCTTATACCCAAAAACACTACCTATTAATTGCAACAAATATAAGTATGGTGCATACTTCAAATCATATTCATTTAACTTAACATACTTTGAAAATTCTTTAAAATACTCTACAAGTGTTTTCACATTAAAACATCCATCTTTAGCTTCTTTATCAATGTAGCTATATGATCTTATAATTTCCCATACAATTGGCAATGATTTGGCGGTTTCAAAATCTATTACTGTTGTCCCTAATTTATCATTGTAAATAAGCTGTTGAATACTATAGTCACCATGTGCATTTGTTATTGTCATCTTTTTTATTGAATCAAAATTGAAATTCATATATAATTCTTCTGCTATTTTTAGTTTTAACTCTAAATCACTTATTATTCTGTCCTTATTTGGATTGTCATCTTTAATTTCATGTATTAATTGTTTTATTTTATTAATACCATTTTCTAGAGTATTCTTTGAAAAGTTCTTTTCAATAATCCCCTCATCTCCTAATTTTGTATAATTCATTAGTTCCTTAGTTATTTTTCCTAAAATTGTTGCACTTTCAATAATCTTATTATAATCATCAACTGTATTATTCTCCATTGTATATCCATCTACAAATTCCTGTAGAATAATAATTCTATCTTCATTTTGTATATAAAAATTACAGTTGCATGTTTTTATATAATTAGGTACTTTTATATTTCTTTCCTTTAAAAAATTAATAATATTAATTTCTTTTAATATTGATTCAATACTTCTTTTAGGGCTAAATTCTTTTAAAATATATTGTTTGTCTTTTGCTACTATTTTAAAAATATTAGCAGTTCCTCTATTAATTTCTTCTATTCTTTCTGAAATAATTCCATATTCTTTTTTTAATAATTCATTTATTTTTTCATAATTTAAATTTGATGCTTGTATTCCCATTATCTTCCACACTCTCTTTCTTTTTTTAATAAATTTATAATACACTCTCCAGTAGGTATAATTTTTTGATTTAAAAACATTTGCATATACTCTTCTTCTGTAACCCATTTTGCTTCTGTAACTTCTCCATCATTAAAATTCAAAAAATCTAAATCTATATCCTTTATAAATTTCCATACATCTCTAAAATAATCATTTTGTTGTACTGTTCCTAAAAGTTTTCCTTCTTCTGCTTTTAATGTTATTCCAATTTCTTCATAGACCTCTCTTATTGCTGCCATTAATGAGTTCTCTCCTACTATAACTGAACCTCCTGCACATTCCCATAAATTAGGATATAATTCTTTATTAGGATTTCTTCTACTTATAAGAATTTTATTATTATTTGTAATAACAGCAGTCGTAACTAAATGATATTCACCTAGTTGCAGTCTTTCACTAGAATTTCTTTTTATTATTTTTCCTGTTTTATTTCTATATCTATCATAGACATTCCAAAATTCATCCATTTTTTACTTCGCCCTCATCTTTTATTCTTTGTAATTCAATTTCTGCTTTTTTAACAAAAAAATCGTTTAAATCTATATAATCTTTTATTTCTTTTATTTTATTTTGAAGTTCTTTAATTGTTTTATAATGCATATTCGTTTCTGCTTCTATTAAAACATAGTTATTATCAATATTTTTTTTAACAATAATTTTAAAATTATCTTTAATAAAAGAAATATGTAATTCACTAATTTTCATAAGTTCTTTAAATCCAACAGCATAAAATATTTTTTTAGCTTCTTCTATGCTATCTATTGAACATTTTATTGCTGTTTGTGATACAATCTCACCAATTTCATTTATCTCTTTCTTTTTAAAAACCATCTTTTTACTATTCCTATTAGTTGTTATTCCATTTGCTTCCCTTAATAAAATAGCCTTCTTTAAAATATCTCTAGTATTTTCTTCATATATATTTATTGCAGCTGGTATCAAGAAAATATCTGTAAAATAATAATTTTCTAATTCTTTAAATCCATTATTCAATAAAAAGCTTTTAAGTCTATCTAATGAGCAATTTGCTTTAACTGTAATTTCATTTTCTTCCATAAATTAAATCTCCTTTTCATATTTTAAAAAAAATATCATATATTAGTCAGATATATCAGATTAAAAAATTAATATTGAATTAAAATTTTTATTATAAATATTTCTGCTAATATATGATATGTATTAAATAAAAAACTTTATTCTTTTGTACTATATAATTTTACATAATTTTATCAATTAACTGTTATTTTTTCAAATTAGCCAGAATATCTTTATAAGAAACTTTTTTTATTAAATGTTTCTTATAAATTGACTTTTGTCTTAATTTTTGCTATAATTATTTATAAATAAAGCTAATAATTGGAATAATATGGAAAAAGTATATTTTTAGGAAACTTTTAGGAGATGGTAAAATGTATAATTTAGATATTAATAAATTTGGATCAAATTTAAAACTTTACAGGATTTCTAGAAAACAAACCTTGGAAGCTCTTGGAGAGAAAATACATAAAACGAAAGCTACTATTTCAAAATATGAAAAAGGAGAGATTATTCCTGATGTATTAACTATTTTAGAAATATGTAATGCTCTTAATATTTCCATCTCTCAACTAATTCCACAAAATAATAATGCACAAAAATTAATTAGTAAAAATCCATTTAAAACAGATGTTATTTATATGTATTATTACACGGAAGATAGACTTATAACTTCTATTCTTGAGATACTTGAAGATAATGATAAACTAAAAGTCAAATATTTTAATGGTATAAAAGATATAAAAAAATATGCTGATGATTCATCCTATATATACGAGGGAATTTTACAATGTGATAAAACTGTAGGCTATATTAATTTGATTAATACAGATTCTCAAATTATTCAATTAGAGAAAGTACAAATTTCATTTAATATTCCATGGTCTAAAAAATTTGATATAACAAATTTCTATATTTTAGCATTAACACCAAATTCTGTTCCTATTGTAAAAAAAGGGATTTTATCAGTTGTTCCTATAAATGATTTTGAAAATTTAAAAAATGACTTGCTAATATCAAAAGAAGAACTAACTAAGATACAACATAATAA
Organism: Clostridia bacterium; assembly: GCA_017430135.1. Classification (GTDB taxonomy): domain Bacteria; phylum Bacillota; class Clostridia; order TANB77; family CAG-508; genus CAG-269. Next base: position 56,047 of record JAFRNM010000001.1, on the reverse strand, counting down.
TGGTTGGATTTTAGAAAATAAAAATTATAATCACTTTTTTTATGATATGTAATCAAAAACCACCACAATAATAAACTTTGTGGTGGTTCTTACTATATCAGTTTTTCTGGATTCAAGCCTTCTAACTCTGGCAATACAAATCTTCCATCTTTTCTAATTAGCACATCATCAAAATAGATTTCTCCTCCACCATATTCTGGCGTTTGAATACATACAATGTCCCAATGGATATTTGACCTATTTCCATTATCGCTTTCTTCTAATGCTGTTCCTGGTGTAAAGTGAAAACTTCCTTTTACTTTTTCGTCAAATAACGTATCCCCCATAGGTCTTTCTACATAAGGATTTAAACCAAAGGCAAATTCTCCAATATATCTTGCTCCTTCATCTGTATCAAGTATTTCATTTAATTCCTTAGTTTTATCTCCCGCTTCTGCCTTTATTATTTTACCATCTTTTAATTCAAAATAAATATTCTTAAAAGTTATTCCATTGTAGGTTGTTTCCGTGTTATATGTAATATGTCCATTGCTACTGTATTTGGTTGGACTTGTTGCTACCTCTCCATCTGGAATATTAAAAGTTCCATAGTATTTTTCTGCTGGTATTCCTTTTACACTAAATGTTAAATCTGTTCCTGGTCCTATAATGTGAACTTTGTCTGTATTTGATAGCAATTGTTTTAATGGCTCCATTGCTTTTTCCATTCTAGAATAATCAATAGTACACACATTATAGAAAAATTCTGTAAATTCTTCTAAACTCATTTTAGCCATTTGTGCCATTGCTTCGTTTGGATATCTTAAAATACACCATCTTGTATTTTTAACTCTTTCTTCCAAATGTACTGAAGTTTGATATATTTTATTATATATTTCCATACTTTCTTTTGAAATTCCATCTAAATCTTTTGGATTTGCTGAGCGAATTCCTATATAACAATCAGCATCTTGCATTCTTATTAAGTCGTATTTTTTGTATGTTTCTATTTGTTCAACATTGCAATTTAAAAGTATTTCTTTTAATACTTTATAATCTATAATATTAAATAATGGTATTGCTCCAATTTCTTTTGCTTGTTTAATTAATTCAACTGCTAAATCTCTGCAATCTGTTCCTAACATTTCTATTAGAATTTTTTCACCTTCTTTAAGTTTTACTGAATGATTTAGTAAATTTGACGCTAATTTTGAAACCTTATTTTTCATAATTAACCCCTTTCATTTTTTTCTACACTTTTTTATATTGATATTATATATAAAAGTATCAATAATTGCAATAAGTAATTATTTCTTTAATTCAAATTTCTAAAAAAACAAGATTTTATTCGAAATCAATTTATTAAAACAAAAAAGAATTGACCTTAAATCAATTCTAAAAAAATTCACATGCAAGCCTTCTTATTTTAATTTTTAGCGTGTACAAGGCGTGTACAGCTTTATTTCATATTCTATAACGCCTCATATCAAGCCATTTCTTTAATTTTTGGTGGAGGTGAGGAGAGTCGAACTCCTGTCCATAACACCTTCCATAAGAACTTCTACAAGTTTATTTTGTCTTTTATATTCATTTAAAATCCGCCGACAAACAGGCTAATTTTAAATATAGCTTTTTAAAATACCCACTACTTTAAAAGCAAAAGTAGCTTTGTTTCCCACTAAAATCGACACTTTAACAAAGCTTGTGGGGAGCTAAGTTAAAATGTAGCCGCAATTAGGCAGCTAATGCTAATTCTCTATTATCAGCGTTTATATTTATTTTCTCGTTTTTTAAGTGGCCAACGAGAATCCACTACTTGCTATTCTTACTTCTAGTGTAATGTCGAAACCATTACACCCCCATGTAATGATGGTTTTACATCTTTAATTATTATAGCACTTTTTTTCTCTTTTGTATATGCATTATTTATTTTTTTCATTATATTTTGAAAATTCTCAATAAAAAATATCAAAATTTAACCTCAAACTTTTTTGCAGTGTCCCAAAAACTTCCTAATAAGCTTGTGACTTTTTTTAAGTGTCCCAAAAAGTTCACATGTTGCATATTATAAATCAGGTGATTTTTATGAGTATTGTTGATACAACTATTCCCTATAATTCTAGGGTTTTAAGGAGAGATTTAGTAGCATTGGTAAGACAATTTCCTTTTTTGAATGTTCAAACTATTGGAACTTCTATTTTGGGTGATAATATTTATGTTGTTAAGCTTGGAAGAGGTCCAAAGCAAGTTTTTTATTCTGCTGCAATTCATCGGAAATGAGTGGATTACAAGTCCTGTACTTATGAAGTTTATTGAAGATTATGCCCTAAGTTACACAAATAATGGAAGATTATTCGGTTATAATGTTCGTACTTTATTTAATTCTGTTTCTATTTACATTATGCCTATGGTTAACCCTGATGGTGTAAATATTGCAACAAATGCTTTTCCAACTACTTCTCCTGCTTATAGAATGGCTAGAAGTATTGCTAATAATTATCCTGCAATTTCTTTTCCAACAGGTTGGAAAGCAAATGCTAGGCGGAGTTGATTTAAATTTACAATTTCCTGCTGGGTGGAATCAGGCAAAGCAAATTAAGTATTCGCAAGGTTTTACCTCTCCTGCTCCTCGTGATTTTGTTGGCTATGGTCCTTTAACTGAGCCTGAATCTCTTGCAATTTATAATTTTACACTTTCACATAATTTTAGTTTAGCAATTGCCTACCATACACAAGGGCAAGAAATTTATTGGAATTTTCAAAATATTAATCCACCTCGCGGACTTGATATTGCTAATCAATTTGCAGTAGTTAGCGGTTATTCCGTTGAAAATGTTCCATTTAATTCTAGCTTTGCTGGTTATAAAGATTGGTTTATTCAAAATTATAATAGGCCTGGATACACTATTGAAGCAGGAATTGGTCAAAATCCGCTTCCAATATCTCAATTTAATAAAATCTATAATGATAATTTGGGAATTTTAGTTTTAGGTGCTATGTTGATATAAGGAAATTTATAGTTTTACTAATAACCTTAAATACCAAAAAACAGATAGTTATTATACTATCTGTTTTCTGAATTATTTCTGCTATTCTTTAATTCTTTTCTTTCGGCAATATTTCCATAGTTTACTCAATCCTTTGCCTTCTAGTTGACGAGCTCTTTCTCTTGTAAATCCCATTTGGTCAGCAACTTCATCTAGAGTAGACTGTCGATGGCCAAGTAAACCAAATCTTCTTATGATTACCTCCATCTCATTTTTGGTGAGTAATCTTGATGCTTTTTTTAGCATTGTCTCAACCTCTAACTTGTCTACAATCTTCTCAGCAAAGTCTCCTGATTTGTCAGCAACAAAATCCATAAGACTAGCTCCTTCTTCATCGCTTATTGGCGTTTCCAACGAAACTATATCCTGAGAATTAACAAGCAAAATTCGAACCTTTTTAACCGGAATTTTTAAGTATTCAGCTATTTCTTCTGCCGTTGGCTCTTTGCCTTTTTCTTTGGCAATTTCTATAGCTGTCTCTTTTATTTTAGTGATGTTTTCCTGGTAAGCAGCAGGTAATCTTATTTGTCTGCTTGTATCGGCATGTGCTCTTGTAATTGACTGCTTAATCCAATAACTAGCATATGTTGATAATTTGAATCCCATTTTGTAGTTAAATTTGTCTATCGCTTTAATTAGACCCATGTTACCATTTTGGATAATATCCAAAAGTGGTTCATCGTAAATCCTTGCATAGTTTTTAGCCATAGAAACTACCAATCTAAGATTGGCCTCAACCAACCTCTCTTTTGCCCGTTTAGCCTCTTCTTTTGTCCCCTCCTTAATTGTTTTTGCCAACTGAATTTCTTCTTCGGCTGAAAGCAAAGGTATTTTTCCAATTTCCATAAAATAGGTACTTACACTATCAGTATAGTAACTGCCTCTTTCCTGAGTTTCTTTTGAGCTTTTTATTTCTTCAAGTTCTTCCATATCAAATTTTACATCATCTTGGTTATCTATAATCTCGATATTATTAATTGAACATTTCTCATAAAACTCATCTACCCGCTCAGGAGAAATAGAATCTACTTTGCTAAATTCCTCTTCGATCTGTGTTGTTGTAAGACTGCCTTCGTTAGCTCCAATCTGCAGAAGATTGTCGATAACAGAATAATCACTTTTTTTTGCCATAATGTGCACCTCCATATAGTTATATTACAAGGTTTATGCCAACGTGTTTTCAATATTATACATCAATTTACATAAAAAAGCAAGTTTCTTATTCTCTAAATCATTTTATTTAATATTCTCGCCATTTGAACACCAGAGCATGATGCCATCATTAATCCTGTGGTTAACCCTCCACCATCTCCTATTGAGTATAGATTTTCTATGCTTGTTTGGAAGTTTTTATCAACTACTAGCTCATTACTATAAAATTTTATTTCTGGACCATATAGTAAATTATCAGGATGAGCAAATCCTTCTACTACTTTATCCATTTTTCTTATAAATTCTAATATATTTGTCATTGTTCTGTAACCTAAAGCAAATGTTATATCTCCTGGCACTGCTGTTTTTAAAGTTGCTTCTACTGAATTATTTTTTAGTTCTTCTGGCCATGTTCTTTTCCCTCTATAAATATCTCCTAGCCTTTGTACTACTATGTTTCCATTTCCTAATTCATTTAAATTGTTTGCAATATTTATTCCATATTCAATCGGCTTTTTAAATGGATATTCAAAATGATGCGAAACAAGTATCGCTAAGTTTGTGTTTTGGCTTTTTTTATCTTTATATGAATGACCATTTACAAGACTTAATCCATTGTCATAAACTTCCGCTGCAACAAACCCACTTGGATTTTGGCAAAATGTTCTTACTTTATCTTTAAATGGTTCTGGTCTTGCTATTACTTTTCCTTCATACATATATTTATTTACTTTTTCCATTACTTTGTCTGGAAGCTCATAACGAATTCCAATATCAACATTTCCAAGCTCTGATTTTATTTTGTGTTTTTTACACATTTGATCTAGCCATTTTGCACCTTTTCTTCCTACTGCTGAAACTATGTGTTTAGCATATATTTCTTCTTCTGGTGCTTCTTTATCATTTGCTGATTGAATTATTATACCTTTTGCTTTTCCATCTTCTATTATTATGTCTTTTACTGTTGTTTCAAATTTTAATTCTACTTCTTTTTCTATGTAGTCTTCAATTTTTTTGTATAGTTCATGTGCTTTTTCTGTTCCTAAATGTCTTATTGGAATGTCTATTAAGTTCAAATCTTCTTTTTTAGCTTTTGCTTGAAGTTCTTTTATTTCATCTTTGTTTTCCATTCCTTCTAATTTTGCATCTGCACCGAATTTTAAATATACATCATCTGTATATGAAAGTAAATCTTTAATTTCTTGATAACTCATATATTTTTTTATATATGACCCACCATTTCCTCCTAAGTATATATTTTCCTCTTTTTCATTATAAAGTGATAAATGATAAGATAATAATTTTCCATCTGAAAATGCTCCTGCCCCAGAAAATCCGCTTGTAATATTACAATTTGGCTTGCATTTTAAGCATTTTCCTGTTTTTTCTATTGGACAATTTCTATTTTCCACTCTTTTTCCTTGGTCTATAAGTATAACGTTTTTAGCCTTTTTTAATTGTATTAATTCGTATGCTAAAAATACTCCACTTGGTCCCATTCCTATTACTGCAACATCATATTCTTTTTTCATTTTAACCACCACCATTTGCATTGTATCATAAATGATTTTACAGCACAAGAGAAAAAAACTGCTTTCGCAGTTTTTTCTCTTTATTATTTATAAAGTTTCTCTAATACAGTTATAAACATTGCATGTGACCATCCTAAACCTAGTACCCAGTTTGGTTTTAAGGTTTCATTATTTATCTGTTCACCAAGTAAGCTATGTTTTCCTGCTGTTTTTACTACAAAGTCAAATGTTTCTTTTGCTTTTTTCTTTTCTCCTGTTTCAATGTAGTAAAGTGTCATCCAAAGATTTGCTATTACCCATGGTTCGCCATTGTTGTAATGGTCATCCTCAAATCTTTTATAACCACCTGTGTATGTTCTTAAACTCATGTTTATTCTTTCTATTGTGTTTAACACTTTTTTCTCTTTTGGTTTAAATATATTAAATGGAACAACTGCTCCTAATATGCTTATATCCATTTTTTTGTCTTCTGTATTTCTTACATAGCATTTCTTATCATCATCATATAAATTTTCATTTATATATTTCTTTAAACCAGCAATTAAGTTTTCTAATTCTTTTTTGTTTTTAGAAATTTTTTCTTCTTTTAATCTATTGTTATCAAAGTTTGAAACATCTTTTCCAAGTGTATTATAAATTTTTATCATACTATCAAATGCTGAATATATGCTTGCAACTGAATACAAATGAATTCCTTCGCACATTTCCCATAAATCGTAGCTTACATGGTATTTGTGCCCTTCTTTTTTGTAAGTATTTTCTATTTCTTCTTGTACTATATCTTTATCTCTTTCATCTTTTCCAACAAGACCTAACCAGTCTTTTGAATATTTTTTCAAAAAGTCTACTGCTTTTTCACACATAGGTAAAACTGATTTTAGAAATTTTTCATTTTTTGTGTATTCATAATGCTCGTAAACCCCATATACAACACTTGCTGTTTCATCTATTTGATAGCCCCAGCATGGAGCTAGTTTTCCATCTGTAAAAAATCTTTGCTCCCACATTCCAGATTTGCTTTGTGTTTTTTTACAAAATACTTTGTAGAATTTTTCTGCCTCTTTATCCATTTTTAAAATGTCTAAAGCTTTTGTTACAAATACAGCATCTCTTGTCCAGCAATATGCATATCTACCGCATTTTGTGAAATCTTCATCAATTTCTGGAGCAGCTATCATTCCTCCTGTTTCTGGATTTGAAAGAAGTGGAAATAGCAAAATACTTCTTTTATATATTTCACAAATTTTGTTTTCATAAGAATTTTTACCTTCTTTTATATTTAAACTATTATGTGATTTTACATATTTTACCCAATAACTCTTTGTGTTAGAATATTCTTTATTTACATCTAAGCGTGTTATTCTATCTACTTCATCTTCCATATCTGATGGATTTTTGTTTTCATCTATTAAAACATAAATATCAAACTCTTTTTTCTCATTTGGTGCTATTTTTCCTATTTCATAGCCAATGCTTGCATCTTTAGACATTCCAATATAATCTTTGTCCCAAATTTCACATCTTTTAATTTTTTCAGAACTTCCATTTATTTGATGTTTAAATGTTTTTTCTTGTTTTGCAAATGTTGAGACTACAAAGTCGTGTGCATATTGCATCATTCCTCTATCAATTTTCATTGTTCCAACATGGTTATTTCTATCTGATAACAATTCTGAATGAATAAAGAAATTTACATCTAAATCTATTTTTCCAATATTCATAAATGTATATCTTTTAATTAAAACATTTTCCTTGATTGGCACAAAGTCTGTTTGTAAAATTCTTAAATTGAAATATGAGTTTGTTACCTCTGTGTTTAAAATGTTTGTATCTGGCTCATAGTATTGCTTATAGCTATTGTTTATATCATCATGCAAATAAATTAAATCTGAATCATTTATTTGAACTCCTGTATGGAAATAATTTATATATTGCCTATTATCCTTTGTTGGAAAATATAGCCTTTGCAACTCTCCCTTGCTTGTAAATGTTGCTAAAATATTTTGATTTCCAATAATTGCTTCATTTAAATATTTGTTACTCATTTGTATATCTTACCCTTCTATTACATTTAAAATTTGTTTTTCTAAATCTTTTATTTTCTCATTTATTCTGAACATGTCGCTGTCTTTTAGGTCTGGGTTGTTCATGTCTTCTTTTACAAAATTGTCCATATCTTTTAGTTCATTTTTTACTTTTTCTAATCTTTGTAACACTTCATCTTTTATTGTTACTACTGGTGCTTTTCTTTCTATTTTATTTACTACTGGGATTTCGTCGTTTAGCTCATAAGTTTCGCCAAATGATGGTATTACTGTATTTATTCCTGCTTCATTTATTATTTTTTCTTGTAATACATTTTGTGATTCTTCTTCTCCATGAACTAAGAAGATGTGTTTTGGCTTTGTTATGAATGAATATACAAAATTCATTAGCCATTCTTGGTCTGCATGTCCTGAATATCCTTCTATATATTCTATTCTAGCATTTACTGCTATTTCTTCTCCAAATATTTTTACTTTTTTAGCTCCATTTACTATGCTATATCCTAAAGTTCCAGGTGCTTGGTAACCGACAAAAAGTATTGTACTTTTTGGGTTCCATAAGTTATGTTTTAAGTGATGCTTTATTCTTCCAACATCACACATTCCGCTTGCTGAAATTATTACAGATGGTGTTGGATCTTCATTTAATGCTTTTGATTCATCTGATGTCATTGTGAATTTAAGTCCAGGAAATTCTAGTGGATTATCTCCTCTTAAAATTTCTTCTTTTATTTCATCTTCAAATAAATCTGTATTTTCTTTGAATACTTCCGTTGCAGATATTGCCAACGGACTATCTACATATACAGGTGCTTTCATTAATGTTTCATATTGTTTTAAGAATTGTTCATCATCTGTTTTTTCTTTTAATTTATTTAGTTCATAAAGAATTTCTTGTGTTCTACCAACAGCAAATGATGGTATTACAACAGTTCCACCTTTATCTAGTGTTTCTGAAACTATTTTTAAGAATAATTCTGCTTTTTCATCATTTCTAACATGAAGTCTATTACCATAAGTTGACTCCATTACAAGATAATCTGCAGTATCTATCATTGTTGGAGAATCTAAAAGTGGAATATCATTATTTCCTATATCTCCTGTAAATACTACTTTTGTCTCTTTGTCTCCTTCTTTTACCCATAATTCGATTATGCTTGAACCTAACATGTGTCCTGCATCATTAAATCTTGCATGAATGTTTTCATCTATTTCTATTATTTCATCATATTTTACTGGTTCAAATATTTCCAAACATCTTGCAGCTTGTTCTGCTGTATATAGTGGCTCTCTTGGTTCTAAACCTTTTCTTATTCTCTTTTTATTTTTCCATTGAATTTCCATTTCTTGAATATGACCACTATCTGGCAACATCAAAGCACATAAATCACAAGTTGCTTTATGTGCATATATTTTATTTTTAAAGCCTTCATTATATAGTTTTGGAATTCTTCCAGAGTGATCAATGTGTGCATGTGTTAATAGCATAAAATCTATTTCTGCAGGATTGAATTCAAATTCTTGTAAGTTTTCTTCTTCTAGTTCGCTACTTCCTTGCCACATCCCACAATCCACTAAAAATTTTTTTCCAGCTCCTTCTACTAAGTAATTTGAGCCTGTTACTGTTTTTGTCGCTCCTAAAAATGTTATTTTCATTTGTTTTCCTCCTATCTTTATGGAGCTACTAAGTAGCTCTTCTATTCTATATATTAAAAACTTTAATAGTTTTATTTAATTTTATATTAAATTGTTTTGGGTCAAATTGTTTAATGTCTCCCAAATCCACTTTTTCATCAAATATGTTTTCATCAAATATTTGAAGATATAATCTTTCATTTTCTTTTGTTAGTTCAATATTTACACTTTCTAAATTTATTATTTTAGTTTTAAATATTTCTTTTAATATATAATAGTTTAACCCTTTTTGATTTGAAATATTTACTAATACTTTTTCTTGTATTCCTTTGTTTACAAGATTTTGAGTTATTTCTTGTATTTTGCTTGCTAACTGATTCAATTCAAATATTTTATTTTCTCTTGTTAAAGGTATATTTAAATAATATCTTAATTCTATAATATTATTTAAAAGTTCTTCTTTTGTTTTTGCTTTTTCTATTTTTATTTTATAACACTCTAAAAATTCATTTTGAAAATTTAAAAGTTCTGCAGTAATCTTCTTTTCTACATTTGTAGCCTCTATATATTGTATATATTTGTATTTTTCTTCTAATTCATTTTTATATTTAATAAATTTTTGAGGATTTAACATTTTGTTTATGTTTTCTCTTCTATTTTCTAGCTTTTGTCTTTCTTCTTTTAGCATGTTTGCTAGAACTCTCATACTAAATATCTTTTTTTCTAAAGGAAGCTTTGCATTCCTTTTTTTATACTCTTCTTGTAGTAAGGCTTTATCACTTATAAGAGTATCTAAATTTTTTATTTGTTTGTTTAATTCTTTCTTTTCTTTTGTTAGTTTTACTGTAAATTCTTCTTTATCACTTATCTCTTTTATTCTATTTTCTATTTCTTTTTTTCCATTAAGAAATTTTTTTGTTTTTTCTTTATCATATTTTACTTCTAATAGTACAGAAAGTTTAGAAATAGCATCTATCAATTCCTCTTGTTTTTGCTTACCATACAATTTTTCTAATTTTTCTTTTAATAATTCAAAATAATCTATAATTGACTCTCTATTATAAATCCACTTGTTTAAAAACTCTGCACCTGCAATAATTCTAAGGTTTTGGTATATTAAATTATGTTCTACACTTTCTATATCTTTTATTACAACAGACCATGAAAAGCCATTAAAATCGCGCATTGGCTCTACCATGTTTATATTGTTTCCTGTATTTAACATATCAGAAATTGTTCTATTTATTACATAATATTTATCTTTTATGATTTTATCTTTTTTGCTTATTTTTAAAAGCGCATATAGAAGTTTTCTTTCTATTGGATAACATGTAATTTCTTTATTTTTCTTATCTACAATAAATGTTCTGTTTTCCAATATATTCGCTTCTTCTGAACCTATTTTTACAAGGTTTATTTTGTCGACGTCTTTTTGAATTATATCTATTATCATTTGTAAAAATTCTTCTTTTGGCATGACATTTTTCTTGACTTGAGTATAGTCTGAATATGCTGTTTCTAATTTGTACAAAATGCTAAGGAGAAGGCTTTTGGCGTCTTCATCAAACTCTTTATGCTCTAGTACATGCTCTAGTTCGTTATTAAAATTTTTCTTTATTACTCTATCTAAAAAATTTTCCTTTTTCTTTTGCAAAGCTTTTCTCCTTTCTCTTCTTTTGCATAAAATACTTATTGTTTTTATTCAATTTCTTCAGAAGAAGTAGACATTTTAAGTTCATTCAAACGCTCTAATGTCATTAGAACCTCTCTTGGTTTGCTACCTTGGTAACCTGATATTACTCCTCTTTCTTCCATTTGGTCTATTATTCTTCCAGCTCTTGCATAACCTACCTTGAATTTTCTTTGTATAAATGATGTAGAAGCTTGACCTGTTTCAACTACTGTTTGGATTGCATCCATTAAGAATGGGTCTGTTTCGTCTTCTTCATCTTTTTCCATTGCTATTTCTTTATCTGTTTTTTGACTATTTTCTATTGTTTCTAATATATCTTCACTATATGTAGCAGTTCCGTTTTGTTTTACAAAGTCTACTATTTTTTCTACTTCGTCATCTGAAACAAAGGCGCCCTGTACTCTAGAAGGTTTTGCAGCTCCCGCTGGGAAGAATAACATATCTCCTTTTCCTAGCAATTTTTCTGCTCCAACGCTATCTAATATTGTTCTTGAATCTACTTGAGAAGACACTGCGAATGCAATTCTTGAAGGCACATTTGCTTTTATTAGACCTGTGATAACATCAACAGATGGTCTTTGTGTAGCAATTACCAAATGCATTCCAGCAGCTCTTGCTTTTTGAGCTAAACGACATATTGATTCTTCTACATCTTTTGCTGCTACCATCATTAAGTCTGCTAACTCGTCTACAATTATTACAATTTGTGGAAGTTTTCCACCATCTTCATCTCTTTCTACTGCTTTATTGTATCCAACTAAATCTCTTACACCTTTTTGGGCAAATAGATTATATCTGTTATCCATTTCTTGAACTGCCCAAGCTAGTGCTCCAGCAGCCTTTTTAGGATCTGTTACAACCGGTATTAAAAGATGTGGTATTCCATTATAAACTGAAAGTTCAACTACTTTAGGGTCAACCATTACAAGTTTTACTTCGCTTGGTTTCGCTTTATAGATTATACTTGTTATAATTGTATTTATGCAAACACTCTTACCTGAACCAGTACTTCCTGCGATTAAAACATGTGGCATTTTTGCAATATCAGCTAATTGAATATTACCTGCAACATCTTTTCCGAGTGCTACTGTTAGTTTTGAGTTACTATCATAAAATTCTGAGCTTTCTAGCACATCTCTTAAATGTACAGCTTGTTTTTCTTTGTTTGGCACTTCTATTCCTACAGCTTGTTTTCCAGGTATTGGTGCTTCTATTCTTATTGTTTCTGCGGCTAGATTTAATGCTATATCATCAGCTAGGTTTGCAATTTTACTTACTCTAACGCCTTCTGCTGGTTTTAGCTCATATCTTGTAATTGCTGGACCAACAGATACATTTTCAACTTTTGCAGAAACACCGAAACTATATAGTGTTTTTTGAAGTTTTGTTGCTGTGTCTGTTAGAGCTTTTGCACCACCTTTTAATCCTTTGTTAGTTCCTTTTGAAAGTATTTCTACTGGTGGATATTCATAGTTTTCATCTTCTACTGTTATTGTATGCTCTAATTGTAATACTTCTTTTGTTTTATCTTCTTTTTGTTCTTCTTCTTGTTTAAATAAATTGTTTTCTATAACATCAGGTTGATGTTCTTTTTTCTCCATTCCAATTGGTACTAAATCATCAGCATTATGCTTGAATTTTTTTAATTTTTTATCATCTTTTCCATTTAATAGTTTTCCACCAAAATTGATTTTTATTTGTTCTGGCTCATTTTCGTCGTCATCTATTTCTAAATCTTTTAACTGCATTCTTCTTTGTTCTTTATTTTGTTTATCTAGTTCAGCTTTTTTGGCTCTTTCTATTTCTCGTTGTTCTCTTATTTTTTCTCTTTCAGCTCTTTGTTTTTCCCTTAATTCCACTTTTTCATCATGTTTTACTTGTGCTTTATCTTGATGTTTTTCTACTAAGATGTTTATCATTTCTGCAAGATTTATTCCAAATGTATTTACTGCTAATACAAGAGCTACACCAATAAATAGTATTATTGTTCCAACATTTCCAATTAGCTTAGCAAGCGGAATTGCTAATAGTGCTCCTAGCGCTCCACCACCATTTCCTTGTGAGCCTGTATAATAAGCATCTTTTATTGCTTCTCCCATTTCTTTATTAGGATTTAGTTCTCCACCAGATATTTGAAAAACACTCATTACAACTGATAAACTTATTAGTATTATTCCGAATTTTACTAGTTTTGATGTTACATATTCATTGTTTGCACATGCAAGTTTTATTGCAACGCCTAAAATACCAATAGGAAGGAACAATCTTGAAACTCCCATCATTCCGCCTAAAACTTCACTTAGTCCTTGTCCTATTGCACCTGATTTTGTATATATTAAAAATCCTAGTAATATGCTTACTATTATTAGAATTACTATTGTTAAATTATCTTTATTTGCTGTTTTTTTCCTTTTTCTTTTTGCCATCGAAATCTCTCCTTTTTTATTTGAAGATACAATATATTTATTTGTATCACTATATAACAATAAAAGTCAAAATTTAAAAGTCAAATTTCAGTCTGACTTTTAGATTTTGACTTTTAAAATTCACTATTTTAATTCTTTTCTGCTATTTTGTATTGTTTTTAGTGTATCTTCTAAAGATATTTGCATTAGTCTAAATGCTTCATTCATATTCGTTTCTATTTTACCTAATGTTTCTGTTAAAACATTTTCTGTATTTTCTAGAAGACTATCAGCATATTCTTTTGTTCCTCTTGATATTTCTCTAGACATTTCGTTTGCTGTCTCTATTATTTCTGTTTTTTGGTCATATGCTTTTCTTGTAATTTCATGTTCATCTATCATAGCTATTATTCTATTTTCAGCTTCTTTAACAATACCATCAGCTTCTTTTTGAGCTTCTTGCAAAATTCTTTGTCTTTCTTCTTTAATCCATTTTGCTTGTTTTAGCTCATCAGGTAATTTTAATCTTATTTCTTTAATTAAATCTAAAACATCTTCTTTATTAACAATTACCTTTGTAGAAAATGGTACACTTCTACTTGTTTCTAATAAATCTTCTAATGTTTCTAATAATGTAAATATTTCCATAAATGTTTCTCCTTTACTGTATGAACGAATCTGAATTTTTTAATTTATAAAACAATAAATGTGCTCGCCCATATTTTTTATTGTCAAATTCCTCTAATGCAAGATTTTTGAATTGGTTTTCCACAATTTGTTCAATGTCTGTTTCTAAAATTAACATTGAACTTTCTTTTAGCAAACCTTTTTCAAGCATTAGTCTTGCTGCTTTATATGCATAATCTGTTTTATATGGAGGATCTAAGTATACTATATCAATTTTTTCCTCTAACAAATTTATACATTTTTCGTAATCATAATTATATAATTTTACTTGTTCTTTTAATTTTGTTTTTTCCAAGTTTTTATTTATTATGTTTACAGCATCTTTTGCCTTTTCACACATAATAACTTTTTTAGCCCCTCTACTTGCTGCTTCAATTCCAATTGAACCACTGCCAGCAAATAAGTCTAAGAATGTACAACCTGGAATATCAAAATTTATTATATTAAATAATGATTCTTTTACTCTATCTAATGTTGGTCTGGTATTTAGCCCCTCTAATGTATATAATTTAGTGCCTTTGTTTTTACCGCTAATTACTCTCATAATTTGGTATTTCTCCTATGATACTATTTTATTCTTTTTTTTTATAATGTCAATAGAATTAACAAAATTGTAATATATATTTAACTTTGCTGTAATAATTTGGCAATGTTGTAATATTATTTAAATATTTTTGTACAATGTAGATTTTCATTTTTGTATTGTATAAAAAGTAAAATAAATATAAAAAGACTACCATTTTGTTGATAGTCTTTTGTAAAATATTTTTAATTCTTATTTACTTCTTTTAATAGTTCTAATTGTGAAATCAATAATGATTCCATTTTTGCCTTGTATATATCAAATTGTTTTTTAATATCTTCAAGAGCTTTTTGTTTTTGTATGATTTCTTGGTTTAATTCATTAACACGTTTTTCTGATCTTGCTTTTGCATCATTTACTATTTGTTCAGCTTTTTGCTTTGCTACATTTTTCACTTCTTCTGCTGTTTCTTGAGCCATTAATAGTGTATTTTGCAATGTAGATTCAATTGTTTTATAATGAGCTAAACTTGCAGTTAGTTCTTCAACTTTTGTTTTTAGTTCAGAAATTTCTTTGTAATTTTTGCTATAATCAACAGTTAAATCATCAAGGAAATCGTCAACTTCTTCAACGCTATATCCATTCATCATTTGTTTACCAAATTTTTTGTTTTCAATATCTAATGGTGTTATCATTTTTTATTTCCTTTCCTAAGGTACAAACAGATTTGTTCGTTTTAAACAAACCACCCTATGTAACCAGACTAATTTACTCCGTTATTTTTTAACCAAGAAACAGAAAGTTTGCTTTTCATTTCTTCTCTAGCCATTTCGTTTGTAATTTCATAGTTTGATGGTGCAACTAAAAAGATAGAATTTGAAACTTTTTGTATATATCCATCTAGTGCATATACTCCACCACTAATGAAATCTACTATTCTTCTTGCTACATCTTTATTAACATATTCAAGATTTACTATTACAGATTTTTTTTCTTTTAAAAATCCACATATTTCATCAGATTGTTCAAATGTTGTTGGTTGAGAAATAACCATTTTTATAGAACCACCTTGTGCTTGTGGCATTGCAACAACTTTATTTTTTCTTCCAAGATTTCCGAATAATTTTCTATCTTCTTCATAGTTTTCTTCTTCATCTTCGTAATCTACTCCGTTCTCTTCTTCAATCTCTTCTGGTTCTCCTGAATCCATACCAAATAAATCCCAAACTTTACTCATTAGCGCTCCTGCCATATTAAAAACCTCCTAAATATTCAACTTCATTTGTTTTATGTTATAAGTATCTACTTTTTTGCGAAACTTGTCAATACTTTTTTAAAATGTTTTTAAATTTTAATATAATTGTAATATTTTTGTAATATTTATTCTAGTTTGCTTATATCTGGATTTAAAATAATCTCGTCATATAGTGATATTCCTTTATATGAATTTATTTTCTTTGTTGACCAGCCTAAATCTTGCAATTCATCTGATTTATAGTTTCTAATTATAGTGTATTTTTCATTTTTTACTTCCTTATCATTTATTTGTGGTATTTTTACAAGTATTTTTGTTTCATAACCAGCTCTTTTTCTTACCACGTATGTTAGGCCATCTTTTTCCACTATTGCTTGGTTTGGAATTTTAAATCCGGTATAACTAAGCCAAATTAAATCAAAATTAATTTTTCTGTAATTTGATAATTCTGTTATACCTTTATTTATTTCTAAAACTAATAAATATTTTTCTT
The DNA here is from genome assembly GCA_017430135.1 of Clostridia bacterium. Taxonomy (GTDB): domain Bacteria; phylum Bacillota; class Clostridia; order TANB77; family CAG-508; genus CAG-269. The sequence goes on along the minus strand of JAFRNM010000001.1, from coordinate 39,601 downwards.
CATCTTCTTGTTTTATATTTGTTATTTTTGCATCTATTTCAGCATTAGTTGATATTCTAATTTTTACTTTATCACCTATTTGGGCTGTTTTGGCCTGTTCAGTGCTTGATGTTGTTACTATGTAGCAAGAAAAATTATCTATAATTTTTCCACATTCCCCGCTTGTTGCTACTATTTTACCTGTTTTTAAATTTAAATTATTAAGATACTCTTCTGTTAGGCTATCTAAATTATTAACTGTTAAAGATTCTTCTAAACCATCCACTCTATATGATACAATTCCACTCATTGGAGTTTTTACATATTCTGCTCCTGAATTCAAGCTACTTTCTAAATTTGCTCTTTGATTTATTAGCTCTTTTAGGAATGACCCTTGTGCACTATTTTCTCCAACAATTTTCGCTTTTTTGTATACTAATTCGTTTATTTCTTTTTTGTATTCGTTTATCTTTGAATTATCTGTTAGTTTGTTTAGTTCTATTACTTTTTGATCTATTTGATTCTCTATAGTTTTAACATCTAAAAATGTAGAAATATTTTCGTTTTCTTGCATTGCTTTTTGTATTTGTAAATCTAATTCTGCTATTTTCTGTTTTAACTCATTTTCATTTTGGCTATAATACCTGAAAACAGATTCATTTACACTTACTTTTTCTCCTTCAGTTTTTATCTGTTCCATTCCGTTTTTATAATTTTCACCTTTTATAACCTTTTCGTTTCTAACAACATAGCCAATGTTTGTTTCTTCCAAATATAATTTACTTTTTTCTATCGTAAATACTTTGGATTGTTCATTTGTTAGTAAAAAAATAGCATACATTACATAAATTATTATAAGTATTAAAGCCACATATACAACTTTTTTGTTATTCAGTTTTTTCGTACTATATATTTTTTCTTCCAATTTGTAACCTCCAAAAACAACTAATATATTAGTGTTCTGATTTGTTCATTATTTAGAGTTTTCAATTATAATATTTACATTGTTTTCAATATTTTCTTCTCCGTTTAACCAAATTGTTTGTTTATTCTTTCTAAACCATGTTAACTGTCTTTTGGCATATCTTCTTGTTTCCATTTTAATTTTTTCTATCATTTCTTCTTTTGTATAATTTCCTTCCAAGTAGTCTACAACTTCTTTATACCCTAACCCTTGCATTGCAGTTGGGAATTTTGAATATTTTTGTTTGATTTTTTCAACTTCTTCTATCAAGCCTTGTTCTATCATAATATCTACTCTTTTATTTATTCTTTCATATAATTTTGCTCTATCCCAATTTATTGCAAATACTATGTAATCATATTCTAGTGGTTTTCTAGATTCCGCTTCTAATTGTGTTTTTGTTTTTCCTGTTGTATGATATATTTCTAAAATTCTTATTATTCTTTTTTGATCATTTTCGCTTATTTTTTCTATTGCTTGTGGATCAATTTTTTTTGCAATTTCATAAAGTTTTTCTAGACCTTGTTCATTCGCTTGTAATTCTAGTTCTTTTCTATATTCTTCGTCTAATTCAATTTGTGGATAATCTATTTCATAAATTAAGCTATCTACATATAGCCCAGTTCCACCAACTATTATTGGTGTTTTGCCTTTTGATATTATTTCTTTAATTGCTTTTTTAGCATCATTTTTGAAATTCGCTACACTATATCTTTCATCTGGTGATACAAAATCTACTAGGTAATGTTTTATTCCTTGCATTTCTTCTGGTGTTACTTTTGCTGTTCCAATGTCCATGTCTTTATATATTTGCATTGAATCGCATGATATTATTTCACCATTTATTTTTTTGGCTAATTCTATTGATAACGCTGTTTTACCAGACGCTGTAGGTCCACAAATCACTATAACTTTTGGAAGCATTTTTAATTCCTTTCTCTCATAATTCATTTTTGTTATGCTAATATATTCATTTTAAATCCCGCGAAAGCGCCAAACGAGCCTTTGGCGAGTGCGAACTGGAGCAACCCTCAGCAGAATTAACGCAAACATGCAATTTCTTATAGTGAGCGACGAACTATTAGAAATTGCCAGTTTGTGGTAATTTTAAGATTGAAGGTTGCGACGACAAGGGATAAAAATGAATATATTAGCATATCAAATCATGATTTATGAATTGCTTTATTATAAATGTCTAAAATCCCTTTTTGAATGCTTGTTAAATAACTGCATTCAATTACTAAAGCAATTGCAAATATTATTAGCAAAAATCCCAAATGTCTTGTTGCTTGTTCTTTAGAAACCTCTTTATTATGAACTCTACCAATTGTTTTAGCAAAAGGAGGAATAATAATTAGTCCATTTATAACAGTAAACACAGGTACAAGAATGTTTCTAACAGAACTCATGCTTTCTTCGGAATTATAATTAACTCCATTTTTAGAAATATTAAATAGTACAAAAGTTATACCAAAAACAATAATTAAGGCAACAATTATTGTACTAATTTTAGTTTTGTTTTCAACATCCCCCATATTATGCCATGTCCAACTTATTAAAATTAAAAACATTGCAATTACTAGTGTTACTATTACTGGCATTATTTCTTCCTCTTTCTATATTTATTTGAAAAAAGTATAATTTTCATATTATTTTCTAGAAAATTTGCGTTCAATATCATACTTACTCATTTTTAAAGCTACTTGTTTATTAGGTACATATACAAATGGTTCTTGAATTTGTAATAAATTTTCTAATAAACTATCTACTTCTTGTATAGTTTCTATTTGCTTTTCTTTTTTTGAGATTTCTTCTGCTAATTTTTCTATAAATTTGTCAATTTTTCCTTGTATGTCAGTTCTTGCAACTGTATTTATTTGTTCAATTATTTGATAAAATAATTCTTTTGTGTTTAATTGCATACAAGCAGATGGTACACCAGAAAGTTTTATTGTATTTTCTCCAAATTCTTCTAAAACAAAACCAGCCTGTGTAAACATTTTCATGTTTTCTTTTGCCACTTCCATTTCTCTTGAATTTAGATTTATAATATCTGGCAATAAAAGCATTTGTGAGTCTTTATTACTATAGCTATTAAAGTTTTTCTTAATTTTATCAAATATTATTCTTTCTCTTGCTACTCTCTCATTTATAATATACATTTCTTTTTCAATTTCAACAATTATATATGTTCCAAATACTACGCCTATTATTTTATATGTAGGTCTGTTGTATTTTTCAATTCCGTCAAACATAGATACATTCTCATTTGCAATATCTATTGCATCTACTTCTTTTTCTATTTTCTTATCCTCATCATCTTGTATTACTTTTGTTCCAAATAGTTTTTCATACATTGAATTAAAACTGCTTGATGTCTCTAATTTTTGAGTTTTTTCTATTACAGGCTCTTCTTTTTCTATTTTAAATGGCATTGTTGCATCAATTTCTTTTTTATCAAGTTGTTCTTGTATGTTTGCATCATCATGTTGATCGATTTCTTCATTTTTTGGCTCTTCAATTATTTCATCTTTTTCCTGTTTTTCACCCATTTCTGGATATTCTTGTTTTTCCTCTTTTGGTTCTATGTTTGCATTTTCCTCAGCTTTAACATTTTCATTTGCATCTAGTTTTTCTAGGTTTTGTCTTATTATGTCAAATTTTTGGTTTACACCAAATGTTTTAAGGTTTTCTTCATCTACAGTATTAGTTTCTATATTGCTTGCTGTTTCAACTGTTGGCTCATTTTCTATATTGTAATCAACACTGCTTTCTGCCACTTTTGTTTCGGCTTGGTATTTTTCTGGATGAAGTTGTCTTAATAGCGATTCTATTCTTTCTTTATTTTCTCCAACATATGTATATGTAGAACCATCTGGTAATTTTTTATCTTCTATCGGTGTAAATATAGGTTGTTCAGCTTGAATATAGTTAGAATCTTCAACTATATTATTTGTATCTTCTTTTACTTCTTCTTTTTTAATTTGCTCATTATCAATATCTTTTTTTATGCTTTCATTTATATTTTTTAATTCTTGCAAAACATCTGATGTATTTACTATATTTTCTACTTTTTCAGATTCAGCATTCTTCTTGTCTTCATTTGCAAAGAATTCTGCATAATTTTCATTTTTCTTTTCATTATACAAAGTTTCTATAATATTGTCTCCACTGCCAAAATCATATCTATTTTTTCTTTTACTAAGAAATGAACCAAATCTTTTTTCTTTTTCTTCTTTTTTGGCTTCTTCTATTATTTCTTCATTCTTTATTTGAGGTTTAAATTCTGCCTTTTCTTGTATTATAATATTATCTATCCTTGTTGTTGTTTGGCTTGATTTTTCTAAAGTTACCTCTATTGCATGGTATATTGCTTTAAATATTTTGTTTTCTTCTTCGAATCTTACTTCTAGTTTAGCTGGATGAACATTTACGTCTACTTTATGTGGTGGCATTTCTATATTTAATACCACAAATGCAAATTTTCCTATTTCCATTAGGTTTTTATATGCTTGTTCTGTTGCAGATGTTAAAATTCTATCCTTTATATATCTTTTATTTACAAAGAATAATTGATTGCTTCTATTTGACCTTGCAATTTCTGGTCTGCCAATTACACCTTTTATTCTTACATCTTCATATCTATAATCAACATCTAATAATCCTTGTGCTACATCTTTACCATAAATGCTATAAACTACATCTCTTAAACTTCCATTTCCAGATGTTTGAATTATTGTTTTACCAGTATTTACAAGTTTTATTGCAACTTTTGGATTTATTAAAGCTAATCTAGTAACTACATCTTCTATGTAACCAGTTTCTGTATAATCTTTTTTCAAAAATTTGTATCTAACTGGTGTATTGTAAAATAAATTTCTTACAACAATACTTGTCCCAGTTTGGCAAGCAACTTCTTCTTTGTTTACTACATCTCCACCTTCTACAACTATTTTATATCCAGATTGTTGATTTTCTGTTTTTGATGTTAGTTCAACATTAGAAATTGCCGCAATACTTGCCAATGCTTCTCCACGGAATCCCATTGATACCACACTATTTAAATCTTTTGCAGATCTGATTTTACTAGTCGCATGTCTTTCAAATGCAATTTCTAAATCATCTTGTGCTATTCCAGTTCCATTATCTGTAATTTTTATATATGAAATTCCACCATTTCTTATTTCTATTGTGACATTGGTTGCTTTTGCATCTATTGAGTTTTCTACCATTTCTTTTATAACTGATGCAGGTCTTTCTATAACTTCTCCTGCAGCTATTTTATTTATTGTTAACTCGTCTAATAAAAATATTTTTCCCATTAAAAATAACATCCTTTCCAATATTAAAATCGGTTTTATATTTAATCTTAGTAATTATATCATTACTTTTTATAATTTGTATAGTTTTTTTGAAAATTTTTTTATTTTATTTCAACTATTTTTTACCAAACTATTTATTTTTTGCCAATTTTGTAGTATAATTAAAGTAGTTTAGTTCGTTGGAAAGTTTTTTCCAAATAAATTAGTTATTAGTATTTACTATATAAAAAACTCAGCATTATGCTGAAAATATTTAAAAGGAGGATTTTATTATGACATTTTTAATAATATTAATTGCTATAATTTTAATAATAGCATTCATGTCAATTAAAATTGTTAAACAAGCTGAAGTTTATATAATTGAAAGATTAGGTAAATTCTACAAAGTAGCAGATGCCGGTCTTACAGTTATACTTCCATTCTTTGATCATGTTCGTTCTGTTGTTAGTTTAAAACAACAAACAATGGACGTACCACCTCAAGGAGTTATTACAAAAGATAATGTTACAATTACAATCGACACTGTTGTTTTCTATCAAATAACAGATCCTGCAAAAGCAGTTTATGAAATTCAAAACTTAAAGAAAGGTATTGAATACCTTGCAATCACAACAATTCGTGATATTATTGGTAAAATGAACTTAGATGAAACATTTAGTTCAAGAGATGGAATTAACAATCAATTAAGAATTGTTTTAGATGAAGCTACTGACAGATGGGGATGCAAAATAGACAGAGTTGAAATTAAAGATATTAACCCACCAGCAGACATTAGAGATGCAATGGAAAAAGAAATGAACGCAGAAAGAAATAAAAGAGCTTTAATTCTTGAATCTGAAGCCCAAAGACAATCTGCTGTAACTATTGCTCAAGGTAAAAAAGAAGCTGCAATATTAGAAGCTGAAGCTGATAGAGAAGCTCAAATAAGAAGAGCAGCCGGTGAAGCTCAAGCTATTAAAGCAGTTGCAGAAGCTAAAGCACAAGAAATTGCAATGGTATATAATGCAATGAAAGATGCAAAACCAGATGACAAACTTGTTCAATTAAAATCTTTAGAAGCATTAGAAGAAGTTGCTAAAGGTGATGCAAATAAAGTATTTATTCCTTTTGAAGCAACAAGCGCATTAAGCTCACTAGGTGCAATAAAAGAAGTTTTAAAAGATGAAAAAAAGAAATAAAATAAAAACTGAAATAATCCAGCGATGCTGGATTATTTCAGTTTTATTACAATTATATTACAAAAAATTTGCATTTTTGTTACAAATGTGTTATAATTAAAGTGTACTAAAGAATTTTACATTAGATACAATAAAGAAGAAGGTGATTAAAATGGCAGTATTTACAATATTATATTTATTAGTATTTGCAATTTTTGCATTAGTTGGATTTGCTATTTTACAAATTAAATTATTTGGAATGAATGTTAAAGATTTCTGGGGTTTTATTGAAGCAAACCAAATCCTAGATAGATTATATAATTTTGCTAAATATTATGAAAAAATGTCTACACAAGAGCAAGTTATTTATTTAATGGAAGCTGAAAAAGTATTTGATGCTTTTGAAAAGGTTCCTGGAACTTTATGGGAAGAAGAATATGATAAATATAATGAAGTTTTAGCTAGATATAAAGATATAAAAATGCTTAGATGGGCTACAAATTAGTAAAATATTTAGAACGCAAAACCTCCGCGATTTAATCGCGGAGGTTTTGCGTTAATCCTTTATGAATTCATTAATAACACCCCAGATTATTTTGTTGCATCTGGGAATTGCAACTACCTCTGCAGGCCTATCGAGAGTAGCACAGATTACAAATGGAACATCCAACTCCTTGTTTCTGTCAATATCGATAGTGATAAGCTGTGTGTCCGGAAGTAATTTAACGAATCTTTTTGCGAATTCGTTGTTATCTTCGTACATGACTTTAATTGCCTCCATTAAGTCAATAAGCTTTTCCCTTTCGACGTTGTACTCCTTAACCCCTTTATCCAGAGATATTCTCCTGAATACTATGAATTCGTTGTTTTCTCTCATGTGTAACCCTCCTTTAGGTCTCTCAAAACATTGTTGCCTTCGGAGGTTAAAGATTTATACCTCCGAAACTTTCCGAAAGGTATCCTAACCTTTTTGTTTTTTTATGATAACATATATAATTAAAAAATGCAATAAAAAAGAAAAAAATTCCAAATATTCGGAATTTTTTTCTTTTTATTAATCTTCTTCGTAAACTTTTGGTTCATTTAATCCTTTTGCTGTTAAGTTAATTCTTCCTTGTTCATCTATATCTGTAACTTTAACTGTTACTTTATCTCCAACATGAAGCACATCTTCAACTTTATTTACTCTTTCATTTGAAATTTTTGAAATATGAAGTAATCCTTCTTTATCTCCTATTCCTAAATCTATAAATGCTCCAAATGCCATTATTCTTGTAACTGTTCCAAGATAAATTCCATCTATTTCTACTTCTCTAACTATGTCTTCTATCATTTCTAGAGCTCTCATAGCTTGTAAGTTATCTTGTGAATAAATGAATACTTGTCCATCTTCTTCTATATCTATTTTTACACCTGTTTCATCTATAATTTTATTGATTGTTTTTCCACCTGAACCAATTACATCTTTTATTTTTTCTACTTTAATTGTTGTGCTTATTATTTTTGGTGCATAAGCTGATATTTCATCTCTTGGTTTTGAAATTACTGGAAGCATAATATCATTTAAAATGTGCATTCTTGCTTTTTCTGTTCTTTCAAATGCTTCTGCAATTATGTCATATGTTAAACCATCACATTTGATATCAACTTGTATAGCTGTTATACCTTTTTCTGTTCCACCAACTTTAAAGTCCATATCTCCGAAGAAGTCTTCTAATCCTTGAATATCTAATAACATTACATAGTCATTATCATCATTTGGATTTGTTATTAATCCTGTTGAAATACCTGCAACTGGTCTCTTAATTGGAACACCAGCGTCCATTAAAGCTAATGTACTTCCACAGATACTTGCTTGTGATGTTGAACCATTTGAAGATAATACTTCTGATACAACTCTTATAGCATAAGGAAATTCTTCTTTTGAAGGTATTACTGGAACCAAAGCTTTCTCTGCTAATGCTCCATGTCCTACTTCTCTTCTTCCTGGTCCTCTTGATGGTCTTGCTTCTCCTACGCTGTAGCTTGGGAAGTTATAATGGTGAATGTATCTTTTAGATTCTTCAGCATCTATTCCATCTAATTTTTGTTCTTCTGAAACCATTCCTAATGTTGCAACTGACATTACTTGAGTTTGTCCTCTTGTGAATAATGCACTACCATGAGTTCTAGGTAATAATCCTACTTCGCATGATAATGGTCTTATTTCATCTAATGCTCTACCATCAACTCTTTTATGTTCATTGAATATCATTTCTCTTACACACATTTTTTCAACTTTGTAGATTGCTTCTCCTAAGTCAGATTTATGTGCTTCGAATTCTTCTTCTCCAAATTTTTCTGTATATGCTTCTTCTATTTTTGCTGTTAAGCCATCAATATTATTATCTCTTATTGTTTTATCTTCTTCTTGAACCGCTTGTTTCATATCTTCTTTGAAGTTATCATTTACAAATTCGTATACATCATGATCTACTTCAAATGATTTGTATTCAAATTTTGGTTTTCCAATTTCTTGTTGAATGCTTGTTATAAATTTACAAATTTTCTTAATTTCTTCATGTGCTGCTTTTATTGCATCTAACATTACATCGTTTGGAACTTCGTTTGCTCCTGCTTCTATCATTGTTATTTTGTTTTCTGTAGCTGCAACTGTTAGAGTTAAGTCTGATACTTCTCTTTGAGCTTCTGTTGGGTTTATTATAATTTTTCCATCAACTAAACCTACTGCAACTGCTGCTGTTGGTCCACCAAATGGTATATCTGATATTGCTAAAGCACAAGCTGCGCCTATCATAGCTGCAACTTCTGGTGAATTATCTTGTTCAACACAAAGTACTGTTGCTACAACTACAACATCGTTTCTGAAGTCTTTTGGGAATAAAGGTCTTAATGGTCTATCTATTGCTCTTGATGTTAAAATTGCTTTATCACTTGGTTTTCCCTCTCTTTTCATAAAGCTTCCTGGGATTTTTCCTACTGAATATAGTTTTTCTTCAAAATCTACTGATAGTGGGAAGAAATCTATTCCTTCTCTTGGTTCTTTTGATGCAGTAACATTTACCATTACTACTGTATCTCCATATCTTACTAATACGCTTCCATTTGAAAGCCCTGCCATTTTTCCTGTTTCTATTACAAGCTTTCTTCCAGCTAGTTCCATTTCATATTTCTTAAACATAATTTAATTCTCCTTTTTTATTTTTTACACCTATTTCGCTTAAAAATTAGATTGTAACCTCTATAATATATTAAGCTTAAAGTTAATACATTATACAAGCTACTTACCTAATATTTAAGCTAATTTGAATTTCTCGCAAAAAGCCCGTGCGATGCATGGGCTTTTGCAGTATGATTATTTTCTTAATCCTAGTTTTTCTACTATGTCTCTATATCTTTGTAAGTCTTTTCTAGATAGGTAGTTTAAAAGATTTCTTCTTTTTCCAACCATTTTTAAAAGACCACGTCTAGAGTGATTGTCTTTTTTGTGAACTTTTAAGTGTTCTGTTAATTCATTAATTCTTTCTGTTAAAAGAGCTATTTGAACTTCTGGAGAACCAGTATCTTTTTCTTCTCTTTTATATGTAGAAATAATTTCTTGTTTTCTTTCCTTTGTCATAGTATACACCTCCTATTATTTTTTATCTCCTTAAACTGAGCCCAAGCCTAGGTGTTTAGCTCAAAGCTAAGTATAAGGTATACTGAATAGTTTTCTATTCGTTAACTATTTTACTACATTTTACCTAAAAAATCAAGTAAAAATAAAAAGAATTTAAATTTTCCATTTAAATTCTTTAAAATTCTATAATCCATATTTTTGTTTGAATTTTTCTGCTCTTCCTCCAACTTTATCTTGTCTTAGGTTTCCAGTCCAGTATGGATGGCATTTTGAGCAAACATCTACTTTTATATCTTTTTTTGTTGAACCAACTTCTAATACGTTTCCACATGCACATGTAATTGTTGTTGTACCATAGTTTGGATGTATTCCTTCTTTCATTTAAGTTCACCTCTTTCTCCGTTTTTTATAACTTGACTATTCCTTATATTAACATATATTTTTATTTTTTTCAAGTGTTATTTGCTTATTTTTTATTTTTTTGTATTTTGTGTTACTTGTTTTTCTTGTTTTTGTTCGTTTTTTTGTTGTTCATTAGGATTGTCTTGAACATATTGTGCTGATGCTACCATTTCTTTGTCCATAGATAGTTTGTTAATTAATTTTATCATCACATTGAAAACACAAGCAACTATTACTATTATCATTCCTATTTTTTTCCAATATTTTGAAAGCATAATAACTCTCTCCTTTTTTATTACAAATCCATTTTAATAAAGAGTGCAAATTTAAAATAGATATGTAATGTCAAATTTCTACATATCTATTATACCTGCAAATTATTAAATTGTCAACTATTCTTTAACATATTTCAATTATGTTAAAGATATAATTTTGGTTGTAACTTCTGAGCCATTTGTTGAAGCCAATATTTTTATTTTATACCCTGTATTGTTTTGGAATTTCAAATCGCAACTGCCATAGGCTACTGCTGCGTCTTTTCCGGATTCTATATACGGAACTTTATTACTATGAGCATGTCTTTCTGTTACTTTTAATGTTGGTATACTTAAAACTGCATTATACAAAGTAGAACTAATTTGGCAATTTCCTCCTCCTAGTCCTTTTATCTTTTTTCCATTTGCATCAAAAATATCTGCTTTTTCATAACCTTTTTCTGACGTTGCTTTTCCTACTGTACCACAGAATGAAAATGTTTCGCCTGGTTCTACAATTGTTCCATTTAAGGTATTACATGTAATTTGAATGTTCTTCTGTCTTCCTGAATCTTTTGTTACTATTTTTGTAGTATATGATGCTATTTCAGTTTCAACAGGTTGAGCTTGTTGTTCCTGTTGTTGAATTTGCTGTTCTTCTTCATTTTGTTGTTCTTTTTTCTCTTCGTCTTTTTTTTCTTCGTTATTTTCTTCTGCTTTATTATTTTCTGTATTGTTTGCATTTGCTTCTGTTCTAGTTGCTTCATAATTTCCTTGTTCATTATTCTTATTTCCAACATTATATACAATAAAATATGCCCCAACTCCAAGCGCAATTCCAATTACTACTAAAACTATTATCCAGTTTTTATATTTCATTTTAATCACCATTTTTATTTTTTACAAATTCATTTTTTTTATGCTAAAATTAAAGAAAATATTATTGTTTTCAAGCAACATTCGGGGGGACCAACAAATTAGAAAGCATTTCAAAATTTTTGAGAAGATTAAAAATTTTGAATTATGCTTTCTTATGCAGTTGGGAGTTGCAGAAAACAATAATATTTTCTATATTTATGCATACAATTAAAAAGTGAAAGGGTGATTTAAATGAATAATGTTTATAAAGTTGCTATTGTAGGAGCAACTGGATTAGTTGGTAGAACTATTCTAAAAGTTTTAGAAGAAAAAAATTTAAAAAATGTACAATATACATTATTTGCGTCTAGCAAATCTGCTGGTAATAAAATTGAATTTTTAGGTCAGAATTATATAGTTTGCGAATTAAAAGAAGATTCATTTGATAGTGGTTTTGATTATGCTATTTTTTCTGCAGGTGCAAGTACATCTTTAAAATATGCCCCTATTGCAGTATCAAAAGACTGTGTTGTTATTGATAATAGTAGTGCTTTTAGAATGGACGAAAATGTTCCTCTTGTTGTGCCAGAGGTTAATCCTGAAAAAATATTTGAAAATAATGGAATAATAGCAAATCCAAATTGTTCAACTATACAGGCAATGCTTCCTTTAAAAGTTTTAGATGATAAATATAAAATAAAAAGAATTGTTTATTCTACATACCAAGCAGTTTCAGGGGCTGGTAAAAAAGGGTTAGAAGATTTAGAAAAAGGTGAAGATGGAACATTTTACAATAATTGTGTTCCTCATATTGATGTTTTCTTAGATGATGGATATACAAAAGAAGAACATAAAATGATAAATGAAACTAGAAAAATTTTGAATGAGCCTGATTTACCAATAACAGCAACATGTGTAAGAGTTCCAGTTAGAAATTGTCATAGTGAATCTATAAATGTTGAATTTGAAAACGAAATAGACATTTATGAAGCAAAAACTTTATTGCAAAATAGTGAAAATATCATTTTAGCAGATGATATTGAAAATAATATTTATCCTTTGGCTCGAAAAGCTGACGGAAATGACGAAGTTTTTGTGGGAAGGATAAGAAGAGATTTTAGTGTTAAATATGGTTTGAATTTTTGGTGTGTTGCAGATAATTTAAGAAAAGGTGCTGCAAGCAATGCTGTTCAAATTTTAGAAAAACTCCTAAAGCACTAAGCTTTAGGAGTTTTGTTATGCTATATCAAATTCAAATACTTCTATTGTCTTTATTTGAGATTTAGTAAATTCATCTTCTTCGTTTTCAAAATCAATAATATTAAATTTATAATTTTTTTCATTTTTGAAATCATCTGGTTTAATATTTAAAAGAATTTTAGATGATAAATCCATTCCGATTGGTAATGTTTTATTTTGATTGTCATAAAAAATTATATTTGTAAATGGTATTCCATCTGTTTTTTTCTTAATGTTTAATTTAAATAACTTTATTTTATCTTCCTTTATATTAGTGTTTTTTACTACTTCATCTACCGGATTAATATTGTAAACATTTATACCATTTGAATCAAAGTTTTCTTCTACAACCATTTTATAAACCGGCAATTCTTCTTCAATTTGTACTTTTTCTAATGAAGTTTTTATTTTATTTATAATTTGCTCTAATACTAATTTATAGCCAATTTGTTTTGTATTTTTACTTATTTCTAATATTTTATATTTGTCTTTTGCAATTTCTCTATGCTTTTTATTTTTTATTTTGCTTACTTTTGTGCTGTCTTCTGAACCACCAAAAATATCAAAATCTTCATTTTCAAGTAATGTACTCTCTTCTGATGCTTCTTTTTTTAGTTGTTTTAAATTGTTGTCAATATCTTTTGGTAATAAATCATTCATTTTAATTTTATTCAAAATTTCTATAACATCAGTATTTGCAATAAATACAGCGTCTGTTTCTTCTTCTGATAATTTGTTTCTCAATATTTTGTCATATTTTTTTCCAAATTCCTCTAAATCCTCTTCATAGTCAAATATTCTTTCAATTTTCTTTACTATGTTTACTTCTTCCTCTTCTCCTTCTGGAAGTGCTTCTACAGCATCTTTATTACTATATTTCCAGAATTCAAATATACTCTTTTTATGGCTATCTATTTCTTTTATGAAAATACTTGCATTTTCTATTTTTTTGCTTAAATTTTTATTTTTTAATTTTAATGCATTTATGTCCATTTTTAGATTTTTAAGCTTGTTTTCTTTTTCTTCTAGTTCTTTATAATTTTGTATAAGTTCTTCTATATTGTAGTTTTCTTTTATTACTGGAATAACTTTTGTTTCTGCGCTTAAATCTATTTTTTCTTCTTCAACTTCTTGTATTTCTTCTTTTTTTGGTATTTCTTTGTTTTTATTTTTCTTTCCTTTACTGAATTTAAAGAAATATTTTACTTTGCCAAAAAACGTTTTTTTACACTCTAAAAATGTTGAAATTTGTTTTTCTTTTTCTAAGTATTCCATTTCCATCATTACAGAATCTGATTTTAATTTTTCTAATTTTTTTTGATTTTCTTCTATAAGTTCATCATTTTTTGCTTTATTTTGGTTGCATAATTCATATTCTTGATTTAGCCATTTAGGAATATCTTCATATTCAAATTTCTTATTTTCTTGATAAAAGTCTATTTCCCCTTTATCATTTATTTTTGTTTTAAATGAAAAATAATTTGGTAATTCTGTTTGGAGTATAAACATAGCTTTTAATAGTTTGTAGAAACTTGTTGCCTTTTCTTTGCTATCTAATTTTATTTTATACCAACTTTGGATTTTTTCATATACATAGGTTTGTCCAACTATTTCTATACTTAAATTTTCATCTTTATCATAAACTTCATAAACCAATGGCCAACTCTTTGTGAATAACCACATATAGTTTTCTATATTTTGATATTCTGATCTTTTTAAATATTGTGTTGTATATTCTACTCCACTTATTGGAGCAAATATTGTAGCTGTTCTCTTGTTTTCTATTTTCTTTTTTAATAGATAAAAGAATGCTTCTTGCTCTGATTCTTCTGTTGGAACAAGCATAAAGTATTTGTCTGTATTTTTTGAATAATAAATTTGCCACATATAGTTTGAATTAAATTTCACTTTAAATGGTATATTTTTTGATAGTTTTTCTTGTTCTTTTTCTATTTCTTCAATTCTCTCTATTTTAACATTTTTTAACATATTTAAAAATGTTGTGTGTTTAATAAAATTTTCTTCATTTTTGCTATCAAGATAATCTGCAAGAGGTGATGCTTTTGTGAATTTTTCTTCTAGTTCATCTAACCTATTTGCAGGTGTTAGCATTATTTGAATATCTTTTACTTTTATATATCTATATTGTTTATATTGGCTTTCGTCATAAAATTTGGGCACTTTATATTCTAAATCTTGAAAATCTTTTAATGCCTTTGGTGGTCTTGTTAAATTTAAGCCTAAATATTCTATTTTTTTTAATATTTCATCATCTTTTTTTGCACTAGGCATTTCAGTTCTCCTCTCTTTTGGTTTATATAATATCATAATAACTACTGCAAATTCAAGTATTATTTAATAATGTCGTAAAAAGATTTAAATACATATCCTTGTTCTTTATAATAGTTAATAATTTCTTGCAATGTATCTGCTGTTGTTTTTTTAGCTGCAGCATCATGCATTAAGCAAACTACACTATTTTTGCCTTCTGATGTTGTTCTTATTCTTTCCATTAGATATTCTGGGGTTGGATGTTGCTTTTCTGCATCTCCTGATAATGCATTCCAATCTATGTTTACTATTCCATTTTCATTTAATAGCTGTTTTGCTTCTTTTTTTAAATCTGCATATTTTCCACCTGGCAAACCTCCTGGAAATCTAAACAAATGTGAATTGTATTCTGGCTCTCCTAAAACTTGTTTTACTGCATCATTACATCTATTAAATTCATCTAAAACTGCTTCTTTTGATGAATAAATTGATGAATAAACATGTGTATATCCATGGTTTGCTATAAAATGGCCATCATCATATATTCTTTTTGTTGTTTCTGGAAAAATTTTAACATTACAGCCTAATACAAAAAATGTAGCTTTAATGTCATTTTCCTTTAATGTATCTAAGATTTGATGTGTTACATTTGAAGGCCCGTCATCAAATGTTAAAAATACTCTTTTTTCCTCTGAATGATAGATATTTTCAATATTTTGAATTCCTTCATTTGTTAACTTTGGAAGCTTTGCTTCTCTAGCTTTTCGTTCTTCCTCTTCCTTTTGAATTCTTTCTTGCTCTATACGTTCTGCTTCTAATCTTGCTTCTTCTTCCTTTCTTTCCTCTTCCATTTTCTTTTGTTCTTCCAGCTCTAGTGTTACAACACTACTTACTGTTGTTATCTGCTTATCTTTTCTAAAAAATATTTGATAAACAAGTAATGCAACCAATGTTAAAACTATTATAATTACTATTAAACTATTTTTTATTTTATTGGTTTTAGAGTAGTATTCATTAGGGTTGTAATATGTAAACTCATACATATTGTAGTTCTTCTTCATTTTATCATCCTCTTTTTCTTTTCCAAATCATTATACTACAATTTTCTTTATTTTAACATAGAATTTTACAAAAAAATCAAACTTTTTGGGACACTCTTAAAAATCAAGGTTTAGTTAATCCAAACCTTGATTTTTAAGAGTGTCCCAAAAAGTTCAAATTCTTTTAGTCTTTTCCGTTTATTTTAAATAATTTAAATATTTCAACAATTACAACTGGTGCAAATACTAATCCTACTAATTCTAATATGTTTTGTGATGGTAATACTGGTATGCTGAATATGTTTCTTAATGGTTCTACTAGAAGTATTACAAACATTAATGCTGCTGATGCGAATATTGCTAATAATAATTTTGAATTGTTTATAATGCTTGTTCTGAATATTGATTTTTTGTTATTTCTTATATTGAATACATGCACTAATTCTGATAATGCAAGTGTAACAAATGCCATTGTTTGACCTACTTCTATTTTAGATGCATCTAATGTTAAACCATTTATTGGTTCTGTTGTTGTTGCTAATCCTATCATGAATGCTGCTAAAGTTAATAAACCAATCATAACACCTTGATATATTACTCTCCATGTCATTCCCCTTGTAAATACGCCTTTTCCTGGTTTTGCAGGTTTACGTTTCATTATGTCTTTATCTGCTGGGTCGAATGCTAAAGCTAAAGCTGGAAGTGAGTCTGTTACTAAGTTTATCCATAAAATGTGTATAGGTAATAATATTTCTAGATGATTTATATCTGTTATACCAAACCAACTAGCAAATAATGGTGTTAACATTGTTGCTAAGAATAATACTATTATTTCTCCAACATTGCTTGAAAGTAAGAATTGTATTACTTTTAATATATTATCGTAAATTCTTCTTCCTTCTTCTACTGCTGAAACTATTGTTGCAAAGTTATCATCTGTTAAGATTACATCTGCTGCTTCTTTTGCAACATCTGTACCAACTATTCCCATTGCACAACCAATATCTGAAGTTTTTAATGCTGGACTATCGTTTACTCCATCACCTGTCATTGCAACTATTTCGCCTTGTTTTTGCCATGCTTTTACTATTCTAACTTTATGCTCTGGAGAAACTCTTGCATAAACTGAGTAATTTCTAACATTTTTTTCTAGTTCTTCATCACTCATTTTTTCAAGCTCTAAACCTGTTATAGCTTCGTTTTCATTTTCAAGAATTCCAAGTTTTTTTGCTATTGCTGTTGCTGTAATTTTGTGGTCACCTGTAATCATTACAGTTTTTATTCCTGCTGTTTTACATTTATCTACAGCATGTTTTGCCTCTTCTCTTGGTGGATCTATCATTCCAACCATACCAATAAATATCAAGTCATTTTCTATTGTTTCCATTTCTTTCTTATTTGGTACATGGTCAATTTCTTTATATGCACACCCTAAAACTCTTAAAGCCTCTTTTGCCATTGCTTCATTTTCTTGTTTAATTGTATTTGAATATACATCTAAATCTTTTTTTATTTCACCATTTATCTCATAAGCTACACATCTACTTAAAAGTTCATCAATTCCACCTTTTGTGTAAACTATGTATTTATCATTTACTTTGTTTACTGTTGTCATTAATTTTCTATCTGAATCGAATGGCACTTCTTCTAATCTTGGAGTTCTATCGTAAATTGTAGGGTCAAAATCTAATTTAAATGCCATATCTACTAATGCTGTTTCTGTTGGGTCACCTGTTAAAGTTCCATCATTTGATACTTTTGTATCATTACATAGCATATTTGCATATACTAATTTGTTTAGCTCTTCATCTATTTCATTTTCTTGAATATTTGTTAAATCTCTTACTGCATTATTCCAGAAGATTTTTTCAACTGTCATTTTATTTTGTGTTAATGTTCCTGTTTTATCTGAACATATAACTGTTGCACTACCTAATGTTTCAACTGCTGGAAGCCTTTTAACAATGGCATTTTTCTTAACCATTTTTTGAACCCCTATAGCTAAAACTATTGTTGATACTGCAACTAAACCTTCTGGTATTGCTGCAACTGCTAAACTTACTGCAGTCATAAACATGTGAATTGGTTCTTTTCCTTGGATTAAACCAATTAAGAATATAAATACACATATAGCTAATGCTGCAATTCCAAGTGTTTTTCCTAATTTATTTAATTTTGTTTGAAGTGGTGTTTCTTGCTTTTCTGTTGAATTTATCATTCCTGCTATTTTACCAACTTCTGTTGTCATACCTGTTTCTACTACTATTCCTTTTCCTCTACCATAAGTTACTAAGCTAGAAGAAAATGCCATATTTACTCTATCTCCAATTCCAGTTTCTTCATTTTCAATTTTTGCAGTTTCTTTTTCAACTGGAAGAGATTCTCCTGTAAGTGATGCTTCTTGCGATTTTAGATTTATTGCTTCAATAATTCTTAAATCTGCTGGTATGTAATCTCCTGTATCTAAAACTACTATATCTCCTGGCACTAATTCTTTTGCAGGAACTACTGTTACCTCTCCATTTCTAATTACTTTTGATGCATGGTCTGTAAGCTTTTGCAAAGCCTCTAAGGATTTTTCAGCTTTTGCTTCTTGAGATACCCCAATTATTGCATTTACTAGCACAACTATTAAGATAATTATTGTATCTGTAATTCCTTCTCCATTTGCTACACCAACTACTCCTGATACTATTGCAGCTATGATTAAAACTATTATTGAGAAATCTTTGAATTGGTCTAGAAATCTTTGCAATAAAGATTTTTTCTTTGCGGCTTCTAACTGATTTAAGCCATACTTTTCTCTTCTTTTTGTAACTTCATCTGATGTTAAACCTTTTTCCACATCTGTTTGCAAGATGTTTTCTACGTCTTTCACTTCTTTGTTAAACCATTTTTCCATGTTTTTTCCTCCCTATAAATTTATATTTTTCTTAAGCTTTTTTGATACCTTTATTCTAGAACTAAAGCAAAAAAACTTCTAAAATAAAACTAAAATAATAGCTTTATTTTAAAAGTCTCGCTTAACTATTTTATAGCTTTACTAACCAGATGTTATTCACATCGCGATTGTTGATTAGTAATTAAAAGCTACTCCCTTTTATATAATATTGGTGACCCCTACGGGAATCGAACCCATGATTCCACCTTGAGAGGGTGGCGTCTTAACCGCTTGACCAAGGGGCCATTAATACTATATAGTTATAACATGTTTTTTTAATTTAGTCAATAATTTTTGAAAAAATTTCTTTTAAGCGTTCATCTTGCTTTGTTAAATACAAATACCCTATTAATCCTTCAAAAGCTGTTGCATACATGTATTCTGTTACGTTTGAATTTTTGGGTAAGTGGTGATTTTGTGTATTTCTCGCTCTTCTTACTATGTCCTGTTCTTCTTCTGTCAATTTATCCATAATTTTTTCTAACAATTCTGCTTGAGCTTTTGCTTTTACATATTTTATTGATTCTATATGTAATTTATGTGGTTTTAAATTTGTTTCATTTACTAGTTTTGTTCTAATGTATAGTTCATACACACAATCCCCTACATAAGCCCATGTAAGTGGTGACATTAGATTTACTTCTTCTGGAGTTCTTTCTATTTTTATAAATTCTTCCATAATTACCTCGTTTCTATAGTAATTTTTCCAAGCTTACCATTTTTAAATTCATCAAGTATTATTTTTGCGATTTTTTCTTCATCAACATTTCCACCAGAAATTAGACATCCACGTTTCTTGCCCATTTCTAGCATTATTTCATAAATATTTTCATTTTCTGGTAAGTCTCTACTTAAAATATTTTCAACATAGCTTTCTTCTAATTTATATTTTTCTAGTAATACTTCTCTATGATTTTCAAGTAAAAATTTTACTAGATGATATGCAACTTCTAATCTGTCTAGTATTTCTTCTTTTATTGTTCCTGTAAAAGATAAATTTAATGCAACTTTTTCACTTTCAAATTTAGGCCATAAAACACCTGGCGTGTCTAATAATTCGACCTTTTCGTTTATTCTTATCCATTGTTTTTGTTTTGTAAATCCTGGCTTATTTCCCACACCTGCAGTTGCTTTTTTGGCTATTCTATTAATAAATGATGATTTTCCAACATTTGGAATTCCTACTATCATTACTCTTATTTTTCTTCCAATTCTTCCTTTTTCGGCTAATCTTTCTTGTTCAGCTTGCATCATTTTTTCAATTTGTTTTATGCATTGGTCTATTCCTTTTCCAGAATTTGAGTCAACTAAACAAACAGGTATATTTTGTTTTTCAAAATAATTTACCCATTTTTTATTTTCTTTTTCATCTGCTAAATCTATTTTATTTAATACAATTAATTTTTTCTTTTCCTTTGTTATTTTAGCAATTTCTGGATTTTGGCTTGAAATTGGTATCCTTGCATCTAGTAGTTCTACTACTACATCTACTAGTTTTAAATCTTCTTCTATTTCTCTTCTAGTCTTAGCCATGTGGCCAGGGAACCAGTTAATGTTTGTACTTGACAACTTTTCTTTTTTATCTTCCATCTTACTCACTTTCCTTATTATAAATTTTAATATAAATTTCTTTTTACAAAATCATTATATATCCACTCAGGTCCGTAGTCTAACACCTGAATTAATTCGTTAATCAATTCTTGTTTTGACATTTTATTTAGACATTCAATTGCTTTGTCGTATTCCTCTTCTTGCTCTTTTTCATATTCTTCTTGTAATCTTTCTTGTTCTTCTTCGAAATCAACTGCTTTATTTGGAAAAGCTTTAAAATATGTAGCAACTATATGTTTACAAATTATTCTTTTTCCATTAGCCAACGGACAATCGCAAGTTGATTTTCTTGGATGTTCAATGTCTAAGTAAACATTGTAATTATTAGTTCCTTTTACAATACTTTCATACTCACCTTCATTTATTTTCCTTAATTTAATAACCTTTTTATTCTTATAATAATCTAATCCTCTCCAACACGAATTACCACTTGCTAATGATATTATTCCCATATTTTAATCTCCTTTATTTCCTTCCGTTAATGCTTTTCTATTTATATCATTTTGTAAACTTTCTAATTCTTTTATATTTTTATTATTTTTTAATAATTCTACTTGAGCTTTAGCAGATTGATTTAATATAATAAGCCTTTCTTTTTGTGATATACCATTTGCAATTAAATCTGCATTCTTTGTTTCAAGATTACTTAAAATTATTAGATGTAATAAATCTGTGTAATCTCTAATGTTTCCATCTTTTGATAAGTCTGGATTTTTATCTCTCCATTCCTTAGCAGTCATTCCAAACAAAGCAACATTTAAAACATCTGCTTCTTCTGCATAAACAAAATTCTTTTGCTTGTCAGATAAATTTGGAATTATATTCTTCTTTATAGAATCTGTATGTATTAAATAATTAACCTTTGATAACATTCTATTTGCATGCCATTCAATTTGATTTTGATATGCTTCGTTTTTCTTTAATCTTTCAAATTCTTGTATTAAATATAGTTTAAACTCTGGACTTAACCAACTTGCAAATTCAAAAGCTATATCTGAATGAGCATATGTTCCTCCATTATTTCCAGATTTAGAAATAATCCCTATTGCATTTGTTGTACTTATCCATTTTTGTGGAGATAAATAAAAACTATTTTTTCCTGCTTCATTTTCAAAGGTCTCGAATTCGATACCTTTGAAATTTGAATTATGCATTTGTTCCCAAAGACCTAGAAATGACACAACATTTTTATTTCTCATCCATGTCTGTATAGGGATTTTAGGTTCTTCTGGATTTACATACCTAGCTAAATCAGTTAATGAAATATAATTATTTCCATTAATTCTAATTACATTAACTTTATTATTTTTTACAATTAATTCTGTTTTTATTAAATCTTTTTTCAAGCATTTTCCTCCTTATTAATAAAAATCTTCTTCCCTTTTATTTCTTATATTTTACAATAATTCTTCCATCTTCGCAAATTTTAATAGAATCTATAATTTCAAACATTATATCTCTATTTAATTCAGTTAAGTTTTTATATTTTTCTACTTTTTTATTCATGTCTTTTATAACATAATCATAAAGTTTTGCTCTATTAGTTGAATGTTTACTACATTTTTTAGTTCTAGAGTATGTATTGCAATAATAGTATTTTTGTGACTTTCTTAATGTTGCTCCACATTCATTGATTTCCTCTAATAAAAAATCTACATATATATGATTTCTTCCTAAACGAGATAAATCTTTTACTATAACTGCATTTACTTTTTCGTCTACAATATCATCCATAAGTTTCTTAATAGCTGGTCGATTAAAATTAGTACCAGAATAACCATCATCTATATAATAATCAATTATATTCATGTCTGGACAATTATCTACAAATTGTTTAATTATATCTTTTTGATTAGTTATACTATTTGATTCTAAATTTTCTTCATCATCTTTAGATAATCTTATATATGTTGCTACATTCCATTTTACTATTTTAATCGCTCCTATACCTTGATTATAGTTTTATTTCTGATTCTATAATAGATTCTTCATTTTCTCCTATACTTTCTATTACAATACTATCTACAATAGCTTCAAATTCATCATCCAATTCTATTTTTTCATTAGAATTATTTGTATTTCCAAGTGTTATGTGAGGATCATAATTGTATTTCTTTATATCTATGTCACTCAATATATTTTGATATATTTTTTCGTTAATTTCACTTATTAACTCTTTGCCTTCTACTATATTTAAAAATATATAATATGTATCAATTCTTTTATCCTTCTTCAGAGTAATACCTTTACATTTTATTTTAAAAGGTTTTATATTTTTAGTAATATTCAAAAGTTCTTTCTTTAATTGTTCATTGGAAATATATTTTTTAAAAGGAAATGCTAATGTTATATGAGGCATTATTACTTCATACAATTCGTCATATTCTTTTCTAATTTTCTGAATTTTATCCACATTAATAAATTTAGGAATTATTAATATATCTCTTTTTCCTTTATTTATATAATTCATATAGTATTCTCCCTTTCAAATTATTTATTAATCAAAACATTCTATAGTCCAAATTAATATTTTTTCATTTTTACTTATTTATCTAATTCATATTTTTCTATACTATATTTTTAGATAATTGATTAGATAATGTCGTTTTGCCACTTCCAACAGGTCCAATAATATATATTTTATTATACATAAATATTTACCTCTTTTTCTTTAAATCATGAAAAATAAAAAAATATAAAACTTTGATTTTTCAATGTTTATGGTAAGTGTTTAGATAATTCGTACTACCCCAGTTAATATTTGTTTTATTTTCTTCCATTTGAACTAACTCCTTTATATATGCATTTCAATGCTATCTGCATTTTTCTTTTTAAATTCAAAGCTCTCCTTTAAAGATGAATCAAATTCATGCCCATCTAAAATGTAATCAGCCCAACATTTTACATATGTTTTAATGTATCTTAATTCTTCATTTTTTAATTCTTTTTCACTTTCATGATAGTAACTATCCAAAAAAATATTAATTTTTTTATTATCTACTCCTGCTTTTTTAGAAATAAAGAAGAAACTCAAAAGAATAGCAACATCACATACAGAATCTCCATATTTTGCATCATCAAAATCTATAAATCCAATTTTATCTTTGTTTATAAAAATATTTTCTTTTGTTAAGTCAAAATGTAAAATAGATTTTCTGTTTAAATTATTTGCAAAATCTATAGTTTTAAAATTAAAACTATTATTTGAAGTTAAATCATGCAATTTCCTAACTTCTTTTGCTATTAATTTAACAATTTCATCTGGGCAAATATTATTGTTTTCATTTATAAATTCGGATAATTGTTTACCCTTCAAAAATGAATAAATAACAATATATTTATCCATATATTTAGAAAAGTAATTTCCATAGCTCGTTTTAATTATTTGGGGAATATTCATTTCATCCAAGTAATTATATAAATCTATCATATTATTTACCATATTTAAATCATCATATATTTTTGCAATATAGTCATTATTATTTGTTTTTATATTGTATACATTTCCATCTGTTGATTCATTATTTTTAAAAATACTAACTATATTTAATTTAAAAACATCTTTTATATGTGATTCTAAATCCATTCTTTTACCTCTTTTTATAAAAAATTTTTCTTATTAAATACTTTTACATTTTAACACAAAAACAAGCAATTTTCAACTAATTGCTTGTTTTTTAAAATTAATAATTTTATTTATTTCATTGCATCTTTTATTTTAGATAATAATGTGTAATAGGTTTTAAATCATCATCTAATTCATAGCATATTGGATTTCCTGTTTGAAGTTCAACTTTTATTATTTCTTCATCTGTTAAGTTATCTAAATATTTTATTAATCCTCTTAAACTATTTCCATGAGCTGCTATTATTACTTTCTTTCCATCTAATAAATCTTGTTTTATATCAGAATTCCAATAATCTATAACCCTTTTTATAGTATCAATTAAGTTCTCTGTTTTTGGTAACTCTTCTTCTTTTAAATCTTTATATTTAGGGTCATTTCCCGGATATCTTTCATCTTCTACTGATAATTCTGGTGGTTTTACATCTGAACTTCTTCTCCAAAGTAGAACTTGTTCTTCTCCGTATTTTTCTTTTGTTTCTGCCTTGTTTAATCCTTGTAAAGCACCATAATGTCTTTCATTTAATCTCCAGCTCTTTTTAATTGGAATGTTTTCTTCTCCTAATTCTTCTAAAATATAATTTAGTGTATCATTTGCTCTTTTTAATACTGATGTATATGCTACATCAAATGTAAATCCCTTATCTTTTAAAACTTTTCCCGCTTCTTTTGCCTCTTTTATTCCTTGTTCAGATAAGTCTACATCTGTCCATCCAGTAAACTTATTTTCTAAATTCCACATGCTTTGCCCATGTCTAACTAATACTAATTTTATCATTATAATTCTCTCCTTTTTATCTTTTTTTACTTAATCTTTTAATGATGATGATGGTGATGCCCTTCACTATGAAATTCTACATTACATTCTACATCATCACATACTTCATCCTCTGTTTCTAATATAGCATGGCAAATATTATGCTCAGCTAACTCTTCTCTTATTTCCTTTTTAACATTTTTTACATCTTCTGATTTAGTTACAATATGCATTGTTGCATAATTGTTAAAACCATCTATACTCCATACATGAATATGATGTATATCTTCTACGTCTTTTATTTTTAATAGATGTTCTTTTAATTCATCTATATCAACATCATTTGGAGTTTTTTCTAAAAATAAGTCTAGTACTCTTTTTAGATTCTTTAATGCATTGATTAAAATGAATAATGCTACTCCAATGCTCATTATTGGATCAATTATTTTTATGTCTGTAAAGTTCATTATTATTGCTCCAATAAGCACTACTACCCAACCTAATACATCTTCTAACATGTGTAGATTTACAGATTTTTGGTTTATTGAATCCCCTTCTCTTGTTACATATGCGGCTAAAAAGTTTAATACTACACCAACTACAGCAAATAATATCATACCATTATAATTTACATCAACAGGATTTACTATTCTATCTACAGCACCTATAATTACTAGAATTGAACCTATTAGTAGTATTGTAGTGGTAATTACTCCACCTAGCACAGAATATCTAATATACCCATAAGTATATTTTTTATCTGCCTTCTTTTTGCTTTTTCTCTCTAAAAAATATGATATTCCTATTGATAAGGCATCTCCTAAATCATGAATAGAATCTGAAAGAATTGCTACTGATTTAGTAAAAAATCCTCCAAAAAATTCAAATATTGAAAATGATAAATTTAAAATAAATGCTATTAATATATTTTTTTGAGTTTTCATATTCTTACCTCCTATTAACCTAATGCCACATCTAAAATCATCATTATAACAAATCCTATTGCTACTCCTATTGTTCCTATATTTGAGTGTTCTCCACTTTGAGATTCAGGTATTAATTCTTCTACTACTACATAAATCATAGCCCCTGCCGCAAATGCTAACAAATATGGGAGTATAGAAACTACTGTGTTTGTAAATAGTATTGTTATTACTGCTGCAATAGGTTCAACTATTCCTGATAAGGTTCCATATAAAAATGCTTTTGCTTTTGACATTCCTTCACTTTTTAATGGCATTGATATTATTGCACCTTCTGGAAAATTTTGAATTGCTATACCAATTGCTAAAGCAAATGCTCCTGCCATTGTAATTCCCGTATTTCCAGTAATCGCTCCAGCAAATACTACACCAACAGCCATTCCTTCTGGTATGTTATGTAGTGTTACTGCCAAAACCATCATTGTTGTTTTCTTTAGTTTTGCTTTTATTCCTTCTGGCTTTGAATTATTTAAGTGTAAATGTGGTATTACGCTATCTAAAATCAATAAAAAACATATTCCCAATAAAAATCCTACCGTTGCTGGCAACCATGCAATTTGCCCCTGTTCTTCTGCCATATCTATTGCTGGTATAATTAATGACCATATTGAAGCTGCTATCATGACTCCAGATGCAAATCCTAATAATAGTTTTTCAATTTTATTGTTGATTTTATTTTTCATCAAGAAAACCATTGCAGCTCCAAGAGTTGTTCCTATAAACGGAATTGCTAATCCCCAAAAAACTTCCAAATACTATCACCTCTTTTTATTCATTTCCTTTTAAACTTGTTACCATATCTATATTTTTAACTTTTCTTGCTAAAATTTTTGAAACTACATAAGAAACTATAAATGTTCCAACTCCTGCAATTACATATGTAATCATTTTTATACTTGCTCCAAAATCATAGTGTTCTTCAATTGCAGTTTTAAATAGCCAATCTGTTAAATAATATCCTAGTGGTATACCTATTATTATTGAAATAATTGCTATCCAATTATTTTGTTCAGTAAATATTTTTCTTATCTTTTTATCTTTAAATCCTAAAACTTTTAATGTTGCGAACTGGTATTGCTTTTCAGTATATGATAAAATTCCTAAATTGTAAATAATTATTGCTCCTAATAATATTGCAATTACTATTATAAGTATAATCATTTTTCTCATAGTTTGCAACATATTTTCCATGCCATCTTTTAAAGCATTTTTATCTTGTATTAATTCCACATTTTCAATTTCTTTTACATCTTTTAAATCCTGATTTGTATATAAAGAATCTGGCTTGTATTCTACTCCTAAGCTTTCTAAATATTTTCTTGTCATTGTTACATTTTGATTTTGTGGGTCTTTATTAAAACCAATAATTTTTGATGTATAATATTTATTATCTCCATATATATGCCAACTTATTTCATCTCCCATTTTATATCCTTTTGTTTCTGCTAATTTATAAGTTACATATATTCCTTCATCTGAATTTACTTCTGTGAATTCACCATCTTTGTTTACAAATCTAATTAATTCATTAGCATCTGTTACAAATACATTATTTGCCTCTTTAATATCTCCGTTTTTTATTTCTATTCCAAGTGTTTTTGATGTATTTGCTCCATATTTTTCTTCTATTTTATTTAAGTTTTCTTTAGAAATATTTTCATTCAAAACTAATTTGTAATTAAAATTATATAATTTTTCAAATTGAAGTTCTATAAAATAATTCATAGAATCAAACATACCAAACGCACAAACTATAAGCATTGCACACCCAGTTACACCAGCAATTCCCATAAATGTTCTCATTTTGTTTCTAACTATATCTCTTATATTCCATTTACTTGAAAAACCAAGTTTTTTAAAGATTCCTCTAGTTGTTATATTTAATGAATTATTTTTTACATTTGGAAGTTTACTTCTCAATGTTTCTGCTGCATTTTCTTTTAAGATTTTTCTACATGTTAAATATGTTATAAATGATACAGTTAAAACAACTAAAACAGCCATAATATAACTTGATATATTCATTGAAGGTGCCCCATTTGGCATTTCGAAAAATGCCATTTCCATTGATATAAAGAAGTTTCCGATTAAATAGTAACCTCCAACTAATCCAGCTAATGAAGCAACTAATGAAATCCAAAATCCGTATCCTATATAATGTAATAAAATCTTAGATTTTTTAAAACCAAGTGCTTTTAATGTTCCGATTTGTACTCGCTGTTTTTTTACAACTCTTGTCATTGTAGTAATTACAGAAAGCATTGCTATAAACAAGAATAATCCTGAAAATACACCTATATATGTTTTTCCTTCATCAATCTCTCCTTGATATGATGTATAAGAAGCCCCGTCTTCTATATTTGTTACAGCTATAGCATTTTCCACTTTTTCTTCAATCTTATTTTTTACTTCATCTTTTTTATCTTTATTATCAACATCTACCATTACATTATTGAAAATTCTAAAATATTCTGGTAATTCGTTTATTGATAAATAAGCGACTCCAAATTCCTTATGATCTGGATATATTTCTGAACTATCTTTTACATCATATACGTGATCTGGAATATTTACAATTCCCTTAACTTTTTCTTTTAATTCTATTTTATCGTATTTAATTGTTATCTCATCACCAATTTTATAATTGTTTTCATCTGCATAATATTTATCTATCCATACTCCTTCTGACTCTGGATTAAAGCCTTCACCCTCAAACACATAGAATTTTGATATATTATTAGTTTCTATAAAACTTAATAACAACGTTCTATCTCCGTCTGTTGTTCCATTTAATGTTAATTTTCTTTCAGCATCTTTTACATTTTCTATTTTCTTAATTTCTTTTAAATCTTCTTCTGTAAAATTTGCCCCCATTACATTTAAATCTTGTAAATTGTTTTCTTGATAATATTTATTAGCAGTTTTCTCCATTCCATCCATATAACTTTCAATTCCAGCATATGCCATTACACCAATAAATACCATTAAAAATATTGTTATAAATTGTGATAAATTTTTTCTAATATCACGTAACATTTTCTTTTTTAACATTTATTTCCTCCTTCTATCCACATTTACAGTTCCGCCTTTTTCCAAAAGCCTTTTTAGGCTTTTGGGGCTCCACTGTATGACGGTATCCGTAACTCGCTTTGCTCGAACGTCTACCAGCCTACCTCGTCAATTCTCTTAGGATGTTCATTTGAAGTTACACTTTCTATTTTTCCATTTTTTACATGTACTACAGTATCAGCAATTTCTGCAATTAGACTATTGTGAGTTACAATAATTACAGTATTAGCTCCTTCATTGCCATCACATTGTTTTCTTAATAGTTTTAATACTTCTACACCTGTTTTACTATCTAATGCTCCTGTTGGCTCATCACAAAGCAATAATTTAGGATTTTTGGCTATTGCTCTTGCAATTGAAACTCTTTGTTGTTCTCCTCCTGATAATTGACTTGGAAATTTATTTTTATGCTTTTCTAAGCCTACACCTTTTAATGCCTCTTTACTATCTATTGGATTTTTTACAATATCTCTTACTAATTCAACATTTTCTAATACGGTTAATGTTGGTAAAATATTATAGAATTGGAATATAAATCCTATATTTTCAGCTCTATAATCGTTTAATTGTTTTTCATTATATTTTGAAATATTTTCGCCATCAATTAAAATATCTCCTTTAGATGGAGTATCCATTCCTCCTATTAAATTTAAAAGTGTTGATTTTCCAGCACCAGATGGTCCAAGTATTACAATGAATTCACCTTTATTAAGACTTAAATCTATATTGTCTAAAGCATTGAATTCATTCTCTCCCACCTTATATGATTTTGTTAATTTTTTTATTTCTACTATCTTTTCCATAGTTCCTCCTTTCCTTTAACATGAAATGTATTTCATGTTTTCTAAATTATTATAATAACAAAAATATAATTTGTCAATAAAATATGAATTTTTTTTCACATTTTATTGACTAAATCTTAAAATAATATTATAATAATAAAATAGAGAGGATTTAAATTATGAAAGAAACCGAAATTAGAGAACCTGTTCAAAAACGTTCTATTGAAAAAAAAGAAAAAATAATTAAATATGGTTTTGATTTAATTTGCGAAAAAGGATATTATAATACTAACACTGCTGAAATCGCCAAAGCTGCAGGTGTTTCTACAGGTATTGTCTATAGTTATTTTAAGGATAAACACGATATCTTATTAGAAGGCCTAAAAAGATATTCCAATAGTGTTTTTTATCCTATGATAGATTTTACAAATGATATAAAGATTGATGATAAAAATTTAAGAAGTGTAATAGAGAAAATTATTTTACAATTTATAGATAACCACAAACTTTCTCAAACTGCTCATGAAGAAATAACTTCTATGACTCATTCTGATAAAGATGTTGCTGTTTTTTTTCATGAAAGTGAAATTGAAATAACTAATACGATAACTGATTTACTTCTAAAAAACAATTTTAATCCAACTGATTTGAAAGAAAAAGTTCATGTAATTATTAATTTAGTTGATGATTTATGCCATGAAATTATTTATCACAAACATAAAGAAATAGATTATAACAAAATGACAAATATAATTATAGATACAATTATTAATATACTTAAACCTGAAAAATAATAGTAGAGGTGGAAAACTTTTTATTTTTCCACCTCTACTATTGACTTTTTTCTTAATATTATACATAACATATTCTATATTTTTTATTATAATGTTCTATAATTATTTTTATCTGCTCTTTCGTCATATTTTCTATCATATTGCTCATTTTTGTAAAACCAATCTGTTTTCTTATCTGTTGGATTTATTTTTCTTCCTTTATCAACTAGTAAATCTAATAATACAGCAATTGGTAATACTATTCCTAAAAATGATACAAATGTATTTAGCGCATTTTCTGCTCCTAATGTTCCATTTATTATTGAACCCATATTATTAAATAAATCTACTCCAAAATACATTCCATATGCTGCAAGATATAGTATTCCTCCTAATAGCTTTCTTTTTATTACTAATAGCATA
The DNA here is from genome assembly GCA_017430135.1 of Clostridia bacterium. GTDB lineage: Bacteria > Bacillota > Clostridia > TANB77 > CAG-508 > CAG-269. The sequence goes on along the minus strand of JAFRNM010000001.1, from coordinate 8,532 downwards.
CATACTAATACTACAAAAGAAAGTATTATTTCTAATTGTCCATTTAATGGGACAAAACTTCCTAATGTTGTTCCGAATTCTGGCATTACTGCTACTAATACTCTAAATACCCAGAACATTCCCATAAACATTACTAACATCCATGTTGAGAAGTTTTTCATTTGTTTTCCTCCTTACAAATTCAACAAAAGTGAAAAACAGAGTTTTTCACTTTTGTTTGTCTTTATTAATCTTCATCTATAAAATCAAAGTCATCTTTGAATTTTTCTTTAAATATTTCAAATACTCTATTTAGTACGTCTTCATCATCAACACTTACATATGATTCTTCTTCTGAATTTTCATCATCATTATCTTCTAATTTTAGTATTACTACTTCTCCATCTTCTTCTCCCTCTTCAGCTATTGGTAATAATACAACATATTCTTCATCATCTAATTCTATTAAGTCAAGGAATTCAAATTTTACTTCGTTTCCATCCTCGTCATTTAAAACTACAATGTTGTCTAATTCTTCTCCATCAAAATTTTCTTCCATTTTTTTCTCCTTTCAAATTTAATATTTTTATTTTAACATCTATCGAATTATTATTCAATAAATTTTTAAAAATCATTTTTTATTTATATATACTTCTAATATATATACAGCAGATATCGTATCTACAATTCCGCGTTTTTGTGAATTTTTAACTCCAAGTAAATTCATTGTTGAATGTGCTTGAACTGTTGTTAATCGTTCATCTACTGTTTCTATTTTTAGATTATTATATTTACATTTTAATTTGTGTATAAACTCTTCAGTTTTTATTGTTCTTTCTGATTTGGTTCCTTTTAAAGTAAGTGGCAATCCAACAACAATTGTATCAATTTGATATATGGCCATTATTTCATCTAGCCTTCTTAATACTATTTTGTCTGAATTGTTTCTTTGTATTGTCTCTAACCCCTGTGCTGTTATATTTAATTCGTCCGTTATTGCTACTCCTACTCGTGCTTCACCATAATCTAGTCCTAAAACTCTCATATTATTCTATTCCTATATAATTTTTTACTAGTTTTTCTAAAAGTTCGTCTCTTTCGATTGTTCTAATTTTATTTCTTGCATTGTTATGGCTAGTTATATATGTTGGGTCACCTGATAATATATAACCAACTAATTGATTTATTGGATTATATCCTTTTTCAACTAAAGCCTCATATACTTCTCTTAATATTTCTCTAGTTTGGTTTGTAGTTTCCTTTTCAACTTTAAAATTCATTGTTTTGTCAAATTCCATAATTTACCTCCAAATTAAATATTATTTATATCATTTTCTCCTGCTGGAGCTGAGTCTAAGTAGTTTTCTAGTTTTTTAAGCACTTCTTCTAAACCTGTACCTTTATAATATGTAGATACCGCAAAATTTAGTCTTGGACTAACAATTACTTGTTTTTTCTTTCTACCCTTTTTAGCTGTTTTATTTTCCTCAGGATTTTCTTCAATTTTTTCTAAAGAAATTTGTAGTTTCTCTATTTCTTCTTTATTATCATTTAAAAATTCTACAACTCCATTTAATTCTACCCCTGAAAAAACAATTGCAAATTTAGGTCCCATATATCTTACAATTATGTACTCATTTGTAAGGTTTTGTTTAAAGTAATTGCTCACTTCTGTTAAAACCTTATTTCCAAGTTCTCTTGAACACTTTTTATTAATATCTTCAAGATTTGTAATTTTAAACATACAAACTGTTGACATTGTATATTTGTCTATTACTTTTTTACCATCTCCGTATAGATATGCTTCAGAATCTAGCCCGGTAAATTTGTCAATTCTATCTAATGCTTCTAGTGTTTTTTGATGTACAACATTTTTCAAAACTGAAACCATATTGTCTTTTACAACATCTAAAATTGTAATATCTACATTATCAAAGTCATGAGGTGTACCGCTTTCTATAATCCAATATCCAATATATACATTATCTATATATAATGGGAAGAATATGGCAGATTTTGCTCTGCCAAATTCTACTTGTTGATATGGAAGTCTTTCGCCTTCCTCATTTACTGTAACATATTTTGGGGTTGCGGTAGCAATACTATCTTTAAACATATCTACATTTTGCAATGCTTTTAATGAGTTCCAGTGTTTTCTATCTACATTTGAAGCTTTTATAGTATATTCTGCACCATCAAATACTACTATTGTAGAATATTTAATTTCATATTTTTCTATTAAAGTATCATTCATTTTTTGAATTTTTTGATCAACAGAAATTCGTTCACCAACTATACTCATAAAATCTTGAACAATAGATAAATTGTTTATTCTTTGATTTATATTGTTAAATGTTTGTATTTTCTTGTGTATATTTAGGTTGTATATTATTAGCCCAATGACTATTATTACAAGAATTACTACTATTGCTACTGCCACTTGTTTTTCCCCCTATTTTAATATTTTCTTCTCATTTGATTTAGTGTATCATTCATATTTGCTGAAAATGTTGAATTATTATATGAATTTGATTGTGGTCTATATGTATTATTTCCCATTGAATTTTGATATACCCAATTGCATAATTCTTTTAGTGTTTGTATAAATGTTTTTGAATATCCTTTTATTGACACATCACAATTTATTACACTTTCTAAATATCTTGTATAAATGTCTTGTTCAAACTGAATTGTCATAAATTTAACTGCATTTATATCAAACAAGTCTGTCATGAATGACATTGCAGGATCATTATATTTTGACATTCCTCCAACAATTGTTTTTTCAGATATTCCTCTAACTTTTACATGTTTGTTTAATAATATTTTTAATTTACTTTGATCTAATATATTTTGTGCTTTTAATTCTCTCATAAATGCTGTTAATGGTTGAATTGTAAGGATATCATATGATTGTACAAGATATATTTCTTGTGCATTTGCAAAATATCCATAAGGTGTATCAAAATCACAATCTATCAATATTAAATCATGTACTCTAACTAGTGTTTCTAATATTGCATTTACATTTTCCAGTTCTTCTCTATCTTCTGGCAAAGATGTATAAACTGTTAGATTTTTGTTTACACTTATTCCTTTTGCTTGTCCGCTTACTAAGTTTCCTAAACAATTTCCTGCAATTTGTCTTAATTCTTCTTCATTTTTTGTATAAATGTAGTATGAATTTTTATTTTTTGTTGTGTCTAATATTGCTACGTTTATTCCCATAGAAGAAGCATATTCTGCAAGATTGTTTACTATAAAAGATGTACCATTTTTGCTTGTTCCAACAAATGTTGCAATTTTTTTATTTGCTGTTAATAATCTTGATAAATCTCCCAATTGTGCATCATATGATGGTGTTTGATTATAATTATATTGGTTATTGTTAAATTGGTTATTTCTGAATTGATTATTGTCAAACTGATTGTTTCCAAATTGATTACTATCAAACTGGTTGTTTACAAATTGGTTATTCTCATATTGATTACTATTAAATTGATTATTTTCCTCATAATTTGTTGTATTGTTTTTATTTGTACTAAAATCCTCAAAGCCTGAAAATTGTGTACTATTTGAATTATCTTGTCCAAAGTCTATGTTTGGATTACTATTCATTTCATTTTCTTCTTCAAAACTGTCAAAGCCTGGTAATGTGTTATTATCGTTATTTTCTTCTTCAAAACCTGGTAATATATTGCTATCGTTATCATCATCTTCAAATCCTGGCAATATATTACTATCGTTATTATCAAAGCCTGGTAGAACACTATCATTTTTATTTATATCTTCAAATCCTGGTAGTAATCCATCATCATTTTCTCGTGCTTGATAATTTGTATTTGGTGTTTCGAATCCAGGAAGAATGCTATCATCTTCTTGCTCAACTACTGGATTTTTTCTTGGCCTTCCTCTTCTTTTTGGTGCTTGAGCTTGAATTGTTTCTTCAACTTCTTCAATATTTTTTGGTTTTCTTCCTCTTCTTTTTGGTTCTTCTGAAATTTCGTTTTGAATATTATTTGTTATACCATTATTGAAGTTTGTAAAGTTTTCAAATTGCATATTACTTTGCGCAAATGGATTATAACCTCCTTGAGTTTGATTATTATTTGGTGAAAATGGATCATACGCATCTTGATTTTGAGAATTGTCTTGTCCAAACGGATTATAATCACTTTGATTTTGAGAACTATTTTGTTCAAAAGGATTGTAGTTACCTTGCTTTTCTGAAAAAGCATTGTCAAAACTATTTGTTGTAGACTCTTCAAAATCATTTAATGTTTCTTCAATTCCTTGAATTCCGTTATCAACTTTTTCTGCTTTATTTCTTGTCAATTTTTTAACATTTTCAGTATCAACAGCATTTGGTATAACTATAGGCTCTGTAGGCATTACTGTTTTATTTTTAGGTCTTAATAGTTTACCGCTTGGTCCTAAGCTTTGTGTTTTTTTAGGTTTTCTTATGCTATCTGTAACTGCATTATTAAATGACATTATTTGTTGATATTTTGGTGATTTTTCTTCCAAAACAGCTCTTACATTTAATGGCAAGAATTTGCTTATAATTCTTAATTGAGCATCATTATATTGTGCAACTATATTATCAAAACTTGTAACATATTTTTCTTCATTTTTTCCAAGTCTTTTATAATGTGCTAATATGTTTTGGATTTCTTGTTCACTTACATCATTTTCGTTTTCAGATTGATATTTTACTTCATCTGCCTCGATTTTATAATATAATTTTGCTTCCTTTTTAGAACGAGATTTATGAATTAAATTACAAACCTCATCTACTCCTCTATCATTTCCTATTAAAGCATCATAAATACCAATTCCAAATAGTTTTACAAGCATTTCTTCGCCTTTTGTTCTTCTATCTGAACAAATTAAAATAATAGGTGTGTTATCCCCTCTAGTATTAGCTGCTTCATCACTTATACTATCCAATTTATCAAATATAAATCTATCTATTTGTTCATATTGTGTATTTGTAAATGCCTCTAATTCTTCACTTATTACTATTCTATCATAAGTTTTGTCTTTTTGTATTTCTTTTAATATTGCATTAAAGTAATAGACATTTTTGTATGATATTATCTCCTTATATTGTTTTTGATATCTTTTTACTATTGCCTCTGATATCTCCTCATTACTTACAGCAAATAAAACTTTCATTTGTTACCCCCTTCCAAATTTTACAACTAAAGCAAATGCTAGTGGTAATATTTGGCAAATTAATAATATTGTAATGAACATTACAACCATTCCTCTACCCTTTTCTAGAGTATCCAATTTACGTATACCTAAAATTGATTTATGTACCGCTCCAATAGCTATTCCTAAAAAACAAAGTGGAATGCTCCATGCTCGAACTAATTCTAATATATATGCAACAGTTCCATAAGCTTCTGAACCATATCTAGCTTGATAGTCTTCAATTGTTTGAGCTTCATGTTCTTTTATTTCTACTAATTGGCTTTCAATTTTAGAATCTAGCACTTTGTTTTCTGCATATACTTTAGGTGTGCAAAATAGTATTGCCAAAATTGCTACTATTGCTAATATTATTATTGCTTTACTTTTCATTTTTTTCATTCCCTTCTATATATAAAAATACTACGTTTTTTTTACTTTCTGTTTTCACACTATTTACCTATATATCATACAATATTATTGAAAAAATAGCAACAATTTTTATGAAAAAAAATCAAATTCTTATATATTTTCATCAATTTTAATGTATTTATTCTTCTATAATTTATTATATAAATATTTCATGTGATTATACACTCCGTTTGCCCAATTTTTATCTGTTGCATATCTTGTGTTAACACCTGATAATGTTGGTCCATTATAATAACTTCCTGTTGCTTTTTCTGAATTAAAAATTGATGTTCCTGCAGGATTTAAATAGTATTTTGTTAAAACTCTTGCTATTAAATCTATCCCCTCCGAATAATTTTCAAATGAGTATGCTCCCCCATATGGATTAGAATCATAGGCTCCATATCCAAATAAATTTTTCTTATCTCTTGCTATTTTTGAAGTTCCCCAAGCACTTTCGTGAATTCCTATTGAGGCAACAAATACTCCATTTATATTATATTGTTTTTCTATGTAATAGAAAAATTCTGCATTTTGTTCAAATATTTTATTTACATCTTTTGAATCTGATAGTATTTTTTTGAATTGATCTAGCGTCAATCCGCTTGGCTTATTCAATTTCATGCCAAAGCTTAATTCTTTCATTAATGCTTCTTTTGATTTTGCACCATATTTAGCTTCGTCAAATCCTTTATTTGGATTAATATAAGTTGTGCTTTCTTTTTTTATCCAGCCTGTTCCAGCTGTTCCAGATACTTTATACCAATCATCATTTAAGTCTAATATTTTAAATTCATTATTTTTGCCAATCGTGGTTAATTTAGTGCTTTCAGCGTTTGGTTCAAACATTATCTCTGTTCTATCTGCTGTAGTATACACACTATCTCCTTTTTTTACTTTGTATGAACTTGTATATTTAGCTCCGCCAATTTCCACTATCTTATCAATGGAAGCTTTTTTTACTTTTACTCCCATTTGCTGTTCATCTATTAAATTTCCATTTTGGTAAATTCTTTTTATTGATATTTGTTGAATACCTTCTCTTCCTTCTTGAATTACTTGCATTGTTCCCTTTGGTAAATCAGCATTTGTTTTATATTTTGTAATAAATTCCAATGGTTCTTCTATTGTTTCAATTGTTTCTTCCTGTTTTTCCATAGTATTCTTTTTTATTATTTCATATATATCTATCTGCTTTGCATTGCTAATTCTGACATTTGAGGTGTAAGTATTATTTTCTTTTGCATAAGTCTTATTTTTGTAAAATATAATATATATGAAAATGGATATTGCAAAAATTATCAATAAAAATAATATGTATAATTTTTCTTTAGTTTTCATATTTATCACCTAAAATAATTGTAAACAAAATGTAGAAAATTGTCAATTTAAATTTTTGGAAAATTTGTATTATAGCTAAATATTATTATTTTCTGCAACTCCCAACTGCATAACAGTATGCAACAAAATATTTTTCAAATATTTTGACATACTGTAATTTGTCGGTCCCCCCGAATGTTGCTTGAAAATAATAATATTTAGCATTTTATAAAAATCATATTGCCAAAAATTTAAATTTATAATATAGTAATAGCATACAAAGGAGGACAAGTTTTGAAAAGGAAAAAAATTATATTCATTTCAATTTTTATAATATTAGTAATACTATTTGTAGTGCTTTTGACAAATGTATTAGGCATATTTTTTAATAAGTCAAATTGTGAAAATGTTTATCTAGATTTTGCTTCTAAAAATGAAAATACAATTTTTTCGATAAATAAAATTGTATTATTTAGTAATTGTAATGCCAAAAATAAGAATGCAGTAGCAAGTAATTTTACAATTGAGAACTTATATCAGTATACTGATATTGCAATTTTTTTGAATAATAATAGTCAAGATAATAATTTAGAAAATACTTTAAAAAGCGTAAAATTAGAGAATTTACAATATGTTGAAAAGCCATCTATCGGGTCACAAAAGTTGGCTTATAAAAATTTAACATCTTTTGCTGAAAGTGTAATACCAGAAGATAATATTTTCGAAAAAGATTTAAATTTTAGTATCAGTTCTAATGACTCAGAGGATTTAACTACACCTACTTTATATAATAATTGTGCAAACCCAATAGTTTTAAGCTATATAAATGAAAATATTAAAAATGATTATACAATTACAGATACAAGTTCTCCAATAACTTATGATGGTTCTTTACTAAAAAAGTGTGGAGTTTTGCTCAATTCTTTACAATGCAAAATTTCATTTGATATAATTATTACCAATAATTTAGACCAAGAGTTTAAATGTACTGTTTATATTGAACCACCTCTTGAAAACGAAGATAAATCTCTATACGATGGTGCATTAACACTAACTCAAAATTGTAATTATAATTTTATAAGATATAAATAAAAATCCCTGACATTTATGTCAGGAATTTTTATTTTTAAATCAATTATGGATTAGCAGCAACCTCTGTTGTTTCCACAGCAGCAGCATATTAATAATATAAGGATAATTATCCAGCAGCAGTTATCATCACCAAATCCAAAACCTCCGCATCCTCTGTTTTCTGGCATAGTCTAGACCCCCTTTCAAAAGAACTTTTTTCTTTTTTGTTTGTTCCTTTGTATGATATATAATATGTGGGGGAATTTTTTTGGTTACAGATTTGATAAAAAAAAATAAAAAACTTCGTGTAAACACGAAGTTTTTTTGGTGGCTTCAACTGGAATTGAACCAGTGACACAAGGATTTTCAGTCCTCTGTTATCTTATACATTCTATAGAAAATTTTTAAGTTCCTCATAACTTTTTTCTTGCATTTTTACAAAATCACATAAAAGAGTGTGAATATCTGCATCAATGTGAGGATTTTGATTAATAAGTCTCCTGCCTTCAATAACTCCCATATTTGTACCATTTAAAAGAAGTTCGGAGATATTTG
>JAFRNM010000021.1 GCA_017430135.1 Clostridia bacterium | reverse complement strand
TAGGAAAAGTATAACAAGTATAATTAAGGAGGCTAAAATGGAAAGAGATAAATTTGTAGGAATAAGTAAAGTTGGAGAAAAAGGACAAATTGTAATTCCAAAAGAAGCAAGAGATATGTTTGATATAAAGCCAGGAGATTCAATTATAGTATTATGTGATAAAGCACAAGGAATTGCTTTGGTAAAGTCTGAAGTCATTGAAGATTTGTCAGATAAAATATTTCCAAAGGGGGAGAAATAAAAATGTTAGCAATTGAAACAAATAATCTAACAAAAAAATTTAAAGAAAAAACAGCTGTACATGGTATTAATTTACAAATAAAAGATGGAGAATTATTTGCATTATTAGGAACGAATGGTGCAGGAAAAACAACAACCATCAAAATGCTTTCAACTCTAATATTGCCAACAGATGGAGAAATAAAGATAGAAGGATTAGACATAATAAAAGATAGACAAAAAATAAAAGAAATATTAAATGTTTCTCCACAAGAAACCGCTATTGCACCAAATCTTTCTGTTAAAGAAAATTTAGAATTTATGGCAGGTGTATATCAAATATCAAACAAGCAAGAAAAAATAAATGAACTTATAAAGATGTTTAAATTAGAAGAGGTTTTAAATCAAAAAGCAAAAACATTATCAGGTGGTTGGCAAAGAAAAGTATCTATTGCAATAGCTTTAATAAATGAGCCTAAAATATTATTTTTAGATGAGCCAACTCTTGGATTGGATGTTATTGCAAGAAAAGAATTATGGAATGTAATTGAGACACTAAAAGGAAAAATTACAATAATATTAACTACTCACTATATGGAAGAAGCAGAAAGTTTGTCAGATAGAGTAGGAATAATGGCAAAAGGAAATTTAGTAGATGTTGGAACACCTGAAGAACTAATAAAAAGAACAGGTGTTACAAAGTTTGAAGATGCCTTTGTAAAAATAGCAACAGGGGGTGAATTATAATATGAGAATATTAAATTTTGCAAAAAGGAATTTTAAGGAAATTATAAGAGATCCATTAAGCATAATATTTTCTGTATTATTACCATTATTCTTATTATTTATATTTAAACAAATAAATATTCCAAACGAAAGTTATGAATTACAAAATTTTACTCCAGGAATTGTAGTATTTGGATTTTCATTTATATCACTATTTACAGCAATGCTAATTAGCAAAGATAGGACAACATCATTACTTATAAGACTAGGAATAAGCCCTATGAAACCAATAGAATATATACTAGGTTATATGTTATCAATTATTCCAATTATAATAATACAAAATACATTATTTTTTATACTTGCAATTATTCTAGGATTAAGTTTTAGTATAAATATTATATGGGCAATACTTATATCAATAGTTATTGCAATATTATTTATAGCAATAGGTATAATAATAGGTAGTTTATTTTCAGAGAAAGCATCATCAGGAATATCAAGTATTATAGTTCAACTTGTATGTTTTACAAGTGGTATGTATTTTCCAAGAGAGCTATTAGGAGATGTATTTTCAAAAATTTGTGAATTTCTACCTTTTGAATCTTGTGTAACTATAATAAAAGGAATAATGAATAATAATTTAGAAATTATATCTGCAAGGAATATGGTTGTGTTTTGCACTTACACAATAGCTATTTTAGTAATTTCAGTTATAGTGTTCAAAAAGAAAATGATAAGTGATAATAAATAATCATAATAAAAAATTACAAGTTATTGAGATATTCGTAATATTTTGATATTACGAAAAATATAAATAGCTAATAATAAGTTATTAGCTATTTATTAAACAACAATCAACATAACGACAATTTGTAATAATTTGTTAGATTTTGTGTCATTCTTACCACAAAATTTACCACAGACAAAAACTGAAGGCTTGAAATCAGGGGTTATAGCCGATTTACAGCTCAAACATGAGGAGCCAGCAAAAATAGATAGACCATAAAGAATTTAATAAATATATTAATCATGTTTGAAAATAATTCATAAAAGGAGTAACAGTAAATATGGATGAAACTATTATCTTTTTAATAAGACATGCCGAGACAATTAATGAAAATTCAATTAGATACACAAACGAAACACCTCAAGAAATAAATGAAAAAGAAATTTTATCAATTGAAGGAGAAGAAGCATCTAAAAAAATAAGTGAAAATGCTGAACTAAAAGAAATTGATACAATATGGTGTAGTAGTTATGTTAGAGCAAAGCAGACGGCAAAATACATTGCATATAAAAACAAAATAAAATATAATTTAGATGATAGATTATGTGAGAGAAAGCTTGGAAATATTGAAGACTTAGCAGAATTTATGAAAGATAAAGAAACTAGAGATCCATCTCGTGAACAATTAGCTTTTCCAGATTTTAAAACTAGAGAAGGGGAAAGTGCAAATGAAACTAAAAAAAGAATGACAGAATGTATAAATGAAATAATTAAAAATTATGAAGGAAAAAGAATAGCTATTGTAAGTCATGGAGGTTCAATTAAATTCTATTTATTGAATTATTGCAGTGTAAATGAAGGACTAAATCTTGAATATAAAGGAACAGAGCTAAATATAACTTCACCATGTTTATTAAAGCTTACATTTAGAAATAATAGATTGATAGAATTAAAACAAATAATATAAAAAAGCAGTTATTCTAATTAAAATAACTGCTTTTGCAGTTTTAAAACTCTCTTTTTAATTGTTTTACAACACCAATAATTTTTATAGGTATTTTTTTAATTTCTTCTTTAGTAAAAATTCTTGGAGGATAGTAGGGATTAATAGCTTTTAATTCTATACCTAAATCAGTTTTATAAGCTTTTTTTATTGTAGCTTCTTCTCCATTTATAAGAACAATGACAATTTCTCCATTTTTAAAATCTTCTTGTTTTTTAATAACTATAATATCATCTTCAATAAAAGTAGGAGACATACTATCTCCATGTACTTTAAGAGCAAAAAGATCTTCAGGATTTTCAGCAATTCTTTTTTCTACTACAACTGTTCCGATACAATTTTCGGTTGCTAGATAATCATAACCAGCTTTCACAGTTCCTAATATTGGAACAGGAATAAATGAACTATCAATTGTATTAGAATAGGTATATTTTGTTGAAATATCATTGGTTAACCATTGTGAATTAACGCCATAAAGATTTGCAAGTGTTTCAAGAGCTGAAATTTTAAATTTTTCAGTTTGCCCATTTTCCCATCTCATTATTGTGGTTTTATTAACTCCAACATTTTTTCCAGCTTCTTCTAAACTTATTCTTTTTTCTTCTCTAGCTTGTTTTAATCTTTCTCCAATAGTTTTATAATCTAATTTTTCCATTTTAAAACCAGTCCTTTCTTGTTTTAATTATAAGTATACATAGAAATGAAAGAAAATCTTTCAACCTGAACTTTCATATATGTATTATAACACATTTTGCAACTTTTGCAACAAAATATTAAAAAATGTTGCAAAAATATTGACAAAATTATAAAAATATAATATATATAGCATATAAAAGTTGCAATAATGCAACGAATATACTATAATAAGGAGTTGAAGTTTTATGAAAGAACAGAAAAATGAGGGATTTTACGAAGGACAAAATTTTGAGGATATTAAACATATCGATGAATTTGGAGAAGAATTTTGGTATGCAAGGGAGTTACAGGAGGTGTTAGATTACAAAGAATGGAGAAAATTTGAGAATGTAATTGGTAAAGCAAAAGAAGCTTGTAGAAATAGTGGTATGACTGACTTAGACCATTTTGTCGGCACCGACAAAATGGTGCAAATAGGCTCAGGAGCTGAAAGAAAACAAAATGATTATAAACTGACTCGTTACGCATGTTATTTAATTGCACAAAATGGAGATAGTAGAAAGAAAGTTATAGCTTTAGCACAAACATATTTTGCAATTCAAACAAGGAAACAAGAATTAACAGAAAAAGAATATTCTATGCTTACAGAAGATGAAAAAAGATTTTATCAAAGAGATTTAACAAGAAAAGGAAATAATTCACTTAATCAGGCTGCAAAAAATGCAGGAGTAAAAAATTTTGATAAATTTCATAATAGTGGTTATAAAGGGTTATATAACGGAGAAACTGCAGATGATATTGCAAAAAGAAAGGGATTAAGATATAGAGAAGATATTTTAGATAATATGGGTAGTGATGAACTTATTGCCAATTTATTTAGAATTTCTCAAACAGAACAAAAGTTAAAGAGAGATAAGATAAAAACTGAAAAAGAAGCAAATTCCACTCATTATGAAGTTGGAAAAAAAGTAAGAAAGGCAATTGCAGATATTGGTGGAACTATGCCAGAAGATTTACCAACTCCAAAGAAAAGTTTAAAACAACTAGAAAAAGAGAATAAACAAAAATTAGCACAAAAATGATTCTGTAATAATTTGTTAAATTATGTTTGATTTTGTCATAATTTTACCACAAAATTTACCACAGACAAAAACTGAAGGTTTGAAATCAGGGAGGATAGCCGATTTACAGCTCACACATGAGGAACCATAAAATAGTAGAAATTTTACAATTTCTACTATTTTTCTATCTTTTTAAATCTAAAAACTATTCCTAATAACTCCACATGCAATTTTCTTTCCAGAGTTTCCACTAGGCTGTGTTGTAAAGTCATCTGGCATATCATGTATTATAACTGTTTTACCAATTATATCTGAAATTTTAAATTTGTCTGTCAAAACACTCATATATGCATAACCATTATTTTCTAATAATGGTGGTAAATCACCAACATGTAATGGGTGCGGACAATTTGTAGGATTATAATGCATTTTTACATTAGCAAATTCATCTTCAGAATTTCCAGTACATGAATTACCTTCATGAATATGGAAACCAAAGAATTTACCTCTACAATTATTTTTAGAAATTGGTAATCCATATATTTGAGCAGTTACAATTACGCCATCTTTTGTTTCTTTAAAATAAACCTGACCTTTTATGCTAGGATAGGTACTTCCTCCATTAATATCTGCTTTTGCACTACTTATATTATATGAAAACATAAAATTCACCTCGAAATATTATATTCAATTAAAATAATTATGCTATTTTTTTATTTGTTCGCTTTTATTTAAAGAAGAAATAATGTATAATAGTCCAAAGGAGAGATAGCAAATGTTACACAAAATGAAATTAAACAAAGATCCATTCAATAGAATGAAAAATGGAAGCAAAACAATAGAATTTAGATTATTTGATGAAAAAAGACAGCTAATAAAAATTGGAGATCAAATTGAGTTTTCAAAATTGCCTGATTTACAAGAAAAACTATTAGTTGATGTTACTGAATTATATAGAGAAGATACTTTTGAGAATTTGTTTAGAAAACTATATACTGATGAAGAAGAAATAAAAAGGAAGACTAAGGCAATGTATCAAATTTATTCTCACGAAAAAGAGCAACAATATGGTATTTTAGGTATAAGAATTAATGTAATTAATTAAGGATAGAATTATGATAAAAAGATATAAATAAAATGAAATTGATGAAATAGAAAATGCTTGTCCATTATTGGATGGAATGTTGGAAGGTAAGATTATATTTTCTATAGGAAGTACGATTATAGATTGCACTTCAAATGAAGTTAAGGTTCTACGTTCTGGGCCAATATCTCGTGGGAAAATTTTAGATACCTAAAAAAATAATGTATAATCATAAATCTGTGTAATGATGTGGAGGAAAAATGGTTGAAAATAAGTATAAAAATTTACGATTAACAAACAAAGTTGAAGAGGCAAATTGTATAACTCATTCCGGAAGGTTTCATGTTGATGATATAATATCAACAATATTTCTAAGTAAAATAATGGATAATATTATTTTAGCAAGAGTTCCAAGTATAGAAAAAATTGATATAGAGAATAAAATAGTTTATGATATAGGATTAGGAGAATTTGATCATCATCAAAAAAATAGAAATGGTAAAAGAGATAATGGAATTTTCTATTCTTCAATAGGATTATTATGGAAAAAGTTTGGCAGAGTTTATTTGAGAAAAATGAGAGTTAAATATTTGGAGAAAGTATTTAAATATATAGATAAGGAGCTTATTCAAAATATTGATGCAGAAGATAATATGCAATTTGAATTTATTGAAAATAAAATAACACCTAATTTTGTTAAATTATGCAATCCGAAATGGAATGAAAATATATCAGAAAACGAAGCTTTTATGAATGCTATAAAATTAGCTGATGGTTTTTGGAACGTTTATATAAATAATGCAATAGCTGAAGTTGAAGGTATAGAAATTGTTGTAGAAAAGATATCTAAATGTAGAGAGCCTTATATAATTTTTGATACAGAAATGCCTTATAAAAAAGTTATTCAGAAGTTCATTGAGAATAAAATCAAATATATAATATATAAATCTAGAAGAGAAGGTTATGAAGTAAGGACTATAGGAGATACTTGCAAATTTAAAAATGAGCTTGTTGGTACAAGAAATATAGAGGATTCAAAGAAGGTATCAGGTAATAATGAATTAATATATGTAGATAATAATGGAAAACTATGTTGTACTGAAACTTTAGAGAGTGCAATTAAATTAATAAAATATAATGAAGATTTTGAATAAAAGTAAAGTTTATTTGTTCGCTTTTATTTAAAGAAGAAATAATGTATAATAGTCAAAAGGAGAAAAAGAATATGAAAGAAAAAGATTTAACATTAAATGTTTTAGACCAAAAACTAAATGTAAGATCTGCAGGTATAATAATTCACAATGGAAAAGTACTTGTACATAGAAATGTAAATAGTGATCATTACGCTTTAGTTGGTGGAAGAGTTGAAATAGGAGAAGATTCAGCAACAACACTAAAAAGAGAAATAAAAGAAGAAATGGGCAAAGAAATAGAAATTACAGGTTATGTATCTACAATAGAAAATTTCTTCGAAATGAAGGACTCAAAATTTCATGAGATAATGTTTGTACATAAAGCTGAATTTGTAAATGAAGAAGATAAGAAAATAGAATACACAATTAAAAATATAGAAGGCGAAGACTATCTACAATATGAATGGATTGAGATTGAGAAAATAAATGAATATCCAATAGTACCTAAAATTATAAAAAAAATACTACATGAAGGGAAATTTCCTGTGCATAAGATAAATAAAGGGGAAAAGAGTATGTCGCAAATTATAGAAATAATTGTAGATAATAAAAAATATCAAATTGAATGGGCTTTATCAGAGCATTTTGACGAATTAAAAGGAAAAAAGTTTATGCTAAATAAATTAGCAGCTGATCAGATTGTAATGATGAATAATTTGTCGGACATTGGAAAAATCTTATTGTCAGCAGTAGCAGGTGCCGCAATACAACATCTAATTGATAATAATTGTCAGATAAAAAGCATCTTTGAAAATGGTTATTTAAGTATTAAAGATTGAGTAATCTATTATTATAGAAAATAATAAAATTTTTATGGGAGGTATTAAATGGAAGATATAAAATTAGTTCAAGAATGGGATAAAGTATTCCCTAAAAGCGATAAAGTAAACCACAAAAAGGTAACTTTTAAAAATCATTTTGGAATAACAATTGCCGCAGATATGTATGAGCCAAAAGAATATGAAGGACTACTTCCTGCAATAGCAGTTAGTGGACCTTTTGGAGCGGTAAAAGAACAAAGTTCAGGATTATATGCTCAAGAAATGGCAGAAAGAGGTTTTTTGACAATAGCATTTGATCCATCATTTACAGGAGAATCAGGAGGAGAGCCAAGATATATGAACTCTCCAGACATAAATGTTGAAGATTTCCAATCAGCAGTAGATTTCCTATCTAATTTAGAAAATGTAGATAGTGAAAAAATATCAATAATTGGTATATGTGGTTGGGGTGGAATGGCTATTCAAACAGCATGTATTGATACAAGAATTAAAGCTACAATTGCTTCTACTATGTATGATATGTCAAGAGTGTCAGGAAATGGATATTTCGATAGCGAAGATAATGAAGAATCAAGATATAAGGCAAGAGTTGCAATAAATGCTCAAAGAACAGAAGATTTTAAGAATAAAGAATATAAACTTGGTGGAGGAGTAGTTGATCCGTTACCAGGGGATGCACCTCAATTTGTAAAAGATTATTATGCTTATTATAAAACTTCTCGTGGATACCACAAAAGAAGTTTAAATTCAAATGGTGGATGGAATGTAACAGCAGGAACATCACTTCTAAATACAAGATTATTACACTACTCAAACGAAATAAGAAATGCAGTTATGATAGTACATGGAGATAAAGCACATTCATACTATTTTGGAAAAGACGCGTATAACAATATGATTAAAGATAGTCAATATGCTTACAATAAAGAATTTCTATCAATAGAAGGAGCTTCACATTGTGACTTATACGACCAAAAGAATATAATTCCATTTGATAAAATAGAAGAATTTATAAGAAAAAATATATGATAAGGTTGTGGAATTATGAAGAAGATTATTGTACCAATAATTTTAGTAATAGTTTTTATTATGTTTGCTATAATATTTCTTGTACCTAAAAATGATAAAAAAGAAATTAGTAATAATGCTGAAATTATAAATAATGATAAAGTACAAAATAATGAAATTTCAAATAATACAATAATAGAGAATAAGGTTGATGAAAGTATGAATACAGTATATATCAAAATTAATAATAATGTATTAAATATTGAATTAGAAGATAATTCTGCAACAATAGAATTAAAAGAACGACTAAAAAATGGAGATATTGTAGTAAATGCCCACGAATATGGAGGATTTGAGAAAGTTGGAGATTTAGGATTTTCACTTCCAAGGGAAGATTCAAATATTACAACATCAGTAGGAGATATTGTCTTATATCAAGGAAACCAAATATCTTTATTCTATAATTCCAATTCATGGAGTTATACTAAATTAGGTAAAATACAAAATATCAGTTCAAGTGAATTAAAAAGAATTCTGGGTAATGGAGATGTTATTATAACATTTACATTGTCTCGTTAAATTACAATTTTAGGTGCAAGAGTTATTTTAATCTAATGTATAATAAAAAAATAATAATATGGAGGAATGATGTATGATTGATTTAAAACAATTACAAAAAGAAATTTATCAAAATAAAATTAATAAAGGATTTAATACAACAGATATAAATCAAGAATTTTGTTATATTTATGGAGAGACCTCAGAAGCACATGAAGCATGGAGAAAAAAAGAAGATACATTAGGCGAAGAATTGGCTGATATTGGAATATATTTACTTGGATTATCTGAAATATTAGGAATTAATCTTGAAGAAGAAATACAAAAAAAGGTATATAAAAATTCAAAAAGAGAATACAAAGTTATTGATGGTGTGTTAACAAGAGTAAAGGAATATGATGGCAAGGAAAATTGAAGTCCATTGTTAAGGTATATTTTAAGAAAAAAAGTAGAAATTAAAATTTCTACTTTTTTATATTAAATATATTTAACTCCTATAAAATAATAAAATTCTGTTAAATTAAAATGTTAGAAGTATATTAACATAATTTTTAAGGAGTGTCAATATTAAGATGGAATTTTATAATTTTGGATCTGTTCGCTTTTATTTTTTAGATATTTAATGTATAATACTAAAAAGTATTGTTGTAGATTACTATATAAAAGAAGATGAGAAAAGATGGAATTATATAATATGTTTTTTATTAAAAATATCATAAATAAAAGTAAAAAATATGGAGAGGAGTTAGTATGAAAAAAAGTGTAATTAGATTTTTTATTTTTGTTATAATAATTATTGTTTTATTATTTTTTATTTTTAGCGGTAATACGCAAAAACAAGATTCTGATAACAGTTTTAATATTGAATCTTATATTAGTAGTGTTGATAAAGATAATGATGGAATAGATGATCAGACAGATATATTAAATAATGTAAAAGAATATATAAAAACAAAACCAAAATATGAAAGCAAATATTATGCAACAGGTTATCCAAACGATGAATATGGAGTATGCACAGATGTTGTAGCAAAAGGATTAAAAGGGGCTGGATATGATCTAATGCAATTGGTTAATCAAGATATTATAAATAATAGGGGAAGATATAATATTGAAAAAATAGATATAAATATTGATTTTAGAAGAGTAAAAAACTTAGATATATATTTTAAGAATAATAGTATATCATTAACTACTGATTTATCTAAAATTGAAGAATGGCAAGGTGGAGATATAATTGTAATGAAAGATCATATTGGAATCATATCAGATAAGAGGAATAAGAATGGAGTTCCATTTTTAATACATCATCAAAGTCCTGAACAAATAAATTATGAAGAAGATGTATTAGAGCTATATGGACAAGATTCTATAGTGGGACATTATAGAATAAGTTAAAAAAATTATCTGACATAAAGGAGAATAAACATAATAGAATTTTCTTAAAACCGGCTATTGTTATTATGACACTTATTACAACTTATTTTAGTATGCCTGTTTTAGCTGCAAATGTACCAATTATTTATGATTTGATGTATCAAGTATCTCCATCAGTTGCACAATATTTTATGCCAGTTCAAAAAAATTGTGAAAGCAATGGAATTGAAATGGAAGTTGTTTCAGCTTATATTAAGGATGATACAGCTCAAATATATATAACTTTGAAAGATTTGAAAGAATATAGCTTTACCAATATCCACTATGGAACTTGATAATGACGTAAAAACAAATAAATTATATAAAGAAAGCAGCCACCAATAGGTAGCTGCTTTTATGGATTACATTGTTTCTGACTCTACACAAGAATCATAAGGGAAATTGCGGAGATAAATTGTCTGCATTAACGGAGATCCTGAGTATTCCTCCGGTTTTGAAGATGCAACGATTGTAGTTGCTACTTCGGAAGATGCAGATTTATCAGCTCCCTCTTTTTTCGTTACCACATTAAATGTGGTAACGATTGTTAGCATTGTAGCAAATGAAAAGGCTATTGTAAGTCTTGTGAACTTTGCACAAGACTGCTGACTGCGTGCGTCTCCAGCAAATACCCCTGTCACTACATCCTTGTTTTTCCGTCTCATCATGTTTCCACAATCCTTTCTGCTGGGAGCTACCCAGCTAAAAATAAATTTGGGCACTTACATGCCGCAAACGACATTATAGCACAAAAAACAACATTAGTCAATTTCTCTTATAGATAAGTTAAACTTATCTTCAAAAACTTTCTTTTTAGCAATATATTCTTTAGTTTTAAATCCTTTTACATCAATTATTTCATAAGTATTATCATCATTAAAAACAACAAAATCAGCTTTATACTTTAAACCAGGAGCTAATATAAAAGTAGGTTGCAAACAAAAACCTTTAATTTCTTTAGCATGTAATTTAAGCTTTAATTCACAATAATATTCAGCTTCTTTTTGGCTATCAAAGGTATGACCATCAATAGAGGTCTTAGTAGCTCTATATTTGCTTTTTCTTACTTTATTTGTATTTTTGTAATTATTATAATCTTCAATACTCCAATGTTCCATAATTTACCCTTTGTAAAATAAAATTTAGGCTTTTAAAGGGAAGACCTATAAACCTATGTTTTACTTATAATATCATTAAAAATAATATAAGTCAAATTATTAAAAAAAGTATTGTTAAACTTTTAATAATGTGATATATTAATAAGTGTCATGCCACTATAGCTCAGTTGGTAGAGCAACGGATTCGTAACCCGGAGGTCGGCAGTTCGATTCTGCCTAGTGGCACCAAAAAAGGTTGCTTTTAAGCAACCTTTTTTTAGTTTTTTCTACTTGCGATTGCGAATAATCTTAGCAATTTTAAGAAAATGTTAATAAAATCTAAATATAATTCTAAAGCACCATATATATATAATTTCTCTTGTTCTATGCTTTGATCTTGCGCAAGTTCTTTTAATTTATTCATGTCATAAATAGTAAATGCTCCAAATAGAATTAAAATTCCCCAAGTAAGTATAATATCAAGTGTTGAATTATTTAAGAAAAGATTTATAATACTTGCGATAATTCCAACTACTAATAGAACAGTTAAAATTGTACGCCAATCTGTCAAACTGCGTTGTGTTTTATAGCCTATATATGCTAAAATACCAAATATTGCGGAAGTTGCTATAAATATAAGTACAATTGAATTTAATTCGTAAACTGCAAAAATAGTTGATAAAGTTATTCCATTTAAAAAAGCATAAATAAAGAAAATAATTCCTGCCACAGTAGGTGAGAGCTTTCTAAATAGGAAAGAGAAAACTAAAACTGCAATTAATTCAACTATTGCAACAACTGCAAAAGAATTTGATAAAAGCAATTGATAGCATAAACCGCTATAAAAAGTATAAGCAGCTATAATTGCTGTACCCAATAAGCCTAAGGACATCCATAAAAAAGTTTTTGCAAAAAATGAATTTTCTGTTTGTGTATCCATTCTTAACCTCCTTTATATTTAATTAATATTATTATACTATTTATTAAAATAAAATGCAAATATTTTGACTACTTCTCAAAAAAATATTGACAAATTATTATTAAAGTAATATAATGTTAGCCGAAGTTAACAAAAGGAGAAGATGATGATTTCTAAGGCGTTAGAGGAATATTTAAAAACAATTTATGTGCTAAAAAAGCAAAATGGAAATATCCGTGTAACTGATATTGCTAACAAGATGAATTGTAGTAAACCAAGCGTAAATAAAGCGATAAACAATTTAAAAGAAAATAATTTAATAAATTATGAAACTTATGGAACAATAGAATTGACAGAAAATGGAGAACAACTTGCCAAGAAAATTCTAGAAACTTATGATATAGTTTATTTGTTTTTTAAAGACGTAATTGGTTTAAAGGAAGAAAGTGCAAAGCAAGAAGCTGAAAAAGTAAAACTAGTTATTACAGATGAAACAACCAATAAATTAGCAAAATACACACATAAAGTATTAGATTTATATGATTTAGATTGCAATTATGATGTTAACCAAGAAAGGTGTAGAAACTGCAAAAGAAGAACATTAAAAAAATAGAAGTTAATAACTAACTTCTATTTTCAGGGGAAAATGCTATTTTGAACTATTTCTGAGATGTTCTAAATACTTCATTCTGTCTCTTATTTTTTTCTCTTTTCTATAATGGCATAAATTATTAATAGATACGCACAAAAGAGATGATAGTATAATGAGCAAAATGATAACAAACTCTGGTGTCAAAATAATCCCACTCCTTCCTATAGTATAAATTAATATAGTTACTATATTATATTATAAAAACTTAAAAAAGTCAAATAAATAATAAAGAAAGGATGCTAAAAATGAGTAATACATTAATAGAACTAAAAGATTTGCATGTAAATGCAGGAGAAAAAGAAATATTAAAAGGAATAAACCTAAAAATAAATAAAGGCGAAATCCATGTAATAATGGGACCAAATGGTTCTGGAAAAACAACAACTGCAAATGCAATTTTAAACAATCCAGAATATACAAAAACAGCAGGACAAGTTATTTATGAAGGAGAAAACATAAACGATTTAAAACCGGATGAAATCGCAAGAAAAGGAGTGTTTATGTCATTCCAATTACCAGAAGAAATTCCTGGAATTTCAGTTACAAACTTTTTAAAATATGCAAAAAATAAAATAACAGGCGAACCAGTAAAAATATTTCAATTTAAAGATGAATTAAAAAAATACATGGAAGAGCTGAATATGAATCCTAAAAATATGGATAGAAGCTTAAATGTTGGCTTTTCTGGTGGAGAAAAAAAGAAAAACGAAATATTACAAATGCTTGTATTAAATCCTAAACTTGCAATTTTAGATGAAACAGATTCTGGTCTTGATGTTGATGCAATTAGGACTGTTTCTAAAGGAATTGAAATGTTTAAAAATGAAAACAATGCAGTTTTAATAATAACTCACAATAATAAAATCTTACACAATTTAAAAGTAGATTATGTTCATGTGCTAGTTGATGGAAAGGTAGTAACTACTGGAACACAAGAATTAGCAACTGAAATCGAAAATAACGGCTATAGTAAGTATAAAAAATAGAAAGTGAAAGGAAAATACAATGGCTAAAACACAAGTTGAAGAAATTAATAGAAATGTTTATGATATAGTAGATAAAGATAATTATGATTTTAAAATAGAAAAAGGTATTACTAAAGAAATAGTTGAAGAAATATCTAAACAAAAAAATGACCCAGAGTGGATGAGAGAGTTTAGATTAAAGGCATTAGAGGTTTATAATAAATTAGAAATGCCAACATGGGGACCAGATTTATCAGAATTAAATATGGATGAAATTGCAACATATGTAAGACCTAAAACAAAGTTAAATAATTCTTGGGATGATGTACCAGAGGATATAAAAAATACTTTTGACAGATTAGGAATTCCAGAGGCAGAAAAAAAGTCTCTAGCAGGAGTTGGAGCACAATATGATTCAGAAGTTGTTTACCATAGTATGAAAGAAGATTTAAAAAAACAAGGCGTAATATATACAGATATGGAAACAGCAATAAGAGAATATCCAGATTTAGTAAAACAATACTTTATGAAATGTGTTCCAGTAAATGACCACAAATTCGTGGCTCTTCATGGAGCAGTTTGGTCAGGAGGCTCTTTTGTATATGTGCCTAAAAATGTTAAGTTGGATTTTCCACTTCAATCATACTTTAGATTAAACTCACCAGAATCAGGTCAATTTGAACACACATTGATAATAGTAGAAGAAGGAGCAAGTCTTCATTTTATTGAAGGATGTTCAGCACCTAAATATAGCAAAATAAATCTACATGCAGGTTGTGTTGAATTGATAGTTAAAGATAATGCATATTTAAGATATTCAACAATAGAAAACTGGTCAAAAAATATGATGAATTTAAACACTAAAAAAGCAATGATAGGGAAAAATGCTCAAGTTGATTGGGTTACAGGGTCATTTGGCTCAAAAATATCAATGCTATATCCATTAAGTCAATTAAATGGAGAAGGTGCAAAAACAGAATATACAGGAATTTCATTTGCAGGAGAAGGACAAAATTTAGATACAGGATTTAAAGCAATACACAACGCACCAAATACATCTAGTGTTGTAAATGCTAAATCAATATCTAAAAATGGAGGAAAATGCACATATAGGTCATTAATAAAAATATCTCCAAAAGCGAAAGGCTCAAAATCTTCTGTATCTTGCGAATCGCTTATGCTAGATGATATATCAGTTTCAGATACAATTCCTGTAAACGATATTCAAACAGATGAAGTAGAGTTTTCACATGAAGCTAAAATCGGTAAGATTAGTGATAAAACAATATTCTATTTAATGAGTAGAGGGCTATCTGAAGAAGATGCAAAAGCCATGATTGTTAGAGGTTTTGCATATCCAATTTCTAAAGAACTTCCTGTTGAATATGCTGTTGAAATGAATAACTTAATTAATTTAGAATTAGAAGGAACCATAGGCTAAATTCGAAAAATAAGCTTCGTCTTACTGTGTTAAAATTTAGTCAAAAAATCCTCAACGTACTTTAGTACGCCTTCGGTTTTTGGCTAAATTTTGCCTTGTAATACTCGCTTCTTTTTCGAATTTAATACAAGGCTTACGGAGTTAAAGAAAGGATAAAAATGTTAAGTATAAATGAAACACCAGTTAGAACTTCTAAAAGTTTTAATATAAACAACATAAATATAAATGAAGATGAAATTCCAGATAAGACATATGAATTTAATAATGTAGAAATAATAGGTGAATCATCAAAAATAAAAATAGATAAAATACAAACTCCAATTGATTTGAAATACGGCTTAGGAGAAGAACTTACAAATCAAGTAAAAACTAAATCAAATCAAAATTACCAAATAATTGTAGATAGTAAAACAAATAAAGAAGTTACATTTAATTTCAATTTTGATAAAGAAAATGCTTCATTAGTTGAAAATATTGATATTACAGCCAATGAAGGAACTTCAGCAAGTTTTATTTTTAAATATGAAAGCTCAAAAAGTTTAAAAGCATATCATAATGGAATAATAAAACTTAATGCTAAAGAAAATTCAAAAATAAATATAATAATTATAAATTTATTAAGTGATGAGTCCAATAATTTTCTAACTATAGATAATACTATAGAAAAACAGGCAAATGTAGAATATACAATTGTTGATTTTGGTGGAAAGAAAACAATAACAAATTATTACTCAAACGTAAAAGGCGATTTATCTGAAAATAATTTAAATACAATTTATTTAGGAAAGGATAATCAAGTAATAGATTTAAATTATATTGCAGAATTATATGGAAAAAAATCAAATGTAAATATAGAAGTTCAAGGAGCTTTAAAAGATAAAGCCAAAAAGAATTTTAAAGGAACAATAGATTTTAAAACAGGAGCTAAAAAGGCAAAAGGAGAAGAAAACGAAAATTGCATGCTTTTATCAGATACAGCAAAATCATTAGCTTTGCCAATGCTTTTGTGCTCAGAAGAAGACGTAGAAGGAGCACATAGTTCATCTGCTGGAAAAATTGGAGAAAAAGAATTATTCTATATAATGAGCAGAGGTTTTGAATTAAAAGAAGCTCAAAAACTAATGGTAAGAGCTAATTTTAATAAAATTTTGGAAAATATTAAAAATGAGGATTTGAAAAATCTTGTTTTAAAAAATATTGATTTAATATTAAATTAATACATTGCTATGGTTAAATATTATTATTTTCTGCAACTCCCAACTGCATAAGAAAACCTAAATCAAAATTTTTGATATTCTCAAAAATTTTGAAAGGCTTTCTAATTTGTCGGTCCCCCCGAATGTTGCTTGAAAATAATAATATTTAACCTTTAGAAAGAAGGTATTTAAAATGAATTATAAAAAAGATTTTCCTTTAATAGAAAATAAAGATATAACATATTTAGATAGTGGAGCAACTACTCAAAAGCCAATTCAAGTAATAGAAGCGATTGAGAATTTCTATAAAAAATATAACGCAAATCCACACAGAGGAGCATATTCTTTGAGTATGGATGCAACCGAAATTTATGAGAATACAAGGACTAAAATTTCTAAATTCATAAATGCAAGATATAGAGAAGAAATAATCTTTTCTAAAAATGCAACAGAAAGCTTGAATTTAATTGCATACTCATATGGTTTAGATAATTTAAAAAATAATGATGAAATAGTATTATCAATAATGGAACATCATTCAAATTTAGTACCATGGCAAAATGTTGCTAAAAAAACAGGTGCAAAATTAAATTATATGTATATAAATGATGAATTTGAGCTATCTGATGAAGAAATTGAAAATAAAATTACAGATAAAACAAAGATTGTTGGTATTACACATGTTTCTAATGTGTTGGGAACAATAAATAATGTGGAAAAAATCATTAAATATGCTCATAAAAAAGGTGCAGTAGTAATTGTTGACGCTTCTCAAAGTATTCCACACATGAAAATTGATGTTCAAAAATTGGATGCAGATTTCTTAGTTTTTTCAGGACACAAAATGCTTGCACCTCTTGGAATAGGCGTTTTATATGGGAAAAAAGAAATATTAAATGATATGAACCCTTTCCTAATGGGAGGAGATATGATAGAATATGTACATGAGCAAACAACAACTTATGCACCTCTTCCAAATAAGTTTGAAGCTGGAACTCAAAATGTTGAAGGAGTAATTGGCTTAGGCACTGCAATTGATTATATTGAAAATATTGGGTATGATAAAATACAGGAAATAGAAGCGGAAGTAGTAAATTATGCTAAACAAGAACTTTCAAAATTAGATTATATAAAATTATATATTACACCAAATGAGAAAAATCATTCATCAGTTATTTCATTTAATATTGAAGGAGTACATCCACATGATGTTGCAAGCATACTAGATAATTATGGAGTATGTGTACGTTCAGGAAACCACTGTGCACAACCACTACTTCGCTATATTGGAATAGATTCAACATGTAGAGCAAGCTTTTATTTCTATAACACAAAAGAAGATGTAGACAAGCTTGTAGATGCACTACATAAGGCTTATAATATGTTTGAAAAATACATTAAGAAAGGATAAAAAATGGAAGACATATATAATGAACTAATAATGGAACATAGTATGAATTCGTATAACAAAAAGAAATTAGACCATGCAGATTTTTGCGAGATAGGTCATAATCCAAATTGTGGAGATGAAATTACTCTTGAACTAAAAATGAATGGCAATATAATAGAAGATATGGCATTTTCTGGACATGGCTGTGCAATTTCACAAGCTTCAACTTCAATAATGATAGATACTCTAAAAGGAAAAACAATAGAACAAGCAAAGGAAATAATTAAAACATTTATAGAAATGATAAAAAGAGAAATAACAGATGAAGAAGAATTAAAAAAATTAGAAGATGCAATAGCTTTTAAAAATGTTTCAAATATGCCAGCAAGAGTTAAGTGTGCTCTTTTAGCATGGCACACAGTAGAGGATATTCTTAAATAATAATTGCGTTTTGGCTGTGTTAAACTGCGCTTGGTAATCCTCAACGTACACCAGTACGCCTCCGGTTACCTCGCTTGTTTGCCGTGCCAAAAGCACAATTCTTATTTAAGGGGAAGTATGAGGATATGAGATGGTAAATAAAAAGATAATGCTCGGTATGAGTGGTGGAGTTGATAGTTCAGTTTCAGCTCTGCTTTTAAAAGAAAAAGGATATGATGTAATAGGGATAACACTAGAATTGTTTGCAGGTAGTAGTTGTTGCAATGTTAATACATATTTAGATGCAAAAAGAGTGTGTAAACAAATTGGAGTTCCGCACTTTATATTTGATTATAAAGAAGAATTTAAAAAGTACATAATTCAAGATTTTATAGATTGTTATTCAAATTGCTTAACACCAAATCCATGTATCGAATGCAATAAATATATGAAATTTGGATTCATGTGGGAAAAAGCACAAGAAATGGGTTGCAACTACATTGCAACAGGCCATTATGCAAAAACTGAGTATAGTGAGAAATATGGAAGATGGGCTCTAAAAAAATCAAGTGCTGGAAATAAAGACCAAAGCTATGTTTTATGGAATATTCCAAAAGATTTAATTGAACATGTAGTATTCCCACTTGCAGATTTTGAAAGCAAAGATGAAATAAGAAAAATAGCAAGAGAAAATGAATTGCAAGTAGCAAATAAACCAGATAGCCAAGATATTTGCTTTATTCCAGACGGAAATTATAAAAAGTTTTTAGAAAATAATTCTAATCTAAAACCTAAAAAAGGAAATATTGTAAATTCTAAAGGCGAAAAACTTGGAGAGCATACAGGGCTATACAATTATACAATAGGTCAAAGAAAAGGACTTGGAATTTCATATCATGTTCCACTTTTTGTTCTTGGCTTCAATAGCTTAAAGAATGAACTCATAGTTGGAGAACAACATGAATTATATAAAAAGGAAATTATAGTTAAAGATATTAATCTTTTACTTGTTGATGAAATTAAGGACTGGCTTGAGGTTGATGTTAAAACTAGATATTCTACTAAGTCTGCTAAGGCTAAAATTATTCAAGAGGGTGATAAAATTAAGGTTGTTTTTGATGAGCCTCAGAGAGCTATTACGCCAGGGCAGTCTGCGGTGTTCTATTTAGAAGAATACGTATTAGGTGGAGGAAAAATAAATGGATAATCAATTTAATAGAACAGAATTGTTGATTGGAAAAGAAGGAATAGAAAAATTAAATAATGCTAAAGTTGCAGTATTTGGTTTAGGCGGAGTTGGCTCTTATGTTGTAGAAGGGCTTGTTCGTGCAGGAGTAGGAAATTTCGTTCTAATAGATGATGACAAAATATGTATAACAAACCTTAATAGGCAAATTCTTGCAACAACTAAAACTGTTGGAGAATTAAAGGTAGAGGTTGCAAAACAAAGAATTTTAGACATAAATCCAAATGCAAAAGTAGAAATCTACCAAGAATTTTTTATGCCAGATTCTCATGATATTTTAGACGAAAGCATTGATTATATAGTAGATGCAATAGATACAGTAACTGCAAAAATTGAATTAGTAGTAAGAGCAAACAAACACAATATCCCAATAATTTCAGCTATGGGAACAGGTAACAAATTAGATCCAACCAAATTCGAAGTAACAGATATTTATAAAACCAGCGTATGCCCATTAGCAAAAGTAATGAGAAAAGAGTTAAGAGCTAGAGAAATTAAAAAACTAAAAGTAGTATATTCAAAAGAAGAACCAATACAACCAGAACAATATAGTAAAGCAAGTTGTAAAACAAATTGTGTTTGTCCTTCAGGTACAAAAAGAACATGCACAATAAGAAATCAAATTCCAGGAAGCATATCATTTGTGCCATCTGTTGCAGGACTAATAATTGCAGGAGAAGTAATAAAAGACATTTTGTAGAAACTTTTTGAACTTTTTAAGAGTGTCCCAAAAAGTTTAACTTTTGGGGACACTCTTAAAAAGTTTCTCAAAATTAAATTTTGTAGAACATGTTAAAAGCCCTTTTTATACATAAAAGGGCTTTTAACAACTTCATAAATACAAAACTAGTTATTGTTATTATTTCTATTATTGTTGTTATTATTGTTTTTGTTATTATTGTTGTTATTGTTTTGGTTGTTTTTGTTATTATTTCTTTCTGACATAAAAAACACCTCCAATACACTAAATTGAATAGTTACTAAACATCAGCAACATTATTATTTTTAACAAAAAGTTAAAAAATATACTTAAAAATTCAAATGTCAAAAATTTAATAAATGTCAAAAAATTTATTTAAAAAATTGAAATTTTAAAAAAGTTGATATATAATACAATGGCAAAATAAAAAACGAAGCATAAAATAAACCAAAAGGAGAGAAAAATATGCAAAACGAAAAATTGGAAGAATTTAATAATTATATAAAATTTAGAAAAGTGGCTGTAATTGGCTTAGGAGTTAGTAATTTGCCATTGTTAGATTACTTGCATGAGAAAAAAGCAAAAGTAACAGTGTTTGATCAAAGAACAATTGACCAAATACCAAAAGAAGTAATGGATATAATAACTCAAAATTCCTTTGAATTTTCACTTGGAGAAAATTATTTATCTAAATTACAAGGATTTGACTTAATACTTCGTTCACCAAGCTGTTTGCCAACAATTCCAGAACTTGTAGCAGAAGCTGAAAGAGGTGCTTTAGTTACAACAGAAATTGAATTACTAATAAAAATGTGCCCTGCTAAAATAATAGGCGTAACAGGAAGTGATGGAAAAACAACTACAACAAGCTTAATTTATGCAATTTTAAAAGAAGCTGGTTATAATACATGGCTTGGGGGAAATATAGGAATACCACTATTTACAAAACTTCCAGAAATGAAATCAGATGATATAGTTGTGCTAGAGCTTTCAAGCTTTCAATTGATGGAAATGAATGTAAGCCCTTCAATATCAGTTATTACAAACATTACACCAAATCATTTAAATATACATAAAGATTATGAAGAATACATAGATGCAAAGAAAAATATTTTCAAATATCAAGATGAAAACGGAATTTTAGTATTAAACTATGATAATGAAATAACAAAAGAATGTGGTAAAGAAGCAAACGGAAAAGTTATATATTTTAGTAGTAAAGAAAAACTTGAAAATGGCTATATAGTTGATGAAGGCGTTATTAAAGAATGTGAAGATGGTGTTAGAAAACATATAATGGAATGCAAAAGTGCAAAACTAAGAGGAATTCACAATTATCAAAATATATGTACTGCACTTGCAGCAACAAAAACACTAGTTGATACAGAAAAAGCAGTAGAAACAATAAAAGAATTTAATGCTGTTGAACATAGATTAGAGTTTGTAAGAGAAGTAAATGGAATAAAATGGTATAACGATTCTGCTAGCTCATCTCCAACAAGAACAATATCTGGAATAAATGCATTTGAAGGAGAAGAAATTATTCTAATTGCAGGTGGTTATGACAAAAACTTAGACTACACACCGCTTGCAAAACCTGTTGTAGATAATGTAAAAGCTTTAATTTTGATGGGGCAAACATCAAATAAAATATTTGATGCTGTAACAATCGAAATGGAAAAACAAAATAAAAATGTTAAAATATATATGTGTAATTCTTTACAAGAAGTAATGGATACAGCTCGTAGAATTGCAAATCCAGGTCAAGTAGTATTATTCTCACCTGGTAGCGCAAGTTTTGATATGTTTAAAAATGCTTACGATAGAGGTAATCAGTTTAAGAATCTTGTACTAAATATGTAATAAAAAAGCGATATTATTATTTTCAGGCAACATTCGGGGGGACCGACAATTTAGAAGCTCTAACTAAAAATTTTAAAGAAATTTTTAGTTAGAGCTTCTTAAGCAGTTGGGAGTTGCAGAAAATAATAATATTGCTTTTTAGTAAAATAAATTTACTTTTTGCATATAATAAAAGTGCAAGGAGGTTTTTTTATGTACAAAGATTCATACAATGATTACATAAGAAATGTTTTAGGAGATTCTAATACAAATAATGAAAATACTAATTTAAAATATCCGGAAGAAGATAAATCATATTATTGTGATTATTCTCATCCCAAAAACAACATGCAACAATTTGATAATCAAAATACGCAGCAATATAATATTCCCAATAATGCATATAATGAGCAAAATTACAATATGCAAGATTACAATATAATGTATAGTGATTATCAAAATAGATATGGAATGCCAAATTATTATGATTATGGCGATTATCCAAATGGCTATAATTATACAGAAACGCGAGCATATCCGGAAATAGAAGAATGTTATCCAGAAATATATGGTATTGTCTATCCCATGGTACAAAAGGCTTGTAGAAATGTGACAGCCCCTGTTACAAAAGCAGATGTAGAGAAAATGGTGGAAGAGTTATACGGAAGTTTAGAGGGAAATGATGATATAAATGTAAACATCACATTAAACAATAATATAGATAAATTGAACTCAATTCAAGTAGAAGGAAGCCAAGGAAATAGCGTTCAACAAACCAGAATTGAAGAAAACTTATCAGAAGCAAAACAAGAAATAAATTATAGGCAAAGACCTGTAAAGCAATCCAATAGAAGCACAGGACTATTTAAGCCAAATGTAGAACCTATAAGAGATGTACCAATACCACCAAGAGTGGAGAAAAAACAGGAAGTGAGAAATAATCCAAACTCAAACATACTAGAAAAATCAAAAGACGAACCAAAAGAAACAAGGTATTGTAACAATGGACTATGTGATATAATAAGAATATTGCTAGTTAGAGAATTATTAGGTGGACCAAACAAGCCAGGTCCTCGTCCGCCATATAGACCAGGCCCAAGGCCACCATTTGGACCATTCCCACCATATGGTCCAGGATTCGGCCCTCGTCCTTTTTATAGGTAGTTCTACTATCATTTTATAAGTATAAAAGAAAATATTATTATTTTTAAGCAACATTCGGGGGGACCGACAAATAAGAAAGTCTTATCAAAATTTTTGAATTTTGATTTAGACTTTCTTATGCAGTTGGGAGTTGCAGAAAATAATAATATTTTCTTTTAAATACTAGACAAAATGAAAAAAATGCAATAAAATAGTACAGTAAAAGGAGAAAGAAAAAAAATGATAGTAGAACAACTAATCTTTACGGTACTATCTTTTGCAATATTCCTATACATGTTTTACAAAATGATAAAAAACAACGACACAACATACATTCTATTTCTAGTATTAGGAGCTATAGGAGTAGCTCTAAGCCTAGTAGAAGTAATTGCCGGAATACAATTTGACTGGTACATAAAAATAATAATGTACATATTTGCGGTAATCATACCAGTAATCATCATAGTGTTAGAAAAAAGTCATTTTGGAGTAATGGAATACCTAAACATAATGAAAGCAAAGATATACTTTAAATTAGGAAACAACAAAAAAGCAAAACAGGCCTTAATAAACCTATTTGGAAAATATCCAAACTCATATCAGGCGCACAAACTCTTAGCCGAAATATACGAAAGTGAGGGAGGACAAAGAAAAGCAATAGAAGAATATGTACAAGCTATTGACTTAAACAAAAAAGACTTTAATTCATACTTCAAAGTTGCAACATTACTAAAAGATTTAGACAAAAAGCAAGAAGCAACGCAAATGCTTGCAAATCTTTTAAGCAAAAAGCCAGATTATAAAGAAGCAACAGTACTTTTAGGGGATTTGCTAATAGAACAACAAATGTATAAAGAGGCAGCAAACGCATATAGTGAGGCTCTAAAATATAACAAATTTGACTATGACTTAAACTATAATTTAGCAATAGTATACACAATGATAAATGACTTCCAAAATGCTAAAATGTATTATGAAAAGGCTGCACAAATAAATTCATTAAACTATAATTGTAAATACTATTTAGCTGAAATTGCATTGATATCAAAAGAAATAGACGAGGCGGAACAGAGATTTATGCAAACAATAGATGATGAAGAATTAGCACCAGATAGTTATTATGAACTATCAAAAATAGCCTTAATAAGAGGAGATAAAGAAAAAGCAATACAATATGCAAATATAGCTATAGAGCTAAATCCTAAAAAAATTGCGGAAAAAATAAAAAAAGAAAACTTATTCATTCCAATATATGCAAAGCTAACTATTCCTTTTAATTTAGAAGAAAAAGAATCTAAATTAACAAAAAAAGAAATAGAGGCCAAAGAGCAATTGGAGAAAATGTTTGATGTTACTAGACAACTTAGCTATAATGATATAAAATTATTAAGAAATGAAAAAGATGTTAATTCATTTGAAATTAATAATGAAAGGCAAATTTGATAGAATTCTTAGCATAATATAATTTTCATTTTCATATAATTAAATGATAATTATATGAAATGAGGGATAACAAATGGAAAATTCTTTTTCAGTTATAGGTGGAGACACAAGAAATTGTGAATTGGCAAAGATGCTTGCTAATGAAGGTAACCAAGTATATGTTTATGGATTGGAAAAATCAAATTTAAAAGAACAAGATGTAGAAAACATCGAAATTTGCGATCATTTAGAAGATGCAATATATAAAGGAAATATCGTAATTGGCCCAATTCCATTTACAAGAGATGGTGAACTTTTAAATTCACCTTTGGCAAATAACAAAATCGAAATTGACGACTTTGCAAGTTGGCTTAATAATAAGGCATTATTTGCAGGTAGCATACCGGATAAATTTTATAATATAACGGAAAATACCAAAGTAATAATTACAGATTTAATGAAAATTGAAGAACTTGCTGTTTTGAATATAATAGCAACAGCCGAAGGTGCAATAAGTAAAATAATAGAAAACACAGATTTTAATTTGCAGTCAAGCAATGTGCTAATAATAGGATTTGGCAGAATAGGGAAAATACTATCAAATAAATTACGTTTATTAGGAGCAAATGTCACATGCTCGGCAAGAAAACAAACAGACTTAGCCTGGATAGAAGCCTATGGATATAAACCAGTAAATACTTACAATTTAGAAAATCTGGAAAACTATAATATAATAATAAATACAATACCATATATAATCTTAAAAAAAGAACAACTACAAAAAGTTACTAAGGATTGTTTACTATTAGAACTAGCTTCAAAACCTGGTGGATTTGATTTACAAGCAGTTGAACAACTAGGACTAAACTATGTCCCAGCACTTGGACTACCTGGAAAAATTGCTGCAAAAACATCTGCAAAATTTTTAAAAAACTTTATTTTATAATTATATAATACAATATGTAAAAAATGAAAGAACAAAAGAAAGGAAGATTTAAAAAATGGGAGCATTTCAATCAATAATATTAGGAATAGTACAAGGACTAACAGAATTTTTACCAGTATCAAGTTCAGCACATTTAAACCTATTTCCATGGGTATTTAACTGGCAAGAAATGGGGGATAGTTTCGATTTAGCGCTACATGTAGGAACATTACTTGCTGTAATATTATTCTTCTATAAAGATTGGGTAAAACTAATTAAAGGAGGATATGAACAAGTAAGATACAAAAAGAAAACAACAGAAGGAAGAATATTTTGGTACATAATATTTGCAACAATACCAACAGGAATCTTATGCTTAGTAATGGATAAAATTTCAGAAAAAGTTACAGAAGGGTTAGCTGGAGTATTTGGTACAACATTTATATCAGCAGAAATGTTTTTAATAGCAATAGCACTAATGGTAATGGGAGTTTTACTATATGTAGTAGATAAAAAATCAAAGGCAACATTGGATTATAAAAATATGAGTTTTAAACAAGCCTTATGGATTTCACTATCACAGGCTTTAGCAGCAGCATTTCCTGGAGTTTCAAGATCAGGAATAACAATGACAGTAGGTAGAAAAATGGGATTAAAAAGAGAAGCAATAGCCAAATTCTCATTCTTACTATCAACACCAATAATAGCTGCAGCAGCATTGGTAAAAATAAAAGACTTTGTATTTAATGTACCATTCTTTTTAGGAATTTTGGCAAGCTTTATAGTAGGTATGTTTGTAATAAAATTCTTACTAAAATACTTACAAAAGGGAAGCTTCAAAGTATTTGCTATATATAGAGTGGTTCTTGGAATTATAGTTTTATTAATGTTCTTTACAAGAATGTAAAAAAGATAGCTAATATAGTAGTTGAATAAAAATATAAAAGCGGAGAAAAATTCTCCGCTTTTTTGATGAAAAATTACCACCTTTCTGTAATTAAACCTGAAAAACGATTCGGTACTTCCCAGGGTTCTGCATTCTTGACTGCAATTCTGGAATACTTCAATGCCTCAAGTCTTATGGCAGTTCCTATCGAAATGTGCTTATTGCCTGAAAGAAGATCCGCTCTTATAAACTTAATTTCCGGAAGCCCTTTTGTCCAGAACTCTTTTTTGCTTATGGTAAAGCGGTCAAGCTTTTTGCAGGGTGGAGCCTTCATTTCTAAGCTTGGTACAATGCAACTATAAAAATCTTCTTTACAGTTATAAGCTTCAAGATTGACTCCTTCCAAATACTGGCGCAATGATGGCTCGCCATTGAAAATGCCGATGATTGTTTCAATCTCGACATCAGCTTCAAAGGAATCTGCATCATACTTGATCGTAATCGGTTCCATAGAGGCTGAGTTTAACTTTACATAGGGGTAAATTGAGATGTCTACCCAATCGCCTGTAGTAGTCCAAACAATTGAAAGCTGCTTCGTGTTAATTACCATGCTTATTCATCCTTTCTGAATGCCCGTCTCAGGTTGTTGTTGTGAACATAACAATTATAACACGTAATTTATATATTTACAAGTTAAAATTAAAAAAAGGGATAAATTCTATTAAAATCGTTGTATATAAAGCAGCAATGGTACCATGTAAAATTTTGCCTATAATATAAGGTTTGCAAGATAAATCTGTTTTTGAAATAATACTTAAAACCTGTAGCATTATAGAAATTCCGCCAAAGCCAAGGAAAAAGGCAGTTAATATTATATTTATAGAAATATTTTTTATATGTATGCCAGATATTATATTTATTCCATTAGTTATTTCAAGTAGACCAGTAAAAATCCCCTGAATAAAACTTGTGTCAAGCTTTAGCACATTAAAAATAGGAGAAAGCGCAATTGTAATTAGTCTTGTTATGCCACTTGCATTTAAAACTGAAATGATGCTTGAAAACAAAACGATAAATCCACCAATCATCAATATTGTAGATATGCTGTTTGTTATGCTTTCTGCCATTACTTCACCTAAATTATAAAAGCTAACCATTTTTGAGTTTTGGGTATTAGTATTGTATTTGATTCTTGTGTTGTAATTTCTTAGCTTATTCACGTTAGATGACTTAAAGTTTGTTTCTTGATGTTTGATATTTTTGTTTTTTCTATTACACTTCCAAAATCTGAAAATAAAGCCAACTGTTAAACTTGCTAAAAGATGTGTAAAAAACAAAAGTAGGCCAATAGTAGAATTGCCAAACATACCTATTCCAACAGTGCCCATTATAAATAGAGGTCCAGAATTATTTGTAAAACTAAGTAACCTCTCACATTCTTCTTTTGAACAGATATTATTTTGCCTAAAATTTGCAGCAATTTTTGCACCTACTGGATAACCAGAAATGATTCCCATAACAAGTGCGAAAGCACCTTTACCACTTACATTAAACAAAGGCTTCATAAATGAGTTAAATAGATTTCCTATATGGTTTACTATGTTTGTGTGCATTAGAAGTTCTGTTGCTACAAAGAACGGGAATAGTGAGGGGATTACACTTGTTGCGAATAATGTAAGACCATTTTTTACTGCTGGGAGATTTGATTTTGAAAATATTAGTAATCCTGCAGTAAACGCAAGAAATAATAATGGAATTATATTTCTTTTTATTTTTATTATATAAAAATGCATGTTTAATTCTCCTAATATGATTATTTATCCCAATATATAAATTTTCAATTTTTCTCGGCTACCCGCCGTCGACGCTAAAAACTTGTAAGAAAAGCTCTTAACAAACCCCGAATTCAGGACCCTTTAAGAGCTTTTCTAACAAGTTTTAAAGCTGCTCTGGTCGCATTCGAAAAATTGAAAATTGATATATTTGGCTATATATAATATATTATAGATTTTAATAATAAATTCTAAAAATTCCTTGCATTATATTTTTTAAAATGATAAAATCAAAAATATAAAATTAAAACGAAAGGAGAAAGAAATGGCAATATTAGTACCCGGGGGTGCAGGCTATATAGGTAGCCACACAGTTGTAGAATTATTAAATAAAGGAAAAGAAGTTGTAATTATAGATAACTTTTCAAATAGTAAACCAGAGGTTTTAGATAAAATTAAGAAGATTACAGGTAAAGATTTTAAATTTTATGAGATGGATTATAAAGATAGAGAAAAGTTAGAAAAAGTTTTTGAAGAAAATGAGATAGAAGCAGTAATGAATTTTGCAGGATATAAGGCAGTTGGAGAATCTGTTCAAAAACCAATAGATTATTATATGAATAATATTACAGGATGTTTAGTTGTACTTGATGTTATGAAAAAATACAATGTAAAGAAATTTATTTTCAGTTCATCAGCCACAGTATATGGTGAACCAGAAAGAATTCCATTGACAGAAGATTGTAAAACAGGCGGAACTACAAATCCTTATGGAACTACAAAATTATTTATAGAACAAATTTTAAAAGATTTATATGCTTCAGATAATACTTGGGACATCTGCATTTTAAGATATTTCAATCCAGTTGGAGCACACGAAAGCGGATTAATTGGAGAAGAACCACAAGGAATACCAAATAACTTAATGCCATATATTGTTAGAGTTGCAAATGGTACTTTAAAAGAACTATTAGTATTTGGAAATGATTATAACACGCACGACGGAACAGGTGTAAGAGATTACATTCATGTTGTTGATTTAGCAAAAGGACATATTTCAGCATTAGAAAAATTAGAAAAAGAACAAAAAGGCCTATTTATATATAACCTAGGAACAGGAACAGGGTATAGTGTTTTAGATATGGTAAATGCATTTGAAAAATCAACAGGAAAAGCCGTTCCATATAAAATAGCCTCAAGAAGAGCAGGAGATATTGCTACATGTTATGCAGATCCTAAAAAGGCTAAAGAAGAACTAGGATGGAGTGCGGAAAAGACTTTGGATGATATGTGCAGGGATTCTTGGCATTATATTGAAAATTCTTTATAATTGCTAATAATTATTGAAAGGGTACATGCAATGAAATTAAATGTTATAAGAATTTTTTTAATAATTCTACTTGTTGGGACTTTTTATATTATTTTTGGATTTTCTAGCCAAAATGCTACAGAATCAAGTGGAATAAGTAAAAAAGTTTCAGAAACAATAGTAGAAATAACAAATAAAGATAAACCGATACAAGAGAAGAACGAAATAGTTAAATTTTTAGAACCTATAATAAGAAAACTAGCCCACTTCTCAATCTATACAGTAGTGGGGTTTCTACTTATGACGTTATTCTTTACATATAAAATTAGTATAAATAAGAAAATAATTATTTCGCTAATTCTTGGTTTTATATATGCATGCTCAGACGAACTGCACCAGACTTTTGTGGCAGGAAGAAGTGGCGAAGCAAGGGATGTGCTAATCGACACTTCTGGAGTTTTTATTGGAATTTGTATTAGCTATGTTATTTACAGAATTTATAAGAAACAATTTGTGATAAAAAATAAAAATAGTAAATTTTAGAAATTCGACAAAAAGGGTTGCAATAAAAATTCAAGAAGGTTATAATAAATTCGTGTCGAGAAAAACACAAAATTTTTAAAAGGGGAAATGAAATTGAAAACTTTAAAAAAGTACAGAAATTACTTGCTTAGAGTATTCGATATTTTAATAATAACAGTCGCATACATGGTAGCAAATGTTATTGTCAAAAACACTTTAGATCTAAACCATATTCCTACAATAAATACAATAATATTAGCAATTATAGTATACTCATTAATGCTACATATATTTAAAACATACAAAAACATAACAAGATACGAAAACGGAAAAGACTACTTAATCTATGTATTTGCATGTTTACTATCTTATATTATAGTTGTAGCATGCAGAATGTTCTTAGGAGATTATTTTGCACAAATAAGAGTAACTAGTGTTGCAGCACTAATAATAGTAACATTTATTATTAGTTATAGAGTTTTATTAAGATTATTATTAAATGGATATCTTAAAGCAGAACATCATTCAAATGATTCAAGAAAAAATGTTTTAATAATTGGAGCAGGAGACGCTACAAGAATCTTGCTTG
The DNA here is from genome assembly GCA_017430135.1 of Clostridia bacterium. Lineage (GTDB taxonomy): Bacteria > Bacillota > Clostridia > TANB77 > CAG-508 > CAG-269. The sequence continues at coordinate 75,030 of JAFRNM010000021.1, read as the reverse complement.
GAACATTAAAAAACTCAATGAACGACTTATATAATGTAGTCGGCTTAATAGACGATAATACATATAAAGTAAATTATGCAATATCAGGTAAAAAGATATTAGGAACAAGATACGACATTCCTAGAATGTGTAAAGAGCATAATGTTGAATTAATTCTATTTGCAATATCAAATATAAATAGTAATGATAGAAAACAAATGCTAAACATCTGCCAAGAAACAGGATGTAAAGTCAGAATTTTACCAGGTACAAAAGATTTAATAAAATCTAAAAATATCATGGAAAACTTTAGAGATGTTGAAATAGAAGACTTGCTAGGTAGAGATTCAATAAAACTTGATAATAAATTAATTGGCGAACTAATTAAGGAAAAGGTAGTTTTAGTCACAGGTGGTGGAGGCTCAATAGGTTCAGAACTTTGCCGTCAAATTATAAAATTTAATCCAAAAACATTAGTAATAGTAGACAATTACGAAAACAATTTATATGATATAGAACAAGAATTAAAATTCAATTATCCAAAAGCAAACATTGCTGCAATAGTTGCAAATGTTAGAGAAAAAGAAAGATTAAACGAAATATTTGCAAGATACAATCCATACTTAGTATTCCATGCTGCAGCACATAAACATGTTCCATTAATGGAAACAAGTCCATTAGAAGCAATTAAAAATAATGTATTTGGAACATATAATGTAATGGCATGTGCAGATGAATACAAGGTTAAAAGATGTATATTAATTTCAACAGATAAAGCTGTAAACCCTACAAATATAATGGGGGCAACAAAAAGACTTTGTGAAATGATTATACAAGCAAAAAACAAAGCAAGTGAAACAGAATATGCAGCAGTACGCTTTGGAAATGTGCTTGGAAGTAATGGTTCAGTAATACCACTATTTAAAAAACAAATAGCAAAAGGTGGACCAGTAACAGTAACACATAAAGACATAACAAGATTCTTTATGACAATACCAGAGGCAGTATCATTAGTATTACAAGCAATGAGCTATGCACAAGGTGGAGAAATCTTCGTATTAGATATGGGTGAACCTGTAAAAATATATGACATGGCAGAAAAGCTAATAAGGCTTATGGGATATGAACCAAATGTTGATATGCCAATAAAAGTAACAGGTTTAAGACCTGGAGAAAAACTTTACGAAGAAATTCTAATGAATGAAGAAGGCTTAACAGAAACAAAACACGAAAAAATTCATATAGCACCACCATCAGATATTACTATGGAGATGGTAGAAGCTAAACTAATGGCGTTAAAAGAATTGCTAGATGAAAATAACAATGAAGATAAAGATAGAATAAAAACAGTAATGAAGGAATTGGTTCCTACTTACAAAGATAATAAAGAGGTAAACCAAAAAAGACTTGAGGAAATAAATCAAAAATAAATATTGATGGAAGAGGGAAAAAACTAATGGAAGAAAATATAAAACCATTTGAAAATAAAGTGTGGCTTTCATCTCCAACAATGCATGGAGAGGAATTACAATTTGTAAAAGAAGCAATAGAAACAAACTGGGTTTCAACAGTTGGAAAAAACATAGATGAACTTGAAAAAATGGTTGCAAACTATGTAGGAGTAAAACATGCAGTTGCACTAGCTTCTGGAACATCAGCTATTCATTTGGCAGTAAAATTAGCGAGTTTAAAAGCATATAATACGATGACAGGTACTGGAGATGGAAAAGGCGGATCACTTTATGGTAAAAAAGTTTTTTGCTCAGATATGACATTTGATGCAACAGTAAATCCTGTTGTATATGAAGGCGGAACTCCAATATTTATAGATACAAATAAAGAAGACTGGAACATGGACCCAAAAGCATTAGAAAAAGCAATTGAAATGTATCCAGAAGTAAAAATACTTGTTATAGCACATTTATATGGTGTGCCAGCAAATATGGAAGAAATTATAAAAATATGTAAAGAACATAATATCTTAATAGTAGAAGATGCAGCAGAAGCACTAGGTGCATATTGTTACATAGATGGAAAAAAGAAAATGGCAGGATCACTTGGAGATTATAATGCAATATCATTTAATGGAAACAAAATTGTAACAGGTTCAAGTGGTGGAATGTTCTTAACAGATAGCGAAGAAGATGCAAATAAAGTAAGAAAATGGTCAACACAAGCAAGAGAAAATGCGCCATGGTACCAACATGAAGAACTAGGATACAACTACAGAATGAGCAATATAATAGCAGGAATAGCAAGAGGAAACATGTTACATATTGATGAACATATTGCACAAAAAAAGGCAATATATGAAAGATATAAAGAAGGATTTAAAGACTTACCAGTAATAATGAACCCATTTGATAGCAAAAAAGTAGAGCCAAACTATTGGTTATCTGCAATGATGCTAGATAAAAAAGTAATGGGAGAACAAGTAAGAGGAGAAAAACAAGCATTATACAAAACTGAACAAGGAAAAACAACTCCTACAGAAATATTAGAAAAAATATCAAGCATAAATGCAGAAGGAAGACCAATATGGAAACCAATGCACATGCAACCACTATATAGAGAAAATCCATTTATAACAGCAAATGGAAATGGTAGAGCAAATTCAAATGCATATATTGCAGGAGAAGGTACAGATGTTGGCGAAGACATATTTGAAAGAGGATTATGCTTACCAAGTGACAATAAAATGACTGAAGAAGAACAAGACAGAATAATAGAGGTAATTAAAAATTGTTTTAAATAAAACTTAGAAAGGGGAATTTCCAATGTATGCAAAATATGTAAAAAGAATATTAGACTTTACATTGAGTCTGTTGGCATTGATAGTGCTAAGCCCGATAATGCTTATTTTGTACATATTAGTTAGAATAAAATTAGGGAATCCAGTAATATTTAAACAAATGCGACCAGGAAAAGACGAAAAAATATTTAAACTATATAAATTTAGAACAATGACAGACGAAAAAGATGAACAAGGTAATTTATTACCAGATGAACAAAGACTTACAAAATTTGGTAAATTCTTAAGAAGCACAAGCTTAGATGAATTACCAGAATTAATAAACATTATAAAAGGAGATATGGCAATAGTTGGACCAAGGCCACTATTAGTACAATATTTAGAATTTTATAATGAAGAACAAAAACATAGGCATGATGTAAGACCAGGATTAACAGGGTTAGCACAAGTATCTGGAAGAAACTCAATAACATGGGAAGAAAAATTTAAGCAAGATATTGAGTACATAAATCATTTAACATTTAAAAATGATGTAAAAATAATTTTTATGACAATAGGAAAAGTTTTCAAAAGAGAAGGAATATCACAAGATGGAGAGGCAACGATGGAAATATTTACAGGAACAGAAGTTAAAGAAACAACAACAATTACCAATAACAATGAATAATGCAAGGAGTAATGATGGAAGATAAAAATATATTAATATTAAGTGCTGGAAGAAGAGTAGAATTAATAAAATGTTTTAAGGATGCTGCAAAAAAGTTAGGAATAACTAGCAAAATAGTTGCGGCTGATTTAATGAATAATGCACCTGCATTATATTTTGCTGATAAAAAATATCAAATACCAAGAATTGGAACAGACAATTATATAGATTCAATAATTGAAATTTGTAATGAAGAAAACATTCATCTTATCGTGCCCACAATAGATACAGAACTTTTAATATTATCACAAGAAAAACAAAAAATAGAAGAAAGTACACAAGCAAAAGTGCTTGTATCAGATGAAAGTGTAATAAAAATATGCAGAGATAAAATAAATACACAGAGATTTTTTGAAGAAAATGGATTTGGGGTTCCAGTTCAAATAAAAGAAGAAGACATAAAAAATGAAAATGTAGAATTTCCAGTATTTATAAAACCGCTTAATGGTAGCTCAAGCATAAACACTTTTAAAGTGAATAATATAGATGAATTAAAATTCTTTTATAATTATGTTAAAGAGCCAATAGTACAAGAATTCATGGAAGGTGAAGAATATACGGTAGATTGTTTCTTGGATTTTAATAGTAACATTATAACCATAGTTCCAAGAAAAAGAATTGCAACAAGAAGTGGTGAAATTATAAAAGGAAAAATTCTAAAAGACCAAGAAATAATTAATGATATAAGAAAAGTTTTAGAGGTATTAAAACCAATAGGGCAAATTACAATACAATGCATGAAAACTAAAGAAGGAATAAAATATATAGAAATAAACCCAAGATTTGGTGGAGGCGCTCCAATGAGTATAAAAGCAGGAGCAAATTCTTGTAAAAATTTATATAAATTACTTAATGGTGAAAAATTGGATTTTAATGAAGATTATAGAGAGAATATTTCATTCTTTAGGTTTGACGATGCAATAATGGTTGATGAAAATATGGAGTTAATAAATGATTAAAGCTGTTATATTTGATTTAGATGATACACTAATTTCCGAATACGATTATATTAAAAGTGGATATAGAGTAATATCTAAAAAAATAAAAGAAGACTATAAATTAGAAAATAGCGAAGAACAAATTTATAATTTAATGTGGGAATTATTTGAGAATGATTCAAAAAACGTTTTTAATAGATTACTAGAAAAATTAAAATTAAATTATAATGAGGAATACATAAAAGAATTAGTAAAAACATACAGAGAACATATTCCACAAATAGAATTCTTTGAAGATGTAATGCCCTGCATAGAAGAATTAAGACAACAAGGCATAAAACTAGGAATTATAACTGATGGTTATGCTATCACTCAAAAAAATAAATTAAAAGTCTTGAATGCTTATGAATTGTTTGATAAAATTATAATCACAGATGAATTAGGCAAAGAATATTGGAAACCTAGCCCTAAGGCTTTTGAAATGATGAAAGAATTTTTTAATATAGAATATGATGAAATGATGTATGTGGGAGATAATCCTAAAAAAGATTTTTATATTAAAATGCTTTATCCTGTAAAAACAATTAGAGTAGTTAGGAATAATGGAGTTTATTCTGAAAAATCATATTTTAAGGGAATTAAAGAAGATATTAATATATTTAGTTTTAAATCTTTAAAGATTATATAATATTATTATTAAGGAAAGGAAAAAGATGTATATGGATATTCTCTTTTGGACTTCTGTATTTGTTATTTTTTGGGCAAATATTGGATATAATTTATCACTTTTAGTTATAAATAGAATATTTAAGTTGAAAAAAATAAAAAAAGACTATAATTATCTGCCAACAGTTACAATTATGATAGTTGCTCATAATGAAGAAAAGGTTATTAATCAAAAAATGCTAAATGTTTTGAATATTGATTATCCAAATGAAAAATTAGAAATTTTAGTCTCATCTGATAATAGTACTGATAAAACTAATGAAATTGTTAAAGAAGTAATCAGGAATAATAATGATAGAAGGATTGTATTATATGAGGCAAGTGAAAGAAAGGGAAAGACAAACGCTCAAAACGAAGCAGCCAAATTAGTAAAAAGTGAAATATTAGTTATGACTGATGCAAATGCCATGTTGGAAAAGAACTCTATAAGAGAAATTGTTTCTGCTTTTACAGATAAAAATATAGTTTATGTTACAGGAAGATTATCGTATAGTAATTCACAAGATAATACTACGAGTAAATCAGAGAACACTTATTGGAATTTAGACTTGAGAATAAGAGATATTGAATCCAGGTTGCAAACCATTACCGCTGGTAATGGTGCATTATATGCCTGTAGGACAGCTGAATATGTGTATTTTGAACCTATAAAATGCCATGATAGTTCTATGCCGTTATACTATGCTCTTCATGGAAAAAAAGCAATTGCAAATCATGATGCAATTGCATATGAAAAAGCAGGTGAAAGTGTTGAGGATGAATTTAAAAGAAAGGTTAGAATGAATAGAAGAATTTTGACTTCTATTTTACCAAGTATCAAAATTCTTAATGTTTTTAAATGCAGATGGTTTACATATTTCTATTTGGGGCATAGAACTTCAAGATACTTATTATGGCTAATGCATATAATTGCTTTAATTTCTAGTGGGCTATTAATGATGAAGAATTACTTATATCTATTTGCATTTTTAATACAAATTAGTATATATATTATTGCATTATTAAAGCCATTGTTAAAAATAAATAATAAATTAATTAATTTTATATACTATTATTGTATGACGATAATTGCTCAGATAATAGGAGTTAAAAACATTTTGACAGGAAAAGCAAAACCTTTTTGGGAAAAAGCAGAAAGTACAAGATAGAAAAATTTTTGAGAGGTAAAGATGAATATTGAAATATTGATTTCTACTATGAACTTAGAGAATCATGAAGACTTAGTTAATAATTTAAAAGTAAAAAAAAGTTTAGTTATAAATCAAACAAATACTATGCAAATTAAAGATATAGATTATGGAGATAAAAGATTGTATTCGTTTAATGAAAAAGGACTAAGCAAAAGTAGAAACAGAGCATTAGATAATGCTATTGGTGATATATGTGTTTTAGCTGATGATGATTTGGAATATGAGGAAAATTATGAAAAAACTATTAATGACGGATACATAAAATATCCTGATGCAGATATAATAGCATTTTATGTTGATAATTATGATAGTAATAAAAAAAGGCCCAAAAGGAAAGAAGGAAAAATAAATTTTCTAAAAAGTTTACAAATACAATCAGTGCAGGTTACTTTTAAAAGAAAATCAATTAAAGATAAAAAAATAAGATTTAATGAAAATTTCGGTGCAGGAACAAAATTCTATATGGGGGAAGAAAATATTTTTTTAGCAGAATGTTTAAAAAAAGGATTAAAAATTTATTATGTTCCCAAAACTATTGCAACATTAAAAGATAATAATTCATCTTGGTTTAAAGGATTTGACGAAAATTATTTTAATGTTAGAGGTGCAGTTTTTTATGCTATGTCAAAAACGTGGTATAAACTTTTAATAATTCAATTTGCAATTAGAAAAAGAAAAAGATTTATAGATAATAAAATCTCAACTTTAAAAGCTATTGAGTATATGCTTAATGGTGTTAAAAAATATAAAAGGGAGTGCTTATGAAAAAAACATATTTTGTAGGTGATATGTTAAATAATACAGGACCAGCTATAGTTAATAAAAATTATTATCCATATTTAAAGGGCAAAATGTATTTTTGCTTTACAAATAATAAAATATTGCGTACTATTCATTTTATGATATATATAATTTTTGTTAAAAATGTAATTATATCGGGTTATTCAAAATTAAATATAGTGTTACTTAAAATTGCAAAAAAGCTAAATAAAAAGACATTGTACTTAATGCATGGTTTTGTAAAAGAAGAAGTTAAGTATAAAAATATTGACAATAAAGAAGAAAGAATTAAATCCGAATATGAGTTACTAAAAAATGTTGGTACAATAATTTGTGTTTCTGAAAAATTTTCTAAGTATTTGAAAAAAGAATATTCAGAATTTAAGGATAAAATTATTTATATAAATAATGGAATTGATATTAAAATAAATAAAAGCAGAATTAAACATGAGAAGTTTACTATTATTTCTGTTGGTGGAGGAATGAAACAAAAGAATAATTTAAAAATTTGTGAAGCTATTAATAGAGCAAAAAGGGATGTTAAATATGTTGTTATAGGAAAAATGCTTGAGGATGGTGAAAAAATAAAAAATTATACTTTTGTTGAATATTACGAAAATTTATCTCATGATGAAGTTTTGAATAAAATGTGTGAATCAGATTTGTATATACAGAATAGTTATTTTGAAACATTTGGATTATCAATTGTGGAAGCACTAGAATGTGGATGTGATATATTGATATCTAAAAATATTGGAGCATTGAGTATATTAGAAAATATAGATAAAAATGATATTATAGCTGATAATAATGATAATGAAGAATTATTAACTAAGATTAATTATAAGATGTTACATAAAAATAAGAATATAAATTACGATAAGGATAAATGCTGTGTTAAAAATAAAGCATTAGAGTTATTACAAATAGTTAATGAATAGTTTTTACGAGGGGGAAAAATTTATGGAAATAAAATCTAATAAAATAAGTAATTTTATTTTTTATTTATATTTTTTATTGGTTTTATTATCAAGTACAATATCTGCTTTTTCAAATATCTATTCAAAGTATAGTTTGCTAATACAAAGTTTATTATTGATTTTTCTTTTTTTATTAAATATAAAAGATATATTAAAAGAGGCAAAAGGTTTTTATTTAATAATTATAATACTATTGTTTTCTATTTTTTCGGTATTGGTATCAAATGGTGGAATAGGGAGCTTTTTGAATTTATTTCATTTTTTAGGAGGATTATTAATTTTTAATTATTTAAAAATTAATAGTAAAATGAAAAATTTTGTTTATTATATTTGTATTATATTATGGTTTTTTAATATTAGATTGTCTTTTAATGCTTGGAATTCACATGTTACAGGAGAAAGTATGTTTAATCCTAATGGTATAGCTATTTTTATTTTTTTAACTACAATTATTATAAAATCATATTTAGACGAGCATAAAACTAAAATAATTAAAATAGGATCCATTTTACTATATACTATTTCGCTATATTGCATATATTTAACAAATTGTAGAACAGCTCTAATAGCATTACTATTATATTTGTTAATGAATTATATACCAGTTTTAAATAGGATAATTGCTAAATATAAAAAAATATTATTGTGTATCCTTATTATAGTTGGTATAGTTTTTCCTGTAATTTATGTTAATATGTATATTAATAAAGAAAGTTTTGAGATTCCGTTTATGGAAAAGGGACTATATACTGGACGCGAAAGTTTATGGTATAATATGTTTGAAGCTTTAGGAAAAGAAAACTATGGGTATATGTTTGGATTAGGAACAAGTTATTATACACATGTAGGTATAATAAACAATTTTCATAATTGGTATATGGGAGTTTTATATACTTTTGGAATACCTATTTTTTTAATGTATTATTATTATTTAATTTATTTTGTTTCAAAAATTAGAAAAAGAGAGATACTTTATGGGCTAATTGCAATTTTTATTATTGGTTTTACTGAGACATTAGGGTTGTGGATTGGAACACAAGTATATATGTTTATGTGTATTATTGTACAAAAACAAATTTTGAAAGAAGGAGATAAGGATGATAACGATATTTACGCCAACATATAACAGAAAACATTTGTTGGAAAGATGTTTCAAATCTTTAGTGAATCAAACAAATCATAATTTTGAATGGCTGATTATAGATGATGGTTCTACAGATGGGACTAAAGAATATATAAATAAAATTAGTAGCAATATCCCATTTAAAATTACATATATTTATCAAAAAAATGGTGGAAAACATAGAGCACATAATACTGCTGTAAAAAAATGTAAAAATGATTATTTCCTTATTTTAGACTCAGATGATATTTTAGATGAAAAATGTGTTGAAATATTAAATAAAAAAATAAAAAAGATTAATAATATTGAAACCATATCTGGAATCATTGGAAATAGATTTAGAATAGATAATAAAAAAGTAATAGGAACAGAAATTCCAAATGAAATAATGATATCTGGCTTAGAATTATACCAAAAAAAAGGCTTTAAGGGTGATACATTAAGACTATATAAAACAAAAATATTAAAGAATTATTTATTTCCAGAAATAGAAAATGAAAATTTTATATATGAAAATGTTGTATTTGATAAAATAGATACAAAATATAAATTATTAACTATTAATAATAAATTATATTATGGCGAATATCAGGAAAATGGATATACATCGCAATCTAATAAATTAAAAAAAAATAATCCCATAGGATATTCGTTATCATTAAAATCATCTGCTGAAACGGCGGTTGTTTTTAGAAAAAAAGTTAATTGGACTTTATTATATATTATTTGGTGTAGAAAAATGAAAATTAATGGGTTCAAAAATTTTAAGAAAAAAATATTATATATAATATTGGAACCAGTTACTTGGGTGATGGATTTTATTAAATATCCTTGTTTTTTTTATAATCTGTTTAAAAAGGAAGAGGAAGAATGGAAGAAGAATTAATTAGTATTGTTATTACAACATATAATCGTAGCAATAAACTTGAAGACGCTATAAAAAGTGCTTTTTATCAAACATATAAAAATATAGAAGTAATTGTTGTTGATGATAATAGTGAAATACAAAATGAAAGAGAAAAAACAAAAGAAATAGTAAGAAAATACAATAATATAAATTTAATTTTAAATTCTACTAATTTGGGTGGAGCATTATCACGAAATGAAGGGATAAAGGCATCTAAAGGAAAATTAATATCTTTTTTAGATGATGATGATATTTATTTACCTGAAAGATTAAAGCGTATGTATGAAGAATATTTAAAACATAAAGAAGAAAATGTTGGATTGATATATTGCAATTGTAGCAGAATAAATGATAAGAAAGAAATAATAGGAAGTTATGAGCATAGTTATAATGGATTGCCTTTATATCAACAAATGCTAGGGTGTATTGCCGGTACATCTATGTGGTTAGCTAAAAAAGATGTATTGGAAAGCGTTTCTATGTTTGAAGATACACCTTCAAAGCAAGATTCTATTTTATTATTAAAAATAATTGCAAATGGATATAAGGTTTATTCGGTAAATCAAAATCTTGTTTTGTACTATGAACATAATGGAAATGGAATTAGTGGTGTAAAACTAAGTAATATAAAAGGATTATTAAATTATAGAAATTGGTGTAGAAAGTTTTATGATAATCTTAGTAACAAAAGAATGATTAATAATGTTGAATGTAATTTTAGTAGACAATTAATTACCTTGTATATTATTAATGATATGAGGAGAGAAGCGAATAATGAATTAAAAAATATTATTCGCAGAAAGCCGATTAGTGGAGTAATGCTTAAATCTACCTATAAAATATGGTTTTCAAAAAATTATTTAAGAAAATTAGGTGTAAAATAATATGGGACAAAAAAGTGTGAAGAAAAATTTTTTATATAACATAGTTTATCAAGTTTTTGCAATTGTATTACCGCTAATTACTACTCCATATATTGCAAGGATAATTGGACCTGAAGGTTCGGGGGTTAATTCTTATACATATTCTATTGCAAATTATTTTGTAATTTTTGCTTTACTGGGAATTGCTAATTATGGAAATAGACTTATAGCTCAAAATCGAGATAATAAAGAAAAACTTAATTATGAATTTACTTCGTTGTTTATTTTACATGTTATTATATCCTTAATTGTTTTGGCTATGTATTTAATATTTGTTTTTTTTATTGCAAATAATTATAAAATATATTTTATAGTCCAGGGATTATTTGTTATATCTGCATTATTTGATATCAGTTGGTTATTCTTTGGATTAGAGGAATTTAAAACTACTGTAGTTAGAAACATTGTAATTAGATTAATTGCACTTATACTAATTTTTACATTTGTAAAATCAGCAACAGATTTAATAAAATATATAATAATATTACAAGGGTCGACATTATTATCGCAATTGGTATTATTTCCATTTTTAAAGAAAAATAAGATTAAATTTGTAAAAGTAAGAAGAGAAGATGTTTTAAAACATTTCAAACCAATGCTTATTTTGTTTATTCCAGTTATTGCTGTAAGTATATATAAAATGATGGATAAAGTTATGCTAGGATATATGGTTGATGTTAAAGAAGTTGGATTATACGAATATGGAGAGAGGATTATTAATTTGCCAATGACTTTAATTACTGCTTTAGGAACAGTTATGCTACCAAGAATGTCAAATTTAGTGGCTAAAGGCGATGATGAAACGTTTAAATTATATATATCAAAATCAATAAAGTTTGCATTATTTATGTCTATGCCTTTATGTATAGGATTAATTATTGTTGCTAATGATTTTATTCCATTTTTTTTGGGAGATGCTTATAATAAAACAATAATAATTGTTCAAATTTTAGCGGTTACTATTCCTATTATATCTTTTGCAAATGTATTAAGAACACAATATTTATTGCCCAAATCTATGGATAAGGAATTTATTTTGTCGTTATCTTTGGGAGCGATTGTTAATTTAGTTTTTAATATAATTTTGATTAACAAATATAATTCGATTGGAGCATGTATATCAACTGTATTAGCGGAATTAGTTGTTATGGTTTATCAGTCAATCATGATATCAAAAAAAATGAATACTTTTACTTATGTAAAAACTGCTTTAGAATTTTTATCGAAAGCATTTGCAATGGGAATAGTGGTCTGGATATTTTGCAATATCATGAAAATTAATATTATTATAAAAATTATTTTGGAAGTTATAATAGGAGTATTTATATATTTTATTTTAAATATAAAATATATTTTTAGGGATTTATTAAAAAGCCATAGGAGGAGCAATGTATAAAAAAATAAAACAAAAAATTAAAAAGAAATATTTGATAATAAAGTGTAAAAATCTTTTAAAAAATAATAATTATGAAAAAAAATTAAAAAAATGGTATAAAATTAAAACTAATGGTGAGATTTTAGATTTAAAGAATCCTAAGAATTTTAATCAAGTTATTCAAAAATTAAAATTATATGATAATAATGCAAGTAAAACAGCATTGGTTGATAAATATTTAATGAGAGATAAGGTAAAAAAAGAATATGGAAATAAGTATTTACCACTATTAATTGGAGTATGGAATAAATTTAATGAAATTAATTATGCAGATTTGCCAAATTCATTTGTATTAAAGTGTAATCATGGTAGTGGATGGAATGAAATTGTTAAAGATAAATCAAAATGGAATATGATTGAGGCTAAAAAGAAATTTAATTATTGGTTAAAATTAAACTATGCTTATTTAAATGGTTTTGAAATGCAATATAAGAATATAAAACCCAAAATTATTTGTGAAGAATATTTAGGTGATAATATAATTGATTGTCAAGTATATTGCTCGAAAGGAGATATTCTGTTTATTTCATATATTGAAAGTCCTCATGGAGTAAATGAAAAAAAGAGTTTTGATGAGAATTGGAATGAATTAGATTTTATAACATCGGAACCAAGATTAGAAGGAAATATAAAAAAACCTAAAAATTTAAATGAAATTATTAAGATATCAAAAGATATATCAAAAGATTATAAGTTTATTAGAGTAGATTTTTATATCTTAGAGGATGGTACAATAAAAATAAGTGAGTTTACTTTTACACCCGCATCTGGATTGCTAAGATGGAATCCTCCCAATATTAATGCAGAAATGAAAGATAAAATAAAATTATAAATAAAAAATTATAGATTTGGAAGGAAATGATAATGTGATTACAGCTAAAAATAGAGAAAGTGGTATAGAAACAGTAAAAATTATTGCTATTTTGCTAATTATAGTTTCCCATGTTGTACAAACATATTCAAGTATGAATTCGGCTTTATTAAATAATGCAACAACTAATCCTCGATTTTTTATATTAATGATATTTATGCATTTAGGAATATTAGGAAATTGTATATTCATAATTTGTTCATCATGGTTTTTAATTGGAAGCAATAAAAATAATAAAAAGAAGATATTAACATTTATAGTTGAAATATTTGTTATATCTATAATTATAATGATTGCATTTCTGATTTTGGGAATAAACATTGGAAAAAAAGATATATTAAAATCTTTTTTTCCAACTTTATTTGCGAATAATTGGTATATGACTTGTTATATATTGTTTTTAATGATTACACCTTTTTTAAATATGATATTAGATAAAATTTCAAAAAAACAATTGTTAAGATTTAATTTAATGGCTATCATATTATATTGGGGAATAAGTTTTATAAAGTCTAGTTTTTATACAACAAATCTGTTGTTATTTGTGACAATATTTTTTATTGTATCATATTTTAAAAAATATTGTATAGGTATTGTAAGAAATAAAAAATTTAATTTAAAACTATTAATTATTAGTATTATTATGTTTATAGCTTTGATATTTTTTACAAATATATTTGGATTAAAATTAGACTTTATGAGCAATAAGGTATTGCATTGGCTTAGATATAATAATCCATTATTGTTAATAATTGCATTTTCACTATTTTGTATATTCAAAAATATGAATTTTTACAATAAAAAGGTGAATTATATTGCATCTTTAACATTATACATTTATATAATACATGAAAATATATTAGTTAGAGATTATTTGAGGAAAGATATTTGGAAATGGATTGGAGAAAAGTTTACATATAACAATATAATAATAGAAACATTAATATATGCTGTTATACTATTTATTGTATCATTAATTATAAGCATAATATATAAATATACAATTAAGAAAATTATAGATTTTGTTGTAGAAAAAATTTATAATAGTAAATTGAAGAACATTTATAAAAAAATCGAAAAAAGATTATTAGAAATAGAATAAAGGAGTAGATAAAAATGAAAATCGCAGTAGCAGGAACAGGATATGTAGGATTATCAATAGCAACACTACTAGCACAACACAACGAAGTAGTTGCATTAGATATAATCCCAGAAAAAGTAGAAATGATAAATAACAAGAAATCTCCAATAAGAGATAAAGAAATAGAAGATTTCTTACAAAACAAGTTTTTAAATTTAAGAGCAACATTAGATTATAAAGATGCTTTTGAAGGTGCAGAATTTATTGTAATTAGCACACCTACAAATTATGATGATGAGAAAAATCATTTTGATACATCTAGTGTTGAAGATATTATTCAAAAGGTTAAGTCTATGGGAATTGATACTACTATGGTTGTTAAGTCTACAATTCCTGTTGGTTTTATTAAGAATATGAAAGAAAAGTATGGAATAGATAATATAATGTTTTCTCCAGAATTTTTAAGAGAAGGAAAAGCTTTATATGATAATCTATATCCATCAAGAATTATTGTAGGTGAAAAGAGCGCTCGTGCTGAAAAGTTTGCTGAACTTTTAAAAGAAGGTGCAATAAAAAAAGATGTTGTTGTTAAATTTATGGACAGCACAGAGGCAGAAGCAGTTAAGCTTTTTGCTAATACATATTTAGCACTTCGTGTTGCATATTTTAATGAATTAGACACTTATGCAGAAATAAAAGGTTTAAATACACAAGATATTATTGAAGGTGTAGGGTTAGACCCAAGAATCGGAACACATTACAATAACCCATCTTTTGGATATGGTGGATATTGCTTACCAAAAGACACAAAGCAATTACTTGCTAACTTTGATAATGTGCCACAAAACTTGATTAGAGCAATAGTGCGTTCTAATAGAACAAGAAAAAAACATATAACAGAAATGATTATGAGAAAAAATCCTGAAGTTGTTGGTGTATACAGATTAACAATGAAAGCAGATTCAGACAACTTTAGATCAAGTGCTATTCAAGAAATAATTGAAAGGCTAAAGCTTGAAGGAGTTGATGTTATAATATATGAGCCAACTTTAAAAGCTGAAGAATTTAATGGTTGTAAAGTTGTAAATGACTTCAATTCTTTTGCAAAGAAAAGTGATGTAATTTTAGCAAATAGATTTGAGCCAATACTTGAAGATGTAAAAGATAAGGTTTATACAAGAGATTTATATAGTAGGGATTAGTTTAATCCCCATATGTGTACTGAATTTTATAGTATACATATGGGGATTTTTTTGTTACAACTTTGTAACAAAAATGTAATAAACTTGTAACATATTGCGGCCGTTGAGGTTGCAGTTTTAACAATAAAAAATGTTGCATCTGCAACAGATTTGTAATTTTCTTGATTGTATAATAAAGCCAAAATTAACATAAAAGATGAAAAGAAAAATAGGAAGAAAGGAGGCGAAGATTGTATGGAAAATAGAATTGCAAAGAATAGAACATCACCCAAAAATGAAAATGATTACATAAAAGCATACCAAAAATTAAATTCTAAGTCTAATATTCCTGATAATCTTGATGTGGCTGCTGTGATAGCTAAGGATGGAACTAGAGGACATGGATTATTGCCAGAAGCTATCAATAGAGGACATGATAAAGAATATCACAGAGTAAAAAATTTTATTGCAGATAGTGAATTGAAAAAAAGTTTTAAAAAATAGTTATATCATGTTTGCAAGTGATGGCGATGTTTTGAATGAAAGGATTGAAAATATGAAAATTTATGTGTTAAGCTCGCAACAATGTGAGGATAGTAGTAAAAATAATGGAGACTGTTTTGTAATAGATAATAGTAAGGAGTTAGTAGTATATGATTGTGGTTGCGAATATTATGCTAATTGGGTAATAGATTATATGAAAAAGCATAATTATTCAAAAACAAAAGTTGTATTATCACATAATGATGACGATCATTTTAAAGGAATTCCAGTATTAGTGGACAATAATAAGACATCAGAGATAACAACTGTATTATTATTAAAATATGTTGATGACATTTTAGATATTATAGATGATGGAAGGAAGAACAGAGAAGCTTTGAAGGAACAAATAAAAGATACATATGACAATATAGAACAACTTTCAGGTCATAATTTAAAAGATGCATTTGAACATATAGAAATTGCTGAAGGAATTAGAATTTCTGGACCAGGTAAAGACTATATTTTAAATGCTGCAGCAAAGGGATTAGATACTACAGAAGGAGATACTATAGATAGCTCAACAATTACTAATGCTACAAGTATTCATTTAGAAGTTTCCATAGGAGATAAAAAAGTATTATTAACTGGTGATTCATCTTTTGAATCAGTAAAAAAAGAGAAGTTGGAAGAATTTAGAGTAATACAACTACCACATCATGGAAATGCAGAAATAGGAGAGAAAATATTTGAAGAAACAAAAGATGATTTAGAAAAACAATATATAATTTCTGATAATACAGGAAATTCAAATGGTGGATCAGACAAATTAGAAACAAAAGGATATAGGGTAATGAATACGAAAGAAAAAGGAATGCTAACCTTTGATGAAAATCAAATTTCACAAAATAGAAAAACGGTAGGAAATTTAGGATAAATGAGATATTTGATTTGTAAAAATAATGTATCTAATACTGAAATAAGTGCTAGAATGAAGTATATATATGATTTATTTCATATATATACTTTCAAGAATAGTAAAAATTGTAGTAAAAATATAATTGAACTGAATAGTATTCCTACAAATCAACTAGATGTAATAATGATAGTTGGTCATGATCCTGTAACCAATAATTATATTATAAATAATATAGATGATATTCTTGAAAATAATATTATTGTAATTTCTTGCAATACAAGAAAAATAAGAAATTTGAAAGACACCAAAAATAAAAAAATTTTTCTGCCTAAAAAAACAGGAAAGATAGAATATTATGATGGAACTGAAGTAGGCTTTGAGTTTGATATTACAGATGAAGAAAATATACTATTTAGAAATAGAAAAAAAGAGTTTTATTCAATGATAACTTCAGCTTTAGAAAGGATGGAATAAATGGAAAAAATAATTGAAAAAATGGAAATCTACCACTTCATAAATCACTTTTTGCCAGGTGCTGTATTTGTAGCGATATTTAACAAAATTTATGAGAATGATTTTTTAGATAGTAATATTATAATTGCTATTATTGAATATTATTTTATAGGTTTGGTATTAAGTAGAATTGGTTCAGTGGTATTTCAACCAGTATTAAGAAAAATAAAAATTATAAAACATGCTGATTACAATAATTATATTAAAGCTAGTAAAGAAGATGAAAAGATAGATATATTACAAAGAGAGGCTAATCAATATAGAACATATATAGCAACATTCGCAATTTTGGCAATAATTCAAAGCTACATATGTATTGTTGATAATACTTTTGCAGCAAGTTTAATACTTTTTATTGGACTTACTATATTGTTTATATTTGCATATAAAAAACAAATAAGTTTTATTGTAGAAAGAGTCGAAAATTATCAATAGTTTGTATAACATTATGATAAGAAATATTAGAAAGTAATGCGTAGGAGTATTATTTTTAGCAATAAAGATTAGTTGCCAACAATTTGTTGGCAACTAATCTTACCATATTTTACCATTTATCTATTGACAATTATTGTGAAATATGTTTAAATAATACCAGAAATTTGATTTTAAATTTTAATTCAAAGTTTTAATTCGAAAATTATTCGAGAAAAATTCCAAAACAATTGAAAAATTAAATATTATATGCTAGAATGGAGGTGTAGATGGAGAGGCTAAAGCCAACTAACGACTTTTTATTTAAAAAGCTCTTTGGCGAAAGTAAAAATGCTGATTTATTGAAGGATTTACTTCAAGCAATTTTAACTGATATCAAAATAAAGAAAGTTCAAATCAATAAAGATGTATCATTAGAAAGAAAACTTATATCTGAAAAACTTGGTATATTAGATATTGTGGCAACTTTGAATGATAGTACAAGAGTCAATATAGAAATGCAAGTAAAGGATTATTACAATACAATAGATAGGTCAGTATTTTATGGAACAGGTATATATCATGAAAATTTAAATAGTGGTCAAGATTATTTAGAAATGCCAAAATCAATTTCAATATGGATTACAGATTATGATGTTTTTGAAGAAGGACCTTTTCATGAGAGAGCAAGATTAAAAAGAGATTATGAAAATATAGTATTAACAGATAAGTTAGAAATACATTATATTCAATTAACTAAATTTAAAGAAAAGTGTAAGAGGATTTCTAATAAGTTGGAACAATGGCTAACATTTATAAAAAATGAAAATGTGGAGGAGATTCGCATGATAGATAATAAATTAGTTCAAAAGGCAGAAGACGAATTTGAATATTTAACAGGTGATGCTGAAACAAGAAGGCTTGCAGAATTAAGAGAAAAGGCAATTAGAGACGAAGCAGCTGGATTAAAAAGTGCAAGAAGAAAAGGAATAGAAGAAGGAATACAACAAGGAATTGAAAAAGGAATTGAAAAACAAAAAATAGAGACTGCGAAAAAAATGTTAGCTGAAAAAATTGATATAGAATTAATAATGAAAATTACAGAATTAGCAAAAGAAGAAATTGAAAAACTAAAATAGAAAAATTACAATAGAATAGAAAATCAAATTTCTAAAGTTAAAGAAAACTTATCAGCATAGTAAGTTTTCTTTTTTTACCTATTCCCAAAATCAATTTCTTAAGCTTGAAGGAGTTGATGTTATAATATATGAGCCAACTCTAAAAGCTGAAGAATTTAGTGGTTGTATAGTTGTAAACGACTTCAATTCTTTTGCAAAGAAAAACGATGTAATTTTAGCAAATAGATTTGAGCCTATACTTGAAGATGTAAAAGATAAGGTTTATACAAGGGATTTGTATAGTAGGGATTAGAATTAAAAGCCCAGTTGACTACATTTTGTAGTCAATTGGGCTTTGTGAAATTTTAGTAAATTTTAACGAAAACTATTGCAAACAACTATTCTCTGTGATAGAATATGAAAAATAATAAAAATAAGAAAGAGGTATAATATATGTATATAGTCTTTTTAGATGAGAGTCGGACAACCAGGTGGTTTTGATGCTGAGAAAAATGAATTGAATAAAAATACCAGTAAATATTTTGTTCTCTCTGGATTTATGGTAGAGGCAAATGAAATACTAAATATAGAAAAGAAATTAAGAAAAATAAAAGAAAAATATGGACTAAATCCATATCATGAAATTAAATGGAATACAAAATATAAAAATATAAATTTAGATTATGAACAAATAATGTGTTTAAAAAAAGATATTATTCATATTGTAAATAAATATAAAAATTCCGTAGTTGGAATAATTATGGATAAGGAATATTGTTTTAAAAATAAAAAATTTGTGAATGATCATAATGATTTATATTCCTTAGCATTGCATTTATTAATGGAAAGATTTTGTATGTCAATTACAAGTAAAGAAGGAAAGAAAAATAGGATTCCAGTAATGCTAATGGCAGATAGTAGAAAAACAAATTTGAATAATAAACTAGATACTGAATTACAGGTTTCATATTTAAGAGCTAAAAATATGGGAACATATTTTGTAAAATTTCCTAATTTTTGTGATAGTTTGATTTTTGTTAATTCTGATTATAGTGCAGGTATACAATTAGCTGATTTTTGTGCTGGTGCAATTTTTAGGAAGTATGAAGGTAATGATGAAACATTCTTTAATATTCTTCAAAATTCAATAAGAAAACACAAAGGTTCAATAGAGGGTGCAGGAATAAAACTATATAAATAAAAAAGGAACGATGGGATTGGTATGACCAATCCAACGCACCAACGGGGTGCTACACCGTTCAGTCTTGTGATCTGTAATTTAATTATACAGCCTTTGCAAACATTTGTCAACAATGTTTAGGATATTTTATGCAATTTTTTTTAAAATATTCAAATTTATATAAGGTTTAATAAAAAAGAATTTAAATAGGAGAAGAAATATAATGGTAAAAAGTATATTTGATATAGAAAATAGATTAGATATTCAACATGAATTTAAAAAGATGGTAAAAGTGCTTCATGGGGATAGAATTGGAAATTATTCTGATTCTAATTCTTATATGGGAATGATTGAAAGATTTATTTTTACTAGATGGGAATATAGAGATACAATTATTGATGTTGAAGAATATTTAATGCATATAGGTATTACAAAAGATATCTTAAAAACAGGAAATATTGAAAATGAAACATTCTTATATTACTTGCAATTTATTTTAAATATGGAATACATGAAAAGTAAATTAGATATGAAAGGTTTAACTAAAGACAATGAAAGGGTTATATTATCTAACATTCCATTAATACTTGAAAAAATGAATTATACATATTATAATTTTGAAGATAAAGTACTTATATCAAAGAGAAATGCAGATACAGACTCTGTAATTAACAAAATACCAATGTCGTTATCTCAAAGAGTTTTGGAGTATAATGATTTTAGAATTCAAGATAATATTGAAGAAAAGAAAAAAATATTAAAAGATATTGATCTTTATATTGAAAAGATAAAAAATAGTATTTCAAGTATAGACGGTAAATTGGTTGATTCAATAGGAACAATAGTTAATAAAATGGGAGTTAATCATCCAATTGATTTAGAATTTAAAAGTTTATCTGAAAAAGAACTGATTAAATGGTATGATAAATGCTATCTAATGATGTTGCATGCTATCAGGAGTTTGGAAATACAAAAAATAAAAAAAGAAAGAGAAAATTTAGTTTCTAGTAATAAATAAATTTAAGAGCAACATTAGATTATAAAGAAGCTTTTAAAGATGCAGGATTTATTGTAATTAGCACGCCTACAAATTATGATAATGGCCTCAATTCTTTTGCAAAGAAAAGTGATGTAATTTTGCAAATAGATTTGAACCAATACTTGAAGAAGTAAAAGATAATGTTTATACAAGAGATTTGTATAGTAGGGATTAAGAGAAACCCCAATTAGTTACATTTTGTAACCAATTGGGGTTTCGTTAAAAGATATGTTTAATAAATCTTTTTTAAAATTCATACTAAAACATGTTGACATATTATAACCTAGTATGTTATAATAAGCCACAAGGTGAGACAATGAGAATCATAAAATCAAAACAATTTTTAAAAGATTACAAGAAAAAAATTGAATATAAACACAAAAAGCAAATAATGGATAAAATGGCTAAAATAGAGTCTTTAATAATCAACGGGGTAGGTGATTAAAATGAGTATAGGTTTTGGAAGTTATTTAAAAGATTATTTAGAATTTCATAATATTTCGCAAACAGAATTTGCAAATAGACTTAATATATCTCAAAAGCATATGAATGAGATATTAAATGAAAAGCAAACTCTTACTCTGGAAATGACAGCAAGTATATATCAATTAACTGGTATACCAATTGAATTTATAATTAAAGCAGAGTGCAGAAAATACATTACAGATAAACTTATTAAAGAATATGGAAATCTTAATGAATTAAATAAATATTTGAAAAAGAATTATTATTTAAAAGAGTTAGAAGAAAGAAATTGGATAAAATTTAATAATAAAACAAATGCAGTTCAAAATTATATTGATTTAATGGATTTTCTTAAAGTTAAGGATTTTGAAGCTCTTGAAAGAATCAAAGAAAAGACTTTATTTAAAAAGACAGGAAATGATTTAAATAAACTAAATTTATGGATTGCAAGATGCAATGAAATGACTAAAAATCAAACTGTATCAGCTTATGATAAAGATAATTTCTTGTTTTTAATTGATGATTTAAAAACGGAAAGTTATAAAAAGGGAATTGATTTAGAAAAGATACAAGGATTATTAAATAGTTATGGTATTTATTTTATAGTTGAAAAAGCATTGTCAGGCACAAAAGTAAGAGGATGTTTTAGAGTTAAAGGTAAAAATCCTGCTATTTATCTTACTAAAAATTATTCAAGTAAAGATTCATTTTATTTTGAATTGTTTCATGAATTAGGACATTGCAAAAGTGATTTTAACGAGGCAAAAAATAAAGTTATTGTAGAAGGTACAGATTTGCTTGAAAAAAGAGCTGATGATTTTGCATTAAAAACAATGATTTCTGATGATGTTTGGAACGAAATCATAAATAATGCAAGTGAAAAATATTGCCTACAAATTTCTAAAAAATATAAAATTCCTATGAGTTTTATTGTTGGTAGATTAGCAAAATTTAAAATAATTAAGTATGATAGTGAATTGTATAATAAATATAAAATGGATTAATCATTTAATAAGTTTTAACATATTAATAAAAGATTGCTATGTTTGAAACGTAAGTTTCAGTTAATTGCTATGTTTGGTGGCTAGTTCTTTAGAATTAGCCACCAGTTAGTTATAATTTGAGTTAAATTAAGCTATGTGATCATCACATCGGCATTAAAGAAGATTAAGATTTGTAGGGATTAGAATAAAACCCAGTTAGTAATAAAATGTTACTAACTGGGAACTACCATATTTTACCATTTACATATTGACAAAATCATAATAATATGTTTAAATAATTGCAGAGATTTGATTTTAAATTTTTAATTCAAAATTTTTATTCGAAAATTATTCGAGAAAAAATCCAAAACAATTGAAAAAAAAATAATATTATGCTAGAATGGAGGTGTAGATGGAGAGGCTAAAGCCAACTAACGATTATATTTTTAAGAAAATTTTTGGTAGTAATAAAAATGCTCTTTTGTTAAAAGATCTACTTCAATCTATATTAACAGATATAAAAATCAGCAAAGTTGTAATAGATAAAGATGTATCTTTGGAAAGACAACAGATTACAAATAAGCTTGGTATTTTAGATGTTGTTGCAACACTTGATGATAATACAAAAGTTAATATAGAAATGCAAGTAAAGGGACATGAAAATACAATTGATAGGTCTGTATTTTATGAAACAGGTTTATTTCATGAAAGTTTAAATAGTGGAGAGGATTATCTAGAAATTCCAAAAGTTATATCAATATGGATTACAGATTTTGATGTATTTGATGAAGGTCCGTTTCATGAAAGAGCAAGACTTAAAAGAGATTATGAGAATATAATTCTTACAGATAAGGTTGAAATACATTATATACAATTACCCAAATTTAGAAAGAAATATAAAAGAGTATCAAATAAGTTAAGAGATAAGTTGGAAGATTGGCTAACATTTATAGAAAATGAAGATTTGGAGGCAATACGTATGATAGATAATAAATACATACAACAAGCTGAAGACGAATTTGAATATTTAACAGGAGATGCAGCAGAAAGAAGATTGGCGCAGTTAAGAGAAAAAGCAATTAGGGACGAAGCTGCTAACCTAAAATGTGCAAGAAGAAAAGGAATAGAAGAAGGAATTGAAAAACAAAAAATAGAGACTGCGAAAAAAATGTTAGCTAAAAATATTTCAATAAATATAATAATGGAAGTAACAGAATTAACAAAAGAAGAAATTGAAAAACTAAAATAGAAAAATTACAATAGAATAGAAAATCAAATTTCTAAAGTTAGAGAAAACTTATCAGTATAGTAAGTTTTCTTTTTTAAAAAAAATAAAAGTTTTTTCAAAAACTATTGCATTCAAAATTTTTAAATGTTATAATTAAAAAAGATTTAACAAGGGAGGAATTTTATAATGAAAAAAATTTTATTAGCAACAATTTTATTCGTTATGGTAGCTGTTTTTGCTACAACAATGGTTAATGCAGCAACAGGAGCTGAATTACCAAACTTAATATATGAAAAAGGCTCAAAATACGGAGTTACAGAAGGTCACAAAGTAAAAATGGAAAGATATTTATCAAAACATCCAGCAACAGATGCACAAGCTGATGCTGTAATGGCAAAAGTAGATGAAGTAGTATCTGTATTAGAAAAAGCAGGAGTTACAAATATAGGGAAATTATCATCAGCTGATTTAAAGAAAATTCAAGATTTAGCAACAGAAGCAGCAGCAATATTAAATGTAAAAATTTCATGGGATGGTGCTAAAGTTACAATTTATTATAATGGAAAAGTTGAAGACGTGCTAGACTTTAACGACAAATTAAGTTATACAGGTAATGAATCAAATATAGCTTTAGTTGTTTCTTCAGTTGCAGTAGTAGCCCTAGCTGCAGGATTTATTGCTAGAAAGAAATTAGCTAATGCCTAAGTTTTTAGGAAAAACAATAAAAGCAACTATTATAAGCATAATAGTTGCTTTATTTGTTACAATAGCTATTATTGTTTGTGTAAATATATTTGCTGGGGCACAAATAGAACAAACAATAACATTAGCTAATAGAGTAGCTATTGATATTAAACAAGAAACTGAAACTGAATTTAAAGAAACAACAATAAACGAAAATCAAAAGCTAGCTAGTTATCCAGATTATGGTTCAAAATATGCAACAATCGAAATTCCTCAAATAGGAGTTGATTTGCCTGTATATTTTGGAGATACATTAGAAATTCTAAAAAATGGAGTAGGACATTCTAGTGGAAGCTATTTTCCGGGAGAAGGTGGCTCTATAATATACATGGGACATAACAGTGAAAATGTTTTTAGAAAATTCTCAGAGCTACAAGTTGGAAATGAAATAATTGTTAAAACAACTTATGGAGAGTTTAAATACAAAATTTATGACATGCAGTTAATAAATGAAAAAGAATTGGATAAACTTCCAGTTCAAAGAGATAAAGAAATATTAATGGTATACACATGTTATCCATTTAATAATATTGGTTATGCAACACAAAGATATGTAGTATATGCAGAGAGAGTAACTGAATAAATTTTGTATGAAAAGGAGAATAAAAGGTGAAAAAAGTTAAATCAGTTTTTAGATACGTATTTGCTTCTGTTTTAGCTATATCTTTAATCATTTATTTTGTAATAAACACTTTTTCTTCAACATTATTTGATAAAAATTATGTGTTGAAAGTAATAGATGAAACAGGATATTATGATAAAATATATGGTTATGCAACAAGCAATTTTGAAAATTATATAATTCAATCTGGGCTAGATAAAAGCGTTTTAGAGGGAATTATTACAAGGGAAGACATAGTTAATGATACTCAAAAAATATTAACTAATATTTATAGTAATATAGAAGAAACAGTAAATGCTGATAGTTTAAAAACAAAACTACATGCTAATATTGATACTGCAACTCAAGGAATGCTTGTAACAGAAGAACAAAAAGCTTCTTTAAATGCATTTGTAGATGAAGTGGCAAAAGAATACTTAAATGCAATTGCTCATTTTGACTATGAAAAAGAAATTTTTAATGCATGTCATAAATTTTCTTTTGTATTAGATGTAACAAATAAACTAGTTCTAATATTTGCTGCAGTTTCTCTATTTGGGCTAATGGTTACATGTGGCAAAAGATTTTATAGACTCATTTCATTTATTGGATTTTCTTTATTTACAACAGGATTATTCTTTATAATTATGAATATATTTGTAAATACAAAAATAAATATTCAAACGATTACAATCTTAAATGAAGCATTTTCTTTTGTTATAAGAGAAATTCTTAGTGCAATATTGGGGCAAATTGTTGGCAAAGGCTTACTAATGTTCTTTGGAGGATTTGTCTTAATCTTTGTTTCAAATTTAGTACATAATTATTTTAAATACCAAGGTGTAAATGAAGATAAAACAGATAAGCCTGCGTATAAGAGTAAAAAGAAGAGAATAAAGAATAGAAAGAAAAAAGATAAAAACCCCAAATTATTAGCAGAAAAAAATAATAACAAAATCACAGAAAAAAAGTAAAAAAAATTCGACAAAAATCTTGAAAATTTTCTTTATTATATATATACTATAAAAGTGCGAAAGAAAAAATAAAAATTTAGGAGGAAAAATGGAAGAACTAGATTTAAAAGAAATTTTTAATTTGTTTTGGAACAAAAAAGTCCAAATTATAATGATTACAGCTATATTTATGATTGTTGGAGCTGTTTATACACTAGGTTTTGTAAAACCTGTTTACACCTCTTCAACCACGCTAGTTTTAGCAAAAATTGAAAATCCCAAAAATCAAAATGGTGATGACACAATCACAACATCAGACATAACTTTAAACTCAAAATTAGTATCTACATATAGTGAGTTAGTAAAAAGTAAAAAGGTTTTAAGAAAAGTTATTTCTAATTTAGGAATTAAAATTGATGAAGATAAATTAAGACAAAATGTAACAGTAAGTTCTGTAAAAGATACTGAGTTGATAGAGATAAAAATAACAAACAGTGACCCAGCGGTAGCAACAAGAATTGCAAACGAAACAGCGAAAGTTTTTATAGAAAATGTTACAGAAATGTATAGTTTAAGCAATGTTCATATAGTGGATGAAGCAGAAATCCCAGATGCGCCATCTAATATACATCATACTAGAGATATAATTATTTTTGCTTTTGGTGGAATTGTTATTTCTGTAATTTACGTTTTATTACTAAATATGCTAGATACAACTGTAAAATCTGCAGAAGATGTAGAAAAATTATTAGATGTACCAGTTTTAGCAATAATTCCATTTTATGATCCAGAAGATAAAGGAGGTAAGAGAAGATAATGAAAAAAGAATTATTAACATATGAAGATCCTAAATCTCCTGTATCTGAAATTTTTAGAACATTAAGAACTAATATACAATTTATGAATACAGATAGAAAATTAAAAACATTATTATTAACATCAACTTTTCCTGGGGAAGGAAAAAGCTGGATTACAGCCAATTTAGCTGTTACATTTGCACAAGCTGGGAAAAGAGTAGTTTTAATAGATGCTGACATGAGAAAAGGTAGACAATATAGTATATTTGGAGTATTACCAAAACCAGGGTTATCTAACTATTTATCTAACATAGGTGTAGATGACATGGAGAATTCAGAAGATGTAAATATTGCAAAGTACATACAAGAAACAGATATAGAAAATTTACATATACTAACAGCTGGTAATGTTCCACCAAACCCATCTGAATTACTAGTATCTCGTAGAATGAAAAATCTTCTACAAGAGCTAAAAACGATGTGCGATTTAGTAATTATAGATGGTACACCATGCGATTTAGTAACAGATGCTATAATTCTATCTAGAATAGTTGATTCAACAATGATTATAACTGCTCAAAAAGAAACTAAAAAAGATAGTCTTGTCAGAATTGTAAAAAATATTCAAAATGTTGGGGGAAGAATAGCTGGCGTTGTAGTAAACAAGATGGATGTTTCTTCAAAAAAATATAATCAATCTTACTATTATGGCTCAATTTCAGGCAATAATATGAAGAAAAAGAGCAAAAAGGAATCAAAAAAGATTGAAGAATATTTTACTAGCTTCTTTAATAATCGTGAAAAAGAGAATTTTGAAGTAAGCAATGATATTGATTTTTTGGATGAAGAAAATGACAAAACAATGTCGTTTGAACCTCTTAAAACACATGAAATAAATAATTCAAATGAGGTAGTAGATAATAAATTTGAAAATAAAAAAATAGATTTTAAAGAAGAATATACAGAGTATATTGAAAATGAGGATAATTTGGCTAGTGAATTTGACAATAAAAAAGAACAGTCAAATTCTAAAGTCGAAGAAGAAAAAGAGTATAAAAAGGAATTCGAATCTGAGCAAATTCTTGAAAACGATGTTACAGATGAAGTTCCTAAATCATTTAAAAGTGAAGATTATAATTATACTGCTGAAGATAATTATAAAGAACCACAATTCAACTATAATTCTAAAGAAGAATATAAGGAACCTCAATTTGACAATAGCTCTAAAATAGAGTATAAGGAACCAGAATTAGATTATAATTCTAAAGTAGAATATAAGGAACCATATAGTAGTTTTAAAAAGAAAAATAAGAATAAATTCAAGAATAAAAAACATAATAACCACAATCAAGGTTTTAAAACTAATTATTCAGATGAAAACTTTAATGAAAATTCTACTTATAAAAATTATAATAGAAATGAAAAAAAATATCAGGAAATAGAAGCTCATGTTCAAGGAGAAGGAAGAATATCAGAAGTAAAAATAGACCAAAACATGGATGAAAAAACAAAGGAAATACTTAGACAAGTAAATGAATATATAGAATCAGAAAAACGTAGACAAGGGGAGAAATACTAAAAATGATAGATTTTCATACACATATTTTACCAAATATTGATGATGGTGCAAGAGACATAGAAGAAACATTTAATCTTATAGAAGAAGCTAAAAGGGCGGGGTTTGACAAGATTGTCCTTACCCCGCATTACATGGAAGGATATTATGAAACTGACGTTGCAGAAAGAGAAGTATGGTTAGATGCAATTTCCAAAAATTTATTTATAAAAAATTATGATGGGAAATTATATTTAGGAAACGAAATATATATGTCTGAAAATTTAATAAAACTATTAGAAAATGCAAAGGCATCTACTATAAATAATACAAGTTATGTTTTATTTGAATTACCTTTAAATGCAGAGCCATTAAATTTATATGACATCATTTATGAAATGCAACAATATAAAATTGTACCAATTTTAGCACATCCGGAAAGATATTCTTTTATAAGAAAGGAACCAGAATTACTTTATGATTTAGCACAAAAAGGAGTTTTAATGCAATGTAATTTTGGAAGTATAATTGGACAATATGGAAATTCAGCAAAGATATTTGTTAAAAAGATGTTTGAAAATAAATATGTTCATTTTTTAGGCACAGATGTTCATAGACAAAATACTATCTATAAAAACATTCCTGAGTGCTTAATGGAGATAAGAAAAATTATAGGTGAAGAAAAGTTACATGAGATTACTACAACAAATCCTACCTTAGCATTAGCTAATAAAAGGATTGATGTAGATACACCTAAAAAATTCGAATTATCTTTAAAAGAAAAAATGTTGATGAATATGAAATTTTTAAATAAATAAAATTATTTTAACTAGAAGGAAAGAAGGATTAAACAATGCGCAAATATTTTGGAACAGATGGAATAAGAAGAATTGCAAATACTGATTTAACACCAGAATTAGTGTACAAAGTTGCAAAAGCAGGAGCTTATGTATTATCAAAACATAAAAAAGATGGAGCTCCAACAATTTTAATAGGAAGGGACACTAGACTTTCTGGGACGCTTATAGAAAGTGCTATGGTAGCAGGATTTTTAAGTTATGGTGCAAATGTTAAATTATTAGGAGTAATCCCAACACCAGGTGTAGCATATTTAACAAGAAAGTTAAATGCTGATGCAAGTGTTGTAATTTCTGCATCTCACAATACATTTGAATTTAATGGAATAAAATACTTTAGCAATAAAGGTATGAAAATTCCTGATGAATTAGAAGAAGAAATAGAAGAAATAATGGAATCTGGAAAACTAGATGAATTGACTGCTGTAAATGAACATATTGGTATATCAGAATACAGAGAAGATTTAATTGAAGAATATGTATATTTCTTTAGAAAAAACTTTGATGATGATATGGAAAAACTTGTTACAGATGACTTTGTAATAGGATTAGATACAGCAAATGGTGCTACATATAAAGTTGCAGAAAAAGTATTTTCAACATTAGGAATAAAATACAAAATAATTAGCAATAACCCTGACGGAATTAACATAAATGAAAATTGTGGATCTACACATTTAGATAATTTAAAGAAATTTGTAGTAGAAAACAAATTAAGCATGGGTGTTGCATTTGATGGTGACGGAGATAGATGTTTAGCTGTTGATGAAAATGGAAATGAAATTGACGGCGATAAAATTATGGCAATTATAGCTAAATCTTTAATAAAAAATGGTAAACTAAGCAAAAATACAATAGTTGCAACAGTTATGAGTAACTTAGGTATGAATAAATTTGCAGAAGCCAATAGCCTAAATCTTGTTCAAACAAAAGTAGGAGACAGATACGTTCTAGAAGAAATGCTTAAAAATGGATATAACCTTGGTGGAGAACAATCTGGACATGTAATATTATTAGATTACAATCCAACAGGAGATGGAATTTTAACATCATTAATGTTAATGAAATCTATATTAGAAGAAGGCAAAAAAGCATCTGAAATGGCTTCAATTGTTACACTATATCCTCAAGTATTAGTAAACGCAAAAGTAAGTAATGATAAAAAATACGATTACAAAGAAAATGAAGAAATAAAAACAGCAATTGAAAAACTAGAAGCTGAATTTGCAGGAAATGGAAGAGTTTTAATAAGGCCATCAGGAACAGAGCCACTAGTAAGAGTAATGATTGAAGGAAAAGATCAAGAATATATTAAGAAAAAAGCGCAAGAAATTGCAGATTTAATAGAAAAAACTTTAGGATAATTCATGTAATGTTCTAGTAATAAAAATGTAATAAAAATGTAATCAATATTTTATTGAATAATAAAATAAATAGTGATAATATATTTGTAGATAAAAACAAAAGAGAAGTGGGGGAATTGATTATGTTTGTATTTGATATTACAAATCCAATTACATTGGTATTAATGGTAGCTGCAACAGTTTTATTAATATTCTTATCTCAAGAAATTAAAAGAAGTGCAGTAGCAGGAATTGTTTTATTTGCATATTTAGGAATATTAATTGTACATGTAGCACAATTAACAACACTTTCTGAGGAATTTAGATATCTAACAGAAACACTTTCAAGATGTATAGCAGTTGACTTCGCATTCTTACTAGTATCATTCTTTGCATACTTATGGGCAGATGATGTTGAAGCAAAAGCTAATAACAGAAAAAGTATAAGCAACAGCCTAGATTGGTTCTGGAAAAAAATATAAATGGTTGTGTTAGAATAATTTAAAAAAATTCGCTTTATTGCGAATTTTTTTTGCCCTTGACTTTTGGGACATCCTTGAATTTTGGGACACTCTTAAAAATCAAGGTTTCTTGAAATACCTTGATTTTTAAGAGTGTCCCAAAATTCAAGGGTGTTCCCCAAATTTATCTCAAAAGTCATATTTTTCTTTTTCTTGAATAAACATATATATAAGGTACTTAAGATATAAGGAGATATATATGTTTAGAGTTACGGTTTTAAAGAAAAAAGATTTAATTAAATACTTTGTTATTCTGATATTAACAATTATTACAATATTAGGATTAACAAAGTATTTTAATAATTTAAAAAAGCTGGATTTACAAGTTTATGCAAATGATGGTGAAATTCAAGAAGCCCCGCCAAATGAAGGCTTATTCGATTATGATTTAACAGGTTGTATTGATACTACGTCAGCAATTGTTGGTAGTGTAAACAACAATAATGCCCCAGATACCAGAAAAGATGAAAAAAACATATATGAAGAAATATTAAAAAGTCAGATAGGTGCGATTGAAAATTTGGCACCAGAACAAAAGGAAGGTGCAACAGAAGAAAAACTAGCTGAAAATAATGAACCCCAAATTCAAGAGGACACAGCTCCAAAGGATAATTCTGAACAGGAAAACAAAGTTCAACTTGCAAAATCTGGACTACCAACAGAAGTAGTTACTCAAAATCCGATAAATCTTAGTTTTAATGCTGAATATGGAGCTGTCAAAATAAAAAATGGGACATCTTTTGAATTGACCAATGAAATGATGGAACCCAATATTAATATCGAAAATAAGAATATTCTCTTGTTTCATACACACACATGCGAAAGTTATACATCAAGTGAAAAATTCCCGTATACCCCTACTGGAAATTATAGAACAACAGATTTGAATTTTACAGTTGCAAGAGTCGGCGATGAACTTGAAAGTCATTTAAAACAATATGGATATAATGTAATACATGATAAAACTTATCATGATTACCCATCATATAATGGTTCTTATACTAATTCTTTAGCTACTGTTGAAGGAATTTTAAAACAAACTCCAGCTGATATAATTTTCGATATTCATAGAGATGCAATAGGCAGTAGAAGTGATTATGCACCATGTGTTAAAATTGGAGATGATGTTGCAGCTCAAATAATGTTTGTAATTGGAACGAGTGAAGGTGGATTGTGGCATCCTAATTGGAAACAAAATTTTAAGTTTGCAGTTAAGGTTCAACAAAAGGCAGAGGAGATGTACCCAGGGCTATTTAAGCCAATGACACTTACAAAATATAGGTATAATCAGCATACTGGAAAATTTGCTTCTATTATTGAAGTTGGAGCTACTGGCAACACTCTAGAGCAATGTAATAATAGTATGAAGTATTTGGCAAAGGTTTTAGATGAAGTTATTCATTAAACTCGGATATATCCGAGTTTTTAATATAACTTTCTATAAATTGCTTGCATTTGCCAAATACTTCATATATAATCACATTGTAAAAAACAAGAGAAAAGAGGTCGTTGAAAATGAAAAATTTAAAGGTTGATTTTGAAAATACTGGTATTACTGAAAAAGAGATTCTTGAGTATAAGAAAAAGGTTGAACTTATTCATAAAAATATGCACAAAAGAACAGAAGATGAAACTGATTTTGTTGGATGGTTAGAACTTCCAACAAATTATGATAAAAAAGAATTTGCAAGAATTAAAAAGACTGCAAAGAAGATTAAAAAAGAATCTGATATTTTAGTTGTTATAGGAATAGGGGGGTCTTATCTAGGAGCCAGGGCTGTAATTGAAAGTCTTACAAATACTTTTTATAATATGCTTCCAGATAAGGAAAGAAAATTTCCACAAATTCTATACGCAGGAAATAATTTAAGCCCTAATTATATAAATGATTTAATTGATTATATAGGAGATAAAGACTTTTCTGTAAATGTAATCTCAAAATCTGGTACAACAACAGAACCAGGCATTGCATTCAGATTATTTAGAGAAATTCTAGAAAATAAATATGGAATAGAAGAAGCAAGAAGCAGAATTTATGTAACAACTGACAAAGAAAAAGGTGCATTAAAAACATTAGCTGACAACGAAGGCTATGAAAAATTTGTAATTCCAGATAATGTTGGTGGAAGATATTCAGTTCTTACTGCTGTTGGATTACTTCCAATAGCAACAGCTGGGATAAATATAGATAAGCTTATGGAAGGGGCTAGAGTAGCACAAGATAGGTATAATGATGGAAACTTAAAATACAATGATTGTTACAAATATGCGGTTGTTAGAAATATTTTATATAAAAATGATAAAAATATTGAAATACTTGCAAACTATGAACCTAAATTACACTATTTTACAGAATGGTGGAAACAGCTTTTTGGCGAGAGTGAAGGAAAACAAGAAAAAGGAATATTCCCTGCAGGAGTTGACCTAACAACAGACTTGCATTCAATGGGACAATATATCCAAGAAGGAAGAAGAAATTTATTCGAAACAGTATTAAGTGTAAAAAACACAGATGCTGAAATAAAAATAAACACTGATGAAGACAACTTAGATGGATTAAACTACCTTGTAGGCAAAGACTTAGACTTTGTTAACAAAAAAGCAATGGAAGGTACAATAAAGGCCCATGTTGATGGCGGAGTTCCAAATGTTGTTTTAGAAATTGACAAACTAAATGAAGAATGTATAGGAGAACTAATTTACTTCTTTGAACTAGCATGTGCAATGTCTGGAGAAGTATTAGGAGTAAATCCATTCAACCAACCAGGAGTAGAAAAATACAAGACAAACATGTTCAAACTATTAGAAAAACCAGGTTATGAAAAATAAAAGCATTTTGGGACACCATAAAAAAGTTTCAATACATTGCGACTTTTTTAGAGTGCCCCCAAATGCTTTCAAAATTTTTTGTTAAATTTCTTGAAATATCTTGTATTTTTTGTAGAATCTGTGATATAATACTATTTGTTGAAAAAAGGGAGGAATTTTACAATGAAAAAAGTATTAAGAAAAACTAAAATCGTAGGAACAATCGGACCTGCTAGTGAAAACCCAGAAATGCTTGAAAAATTATTCAATGCAGGATTAAACGTAACAAGAATCAATTTCTCACATGGTGGTTATGAAGAAAATGGAGAAAAGATTGAAAACATCAAAAACACAAGAAAAAAATTAAACAGACCAGTTGCTCTTTTATTAGACACAAAAGGTCCTGAAATTAGAACAGGTGTATTAGAAACAGGAAACGAAAAAGTAACAATTGAAGAAGGACAAGAATTTACATTTGTAAACGAAGATATAGTAGGAAACAATACAAAAACATCAATCAGCTACAAAGAATTATACAAAGACGTTTCAGTTGGTGGAACACTATTAGTAGATGATGGTGCATTAGAATTTGAAATAGTTGAAATAAAAGGTAAAGACATTGTATGTAAAGCTTTAAATACAGCTAAATTAGGAAGCAGAAAAACAATGAACGTACCAGGTGTAAAAGTTGATTTACCAGCTTTAACACAAAAAGATATAGATGATATAACAGAAGGAATTAAAAGAGGATTTGATTATATCGCTGCATCATTTGTTAGAAAAGCAGCTGACGTTATAGCTTTAAGAAAATTATTAAATGAAAATGGTGGAGAAAGAGTAAAAATCATCTCTAAAATAGAAAACCAAGAAGGTATAGATAACTTCGAAGAAATCTTAGAATTATCAGACGGTATAATGGTAGCTCGTGGAGACATGGGTGTTGAAATACCAATGGAACAAGTTCCAATTGTTCAAAAAAGATTTATAAAAAGATGTAACCAAGTTGGTAAACCAGTAATAACAGCTACACAAATGTTAGAATCTATGACATCAAACCCAAGACCAACAAGAGCAGAAGTAAGTGACGTTGCAAATGCTGTTTATGATAAAACAGGTGCAATAATGCTTTCTGGAGAATGCGCTATGGGTAAATATCCAGTAGAATGTGTTGAAGCAATGTCTAGAATTTCAAAAGCAATAGAAGCAGACACAAATTATTGGAGAAGATTTAACAGAGAAGCAAAAAATTATGAATTTAATGATTTAGAATCTCATATAGCTTATACTACAATTGCAACAGCTCAAAACATGAATGCAGCAGGAATTGTAGCATACACAAAAAATGGAGATTCAATAAGAAAATTAGCTGGATTCCCATGCCAATGCCCAATATTTGCTATAACAGATGATGAAAAAACATTCAACCAATTAGCAGTATCAGTAAATGTTTGCCCAATATTAGTTGAAGGAACATCATCAATAGAAGAAACAATCAAAAAAGGAATTGAAAGACTAAAAGCAGATGAATTAGTAGAAACAGGAGATATAGTAGTAATCTCTGGAGGAGCTAAAGTATTATCAAGTGTAGAAGATAACAAAACATTTGCTGGAATGCTTAGAATATAGTAATTAAATCAAAAATGACAAGCTATGCTTGTCATTTTTTTTAACTTTTTGAAAAACTTTTTGGGACACTCTTAAAAATCAAGGTATTTCAGGAAACCTTGATTTTTAAGAGTGTCCCAAAAAGTTCAAAAAGCTTCACCATTTTTTTTATGCTTTCATACAATATATTAAATCATAAAAAGGAGGAAGAATTATGTTTGGAAGATACCAAAAATGTTATTGTATGAACAATAATCATGATGACAATTGTGATAATGAAATTATAGAAAAAAGCTGCCAAAATGTAGGTTCTTACAATGACATGTACAATGAAAATTGTAATTGCGGATTTGATGATGAATATAATAGTGTATTTCCAGAAGACCCAATGCTTGCACAAAGCTATGTGCCATATCAATTTATGGATAAAACATTTAAACCACAAATTGGCTTAAAAATGGGAACTATATTCCCAGAGTTGGTGAGCCCATATTGCCCAGGTCAATCGATGGAAATGATAAAATATTTAGAATCAACAAATAATGTAGGAGAGGGGTGTAACAGATAATGGCTATGTATAGAAATTGTAATTGTGAAGCAAAAGAAGATGATAGAACTTATGTGACAGGAAATATGCCAGTAAACATGTCTGCAAATATGCCTATGGAAGATGACATGGACAGAGGAAATTGCGACATGAGAAGAAAAATGGCAAATGAAATTAAAGCATTAGAATTTGCAATAACAGAACTTGCTCTTTATCTTGACACTCATAAAGATGATGAAAAGGCACTTTGCCTTCACAATAGATATTGCAAAGAATGTAAAGAATTAAAAGATAAATATCAAAAAATATATGGACCATTAACAATAAATTATCCATGTAATAAATGGAGATGGCTAGAAGAACCATGGCCTTCGTTCGATTTGGGAGAATTGGATAACTGCTTATCTGAAAAAATCTTGATTTTCTATTGAGATTTTTTTGAGTATAGTGTAAAATATATCTGTAATATGTTGTAGCGGAGCTAAATAAAGCTCCATAAAGACAAACTAATAGGAGGTAAATCTAATGAAAAAATTACCATATGGAATAAGTAATTATGAACAATTAATTACAGAAAATTATTACTATGTAGATAAAACTAAATATATTGAAGTATTAGAAAACTTATCAGAAAGGAATATAATGTTTTTACGCCCAAGAAAATTTGGAAAAACATTATTTACAAGTACATTAGAATTTTATTATGATATAAAAACAGTGGATAAGTTAGAAAAGCTTTTTAGTGAAACATATATTGGAAAAAATTTAACACCATTAAAAAATAGTTATCATATATTAAAATTCAATTTTTCTGGAATAGATACATCAAGCGTTGAAAGTACATTAGAGGCATTTAAAGATATTGTACAAACAACTATAAATTCATTTGTACAAAAATATGAATTGGACTTTCTTGTAAACAAAGAGCAGAGTGCAGAGGGGATGTTAAATAGCTTATTTGAAGCATTTAAATTGCAAAAGAAAGATGAAAAAATATATGTAATAATAGATGAATATGACCATTTTGCAAATGAATTATTAGGTTTTCAAACTGATAAATTTAAAGATTTAGTATCAAAAAATGGAAAAGTAAGAAAATGGTATGAGATATTAAAAAAAGGAACAGAAACAGTAGTAGATAGAATATTTATCACTGGAGTAGCACCAATTACTTTAGATAGCTTAACATCAGGCTTTAATATTTGTTCAGATAAAACAAGAGATAGACAATTAAATGAAATGTTAGGTTTTACAAAAAGAGAGATAGTTGAATTATTAGAAAATCAGAAAATAACGAAAGAAGAACAAGATGTCTTATTGCCAGTGTTAAAAGAAAATTATGATGGCTATAAATTTAGTAGTAGAACTAATGAACAAGTATATAATTCTAATATGTGCTTATATTTTTTAAATGAATATATTACGTATCATGACTTTCCAGAAAGATTAGTTGATATGAATATAGCAAGTGATTATGGGAAGCTAAGTAAAATGCTTGAGTTATGCAAAGGTGATAGAAAACTTGAAATATTACAAAGTACGATTGCAGGAGAAAAAATTACAGGAAATCTAGTAGAAAAATTTAATCCAGTTATAGAATTTGGAAACAATGAATTTGTTTCAATGCTATTTTATTTAGGTTATTTAACAATATCAGGAGAATGGCTAGGCAAGAATGAATTTATTGTTCCAAATAAAATAATGAAAGAAATATATTCAGAGTACTTTTTAAATCTGATAGAAAAAGAAACAAATTTAAAAATCGAAAGTAATGAATATGATAAAATGTTAGAAGAAATTGCACTCAATGGAAAAATAGATACAATTGTAGAAGTAGTGCATAAATATTTAAATAATTTATCAAATAGAGATTACCAAAGATTTGATGAAAAAAATGTAAAAGTAATATTTTATAGCATAGCGATGAACTTTAATATATACTCAATTAAGTCAGAACCAGAAGTTAATAGAAAATACCCAGATATTTTAATGGTTCCAAGGGACATTTCAAAAAATTATCAATGTATAATGATAGAATTTAAATACTTAAAAGCAGGGGAAAAAGATAAATTAGAAGATAAACAAAGAGAAGCAAAAGAACAAATTAAAGAATACTGCGAATTTGAAGACATAAAGAAAATCCAAAATCTAAATAAATATACAATAGTAGCGGTAAATGATGAACTATTTGTAGAAAAAATAGATTAAAAACTATGCAAAATATGACATTTACTTTTAAAAATATATGAATTAAAATATTAATAAGGCAGAAGAGATTTAAAAATGAATTTTTTCTATCTTATTTTATTATTAGGTCATTATGTCGAATACATTATGAACAAATAAAAAATTATATCCTCTTACAGCCAAGTAGTATTACAGCTTTTCTAAGTATTTCTTTTTTATATTTATATTTGAATGAACATATCTATTCATTGTAATTTTTACATCACTATGTCCTAATATTTCGCTTAAAGATTTTGCATCCATTCCCACCGCTATGCAATCACTTGAAAATGAATGCCTGAGCGTGTGAAAATGACAACCCTTGATATTACAGACTTTCATGCAGTTCTTAAACATTTTTTGATAATTGCGTGGCTCTATATATTTACATGGAGAGCCTGATAAAAAATAACTATTTTTTGAATATTGATTTTTTAAAGGTTTTAATATATTATATAATTTGCTAGAAAGTGGTATAGTTCTAATAGAATTATCTGATTTAGGTAAGTCTATAACTATACTGCTTTTTTTGTCTACCTTATTGTAAACTCTTTGCATTGTTTGTTTTACTTTAATACATCTCTTTTCTAAATCTATACATTCCCATTTTAACGCACATATTTCTCCAATTCTAAGTCCAGTATTTAAACAAATAATTATTCCAATATCCCTTAATGTATTGCTTTTTAAACAATATTTTTCTAATCTTGATTTTTTTCTTGCACTTAATACTTTTAATTCTTCTTTATGTATCTTTGGCATCGCTAAAAAATCAAAATTAAAGTTATATTTATATTTTTTCATTGAATACACTAATATTGCTTTAAATAGAATCATTACATTTTTTAATGTTGATGGTTTTAGTGTTTTCATTAATTCTTCTACAAATTTATTAATATCGTATTTTTCTAATTCTTGCATGGATATATCTTTAAAATATGGAATTATATATTGATTTATTTGATATACATACCCATAATATGTTGATTCTTTTAGAGTGATTTTTTTAATTTGTAACCATTCATTTATAATTTCTTTTAATCTTTGATTTTCCTTCATTTTTCTCACCATTCCTTTCTTTTTATATTAGTAAAAAATTTATTGAAAATATTTTAAAAAATTGTTGACATTTTTTTGCAAAAATGATTAAATTTATTTGGTAATAATTTGTTCATAATGTATTCTAAATAATGACTTGCATATTAAGCCCACAAAAGCTTAAAATACAAGACTTATACGAATATTATAAAATAGATTTACCAAAAAGAAAATATTTTAACAAAGGAGGAGTACAAGAATGTACAAAAAAACACGAAAGGATGTAAAAATGCAAGAGAAAGGTATCACATTGATAGCCTTGATAATAACTGTGATTGTTCTCTTGATATTAGCTCGGAGTAACAATTGCAGCACTAACAGGAAGTGATAGTGCACCAGCAAAAGCCAATGAGGCAAAGCAAAAAAATGATATTGGAGCAGCAAAAGACGAAGTTGCAATATTCGTACAAAATGAATTAACAGATGCGTACGATGATATCTATGTTAATGGAGCAACAGGAGGAGCATCAACAAGAATAGGAGATGCAGTAATAACAGCAGTAAATGGAAAATATGGAACAGCATTACAACGTGGAAATGCTTATATCCAAGCTGCAACAAATTCAACAACAGAAAATGGCGAAGTAACAATATGGACAACAGACTTTAAGGTTGTAGGAACAATAAATAAAGATGGAGGAATATTATCTTGGGGTGAAATAGGTCCAAATAATGGAACAACACCAGCTGGTGGAGGCGGACAAGGTGGAAATAATCAAGGACCATCAGCAGTTACATATGCAGGGCTTACGGCTAATGAAAGAAATTTATTAACAACTAATAATATGGCAGAGTTATCAAGCACAGATATTGATAACGATAGTAGTTTAACAGAAGAACAAAAAGTAGCCCTAAAGGATACAACAAAAATAAAAGCGGTATTATCAGGAAATGTACCGGTACCAATAGGATATACTTATGTAGAAGGAACTTCAACAGCTCAAAGTACAGCGGGAACAAATGGATGGGGAGTTGTGATAAAAGATGGAAGTAATAACGAATGGGTTTGGGTGCCAGTAAATAGTACAGAAAGTATAGCACCAAGTGAAGCATTTGAAGAAATAACAGAAAATAATATATTAGGGAAAAATGAAGAAACAAAAGAAGAAAAAACAAATTCAACAATAGCAAATGAAAAAATAGGACCACAAATAGCCTCAATTTCAGGAATATCAGGATTAAAAGTTGCAAGAACTGAAGGAGATCCACCAATTAACTATGAAATTAGATATTTTAAAAATGGTGAAGAAGTTGAAGAAGATACAGAAGATATAACATATACAGGAGAATCAGATTATGCGGAAATAACAGAAAATGATATAAATAAAGACAAATATGAAGGTTATGTATATATGCATACAATTAATAAAAATAGTAATAATGATACGATTGGTACAACACTGCCTGCAAGTTTAAGCAATGGAGACTATATCGAATTACACTATTATTCAACTGATGTATATAATGCTTTAAATACAACTGCAAAATATAAATCAAAAAATCCTTTTGCTAGTAACATGGGGTTAAATCCTTATTTTCCTCAATATTTTAAAGAACCTTCATTAGTGGACGCTTCTGAGTATTATAATATTGATGAAAATAATTATAGAGAAGCCGGATATGGATCTCTAACTGAAATGGCATTGGATTTTTATAACGATTATGACAAATGTGTAGAAAGCATTTATAAATATGGAGGGTTTTATGTAGGAAGATACGAACTAGGAGGAACAGAACAAGAACCTAAAGTGAAAAAAAACGAGAATCCAATTATAAACAAAAATTGGTATCAATTATATAATTTATGTAAGGATTTTGGTAATGATATTGTAGGCAGTTCAATGATTTATAATACTGAATGGGACATTATGTGTATTTGGACAGCAGAAAAAGGAGATCAGAAGCGATGTGACGTTGATAGTTTAGAACATCACGGCTTAACAGTACGGTTTAACAGGTTATTATGAAAATGATATAAGAAATAATATGTTTGATTTAGGCGGAAACTTTAGAGAATATACTCAAGCAAATTATTACGGTAAACGAATTGCAAGAGGACGGATATGCCGTAAATTACTGGGGGGCCGGTAATTGTATGAAAATAGGATATGATTTTATGCCAGAAGAGGCGGATTATGATTTAACATCTCGTCCAGCTCTTTATATTAAGTAACCTATAAAAACTTTCGGAAAAATGAGGAAAAATTCAAATGCAAAATTGTATGCAAAACGATAAAAAAAATATAGATAAGTTAGGAATGTTACTATTGTGTATCACAATAGTAACATTCAGT
Source organism: Clostridia bacterium (assembly GCA_017430135.1). Lineage (GTDB taxonomy): Bacteria > Bacillota > Clostridia > TANB77 > CAG-508 > CAG-269. The sequence goes on along the minus strand of JAFRNM010000021.1, from coordinate 33,170 downwards.
GTAATAGTAGGAGGAAATGACAAAGCCTTGCCAATATTGCCGATTGGCATATTGACAGGGCTATCTTTAATAGTTTTATTAATTAAGAAAATAAAATATAAAGATAAAATAATAAACAGTAAACTTGATATAGTATTATTGATATTTCTGGGAACAATGGTATTACCACTTATTTTTAAAACATATTGTTCATATCAAGGAACTGTTGAATTTATTATAAAATATTTTTTCGTTTTTATAATATATCTGCTTGTTAGAAATACTGTAAAAACAAGAAAAGAAGTTAATATACTTATTGCTACAACAGTATTATCTTCAATAGTTATAATAGTATTTGGTTTTGATAAATTAAATGACAATAATTTTAAATGGTTATTAGATAATTTAGATTTATCATATAAGGAATATTATAGGTTTGAATCGACTTTTGGTTATGCAAATGCTGTATCAATCTATCTTGCTTTTTGTACATTTTTAGCTATAAATGGAATTGAGAACACAAAAAGTAAATTGGTAAAAACAATATATGTTTTGTTTATTATTATATACTTATATGTAATATATATTTCACTATCTAGATTGGTTTTAATTATTTATATTTTATCATTAATAATATATTTTGCAGTTAAGTTATATAAAAAGATAAAAAATAATAAAAAAATAATTAAAGTTATATTAATAACAATAATATTAGGTATTTTATTAATATCGTTATATATAGGAATTGCAATTAATTATTCAAAGCCTTGCGAATTAGGTTTTGATGAAATGATGAGAATAAGAAAAAAATTTGAACCTAATAGAGAATATACAATAAAATTGGAGCTAGATGTACAGAGTGAAAACAATGAACCAAAATCATTTATAAACGTAGAAGAGGTAAATAAATATTTAAAGGAAACTATTATTGCAGAACAAAAATTAAAAAATGGAGATCAAATGGTAGAATTGAATTTTACAACATCAAATGATATATATTATATAAAGCTAAATGCTACAAATGAAGATGAACAGAAAGAAGATAAAAAAATAATAATAAAAAAATGCTATATTAATGATGAAGAATATATATTTGCATATAAATATATTCCAAAACTAATATCAAGGATTATAACATCTTTTAATTTAGAAGATGTTAGCATTCATCAAAGGTTACAATTTTATGAAAATTGCCTACGAATTGCTAAAGATAGTCCAATAATAGGGCATGGTGGAAATGCATGGAAAAGGTTATCATTAGCTTATGAAGAATATCCATATACAGTAAAGGAAACTCATAGTTATTTTTTTGAATTATTAATATCTTATGGAATAGTTGGGGTAATTGTATTTTTAATATTCATTATACTATTATGCAAAAACACAATAAAAAATTTTAGAAATAATGTAGAAAATAAAAATAGAAATTCAAGTATATTTATTGGCTTGATAGTATTTATATTATATAGTTTAGTATTTGATTTTAGCATGTCTTATATTTTAACAATCTTATTGGTTTTTGTATATACTGCAGTATTGCAAAGAGATGATAATGAAGTTATAGAAATAAATGAAAATTTAAATAAAGGTTATACATGTATAGATTGGTTTGTGCTTATCATAATTATAGTATTATTTATAGTATTAGCAAAAGCTAATATAGCAAACTTATTTATAGAAGATAGTGAAACTAAACTAAATTTCGCACCCTATATGTTAGATTATAGGGTAAAATATGTAAAAGAAAAAGCAAAGTACAATTTAGATGAAATCAAACAAATAATGTTAAAAGAACCATATTTATGGCAAGGTGAAATATTTAAAAAATATTGGACAGCTATTTTAAAAAATAATAATAAATTGAGTGAAGAGAATTTACTAGAGTATATAGATTTTGGAATAGAGAGATTTAAAGTTCAAAAAGCACCTTCGCCAATGTATTTTGGTACATTACTAGAAAGGGTTCAAGCAATGGTTGAGGCAATAAAAACATTAAAACAAATTAATATAGATAAAATACAAAATAGAATAAAAGATTTAGAAGAATTGATTATTGAAGAAACAAATAATAATTTTAATAATATGAAAGATACAAAAAGACATTTTCAAAATCAAGATGAACTTGATAAAGTATTAAAAAGGTATAATGAATTATTAAAACAAGTTAATATAAAAGTAAATTATTAAATGTTTTTGTTTTAATATTGAAAAAAATAAAGGATGGTAAAATGGCAAAAATTAGTGTAATTTTACCAGTTTATAATAGTGAAAAATATTTAGAAGAAACAATTAAAAGTGTTTTAAATCAAACTTTTACAGACTGGGAATTAATAATTGTAGATGATGGGTCTTGTGACAATAGCTTAGAGATTATAGATAAATTGAAAACAGAGAAATTTGTGATAATTAAAAATGGAAAAAATATAGGTGTTGCAAATTCAAGAAATAAAGCTATTAGAAGGGCTAGGGGAAAATATATTGCATTTTTAGATTCAGATGATATATGGGAAAAGGAAAAGTTAGAAAAACAGATTAAATTTATGGAAGAAAGGAATATAGATTTTTCCTTTTCTTCTTATGAAAGAATAAAAGAAGATGGAAATATTATTACTAAAGTAAATGTTCCAAATAAAATTGATTATAAAGAACTATTAAAAAACACCATAATACTAACTTCTACCGTTATTATAGATACTAGTAAAATTAGAAAAGAATTAATAAAAATGCCAAATTTAAAGCTTTCAGAAGATACAGCAATGTTTTTAAATATATTAAAAAATGGGTATACAGCTTATGGTTTAGAAGAATATTTAATTAAATATAGAGTAAGAAAAAAATCTTTATCTTCAAACAAATTAAAAAGTATGCATTCTTTATGGAAAGTATATAAAAAACAAGAAAAATTAGGGTTGTTTAGAAGAATAAGAAACATTACAGGATATATGAAAAATGCAACTAAAAAGAGATTACCAAAAAAAGTTATAACAGATAAAAATACTAAAAAGCAAGGTTTAAATTTAAAATTAAAAAGATTAGGAGAGATTTTTCATTACTTGTCTTTAAAGCAAATAATTGATGTTTTTTTATTTCCTTTTATTTTGATAATAAGTAAAATATGCAAACCATTTGGACCAAAAGATATATGGATTATAGAAGAAAATCTAAATGAAGCTTGTGATAATGGTTATATTTTTTTTAAATATTTAAGAGAAAATAGAAAAGATATCAATGCGGTTTATGTAATTAAAAGGAAATCTAAAGATTATAAGAAAGTTGAAAATCTGGAAAATGTAATACAGCACGGAAGTTTAAAACATTGGATATATTATTTAAATGCAAAAAGAATAATAATAACTCAAAAATATTCAAACCCATCTCGAGCATTATTCTACATTTTGCATAATCATAATATTATAAAAACACCAAGAATATTTTTACAACATGGAGTAATAAAAGATGATTGTAAAATGTTTTATTATAATAAAACGAAATACAGACTATTTATCTGCGGAGCAAAAAGGGAATATAAATATATAAAAGATAATTATGGTTATCCAGAAGAAAATGTTGTTTATACTGGATTAGCTAGGTTTGATAATTTGAATTTAACTGTAAGCAATAATAATAAGCTAATTTTAATTACACCAACATGGAGAAATTGGATAAAAACTCAAAAACAATTTGATGAGTTTATGCAAAATTATTATCAACTACTTAATAATGAAAAATTAAATAAATGCTTAGAAAATAATAATATACAGCTTCAATTTGTATTACACAAAAATATGTCAAAATTTAAAATTAAAAACATGGATATAAGTTCAAATATTGCTATAAATCACAATGAAGAAATAGATATTCAAGAGATAATTAATAAAGCAGATTTATTAATAACAGACTTTTCAAGCATATTTATGGATATTGCTTATAGAAAAAGACCAATAATATATTATCAATTTGATACAAGTAAATATAGAGAAAAACAATTACAAGAAGGGTATTTTTCTTATAAAAAAGATGGCTTTGGAGAAATTTTTGATAATGCAGATTTAGTAGTTGATACAATTATACACTACATTGAAAATAATTTTGAAATTGAAAAAAAATATTCAAAAAGAATGGACGAGTTCTTTGAAAGAAAAGATAAAAACAATTGTAAAAGAATACTAGAAGAAATAGAAAAAATATGTACAATTTAGGGACACTTTCTAAATTGTACAAGTTATTTAGGAGATTTTATGGGAGAATTAATTTCAGTAATTATAAATGTTTACAATGGAGAAAAATTTATAGAAAAATGCTTGGATTGCATTATTAATCAAACATATAAAAATCTTGATATTTTAATTGTAAATGATGGTTCAACTGATAATACTTTAAAAATATGTGAAGGCTATAGTGATAAGAGAATAAGAATAATAAATCAAGAAAATATGGGGCTATCTAGAGCTAGAAACGTAGGAATTGAAAATGCAAAAGGAGAGTATTTATATTTTATTGACGTTGATGATTGGATAGAATTAGATACAATAGAATATTTGTATGATTTATGCAAAAAATATAATACTAAAATGTCAACATGTAGGCCAATAGATGTTTATGATTATAACGTAAATATAGCAAACGAAGAAGAAGAAATTAAAGTAGTGTCGGGCTTAGAAATGTTAAAAAAAGTATTATTAGCTGTAGATAGGGCTGTAACAATATGGAATAAATTAATTAAAAAAGAATTGTTTGAAACTATTAGATTTGAAGATAGAATAATAAATGATGTAACTGTAACATACAAACTTATGATAGAAGCAGATAAAATAGCATATAGTAATCAAATTAAATATTATTATTTAAGACATAAGAGTGCAGTAACATCAAAAGAAAAAGAAAATGCTAAAAGGTCTATTGATAATTACAAGGTATCAGTAGATAGATATAATTATATAAAAAATCTTTATCCTGATTTTATATATAATGATATTGGAATGATTAGAGTAATAACAATGCTTTATCTTCGAGATAATAAAGAATTGGATGATTTTCTAAATGAACAAAATGCAATGAAATTATATAAAAAGCTGTTTTCTTTTAAAGTATTTACATGTCCAATAAAATTTAAAGAAAAGGTAAAAATTTTGTTGTTTTTAATAAGTCCCAGATTTTGTAAATTTGTAGATAGAAAATATCATGATAATAATAGGTTTAAGATGTAAAAAATATTAAAAATGGGTGAAGTAATTAATGAAAATTGGATTTAAAAATATAAGTAGTAATAAAAGAAATTTTGAAATTAATAGTGAAAATTATATTAATGATGAAGAGATATTTATTGTTATTGATGGGAAATTTGATGATAATATGACTATTCAAGAAATAAAGGAAATGTATCTTAAATTTGGTGAAAATATAGTTAATAAAATAAATGGCTATTTTTCAACATATATATTTGACAAACAAAAAGATATTGTTTTATTAATAAAAGATAGAGTAGGGCTAAAACCTATTTATTATTATGAAGAAAATAATTCTATTTATTGTGGAAATGATTTAATGAATTTAGTAAATACATTTAATATTAAAAAAATAATAAATACAGATGCTTTATCTATGTATTTTAGATATCATTATATAAATCCACCACAAACTATATTTAAGAATATATATAAAATAAAACATGGGCATTATGTTATTTTAAAAAATAATAAAAAATATGATAATGTGTATTGGGATGTAATAGAAGAGTTTAATAATAATTCAAAAAAAATTGAAATAGATTTTAACACTTCTAAAAATGTATTAAATGATAGTATATGTAGATTTGTTAAAGATTTTGTGAAAAAAGAAGATAATTATGGCATTTATATTAGTGGTGGTATAGATTCTAGCCTTGTAGCTGCTCTATGTTCAAAGTATTCAACGAGAAAAATAAACACATTTTCAATAGGTTTTTATGAAGAAGAATACAATGAAGCAGATAAGTCAAGGAAAATTGCAGAATTTTTAGGTACAAATCATCATGAATTATATATAACGAAAGAAAAATTATTAGAAACAATTAAGAAAATTTCCCAATATTATTCAGAGCCTTTTTCTGATTCTTCAGAATTACCAACAATTATTTTAAATGAATTTGCAAAAGAAAATAACATAAAAGTTGCATTAACAGGTGATGGTGCAGACCAATTATTTTGTGGGTGCCCTATTTGTGATACTATGTGGAAATGCCAAAATTCTTATATGTTATTTAACCCTTTTCATTTGCATATATCTCCGTTTAAGTTAAAAAATAGAAAAAAACTTGCATATATTTTTTCTAATACAGATAAAAAATATCAAGCACAATGTGATATTCTGTATAATGAAATGTATTTAGAAGGTTTATTTGCTGATGATGGACAAAAGAGATATGAAGAAGAAAAGATTAAGAGTAAAAATTGGCAAGAGAGAAGGCTAATACTTGATTTTGATAATTATGCATGTTATAGACTTACTACAAAAATGGGAATTGCTGCTAATAAAAACAATATTGAAATTAGAAGTCCATTTTATAATAAAGAGTTGATTGAATATTCTTTTAAAATTCCACATAAATACAAATATTATAATAGAGATAAAAAATATATTTTAAAACAAGTATTATATAAATATATTCCCAAAGAATTATTTAGTAATAAGAAAAAGGGCTTTGGGATCCCTATTCAAAAATGGCTAAAAACATACTTGTATAATGATTTGAAAAGATTATCTAGCAAAGAATTTATTGAAAAACAAAAAATATTTAATTATGGGAAAATACAAAGCTTAATTAAAGATATAGATAATAAAGAAATAAAACATATATTATGGGACTTTTATATTTTTCAACTATGGTATGAAGAATATTTTTTAAAAGAAACAAAAATAAAACTATAAAATAAAGTATTATTCTAATAAATATATAGTGTAATACTATATTCGAAAAGGAAAAATTATGAACAAATCTCAAACAATAAATTATAAAAATTTATCAAGTTTAAAAACAGAGCAAAGAAGCATAACAAATACACTAAAGCTAATTAGAGAAATTCGATTATTTATAAAGCAAGTTGTAGATATTATATTTAGTATATTAGGTATTATACTTTTAATGCCCATGTCTTTTATAATTTTTATTGTAAACCTTTTAACCAAAAATAAAGGTTCTATTTTTTATAAACACACAAGAATTGGAAAAAATGGAAAAGAATTTATAATGTATAAGTTTAGAACTATGTATGAGGGGGCAGATAAAGACTTAGAAAAAGTTTTTAAAGAGAATAAAGATTATAAAGAAGAATGGGAAAAGACATTTAAACTTCAAAAAGATCCTAGAGTTACAAAGGTTGGAAAATTCTTAAGAAAGACAAGCATAGATGAAATACCACAATTTATAAATGTTTTAAAAGGAGATATGAGTATAGTTGGTCCTAGACCTGTAACTGAGAAAGAGTTGGAAAGGTTTGGTATTGCCAAAGATAAAGTATTGTCAATGAAACCGGGTATAACAGGTTATTGGGCTACTCATGGAAGAACTAATACAACATATCGCGAAAGAGTTCAAATGGAAGAAAAATACATAAATAATTTTTCACTTTTTCTAGATTTAAAAATAATGCTAAGAACAATTGTAACTGTAATAAGAAAAGAAGGGGCAATTTAGAAAAAATCTCAATTTCTATTGAGATTTTTTAAATTTTATTATAAAATACCAAAAGAATAAAAAAAAGGAAAAATTATGAGAAGTAAAAATGCAATAATCAATGTAATATCATCTGTTTCATTGCAAGTAATTACAATAATATGTGGCTTTATTATACCAAAAATAATGATAACACATTTTGGATCTGAGGTAAATGGGTTTGTACACTCAATTACACAGTTTTTGGCATATATAACATTGCTGGAATCTGGCTTTGGACCTGTGGTGAAGTCAATTTTATTTAAGCCAATTGCGAATAAAGATAAACGTACAATAGAAGATATTTTAAAAACATCTGAAAAGTTTTTTAGAAAAATAGCATATATTTTTATAGTTTATATTTTAATATTATGTGTGGCATTTCCAATAATGTTTTCAAATGAATTTGACACAATTTTTACATTATCATTGGTTGTAATTATTGCTGTTAGCACATTTGCAGAATACTATTTTGGAATGACATATAAGCTATATTTATATGCAGAACAGAAAACATATGTAATTTCTTGCATTCAAATAGGAACAATCATTTTAAACACAATCGCTGTAATTACATTAATACATTTTGGCGCAAGTATTCAAATTGTAAAACTTGCAACTTGCTTGATATTTGTATTAAGACCAATTTTGCAAAATATATATGTTAAGAAAAAATTTAAAATTAATTTAAAACAAGCAAAAGGAAATTATAAAATAGAGCAAAAGTGGGAAGGCTTAGCACAGCACATTGCCTATGTTGTGCATAAAAATACTGATATTGTGATATTAACTATTTGCGGTAGCTTAGCTGATATTTCAGTCTATTCTGTTTATTTAATGATTATTAATGCTATAAAAAGTATTACACGCTCTTTTATTGGCGGAATTGATGCAACTTTAGGAGATATGATTGCCAAAGGAGAAAATGAAAAGTTAAATAAAACATTCAAAACTTTAGAAGATTATTACATAACAATTGCAACAGTGTTATTTAGCGCAACTATTTTTCTAATAGTTCCATTTGTTAATTTATACACAAAAGGAATAACAGATGCAAATTATATAGTTCCAGAGTTTGCAGTATTAATGGTGCTTGCAGAATTTGTGTGGGCAATAAGACAACCTTATAATGATTTGGTAAAGGCAGCGGGCCATTTTAAGCAAACAAGAATTGGGGCTTGGATAGAGGCAATTTCAAATATAGTAATATCATTTATATTAGTATGGAACTATGGAATAATAGGAGTAGCAATTGGTACACTATTTGCAATGTCATTTAGAACTATTGAATTTATGTATCATTGTTCTAGGTATATTTTAAATAGAAGTGTTTGGTATACATTAAAAAGGCTATTTGTAATTGCTTTTGAATTTTGTATCTTGGCAGTTATAATAAATTGCCTACCAAAAGTGGAGATAACAACTTATCAAACATGGATTTTACAAGCAATTGCAATAACATCAATTTCGACAATTGTGGTTATTACAATAAATTGCTTGGTATATAGAGATAATGTTAAAAATGTATTAGGAATAGTAAAAAATTTTAAAAGGAAAAGTTTAATATGACAACATTTTTGGTTACAGGTGGAGCTGGTTTTATTGGCTCTAATCTAGTGGAAAAATTATTAGAAAATGAAAATAGAGTAATTGTAATAGATAATTTTTGTGATTTTTATACTCCCCAAATTAAGGAAGAAAATATAAAAGATTTTATAAATAATCAAAATTTTAAACTATATAGAGATGATATAAGAGATAGAAAAGCGATTCCAAAAATATTTGAAGAAAACAAAATAGATATAGTTATACATTTGGCAGGGATGGCAGGAGTAAGACCATCAATCGAAAATCCTATTTTATATCAAGAAGTGAATTGCATGGGAACGCAGAATCTATTAGAAAAAATGAAAAATTATAATGTAAAAAATCTTATTATGGCATCTTCTAGTAGTGTTTATGGAAATTGTAAAGAAACACCATTTAGAGAAGATATGATTGTTGATTATGCAATTAGTCCTTATGCAGCAACTAAAAAAGCAAATGAAGTAATGACACATGTTTATCATAAATTATATGATTTTAATGTAATAATGCTTAGATTTTTTACTGTATATGGAAAAAGACAAAGACCGGATTTGGCAATTAGTAAATTTACAAGATTAATGCTAAATAATGAAGAAATATCAATGTATGGAGATGGAGCAACAGCACGCGATTATACTTATATAGATGATATCGTAGATGGAATTATAAAATCTTGTAACTATATTATTTTAAATAAAAATGTGTATGAAATAATTAATCTAGGTAATTCAAGACCTATATCATTAAAAGAAATGATAAATACAATTGCAAAAGTTTTAAATGTAGTGCCAAAAATAAAACAATTGCCAATGCAACAAGGAGACGTGGAGATGACTTTTGCAGATATAACAAAAGCAAAAAAGTTAATAGGTTATGAACCCAAAACATCATTTGAACAAGGGATACAAAATTTTGTTAATTGGTATAAAGATAATATAGATTTATATAAGTGATTTTGAAGTATTTATAAAAAATAAATATGCTAAATAAAATCAAAAATACCTAAAAGTGAGTTCAGTGAGAGTAATTGGCAGGATAAACATAGCGACACGCTATGTAGAAACACATAAAAGGCAAGACTTTTAGTAGCATTTTAAGGTTAAAATATGCAGTATTTTAACATCTCGTATTCACTTAGTGAATTTTTAATAATTTTACAAAATCTGTGCAAAATATGACATTTACTTTTAATTAAAAATATATTAAATTATAAGCAGGGTAGAAGAGATTCTAAAGCGAATTTTTTCTACCTTTTTTAATATATTTAAAAGAGGTGGAATTAAGTTTGAAAAATAACTGGTTTGTGCCTTTTTAGAAAGGGATGTGTGCATTGTGGAAGGTAGAGTTGAAATAGAATTTTTGAAAGATGGGAAGAAATTACAAGAAATTGTTCAAGATTGGATAGATGAAAATAGTAACATTTTATATTGCATTTTGCAAGAAAAAGCAATAGAATTAGAACATAGATAAGCAGTTATATAACTCATAGATTGGAGGGAAAATGCAAGAGTTATATAATTATAACATTTTAAATGATACTATTTTCAAAGCTGCAATTTATGTAAGATTATCAAGGGAAGATGAGAAAGATGGACAATCTGAGAGCATTGAAAATCAAATTAAATATTTAAAACCTATTGTCAAGCAAAATGGTTGGGCTTTAGTTGATATTTATAAAGATGATGGATTTACTGGAACAAATTTTGAACGACCAGGTTTTAAGCAAATGTTGGAAGACATTGAAAAAGGTTTAGTAAATCTTGTAATTACAAAAGACTTATCAAGACTTGGTAGAGATTACATAGAAACTGGAAATTATATAGAAAAAATCTTTCCTTCAAAAAACATAAGATACATTGCTGTAAATGATAATATAGATACTTTTGATAACAAAAACTCTAATAATGACATGACGCCTTTTAAATCTGTAATGAATGATATGTATGCAAAAGACATATCAAATAAAGTTAGAACTTCCATATATACAAAAGCAAAGGAAGGGGAGTGCATAAAAGCATTTCTGCCTTATGGATATAAAAAAGACTTATCAGATAAAAATAAAATATTGATAGATGAAAATGTTGCAGATAATATTGTTCTAATATTTGATTTATACAAGTCTGGCAAAAACAAAACACAAATTGCTAAAATTTTAAATGATAAACAAATAATAACTCCGCTTCGTTATAAAAAAGAAACTTCAAACTACTTTAACCCCAATAAAAGCTGTACATATAAATGGAACACAACAATTATAAACAAAATTCTACGAGATAGAATATATACAGGAGATTTAGTTCAGCTAAAATACAATAAAGTAAATTACAAAGTTAAGAAAACAATGAAAGTTCCTCAAAAGCAGCAAATAATTATACAAAATAATCATGAAGCAATAATAGATAGAAAAACATTCAATACTGTACAAGAAATGCTTGATAAGCAGTCAAACGAATGGAATTATTCAAATAGAAAACGCCATCTGCTAACAGGATTAGTTTATTGTAAATGTGGAAGTAAGATTACATATAACCTAAATCATGGGAAGTTTTTAAGATGTGTTTGTAGTAGCTATAAAAAATATGGAAATAAGTTTTGCAGTAATATTCATTTAAAAGAAGCGGAACTAATAGAAAAAGTAACAAAATCATTAAAAGAAAATATAGAGCAATACTTAGATTTTAAGAGCCTAGATTTAAGTAAAATACAGCCTAAAAAACAAGATAATAAAAAAACACTAGATAGTTTAAAAAAGCAAAAAGAAGAGCAAAATAAGAAAATAGTAAATTTATATGAAGATAAAATATCTGGAAGAATTTCAATAGAAACATTTGAAATGCTAATTAAAGCATTTGAAAATGAGAAAAAAGAAATAGATAAGAAAATAAAAGAAGTGGAAAAAAAACAAAATAATGAAGATAAACAGATTTTAGATAATAATACAATAAAAATATTAATGAAAGAATTAATAAGCTTTAATACAATTTCAGAAGATAATATAAGCTTAGTTTTTAAACTGATAGATAGAATAATAATAGATGATAGAGATATAAAAATAAATTATAAATGTGAGTTATAATATTTAAGTTAAGATAAAAATAATAATAGATGATAAAAAGATAACAATAAATTTAAAATTTATTGTTATCTTTGTTTAAATACATATCTCTGTAATATCTTTTTTCTTCATTTGTTTCACACCAATATTTTAGATTAAGATATGCTATAATTGATAATGCTTCTTGAGAATAATCTTTTTCCATTTTTTTCTCCCTTACTATGTTATTATCTAGTTTCTGGATAATGAATGTTTTGAGATGAAACACGTTGATTTTTAGTTTCCTTTTCCAAATATTCACCCATTTCTTTCATTTTATCAGGAAGATTTAAATTCTTGATACCTCGAAGAAGTTTTTCTAAAATAGCTGCTCGTTTTTCTGAATTTGCTTGTGCTATGGCTGCCTTTTCTTGTGCTATGGCTGCCTTTTCTTGTGCAATGTTAGAATACTCTATCATATTCATTAGAGCAGATTCAGCAACTAAACTAGAATATTTTTTTGATCGTATATAAGAAGCAGACGGATTTGCTTCCGAATTATTTATAGAGGTGTATGCTTCATTAGAAAATATGTCATAGTTTGATTTTCCTAAATTTTTCTTAAATTTTTTTACTGATAGTTTACCATTATTAACTTTCTGAACATCATTACCAAATTGCTCCATAAAAGGCTCAGTGTAAAGATCAAATGACTCGTAATGCCCCAAAGGACTATTGCTTTCATCAACATTGTAAGGCATTTGAAATAAATCTAACAAATCTTGATTTTTTTGTAGTTCTAACGCTGCTTCACGAGCTTGCCAATCGTGAGTAATTTCTTCAAAAGCATTATCTGAAGGTGAAGCATTCAAATAAAAGATAGCTTTACTAGGATTTAAAGACATAGTTGATTCTAAAATGCCAGTTTTATATTTTCTTTTATGAATTTTTTCTTTGGAAATATGCATCACTTCGTGAACTGCAAATATCAAATATTGCTCTTTATTTTTGTATGTAAGTACAGGCAGAAAAATGTACCTCATATTTCTATCAGATTTTCTTCCTATTCCGGGTATAATGCCTGTATCACCTTCCTGAATTTCTTCTAATATGTTAGTATAATATTTTTCATATGGAATGTCAGAAATATGTTTATAATATGAACTAGTTTCAGCTGTGATTTTATCATCTACAAGTTTTTTATATTTTTCAATACATTTTTCTATTTTTTTTCTTTTAAGTTTTTGAAAAAATCCAGGTTTATTTTCTGAAAATAAACTTTGAATATCTTCAAAGCTGGTGTTTGGAAAATTCTTCAATATCTTGTTATATTCATTTTTATCTAAATCGGGACAATATTGTTTTAATTCATCTAACATGAATGAAGAGTAATTTTTTATAATTGTTTTCTTTTCATTTTGTAATTTTTTTAATAGTTTAAGTTCGTCACTATAATTATCTACTAAATACTGATCTCCTTGAGTTAAACGAATAGAAAACAAGAATTCTTCTAGATGTTCCATAGTTATATATGGAATAAATACTGTATTTTTCATTATTTCCTCGAAATTTTTTTTACATTCATCTTTATGCATTTCATAATATGTATCTCCATATTGTTTTCTATAGATTATTTCAATTACATCTTCATTTTTAAAAAATTTTTCAAGATTATTTTTATATTTATTTGAAATGCTAATTAAATCCACATTTTCTTTATTTTTATTTGAAATGCTATTTATATCCATATTTTCTCCTTTTTTTACGATATGTAAATATTATATCAAATTCTATTAGTAATTTCAAGAGTAAATTGTAAGGAAAATGCTTCATTGACATAATCCTAAAAGCGTGCTATAATTAACTATATGCTGCAACAAAGGCGGTGGTAAAATTAAACTAAGTTTTGGTACGCATCCATAAAGAAGAGTACCAAAATCGGTCCTCTTCTCTAGGAAATTTTCAATGAGAGGAGGTGAAAATCCGTGTGCTTAAGAATGACTTTTCTAAGTATCATAGGATGGAATCGTCGTATATTCTTGTTTAGAAAAGAAAGAATAACCCCTGTAGTTAGGGTAACTGAACAGAATATGCCAAAATACCTGGTCAGAGGGTACTATGAACAAAGGAGACGGAAGTTTTATGGCAATATAATATTATGCAGCATCGCAAAGCTCATTGTCGACTGGATCCATTCGGTAAGTGTTCCTTGGTTTAGAAATTTTTTTTCATAAAATTTTTAAAAGGAGGGATTACTTCCCATGGATTTAGATTACGAGACAAAGTTCTGTCTCGTTGGTGTGACAACCTGCGTTGCAACTGCAGGAATATTAGTTGTTCGCAAATTAGTCAAAAAGCGAACAACGAAGAGGAAACTCAGACGTTCGGCAACTAGCGATATTGAACTCTGGGAGAACCTCAAGCAAATGGACACGGCAGACTTCCTCACCAATCTTGATGAAATGCTTGGTGCTTTCCAAATGAGCACTCTTGCATTATCAAGAGAAAAACTTCGGGTAATAATGCTGACTCGCCAAAGGCAGTTAGCAGATGAACTGGAAGTTTCTAAGGGTGAGGTTGACTTGAAGCTGGAAGAGATGGGCAGCTTAATGAATGAGGTGAGATGTTTCATCATGTCAAACCTTATAAAAGCTGAACATAAGAGCCTCAAAAAGCTCACGCCATACTTTAATGAGATTGCAATGCAACTCAAAAGAGTTTCGGCTGAGCCGGAGGTACTTTTAACAGAAAGTACTGATGGATCTATACTATCCTTCGAGGAAGTTCGTGATTTATTTACGATACTTATAGAGTCAACTGGTACACCAAGAACCTTACGAGCACAAGCTCGAAGTCTGAAAGATGAGCTTGAAGATAGCTGGCATAAGCTCCGCAAGAGCAAAAGCCACTACAAGCATACGCTTACAGACGTTAATGAGTGGAAGGAATTTTTCGAGGAAAACAGTAATGTAATTACTGAAATACTCGATAAACGCGAATGGTGGCCCGAGTCGTAAGGCTCGAGTTATCTGAAACCACTCTGGCCTCTGGCCCAAAAGAGTCTCCTTCGGGGGGCTTTTTATTATATAAAATGTAGAAGTTATATAATTATTAATGAAAATAAATGATAAAAATAAAACATATATTCAAGTTATAATTCTCCCAAAACAAACCATGGGTGGCCATGGGAAAGGGGGAATTTTTAATGTGGACTTATAATAAAATGCTACAATACCCAATCAATATTAAATGTACAGACCCAAAACTTGCAAAAGTAATAATTTCTCAATATGGTGGACCAGATGGAGAACTTGCCGCTTCTTTAAGATATTTATCTCAAAGATTTGGTATGCCAGACCAAGTTTCTAAAGCCGTGTTAAATGATATAGGCACCGAGGAGTTAGCACATCTCGAGATGGTAGGCACAATAGTTCATCAATTAACCAAAAATGCTTCAATTGAAGAAATAGAAAAAGCAGGTTTAGCACCATATTATACAGACCATGGTGTAGATGTATACCCAGTATCTGCAGCAGGCGTTCCATTTACAGCTGCATATATAGCTGCAAAAGGTGATCCTATTGCAAACCTTCAAGAAGATTTGGCTGCCGAACAAAAAGCTCGTGCAACCTATGAAAAATTAATTGATTTATGTAAAGATAACCCAGATGTTATAGATCCGCTTCGCTATTTAAGACAAAGAGAGGTAGTTCACTTCCAAAGATTTGGAGAGGCGCTTCGTGGAGTTCAAGATAAACTAGCCCAAAAGAAATTCTATACAAATGGGATGCAATAAGTATAGGTAATGGATTTAACAATACGGAATATTAATTCCACTTTTAGGAACAACCATAGGTTCAGCTATGGTTTTCCTAATGAAAAATGAAATTAATAGAAAAATAGAAAAATTTTTATTAGGATTTGCCTCAGGTGTTATGATAGCTGCTTCAGTATGGTCATTATTAATGCCATCAATAGAAATGGCAGAAGAACAAGGCGTGATAGCATGGATACCAGCAAGTGTTGGTTTTATTATAGGAATATTATTTTTGCTTTGGATAGACCACATTACAACCAAAATAAAAAAACAAAAGGAAGAAAATATTCAAAATTCATGCAAAAAGAAATCAATGTTATTTTTTGCAGTAACACTTCACAATATTCCTGAAGGTTGCGGGTGAATTAGAAGGTAGTGAGGAATAGTAAGGTTTTGAATGACAATATGGTATTGTCTAAATTAGAATGTAATTAGAAATAGCTTGGGAAAATAATTTGGATTCATTGGAATTTTACATATAAAAAACATATAATAATATTAAGTTTATTACGCGAAAAACTTGACAATACAGCATTTAAGATTGTCTAATAAATTTAGAAGTAAATGTTTCTCGCTTGTGGTTGGTGCGAGTAATAAATCATACCATTTCGTTAAATGTTCTCGCTTGTGATTGGTGCGAGTAATAAATCAAATCATTTTGTAAATAGTTGTCCTTTGTTCTAATAAGGAGCAAAGGACTTAAATTTTTTTATAGGAGTAATTTATGCAAATTAAAGTCAGCTTAAAACAGCTGACTTTTTGCATTCAAATATAAATAAAAGTGAATTACAAAAAATTATGTATTGATAAAATAAGTTAGTGATTACTCTATATAGTGTAGAGCACTGCAAAAGTTCTGCATTTTGTATAGAAAAAGTAGCGTTCTCCATAATGGAGAGTACTGCATTTTTGCAGAACAGTTTAATTATTAGCAGAGAACTAGAAAGCTTGTCTTTCTATGTGTTTATGTGATGCACTCTGCATCACTATCCTGCCGATAGTATCTAGTGAACAGGAAATCAAACCTTATGTAATTATTATTTTTTTATACACTAGAAGTCTGCTATTTTTTCATTTCAAAAGAAAATATGTCAAAATTTCAGCGATTTAAACGAGCTACAAGGACATTTGGGGATTTGTCAAAACGAGAAATAAAAGAAATTATTAGAAACGGCAGGAGCTCCGGTGTTGATTGGTTTGGCGAACGATATAGTGCTTTACAAAAAGTTTATTATTGTGATATATTATACATAAATAGCGTTTAGATAAATAATAGTAAACATCAAAACAATGTAATTTTTGAAAAGGGGTACTTAATATGGGATTATTTAAAAATAAAAAACAAGAAGTTAATCAAATTAATAATAAGGAATTGAAAGAAAAGTTACTAGATAATGCTTTAGCTTTTTTGGTTAATGCAAATGAAATTAAGCCAGAAGATTTTAAAGGTATTCAAGCAAAATTTGGTTATTTGTTAATGCTAGAAAATCATGGATTAGAGGCACTATTTAAAATAATAAAAGATGATAAAATTTTTTATTTTGCATTTCAACAAAATACATTGAGATTTTTAGATTTAAGTGAACAACAGTTTGAATCTGTAACGCAGCATATGTTAGATTTGCATATGAATAATACATAGAATATAAATAATGATTAATTAATGTAGTTAATGCTAAAAATCAAGAAGAAATAAACAACACATTTATAGAATATTTAAAAACCGCAAAAGAAGGTTTTTATAAAAGACAACTAAAAGAGTATGACTGGATAGGCGAAGATAGATATACCTATACTGGTTCATGTGATTTTATGCTTACTGCTTTAGCAAAAATGTTGAATATTGATAAATGTTTATTGGAAGATTCAAAATTTATTGCTATTGATTTAATATAAGTCATAAGGAGGAACAGTTCATGAACAAGAAAGAAAAAGATTGTAAATTTTATTTAGTAGAAAACAATCGCTTATTTTGTACATACAATAATGAGACCTTTGAATTAAAAAATAACGAATGGGTAAAAATGAATAATAGTGAAATAACAGATAGATTAATAGGATACGATCCAAGCGAATCAAGTGATTCTCCATATGCTATTGGAAACACAGATATAATATCATCAATTAAAGAATTAACACTAAAACAAGTAATAGAAAACTTTGGTAAAAGTGTAATTAATAAAATATATAATAGATGAATCAATTAAAGAAAATGTTTTAAGACAAAATCTTTATAACGAGTCAGTAAATACATTAGGAAATTTAAAACAATAGTGAAATATTTTTCTTTGTTCCTGCATTAGCAATAGGTGGAGCAGAAGAAATAAAATATGTTAAAAAAGGTGATGCAAATGTACATCAACAAGTGTTATTTTAACTAGGAAATAAATAAAAAGGAGAAATTAGTTATATGAAAAAAGTTGAAATGAATCTAAACGAAAAGAAAGTATTTTTCTATCATAATACGACTGATGACATCGTTAATTTATTTGAGGAAACATTGAAGAATGAAGAAAATAATTATAATATTATAAAAGACAATAAAATAATACAAATAGGTTTTAACTTTTATAAAATTAAAAATATAAATAACGAATTTCAAATATTTGCAGTAAATTATAATGAAAATCCATTTAAAGATTTTATTGAAGATTTGACATTATCGTTAGATATTATGAAAAATCAACTTTTAATAACAAAAAAGACAGGTTTAATATCAGATGAAACAATTTCATTTCAAGATACAATACTTGCAAAAAAAGCAGCACTAAGCTCAAATAATTTGTATTTTGAAAAACAAGTAAAAAAACAAGATAATGATTCTGGATGGTATATGGGTAATTTAGATGACAAAGATATGTCAAATAATCCAGAAGATTATACAACGATTAAATTATATGAATTATTAAAAATTTGCCCAATGGCAATATCAATACTTAATTTACCAGTTGGAGCAATGGCTATTATAAAAGATAATGAAATAGTTGGAATTTGTGATTCGAACAATAAAGAAGTATATGCTGTATAAGTGAGGTGAAACCGATGAAAATATATGATAAAGCCGTATGGCAAATAGATGGTGATATTCCTTCTGAATTAGTAGAAAATCATTTCAAAATGACATTCAAGTGGTTAGCTAAAAATAACTTATTAAGTGAGATAGGAAAAGAAGAACTTGATGAAGGAATAGACTGTGAAGCATCATTAAATGAAGAACAATTGACAAATCAGTTATTGTAAAGCTACATCATTGTACGAATTTATAAAAAATTGGGACAAACAATTTGAAGGATTGGAGGAAGTATAATGAATATTGAGTTAATCCCATTGGAAAAGATGATATATGATGGTAAAGAAATCTGTTTTGGAGCTAAAAAAGAAGAAGTAATAAAGTTATTAGGAGAGCCTAATAAAGTATTTGAAAGCAGACATCACTATTCAGAATTTGCTTGCGATTATGATGAAAATGATGAATTGGAAGCAATAGAATTTTTATGGGGACATGAAGGGAAACTAAAACCATATATTTATGGAGTATCAGCCTTTGATGTAAGTAGGAATGAGTTGTATGCAATTCTCAAAGAGCATAACAATGGTGAAATTGATGAAGAAAGCGAAGATAGTTACGGATTCATTAATATTAGTGTAGGAATATGGAAGGATTCTGCAAATGAAGATGATGACTATTGGACAACAATCTTAATTGGAAAGAAAGATTATTATATTTGATAGTTTTATATGATTTATTTTAGGAGGATATATTTATGAACTACGAAAGACCATATTATGAAGATATTAATTATTACCCACTAATGTTCTATGTTATATTCGGAGCAAAAGAAGAAGAATTGGAAATTTCAAGAGAACGACATAATTTAGATGAAGTTCCAGAAGGTTTAAATATGAATATGCTTACGAGAGAGCAACATAGCGAATATATGGATAATTTAATAGGAGGAACATTAGGAAAATTACTAAAAGAAGAGCAACCAGAATTATACGAAAAAATACAAAAAGAAAATATTTGGGCAATTGTAAATGGAGAAATTAAGCAAGATGATAATTTAAAGTATCTGCGAAATACAATAGGCGTGGTACAAGCATTTCTAGATACAGGAGCAATTGCAGTTTTAGATATGCAAACATTTTCTTTGTATTCAGCAGAAGAATTTACAGAAAAAATCTTTTCAAAGGAACTTGATGTGTATTCACATGTTAAAATATTACTTTCAAAGATGGAAGACGGAAATATATGGCTACATACAAGAGGTCTTCGAAAATTTGGGCGACCAGATGTAAGTATAGAAAACATTCAGGAGTCAGATGTTGATAAAGCAGTAAGAGTGGCTAATCAAATGATTTATTATAGTTCATTAGGTGTACTTTTTAACAAGAAAACAAAACTTCATACACATAAAGAAGAGACTTTTATTATTAATCCTGAATTTGTAGAAGATTACGAAAATGTTGATTTTAATAATGCTTATTGTAAATTATTGTGGGAAGAGTGTGAGGAGGAATAGAGGAATGAAAAATATAAGGATATATACTCCAGATATATATAAAGGAGAAAATTATATAAAAGTAAAAGATAATATATATAAAACAATTATAGAAGCGGAGGAAGATGACAATAGACTTTCTCTAGAACAGGTTACAGATAAAGAATTGCTAAATGAATTGAAAAAATTAACAGATTGGAAACAATCAAATCGTGAGATTGAAGAAGATTATTTGATAGTATATCACAATGGAAAAAAATATTATAAGGATATAGAAGATGAAGAAAATACGATATTTAAAAATATGTATGAAGATACAGAAGAAACTGTATATGTAACATCAATAGTATTTGAACCAGAACCAGAGCTTGATGAAAATCAACCATCAGATAAATATGTATCTCAATATCCATTGGAGGATATATTAGACAAATTTGGATGTTATTGTGGAGACAATTATGAAAAAGAAAATGAAGAAGATCCTGTTAACTCATATGTAGAGTTCGCAAGTGAAGATATTAAAGAAATTGAAAATCTACTAACTATTATTGGAAAGCATGTTTATAATAAAGTAGATGGAGAATATGTGAAACTTGTGATTGAATAGATATAGCGATATTGCAAATTTACATAAAATACGCTATAATATACTTGTAGTAGAGTTTTCTCTCATTTGGAAATCTTTCTACATCATCCGCCGTCCGCAACTTAGTCAAATCCTTTTATTAAAGGTAGAAAGGAAAAAATATGTTACCATTCTATTTACAGCCAGACTATCAGAAAAACATTGAAAAAGCTTCTGCGGAACTCAAATCTCAAATGCCTAATTTTGCAAGAATTCAGGCTGACGCACATGAGCTTGAAATGAAAAAGCAGAGAGAAGAAGAAATACAGCGTCGTGAAGCTTTTGAAAAAAGAGCATCTGAAATCGGCTATGCTAATGCATTGGTCGAAGCGTCCACAAAAGTGGATACAGCAATAGCTGAAGCTAAAACTGCATTAAGCGGTGCAATAGTTTACAAGAAGTAACAAATTGAAGACACATCTTCCATTAGGGTGTGTCTTCAAAAATTTATATCAGTTAATAATAATATAATTAATATAGATACAAAATTTCAAAATTGTTTCAAAAATCATTCATTGACTATCTAATTTAAAGGTAATATTATCTAAATATGAAAATATACATCCAACGAGAGAGCTAAATGTGGCTCTCTTTTTGTTGTCTTTAAATGTGAATAAAAGTAATTTTTGTTCATAGTAATTTTATATAAGACAATTATTTTCGTATTAAAGAAAGGCGGTTTTATGATGGAAGGAGATTTTAAAATTAATTCATTTTTTGATGATAAGGGAGAAGAAATTGAAAGGTTATTAGCAGATTATCTTCTTTCAGTTGTTAAAACGGCTAGTTTTCAAAACTAACGCTTAAAATTGAATTTTGAATTTATGTTTAAGTTGTTGCAAATTCATTTAAACAACGGTACAATAGCATCATGAATTCAAATTATTTTGTCTCAAGCGTGGAAGGAGGAAAAATGCTTGGAGAAATAATTGGAACAATATATAAAGTAGCCATTTATATAAGATTATCTAAAGAAGATGAAGACAAAGGCTTTGATGAAAGCGAAAGTATTACAAATCAAAAAACATTACTTTTGGAATATGTAAAAAAGCTTGGACCGAATTATGATTTAGTAGATATTTACATTGACCCAGGATATACAGGAACTAATTTTAATAGACCAGATTTTAAGAGAATGATAAACGATATAAATTTAGGAAAAGTAAATATGGTAGTTACAAAAGATTTATCTCGTTTAGGGCGTGATTACATAGAAACAGGAGAGTATATCGAAAAATGGTTTCCTGAAAATAATGTAAGATATGTTTCTGTAACTGATGGAATTGATACATTTTTAGAAAATAATGGGAATAATGATATAGCACCTTTTAAATCAATTTTAAATGATATGTATTCAAAAGATTTATCTAAGAAAATAAGAACAGCTCTTCATACTATGCAATCACAAGGAAAGTGGGTAGGAGGTAAAACTCCACTTGGTTATACCAAAGATCAAAGTGATAAAAATAAACTTGCAATTTGTGAGGAAGAGGCAAAGATTGTAAGAATAATTTTTGATATGGCATATTTAGGTAAAAGTGTGGGGGCAATTAAGAATTATTTAACTGACAACAATATTCCTACGGCACATAGGTTAAGATATAATGAATTTACATATTGGAGTAATAAAGCAATAAAAAGAATTATAACTAATCCAGTATATAAAGGAGTTACAGTTCAAAATAAAAGAAGTAGAATAAGTTATAAAAATAGAAAACTACGACCAAATCCAGAAGAACAATGGTATATTGTAGAAAATACTCACGAACCAATTGTTGAAATTTCAAAATTTGACGCAATACAGAAAATGCAAATAGCACAAAATTATACAAGGCTAGATAAGAAAAATTATTTTCTTTTAGATGGATTAATGGTTTGTTATGAATGTAAGCATAAAATTGGAGTAAAAAAAGATAGAAATAATTGGGGAATGATTTGTAGCTATTATCGTAGATTTTCAAAATTAAAAGTTTGCACTGCACATGGATTTAATTACACAAAGTTTGAAAATAATATACTTTCATATTTAAGAAATTTGTTTAAAGAGATAGATGAAGGAAAAATTGAACTAAATATGAAAAACAGCAAATCAATTGTTGATTATAGTGTTCTACAAGACAAAATAAAAAAAGATATACTTATTATAAATGGAAATATAGATAAAATGTATATGGATAAGCTAGAAAATAAGATAACAGAAACTATGTATGATAGATTATATAATAAATTTCAAGACAATATTAAGCAAAAAGAAAAAGAGTATATTGAATTAGAAAAAATGAAAAGTGATATGGTGGGAAGTAATGATGAAGATATTAAAAAGTTAATAAAAGAATACTTATCATTAGAAAAGCCAACACCAGAGTTAATGAAGTTACTTATAAATAGAATAGAAGTACATCAAAATAAAGAAATAGATATATACTTTAACTTTAGAAAATTAAATGAAGTTAAGAAAAACTACATTCTAAATTAACCTCAACCAGAAGGAATGGCGGTAGGTGTTGCTTTAGCTGGGGCAATGCTTGGAAATGCAGGAATAACAATGGGGGCTGCATTGGCACTTGCGATGGGAATAGCAATTCAAAATTTTCCAGAGGGGGCAATTATATCTATGCCTTTAAAAAATGAAGGAATGAGCAAGCTAAAATCCTTCTGGTATGGAACATTATCTGGAATTGTAGAGCCAATTGCCTCAATAATTACTATAGCCTTAACAAATTTAGTAGTTCCAATACTTCCATACTTTTTATCATTTGCAGCAGGTGCAATGATATATGTTGTTGTTGAAGAATTAATACCTGAAGCACAAATGGGTGAACATACAGATATTGGTACAATAGGTGTAAGCATAGGATTTATAATAATGATGATACTTGATGTAGCATTGGGATAAAAGACCGATAGTATAATAAAATGTTTATTAATTTAATGATTTAAAAGGACGAATAATTATTGCAATTATTTGTCCTTTAATATATAATTTAAATATAATAGGGAGAATAATAAGAAATGAAAGAAAATAAAATAATAACAATAACAGCAGTATTTAATATAATTGTAGCCTTTTTAAAACTAATTTCAGGGATTACTTTCTCATTTTCAACATTAATATCTGATTCAATTCAGTCATTTATAGATTTTTTTACAGATATTACAAGTATAATAGCAAATAAAGTTGGAAAAAGAAGAGCAAATAAGATATATCCATTTGGATATGGACAAGTATATTATTTAGCCAATCTATTTACAGGATTTTTATTATTTTTAATTGGAATATTTATTCTATATCAATTTTTCTTTTTTAAAGGAAGTTTTGAACCAAGTATATCAATTGCGATAGTACTTGTAGTTGCTCTAATACTAAAAATGATGGTAATAAAATTATTACAACATTATGGTAAAAAATTTAAAAGTGAATTGATGATTGAAGCATCCAAAGAATCAAAAGCAGATTTTATATCTACATGCGTAGTGTTAGTGGTATTAATACTTGCTTTTCTAGAAGAACATATACCTGATTTTATAAATGTTGATAAAATCGGAAGTTTTGGTATGGCAATATATGTATTCTATACCTCAATAAAGATGATAATATCTAATATAAGGGGACTGCTTACAAATGATGTGGAAAATAATGAAATTAAAGAAGAAATAGAAGCCGAATTAAAGAAAATTGAAAATATACAATTCAAAAAAGTTAAAGTAATAAAGATGTCAGCATATTATAGTGTATTCTTACAAGTAAGTGTAGATGAAAAAATAACTATAAAACAATATCTGGCTCTTGAAAAAAAGGTTAAATCTCAATTAAAAGATTCAAATAAATTAATAAGATTTATTGATATTGAACTAATGAATTAAGAAAGAAGTTGAGGTTATGGAATGGAAATATATTAAACCATTAAAAGATTCTAGTAATAAGTTATACGGATTTAGATAGAAAAAATGTAATGTGGCAAGAAGATAAAGCATTTATCATTGATTGGGAAGCAAGCGGATATATAAATCCTACTATTGAACTAATACAAGTTGCCTGGTATTGGTCAGGAGGAGATATAGAAAGTATTGATTATAATAAATTTGAAATAGTAATAAATAGTTATAAACAAAATTATAAAGGAAACATTGATAAAAATGTTGATATACTAATCAATGCAGATGTTTATGGTGGACTTGCTTGGCTTGATTATAACCTAAAAAGATCGCTACGCATCGAAAATAAATATGATAATGAGGAAATAAAACTAGCAGAAAATGAAGTAATACAATCATTAAAAGAAATAAAATATAATATAAGTCAATTTGATAAAATGATAGAAATAATGAAAAAGTAGTAGGCGTAAAGCGGTAAAGAATATAATGAGTTTATTTTTTATAGAAAAGGTTCTCCTTTATAAGAGAACCTTTAATGTTTATATAAACAAATTAATCCACATTTAAATGTGCAACATTAAATGTACTAATATTATATACAAATTTTAAAATTATATTACAAAAAGCAAAGACTAGGTTAAACCTAGTCTTTGAAAAAGAACTTCCACATCTTCTATTAAGATGTGCAACTATTAAATGTATATTTATTATAAAGCTTTTTGCTGTTATAGTCAATAGTTTTACTCAAATTGGTCAGCAAATGTGTAATATTTTTGTAAACATAAGATTATATTAATATAATCTATTCCATTATCTATTTTTTTAATTAAAGTTTCTTTTAAAAGTTTTAAAATATTATAGAATTCTTTATTATTAATTCTTAAAAATTTTCCTTTAATATAGACCAATCCGTTTAATGTTTTTTCTGTTATATTCTTGTAAATCATTAATATCAATAAATCTATCGATAGATTGTACATATGTATATTGCTCAGCATCTATAGTATGTACTGTTATTCCAACATAATGATTTTTTGAAATATTATAAATGATTAAAATGTGTTTTTTGGTACCATTTTGAATTACTTCATAAATGTTTTGAGAATATATATCCAAAGATAAAAACCTCCTTTTTAATATTGAAATCATAATACAATATTTTTTGACAAAAAGCAATACATTTGTTCATATTTTTTGAGAATTGAAACTAAACAGATAGTTTAATAAAATATTCTTTAATTTAATGATTTAAAAGAACGAATAATTATTGCAAATATTCGTCCTTTAATATATAATTTTAATAAAAAAAGAGGAAGAAAATGCTTTATTTCAAAAGCAACAATGCAAGGAGGCTAGCATAGATATGAAATTTAAAAATATGAGAGAATATTCTCATAATGAATTTGTTGAGTTAGTTAAAAATTTAAATGAAAAAGAATTGTTAGAATTAAGTGCTAATTATGGAGGTTATCCAGTTTTATTCAGAATGTCGCTTGATGAGAGAATAAATCACATACCATTTATACAAACTGGTGCAGCTATAATTATAAGAAATGAAGAAGGACAAATACTATTACAAAAAAGAACAGATAGAAATCAATGGGGATTACCTGGTGGATGCCAAGAACTTGGAGAAAACCTAAGAGATACAGCAGTTAGAGAAGCATATGAGGAAACAGGGATAAAAATAGAACCAAACGAAATAAAACTAATCGATACATTGTCAGGAAATACAAGAAAAAATAGCTATCCAAATGGGGATATTGTTTATAACAATACATCATTATATTTAGCAGATATAAAAAATGAAAAAGTCTCAAATTTAAAGTGTGACTCCGAAACAAAAGAATTGAAATTCTTTGATACTGAAAACTTTCCAGAAGATATTATGGATTATGATTTAATAGAAGCATATTTAAAGTGTATTTAATTAAAAAAAGATTTAGATGAAAATACAAAATAATGAAGACTTATATTTAAAATAAAAAGGAATTAAAAGGTGTTTTTTAAGATGGAAAATTATGAAGAATATTTAACTTTTGCAAAAGATATAGCAAATTATGCAGGCGAAATAATGTTAAAGTATTTTAACCAAGAAAATGGAGCAAGTTATAAAGGAGATAAAACCATTGTAACTTTAGCAGATACAGAAATAAATTCATACTTAATAAATAAAGTAAAAGAAAAATATCCAGAACATTGCGTGGATGGGGAAGAAGAACAATTTGGAAAAAGTAATTATGTATGGGTATGCGATCCAGTTGATGGAACAGCTATGTATGCAAGACATATCCCAGTTGCAGTTTTTTCATTAGCACTTGTAATAGATGGAGAACCAGTGGTAGGAGTTGTTTACGATCCTTTTACAGATAGCTTATATACTGCTATAAAAGGTAAGGGAGCTTTTAAAAACAATGAAAAAATAAATGTAAATGATTATAATTTAGAAGACATTAGAACAGTATGCCATTGTGATATGTGGTCTAAAGCTAAATATAATATATGCAATGTATATAAAGAATTAAGAAAAGTAACCAGATTAAATGATATTGGAAGTATAACTAGAGCCAGCTGTTGTGTTGCTACTGGAGACTATAGTTTAACAATATTTACAGGAACTGAACACAAACATTGTGATATTGCGGCAGCAAAAGTAATTGTTGAAGAAGCAGGAGGAAAAGTAACTGATTTATTTGGAAAAGAACAACGCTACGATAGAAGTATAAATGGAGCTTTAATTAGCAATGGTAAAGTTCATAAGGAAGTTGTTGATGTTATCAAAAGGTATATTATTGAGGAATAACTGATAAAGAAATAAATATAAAATAATACACGATTTTTATGATTTAATTTAAGCAAAGATATGATTGCAAGTTAGTAACTTGTATAAAAAAGAGGTGATGCTATTGAAAAAAATATTAATAACAGGTGGAGCCTGTGCTGGAAAGACAACAATTTTAAAGTTAATAAAACAATATTTAGAAGAAAAAAACTATAATGTTAATATCATAGAAGAAGTGCCAACAAAATTAATAAATGAAGGAGTTACTCCCGAAAAAATTGGTAAAATGGAATTTCAAGAGCTAATAATTAAGACACAAATAAATAGCGAAAAAAATTGTCCTAAAGATGGAATTAATATTTTTGATGGTTCGCCTATAGATAGTATGAAGTTTATTACAAGAGAAGAATTTGATAAAATTGTAAAAAAATATAAGTCTAATTTTGAAGAAATAATTAATGGTTATGATGGAATATTATTTTTAGAAACTGTTGCTAAAGAATTTCCGAAACTGTATTCAAATGAAAATAATAAGGCAAGATTAACTGATGTAGAAGGAGCAGTTTTTAGAAATGACAAATTATTTAATGTTTATAATGTTTGTTCGAAAATATATCTGATTAAACCCGATAGTGATTTGGAAGTTAAAAAGAAAAGAGTTATTGAAGCAATAAAAAAAATAATAGAGAAGAATTAATAGGAGTAGAATGTGAATTTCATAATGAAGTAGTGAAAAGTATGCCAAAGAAAGTCCAAAAAGAGCTTTTAGAAGATTTTTAAAGAGATTGGAGATAAAATTAAATGAAGAAAATATTATTGACAAGTGGTGGCTTTGATAATAAAAATGTAGCTAAAAAGTTTTTAGAATTAGTTAATAAACCAGTAAATGAAATAAAAGTATTATTCATAACAACAGCAGCAGTTGAACCAGATGCGGTAATGATATTACCTGCTTGTATAGAAGATTTAACAAAAGTATGTAATATACCAATAGAAAATTTAACTATTTATGATATGCACAAACTAATAAGCAAAGAAGAAATTTTAAAGTATGATGCTATTTATATGTGTGGTGGAAAGACAGAGTATTTAGTTGAAAGAATAGATGAAGTTGGATTTAAAGACTTATTAGACTATTATATAGCAAATGGTGGAGTATATGTAGGAGTTAGTGCAGGAAGTACATGTGGCTGTGGAAGGTATAAAACAGGACTAGATTTTTTAGATAATGAGTTAGAAGTTCATTGCGAAAAAGGTTCTAATAATGGATTAATAACAAATAATAATAAAATATATTTAACGAATAATCAAGCTATTTTTATTGATGATAATAGTATGACTATTTTTGAATAAAAAAATTGAAAGATTTGACAACACTACAAGATTATGTTAATATAATATTGTAGTATTTCAATTCGACCATTCGCGTGATACTATCTTAGGAAATAAACTAGAAATAGTTTTAATAATAAAGAATGTTATAGAATCTTTCTTTATGAATGGCAAAAATATAAACCATAGCAAAATTTTATGGTTGTTTTTGCTTATGTTCATAGAAGGGAGGTTCTTTTTGTATACAACCAAATATAAATAAAGAGGAGATATAGAAAATGAAAGAAAAAGAGTTAGAATACTATTCAAAGGTAGCAAATTGGGATTTTAGTGAAATAAAATATGAAGAAGAATATTTAACAGATTGGGAGTATTTTGATCAAATAAAGAAAAATACAAATGAAAATTCCTTATGTTTAGACATTGGAACAGGTGGAGGAGAAAAAGTTTTAAAAAAATACCCTAATGTTAGAATGCTAATTGCAACAGATTTTTCAAAAGAAATGATTTACACTGCTAAAGAAAACGCAAAGAAATATTCTAAGAAGAACATAAAATTCGGTGTAATGGACAATTTAAAAATGACATTTCCAGGTGAATTATTCGATTTAGTTTCAGCAAGACACACAATTATAGATGCAAAGCAAATTTACAATTGCTTAACAAAAGACGGAGTATTAGTAATTGAAGGCGTTGATCAAAAAGACTGCTGGGAAATGAAGAAAATATTTGGAAAAGGCCAAGGATATAAAGACAAAAAAGCAATATCCGAAAAAGATTATGAAGATTTAGTAAATGCTGGTTTCTCAAAAGTAGAAAAGGTTGAGATAAAAATAAATGAATATTACAAAACAGAAGAAGATTTAATGGCTTTATTATTAAAAGTTCCAATTTTAGATGATTTTTCAGAAATAAAAGATTCATTTGATAAACATATAAAATCAGTAGATCAAGATTTATTCAATGAATATGTAAAAAGATTTAAAACGGAAAAAGGAATATTGCTAGAAAGAGTATTATACGGAATAGTAGCAACTAAATAAAAGATGAATAATTATTGCAAAAATTCGTCCTTTAATATATAATTTTAACAAATGGAGTGAGCACATTATAAAAAATAAATTAAGTAAGGTGTGAAAAAATGAAAAAATATGATTATAAAGATATTGTAAAAAAAATATATAGTATATTTAATAGTTCATTTCAGACCAATTATAAAATAATGTATCAAAGTAGAGAAGAGGCAGAACTTTTAGATACTAATATAAAACATATTTCAAAAAGTGCAGGAGGGACCTATCAATCAAAGAATAAATCGATTTATATCTTTTCAAATGTTATTGATGAAATAAATCAAAGAAATTATAATAATCCAACTAACACTAATGATAATGGTCTTGCGTTTTTGATTAATGCTTGTTTTCACGAATTAGAGCATAGACTTCAGTTTGATTATCCACAAAAATTAAGAAAACAAACATCATTTTCTTGTGTAATGTATGATATAGAAAAAATTATTATAATGTTTGATAGAGATTTTTATAAACAACAACACGATAATTTTTATCTTGAAATTGATGCAGATAACAAGGGAGTTGAAAATTCTGTAAACTTTATAAATTTTTGTGGGGTAGAAGGTATTAATAGTGACTATTACGAAGCTTTAAAAATTTATAATAAGTACAGAGCATCAAATTATGATATTCCTCAGTTTATTAGTAAATTTAATAATATTATAAGAATGAATCCACAGATATTTAAAGATAATAGATTTATTAGTAATGAACAAATTTTAAGTTTTTATGATGAAAATGGTACTTTTAAACCTATTGATGAATTGATGAAAAAGCCTAATATATTAACTCCATATATAATATCTTCAGAAATGTTTTTAAAAAGTATAGATAGAAATGTTATTAATTCAAAACAATGCCAATTTATACTAAAAAATATAAACCTAGTAGCTATAGAACATAAATCCAAAAAGTATATTTTAGAGCAAATGTATTCACAGGCGAAAAAAGCAATTGAAGAAATAAATAAATACACACATATTTCTAAAACTCCAAGTCGAAGAACAGTAGAATTTATGGCTGATGAAAATTACTATAAATTTATAGAAAATAATGTACAGGCATTTTCTAATAATGTTTCAAGAGATGACGAACATGAAATCTAATATATGAAAAAGAGTTCAATTACTAATACCTTATGAAATGTGTTTTTCAAAATAATTATTTGGAGTAATAAATTTAGCAAAAGAATACAAAGTAATGTATGATATAATTAATATAGAAAAATTAAAGGAGAAAAAATGAACAATTCAAAAGATTATTATAAAGCAACAATGAATAATAAACCTTCAGGATTAATAAGCAAATTTTTTAATTACAAATATAGTGAAAAGCTAACTGGAAATAAAGCAGTAGATTTAGGATGCGGAGCAGGAAATGATACTGAATTCTTAATTTCAAAAGGATTTAAAGTTACTGCAATAGATAGCGAAGAACAAGTAAAAGAAATTCTAAACAATAAAATTTCAGATAAAACAAATTTAGATGTAGTAATAGGAGATTTCTCTAAAATTGAAATACCAAAAGCAGATTTGATTTCAGCAAACATGAGCTTATTTTTTGTAAAAGATAATTTTGAAGAATTCTTAAAAAATCTATTAAAAAGAGTAAATAAACAAGGCTTTATTCTTGCTAACTTTTTAGGCAAAGAAGATGACTGGAATGGAAATAAAGCTACAATAGAAAAAGAGAAGCTTTTAGAATATTTTAAAGATTTCGAAATCAATTATTTTTCAGAAGAAAAGTATTATAAGGAAACTGCTTTAGGTAAAAACAAATTTTGGCATATATATACAATAATAGCACAAGCAAAATAAACTTAAATTTATACAAAATTTGACAAAAGACAAATAATATGTTACAATATAAAACAATATTTAAGAGTTTATCTAGGAAATAACATTCCGAGCGATAAAGGACAATTAAAAATAAGTTAATTGTTTACACGAAGTAAGAGTATAAAAAGTCTTGCAAAGGAGTCTTAAAAGATTCTTTTGTGAGACTTATTTTAGCTTTAAGGAGTGATTTAAATGCAAAATATTATAATTAGAAATGCTACTATTGATGATATTGAGAAAATTGCAGATATAAAAATTGAAGGTTGGCAAACAGCATATAGAGGAATTATTGATGATGATTTTCTTGATAGTATGGATAGAGAAAAAGAAATTGAAAAGCGAAGAAATAATATAGAAAATGGTGTAAGTATTGTTGTAGCCGAACTAAATAATGAAATTGTAGGATTTTGTTTATATAGAAATTATAATAATTATCCAGAAAAGTTTAAAAAAGAAGCAGATTGTGAGATTTCATCTTTATATGTAACAAGTAAGCTAAAAAGAAAT
The DNA here is from genome assembly GCA_017430135.1 of Clostridia bacterium. Lineage (GTDB taxonomy): Bacteria > Bacillota > Clostridia > TANB77 > CAG-508 > CAG-269. The sequence goes on along the minus strand of JAFRNM010000021.1, from coordinate 528 downwards.
GGTATAGGTAGAAAAATAATGCAATATGTTATAGAATTGCTAAAAAAGGAAGGCAAAACCAAAATGATATTAGGATGCTTAAAAGAAAATTATCCGTCAAGAGCTTTTTACGATAAAATGGGTGGAAAGATTATGGATTATGATGAAATTGAATTTGGAGATAAAAAATATGGACTAGCAATATATGAATATGATATTGTAAATATGTAAAGAAAAAAGGAAGTGAGAACATGGAAAAGTTTTATTTAGAAGAACCATGTATTAAAAGAAAAAAAGAAGCAATAGATTTTATAAATGAATTTTATAAATATAAATCTCCAATAAATGGAACAGGGGGCTTACAAAGATTCTTAGATAACTACGAAGGTTGGTTAGAAAAATTAGAAGAAGATTATAAAAGAATACCGAATGAAGAAAAAGTCCCTGCAAGAACCTATTTTCTTATAAGAAAAGAAAAATTTTAGGGGATAGGATGGGACGTTTCACTTTTTTTATCTATATTTGTGCACAAAATTGTATAAATTTGCT
>JAFRNM010000004.1 GCA_017430135.1 Clostridia bacterium | reverse complement strand
TGAAGTGAACCCCATATAGTGAACACTTAATAAAAAGACAAATCTTTTTATAGGGACTACAAAATTAATTGTAGTCTCTATTTTTTATCCTTATTGTATTATAAAATAATAACCAATCTTTTACAATATCTATATATTCTTCTAAATTTGTGATATTATTATTGTAGAGTGTTTCCTTCTTAAGAATACCGTGGAAACTCTCCATTGGAGAATCATCTATTGGAGTACCTTTTCTACTCATAGAAATTGTTATTCCATTTGATTCACAAATTTTTTTATATTGAAAAGATGTATATTGAAATCCTTGATCAGAATGTATGATTAAGCCTTTTACATCTTTTCTTTTATTTATTGCTTCATTTAAAGTATCTATTACAATATTTAAATCGTTCCTATAACTAATCTTATATGCAACTATTTTTCTATCATATAAATCTAAAATAGTTGATAGATAAGCTCTTTTATTATTTAAAATTAGGTATGTAATATCAGTTGTCCAAATTCTATTCGGAGAATCTGTATTAAAGTTTCTATTCACTAAATTTGGCTTTACGTTTTCCTCTATTCGTTTATACGATTTATTCTTTACTCTTTTTGTATATTGAGGTTTTAAATGATATTTTTTCATTATCCTTTGAACTTTTTTATGATTCATTATTAGTCCCCATTTTTGTAGTAAGCCTTTCTCAATTCTTCTGTATCCATATGTTCCTTTAGATTCATCAAATATTTCTTTTATTAATAAATATTCATCATAATCTTTATCAATTTTCTTGTAGTACTTGTAATAATTTGATTTTGATATATTTAAAACATCAAATAAATCATTTAGATTATATTTTGTTTTAAAAATATTTATAAAATTTATTTTTTCTCTTGTTGTTCCTTGAGAAAGGCTTGGTATTTTTTTAATATTTCATACCTTACCTTGTAATCTATCTCGTCATTTTTTATTGGTCTTCCACGTTTATCATTATTAGTTGTTCCTGTATTTCTATATTTGTTTAACCATGTGAATACAGTTTTTCTACTTGTTATTCCATATTTCTCTGCAATAGATTTTAAACTTTCTTTTCCTTCAAGATATTCAGAGATAATTTTTGCTTTTTCTTCATCTGTATATCTTTGAAATTTTTGACCCTTCTTAGCCATAAAAAATACACCTCCGTTTAGATTATACCATAATGTCTTTTTTATTATGGTCTACTAAACGGGGTGCATTTCACATTGCAGTCCTTTATTTATATTTGTCTTTTGCATTTATCATAATGTCCGCTATTGTTTTTTTCAATTTTTAATTCAAAGTAAAACTCAACTCCATTTTCTTTATTTATAATACCATAATCCTGCTCATAATTATTCATTATTGCTTTTACAATTGAAAGTCCTATCCCTGTTCCACCATCTTGTCTATTTCTTGATTCATCTGCTTTATAGAATCTATTCCAAATTCTTAGCATATCTTCTTCCTTAATGTTTTCTCCAGTATTAAATACCTTGATTCTAACAATATTTTTTTGTTTATCTATTTCATTGTAAATTTGTATTACCTTTTTCTTATTTACCTCTTTTACATTTTTTATGGCATTTGTAAGATAATTTGTAAGTATTTGTTCAATATAAAATTCATCTGCCAATACGTTTATTTCCTTGTTTTCTTTGAATTTTATTTTTATATTTTTTTCTTCAAGCATAACTTTTGATTTTCTAATTACTTCATTTTCTAACTCTACTATATTGAATTCTTTGTTATCAAATTCTCGTTTTCCATATTCAAGTTTCATAAGTTCTAACAGTTGTTTAACAAGCTTATCCATTTTGTTTATTTCATCTAGAATTACTTCTGCATAAAATTTTCTGTTTTCTTCATCTGTATTTACATTTTCAATCAAACCTTCGCTATAGCCTTGAATAAGAGCAATTGGAGTTTTTAGTTCATGTGATACATCTGATATAAAGCTTTTTCTCATTTCATCTATTTTAGATTTTTCTTCTATATCTTTTTCAAGTTCCATATTTGTTTGTTTTAATTGTTTTATTGTTTTTTCGAGTTTATCTGACATTATGTTTATACTTTTTCCAAGAGTATTTATTTCATCTTCATCATCTGTAACCCTGTATTTCTGGCTAAAATCTAGTTTTGACATTTTTTTTGCTATATCGTTTAATTCTAATATTGGGTCTGTAAATTTTCTTGAAACGACAATTATAATTACAGCTCCAATAAGAATTGTAAATCCAGCTATTAAATATAAAAAATTATTAGAAATTTTTACACTATCTTGTATTGCTGTTACTGGTATCCTTAAATACACAAAATATCCATTATTTAACTTTCCCGAAAGAATTATGTATGTAAAGCCATTTCTATAATCTGTCATTTTCCTAATTGAATATTTTTCAGTTTGTTCAAGATTTTCTTCCACATTTTTCTGTATTATGCTTTTAGTCCCTTTCATTTCTTCTGGTAAAATAAAAAAGTTTTTCTCTGAATTATATATGTTTTCATTGTTTTGCCCTCTTATTAAGATATCAAAATTGTGCATTACAGAAATTCGTTCTAATTCATTTTCTATATATTCTTCTGATACTTTTTTTTCATAAAATGTATTTATTTGGTCATATACAGTTTTTAAAGCTTTTTGTTTTGTTAATAAGTAATAAGTTTCTAAAACAAAATTATTTAGTATTATTAAAAAGAATATTATTACTAAAACTGTTATACTTAATGTTAAAAATAGCTTTACTCTAACTGATTTTAATGATTCTTTTATATTATTTAACCTCAAATTTATACCCTATTCCTCTCATTGTTTTTATATATTTTCCTTTTTTTCCGAGCTTATGCCTTATCTTTTTAATGTGACTATCTATTGTTCTGGAATCTCCATAATAATCATAATTCCATACATTATTTAGAATTTTGTCTCTAGATAATGCGATATTTTCATTTTCTACTAAATATAATAGTAGCTCATATTCTCTTAAGCTTAATTCGATTGTTTTGCCTTCAATTTTTACTACTCTTCCATTTTTATCTATTTCAATTCCTCCATAATCTGTTGCTTTATTTTCTTCTGTTGATGTTCTTTTTAAAATAGCTTGTACTCTTGCAACCAGAATCTTAGGGCTAAATGGTTTTGAAATATATTCATCTACTCCAAGTTCAAACCCAAATAGTTCATCTTGTTCTTCACCTCTAGCTGTTAGCATTATGATTGGCACTTTTGATTCTTGCCTAATCTGCCTTAAAACTGACCAACCATCAAGCTTAGGCATCATTACATCTAATAAAATTAAGTCTATTTTATTTTTATTTTCTTGAAAAACTTCTAATGCTTTTTCTCCATCTTCTGCTTCTAGTACAATATAACCACTAGCTACAAGAAAATCTTTTACAATTTTCCTCATTCTTTGTTCATCATCTACTACTAAAATATTCATTTTACCATCTCCTGCAATTATTATACATTATAAAGCACTATTATGTCTATTGTGTGAAAAAAATTCGGCAATGCCGAATTTTTTGTTTAGCCCATATAATCGCGCAACTTCTTTGAACGTGACGGATGTCTTAATTTTCTTAATGCTTTTGCTTCTATTTGACGGATTCTTTCTCTTGTTACTTGGAATTCCTTTCCTACTTCTTCTAATGTTCTTGCTTTTCCATCTTCTAATCCAAATCTTAATTTTAAAACTTTAGCTTCTCTTGGTGTTAATGTATTCATTATTTCTTCTAATTGCTCTCTTAATAATGTGTATGCTGCTGAATCATGTGGAGCTGGGCTATCGTCATCTTGAATGAAATCTCCCAAATGACTATCGTCTTCTTCTCCAATTGGTGTTTCTAAAGATACTGGATCTTGCGCTATTTTTTGTATTTCTACAACTTTTTCTACTGGCATTTCCATTTCTTCTGCAATTTCTTCAACACTTGGTTCTCTTCCTAATTGTTGTAATAAATGTCTTGATGTTCTTATCAATTTGTTTATTGTTTCTACCATGTGTACTGGAATTCTTATTGTTCTAGCTTGGTCAGCAATCGCTCTTGTTATTGCTTGTCTTATCCACCATGTTGCATAAGTACTGAATTTGAAACCTTTTGTGTAATCAAATTTTTCAACAGCCTTTATTAACCCCATATTTCCTTCTTGTATTAAGTCTAAGAATAACATTCCTCTTCCAACATATTTTTTTGCTATACTTACAACAAGTCTTAAGTTTGATTCAGCAAGTTCTTGTCTTGCTTCTTCATCATCTTGTAAAATTCTTTTTGCTAAATCTAATTCTTGGTCATAAGTTAAAAGTGGAATTCTTCCTATTTCTCTTAAATACATTCTTACAGGGTCATCTATATTTATTCCCTCATAAGTTGTTTCTGTGATTTGGTCTAATTTTAAATTTTCTACTTCTTTTAAATCTTCGTCATCTGGTTCTTCTTCGAAATCATCATCGCTTAATAAATCTATTCCTATTTCTTCAAAAGCATCAAATACTTCATCTATTTGATCGGGTTCAACATCATCTAACTCTTTTGCCAAATCTTCATATGTAATTTGGCCTTTTTCTTTTGCTTTTTTTAATATTGAACTTACTTTTTCTTCTTTTAATTTTCCTTTTTCTTCATTGTTTTCTGCATTATTTTCTTCTTTTTTCTCTTTCTTATTTTCAATATCTTCTTTTATTGATATTTGCTTTGCTGTTTCTTTTTTATGTTTTTTTATTTCTTCCTTTATTTCCTCTTTTAATTCTTCTTTTTTCTTTGTTTCCTTTTTAGATATTTGTTTTTTAGTTTTTTCTTTATTTTCTACTTCTTTTTTTGCAGTTGTCTTTTTTGTTTTCTTAACTTCTTCCTCTACTATTTCTTTCTTATTTGGCATTTTTTTCATTCCTTTCATTTATTTTATCTTAGCCAATTTATAAATTATTTCATTAAGTTCTTTTAACAAATCTTCTTGTTCTTCTTTACTTAAATTTTCGCCTCTTAGTTTTATTATTTCCTGTTTTCTTTCATTCAATTTTTCTTTTTCATAATTTTTAAGAACATCATCTATTGCTTTTTCTGTGTTTTCTATTCCATAATCTTCAGCTAAAATTGCTGTTACATGATTTTGTTCTTCTTCTGAAAGCTTATCTATTATGCTATTTATATTACTATTTCCTTTTTCAAATTCTTCATACAATTTTATAGCAATTTTTCTATCTATTTCATATTTGAAGTCTTCTGCTTTTACATTTTGTTTTATTATTTCATATACATTAAAATTCTCATCTAAAAGAAGTGAAAGAATTGTGTCTTCTCTTTTCTTTATTTTTTCAGATACTGTTGATTCTTCTCTTTTAATTTTTTGTACAACTCGTGATTTTTCTAATACTTTTTCACTATTGTTTGTACTCGAATATTTTAGTTTGTTAACTTGTGCATATATTGCTTCTTTTGAAATATTATATGTTTTTGCTATATTTTCAATGTAAACTTCTCTTTCCATGTTATTTTCTACGGTTGATATTAGATTAGATATTTCATTTAAAAATTTGATTTTATCTGATGTATTTTCTAGATTTAAATCTTTTTTAAGTATTTTAACTTTATATTCTACAAGTGAAATTGCCTTGTCCATTAAAGCTTGAAACCTTGCATTTCCATATTTTATAATGTATTCGTCTGGGTCTTTTGCACCTTCCATTTGCAGAATTCTCATGTCACATCCCATGTTTTGTAAAATTTCTATTGATCTTAAAATTGCTGTTTGACCTGCTCCATCTGAATCGAAACCAAGTATTACTTGTTCAGAATTTCTTCTCAACAACCAACCTTGATTTTGCGTTAAAGCTGTTCCTAGCGCAGCTACTACATTTGTTATTCCTCTTTGATGAAGTGATATAACATCCATATATCCTTCAACTATTAGTATCTTTTTTAGGTCGCCTTTTTTTGCTACATTTAGTCCAAATAAATGTCTACCTTTGCTGTACACCACGTTTTCTGGTGAATTTATGTATTTGGGTTTTGAATCGTCTAATACTCTTCCACCAAACGCTATAACTCTTCCTCTTACATCACAAATTGGGAACATTAGTCTATTTCTATATCTATCTATATATTTACCATTTTCATTTTTATTAACTAATCCAGATTCCAATATTTCTTTTTCTTGAAATCCTTCTTGTTTTAATGCTTTGTATAATTCATCAAACTTCCCCGAAAAGCCTATTCTATAAGATTTAAGTGTTTCATTACTTAATTTTCTCTTTTTAACATATTCTTGCCCTGGTTTTGCTTCTGGCTTATACAAATTTTGATGGTAAAATTCTGCTGCAAATTCATTTACTTTGTATACCTTTGCTTTTAGTTCCTCTTTTGCTGAATCTGCATTATTTTCCAATGTTGGAAGTGCTATATTTGCTCTTGAAGCTAAGTTTTGGACAGCTTCAATAAAGCTTATATTTTCTATTTTGCTAAGAAAAGAAAAAACATTTCCACCTACTCCACACCCAAAGCAATGAAATATTTGCTTATCTGGTGAAACTGAAAATGATGGTGATTTTTCATTATGAAATGGGCATAACCCAAAATAATTTCTACCACTTCTTTTTAGATGCACATATTGTGAAATTACATCTACAATGTCATTTGATTGTCTTACTTCATCTATTATAGCATCACTATAGCGCACAAATTTTCCTCTCTTTCTATAAAATAATATACATAATTATATTATTCGACATGTTTTACATAAATCCTTCTTATAATAAAAAAAAATGTAAGCACATTATTTTAGTGTTTACATTTTATCACTTGTTAGTATGTTATTTTTCTCTCAATTTTCCACATTCTGAACATCTATTAGTCAATTTTGAACATAGATCACATAATTTAGGGGTTACAGTTGTTGAGCTTTCTCCTCCTCGCAAACACAATTTACATTTCCACTTTGTTATTGCACATCCCCCCATCATAGGATGATCTCTATCTTCATATAATAAATCGTCTATTTCTTTTTTGTTATTTTGTTTCATTCTAGCGTTATACCATGTGCATTGTTCATTTCCAAAAATCATATATCCCAGAGGAACTTTAATTATAGGGGTAAAATCATATATTAAATATAATCCCAAAATCAATATAATAATTATTATTATTTTTTTCTTTTTAACCATAATAACTCCTTCTATATCTTTCTATTTATTGCACCAGCTGGTCCAAATACGCAAGGTTGTTCACATCTCCAACCTGGAAATGTGCAACGAGCTCCTTTTGAATAAGGTAATAAATATTTATATACCTCTTCATTTGTTTCTTTTGTTTCATCTAAATACTTTTTCATTGTATGTAATGTTTGTTCCATTATTTCTAATTGAGCAGCACCACATATACGTTCTGTACACTTTAATACAAAATTTTCTACTGTTCCTCTTTCATTTATTTGTAATAGCATCCCTTGTGGGAAGTAATCTTTTAAAGATTCTATATCTTTTAGCCATTTAGCTTCTAATTCTGTACCTCTTATTATTGGTGGAATATAGTATTTAGGTTCTTCTAATAATGTCATTTCATAGATAAGAGTTCTATGTCTTTGTGCTTGTGCAAGTTCAGCAAAGCTTGCTAAATATGTAGTACAATAATTTTCACCAAATTCTTCTTTTCTATTTTTTCTTGTTGCAAAGAATGATAATCCTCTTTTTTTCATATCTGCATTTAAGCCATCTACTTGTAAGTCAGGAATAGCTTCTAAAAATTCTTTAAATACTTCTTTTAGTTTTATATCAAATGCTGTGTTTTTAGTTTCATCATTTATAAAATTTTCAAAGAAATGTGCTATGTAGTTTAATTGTCCAAAGTTTACTGTGTATTCCATTACTGTTGCTGGTGTAAATACACTTATTAAGTATCTTGCATTTTCTTGAGCTAATTTTTGAACTCTTTTTTCATCTATTTTTGGATATGCTTTTGCAATTTCTTTTTTATAAATTTCTATCCATTTCTCATATAAAACTTTTTCTGCTTCAGATGGTTCCATTTTTGTATATCTAGCTGATTTTTCTGATGTATTATACATTTTTTCATTATTTAATATCATTGCTAGAATTTTTGGAATTCCTTCTAAACTTAAATTATATGTTGGGTGATTAAATACACTATGATGTCCAGATTTTAATGTCATATTTGCTCTTTTGGTTGTTTTTTCTTCTGGTTCATTAAATAGTGTTTCTAATGTGTCTGGCAAATAGCATATACCTGCTGATTTTCCTGAAAAATTTAATGCTTCTTCTTTTGGCATTTCATATCCTACTTTTGTTGATGCAATTACTTTTATTTTCATATTTTCCAATCCTTCCTCTTTTAGCTAAATATTATTATTTTTTGCTTAAAAATAATAATATTTAGTTTTTTAAATTAACACTTTTTATAAATATTTTATCGTTATCTTTTTCTAATTTAACTATTTTCTTTGTAAACTTGTCCATATTTTCTTTTACAACTTTTTTGATGTTTCCTTCTGTTGCATCTTCTTCTGTTAATTCATATACTTCCTCATCTTTTGTATTTATTATCCTTATTTTTCCTGTTTCAGAATTTGTATAATCTACAAGATACTCAACTATTTCAACAACATATCCATCTTTATTTTTTTCTATTTTGTTTATTAAAAATAAATCACTTATTGCATCTATATTTATTCCTTTTATTTGATATTTTCCGTTTTGTTCATCAAAAGATATGAATTCTGTTCCTGCTTTAGGATATTCCTTATTAAAATTCTCGCCAAATATTTCTTTCGCAGTACTCTCTATCTTTTCATAGTCAAATTCATAATCATCTATATTTTCTCTTAATGTTCCCCAAAGCCATTTTTCATCGGCATTATTTATATTATCAAACTCTGGCAAAGCCTCATTTGACACTTCTTTCCAACCATATATCTTTTTTATATAATTTTCTATTTTATTTATTTCATCTATTTTTATTTCCGCTTCTTTTTCGCTCGTTCTATAAATTAGCATGCCAATAAAAATAATAAGTAACACTAATATTGTTGCTAACATTTTTTTCATCAGTTGCCCTCCTAATTTCATCCCCTGCTCATTCTATCATAGTGTTTTTTATTATTCAATATTTTTTTTAAACTTTTTGGGACACTCTTAAAATTCAAGTTTTTTAACCTTGAATTTTAAGAGTGTCCCAAAAAGTTCAAAAAGTTTCCACAATGCAAAAAGGTGGGAATCTCCCACCTTTTGCATTGACTATGAACTTAAACTTCGCCTCCTTCAGCTTTTATCATATTTGTAATTTTTTCTGGGCATCGAAGTTCGTATTTTTTTCCCAAAATTTGGTACTTCAGTACTAGCTGAACGAATTCAAATGCCTCAAGATACTTTTCAAGAGAATCGTACCCCGCTTCCATCATCTTATCAATGGAAGGTTGACTCATCCATTCTTCCTTAGGAACCCTTTCTACTATTATCTCCGAATTCTTCCCACGTGACATGATTGAAATTACGGTTCTACTAGTAGGAATCTTTCCCCCATACTGAGGAGCAATAAGAATTACCTTTGTAAGACTATCAAGCTCTTTCTGGAGCTGAGTCTGTTCTTCCTTAGCATTTTCTAGCTCTGCCTGTTTTTCCCGGTATTCCTCATCCTGTAGAGCTTCGTCAAGTCTTAAGGAATTCACCTTACTTGTTAGCTCTTCAATCTGACATCTTATATTTTCTCGAGAGCTATTCAAATCCTCCAACTGCTCAGTTATTGTACTTATAATAGTTGTAACATTCTGCATTTTCTCCTGCAGTTTTTCAACATTATTAAGTTCCTTTGGTGTATCTTCTTTAATTTTCTGGCTTTTTTCTGTCTCACTTCGTTCCTGAAGGTCTTCTCTCACCATTGCCTCCTTCTTCTCCAGAAGATCTTTCCGAACTCTTGCCTTCATCTCATCGTCATCCTCCTCTGTTGTGATTGCCGGCTTACCTTTTCCGGCCTTCAGCCGTTTTGAGTTCATTCTCTGTAAATCGGAATAATTCTCTTTTCCTACTACTCCTTTGATAGCCTCCAAGAATTCCTCCTCAGGCATTCCGTAGTTATCAGCCATAGCAGCAAGGGTTAAATCCCCATTCCGCTTAAACTGATTCATAATGGTTTTTGTCTTTAGTACTGGTCTCATAGTCAACACTCCTTATTTAATAAAATATTTATGTCAGGCCCTTTTGAGGCCTTGATACGGAGATGAATTTATGTAAAGGCATCTCGCCGTATACAAATATTATAGCACAAATTAACACGCTTTTCAAATTTTATGTTAATTTGTGCTATTTATATATTTTATGCTGTTTCTACCAAATTATTTTGATAAAATACTATTTCTTTTTTATACTTAGTAATCTCTGTTTTTTCACTTTCAATCCTATTTTCTAAGAATTGTAATTCTGCATTTCCAAATTTTATAAACATTATTAATTCATCTTTTGTTAATGTATTGATATCAATTTGGTTTTCTTTTATTTTTTTATATAAATCTAAATATTCTTCCTTAGATTTTTTATTTATTGGTTGTTCGGTTTTTGTTTCTGACTCTATCTCAGTTTCAGTCTCAGATACTTGCATTATTTCTTGTGTTTGCTCTATATTTTGTTCTACTTTAGGTTCTATTTTCGTCTCTATCTCTGGCTCTGGCAAAGCTTCGATTTTCTCTTTTTTAAATAGATTCTTAAAAAATTTTTTTATTTTTTCCCATAAACTTTCTCTTTGGCTACTCATATCTTTTCTCCTATTCTATATTTGATATTGTGTTTCTTTATTTCCATTGTTTAGTCCTTTTAATTCAATTGCTCGTTGTTTCAATTTTTCTTTTTTAGCAATATTTTGTATTAAATTATTTTTTCCAATTTCTAATTTTTCTTTAACTTGAGTTGCTTGTTGTTGTAGTTCTTCCAATGATAATATCTCTATATCCATCTTATTTTCAAAATTTTCTTCTTTAGTCATTTAAATTTCCTCCTCTTGCATATAATTCTAACAAAGTGATATTTTTTTGTCAATTGATTTCTATATATAATTATTTGTTTGTTTCTAAAATAATTTTTTCTATACAATTTATTAAGTAATTAACATCATCTATTGTATTATCTTCTCCGAAAGTTATTCTTAGCGCTGATTTTGCTGTTGCCTCTTCTCTTCCTATTGCAGTTAATACATGTGATGGTTCTGGATTTCCCGATGAGCATGCTGAAGCACTTGATGCACTTATACCCATCTGATCTAATTTTAATAATAATGTATTTCCTTCAATATCTAAAAATGAAAAGTTTGCATTTCCAGGGAGTCTTTGTAAATAGTTTTGATTTAAAGTCTTATTTTTTGCAATTAAACTATTATCTAATCCCCACTTATTTCTTGGTCCATTTATTACTATATTAGGAATTCTTCTTTCTATTTCAGAAACATAATAATCTCTTAGCATTGATAAATATCTTATATGCGTATTTAATCCCTGTTTAGCTATGACAGATGCTTTTCCTAACCCAACTATTTCGGCTACATTTTCTGTTCCTGCTCTTTTACCTTTTTCTTGATGCCCACCATTTATTAGACTTTCAAATTCTATTCCATTTTTTACATATAAAGCCCCTATCCCTTTCGGTCCATATATTTTATGTCCTGAAAGACTAAGCATATCAATCTCTAATTCTTTTACGTCTATTGGAATATTGCCACAAGCCTGAACTGCATCTGTATGAAATATAATTCCTTTATTGTGTGCAATTTTTGATATACTTTTTATTGGTTCAATTGTTCCTATTTCATTATTAGCAAACATTATACTTATCAATATTGTATTATTCTTGATTGATGTTTCTAGTTGATTTAAATCCACAAATCCTTCTTCGTCAACATTTAAATATGTAATTTCAAACCCTTCTCTTTCCAAGGCTTTGCATGAATTTAAAATTGCAGGATGTTCAATTTTAGAGATTATTATATGATTTCCTTTTTCTCTATTTTTATATGCAATCCCTTTTAGAGCTGTATTATCACTTTCTGATCCACAAGATGTAAAATATATTTCATTGGGATTTGCATTTATTAAGTTTGCAACATTTATTCTAGCATTTTCTATTGCTCTTTTTGCACTTCTACCTATCGTGTACATTGATGATGGATTTCCATATTCCAATTTCAAATATGGCATCATTGCCTCAAGCACTTCTGGCTTAATTCTTGTAGTTGCGCTATTATCAAAATATAAAGAACTCATTTTATTTCACTTCCTTTATTCATTTTATGAATAAGTATTTAAAAAAGTGAAATAACAAACTAATTAGTTTTTATCTTATATTGTAAAATTATGTAAATTATGTTATAATATAAAAAGGAGGTTTTATTATGGAATATGTAAATGCATTGAAGTATGATATAGATAGAATGTTTAAAACATCTGATATAAAAATCCAAGATATAAAAAATATTATTCTAGCAACCGAAAAATCTGTAAAAAAATACTTAAACCAACATCCAGATGAAGATATCAGCATAATTGAAACTAAAATGAACAATTTACTTAATACTGATTTATATTCTCTAAAACATCCAACTAGATCAGATTTATATTTGTTTAAAACACTTGAAACAATTCTAAAAGAACCTAATATTATTGGAGATTTATTAGTTTCTCCCAAAATAGATGACATAGTAAATAGTTGCGAAACTCGCTATAAATACACCTCCAGCATTGAAGAAAACTATTTGACTTTACTGAAAGATGCTTTTAATGCTAATAAAAATATTATTACTTCTGAAACCAAAAAAGAATTATTAGATCATAATTTGTCTTCCTCTGAAATTAAGGTTTTGCAAAGTAAAATATGTAAATTTTTAAAACAGTTTTATGATAAATATTATAATAATACAATCCAAAAAGGTTATATAAATAAAATGCTTACATATTGTGATATTCTTAATTTTACTGGAACTCTACCTGATAATAATAATCGTAATAGTATCAGGTTAATGAATTCAAATCTTGAATTTTTAGGATTCAATTATGATGAAGAATCTGAAGATGATTTAAAAAGACCTGTAATTACTGATTTAATGAAACCAGAATTTTATAAAAACTTTAAAATAGACGAACTAATTGCTCTGTCAGCTTTTTACGCAAATAAAGTTGCTAAAGCTATAGAGACATATAATTATTGTTTATATATTATTTATAAAACCGATTTGTTTAGAAAATATAAGGAGAATCCAGAATATACTTTTAATTTATCTGATGAACAAATCCAACAAATATTGTTACAACAAAAGATTTTCTCTAATTATACTAGGCTTTTTATTGAAGAAAAAGCAAATAATTGTACATCAGATATGAAAATCACTCCAGATATTGTCTATGAAGAATTAAATAATGCTTATATTAAACAAGCTCTTAGAAAAATATGAAACTTACTACAATGATGAATTTAGTGGTCGATTACCAGATTTAAAACATGATATTTTATCAGATTTAGGGCAATGTATTGTTCTTCAAGCTTCTACTCAATTTGCTTATGAAAATAAAAAACATGCAATTGAATCTCTACTTTTAATGTTAATTGATAAAGATAAAGAAAGAAATTGGGGCGTTATTTTAGATGAAACTTACAATAAAGAGTTTTCACAAAGCAAAACAAATACTTTTCTTATCGGGGTTGATATGAAAGAATTTAATATGCCAATTACTTTCCATTGTACAGAAGCTTTCATTAGAACTTTTATGAATAATTATGCCAAAACAGATTATATTCCTGTTTATAAAGGAATTAAAGATATGGTTATCGAAACTCAAGCCAATCGCCCAACATTTTGGGGTACCCCAATACTAATGAAACTAAGTAAAGAACAAAGAAAACTTTTAAGAGAATCTTCTGAAGCACTAAATAATGATAATCCTTATTATAATTTTATACAACATATTCAATGGATGTCTCATCCTAATAGACCACCTAAACATATTAAAGATGAATATAGAATTAACAAAGATGGAAGTTTGAGAAAATATTATTATAGTTTTGAAAAGAAAAAAGTTTATCGCGAAGATAAATTACCTCAATTGGAAAAATAATATAAAAAATAAAAAATGGGACGTGTACAAAAAATATCAAAATGATATTTTTTGTACACGTCCCATTTTTCACTTTTGGATAGATTTTTCTATTTATTTGTAAAATAAATTTCTCCAAATCCAAATGTTACTTGATAATATTTTCCTAAGAAACTTGGTTCAAAATTTCCTTTTATTTCATAAGTTGGTTCTTGAATTACTTTTCCTTCTGCATCTATTGAACCCCATTTTCCATTTTTACATATTCCTGCATAACCATATTTATTAAGTTCTGTAACTTTATCATATTCGCATTTTACTATTATGTTGCCTGATTTATCAGCAAATCCCCATTTTCCATTTTCTTGTTTTGCATATAGTTTATTATTTCGATATACTTCCTGGCTTGTTACATTTTTTCCTGCATTATTTATATAGTACACTTCATTATTGTTATAGATTTTTATAAAATCATCTATTTGTTGAATTGTTGCACTTTTTAATTCACAAACTTTTTCAAATTTATTATTATAAATAGTTGTTATATTTTCTTGTGTTAAAACTGTTTGTATAAGTTTTGCGCTTTTTATTCCTTGAACAGAATTATATTTTAAATCTATTTTTTTATCATTTTTTTCGTCAACTACCCCAAGTAATCCATTACTATCACATGCTATAAAATAATCGTCAAATAAATATTCTATATATGTGTATTGGCTTGGTATTATTACCTTTCCGTTTTTATCTTCTACACCATATGTTGTTTTTTGATTTTCATTTGTAATTACAATACTATATTTTCCATCTTGTATTGCTATTTTAGATATGTTTGCAGGTATTTCCACTTTTTTGCCAGTTGCGTCTAACACTTCTGTCTCTCCCTGTTTTGGTTTAGCATAAATATATTTTCCTGTAATATCTATTTGAGCATAATTTGTTCCTACAATTATTTTTCCATTTGTATCTGTAATTCCAAATCTTCTGCTTTTTTCTATAACAAAAATATTATTTGTTTGATTGTATTCTATTGATTGATATTCTGTGTTTAATATGCTTGAACTATTTTTATATAATCCATATTGTCCATTTTTAGAAGCTATAAAATAAATATTGTTGTCATCTTTGATATTTGAAACTCTTAAAATCTCATTAAATTCAGTTTCCAATAATGTATTTCCATTTACATCTACATATCCATATCTATAACCTTCTTCTGTTTTTATACCAACAATATATCCAGCTTTTTTATAGCCATTTTCTTCTGTATAATATCCATCAACCTTAATTATTTCATATTGTGGTTCTACTAATGTAACACCCTTTATATTTATTACTCCATATTTTCCATCTTTTTCTACAATTAGTTCTCCCTCTTTGTATTCTAAGGCATCTATAGAACCATATATTGGTTTTGTAATTTCTTTTCCATTAAAATCAATTAAGCCATATTTTTCTTCTTTTTTATATTTTAGAACACTTTTCTCATATACCAAACTACTTGCAAGATTTTTTAGTTTAATACTTCCAACTTCTTCGTAATTTGTAAATAGTTCTTCATTTTTTTCATTTAATACTTTAGATTTGCTATCTGAAGGAGTACATATAAATATTGGCTTAGATGGATTAGGTATTACAATGTTTTGATATTTTGGTTCAATTACTATTTTTGCCTCTTTGTCCATAACTCCATAATTATCACCATCTTGTACTACAAAATAATTAAAGTTTTCTACTTTTTCTATATTATAATCTCTTCCAGCTACTTTAGAATTTTGCATTATAAAAAATACAGATATTCCAATTATTATTGCTAGTAATATCACAATAATTACCACATTTTTCTTTTTCATACAATATCTCCTCTTTTTTGAATATTTCTATTCTTCTTCTTCCTCTTTTGAAATATTTTCAATTTTGTTTTTGCATGCTTTTACTTTGACAATTCTCTTATCTTCATATTCTTCTATTTTGAAGGTTACCTCTTTTGTTTCAATTATTGGTAATTCTTCATCTTCTGGAATTCTTCCCATTTCTTCTTGTAAATATCCCGATAATGTATCATAATCTCCTTCTGGAATTTTTGTATTTAACAATTTATTAACATCATAAATTGTCATACTACCACTTAGAATATACGTGTTTTCATCAATTTTTTCAAATTCTTCTTCTATTTCGTCATATTCGTCATAAATATCTCCAACAAGTTCTTCTAGAATGTCTTCCATAGTAATCAATCCAGCTGTTCCGCCATATTCGTCAACTATTATTGCCATTTGTTTTTTATTTTTTTGAAGTTCTTTGAATAGTTCATTTATTAATTTATTCTGCGGAACAAAATATGCTTCTTTCATAGTTGTTTTTATTTTAAATGTCTTTTTATTCATGTTTTTTAGAATATCTTTTATATATAAAATACCTTTTATTTCATCTATTGTTTCGTCATATACTGGAATTCTACTATGCCTATATTCTTCCTCTGAAATTAGTTCAAGTAACTCTGATGGTGTTGTGTGTATATCTATTGCAAAGATATCTGTTCTGTGCGTCATAATTTCAGAAACTGTAATGTCATTGAATTCAAAAACATTGTTTATTAGTTCTTTTTCCTCTTCTTCAATTGCACCTTTTTCTTCACCTTGATCTACCATCATTCTGATTTCTTCTTCTGTAACTGTTTCTTCATCTGTTTCGCTTACCCCAAACATTTTAGAGATTCCATTTGTTACCATTGTTAATAATTTTACAAATGGAGCTGTTAAAATTGAAATTGTTCTGATTATTCCTATTGTTGCAAATGAGATTTTTTCGTAATTCTTCATCGCTAATCTTTTTGGTACAAGTTCTCCAAAAACTAGTGTAAAGAATGATAAAATCACAGTAATTAAAATTATTGATATTGTTTTCCATAAATTTAGTGATATTGCAGGAATCCAACTATATAAAACTGGTGCTAAGTCTTGTGCAAATGCATCTGATGCAAACGCACTTGATAAAAATCCTGCAAGTGTTATTCCTATTTGAATTGTTGCTAAAAACTTACTTGGTGTTTTTAACATTTTTTGAATTTGTTTTGCTTTTTTATTTCCTTCTTTTGCTTGTTTGTCTATCTTCGCGTCATTTAAGGATATAAATGCTATTTCACTTGCCGCGAAAAATGCATTTAGTCCTATAAGTAGTATTAGTATAAATATTTGCATTGGGTTTAATATTCTCTCCTTTTTTAATTAAAATTTGTCTTTTATATTATACTTGGTTTTAAAAAATATTTCAATATATTTTAATTAAATATGTATTTAAAATTTGCAAAAAATAATTTTAATGTTATAATTAGAAAAAAAGGAGGAATTGTTATGCCAACACCACACAATAAAGCTTCAGCTGATGATATTGCAAAAACTGTAATAATGCCCGGAGACCCACTTCGCGCCAAGTATATTGCAGAAAAATTTTTTGATTATTACAAACTAGTTAATGACGTTAGAGGTATGTTCGCTTATACTGGATTTTACAAAGGAGCTCGTCTTACTGTAATGGCTTCTGGAATGGGAATTCCAAGTATGGGAATTTATTCATTCGAATTATTTCATTTTTACGGAGTTGAAAATATTATTAGAATTGGTACTTGTGGAAGTTTAGATAAAGATATAAAAATGCTTGATTTGATTTTAGTTGATAGAACTTTTACAGAAAGCAATTATTCACAAGCACTAGACAATGTTAAATGCTACGATTGTGAATCAAGTTCTAAATTGAATTCTATAATTGAGGAAACTTCTAAAGAAATGGGAATTACTCTCCCAAAAAGAAATACAATTTGTAATGAAATTTTTGACCCATATCTTCCTAATATAGACACTATGTTAAATATTATCCCAGAAGATTTACATATTGCAGCCTGTGAAATGGAAGCCTTCTCTTTATTTTATAATGCTAAGAGAGAGGGTAAAAATGCATCTTGTATTTTAAGTGTTGTTGATACCTTAGATGATGTTGAAGGCTTAACTCCAGAAGAAAGACAATATGGAGTTGATACTATGATAAAACTTGCACTAGAAAGTGCTGCAAAATTAGAACCAAAAATGAACCCTTAAGGGTTCATTTTATTTTTGATGTATATCCAATTGATTATATGGAACTTCAATTCCGTTATGTTCTAGCACTTGTAAAATAATTCTATGTACCAGCCTTGTTATAGGTCTTCTAATTGTAGGGTCTACTCTAACATTTATCATGTAATCAATATTAGATCCATTCAAATTTGCTACATTTTTATATTCACATTTTTTTATTTCTGGTATAAGTTTTACTTGCTCTATTATTTCGTTTACAACTCTCTCCGCTTCTGAAATTGGCAACTCATAAGAAAGTGGAACCATAACATCTATTGAATCTGAAACAACTTGTATTTGTTCTATATTTCTATTCGCAACTGATACAATATTAAATGTTTTTAAATCCTCTATTTTAGTGGTATTTAGTCCTGTTGAAATAACTTTTCCCATTACATCACCATATTGCACAACATCTCCTACTTGAAAATATCTATCTGTAAGAATTGTCATTCCTCTAATTATATCTTTTAGAGCATCTTGAACAGCAAAACCAAATATAATACCTATAATTCCCGCTCCAGCTAAAATTGACTCTACATTTATTCCATTTATTTGTAAAACCATTAAAGTTGTTATTATAATAAGTGCATATCTTGTAAAACTAGAAAATACTTTTAAATATGTTTTATTTCTATTACTTAATTTTGAATTTCTTCCTTTTGCTTTTTTGAAAATTAGCCTATTTAATAATTCGTAAATAAAAATACTGACCAATATCACAATACATGATCTAAAAATATTATTATCTAATAATTTTTGAATATTTTCTTCCATATATTCACTTTCCTTTCTCTTTCACTTATCTTGTATTAATTTAAGAAATAATATCAGCTTACTATTGTTGATAGCATACAATATTTTCATTAATACGATTATATTTTATCATATATTTAGTTTTTTGTAACAAAATATTTAAAACTTAATATATATGTAATATTTCTGTAACATAAACCGATAATTGTCTTTATCTGTTTCACATAAGTCATAAAGCATAAAAATCTCGGGAAATTCCGAGATTTTTATGCTTTATTTTAATTTTTGTACTGATTGTAAATATTTTTTACATATATTTCCAGTATTTTATGATTTTCTTCTCCACTCAAACCCTTCTGGCAGACTTAAGTTATCTTTTTTCTTTTTTACATAGCGATCTTCTTCTGAAAATACACAGCCACAATATTTTTGCATATAAAGACCTAGTTCTTTTGCTTTATCATGTCCCTCCCAAAAGCCATATCTAAAATCTCTGTATAAAAATTCTATTCCATATTCTTTGCTTAATTTTTCGCAATAAGCTTTTATAAAATTATGGTTTTGGTATATGCTGTATAATAGTGTTGTTGTTACGGTGTCATATCCATGTTCTTTTGCATATTCAAATGTCTTTCTTAAACGAACTGGATAGCAATAATTAGCACAACGATTTTCTAAGTCATTTGAAACATTTTTACAAAATTCGTCCAAACCATATTCATCTTCTATTATGCAATTTACATTTATTGATTTTGTGTATTCTTTTAAACAATCTCGCCTTGCTTCGTATTCCTTATATGGATGAATGTTTGGATTATACCAGTAAATAGTAGGCTCAATTCCTTCTTCTCTTAGTTTATCTATGCAATATACACTACAAGGTGCACAACAAGCGTGCATTAATAATTTCATACTTATTCCTCTTTTCTTGCATACAATTATATCAAAAAAACTCTAGCTATGCTAGAGTTTTTCTAATTTTTATGCTAATTCAGCGAAATATTTAATTGTTCTTACCATTTGGCTTGTGTAAGAATTTTCGTTATCATACCAAGCTACAACTTGTACTTGATATAATCCGTTTTCTATTTCTGTAACCATTGTTTGAGTTGCATCGAATAATGATCCATAAGTAATTCCTATTATATCTGAAGATACTAATGGTTCTTCTGTGTAACCAAATGATGCACTGCTTTGAGATTTCATTGCAGCATTTATGCTTTCTACTGTTACATTTTCTCCTTTTACAACAGCTGTTAATATTGTTGTTGAACCTGTTGGAACTGGAACTCTTTGAGCTGAACCAATTAGTTTTCCATTTAATTCTGGTATAACTAATCCAATTGCTTTTGCTGCTCCTGTTGAGTTTGGAACTATATTTACAGCAGCTGCTCTTGCTCTTCTTAAATCACCTTTTCTATGTGGTCCATCTAATAACATTTGGTCACCTGTGTATGCGTGAACTGTTGTCATTATTCCAGATTGAATTGGTGCATAATCGTTTAATGCTTTTGCCATTGGTGCTAAGCAGTTTGTTGTACATGATGCTGCTGAAATTACTTTATCTTCTGCTGTTAATACATTTTCATTTACTCCAAAAACTACTGTTGGTAAATCTTTTCCAGCTGGTGCTGAAATTACAACTTTTTTAGCTCCAGCTTCTATATGAGCCCAAGCTTTTTCTTTTGATGTATAGAATCCTGTACATTCTAGTACAACATCTACTCCAATTTCTCCCCATGGAAGATTTTGTGCTTCTTTTTCAGCATATATTTTTATTGTTTTTCCATCTACTGTTATAGAATCTTCTCCAGCTACTACTGTATCTGCTTTTTCATATCTTTTTTGTGCAGAATCATATTTTAATAGGTGTGCAAGCATATCTGGGCTTGTTAAATCGTTTATAGCAACAATTTCATATCCCTCTGCTCCAAACATTTGCCTAAATGCAAGACGTCCTATACGTCCAAAACCATTAATGGCTACTTTTACTGACATAATCATTTCCTCCCTTTTTAAGTTAGCCGCAATTGATTTCGACTAGCTATTTTTTATATTATTACCATTATTTTACATGGCAATTCAATTCTATATCAAAAAAAATATTTATGCAAGACTTTTAAATAAAAAAGTTGCTAAAAGGATAATCCCTTTTGCAACTTTTATATAATAATGTTGTTTTGTCCAACAATTTCTTTAAATACTTCCAAAATTTCTTCATTTAAAAGAATTGCACCGCATGGTTTTATTTCTTCATTTACCTTTACCGCAACTGGCATATTATTTCTATCACCATTAAAAAATCTAATTGCACCTCTTAGTTTTGTTTTTTGTTCTTCAGTCGCATTTGTAATATCTATAATAAGCTGTTTCTGTTTTTGCTCTGATAAATCTTTTATATCGTTTGCTATAATTGTGCATGAATCATCTTCTCTTATGCTTAATCTTCCATCAACTATAACGATATTTTCTTCTACAAGACTCTTTCCTGCTTTCATATAAGCATTTTCAAAGACTAACACTTCGGTTTGACCATATAAATCTTCTATTGTCACAAATGCCATTATTTTATTGTTTTTTGTGTATTTTTTCTTTATTGCAGTAATTATTCCTGCATATTTTACATTTTGGCCATCTTTAAATTTGGGCTTATCTTGAATTGTTACTCCTTGTTCTGCTCCATCTTGAGTTGTATTTTGCTCATCTATTTGCTTTAAATTCATTGAATTTATTGTTGTTACCGCTTCTATTTGTTCTTTTAATTTTCCCAAAGGATGACCTGAAATATAAATTCCAAGCATTTCTTTTTCTAATGATAATAATTCTTTATTTGGCAATTCCTCTTGTTCAACAAAATTATATTTTATTTCGTTCATTTCTTCTTGTTCTTCGCTTGAACCCAAATCGAACATAGATACTTGACCAGAGAAACCTTTACGATTTGAGCTTTGTATTATATCTATAATTCCTTCAAAAGAAGCTAGCAATGTGCTTCTAGTTTGTTCAAATTCGTCAAATGCTCCTGCTTTTATTAAGCTTTCTATACATTTTTTGTTTACTTGCTTATCTGCAATCCTTTCACAAAAATCTGTAAAGCTTTTGAATTCTCCATTTTTTTCTCTTTCTTGAACAATTTGTTTAACTGGTTCTGTACCAACATTTTTAATGCTTCCAAGTCCAAAACGAATTTCATTATCTTTACCTGTAAAGTTTTCCATACTTTCATTTATGTCTGGTGCTAATATTTTTATACCAAGCACTTTACATTCATCTATATATTGTGGTACTTTATCTAGGTTTCCTAAATAACTATTTAGCATTGATGCCATAAATTCTGTTGGATAATATGCTTTTAAGTATGCTGTTCTGTAAGCTACAACTGCATAACAAGCTGCGTGTGATTTATTGAAAGCATATTTTGCAAATTCTGCCATTTCATCAAATATTTTATTTGCTGAAACTTCATCTATACCATTCCTTACGCATCCTGGTACAACTATGTTTCCAGCTTCATCTACTTGTCCGTTTATAAATATTTCTCTTTCTTTTGCCATTACATCAAGTTTTTTCTTTCCCATAGCTCTTCTTACTAAGTCTGCTCTCCCAAGTGAATATCCTGCCAAATCGCGAACTATTTGCATAACCTGCTCTTGGTAAACCATACATCCATAAGTAACATTTAGTATTGGCTCTAGGCTTGGATGAG
Source organism: Clostridia bacterium (assembly GCA_017430135.1). Lineage (GTDB taxonomy): Bacteria > Bacillota > Clostridia > TANB77 > CAG-508 > CAG-269. The sequence continues at coordinate 278,497 of JAFRNM010000004.1, read as the reverse complement.
TGTATTCATTATGTCCTGGATTCATTTTTCCTTTTATGTATCTTGGGATTTGATCCATTGGCCCTGGTCTATATAGCGAAACACCAGCAATTATATCTTCTAAGCAGTCTGGCTTAAGTTCTTTCATAAATACTGTCATTCCTTGAGATTCAAACTGGAATATTCCCATTGTCTTGCCTTCTTGCCATAATTTATATACTTTAGGGTCTGACATCTCTTCATCAAATGTTACATCTATTCCTTGATTTTCTTTTACCATTCTCATTGTTTCTTGAATTACTGTTAGTGTTCTTAATCCCAAAAAGTCCATTTTTAAAAGTCCTAATTTTTCTAATGTTGTCATTATAAATTGTGTTGCAATTTGTCCATCTCTTACATAAAGTGGTACATAGGTATCAACAGGATCTTTGGTAATTACAACACCACAAGCATGTGTTGAAGCCTGTCTTGGCATTCCTTCTAGGCTCATTGCTATATCCAATATTTTTTTAGTCTGTTCATCTGAATTATATAATTGATTTAATTCTTTGTTTTGCTCTATTGCTTTTTTTATTGTAATATGAAGCTCATTTGGTATCATTTTTGCCAAAGCATCTGCCTCACTATATGGAACATCTAAAACTCTTGCTACATCCCTTATTACCATTTTGGCAGCCATTGTACCAAATGTTATAATCTGTGAAACATGGTCTTTTCCATATTTTCGAGATACATAATCTATTACATCTTGACGGTTTACATCAGCAAAGTCAACATCGAAATCGGGCATTGATATTCTTTCTGGATTTAAAAATCTTTCAAACATTAAACCATATCTAATTGGGTCAATATCTGTTATTTCTATTGCATAGGCAATTATTGAACCTGCACCACTTCCACGCCCTGGTCCAACTGCTATTCCATTTTCTTTTGCAAAATGAATATAATCCCACACAATTAAGAAATAATCAACAAAGCCCATTTTTTGAATTATCCCCAGTTCATATTCTGCCCTATCCAATATTTCTTGTGACGGATTTTTTCCATATCTCTTTTTTATTCCATCATCACATAGTTTTTTGAAATAATCATAATGCGTAGCAAATTCTTCTGGCACATCGTAGTTTGGCAAAATTGTATGTCCAAATTCAAATTCTACATTGCATTGTTCTGCGATTTTTACAGTGTTTTCTATTGCTTCTGGAAAGGCTTTAAAATATTCAATCATTTCTTCTGGTGACTTTATATAAAGCTCGTCTGTCTCAAATCTCATTCTATCTTCGTCACTCATTCTTTTACCTGTTTGAATACAAAGTAAAACTTCATGATTGTATGCGTCTTCCTTTTTTAAATAATGTGCATCATTTGTTGCAACCAATGGTAAATTTAGCTTTCTTGCTAGTTGTATAAGTTTTTGGTTTGCTAAAACTTGCTCTTGCAAGCCATTATTTTGAATTTCTATGTAATAGTCATCTCCAAAAACTTTTTTATGCCAAAGTGCAATTTCTTCTGCTTTTTCCATATTTCCATTTAATAGTGCTTGATTTACACTACCCGCTAAACATGCACTTAAGCAAATTAAGCCTTCATGATATTTTTCTAATATTTCTAAATCTATTCTTGGTTTATAATAATAACCATCTACAAAGCTTAAAGATACTAATTTACTAAGGTTTTTGTATCCCTGTTGATTTTTAGCAAGTAAGATTAAATGGTTATATTTATTGTCTATTCCTGGCTCTTTATCAAATCTTGAGCGTGGTGCTACATATACCTCACAGCCTATAATTGGCTTTATTCCTTCTTCTTTACAGGCATTATAAAAGTCAATTACACCATACATAACACCATGGTCTGTAATTGCTATTGAGTCCATTCCAAGCTCTTTTGCGCGTTTTGGAATGTCTTTTATTCTATTTGCTCCATCTAGTAAACTAAATTCACTATGTATATGTAAGTGTACGAATTTTCCCATTTAAAAGTCTCCTTTTTTTAGTATAATATATTATACTTACACAAAAAATCATTTCATAAGATCGGGTCTTTTTTGTTTCGTAATTTGTAAAGATTGTTCTTTACGCCATTTTTCTATATTTTGATGGTTTCCAGATAGTAATACTTCTGGAACTTTCATTCCTTCAAATTCTTCTGGTCTTGTGTATTGTGGATATTCTAATAATCCATTTGAAAATGATTCTTCTTCAATTGATTCTTTATTTAAAACTCCTTCAACATATCTGCTTACACTATCAACTAAAATCATTGCAGGAAGTTCCCCTCCTGTTAAAACATAATCTCCAACTGATATTTCTTCTGGTTGAATTAAATCAATTGCTCTTTGGTCTATTCCCTCATAATGACCACAAAGAAGTATTAGGTGTTCTTCTTTGGCTAGTTCTTCAACCTTTTTTTGATTTAATGTCTTTCCCTGTGGAGTTAAATAAACAACTTTTGCATTTTGGCTAGCAACAGATTTATAAGCATCATATACTACATCAGGCTTCATAACCATTCCAGCACCACCACCATAAGGTGTATCATCCACATGTTTATGTTTATCTGTTGAAAAATCTCTTATATTTACTAAATTTATGTCTATTATTTTATTTTCCTTTGCTCTCCCAATTATACTATCTTCTAGTGGTCTGAACATTTCTGGAAATAATGTTAAAATATCAAATTTCATTTTTACTCCTTCTATGTTTTTTGGGAACGCATACCCCAAAATAGGTGCCCACGTTCGCTCTTCGCTGTAAGCTTTTTTAAGGTTCAAAAAAGCTTGATTTTTAAGAGTGTCCCAAAAAGTTTTTTCAACATTATACCTTAAAAAGCAAAAAATCTCAATATTTCATGAGATTTTTTTACTTTTTTAATACATTCCATTCATTGCAGCTGGCATTCCATCATCTGATGCTGAACAATGGCATCCTTTTGGGTCTGGTGCGTCTGTTACTAAGCTTTCTGTTGTAAGTACCATTGATGCTATTGATGCTGCATTTTGTAATGCACTTCTTGTTACTTTTGTTGGGTCTACTATTCCTGCTTTTTTCATATCTACATATTGTTCTTTTGCAGCATCAAATCCTGTTCCAACTTCTGATGTTTTTACTTTATCTACTATTACTGCTGGCTCTAATCCTGCATTTCTTGCAATTTGTTTTACTGGTTCTTCTAATGCTTTTAATACAATTTGAGCACCTAGTTTTTCTCCATTTTCTAATGTTGAAACTAATTTTTCAACTGCTGGTATTGTGTTTATTAGAGCTGTTCCACCACCTGCAACTATTCCTTCTTCAACTGCTGCTTTTGTTGCAGATAAAGCATCTTCTATTCTTAATTTTTTATCTTTCATTTCAACTTCTGTTGCTGCACCTACTCCAATTACAGCAACTCCACCAGAAATTTTTGCTAAACGATTGTGTAAATTTTCTTTGTCATATTCACTCTTTGTTTCTTCTATTTGAGTTTTTATTTGTGCTACTCTTTCTTGAATTTTAGCCTTTTCTCCTAATCCATCAACAATTATAGTATTTTCTTTTGATACTTTTACTTGTTTTGCTTGACCTAATTGACTAATTTGAACATCTTTTAATTCTAATCCTAGGTCTTGTGTAATAACTTCTCCTCCTGTTAAAATTGCAATATCTTCTAAGTTTGCTTTTCTGTTATCTCCAAATCCTGGAGCCTTTACTGCTACTACATTTAGAACACCTCTTAATTTATTTAAAATTAATGTTGATAGTGCTTCTTGCTCAATGTCATCACAAATTATTAAAAGTTTTCCAGATTGTTGCATTAAATTTTCTAGTAATGGTAATATTTCTTGGATATTGCTTATTTTTCTATCTGTTATTAATATATATGGATTATCTAAAACAGCTTCCATTTTTTCTGTATTTGTTACCATATATGGAGATACATAACCTTTATCAAATTGCATTCCTTCTACAACATTTAGCTCTGTATTTGATGTTTTAGATTCTTCTATTGTTATAACACCATCTTTAGATACTTTTTCCATTGCATCTGCAATTAATAATCCAATTTCTTCATTATTTGCTGATATACTTGCAACTCTTGCTATATCTTCTTTTCCTTTAATTTCTGAGCTTATTTTCTTTAATTCGTCTACTGCAACTGTTACAGCTTTGTCTATACCTCTTTTTACAGCCATTGGATCAGCTCCTGCTGCAACATTTTTAACTCCTTCTTTTATCATGCTTTGAGCTAAAACTGTTGCTGTTGTTGTTCCATCTCCTGCAACATCATTTGTTTTTGTAGAAACTTCTTTTACAAGTCTTGCTCCCATATTTTCAAATTTGTCTTCTAATTCGATATCTTTGGCTATTGTAACACCATCGTTTGTAATAAGTGGTGCTCCATAGCTTCTATCTAATACTACATTTCTTCCCTTTGGTCCTAATGTTACTTTTACTGTATCTGCTAATTTGTTTACACCTTCTAATAAAGATTTTCTGGCATCTTCGCCAAATTTAATTACTTTTGCCATTTTTATCTATCTCCTTTTTATTAAAATTATTCTTACAATTTCATATATAATTTTTATGCCTTGTCGTCGCAATTTCCATATTAAAAATGACTTATATGTAAATTGCTCCAGGTCGCACTCACTACGTTCGTTTGGCGCTTTCGCGGCATTAAAAATTATATATGAAATTGTCATCTAAATTATTGTATAAAACTTGCTATTCTACAATTGCAAGTAAGTCATCTTGGCGAAGAATAATGTATTCTACACCTTCATATTTTACTTCTGTTCCAGCATATTTGCTAACAATTACATTGTCACCTTTTTTTACACAAACAGGTTCTATTTTTCCATCTATTTTTTTACCTGGCCCTACTTCAACTACTTCTGCTATTTGTGGTTTTTCTTGTGAATTGCTAGTTAAAATAATTCCACTTTTTGTTGTTTCTTCGCCTTCTTTCATTTTTACTAAGATTCTGTCTTCTAATGGTTTAATCATTAAAATTACCTCCCTTTAAAAATTTTATTAGCACTCTTTTATCGAGACTGCTAATAATTTATACCCATTTCTCTCAAATGTCAATACATTTCATGTATTTTTCACACAAATTTCACATTAGTTATTTTATGCAATAATGCTACGAAAAAGAACATATAACTTAATATGCTTATAAGTTATATGTTCTTTAATATTATAAATTTGATTCTTATCATTCTATTTTAATTCTTCTATTTGTTCTCTTGTTAACCCTGTTGTTTTTACTATTATTTCAATATCAACATTTTCCTCTAATAGCTTTTTTGCAATTTCTTTTTGTTCTTCTTTTCTGCCTTTTAATTCTCCTTGCTCAGTAGCATAGTTTATATCGCTTACTCTGTCCATTTCCCATTTTTCGCGCAAAAAGGCAAGTCTTTTTACTTCTTCATCTCCTGTTAAATATTCTAATTCAACTTTTGCTCTTTTTATTGTTTTATTCTTTTTCTCTGCCATAGCAATCGCCTCCTTATCATAATCCTCCATAAATGCCAGCCATTGATTTATCTTTTTCTTTCAATTATACAAATTTTTTTGAACGATTTCAAGTGTTTGTATAAATAAAATTAAAATTTCTACTTCATACATTTTCTGCTACAATTAGTTTGTAAATATGACAAAAAAACCTCCTTTCTGTATTGAATTTTTAATTCTCTTGGATTAATTTAGAAATCTTTTTTTTGATTTTAATTAATTTGATTAAATTCTGTTGATAATAAATTAGATTAAACTAAAATTTAAAACATAAATATAACTCTACTAACTTAAAAATAAATAACTAAAATATATTTGTTAAAATAATTTATTATGATAAAACTAATCAGCACAAAATGTACTAAATAGATACTCTATCTTATATCACATTTTGTGCTGATTGTAAATACTTTTTGCAATATTTTCCATTTGTCACAAACTTCTTGGGATATATTCCCAAAAGTATGTCAAAATACCCCGTCCCTATTGACATTGACATTGACAGAGAAAAAGAGTGGGATTTAGAAAGATAAAACCCCAACAAAATCGAAGGAGTTTTATCTATATATTATTTTTTTGTAAAGTAACCAGGAGAACTTGTTCCACCATCAATTCTCGCATATTCTTTATCAATATGATTTGAATCAAATTGTGTATTTGCTCCTCCTTTAAGTTTTGTACAACCATCAAACATATAATCAGATGAATTTACATTATTTTGTATATTTGTTACAAAATCTTCACTAACATATATTGTTTCTAGATTTTCACAGTCTTTAAACATCATTTCAGTATCAGTAATATTTTCAAATTCTACATTTGTTAAATTTACTGATTTTAAATTGGAATTAAATGCAAAAAAGCATCTTAACTGAGTAACATTTTCAAATTTTGTTCCAGTTAAATCAATATTTTCAACGCTTGCATATTTCCACATTTCCTCATAATCATCTATGTTTTTAATAGTACAATTTTTTAAAATTGCATTTTTACTATTACCAGTTGCATTATATATTGTTGAACCATTAATATTACCACTACCTTCAAAAGTTGTGCCACTTAAATCCACATAATCTAATTTTGTCATATAATCAAATTCCTGATGATAATTTGTAACATAATAATTAGGACAAATAGTTAATGAAGTTAAATTAGGACATCCAGAATCAAATAAATACGTTACTTTTGTATTGCCAAAATCCCATCCAGATAAATCTAAACTTCCAGATATACCACATTGACAAAACATACTATACATATTTTGGTTATTAATCATTTTTATATTATTAATCCCCTCATTTGTTGTTCCACTTAAATTAGCTTTTGTTGAACCTATTTGATTTATGTTACTGCAATCATAAAACCAATTCTGTGTTGATTTAGGCCATATTGAATTTTTTACAATTACATTTGTAATTTTTTTAGTTTTATCATAATCTTCCCAACCTTCTTCATTAGATGACCAAGGAGGCATATACTTGTTCCAATTAGAAATATTTTGATAATCTTCATCTATAGTACTTCCTGTTGTAATATATTCGTTATCATTACTGTAATCATTATCATGGCTTAATATTAAAGTTCCATCTGTATATAATCTTGCATATATACTTTCTACTGGTGTCTCTACGTTCCAGTTTATGTTACCATTAGCTAAAATTTCTCCATAAACTACGTTTCCTTTTGTATCTGATATTATTAAAGTGCCTCCTGAAATAGCATAAGTGTAACCTCCTTCTGTTCCAACAATATTATTTGCAACATAATCTCCAGCCGTAACTATACCTGTACCCAAACTTTGATTGCTGACATATTTTTTATCCATATATTCTTGTATAAGATTTGTTGCTTTTAATGAAGCTGCATCTTTCATTGCCCCTTCATCATTCTTTGTTCTTGCCTCTTGTGCTTTCTCCATTGCACTTTCACTACCAGTTATAGCATTAATTGTAATCCCAGCTAATATTAACAAAACAATAATCGTGATAATTAAGGCTATAAGCGTTATTCCGCTTATTTTGTGTTTTTACTTTTGGCATTTTTAAAATCCTCCTTCTTTCTCTTTAGTTCGTTTACTTATTAAGTTTATCAAATTAAATTAAACTTTTCAATATTTTTATAAAAATGTAATATATTTGTAACATTTTTATAAACAGCCTCGCTTTTTAGGGGGCCCAAAAAGTTTAGAAAAAAGAACAATAAAAAATTCGGCTATGCCGAATTTTTTTATTTCTCTTTTGCTGCTTTTACTAATCCCACAAATAATGGTGCAGGATTGTTTGGTCTTGATTTTAATTCTGGATGGAATTGACCTGCTATAAAGTATGGATGGTCTTTTTTACTCATTTCTACTATTTCAACTAGGTTTCCATTTGGTGATGTTCCAGAGCAGATTAAACCCGCTGCTTCTAATCTTTCTTTATAGTCATTGTTGTATTCATATCTGTGTCTGTGTCTTTCTGATATTTCTGTTTTGCCATAAACTTCATGAGCTAGTGTTCCTTCTTTTATACTACAAGGATATGCTCCAAGTCTCATTGTTCCACCTTTTTTGTCTATTCCTTTTTGTTCTTCCATTATGTGTATAAGTGGATTTTGAGTATTTTCGTCAAATTCTGCAGAGTTTGCGTCTGAAATTCCTAGTACATTTCTTGCATATTCTACAACTGCCATTTGCATACCTAAGCATATTCCTAAAAATGGTATTTTGTTTTCTCTAACATATTTTATTGTTTCTATTTTACCTTCAATTCCTCTATTTCCAAAGCCTCCAGGAACAACTACTGCTTGTATTCCTTCTAGTTTTTTCGCAACATTTTCGCTATTTATTGTTTCTGAATCTATTAATTTTATTTCCACTTTTACATCATTTGCAAATCCTGCATGGTATAAGCTTTCCATAACTGAAATATATGCATCTTCAAGTTTTACATATTTTCCAACTATTGCAACTGTTACTTTGTTATCTTTATCGATTTTTCTAATTCTTTCAACTAAAGCTTCCCATCTTGAATTATCTGGTACATATTTATCTAGTCTTAAATGATTGCAAACTTCTTTTGCTAATCCTTCTTCTTCAAGCATTAATGGTACCGCATATAAACAATCTGCTGTTTTATTTTGAATTACGCTTGTTTTACGCACATTACAAAACATTGATAATTTTTCTCTTATTCCATCTGGAATGTCTAATTCAGTTCTACAAACTATTATATTAGGTTGAATTCCCATACTTTGTAATTCTTTTACAGAGTGTTGTGTTGGTTTTGATTTTATTTCATTTGATCCTGTAATGTATGGTAATAATGTAACATGAATATATATAACATCTTCTGGATTTTTTTCTAATCCTACTTGACGAATTGCTTCTATTATTGAAAGCCCTTCAATGTCTCCTACTGTTCCTCCAACCTCTGTTATTACTATGTCTGTGTCTGTATTTTCAAATGAATATATTCTTTCTTTTATTTCATTTGTAATATGCGGAATTACTTGAACTGTTTTTCCTAAGTAATCTCCTCTTCTTTCTTTTTCTATTACTGATGAATAAATTTTCCCCATTGTAACACTTGAGTTTGTTGTTAAATTTTCATTTATAAATCTTTCATAATGCCCTAAATCTAAGTCTGTTTCTGCTCCATCATCTGTTACAAAAACTTCCCCATGTTCATATGGATTCATAGTTCCTGGGTCTACATTTATATATGGGTCAAATTTTTGAATTGTTACCTTATACCCTCTATTTTTTAATAATCTTCCAAGTGATGCAGCTGTAATTCCTTTTCCTAATCCTGATACAACTCCACCTGTTACAAATATGTACTTTGTGTTCATTTATTTATACCTCCCAAAACAATAAAAAAAGATTAAAAAATGTACCAACTTTCGCGGTTTTTTTTAATCTTAATTTATTGTAACAGATTTTTAAGATATTGTAAATAGTTTTTTTATAATTTTTACTATTATACCTCCATTATAATTGGTATAATCATTGGGTCTCTCTTTGTTTTCATGAAAATGTAATCTCTTAAATTCTCTCTTAGGTTAGCTTTTATTGTTCCCCAATCGCGAATTCCTTGATTTTCACATTTTCTTATTTCATGTTTTACAACTGATTTTACATCATCCATTAGGTTTTCAGATTCTCTTACATAAACAAATCCTCTAGATATTACATCTGGACCAGCTATTACCTCGCCTGTTGAAGAATCCATTGTAAGAACTATTACAATTAGTCCGTCTTGTGATAAGTGTTGTCTATCTCTTAATACAATATTTCCAACGTCTCCAACACCTAAGCCATCTACAAATATTTTTCCACTTTGTACGCTTCCATTTATTTTTGCTTCTTCTTCACTTAATTCTAGCACTCTACCATTTGACATCATTATGATATTGTCTTTGTTAATTCCCATACTTTGAGCGGTCTCACTATGTGCTTTTAATTGTCTATATTCACCATGAACTGGTATAAAGAATTTTGGTTTTGCTAGTGCCATGATTAATTTTTGTTCTTCTTGGCAAGCATGTCCTGAAACGTGAACATCTGCAAGTGAACTATATACAACCTCTGCCCCTATTTGCATTAAGTCATCTATAACTTTTGAAATGAATTTTTCATTTCCTGGTATTGGTGTTGCAGAAATTATTATTAAATCATTTGGTGTGATTTTTACTTTTCTGTGATCACCTGCTGCCATTCTTGTTAATGCTGACATTGGCTCTCCTTGGCTTCCTGTTGTAATTATTACAAGCTGGTCATCTGTATATTGATTTATCATGTCTATATCTATAAATAAATTTTCTGGACATGCAATATATCCTAATCTTCTTGCTGTTTCTATCATGTTTATCATACTTCTACCACAAACTGCAATTTTTCTGCCGTTTGCCACAGCTGAATTAACAATTTGTTGAACTCTGTGGACATTTGAAGCAAATGTTGCTACAACTATTCTTTTTGTACAATGTAAGAATAATTTTTCAAACAATCCCCCTACTGTACTTTCAGACATTGTAAAGCCTTTCCTTTCAGCGTTTGTACTATCTGACATAAGAGCTAAAACACCTTGATTTCCTATTTCTGCAATTCTCCCTAAATCCATTAGTTTACCATCTATTGGTGTATAGTCTACTTTGAAATCTCCTGTGTGAAGTATAGTTCCAACTGGTGTGTAAATTGCAAGCATTACAGAGTCTGGAATACTATGTGAACTTCTTATAAATTCTACTTTAAATTTTCCAAGTGTAATTGTTTGCCCCTGTGCAACTTCCACCAATTTGGTGCTATTTACTAATCTGTGTTCTTCTAATTTGTTTGTAATTAGCCCACATGTTAATTTTGTAGCATAAATTGGTGTGTTTATCTTTTTTAAGAAATATGGAATTGAACCTATGTGGTCTTCGTGTCCATGTGTTATTACCATTCCTCTTAATTTGTCTACATTCTTTTCAACATAAGTAACATCTGGTATAACTAGGTCAATTCCTAGCATGTCGTCTTCTGGGAAAGAAATTCCGCAGTCTACAATTATCATGTCATCTTCATATTCGAAAACTGTAATATTTTTGCCTACTTCATGCAATCCACCAAGAGGTATCACTTTTAATTTTGATTTTTTGAATATTGAAGTATCCGCTAAAATACTTTTATTTCTTCTTTCTGGCATTTTTGCAATTGCTCTATTATTATTGGTATTTGTAATTGATTTTGTTTCATTTTTTTGAACTAATGATTTTTGTTTATTGTTTGTTTTTGTCACTTGTCTTGTTGCTGTTTTTACTAAATCTCTCTTTTCTTCTTGATTTGTTTTTACGCTTCTTGTTCTGCGTTGTGTAGTTTTATTTTCTGTAGTTTTATTAACTACATTTTCCCCTTCTTTTTTAACATTTTTTCTTACATAAGGTCTCCTAGGTTTTCTTGTACCTTGATTTTCGTTTGTTATTTTATTATTTTTTTCATCCATAAAAAATACGTATGATTATATATCATACACTCTCCTTTCCATTTAATATAATTATTTACAAATCTCATCCTTTAATACAATTCGCTTTTAAAAAGCTTAAAAATCTCTTACTTTGCCCTCTTGGCAATCGCTGATAATTATTATACTACTTTTTATTTTAATTGTCAAATTTCATTATGTTAAGTATATAAAAAATACGGCTATTGCCGTATTTTTTTGTTTTTTATTTCTTATTTATTTATTGCTAATATTTTGTATTTCATTATTCCAGCTGGTGCATGTACTTCTACTGTTGCATTTTTCTTTGCTCCAAGTAATGCACTTCCTAATGGTGATTCATTTGATATTTTGTTTTCTGCTAAATTTACTTCTGTTGAACCTACTATTGTATAGTCGATTTTTTCATCAAATTCAATGTCTAATACTTTTACAGTATTTCCTATTTGTACTGTTTCTGTATCAATTTCTTTTTCATCAATTATTTTTGCATGTCTTATTTTATTTTCATACTCTGCTATTTTAGCTTCGTTTTCAGCTTGTGCATTTTTAGCTTCATCATATTCAGAGTTTTCAGATAAATCTCCAAATCCTAATGCAACTTTTATTCTTTCAGCAATTTCTGCTCTTTTTTCTGTTCTTAAATAGTTAAGCTCTTGCTCTAATTTATCAAAACCTTCTTGAGTTAAAATTACTTCTTTTTCTTCCATTTTTCATTCTCCTCTCGATTTTGCAATATAATAATTGCAAAAGAATTGAGGTTAACTCAATTCTTTCTAAATTTACTTAATATATATTACGGCAGATTTACCAATTTGTCAAGTATTTATTTTAAAAGTTCTTTTGAACCTTTTAGATAATCATATCCTGAAAAAATTGTTGCAATTGTTTGAGCTATCATCATTATTGTTACAAATGCATTTATGCATAATTCCCAACCTGTTAATGTTCCTGCAAAGCATGTTCCAAATGCGTTTGTATCTAAAAATGCTGCTATTATTGCAATCATTTGAGTTACTGTTTTTAATTTTCCCCAAACTGATGCTGCAATTACTTTTCCACCTTTTTCTACTGCTACTAGTCTATAACCAGAAACAATAAATTCTCTTGTTAATACTATTATTGGTATCCATGCTGGAAGATGGTTATTTTCAACTAATATAAGCATTGCTGCTAATACTAATATTTTATCTGCTAATGGGTCTAGGAATTTACCAAATGTAGTAACTTGTTGTCTTGACCTTGCAATATAGCCATCTAATTTATCTGTAATAGATGCAATTATAAAAATTGCATCCATTATTAAAAAACTAATTGATATTCCATTCCAATCCCCTGTAATTCCAAGAAAAGGAATTATAACCATAATTGGTACTAATATTATTCTAAAAATTGTTAATTTATTTGGTAAATTCATTTGCTATATTCCTTTCTTTATTGTAATAATTCAATAGCTTTTTGCGCTTGTGTATCTGCAGCTGGGTCAACACTAAAGATATTTGTTACAGTTTCTGGTAATTCTACAACAATATCTGGCTCAACTCCAATCTTATGAATTTTATTTCTGTTTGGGGTTTGATACTCTTCTGTTGTAATTTTTAAACCACTGCCATCTGGTAATGTTAAAATTTCCTGAATTACTCCTTTACCATAAGTTTTGGTTCCAACTATTTTTGCTTTTCCTAAATCTTTTAAAGCTCCGCTTAATATTTCAGAAGAACTTGCTGTATTTTTATTTACTAATACAACTATTGGCATATTTATTATTGGATCTTGTTTTGCTTTTTTTATTTCTTCTTTTCCATTTTTATCAACTTCATATAATAAAACTGAATCTTTATCTGCTATATAGTCTGCTATATTTAAGGCTTCGCTCACAATTCCTCCACCATTATTTCTTAGGTCTATTATTAAGCCTTTAATATTTTGTGCTTGTAATTTTTCAAACGCTTCTTTAAATTGTTTTGATGTATCTTCATTAAAAGAAAAAATTGGGATATATCCTATATTATCATTTACTATACTTCCTTTAACTTGATTTACTACTATTTTTTTTCTAGTAAATTCGAAATTTAGAATTTCTGTATCTCTTAGAATTTCTAGTTTTACAATTGTTCCTTCTTCTCCTTTAATTTTTTCAGAAATTGTATTTAAGTCATCTGCAGTATATTCTATTCCATCAACAGATTTTATTAAATCCCCTGGTTGAATTCCCTGTTCCTCTGCTGGAGTTCCATTTATTGTTCCTAAAACTTGTATCATGTTTTTATCTGTATTCTTTGCCATGTAAATACCTATTCCAACAAAGTTCCCTTTTGTATCTTCTAGATAGTCCTTCATCTCCTCTTTTGAAATGTATTCTGTATATGGATCATTTAACCCTTCTATATAGCCTTTTATAGCTCCCTCTTCAAGTTTGTTTTCATCAACTTCTCCTAAAAAGTATTTGTCAATTATAGTTTTATATTTATTTAGTTTATTTTCAATGCTTTCATTTTTTTCAGAAGATGTAACTAACACGTATTTTCCTATTTGCTTTCCGTTTAAAAAAATACAGAAAATTCCAAGTGTTGTAAGCATAAATGTTATAAATACTGTAAAAATGATTATCATTGTAATTTTATATCTTTGATTTTTCTTAAATGTCTTTTCGTTCTCTTCCATTTACTAATCCTATGTATTATTTACATAGGCCTCCTTTCAGTTTTTATAGTTTCTTATAATTATTAATCCAATATGTAAAATGTGAGTGAGACCGCGTAGGCAGAGCGGTGAAGCGACCTGTCATAATAAAATAAGGAAAGTCGCGACAACAAAGCCAAACGGTTTTTACATATTGGATTATTGTTATATATCTATAATATAAAGATATTATTAACTATGGCAAATATGACATAGGATTAACCCTGCAACTATATGTACCAGGACTTGTTCTTACTTCAAAATGTAAGTGCGGACCTGTTGAATTTCCTGTTGATCCAACTCTCATAATTTGTTGTCCTTGTTTAACTGTTTGTCCTTCTGAAACACAAATTGACCCCATTTGTCCATGTGCATATAATGTGTATAATCCGTTATAATGCGCAATTATAACATGATTTCCATAACTTGTGGTCCATGCATTTGTTGTAACAACTATACCATCTGCAACAGCATAAACAGGTTTACCATTTACACCAGAAGCGCCAAAATCCACAGCTCCATGATAAGCTCCTGATGAATAATACATGCCTGTTGTAACATAACTATTAACAGGTTTTATGAATCCAGCACTACTTTTAGATGTTGATGCTGATGAACCAGAACTTGAACTAGAGCCAGAACTTGAGCTTGAGTTACTACTTGATTTTTTCGCAGCTTCTTCTTGTTGTTTTTTTAGAGCTGCAGCAATAGCTGCTTGTTTTGCTCTAATTTGAGCATCTAAGCTTTCATTTGCTTTTTTCAATTCTGCTATTTTTGATTCTAATTCTTTTTCCTCATCATTTAATTGAGAAACATATTTATTCTTATTTGCTTTTGTAGAATTTAGTTGTACAGCAACACTTTGTTTACTTGCTTTTTGTGTTACTAATTCTCTTTTTCCTGTTTCTAAATCCTCTTTTGCTTTAGCAATTTTTTGTTTTTCTTTTTCAATGCTATCTAATAATTCTGTGTCGTAAGAAGCAATTTCTGTTGCTAAATAGTAGTTTGATATTAAGTCTACTAAATTTTCAGAAGATAATAAGAAATCTAAATAAGAAGTTTCTCCTGCTTCATATAATGCAACTAATCTAGCTTCTAAAGCTTTTTCTTGCTTATCATAATTTTCTTCTGATTTTTTCAAATTTGCTTCTGCTTCTTCTATTTTTTTATTTGCAGCATCTATTTGAGCATCTAATCCTTGAATTTGATTCTCATATTGTGTTATTTGAATATTTAATTTTTCTACTTCCTTTAGAGTTGCATCTTTTATTTTTTCAACTTCTGTCTCTCTTTCTTGTATTTCTTTAATCAATGCATTGTTCTCATTTTTTTTATTTTGTTCAGCAGTATAGTCATTGCTATTAGCTGCTAAGGAAGCATTTGTGTATAACACCATTACTGCAATTAAAATTACACCTATTATTTTTTGAACTATATTTTTCATATGTTCCTCCTATTTTCATTTTTAGAATTTTCATATTTAATTACTTGTCGTTTCTTTGTTTGTCTCTTCTGTAGTTGTAGTATTGCTTGTTTCAGCTGTATTTTCTGTATTTAATGCTTTTTCTAATTTTTCTTTTAAATATTCTGGTATTTTATCTCCTGTTATATATTCCATTGGGTTTGTTACAACACCATTTATTCTTACTTCAAAATGAGCATGTGGACCTGTTGAATATCCTGTTGAACCAACTTTCAAAACAGGTTCTCCTTTTTTTACAAGTTGTCCTACTCTTACCAAAATTTCAGAGCCATGTGCATATAATGTGGAAATTCCGCCTCCATGGTCGACCATAACCATGTTTCCATATGCTGGATTAAAATATGCTTTTGTAACAATTCCATCATTTGCAGCCACAAAATCTGCCCCCATTGGAGCTCCTACATCAACTCCAGTATGTAATTTGTACACCCCTGTTATTGGGTGAACTCTCATTCCATAATTTGATGTGATTGTTGAATATCCTGGAATTGGCCATGTCATTAATCCGCCAACATAGTCTGCAAGCAATCCATCTGATAAAGCTGTTTGTAATATTTCTCTATTTACTTGCTCATATTGTAGTTTATATTCATCTATTTGTGCTTGAACTTCTTTTTCTTGTTCTGATAATTTAGCTGTATATTTTTCTCTTAATATTTTAGTATTTTGAAGTATTTTAGAATTCTTTTCTTGACTTGTTTTCATTATGTTTAATTGTGCTAAGTTTTCGTCTAAATGTTGTTTAGCTAGTTCAATTATTTGTTTCTTTTCTTCTACTTCCTCTAGTAGTTGTGTATCATAAGATGCAATTTCTGTAACTAAAACATAGTTTGAAAGGAATTCTGATAAGTCTGCTGATGAAAGAATTACATCTAAATATTGTGTTTCTCCTGCTTCATATATTGCAACAAGCCTTGCTTCTAAAAGTTTCTTCTGTTTTTCGTAATTTTGGGTTGCAACTTTTAGTTTTTGTTCTAGCTTTTTATTGTTCTGAGTTATTTTTTCAATTTTATTTGTTAATTCTTCTAAATCTTTTTGAACTTGTTCTATTTTTTCATCTATAATTTGAATTTGTTGTAAATTTTCTGTTAGTTCGTCTTGGACTTCGTTTAAGTCTTGTCCAACTTCTTGCATTTTGTTTTGTAATTCTTGCTGTTGACTTTGTAGTTGTGAGAGGTCTTTGCTTGTTTCGCTTGATGATGTTTTTTCATTTGTGCTATTTTCAGCATAGCTTATTATACTAATATTGCATATTATTACAATAAGTATTGCACTTATTATTTTTCGCATTTTGACCTCCTTTTATTATTTTTTATAAGAACTATACTTTCAAATATTTTCTCATTGAAATTATACTTCCTATAGCTCCAATTCCCATTCCTAGTCCCATATAAGTTACTAAGATATAATTAAACATATCTGCAAATGGAAGTAAGCTTATATTCATACGTTTAATAAAATCAGCGTTAACAATTGCATCTGCTAGCATATTATATAATAATCCTATAAGTATTATAGAAATAGCACTTGCAAAAATACCAATAATCATACCTTCAACGATGAATGGCCATCTAATAAAATTATTTGTTGCCCCCACATATTTCATAATTGATATTTCTTTTCTTCTTGCATGAACTGTAAGTTTTATTGTATTTGCTATAATAAACATTGAAATGAATACTAATAAAATCAAAAGCACTCCTGTTACAATTCTTATCCATTTAGCTAACCCTAATAATGTTGTTACAGTTTGATCTCTACTTGTTATTTTTTTAACATTATCCATTCTACCGATTTCATCTTGAACTTGTGGACTATACTTTAAATCTGTTAAGGTAACTACATAAGATTCTGGGAATATATTATTTTCCCCTTCAAAAGTTGCTAATAAATCTTGTTTTTCCTTAAATCTTTCCTTCATCGTTACAAGGGCCTCTTCTTTTGTTACTCTTGTAACTTGATTTACTACAGGTACACCATCTATTTTTAACTCTCTTATTTTATTGCCTAACTCTGTAATTTGTTCTTCTGTAACATCTTTATTTATAAAGACTTGCATTCCTTGTCCTGCTTCAACTTCTTTTACAAGATGATTAACATTTTCTCCTAATAATAGAAATATCCCAAAAATAATCATTGTTGCACACATTATCATAAGTGAGGCTCCTGTTGATTTCTTGTTTTTAAATACATTTCGAAATCCTTCTCCAATAAAATATCCCAATCTACTATATTTCACTATCATAACCACCTTTTTTATCATCTCTTATTATGTCGCCTTTATTAATCTGTATAACCCTCTTTTTCATCTTATCCACTATATCTTTGGCATGTGTTGCAACTACTACTGTTGTTCCTCTCATGTTGATGTCATTTAATAAATTCATAATGTCCCAAGCTGTGTCAGGATCTAGGTTTCCTGTTGGCTCGTCTGCTATCAACATTGATGGATTGTTTACCAATGCTCTTGCTAATGCAACTCTTTGTTGCTCACCACCAGAAAGCTCATTTGGATACATTTTTGCCTTTCCACTTAAACCAACTAATGATAGTACCATTGGAACTTGTCTTCTTATATGTCTTGGTGTTGCTCTAACTATGTACATTGCATAAGCTACATTGTCATATACTGTTTTATCAGGTAAAAGTCTGAAGTCTTGGAAAACTACTCCCATACTTCTTCTTAAATATGGAACTCTGCTTTGTTTTAAAAATGTTGTGTCTTTTCCATTTATAATAATATTTCCAGATGTTGGTTCCTCTTCTTTTAATATCAACTTTATTAGTGTAGATTTACCGCTTCCAGAAGCTCCTACTAAGAATGCAAATTCTCCTTTTTCTATTACAAAATTAGCGTTTTTTACAGCTTTTGTTCCTGTATCATAAGTCTTTGAAACATTTCTAAATTCTATCATTATTGTTATTCTCCTTATTTTATTCTTTTGTGATTATAATATTATTTTTGAATTACTTGGTGTCGCAATTTCCATATTTAAAAATACTAGTATGTAAATTGCTCCAGTCGCCCTGCGCTTCGCTACGGTTGGTCGCTTACGCGTAATTCAAAAATGATATTATAATCAATTTATAACATACAATTTTCTCTATCTTATAATAACAATAATAATAGAATTTTGCAATAGTTTTTACAACAAAAAAAGCAAGAAAATGTTGGTTTTTTTACATTTTCTTACTATTATCTCTTTTTTTCTCGATTTTGCACTTTTCACAGAAAATTCACAATTGATTTATACATTTTTAAAGTGTTCCATTTTGCATTTCTTTTATTATATCTTGGCTTGTTATTCCAAAGTATTTCATTAAATCTTCTGCTTTTCCTGATTTTCCAAATGTATCTTTTATTCCTAATCTTGTTAATTTTGCAGGATATTCTTCTGTTAGCACTTCTGCTATGGCAGAACCCAACCCACCTATTATACTGTGATCTTCTATTGAAATTAGTTTTTTAGTTTCTTTTGCACATCTTATGATTGTTTCTCTGTCTATTGGCTTGATTGTGTGAATATCAACTACTCTAATATTAATTCCTTGTTTTTCTAATTCTTCTTTGGCTTTTAAAGCTTCTGAAACAGTTACTCCTGTTGCAAATACTGTTGCATCTGTTCCTTCTCCTATTTGAATTGCTTTTTCAATTTCAAATTTTTGTGTTTCGTCATAGATCATAGGTGTTGCAAGTCTTCCAAGTCTTAAATATACAGGACCTTTTATTTTTGATATTTCTTCCACTGCCCATTTTGTTTGTATGTCATCTGAAACTGACATCACTGTAATGTTTGGAAGTGTTCTCATCAAAGAAATATCTTCTATCATTTGGTGTGTTGCTCCATCTTCTCCAACTGTTATTCCACTATGTGTTGCACAGATTTTTACATTTAATTTAGGATAACACACACTATTTCTTATTTGGTCATAAGCTCTTCCTGCTGCAAATACTGCAAATGTGCTTGCATATGGAATTTTACCACATGTTGTCATTCCCGCTGCTGTTCCTATCATGTCTGCTTCCGCAATTCCTATATCGAAAAATCTTTCTGGAAATTCTTTCGCAAATATACTCGTTTTTGTAGCTCCTGCTAAGTCTGCATCTAGCACAACTATATCTTTATTTTTTCTTCCTAATTCAGCTAATGCTTCTCCATAGCTTTGTCTTGTAGCTTTCTTTTCTTCTTTCATTATCTAGCACCTCCTAATTCTTCCATTGCAATTTTGTATTCTTCTTCACTTGGTGCTTTTCCATGCCATTCCGCCTTGTTTTCCATGAATGAAATGCCTTTTCCCTTAATTGTTTTTGCTATTATGCATGTTGGTTTTTCTTTTACATTTTTTGCTACATCAAAGGCATCTATTATTTCTTGAATATTGTGTCCATCTATGTTTATTACTTGAAATCCAAAGCTTTTAAATTTTTCATCTATTGGGTATGAGCTCATTACTTCTTCTATTGTTCCATCTATTTGTAAATTATTATTGTCTACAATTACACATAAATTGTCTAGCTTGTATTTGTTTGCTGTCATTGCAGCTTCCCAAATTTGGCCTTCTTCTATTTCGCCATCTCCTAAAATGCAGTAAACTCTATAATTTTTGTTATCCATTTTTCCTGCAATCGCCATACCATTTGCACTTGATAATCCTTGTCCTAATGAACCTGATGTCATATCTACACCTGGAACTTTGTTCATATCTGGATGTCCTTGTAAATTGCTTTCTATATTTCTAAATGTTTTTAATTTTTCTACATCGAAAAATCCTCTATTGGCTAAACAGCTATATAATGAAGGCGAACAATGTCCTTTAGATAAAACAAGTCTATCTCTTTCTTCCCATTTAGGATTTTTTTCATCAATATTTAATTGATTAAAATATAAAACTGTCATAATATCTGCAATTGAAAGTGAACCACCTGGATGTCCAGATTTATTACTATAAACAGCTTCTATTATGCCTTTTCTAACTTCTTTAGCCTTATTCTCCAATTCCTTTATATCTGTAATTTTCATAACTTTACACCTTTCTTATCTTTTAGTTTGTTTTATATAATGTAATTCTATACTAAAAAAGAATACTTGTAAAGTATTCTTTTTTGTTTTTATTTTCCAAATAATTCATTAAATTGAGCTTCGTTGATTTTTTCTTGTCTAATTAAAGTTTCAGCAATTAAATCTAATTTATCTCTATGTGCTATAAGTAGTTCTATTGCTTGTTTATATGCTGTATCTATTAATTTCTTAACTTCAGCTCCAATTACATCTCCAATGTTTTCTCCAAACATTTGCATTTCGTATGGTTCTTTTCCCTGGAAGTCTATTGGACCTAGAACTTCACTCATTCCATATTTTGTAACCATATCTCTTGCAATTTGAGTAGCTACTTCTATATCATTTGAAGCTCCTGTTGAAATATCATTTATTACTAATTCTTCTGCTGCTCTACCACCAAGTAATGCAATTAGTTTTTCTTTCATTTCTGTTTTAGATATATAATATTTATCATCATCAGATTTATACATTGTGTAACCACCAGCTACACCTCTTGGTATTATTGATATTTCTTTTACATCTGTTTGAGTTGGTAAATATCTGCTTACTACTGCGTGACCTGCCTCGTGATATGCTGTTAATCTTTTATCTTTATCTGAATATTTTCTTGTTCTTTTTTCTAACCCCACTGTTACTTTTTTAACAGCTTCTTCTATATCACTATTTTCTATTTCTATATGTCCATTTATTGTAGCAATTATTGCAGCTTCGTTTAAAATATTTGCAAGTTCTGCCCCTGTATATCCTGCTGTATCTTCTGCAATGCTTTCTAGGTTTATTTCATCTGACAATTTCTTTTCTCTTGAATGTATTTTTAATATTTCTAATCTTCCTCTTAAATCTGGTGCAGGAATTGTAATTTGTCTATCAAATCTTCCTGGCCTTAAAAGTGCTTTATCTAGCATTTCTGGTCTGTTTGTAGCTGCTAAAACTATTATAGTTTCTTCTGACCCAAATCCATCCATTTCAACTAATAATTGATTTAGAGTTTGATTATTTTCAGATTCCGCTCCACTATTGGTTGTTCTTCTTGAACCTATTGCATCAATTTCATCTATAAAAACTATACATGGAGCAAGTTTTCTAGCTTTTTCAAATAGTTTTCTAACCCTTGATGCTCCTAAACCTGCAAACATTTCTATAAATTCTGAACCACTCATTGATATAAATGGTACATTTGCTTCTCCAGCAATTGCTTTTGCTATAAGAGTTTTACCAGTTCCTGGCTTACCATTTAATAATACACCTCTTGGAACTCTTGCTCCCATTTTTGCAAATTTTTCTGGTTTTTTTAAGAAATCTACTATTTCTATCATTTCTTGTTTTTCTTCATCAAGTCCTGCAACATCATCAAATTTTATTTTAGTTTTTCTTTCTGTTTCATCATATACTTTACCTTTTTCGCCTAGTCCTTGCATTTTGAATATCATTACAAATAATGAAAGCATTATAAGCGTTGGTAAAAATGATATTAAAATTGATGCAAATTGTGCTAGAAATCCTTTTGGATTTTGTATCAATTCTATTTCATTTCCTTCCGCAACTTTTTGTTGAATTAAAGATACAAAACTTTCTGTATCAGGTACTAATGCTGACTTTTCTTCTTCGTCATTTTTTATTTTTACTTTAACAGATGTACTGCCAACTGTCATTTCAACTTTTTCTACATTTCCATAAGATATTTCTTTTATTAAATCTGTATATGCAAGAGTTTTGTCATCTTTTTCGTCTTTATTTTTATTCATTATAAGATATGCCGCAAAACCTGCAATGATTGCAATACATAAGAATATAATAATTCCTATTAAAAACTTTTTGCTTGCATTGTTTTTGTTATTTCCTTTTTTACTCATCTAATTTTTCTCCTTCTATGCTTGTGAACCTTCTGGTTCTGCTCCATTCTTCTTTTCATTTTCTTTATCTTTTGTTTTTTCTTTCTTTTCAGGTTCTTCTTGTTTTTTATCTTCTTTCTCTTCTTTATTTTCTTCTTTTTCTTCGTTTTCTTTTTTCTTTATTTCAACTAGTTTTGATGCTTCAATTTTTTGTTTTAAGAATTCTGTTTTAATTAAGAAAATTGCTGCAATTAAATATATTGCTGCTACCGTCACATACATTACTTGGAAGTATCTTATTTCAAAACTCCAGAATATATTTACTAATACATAAATTCCTTGTAATAAGATTGATAGTGTAAATGCATAACATGACATATTAAATAAAGCAGCATATCTCATTTTTATTTTTGAGAAAAATGTTACTACAAAACCAAACATACTTAATACAACATTATACCACAAGATTTGTAATGTGTAATTTAATAGCATATATAGCGTTAATGCAACCACTATTGCAAGATAAATTTTCCCCAAATTATCCCCATTAAATAGATTTATTACATCTTGTTTATTTATTTCTTGTATTCCTGTTCCATTTAGTAAATCTGCATATTTGTATGTTACAAAATTTTTTTGAGAAATTCCTTTTGCAACAACTCTATCTTTTAATAACACTATTCCTTTTGAAGTTTGTATTGAATTTACAATTTGTTCCATTTCTTCTTCTGTTTCTGTTTTTGTGTTTATTATTATTTGACCAAATTGTGAACTTGGAGCTATAATTGGCTCTTCCTTTTCTACATTTAGCATTCCTTCTTTATAAGTAAATTCTCCAACTTGCGTTTCTAGAAAGTCTTTTCCTTTATTTACTAATTGATTTGCTTGATATAATGAGCCTAATGCTGTTATTAGTGCTATAACTAATGCTAATTTTATTGTGTAAAATATTGCTCTTGGAACTCCTTCTGCTGCCATTTCGCCATATTTTTCTATTTTAAATATTGAGTACCAAACTTTTTTAAAAAAACCTTTTCTCAAAACACTTTTTTCTTCCATACTATTTTCTCCTCTTTTGTATAAATATATTATTTATACATAAAATTTTAATTAAATATAAATCCTTTCAATACTTGAATCCAAATATTTGGGATTAATATCAACAATAACTTCATCACCAATATTTACATTTTTTCCGGTAATATCAACAGTTACATGATATGTCCCAATTCTGCCTAGTATTGGACATTTTTGATTATTTACATTAACGTATAACATTCTTTTTTTAAAAAGTCTTTTGAAAGCTCCCATGAAGTCTCTTAACTTGTCTACAAATCTAAACATATCATCTGCACAATCCATATTTAAAGCTGTCATATTTCCTACTGGTATTATTGCTACTTTGGTTTCTTTTGTAGTTGTATATGCATTTGAATAACCTACGTTAAAACCTTTTGGAAGTGTTTTTATTTCTACCACATTTGTTTTAAATTCACCAATTGGTTTTAACCCTAATGTATTTGTAAATGCCATTTTTCCTGTAAAACAAGACCCGATTCTTACAGCATTTAAGTGCATTTCTGGAAATTTTATAAACGCAGATGAATTACAACAATGTAACATTCCTGTTTCTATTTCATTCATTTTTAGCACTTCTATACAATCTATAAATCTTTTGAATTGTAATTTGGTGTATTCATCTTTATTATAAAATGCAATTGAAAAATGTGTAAATGTTCCTTCTATTTTTAGATTTTCTAATGGTTTTATGGCTTCCACAATTTTATCTCTATCACTATATATAAAACCATATCTTCCAAACCCTGTATCTATTTTTAAGTGGCATCTTATCTTTTTATTTTGTTCTTTTCCAATTTCATTTGCAACTTGTGCAGCTTCTTTTGAACCCACTGTTATTATTATGTTGTTTTCTACTAATCTTTCAACTTCTTCTTTTATTGCGGTTGAAGATAGCATCAAAATATTTTCTTTTATGCCAGCTTTCCTAAGCTTTAATGCTTCTTCTATTGTTGCTACTGCAAAAAAATCCATTCCATTATCTATTAAAAATTGTGTATATGGTACTAATCCATAACCATACCCATTTGCTTTTACTACTGCAATTATTTTTAATTTGTTTCCATTATCATCTGGTAAAGTTTTCTCTGCATATTTTTTTACACTTTCTATATTGTGTCTAAAATCTGCTTTATCTATAACAAGAGCTTTCATTTTTTCCTCCGAATTTTTGATTTGTTAGCATATCTCTTATTTTGCTTTCACTTTATGTATTTTACACTAAAATATGTGTTTTTACAAGTACAAACCAAGAAAAATCTCAGTTTTTTCAGTACTAAATAATAAGCTACTCCAATAAAGTAAAAAGGCTATTTCTATTTGAAATAACCTTCTTGTGTTTTATGCTGTTTCTTTTTTATCTTTATCTGATATTCTTCTTGTTTTTTTTAGAAGATTTTTTTCTTGTGGCAATTCGCTTATTACTACCTCTGGGGCTTTTTTATCAATTACAGTTTCCTTAGTTATTATACATTTTACAATATCAGGATTTGAAGGAATATCAAACATTATATCTCTCATTATTTCTTCTATAATTGACCTTAATCCTCTTGCTCCTGTTTTTCTTTCTATAGCTTTTTCCACTATTGCTTCTAAAGCCTCTTTTTTAAATTCTAGTTGAACTCCATCAATTTCGAATAATTTAGTGTATTGTTTTACTAATGCGTTTTTAGGTTCTACTAAAATTTTTACTAAAGCTTCTTTATCTAAGTCTTTCAAAGTTGTTATAATTGGCAATCTTCCTATAAATTCTGGAATTAAACCAAATTTTAGCAAGTCTTGTGGTAACAATTCTTTAAATATTTCGTATTTATCTATTTCCTTTTTACTTTGAATCTTAGTTCCAAATCCAATAGCTTTTTCGCCTGTTCTATCTTTAATTATATTTTCTAATCCTTCAAAAGCTCCACCACAAATAAACAATATGTTTTCTGTATTTATTTGTATAAGTTCTTGATTTGGATGTTTTCTTCCACCTTGTGGTGGAACTGATGCAACTGTTCCTTCAACTATTTTTAATAGTGCTTGTTGCACACCTTCTCCACTTACATCTCTTGTTATTGATGTATTTTCAGACTTTCTTGTTATTTTATCTATTTCATCTATATAGATAATTCCTTTTTCTGCTTTTTGAACATCTCCATCTGCAGCTTGAATTAGTTTTAAAAGAATATTTTCAACATCTTCTCCAACATATCCTGCTTCTGTAAGTGTTGTAGCATCTGCTATTGCGAATGGCACATTTAGTATTTTTGCTAATGTTTTGGCAAGTAATGTTTTTCCACAACCTGTTGGTCCTAAAAGTAAAATATTACTTTTTTGAATCTCTACATCATCTTTTTTATTTGAACCTTCTTCTTCATGCATTATTCTTTTATAATGGTTATACACTGCAACAGACAAAGATTTTTTTGCATCTTCTTGCCCTATTACATATTCATCTAATATATCTTTTATTTCTTTTGGGCTTGGAATATGTTCTGCTAGTTCATATCCAGGATCTTCTTCGTACAATTCTGCTTCTATTATGCTATTGCATAAATCAACACATTCATCACATATATATACTCCAGGTCCTGCTACTATTTTTCTAACATTTTCCTGTGCTTTACCACAAAATGAGCATCTTACGCTTCTTGGGATATCGTTTTTTGCCATATACTTCTCCTTTTAATTAACTTCTCTTCTCCATGATTCCATCAATTAATCCATATTTTAAAGCTTCTTCTGCTGTCATGTAATTGTCTCTTTCTGTATCTCTTTCAATTGTTTCAATTGATTGACCTGTTCTATCACTTAAGAATTTATTTAATTTTTCTCTTGTTTTTACTAAATGATCTGCGTGAATTTTAACTTCAGTTGCTTGACCAGAAATTCCGCCACCACCGATTAGTGGTTGGTGAATTAGTATTTCTGCATTTGGTGTTGCAAATCTTTTTCCTTTTTCCCCTGCAGCTAATAGTGCAGCTCCCATGCTTGCAGCCATTCCTACACATATTGTAGAAACTGGGCATTTTATATAGTTCATTGTATCTATAATTCCCATTCCGTCTGTAATAGATCCTCCTGGTGAGTTTATATATAAATATATTTCTTTATCTGGATCTTCTGACTCTAAGAATAATAATTGTGCTATTACTAAACTAGAAGTAGTTGGATTAACATCTTCTCCTAAGAATATTATTCTATCTTTAAGCAATCTTGAAAAAATATCATAAGATCTTTCTCCCTTGCTTGTTTGTTCAACAACATATGGTACTAAACTATTTTTTTCTAACATAAAAATACCTCCCTAATTTATGTACTTATTATATACTAACAATTAAATTTGTCAAGTAAACTTCTTGTGAAAATTCCGTGATTTGTAAAACTAAAATGCATTTAATCTCGACTTTTTTCAAAAACAAAATTGGGAAAATAGAATATTTTCCCAATTTTTACTACTTTTATTATTTCATTTTAGCGTTTTTAACTAAGAAATCAACTGCTTTTTCATTTAAAATACCTTGTTTTAAATATGATTTAATATTTTCATTGTTTTTAAAGTCATCTGCAGTTTTTCCATAGTTTTTAGCCATTTCTTCTATTTTTTCTTCAACTTCTTTATCAGTTGCTTCTATTTTTTCTAATTCGATTACTTTTTCTAATGCAAATCTTGATTTTATAGCGTCTATTGCTTGTGGTTCATATTCTTTTTTCATTTCTTCTTCAGTTTTTCCCATCATTTTTAAGTATTGGTCTAATTTTAAACCTTGGTATGATAGTCTTTGTTCAATATCCTTTAGCATATTTTCTGTTTCTGTTTCTATCATTCCTGATGGAATTTCAACTTTTAAGTTTTCGCAAACAGCTTTTATAACAGCATCTTCTGTTTCATATTTAGTTTTGTTTGCATTTTCTTTTTCTTTCTTTTCTTTGATATCTTTTTTAAGTTCTTCTAATGTATCGAATTCGCTAACATCTTTTGCAAATTCGTCATCTAGTTTTGGTAATTCTTTTTTCTTAATTTCATGTAATGTAACTTTGAATACAGCATCTTTTCCAGCTAAGTCTTTTGAGAAATATTCTTCTGGGAATTTAACTTTAACATCTCTTCCTTCATCAACTTGCATACCAATTACTTGGTCTTCAAATCCTGGAATAAATGTGTTACTTCCTATTTCTAGTTCATAATTTTCGCCTTTTCCACCATCAAATGCTTTATCATCTACAAATCCTTCAAAATCAATTACAGCGATATCACCTTTTTTTACAGCTCTATCTTCTACTGTTACTAATCTTGAATTATGTTCTTGCATATGTTTTAATTCTTCTTCAATGTCTTTGTCTGTTACATTATACTCTATTTTTTTAATTTCTATACCTTTATATTTTCCAAGTTCAGCTTCTGGCTTTGTTTGCATTACAGCTGTGAATATAACATCTTTTCCTTTTTCGATTTGTGTTATATCGATATTTGGTCTACTAACAACTTCTAAATTATTTTCTTTAACAGCTTCTTCTAATGCAGCTGGTGCTATTTCGTTAAATGCATCTTCATAGAATATTTCTTTTCCATAGTATTTTTCAACTATTTGAAGTGGTGCTTTACCTTTTCTGAATCCAGGTATATTGAAATATTTTGCACTTTGGAAATATACTCTTTTTATTGCTTCATCAAATTTTGAAGCCTCTACTGTTACTTCTATTTTTACTTCATTTGCATTTTTAGTTTTTTCAACTTTACTACTCATTTTCTTCATCCTTTCTTTTTTCTTAGCTAATAATATATATATATTATTAGCTAAGGAGACTAAATCTCTACCTATAGCCTTATCATTATAACACATTTTTCATATTTTGCAAGGAATTTTTAAAAAATACTTGTTTTTTTTCAAATTATGTGTTAAACTTATTATTAGTCAATTTAATTTAAAAGATTATTAGGAGGTGCAGTAGACATGGCAAAATGCGCAATTTGTGAAAAATCAGGTCATCATGGAAACAAACTTAGCATTACTCGTTCACATATAAGTAAAAGATCACCTAGAACATGGGAACCAAATTTAAGAAGAGTTAAAGCTGAAATAAATGGAGAAACAAAAAGAATTTATGTATGTGCTAAATGTTTAAAAGATGGTAAAGTTAAAAGAGCGTAATTAAACGCTCTTTTTGATTTTCTTTTTTTACCTGCCCCTTTTTAACTATCTGGATTTTTTTGTTTGTAATACGCACACCTAGAGTTTGTGCATATATTTGTAACTGAAATTTGAGAATATTGGCATTTTCCGTCTTTTTGATAAAAACAATTGCTAGAACAATTTATATTTGTCAAAAACATCACCTCTTACAATTAGTTTCCTCTTATTTCTTTTTTTTATTCGTTTTCGCAAAAATTTACATAAAAGTAACAAATAAAGTGCTCACATAATATAATATACAAAATGGAAGGAGAATTTATGATAAGATATTTATTAAAAAAAGCTTTTGGCGTAATTTTAATTGGTTTAGGTTTGGGCATTTTATTAGTATTACTACTTCCATTAACTGGTTGGCTATTTTTAATTGGGGCAACCGTAATTATTGTGGGATTAATTTGGTTAGCTTGTTAAAAAGGAGGAGATACATATGCAAGTTGTTGTAAAAAAAGTTCCTAAATTTTTGAGGGGTTTTGTTAAGCTTATTTTCGGAATAAAAGACAAATAAATGGAAGAAGAGTGAACAAATTCGGAGCCACTTCCCAAAATGTACAAAATTGTACATTTTGGGAAGTGGCCCCGAATTGTTCACTCTTCTTCATAAATTTCAAAATCGACTTGTCTCAAAGCCTTACTTGCTGAAATCACTCTAACAGTTACCTTATCTCCAATTTTAAATACTTGATTTGTTCTTTCACCAATTAGCATTTTTCTATCTTCATCATAAATAAAGTATTCATGCCCCATGTTTTCAAATCTTACTAATCCTTCTATTGTATTTTCTAATTGTACAAATATCCCGAATTTTGTAACTGAGGATATAATTCCTTCATATACTTCTCCAATTTTATTTTCCATATATTCTGCCATTTTTAGGTCTTCACTTGCTCTTTCAACTTTTGTTGCAATTTTTTCTCTTTCTGAAGATTGTCTTGCTGTGTTTTCTGCTTTTTGTCTATTTTCTTCTATATATCCTTGTTTTACATCATAATTTGCTTTTAAGTATTTTGTAATTATTCTATGAATAAATAAATCTGGATATCTTCTTATTGGTGATGTAAAGTGGCAATAGTATTTACTTGCTATCCCAAAATGCCCCTTATTTTCTGCTTCATATCTTGCAA
This sequence comes from Clostridia bacterium, assembly GCA_017430135.1. Lineage (GTDB taxonomy): Bacteria > Bacillota > Clostridia > TANB77 > CAG-508 > CAG-269. The sequence goes on along the minus strand of JAFRNM010000004.1, from coordinate 248,622 downwards.
CTTTAAGTGTTCTTAATATTAAGTTAGATACCACAATTTCTTCTTCTGTTCCCTTAACTTTTTCCAATGCTTTTGCAAATTCATTTGGATATACCTTATCATTTGTAATTTTTATTTTCATTTTGAAATTATATAAAAATTTATTTAATTCTTTTACTTTATCTAAATCTGGTTCTTCGTGTACTCTATAAATAAATGGTGCTTGTAACCAATAAAATTTCTCTGCAACTGTTTCATTTGCTATCAACATGAATTGTTCTATTATTTCATTCGCAAAAGTTGTTTCATATTTGGAAATATTTGTCACTCTACCATTTACATCTAAATCTATCTTACTTTCTGGAATATCTAAATTTAAATAGCCATTTTCTTTTCTTCTATTTTTTAAAATTAATGCTAATTCCTCCATTAGTTTGAAGTTGTCAATATAATCTTTGTATTTTTTTACCACTTGTTCATCGGAATTATCAAGAATTTTTTGAACTTCGTGATAGCTCATTCTTCTTGTAACATTTATAACCCCCTTATAAATATCACTATCTACCACTTTTCCGTTTTGATCAATTTCCATTGTACAAGAAAGTGTTAGCCTGTCTTGTCCTTGATTTAAGCTACAAATTCCATTTGAAAGTTCTCTTGGTAACATTGGAATTACTCTTCCTAACATATAAATACTTGTCCCACGAATTAAAGCCTCTTTATCTAAAACACTATTTTCATTTACATAGTGGCTAACATCTGCTATATGAACATCTAAGATATAATTGCCATTTGGCTTCTTTTTTACACTTACCGCATCATCTAAATCTTTTGCATCTTCTCCATCTATTGTAAAAACAATATCTTGTCTTAAATCTTTTCTATATTTTAGGTCTTTTTCGTTTATTTTTTGTGGTTTACTTTTTGCTTCTAGTATTACTGGTTTTGGAAATTCGGTAGGTAAGTTATACTCTTTTATAAGTGATAACATGTCAACACCTGCTTCATTTACTCCGCCTATTACTTCTATAATTTTTCCTTCTGCTTTTTTACCATCTTTAGGATATTTTAGTATTTTTACTACAACTTTATGATTGTTTCTTGCTTTTCCAAAATTCTTTTTTGATATAAATATATCTCCTATCCCCTTTTTTTCATCTGGAACCACAAATCCAAAGCTTTTATTGTTTTGAAACAAACCAACATAAGTTTCTTTTAATTCTATCTCTTTTTTATCTTCCATCTATAATCCTTTCTACAAAAAAAGAGCTGTATGCAGCTCTTTTAAATCTTTATTTTGCCATGTATAAAATTCCAAGAACAATTGTTAAAACTGCAAAAACAACAGATAAAATAATTGTCCATTTTTTTAATTTTCCAGTTTTTGTTCTTGTTTTATTTTTTTCATAAAAGTTTCCTGTTGATGAGCCTGTTAATGTTGAAGATAATCCTTCATCTTCTTTTGATTGCATAAATGCTAATAATGTTACTACAAATGCAACCACAAAATATATTACTGTTAATATTGTTCTTACTATTTCCATTTTTATTCCTCCTAAGACTATTTTCAAAAATTTACTTGGTTATTGTACCACATTTTTTTTTAAAATGCAACATAATTTTTTATGGTGCGATTTGTAGACAAGTATGCGAAAAACTGCACCATTTATTTATCATAATTTTATAAAATTCAATTTACTATAATTAATTTAACATAAGTTTATTCATTTTACAATAGTTCTTTAAAAACGTTTTCATATTTTTCAAATATAAAAAATAAATAATTTATCTTGAGCAGAATGTCAAAATCTTCTGCACATCTCTATAAATTGTAATTAATCAGATAGTTCAATCAATATATTTATCAATAGTACATTGTTCAACAATATTATTTCCAATCAAAGTTATCGCTCTTTTTGGACAATTATTTATACATCTATAACAACTCGTACATCGATTTTGTGATACTGGTTTATTATTATTCATTTTTATATTATTCATAGGACATAAATTTGCACATTTACCACAAGAAATACATTTTGAATAATCAATTTTTAAACTATCCTTTAATTTATAAGTTTTCTTATAAAAATATAATCTTTGTCCAAATAAACCAGCTAAATGGTTAACAAAAGTAAGTCCATCTTTACTATACTTACCTAATTTAATATTTTCGACAGTTTCTTTTATTTTTATATCTGCTTTTTTTATAATTATTTTATTTTCTTCAAGAGATTTTTTTAAAGTTTTTACATCGCCAATACAATCTGGCATTTTCAAATGTAATCCACCAATAATATTAGCACCATATTTTTTTAACAATCTTGCAGAACAACCTGCACCATCTCCACTAAACAATCCCATTGTAACAATAATAAATATATTTTTATTTCTAAATATCTCTTTATTATCAATAATAAAATTTCTAACAATGATTGGTAAATCACTATAATGAATTGGATAAGCTAATACAATTTCATTACTCTCTTTTATTTCATTTATGCAATTATTATCTTCAATGGAATATAGTTTATTTTCATTACTCTCATTATAATACTCTAAAAATTTTTCAAGACAGTATTTTGTATTTCCTGTTCCACTAAAATATATACCTATCATTTTGTTATCTCCTTAGTTAATTATAGAAAAACCCTTACCAAATTCGTTTGTTAATCTTTGATATTATCAAATAGGCTATCAATATTATAATTATTATCTATTAATTTATTATCCATTAGATATTCCCTTTCGAATTTACGTGTTCGAGTAAATCCACATTTGGTGCCGGTGGTGGGACTCGAACCCACATGCCATTGCTGACAACAGATTTTGAGTCTGCCCCGTCTACCAATTCCAGCACACCGGCATATTTTAGTGTTTTAGTTGAATAGGAAAATAATTTTTCCTATTCACTAACACTTTAATATCTTAACACATTTATTTAAAAATGTCTATATTTTAGACCAAATTATTTGTTTAATTCTTCTAAAAACATTTTATTTAACATTTGTGGATTTGCTTTTCCTTTAGTCTCCTTCATTGCTTGTCCAACTAAAAATCCTAAAGCTCTATCCTTTCCTGCTTTGAAGTCTGCAATTGATTGAGGATTTGCCTCTAAAATTTTATTTACAACCTCTTTTATTGCTCCTTCATCAGATATTTGAATCCAACCTTTTTCCTTTATTATTTCTTCTGGATCTCTAGGATTTTCAAATAATTCTTCAAGAACTTTTTTACCTATACTTGAACTGATTGTACCTTTGTCAATTAAAATTATTAATTTTCCAAGTTGGTTACAATCAAATGGTATTTCCATAGGATCAGTTTCTGTTTCGTTTAATATTCTTGAAATATCTGAAATAATCCAGTTATTTACTGCTTTTGGATTGTTACAAACTTTTATTGTTCCCTCAAATAACTCTGATAAATATTTTGAAGATGTTATAATATTTGCATCTTTTTCTGATAATTTATATTCGGTTAAATATCTTTGTTTTCTGCTTTCTGGTAATTCAGGTAAATTATCTTTAATATTTTTTATATATTCTTCAGAAAGTTTAATTGCAACTAGGTCTGGCTCTGGAAAATATCTGTAATCTTCCGCATCTTCTTTATCTCTCATTGAAAATGTTCTTCCAGATACATCATCCCATCTTAGCGTTTCTTGTATTACTGTTCCACCAGCTTCTATTAAATCAATTTGTCTATTTTTTTCATATTCAATAGCTCTTGCAATGCTTCTAAAAGAGTCCATTCCTTTCATTTCTGTACGAGTTCCAAATGGCTCTCCCTTTTTATGTACTGAAACGTTAACATCTGCTCTAAAAGATGCTTCTTGCATTTTACAATCTGAAACTTCTATATATTCAAATATTGATTTTAGTTTTCTTAAATAGCTATCTGCTTCTTCTGCACTTCTCATATCTGGTTTAGAAACAGTTTCTATAAGTGGCACTCCAGCTCTATTTAAATCTAACAATGAACCACCACTAAAATCATCATGATTTAATTTTCCTGTATCTTCTTCTATATGGATTCTCTCAATTCCAATTGTTTTTTTACCATCTTTAGTTTCAATTTCTACATAACCTTCTTTACACAATGGTTTGTCATATTGTGAAATTTGATATGCTTTTGGTAAGTCTGGGTAGAAATAATTTTTTCTATCATTTTTGCTATCTTGTGATATTTCGCAATTTGTTGCTAACCCAGCTTTTACAGCATACTCTACTACCTTTTCATTTAATACAGGTAATGTTCCTGGCATTGCCATACATATTGGACATGTTTGTGTATTAGGTGCTGCCCCAAATGTTGTTGGACATGAACAGAATATTTTTGTTTTTGTACTTAATTCTGCATGCACTTCTATTCCTATTACTAGTTCGTAATCTTCTCTTGACATTAGTTAGCACCTCCCTTAAATTCTGGTTTGTAATTTGCTCTAAAATTTGTTGCTTGTTCATAAGTATATGCTGCATTTAAAATAGTTTCTTCTTGGAATTTGTTTCCAATTAGTTGCATTCCTATTGGAAGCCCTTCACTATCAACACCACATGGAATTGATATTCCTGGAAGACCAGCAATATTTACGGAAACAGTACATATATCCGCTAAGTACATCTCCAGTGGATTCTCTGATTTTGAACCAATATCAAATGCTGTTACAGGTGATGTTGGTGTTAATATAACATCATATTCTTCAAAGACTTTGTTAAACTTATTCATTACTAATGTACGAGCTTGTTGAGCTTTTTTATAATAAGCATCATAATATCCAGAAGATAAAACATAAGTACCTAAAATAATTCTTCTTTTTACTTCTGGGCCAAAACCTTCACTTCTTGATTTCTTGAATATTTCTTTTAAGTCTTTAGCCTCTGGAGACCTGTATCCGTAGCGTATCCCGTCAAATCTTCCTAAATTTGAACTAGCTTCTGCACAAGCTATAATGTAATAAGTTGCTAAAGCATATGTTGCAATATCCAATGATACTTCTTCTACTTTTGCTCCTAATTCTTTATATTTTTCTATTGCTTTTTCAAGTGATGCTTTTACTTCTTCATTTATTCCTTCTGCAAAGAATTCTGTTGGAACGGCAATTTTTAATCCTTTTACATCATTTTTTAAAGCTTTTGTGTAATCTTTTTTCTCTATATTACATGAAGTTGTATCTTTTTCATCATGACCTGCTATTACATTTAATAATATTGCTGCATCTTTTACATCTTTTGTAATTGGGCCAATTTGGTCTAAAGATGAAGCAAATGCTACTAATCCATATCTAGAAACTAAACCATAAGTAGGCTTTAATCCTACAACACCGCATAAACTTGCTGGTTGACGAATTGATCCACCTGTATCTGATCCTAATGCCCAAGGAACTAAATTTGCCGCTACTGCTGCTGCAGAACCACCAGATGATCCACCTGGTACTTTATTTAAATTCCATGGATTTCTTGTTTTTGGAAAATAAGAATTTTCTGTTGAACTTCCCATTGCAAATTCATCCATATTTAATTTTCCTAGGTTAATAATATTTTCTTCATTTAACTTTTCTACAACAGTTGCTGAATAAGGTGCAACAAAGTTTTCTAACATTTTAGAGGCACAGGTTGTTTTTACTCCTTTAGTGCACATATTATCTTTTATTCCTATTGGAATACCTGCTAAAGATCCATTAATTTCTCCTGCTTCTACTTTTGCTTGTATATCTTTTGCTTGTGACATTGCATCATCTAATAAAGGTGTAATAAACGCTTTTACATCTTTTTCTTTTTCATTTATTCTATCTACATAAGCTTTTGTAATTTCAGTTATTGTAAGTTCTTTGTTTGCTAATTTTTCTTGTAACTCATGTACTGTTAAATTTACAATATTCATTCAAAATCCTCCCATTACTAATTATTTGTAATATGTTAAAACCGTTCGTCCTTGTTGTCGCGACCTTCCTTATCTTATTATGACAGGTCGCTTCACCGCTCCGCTTCGCTACGCCTACGCGTCCTCACTCATTTTTAACATATTACCTTTATTACCAATTACTGAATAACTTTTGGTATTTTAAACATATTTTGATCTTGTGTTGGTGCATTTTGCAATAGACTGGCTGTATCTTCAAATTTTTTCACTTCATCTTTTCTAAATATATTTTTAGCTTCATTAGCTCCTATAGTTATATCTAGATTTTCAGTTGGAGCATTTTTTATTGTTTCAGAAAAGTTTAAGATATCAACTAGATTTTCTCTATACTTTTCTATCTCATTTTCTTCCAAATTTAACATTGCTAAGTTTGCAATGTGTAAAATCTCTTCTTTACTTACTTGCATACTATCTTCTCCTTTTACTAATTCGCTCTCTATTATATAATGAAAATACAAAAAAAACAAGTATATACATCAAAATAAAAGATAATTCAATATCTTTATTAAAATTATAATTTTCGTAAGAACAATAGCGGACATTATGATAATTGCAAAAGATATAACTAATTGCAAATGTCCGCGTCATTGTTCGCGCGCGAAGCGCTTTTATTTAATAGGAAAGCGCAACTTTCCTATTAAATAAAAAAATCTCAGCTTAAGCTGAGATTTTTAAGTATTAATTTATTCTTATTTTGTTATTTTCTTTTTATTACTGATACTATTCCTATTACTAAAACAACACCTGCACCAATTATTGCTCCTATTATTGCAGGGTTTAAACCTTCTTGAGGTTCTTTATAATCATTTATTGTAAAACTATTAATAATGCCCTTCATTTCATCTCTATTAAAATCTTCTTTGTCTCTTGAACTTAGTGTTAATGTATAGATTTTATCTCCAGAAACTATTGCATATTGATCACAATCAATCCCTAAATAAGTTGATGTTATATGGAAACATTTATAATTATTTTTAGTACATTTTGTGATTTCTTTATTATTTATTTTTACGCTACCATCAGATTCAAATTCATTTGCTAATTCATCTAGCATTTTTTGTGTGTATGGGTATCCCTCTTTTTCGTCATATTTTGTTATTTGAATATTAAAACTACGTCCATCATCTGTAGCAAATACAGCAGACATTTTTTCTTCATATTCGCTTGGAATATCTACTGTATAATCACTTGTTGAATATGCGTTAACACTTGTTGCAATAGTTAGTATCATTAATAATACGATTGAAATTAAAATACTTTTTTTCATAATTGTTCTCCTTTTTATTTAATTATTCAGCACTTTCTGTTTTTGTTTCTTCAGCTACTGGTGTTTCAACAACTTCTTCTACAACTTCTGCTGCTGGAGCACCTGTTTCAGCTTCTGCAACTACTTCTTCAGCTACTGGTTCTTCTACCAATTCTTCTTTAACAGTTATTTCTCTGTCTTCAATTCTTGCACCGATTTGTTCTTTAGTTTTTGCAGCTTTACCAACTCTGTCTCTTAAGTAGTATAATTTAGCTCTTCTTGCTTTACCTACTCTTACTAATTCAACTTTTTCAACTAATGGTGAGTGAACTAAGAATGTTTTTTCAACACCTACACCATAAGAGATTTTTCTTACAGTAAATGTAGCATTTAGTCCTCCACCTTGTTTTTTTATTATTATTCCTTCAAATACTTGGATTCTTTCTTTGTTTCCTTCTTTTATTCTTACGTGAACTCTAACTGTATTACCAACTCTAAGTTCTGGTATTTTAGATTTTAATTGTTCATGTTCAATAGATTTTATAATATCCATTTTAGAATTTCCTCCTTCTTTCTTTTTTTGAGCGGTGCCACTTATTAGGCACATCATTTTTTCTACACTAATCCTTCGATTAAGTGTACTATAATTTTCTTTTTTTCTAGACTAATTTCTTTTATTACATCATCAATATATGGTAATAAAATTTGTTTGCCTAATTCATCTTTTACAACATATATATCGTTACTTCCTGTATTGTAGATATCATCTACTTTTCCTAAATGTGTTCCTTCATCTGAATACACATCTAAGCCAATTAAATCTACTATGTAATATTCTCCTTCTTCCAATGGCTTACCATCTTTTCTGTCTATTTCTAGATAGCAATTTTTATAAATTTCTACATCCTCTATTTTTTCTAGACCTTTGAATTTTAGTAAAACCATGTTTTTATGATATTTTACATTTTCAATTTCTACTTCTAAGCGTTGTTTTTTATTAACAATATATATTTTTTTTAATTCTTCAAATCGCTCTACATCATCTGTAAAAGGAACTACTTTCACTTGTCCTTTTATACCAAATGTATTTACAATTTGACCTATTTCTAAATATTGCATAACTTACTCCAATTATCCAATAAATTCAACTGTAACTCTTTTATTTTCTTTATTAGCTACAGCTTTTATAACTGTTCTTATAGATTTTGCAAGTCTTCCTTGTTTACCTATAATTTTTCCCATGTCTCCTTCTGCAACTTTTACTTCAAAAACTACAGATTTTTCTCCATTTACTTCGTTTATCTCTACTGAATCTTTGTTGTCTACTAAATTTTTGATTATTACTTCAAGTATGTCTTTCATTTTGCTTTTTTCCTTTCTTTTCTTATGCTTTTTCGATTAAGTATTTAACTGTGTCAGTTGGTTTTGCACCATTTTTAATCCATTTTTCAACTTTTTCTTTGTCTAATTTGATTGTAGCAGGTTCTGTCATTGGATCATAAGTACCGATTTGTTCGATTATTTTTCCATCTCTTGGAGATTTAGAATCAGCTACTACTATGTGATAGAATGGAGCTTTTTTCTTTCCTTGTCTTTGTAATCTAATTTTTACCATTTTAAATTCACCTCCGAAATTTTATAATTTTATATTTATATATTTTTATTTTATTTATATATTATTTTATAATACCGCGTAAGCGATCAACCGAAGCGAAGCGCAGGGCGACTGAAGCAACTTATAGACTAGTATTTTTAAAATCTGGAAGTTGCGACACCAAGGTATTATAAAATAATATATAATATAAAAATAAATAACAAATTTAAATTACATTTTAAAATTTTTAAGTGCATTTTCATCCAAATTCATGCCTTTCATCATTTTTCTTAATCCGCCTTTGTTTCCTTGAATTTGTTTCATCATTTTTTGTGTCATTTCAAATGATTTTATGAATTTGTTTATGTCTTGTACACTTGTTCCACTACCTTTTGCAATTCTTTGTCTTCTACTTGCATTTAAAAGTTTTGTATTTTGTTTTTCTTTTTTTGTCATAGAACAGATTATAGCTTCTATTCTTGTAAATTCTTTGTCATCAACTTTTAAATCTTTAAATTTGTTCATCCCTGGTATCATTTTTAATATTGACGAGAATGAACCCATTTTTTTCATTTGCCTTAGTTGGGCTAAATAGTCATCTAAATCTAATTCTTTTTTCTTTAATTGTTTTTCTAATTTTTCTGCCTGTTCTAAGTCAAAAGTTTCTTCTGCTTTTTCTATTATTGATAAGATGTCTCCCATTCCAAGAATTCTTTGTGCCATTCTTTCTGGATGAAATACTTCTATATCGCTTAGTTTTTCACCTGTTGCAGCAAATTTTATTGGTTTTCCTGTTACTTTTTTTACTGAAAGTGCAGCACCACCACGTGTATCACCATCTAGTTTTGTTAGGATAACTCCATCAATTCCTAGTGCTTCGTTAAATTTTTCTGAAACATTTACTGCATCTTGACCTGTCATACTATCTACTACAAGTAAAATTTCATGCGGATGTACTCCATTTTTTACATTTTTAAGTTCATCCATTAGAGCTTCGTCTATATGTAAACGACCTGCTGTATCTAGTATTATGACATCATTTAGTTTTGAATAAGCAACATTTATTGCTTGTTTACTTATTTGAACAACATCTTTAGTTGATTCATTGCTGTAAACTGGTATATTTAACTGTGCTCCAACAACTTGAAGTTGTTTTATAGCTGCTGGTCTATAAACATCGCATGCAACTAATAGTGGTTTTTTACCTTGTTTTCTAAACAAGTTTGCTAATTTTCCTGCTGTTGTTGTTTTACCTGAACCTTGTAACCCCACAAGCATTACTATTGTAGGTGGATTTGGAGTAAAATTTACTTTACTTTCCTTCTCTCCAAGTAAATTAACTAATTCATCTTTTACTATTTTTACAACTTGTTGACCAGGTGTTAAAGATTTCATAACATCTTGCCCAAGTGCTTTTTCTTGAATAGTTGCAATAAATTCTTTGACAATTTTATAGTTTACATCAGCTTCTAGCAAAGCAAGTTTTACTTCTCTTAGCATTTCTTTTAAATCGCTTTCTGTTATTCTTGCTTTTCCTCTAATTTTTCTTGTTATTTCTTGTAATCTTGATGATAAACCTTCAAATGCCATAATTTATTCCCCCATTCGTGTTTTAGTAAAATTCTAAACTAAGCAGTTTAATTCTTTTTTTATATGTTCTAGCACTATTGCTATTTGTTTGTCTGAGTAATCTTTTTGAATTTTCGTTAGTTCATTTAATGCTTTTTCTATTTTCCTATTCGTTTCTATCGTTCTTTTCATAAATAATAGCTTTTCCTCGTACTCGAAAAGTTTTTTCTCCCCTTTCTTTATGATATCTCTAACAGCTTGTCTTGTAATACCTTCGTTTTCAGCTATTTCTGATAGAGACAAATCGTTGTTGTAGTAGTCATTTAAAATCTGATTTTGCTTTTCAGTTAGAAGTTTGCCATAAGTTTCAATTAACATACTTATTTTTACTTTTTCTTCCATTTTTACTACCTCTTAATTTGTAATGCTATATTACTTTACACTATTTTTTGCCATTTGTCAAGTGTTTTGGCAAAAAAAAGAGACTTTTTCTCAAGTCTCTTTATATGAATTCATATATTTATATTATTTATATTAAATTCTTATTTTTTGTTTACTAAATCTTTTAATGCTTTACCAGCTTTGAATACTGGAGCTTTTGATGCAGGTATTTTGATTTCTTCTTTAGTTTGTGGGTTTCTTCCTTTTCTAGCTGCTCTTTTTCTTACTTCGAAAGATCCAAATCCAACTAATTGAACTTTGTCACCTTTCTTTAAAGATTCTGTAACAGCTTCAACAAAAGCGTTGATTGATGCTTCAGCTGCTTTTTTTGTGTCTCCTGTTTTTGCAGCTACTGCTGCGATTAATTCAGCTTTGTTCATTTAAATTACCTCCTATAAGATTTAAACTATGTAGCAAAAGTGCTTATTTTAAGCCTTTTTTATAACTACAATAATAATATTCGCCAAAATAAGCTAAAATCCTTCTTTTTTTTCTAAAAAATTTAATATATTTTAGTTCTTTCAAGGGATTTACAAATTTTTTCTCCCATTGGCAATGAGGATATTTCTTTTTTAGTGAATATCTTAAGCGCTACAATCGCCATTAAATAGACTATTACAGCAAATGCTATTGCAATTATTGTAGCCAATCTCGTCGGAATTATACCATTTATTATTTTATATATAAATAATGAGCAAAATGCCATAATCGTTGTTGCCATAGCAGGTTTTATAATAAATTTTGTTATATTAAATTTTATTTCTAAATGTTTAATTAAAGAAGTAATTGCTATTATAAATGCAACACAATGGCACGCAACAGATGCCCACGCTGCTCCTTGTACCCCCACTTCTGGTATTGGAACCAAAATTAAATTTAATACCAATTTCACAATTACTCCGCACTCCTAGAGACATAGCCGGAATCATAAGTTTACCATATCCTTGTAATGCCCCATTTATTGTTTGGTCTAATATAGTAAATAACATTGTTAATGAACTTATTTGTAGAATTGCTGCTCCAGCACTAGCTTTTGGAAATAATAGATTTAGTATTTGTTCTGAATATATACACATTCCTACCGTACATGGTAATGCTATTAACATTGAAACTAATAAGGAAAAAGTCGTTTTTTCTTTTATAGTTTTTTTATCTTTTTTCGCTTTAGCAGCTGAAATTGTTGGAACTAGAGCTGTTGAAAATGCAACATTTATTGCTAAAGGTAAATTGGTTAATGTATCTACCTTTCCTCCTAAAATACCATATTGAGCCGTTGCCATATCTTCTGGCATGAATTTTTTTAAAGACCTTACTACTGTAAATGAATCTATATTTTTATTTATGGAAGATAGTATTGCTGTTAAAGCAATTGGCGCTGATACCATTATTATTTTTTTTATTATTGTTTTTACTCTTTCATGCTTATAGTTTATTGATTGTTTTATTTCAGCCGCTATAATCTTTCTTTGATTTTTGTAATATAAATTTAAATATCCAAATCCTAAAAATGTTGCAAGGGTTGTTGCTAAATTTGCCCCCGCTGCCATCCATTGAGTTGATACATTTGAAAGCATTGCAACTATTTCAACTATTATAATTGTAAGAAGAGTTTTAAATATTTGTTCCAAAGTTTGAGACCTAGCTGTAGTTTTCATACTTTGCCTTCCATTAAAATATCCTCTCATAACACTTGCTATTGCGACAAAAAATATTGCCGGAGCCAGTGCAACTAATGTCATTTCTGCTTCTGGAATTTGAAGCCATTCTTTTGCAATTACTCCAGCCCCTAAAAATAATAACAAACTTCCTATTGCACCTATTAAAGCAAATGTTGCAAATGCTATTTTAAAAATTCTGTGTGCGCCTTTATTGTCTCCTATTGCCACTCTTTCTGATACTAGTTTTGAAATAGCATTTGGTACTCCTATTGACGAAATTGTAAGTAGCATTGCATAAATTTGGTACCCACTTGCTAATATTCCATTTCCTCTATCTCCAAAACTCTCTCTATTTGTTAAGTATAAAGTATAAACAAGTCCAAGCATTTTTATTAGTATTTGTGAAATCACAAGCGTTACAACAGCTTGACTAAAACTTTCTTTTTTATTTTTGGTATTTATTTTTTCTTTTTTCACTTTTTCACCTACTTTTATATTTAATAAATATAGATGTATTGTGTAAAATATTCAAAATTTATTAGATTTTTATTTATTTCAAACAAAAAATCCTCGGATATAAATCCGAGAATTTTTGTATATGTATAAAATATTATCTTTTTGAGAATTGTGGAGCTTTTCTTGCTTTTTTAAGACCATATTTCTTTCTTTCTTTCATACGAGGATCTCTTGTTAAGAATCCGTTTGTTTTTAATGCTGGTCTAAATTCTGCATTTGCTTCATTTAAAGCTCTAGCTAATCCATGTCTTACAGCTCCTGCTTGACCTGTAATTCCGCCACCTTTTACATTAGCTATAACATCATATTTAGCTGCTGTATTTGTAACTGTTAATGGTTGTCTAACTATAACTTTTAAAGTTTCTAATCCGAAAAATTCATCAATATCTTTTCCATTGATTGTAATTTTTCCAGAACCTTCTACTATTCTAACTCTAGCGATAGAAGATTTTCTTCTACCTGTACCATAATAAACTATATTTTCTTTATTAGCCATTATTTACTTACCTCCCAAACTTCTGGTTTTTGTGCTGCATTTTCATGTTCGCTACCTGCATAAACTCTTAATTTTTTAAGACTTTGTCTACCTAAAGAATTGTGTGGTAACATTCCTTTAACTGCTAATGTAATAGCTTTTTCTGGATTGTTTTCAATCATTACTCTTGCAGAAACTTCTTTCATTCCTCCAATGTATCCTGAATGATGTCTATAAACTTTTTGGTCCATTTTATTTCCTGTTAAAATAACATCTTTTGCATTGATAATAATAACATGATCACCTGTATCAATATTAGGTGTAAATGTTGGTTTGTGTTTTCCTCTTAATAATTTAGCAGCTTCTGTTGCAACTCTACCTAATGGTTTGTTTGCTGCGTCAATTATATACCATTTGCTTTCTACTTCGCCTTTTTTAGCACTATATGTTACGTTGTTCATTGTAACTAACTTCCTTTCTTCGTTTATTGAATTTTTAATTTTAAAATATTAATATATATGTATTTAAATCCAAAACTACCGGGGAGAAGTTTTAAATTTAATTCATATGCTAATTTGTCTGAACTATTTTATTACAAAAAAGTAAATTTGTCAATGGTTTTCAGGAATTTTTTTATATTTTCTTTTATTTTACAAAAAGAAAGCCCCCCTTTGTGAGGGGGGAGACCAAAATAGTCAAACTAAGGCAAGAAGAATTCGCTAAATGCCTCAAATTCCTCTTTTATTTCAAGAGTTTTTGCCAGAGAATCCTCAGCTACTCCCTTTTCATGAATAGCCTGAGAAAGCTCCAGCATTTTCCTAGCTGCTTCCTCTATGACCGCGTTAGATTTTTCCAGCAATGCTGGGTTCTTTACCCTACTGAAAATCACCATATCATAAAGTTCAAATCCAGTCATCTGTTCATCACCTAGGATGAGTCTGAAGAACTCTATTGGATTTTCGCGGTTTTTTTCAAGCTCACTATAGATCTTGGTTAGTCTATCGCGACTCCCTTTTAAATACTTTCGACTTGAACAATCTTTCGTGATATCGTCAAGATTCTCTTTCAAATTCGTTAAGCATTTTTGGTTTTCGTGCACTAACCTCTCTTGGGTTCTCTCAGAACTCTTAAACTCCAACCTTTTCCGTCTTTCTCTTTCGTTTAAGAGAATGAGACCTTGAGCCTTAATTCTTTTGGAAGCATAACCAGTCGGGTGACGGATTACTTCAGCTTCTTTTTCCTTAATGGCTCTAAAGCATTCTTCATCGGAACCAGCTAAAATCGTTGAAACCTCATCTTCATTGATTTCGCGAACTACATTTGATTGTCCAGTTATACTTTCCTTATTCCAGTTTCTCGAAACAAGAACAATCAGAATTATAACAGCAGTTACAACCAGAATAGTCACGCTCACGTCTTATCAGCCCTCCTTTTCTTACCTTCCCCGAAAGATCGTCCAAGGTCCAAAACCTTGTGCCAGATAGCAATTTGTGGCAGTCTTTTCAACCGACCAGAGCTTTCCAGCCCACGCAATTTATTCGGTATTATTTTTACTTGCTTTTTTCTTTCCTTCGGGGATGCGCTGACCATTTGGGTCTGATTTCTCTGGCATGTGATTGCCGTTGTCTTTTTGCTTAAGAGATACATCCCAGCAATTCCAACAAGAATCACTAATACCAAAATCAGCATTGCTATTTCACTCCTTTCTGCTTAAATTATTTATGCTAATTGTAGAATGCTGAATAATCTTTTAGGTAATCTTCTTTATCTCAATCGAGATCAGTAAAGACCTACCTATTACACCAAATAACCTTATCTAAGATGTATATTATATATAGTAGCATATTTCCAGTAATATGTCAACTTTCCCCAAAAATGATAAACTAAAAAGTTCAGCCAATAAATGGTAAAAATATGTTTCAAACTCTTGATACATTAACAAATTTATGTTATACTATAAGATATAATATTTTAAAAAGGAGCGAATATGGATTTAGCTGATATTTCAAATATTTATCAAGAAAACCTCAATAGTTTTTTTAGAAATGATAAGGTAATCGAATTAATTTATAAAGAACAATTTGGTGATGAAAATTATAATGAGAAGAATTATAAGGATAATGATTCTGATGAAATTCGAAATTCCTATCATGCCAAATTTAAAGAAATACTTGATAACACAATATTTATACCCTATATAACATTAGCTGACTTAGACAATATTCTTATACAACAAAGAAAATTATATGGTGATAAGTATTTAAAAACTGATTTTAGCCAAGAACTAAGTTTATCTAAAAAACTACATGCAGAAAAAAAAGAAATAATTAAAAGATACTCTTCTTTTATGTTAGATGATTTAAAACAATTATTTCCTAAATTATCTGTGAATGAATGTTCAAGATTATTAAAACATTGTTCTGATAATAGTTTTGCAGAAAATTCTGATTTTATAGAAGATGAGCTTTTTAAAGATAAGAATCCTTTTTTTGCAAAATTGAAAAAACCGAAAGTTGAAAAAATAATTAAAAAATACCAAAAATTATCAGATGAAAAGATCCTAATGGAAACAAGTTCTTTTTATAAACACTTATCAGATGTACCAGAAGGCAAATATTATACAGATATTCTGGATGATATATCAAATGAAGGACAATTTGTTGTTCAAAAAATTGGTAAACAGACAGATAAAAATATTAGATACATATATTTGCCAGTATTTAAGTATCATGATAAAACAGAGTATTTAAAAAATGCTTTACATGAAATCATGCATATATCTAAAGAGCAATTATTAAAGAATAAACATTATAAATCTGGATTTTTGGTTAGAGAGTTACCAAAAAATCCAAATGATTCTAGATTATTCTCAAAGTTCAATTCATTTACTAGCTTTTTACAAAATTTAAAATGGTCAAGAATTGCCAAAAAGAATAACTTTACATTTAAGCCCAAATCATACAATACTGTTAAACGGTGCAGTTTCTGTAGAAGAAGTAACTCATCACTTTCAAACTCGTGAAGTTTTGAATAAAATAGTTAATAGTGATTTAATAAACTCATTAAGTTTACCATATAAAAATAGATCCAATTCTATATCAATATATCCATATGAATTATTTGACAATACAACAAAGGAATTCGTTTCAAAATTCAAACCGGATATTCAGCAAATCAATAATGGGAATTTATCTATAAGAAAATTTAAGAGAAAAATAGGCAAAAATAATTTTGAACTATTTGCCCAAACTGCTAATTTATGTGTAAATGATATGAATACTCCCCAACTTTCATCTCAGTATTTTACAAATAATATATCTGATTATACTGATATTTTATACCCCGACAATTCAAAGTATAATAAAATCGGAAAAGATATATTAGCTGATATAGACAATATATTAAAAATAAAAGAAGATAGAGTTGCAAATAGAACTAAGTTCGTAAATAAATTAAAAGAACCAGTTTTAAGCGGAGCAAAATTTTTAAATAATTTGAAAGAAAAAGCCCCAAACAAGACGGCAATCGTAGAAAAAACAAGGAAAATAGATTCAGTAAAAGTTGTAATTTTTGGAAATGTAATAGAAACCCAGTCACAAAATAGGTCTCAAAAAATAATAAAGGGTCAATCAAGATAACTTATATGAAAGGATAAAAAATGGATAAAAACCTGGCAAATGCCTACTCAGAAGTTTTAGATATATTAGATTATATTGAGCCACAATACAAAGCAAAAATTCCTAAAGATATGCTTGATATGTTTAAAAGTGAATGCAATAAAGATTATTTGAATATTCTTTTAAAAGATGAAACTGACAGACTAGAAAAAAATTATTCTGAAGAAGCTCTTTCTATTATTGCATATTTAAATTTAAAGTATTGGTGTGAAACCAAAAAAGAAAAGAAATATTATAGAGATATGTACTTGAAGAATAATAAATAGAATTTTATATTATACAAAAAACTTGTAAGTCTTTGTAAAGTAAACTTACAAGTTTTTTATTTATGGAGCGGTTACGAAACAGGTATGCGAAAAATTAATATACTCTGTTTTAAGTTCTCTTATATAATTCGATTTATTATCTATAATTTAGCACAATTTGTATTCTTTTTCAAGTTGTTTTAAGCTCTTTTTAGGTGTTGGTAAATCTTCTGGCATTGTTCCACCATTTTTTGCAATTACTTCTCTAATATTTTTACCAATTTTATAATGTGTTTTGTTTGCTTCTTTTTCACTATTGATATTATCCTTTTTTAATCTTGATTCGGTTTGTGTAATGCGAAATAGATTAGCTGCTAATTCCTCACTTCCCATATTATCTAAAATATCTTCTCTATATCTTAGTCCTTTTCTTTTAGCAATATCATCAGCAGTTTCTCCATTATATAATCCTTTATAACCTGCATTATGGAATTTATCAAAATTTTTAACACCAGCTTTTTTAGCTGTTTGATTAAGTGAATAATTTCCTTTTCTTGTTAAATTTCTTTGATAAAATCTTTTTTCATCTTCGGTTAACATACTGTATTCTTTTTCAGTTATTTCTTGTTTTCTAGTTTGAACTGCAAAATATGTTTGAGCAAGTGCAATAACTTTTTTTCTACTATCTCCATTTTGTGCAATTAAATAACAAGCATATCTCGTTAATTTATAATCTTTAATTTCAACTTCTGCATTATTAGCACGTTTTGACAACTTACTAACGTCAGTAAAATGTTCAAATACACTAATATCACTATTTTCACAAGATTTTTTTGCTTTTTCAATTATCTTTTCAAAATTCTGCCAATTTGAATATTGTAAAATAGGCATAAGTTCTCTAGCATACCAAAATTCAACTCCGTTTTCATCAATATGCTTAATATCTTCAAAATTTTGTCCTTCGTATAAGTTTTCCTTTTTTAATTTATTCATAAAGCATCAACTCCATTCTTAAATATTAAAACTTATGTTTTGTTATATTATAGAATGGATGTTTGTAATTGTCAATAGTTTTTTTACTTATTTATAAAAATTATTTTAATTAGTTCAAAACTGCATAAAGTTGGAGCGGGTAGAGGGAATCGAACCCTCACCACCAGGTCGGAAGCATGGGATTCTACCATTAAACTATACCCGCGTGTCTAATTATATTATACTATATTACAAGAAAAAAATAAATAATATTATTTATTTTTTTCTTGTATTTCTTTTTTTCTTTTATTAAAATCTTCTAAAAATGTATGTGTCTCCCCATTTTTTGTATATGATAAAAGAGTATTTAGATTAACATTTTGTGCACTTCTGTATATATTCATATCTGCATTTTTGTATTTTAGTCTTAGTTGT
This sequence comes from Clostridia bacterium, assembly GCA_017430135.1. Taxonomy (GTDB): domain Bacteria; phylum Bacillota; class Clostridia; order TANB77; family CAG-508; genus CAG-269. Next base: position 229,893 of record JAFRNM010000004.1, on the reverse strand, counting down.
TTTATAAGTCTTTTCATCTCTTCCCTTTTGCCTATTTCATCATCATTTGCTTTTGCTTCATTTTCAGTAAATCTACAAGCGCATTGGATAAATTCAAGCCCATTTCTGTCTCTCCAATTTATTATATCTTGTTCTTTTACAAAGCATAAAGGTCTAATTAGTTCCATCCCTTCATGAAATGAACTATGCAATTTTGGCATCATTGTTTGCATTTGTGCTCCATAAATCATTCCCATTAAAATTGTTTCTATAACGTCATCAAAATGATGTCCTAATGCTATTTTGTTACATCCTAATTCTCTTGCTTTTTTGTATAGATGTCCTCTTCTCATTCTTGCGCAAATATAACATGGATGGTCATCTATATTAACAACTGTATCAAATATTTTTGTTTCAAACATTGTTAAAGGAATATTTAATATTTTTGCATTTTCTATTATTTTTTGCTTGTTTTCCTCATTATAACCTGGGTTCATGCACATAAATACTAATTCAAAATTCATTTTCCCATGTTTTAAAAGTTCTTGAAAACATTTTGCAAGTAGCATTGAATCTTTTCCACCAGATATACATACTGCAATTTTATCTCCATCTTGTATCATGTCATATTCTTGTATTCCTCTTATAAATTTGGTCCAAATTGTTTTTCTATATTTTGTTATAAGGCTTCTTTCTATTTCTTGATATCTTTCCATTTTCTTCTCCATCTTTTTATAATCTTATATATTTTAACATACTTTTAATAAAAAATAAAGATATTTTAGAGCAAAGCTCCAAAATATCTAATTTATATATGAAATTTTCTTATTATTTCTTCTTTTAAATCTTTAAAATGAAATATTAAACTCATTAGTAGGTTAAGACCTGAAATTCCTGATGCTACAATGCTTAATGTTTTATCATTTACCAAATTTTCATAAATTAAAAATATTGGTACCAAACTTGCAAGAGCAATTAGCAATTGAAAAAATGCATATCTCATATAATTACTATAACTTGCAATTGAAAGAATTACCATAGCAATATTTATAATTATTACAATCATTGGAATTGCAAGGTTAATTGACCATGCCTGGAAGCCAAGCCTTATATCAAAATAAACACACAATGCAGATAACGCAACCATTTGTATAAATAAATGACTTGCTATATTTACATTTTTATTCAGTGCATATAAAACCGTTATCCAAACATATACAATTCCTGCATTGCAATATCCCGCCCATTTTATATCGGGTGTTGTAAATCTATTTATAAATACCAAACCAACACCTACAAAAAATGAAATTAAAATTGCAATTTTTATTATAAAATCCGTTTTCTTTGCATTAATTTTTTGTGGATATAAATTCATCTAAAACACCATTACTTTCTATTTCTACTTTTATTCCTTGTTCCTTTAAAAACTCATAAAATCTTTTTTCTATACTATTGTCATTTAAAATTGATGTAAATGTAAATACCATTTTATCTTCAAAAGTACATGCTGAACATTTAATTTTTTCAACCGGTTCTGGCGCAATTAACATCAAAAAGCACTCTATATATGGCTTATATTTACCAATTATACCAATTCTTCCTACATTTGAAAAAGTTATTGTTGTATATTTTCTTATTTCTAAATAGCTTAATCTTACAATTGCCTTTTTCAAAAATAGTGGTACAACTCTTATAAATGGATTGTTTCCAAGTTTTACATTTCCAGACATGGTTTTTATTATTTCTTCTTCTGTTAATCGTTTTTTGAAATCTTTTTTTACAAAATCCAATATTTTTTCAAAAGTATTTAAATTATCCTTTTTCATTTCCGCTTCTAATGTGATATATGAAAAAAAGTTAGAAATTGTTTGAGAGTTTGGAAAATATTTTTTTAAGTTTACTGGAATACACAATTTAATTGGTTTTTCCCCATTATTTTTCTTATAGTTTTCTTCATAAATTGAATATATTAAGACCGCAGATAAGTATTGTGTTACAGTACAGTCTTCTTTTTGGCAAAGTGCTTTTAGCTCGTTTGTATCTATTATTTCGTGAATTGCAGAAACTGCAGCCAGCCTTATCTTCTCCCCTTTTAAAACATACGCCTTTTGGGATGAATTATTAGATTTTGCTGACTTATCATAGTTTTTCATATAGCTATCTTCTGTTGTGTATTCTACTTTTCTAGTAGTTCTTAGTTCTTCTTCAAATTCTTTTGGATGTGTTAGTTCAATGTAGTTATATATTATTTCCCTGAAAAATAGATTTCCGTTATTTCCATCTGTTAAAGAGTGGAAAATATCTATGTTTATTTTTTGATCGTAATATGTTACTTTAAAGAGGTAGTTGTTATTTCTCTTGTAATCTATATATTTACATGGATAATCTTTTTCTTCTTCTATAATTGGATCTTTGGGGTTATCTTCAAAATAATTCCAAAACACTCCTAATTTCATTCTTACTTTAAATGATTTGTATTTTTTTAGTGCTAATATAACTGCTTGTTTTAAACTTTCTGGATCTATTTCTTCTTTTAGTACGGCAGAAAATCTAAAAACTGTACTATACTTTTTCCCTGCTGAAATTGGAAATATTTTTGCTGAATTATCTAATCTTCTCCAGTATAATTTATTTTCTTTTTTCATATTTGTATACCTTTATTCTTTCAAATTTTTTCTACGAAGTTGACCGCATGCTGCCTCGATATCTGACCCTAGCTCGCGTCTAATTGTAGCAACTATTCCATGGTCATTTAGGTAGTCTCTAAATTTCATTATATTTTCATTTGTACTTTTATCGAATTTTCCGTTTTCTATTTTGTTTATTGGAATTAAATTAACATGGCAATTCATTCCCTTTAGTAATTTTACAAGTCTTGCTGCATCTTCTAAGTTATCGTTATTATCTTTTGCTAAGGCATATTCAAATGAAATTCTTCTATTTGTAACCTTTATATAATCTTTACAAGCTTGAAGTAATTCTTCAATATTATACCTTTTGTTTACAGGCATCATTGAACTACGTTTTTCATCTGTTGTTGCATGAAGTGAAATTGAAAGTGTACATTGAATATTTTCTTCTGCCAATTTATATATCATTGGAACTAAACCACTTGTAGAAACACTTATGTGTCTTGCCCCAATATTTATTCCCTTTGGATTATTTAATATTCTTATAGCATTTACAACATTTTCGTAATTATCTAAAGGTTCTCCAATTCCCATAAATACAACATTTGAAACTCTAACGCCTGTATCTTGTTCTATTTTTATAATTTGCTCAACTATTTCTCCAGATGTTAAACTTCTAATAAATTTTATACCTGTTGAAGCACAAAATTTACATCCCATTTTACATCCAATTTGTGTTGATACACATACACTATACCCATGATGGTAACTCATTAAAACTGTTTCAATTGCATTACCATCTAATACATCAAATAAGTATTTTATTGTTCCATCTGATGATTCTTGTTTTCTTATTATTTCAAAATTACAAATAGTATAATTTTGTTTTAATTTTTCTCTTAATTCTAAAGAAAGATTAAGCATTTCGTCAAATGATGTAACTTTATCTTGGTATAACCATTTGAAAATTTGCTCTGCCCTAAATGGCTTTTCACCTATATTTTTCATTTCTTCTTTTAATGCATCTAAATTATAATCTTTTATATTTTTCATTTTTTATAATACTCCTATTCATTATACTATATAAATTTATAATTAGTTTTAATTTAACAAAGATGAAACCAAATCATTGTAAGCCGAAACGGCCAAATCATCTTCATTATTTACAATCCAAATATGTGGAGCTGTTTCATATTCTTTTATTTCTATGTTTACTCCCTCTTTTTCAGCTTTTTCTTGTAATAGATGGCAATCTGGATTTAGAATATCATAAGTTCCAGTATAGATAACTATATTTTTTAATTTAGAAAATTTGCCATTTATTGGATTTACAAAAAACTCATCTTTTTTTTCTAACTCTCTTGAATAAGATACTCCTGCTAAATATAGTTTTTCTTTATTTAAATCTTTATCATTTTTTTGTACTTCGTCTATTTTAGGATTTGACATTGTTGTATCTAGCCATGGCGAAATTAAAATTGTTTTTGCTGGCATTTCTACATTGCTTTGACTTAATTTTTCTAGTAATCCCAATGCCATTCCTCCACCTGCTGAATCTCCCATTACAATTAAATTTTCTGCTCCAACCTTTATTAGTGTTTCTTTATATACCGGTTCTATCATTTTCAATACATCTTTATATGTATATTTAGGTGTTAGCGGATAATCTGGCATTATTACAGTTGATTTTGTGTCATTTACTAATTTAGTTAAGAAATTCCAATGCTCTCCAGTTGCTTCTGCTACATAAGCTCCACCATGAAAATAAAGAATTGTTTTATTACTTTTATCTTCTTTATTTTTAGGCGAAATTTCAAATACTTTTCTATCCATAAATTCTTTTGTATCAATTTCAACTTTATCTTGTAATTCTTGTGGCACATTGCTTTCAATATCTAATATTAAAAAATATCCACATACAACAACGAGTACAGTTATTACTATTAAAATTATTTCTAATATTATTCTTTTTATCATATTTTTCTTTTCCTTTATGCAATATTTTATCATATATGTAAAAAAAAATAAAGAGAAAAGGAATAATTTCGAATTTCTCAAATTTATTCCTTTTTAATTATCTTATTAAATTTGATAAAGTGATTTGATATCCCATGTTGTTCCATTTACTGTGTCATTTAAAATAATTCCTTTTTCATCTAAATCACTTCTAATTTTATCTGCTAATTCGTAATCTTTGTTATTTTTTGCTTCTAATCTTTTTTCTATTTCTCCATTAATATATTCTGGGTTTAGCTCCATTTGTTTTAAATATTTATCTTGCATTTCTTTTATAAATGTTTCCGGTTCTTGTTTGAAAAAGCCTAATATTCCATATACTTCTTTTACTTCTGATAAGATATTTGCTATTGTATTTGCTGCAAGTACTTTATTTCCTTTTTTCGCAGTTTTCATTAGGTTATTTGCATATTTAAAAATAACATGTAATTGAGCTATTGCAGCTGATGTGTTGAAATCATCATCCATTACTTCAATGAATTTTTCTTTTATTGTGTTTGAAATATCATCTTCAACCTTTTCTCCATCTTTGTTTCCATTGTTTAATTCTATGTATTCCTGCATATTTTTAATTGAATTATAGAAATAATACATGTGATTTTCAGCTAATTTGTAATCTTTATCATAAATATCTACATCAGATGCATAATGTTTTTCAAACATTACATATTTCAACACCTCATAATTATACATTTTTAAAGCATCTCTAATTGTTACGGAATTTCCCAATGATTTGCTCATTTTTTCACCGTTTATTTTTATTAAACCGCAATGTGACCAATATTTTGCAAATGGCTTTCCTGTTAAGGCTTCACTTTGAGCAATTTCATTTTCGTGGTGTGGGAATACTAAGTCTCTTCCTCCTCCATGTATATCTATTGATTCTCCTAATGTATCTTTTGCCATTACAGAGCATTCAATATGCCAACCTGGTCTACCTTTTCCCCATGGTGACTCCCAATAAATTTCTCCAGGCTTTGCAGATTTCCAAAGCGCAAAATCTAATGGATCTTCTTTTCCTTCTTCTAATTCTTTACGAACTCCATTTAATAATTCATCTACATTTCTATGTGATAATTTTCCATAACCTTCAAATTTTCTAACTCTATAATATACATCTCCATTTGGAGCTGGATATGCATATCCTTTTTCTATTAAACCTTGAACAAATTCTATTATTTTTCCTATATATTCAGATGCTTTTGGCTTTTCATCTGCTTCTGTTACATGAAGTGCAGTCATATCTTTTTCTGCTTCTGCTATTTGTTCTTTTGAAAACTCTAGAGCATTTTTTCCGCGCTCATTTGCTCTTTTTATTATTTTATCATCAACATCGGTATAATTTCTAACATATTTTACATTATAGCCTCTGTATCTTAAATAATCTGCCATCATTGCATATACTATTGCTTGCCTTGCATGACCTATATGGCTTAAATCATAAACTGTAACACCACATGCATACATTTTTACATTTTTTCCATCAATTGGAATAAACTCCTCTTTTTTTCCTGTTATTGAATTATGAATTTTCATAAACTCACCTCTTTTTTTATTTTTGGTATTATATGTTAATTTGAGAATTTTGTCAACTATATAATACAAAAACCTTTGGAAATCCAAAGGTTTTTGTCAGAGCTTTATACAGCTCTAAGCTTGTTGACGATTCCTGTGGTTGATGCATTCTCTCCCCTTTTCTTCTTTATTCCAGTAATACCGTATTTTTCAAATACCTTTTCTCTGGCACTCTGAAGAATTGGGTTATCTTCATGATACAGAATGTCGGGACGCAATCCCTTAAAAAGCTCCTGGAAAATAATAAGCCATTCACGCTGTCTAGCGTTTTCAGCCTTTAATTCCAGCTGAAGCATCTCGTCATAATCCATAATAATTGTGAAATCTACATGCTTAATGCCATCTACGATTGCGGCTCTGTGCTCTTCACAAATTATGGGTCTTTCTGGACTCTTCTTGTTAACTGCCTTATCGCTTTTTACTGCAACAACCAAAATATCGCCCTGCTTTTTTGCCCCCTCAAGATACTTAAGGTGGTCATAGTGGAATAAATCAAAACTTCCTGTTGCAAGTACTACTTTCTTGCCTTTCCGAATTTTTTCAATATTCCTACTTAGTTCGTCAATACTTGTACAAATCATACTCCATCCTCCTTAAAATGTCTCAGGTTCCAAGTACTTACTAAGCTGTAGTTACAGCTTTTTATAACAATTTCTACATCCGTAGAAAATTAATAACTAATTAACAATTACTTTTCTATTTTTAACAAATTCTTTTACATCATTAATAATTGGTCTATTTACTTTAAATATATTTTCAGGCAAATTATCTAAATCAAACCATTGTAAGTCTTTAACTTCTCCATCTGTGAAGTTTATTTCTCCTTCATATTTTTCACAGAAAAATACATGATTTAAAATGTATACATGGTCTCCACTTTTAGGATATATGTTAAACAATTCTTTTCCTGAATATATTCCCATTAGTTTAGGATTTATTGGTTTTATATTAAGTTCTTCTTCTATTTCACGATATAGTGTATCTGTATATTTTTCGCCTATATCTATTCCACCACCATGAATTGCCCAACATCCGTTGTCTTCTCTTTTTTGTAAAAGTATTTTTCCATCTTTATAAATTATAAGTGTTACTACCGGCCTTAAATATGGCTCTTTTTTTTCTTCCATAATCTTGCTCCTTTTTCTACCATATTCTTTTATATTATGAATGTCAGAATTTGTCAATAGGATTTTTAAAAATAAAATCATACTACATACAAAATTTTATTATTTGGAAAATATTTGCCAAGTTGTTCTCTCACAAAAATCTCACCATCTTTTCTAAGTTCGTTTTTGTACATATATTTTCCCCTGCCTCGTCCTGTCATTTGTGCTTTGCTATATAAATTGATTGCATTTGGAAATGCATCTTCGTTTATTTTTGTATGAACATAGCTGTAAGTCATAAAGATTACCTCGAAAAAAACTTCTTTTTTTACTTGTTTGCTTAAATCTCTTTCTAGTTGCTTTATCAGTTCCAAGTAAAGTTCTTTCCAGTTGTCTACCATAATTACAGGTGCTATTAATATTCCAACTTTATACCCAGCTTCTTTTAATTTGTTTATTGCCTCTATTCTTCCATTAAGCCTTGATGTTCCAAGCTCTACCTGTTTTATTATTTCATCAGGATTAACACTCATTCTTGTAATTACTTTTCCTTGATGATCTACATTTAAAATATCATCTACCATATCAAATTTTGTTGGAAATGTCAGCATTCCTTTTGATGTATTTTTGAAATTTTCTATTGTCCAAGGCAAATTATTAGTTATTGTATTTTCCAAAATCAAATCACTATTGCTACCAATTTCAAATGTTAATTCTCTATCCGATTTTTCTGCTGTTTTTATTATTTTTTCTAGCATTTGCTCTCTATTTACAAATAGTCTTAAATAACTGCATTTATTGTAATTGCAAACTAGATAACAATACATACATGCTGCACTACAACCTGAAGATGTGTATGGCACTAGGTAATCCGAAACCTTGTGATTCTCTACAAATTTATGAGTTTTTCTTACTCCTATTATTAGGTTATTTTTTAAATTTAAGAATTCTTTATTTTCGCTTTTACGTAATTCTTCAATATTATTATGATTAGCAATTTCTATTTTGGGAATATCTTTATATTTTTCCATAAGCTCTTTTCCAAGCTCATAATTTATAATATCTTTTTCAAAATAAATAGTTTTAGGTTTAAACATTTTCTCCACCTCAAAATTTCTTTTGGCATTAGTTTAACCTAAAACTTTTTTTTTATTATTTATGCTAATTTACAAATTACGAAAAAAATCTTGTTTTCTTATTAAATTTCTCTACCTATAACTTAAAGAATTCTTCCTTTGCATAAGAAATTGCACTAATATTAGTTGTTAGCCTAGTCCCTTCAATTGCCCTCTGACTTTCTGGAGTTTTTCCAGTATTTGAAAGCCAATTATGAGACCCTATGCACATATATTTATTATCTACAATTAGTACTTTTGCATGTGTTGGAGGAGCATATATAAAATTATCTTTTCCTATAATTTCATACATTTTATCTATTATAATTTGCACTTCTTCTTTTGTAGAATAACCTAATGCATGAATTCTATCAAGCTCATTTGCCAAATCTTGTGCTATGTCACTTTCATTTTTATTTCCTTTTTTATATCCATAAACCATTTTAATAGTACAATTTTTTTCTTTTAATTTTATAATATCATCTAAAAATTCATCATTAAAAACATTCTTTCTAATCCATGGAGACATAATACATATTTCTTTCTTTGCATTTTTTATTACATATTTTAAAAACTCATAATGTTGTTTTGCATCAACCATTATACCATTTTTTATATGTTGACTAATATATAAACCAATGTTATCATTTTCAATCTTCAATTCTGGTTCAAGAATTTTCAAAATATCTTCGTCCCAATGGTCACTTAGCGCATTCTTTTCTATATCATATAAACTATATAATAATCCATTATTTTTTATATATTTAATCAATTTAAACAGATAATTGCCTGTAGAAAGTGCTACACTGAGATTTCCTATAAATATAAATTGTTTTTTTGCCCTTGTTACTGCGACATTTAACATATTGCACTTCTGTCCTATAAAATTAACATTAAATTTTTGAGCAATAGAATCTATAACTGGTGAAAAAATAATATAATCTCTTTCTTGCCCTTGAAATGCGTGAACAGTTCCTACTTGTATGTTGATTAATTTTTCCTGTTTTAATCTTTTTTCTAGTTCTTCTTTTTGATTTTTAAATGGTGTAATAATAGCAATTGTAGGCAAATCTTTTTCATTATGATTTTTATTTATATACTTAATAGTTTCAATACATGCCTCTATTTCTGCTTTGTTTAAATTTTCATTTTTTTCCTTTTTGCCTCTAATATCAAATGCAATCATATTATTAGAAAATGGTTTATTCATGTCATCTTTTACATGCATATTTAATCTATTTTCATATACATTTTCTGTTGAAAAGTTTATAATGTTTCTTTCACATCTATAATGGTCTGTTAACATTATGTTTTTGCTATTACTTAATATATCTGTATTTCTGTTAGCAATAGTTTGGATACTATTTTCGTCAACTTTTATTTTATCAAAAACTTCTTTTATATTTTTTTGATGTTGTTCAAATTTATTAGTTACATTATTATAAATTGGAGGAATTTGATTTACATCTCCAACAATAACAGCTTTTTGGGCTCTATATAGTGCTGAGACTGCATTATGTGGCGGTATTTGTCCCGCTTCATCTATTAGCAACAAATCTATATATTCTGGAAACAAGTGGAAATATTTTTTTGAAAATGAATCTAATGTAGTTGTTATAACCGGGAAGCATAAGAATAGAATATTCCAAATGTTTTTTATTGTGTATTTATTTTCTTCATCATATATATTGCTGGAATCGTAAAATTTTTGACAAGGATATACTGATTTGTTATCTTCTTGCATAAATAGTTTTAAATTTTCTATAATAACTTCGCTATTTTTTAATATAAATGCTTCATTTAGTTTTATAGCTAATTCAAATAACTCTTGGTTTAATGTATTTAATGTACTATTTCCATATAAATCCACCATATTTTTATAATTCCAGTATAATTTTTTGTCTTTTTTATTGAATTCGCATATTACATTCATCTCTTGTAATTTTCTATTCACATTCTTAATTTTTTCTTCATTAATTTTTATATTTCTTTTAATTTCTTCAATTTTAAAATCTACTTCATTTTTACCATTTTTTAATTTTTCTATTTCTTTTATATATCCGTTTTGGCTTTTATATCTAGTTTTATTTTGTTCTTTTAGTAGTATTATTTCTCTTGCAAAATCTATTTTTTTATATTGATTATATTTTTTACAATTAACAATTTTTGTTATAAAATTTTTGCTTATTCTTTCAAAACTATTTTTTTTACTTTCTAATTCATTAATGTCTGCTTTTGCATTTGCTATTTCTTTCTCATATTTCTTAATTTCATTTTCTTTTTCATTTATATTTCTTCGAAATTTTTTCAATTTCTTATTTTGTTCTTCTTTTTGATTAATTAAATTTCTTTTCTCTTCTTCTATTTTATTTAAAATTTCTTCATTTTGTTGTTTTTCTTCTAAAAATTTCTCATTTATCTGTTCTATTGCATTTCTTTCTGATATATTTATGCCATAAAAATAATTAGGGCTATTTTCAATTATTGGAAGTGATTTTACTATTTGTTCAAACTCCTCAATTTCATTACATTTATTTTCATAATGTTTTTTTGTTTTTTCTATATTATTCTTTAAATTTTCGTCGTTTTGTATTTTTTGCAAAAATGGAATAAATTGTTCATATAAAAACTGTTTAAAATCAAGCATATTATCTTGTTTTCCAAGTGGTAAACAAATAAGTCCTTTATAATTTGATTTCAATTTTTGTTTTAAATTTCCTATTGTTTCTGTTCTTTCATATTCATTTGCGATTGTTTGAAAATATTCAATTTCACAATTTATTCCTTTTATAATATTCTCTATTGCTTGTCCATTTTTACTTGTCACTACAATTGATTTTACTATGTCTTTATTATTATTAAACCATTTTAATTCATTAAAGTTTGACTTGCTTTTAGAAAAACCTATATTCCAATTTTTAAAAATTAAATTTGCCCTTTCTACAATATTATTTGCAATTATTTCCTTTAGTAAAGATGTTTTTCCCGTACCTGGAGGTCCTTCTATTGCTATTAAATCATTATTTTTTATAGAATTTACAATTCTATATTGATTTTCGCCTACTCCATATTCACTTTTATAATTTCCTCTATAAAATTTTGTGTATTCTTCATTATTTATATCATTTTGGGCTTTATTTTCAGATAAATATTTTACTAAAAGATTTGGTATATAATTATCATATTCAATCAACTTATTTACAGTTTCTATGTCTTCTTTTATATTTTTTATCCCTTCTGTGGCTAAATCTTCTATTGCCAAAATGTACTCTTGTTTTAATTGAATTATATTAAAAATATCTTTTTTATTTATTCCAGTATATTCTGTAAATATTTCATAAAACATATTTAATAACTGATCTATGCCTTTAGCATCTATTGAATTTTTTACCTCTTTTGTATAATTTGAAATAATGTCTTCATATTCTATTACAATTTCTGAAAATTCTCTTCCTTTGGCTATAGATATTATTTTATTAAGAGCATTTTCATTTACGTTAACTTCCAGCACCTTTATTTCTTCATTATCTATTTTACATTTAAATATAAATATAGGATATTTTTCAACATTACTATTTTTTTGATTATTGTCTTCATTTACAGATGTTAAATTATGTGCATATATATAAAATTCTTGCAATGAGTTTATTTGGCATAATTCATCTATAAAATTATCTATATAATTTTCATTTATTGATTTTTCCATTGCATCTTTTATTAATAATTTTATCCTTAATGTTATTTGGGCTTTATTTGTTTCAAATTCATTTAGATTTTTAAGCTCTTTGTAAATTTGTTTTGCAATCTCCTTTTTTCCCTTTAATTTAGCTAATACAAAACTATTAACTTCATCTTCTATTTTTAGTTGTTTTAATTTTTTTAAATAATTATTTATACTTGTTTTATTTTCTTTTTTATCGAGAATTACACACGTTTGATTTTTTATTTTTATTTTTTCATTACTCATTAAATTATAAATTTCATATTCTAAATAATATTTTAAAATTTCTTGCACATTTGTTTTTTCCATTATTGTTACAATACCCCATCTCTATTTTATAATATTTTCCATATTTTTCCATGAACCAATCTTATCACAAATTTATGTAGATAGCAAGTGTTTGTATTTACATGACAAATTATTATTAATGATGTTGTATATAAAAATGTGTTTGGTATCTACTTTTTTAGAAATTTTTATATACGCAAAAAACTCTGTATTCTTAATATATACAGAGTTTAGTATTTACTATGTATTTATTTTAATAAATCCGTCATCAATTTTATTAATAATTTTTGCATATTTTACAAGCTCTTTTGATGCTGATTTACTTATAGCTCCATTTGATTTATATTTTGCTTTATGCTCTATGCTTGCCCAAAAATCCATAGCCATTGTTCTTATTTGCACTTCAACTCTAATATACATTACCTTTTGAGATAGTGTTATTGGAACATCTAAAATTAAATGATAACTTGAATAACCACTCTTTTTAGGTTTAGTAACATAATCTTTTTCTTTAACTATATTTATTCCAGGCAAATTTACTATTAAATTTTTGATTGTAAATATATCTTTTTTTAATGGGCAAATTACTCTTACACCTGCTATATCTTGAATACTATTAATCATTTGGGAATATGTAAGCTCACAATTTTTATTCTGCATCTTTTTTATAATGCTTTCCGGTTTTTTTATTCTTGTGTTTATATGATCAATTATGTCATAATTATAAAAAACTTTAAATTCTTCCTTAATTATTTCTACTTTAGTAACTAGTTCTTTAATTGCAACCGAATATATAAACATTAATTTTTCAAATGTTTTGCTATCTTTTTCAATATTTAAATTTCCTTCTAATAAATTATTTAATTGTATTAATTTTTGTGAATGCTTTTCCATAAATTCACACACCTTTCGTACTTCTATTCTTTAGTATATGCAAATAATATATTAACTTTGTTTCCGTTTAATTATTATATTGTGTTTTTTGTGTGAAACTTCCTACATCTTTGGTATTTTTATTTCCTGCCCTTCGCTTAAATCTGAATTTGACATATTATTTATTTTCTTTAAATCATATATAATTTCTCTGACATCTTTGTCTTGATAATATTTGTTATTCTTGCTTTCTCTTTCTGCAATTGACCAAAGCGTATCTCCGTAACTTGCATATTCTGACTTATATTCTACCTCAACTTTTGAATATGATTTACTTCCAGAAAATAGTGAATTTACTGCTATTATTGCTAACACAATTAATAAAATACTTTTAATATTTAAATTTGATTTTCTTTTTCTATTTAATTTTTTCATATATAATCGCCTCTTTTCAAATTTTTGTTTTACAAATTGTTGTTTGTATGTTAGTATTATATATGAAAATGTGTTTGGTGTCAATAGGTATTTTGAAAAATTTTTTTATTGTTAGCGAAGCTTTTATATTATAGGAAGTTCGGAGAACTTTCCTATAATATAAAAAAAGAGTTCATTATGAACTCTTTTTTAGTCGAGATGATAGGATTTGAACCTACATATTACCAGATACTCCCCCTGGTTGCTTTTCCCAATTAGCTACATCTCGAAACTAAGTTTATTAGTTATTTATATATTAACATAATGTTACATGATTGTCAAACTTTATCCAAACAATCCTCTTTTCTTTACTGGTGGTTGTTCGTTCATTGTTTTTGCTAATTGTGTTAATAATTCTCTTTGTTCTTTTGATAGTTTTTTCGGTGTTTGTACTACCACTGTAAATACAAAATCACCTTGCATGTTTGAATTTACATATTTGAAGCCTTTGTTTCTTATTGTAAATTTACTTCCTGTTTGTGTTGCTTCTGATATTTTGTATTTTTCTTTGCTACCATCTACCATTGGAATTTCTAGCTCTGCACCTAAGGCTGCTTGCGTTATTGTTATTGGAATTTCGCACAACACGTTGTTTCCTTTTCTTGTGAATATGCTATGTTTTTTCACTCCTACCGTTATGTATAAATCGCCTTTTGTACCACCTTTAGTACCAGGCTCTCCTTCTCCTCTTAATACTACTGTTTGACCATCATCTATTCCAGCTGGAATTTTAACTTTTATTTTAGCTTGTTTTCTTATTGTTCCTTTGCCTTTACAAGTCTCGCAAGGTTCTTTTATTATTTCTCCAGTTCCATGACATGCTGAACAGGTTCTTGTTGTTTGCATTTGGCCTAATATTGTATTTTGAACTTGACGAACTTGGCCTGTTCCATTACATTCAGGACATTTCATTGGATTTGTTCCTGGTTTCGCACCTGTTCCATGGCAATTAGGACATTGTTCATTTCTAGATACAACTACTTCTTTTTCAACTCCTAAAAATGCTTCTTCAAAAGTGATATCCATACGTAAATTTATGTCTGAACCCTTGCGTGGTCCATTACTTTGTCTTCTATTTCTTCCGCCAAATCCGCCGCCGAAAAATGATGAGAAAATATCACCTAAATCGCCAAAGTCGCCAAAGCCATCAAATCCAGAACCACCTGTGTATGAATAATATCCACCTTGTCCAAATGGTCCTTGACCACCGCCAAATCCTGATGGATCTGCTGTACCAAATTGATCATACATTTTTCTTTTTTGAGAATCTGAAAGCACCTCATAAGCTTCATTTACTTCTTTAAATTTTGCTTCCGCTTCTTCTTTATTATCTGGATTAGCATCTGGGTGATATTTTTTTGCAAGTTTACGATATGCTTTTTTTAATTCGTCATCTGTCGCAGATTTGCTAACACCCAAAACTTCATAGTAATCTCTTTTTCCTGCCATTTCCTTCCTCCCAATCGATTGAAAAGTTTCGTCTTACTGTGTTAAGCTTCGAAAAAAATCTTTCGATATACAAAACGTATTATCTCAAGATTTTTTTCTCGCTTGCCTTGTAATACTCGCTTTTGAATTGATTTATTTCAAAATCTATTTATTATCTCCATCATTTTCTACCTTATAGTCTGCATCGTAAACATTTCCATCACCATTTGCATTGGCATCATTTGCTCCTGCAGCTGCATTTGGGTCTACTCCTGCGTTTGGATTTGCATTTTTGTATAATTGTTCACTCATTTCGTAGAATACTTTTGTTAATTTCTCTGTAGCTTCTTTAATTTTTTCTGTGTCATTTGTTTCTAATGCTTTCTTTGTATTATCAATTTCTGTTTCTACTTTTGCTTTTTCTTCAGCGCTTATTTTATCTCCTAATTCTCCTAATGTTTTTTCGCTGTTATATACTAAGCTTTCTGCATTATTTTTAACTTCGATTTCTTCTTTCTTTTTCTTGTCTTCTGAAGCATGTGCTTCTGCATCTTTTACAGCTCTTTCGATATCTTCATCTGTTAAGTTTGTAGAAGCTGTAATTGATACGTTTTGGCTGTTTCCTGTTGCCATATCTTTTGCAGATACGTGAACTATACCGTTTGCATCTATATCAAATGTAACTTCGATTTGTGGTACTCCTCTTGGTGCTGCTGGAATTCCTGTTAATTGGAATCTTCCTAATGTTTTGTTGTATGCAGCCATTTCTCTTTCACCTTGTAATACGTGAACTTCAACTGATGTTTGACCATCTGCTGCTGTTGAGAATACTTGTGATTTTTTAGTTGGTATAGTTGTGTTTCTTTCAATTAATTTTGTAAATACTCCACCATAAGTTTCAATACCTAATGATAATGGTGTTACATCTAATAATACTAGGTCTTTAACATCTCCAGATAATACACCACCTTGAATAGCTGCACCAATTGCAACACATTCATCTGGGTTTATACCTTTATCTGCATCTTTTCCTATTAATCTTTTAACTAATTCTTGAACAGCTGGAACCCTTGTAGATCCACCAACTAGTAATACTTTGTGAATATCACTTACTGATAATCCAGCATCTTTTAAAGCATTGTTTACTGGTGTAGCTGTTGATTCTACTAAATCGTGAATTAATTCTTCAAATTTAGCTCTTGTTAAGTTTATATCTAAGTGTTTTGGTCCTGTTGCATCTGCTGTAATGAATGGTAAGTTAATTTGTGTTTGTTGAACACCTGATAATTCTATTTTAGCTTTTTCAGCTGCTTCTTTTAATCTTTGCATTGCCATTTTATCATTTTTTAAGTCAATTCCATTTGATTTTTTGAATTCATCTACTAAGTAGTTGATGATTGCTTCATCAAAATCATCTCCACCTAAGTGTGTGTTACCATTTGTAGATAGAACTTCAAATACTCCATCACCAATATCTAGGATTGAAACGTCGAATGTTCCTCCACCTAAGTCATATATTAATATTTTTTGGTCTTGTTCTTTGTCCATACCATAAGCTAAAGCTGCTGCTGTTGGTTCATTTATAATTCTTAGAACTTCTAGTCCTGCAATTTTACCAGCATCTTTTGTAGCTTGTCTTTGGCTATCATTGAAGTAAGCTGGAACTGTAATAACAGCTTGTGTTACTTTTTGTCCTAAATAGTTTTCAGCATCTGCTTTTAATTTTTGTAATATCATTGCAGAAATTTCTTGTGGAGAGAATGTATCTCCTTCAATATTTACTTTTTCTGCTGTTCCCATTTTTCTTTTTATTGATATAACAGTATTGTCTGGATTTGTAACTGCTTGTCTTTTAGCAATTTGTCCTACTAATCTTTCTCCGTTTTTAGAGAATGCAACTACAGATGGAGTTGTTCTGTTTCCTTCTGCGTTTGGTATAACTACTGCTTCTCCTCCTTCCATTACTGATACACATGAATTTGTTGTTCCTAAGTCAATTCCTATAATCTTTCCCATAATTTTTTACTTCCTTTCTTTGAGGGGTTACCTCGAATTTATATTTTAAAATTTAATAACTATTTAATTTGCTACTACTACCATAGAATGACGAATCACTCGATTACCAATTTTGTAGCCCTTTCTATACTCTTCAGCGATTTCTTTTTCGCCTAAATCAGGATTTTGAATACTACTTACAGCTTCGTGTAATTCAGGGTCAAATGTTTCTCCGACAGTTTTGATTTCTTCTACTCCTTTTGAGCTTAATACATCTTTAAATTGTTTTAAAACCATTTCAACACCTTTTTTGTAGTTTTCATCTTCTGTTTCCACTTTAGCTGCATTTTCTAGATTATCAACTACTGGAAGCATTGCTTCTACTACATCTCCAAGGATTGAGCTATATAAACTTTCTCTTTCCTTGCTACTTCTTTTCTTAAAATTTTCAAACTCTGCTAGCACTCTTTTATATCTATCTGTAACATCATCAAGTTCTTCTTGTTTTAGTTCTAACTCTGTTTTTTCTGTTTTAACCTCTTGTTCTGTTTCTTGTTCTTGTTTTAATTTTTCTTTCTCTTCTGACATTTTAATTTCCTTTCCTTTTTTATTTTTTGAGTAGTTGCAAATTATAAAATATAAAGCAACTACGCCAGCCTTAGCTAAAAGGCTAAACATTATTATTTTTAAGCAACATTCGGGGGGACCGACAAATTAGAAAACCTTTCAAAATTTTTGAGAAAATCAAAAATTTTGATTTAGGATTTCTTATGCAGTTGGGAGTTGCAAAAAATAATAATGTTTAAGCCTTAAGCTTTATATTTTTATAATTTGCAACAGCTTCCAAAAAAGAAATTACCCACCTGTATCATTTAGCTTCTTACTAATATACTTCATAACAGAAATAACTTTTGAATAATCCATTCTCTTTGGTCCAATAATTCCAATAGTTCCAAGGTCTTTATTCCCAACTTTGTGTTTAAAAGTAACTATACTAAAATCTTTTAACTCATCTTTTTCATTTTCTTGACCAATATAAACATTGATATCTTGAGCAAATCCTGAGTTTAGCATATCTTCCATAAGTTCTTTAGTATCCAGTACATTTACGAAATTTTTTGCAACTTCTAAACTATTGAATTCTGGTAAATCAAACGATTTATTTGCACCTTCTAAATAGATTTTTTCATCTTCTGCTAATACTTTTTTAATTTGTTCAATTATAGGTTTTATAACATTTACACTATATTGCATTTCGTCAAATAAATACTCTTCTAATGGACCTTTTATTGTTTCTAATGGCTTTCCTTTTAATTTTTGATTAAACATATAATTTACTGTTTCTACTTGTTTTGCTGTAATGTCTTCATCAAATTTTATAATTGTTTCTTTTACTAAGCCATTATCTGTTAAAATTACTGCCATTATCATTCTAGTTCCTAATTGAACAAATTTAATTTCTTCAATTAATTGTTCATCATTTTTAGGTCCAATTGATACTGTTGTGTAGTGTGTAATCTCCGAAATTGTTGTTGCCGTAAGTTTTGTTAAATCTTCAATTTCATTTACTTTTGTTTCTAATTTTGAACTTATGTATTTTATTTCTTCTACACTTATGTCATTATCATTTATAAGTTCATCTACATAGTACCTATAACCTTTTTCAGATGGAATTCTACCTGATGATGTGTGTGTTTTGTCTAGATAGCCTTTCTTTTCTAGGTCTGCCATCTCGTTTCTTATTGTAGCACTACTATAATTTAAACCGTTGCTTTTTGTTAAAGCATTTGAACTTACTGGTTCTGCAGTGTTTATGTATTCCTCTACAATAGCTTGCAAAACTCTCTTTTTTCTATCATCTAGCATTATTTCACCTCTTTCAGTACATTTTAGCACTCTTTTCATTTGACTGCTAACTTGTTATATATTATACCCATTTTTAGCACTTGTCAAGTTAATTTGCTAAAATTATTGTAAATTTTTTGTGAACAAAAAATCACTATAAAAATATAAAAAGACACTTCATTAAAAGTGCCTTTGTTTCTAATGTATATCATCATCATCTAAATCCTCTTCATCATCTTGGTTTGCAAAAAATTCTCTTCCAGATACACGTTTTTTATCTCTTTGTTCTTCTACCATTTTTGATAACATTTCTTTTACCTCAAAAGATTTCTTAATATCTTTTATATCAAATTCAGGCGTAGTTTTATCTGCTGAACAACAATGTATTGTTCCTACTCCAAATATTCTTTGTATAAATGTACGATTTAATGTTACATCCATTATTCTATATAGTTTTACTTCTTCTTGTTTAGTTGATAAAAATCCAGTATCTATTAATAATTTATCTTCTAATAGTCTATATTTTGTAAATGATAATGGCAATCCAAAAATTGGTCTTCTTGTGTCTTTCCAAACTATTTTTAATTCTTCCATAATTAATTCTCCCTTAATTTATATATTTTTCAATTTCTTCCCACACTTGGTCTTTATATATTTTTCTTTCTGATGAAAATGCAAATGTTGGCACATCCCCTATTGGGTTTAGTTCTTTTTGAATTTTCTTAACTTCTCCTTCAACTTTGGTTACCGCTATTTTATCTGCTTTATTTGCTAATATCATAAATGGTAAACCTGCTGAAATTATGTAATTATACATTAGTTTATCATTTTCTGTTGGATTATGTCTTATATCTACTAGAAAAATTATTAAAGATATTTCTTCCCTATTAAATAAATATTCCTCAATAAATTTCCCCACTTGTTCCTGCTCTTTTTTACTCATTTTGCTATATCCATAACCTGGCAAATCAACAAAATAGAATTTTTCATCAATATTATAAAAGTTAATTTGGCGAGTTTTTCCTGGTTCACTACTTGTTCTTGCTAATTTTTTTCTGTTTATCATTGTATTTACAAAGCTTGATTTTCCTACATTTGATTTACCTACTAAAACTACTTCTGGTAGATTATTTTTGGGATACTGCTTTGGGCTAACCGCCGAAACTTCGAATTGTGGATTTTTTACTTGCATTTTTCTCCTCCTATAATATTGCACAAATTATACAAAATATTATAATTTTTATACTTACATTTAAAAATAATTGATAATTTGTTGCTCTTATTCCAATTAAATTTATTTTATCAAATTCTGAAACTATTTCTTCTATTTCTTCTTTTGTTGATAATTGTACCTCATCCATATAGTCTCTTGCTAAATATCTTGCTTTTGTCATTGCATCATTTTCTAAATAATTTCTAATCAATAAATATAACATGCTCAAAAAAATTAAAATCCCTAAAAATAGCATTTTATATGGAAGTATTTTAAATATTGCAAGTACCAATATTAAAGCAAAATATAATAAATATATATTTGAAAATACAAAATTTGACATTAGTATTTTCTTTCCTTGTACTGAATGTAAGCATTCATGCGCTATTGTTTGTATTCTTGTATAGCTATCTCTTACATTAGCAATTAATATTTTATTCGTAACTGCAATATATAGGCAGTTTTCTTTTCCTACATTTTCCTCTATTATAACACTCTCATTTTTTAATTTTTTTAAATACCATTTACATATTTCTTTATTGTCTGGATATTTTTCTGTTAGTTCATCTAATTCTTTACTTTTTTCGCATTCAGCTATTTCTTTTATTTCTTTAAAATTCACTCCAAATATTGATTTTGCTATTATTAAAGATATTATTACAATTATTGCTACAATTATATATTCCATGGTTTATCTCTCCAATTCTTAAATTCTATTTTAAATTCATTTAATGGAGCACAAAGTGCTCCATTATTTTTGACTTAAGAACCTTAGATAAACTTCGACATTTTTTTATTGCATTAGATCTCTAACACTTTCACCTATTATTTTATTTACGTCTGCAAATAAAATATTAAACTTTGTTTCTGCTTCAAAAAACTTTTTTGCATCATTATTTTCCATTAGTTTTGCATACATTTCTTGTACTTTTTTAAAGCCTTCTTCATCATTTTTACCTGTTTGCATAGCTGTTATTTGCACTTCATATCTTGCTTTTTCAAACTCATCAATTTGTGCTTTTAATTCGCTATTTAAGTTAATAGCTTGCTTTGCTACTTTAAAATTATTATATTCTTCTGATGTTTTTATCTCTTGTGCTAATCTATTGGCTGTATCGTACACGTTCATAATAAACCTTGTCCTTTCTTATTTATTGTATCTACTGCTAAATATTATTCAAAACTAATATTAGAATTAGTTGGACAAATGTGAACAAAAGTATTACCATCATTTACATTGATTTCATTTCCATCTAAGTCCTGATATATAGTTTGTTTATTTCTATCACTCTTAATACATTTTATTTTTATTGCTTTTCCATTTGTAATATAATAGCCATTAAATGTTCCTATATTTTTTAATCCTTGTCTTCCTTTATTTTCCTTATCTGCTAATGTATAGTTATCACACATTGTTATTATTATATTTTTGGTTTGAACTGCATCTCCTGTTGTCCAATCTTTTTGTGCTTTATTTCTTGCATATCTGTTATATACTTTCTTTTCTGCATCATATTCATAAGATACTTTTTGTAATTCTGAATGTGGTATTACAACTTTGTTTGCAATTGTTTCGCTTTCTAATTCAAACTCATCTGCAACATAATTTAGAACACTTTCTTTTGTTGAAGTAGTTCTATATTTTTTAGCATTTGCACTTTTTAAAATCTTTTCTGTACTTGTAACTGCATTGTGTGGAGCTGATTTTTCTTTTGAACGCCAGAATATTTCTGAACTTTCTGTTATTCCATTTATATTATTTATTCCAAATTTTGAAATATCGCTTTGAGCTTGTGGACTCCATCCATAATGCACATATATAGCATCATTTTCCATCGCATAGTCTAAGAAATAATGTCTTGAGCTTCTGACTGGACCTATTGTAGATAAATCTTGTCCCTTAAATAATGCCATTAACCTTGTTTCTCCGCCTTCAACTATTATTTCGTATACCATGTATGCCTTGTTTAAACCAGCTTGTGGCCATGCTCCTGTATGATTATCTATCATAACAGCAATTGGTCTATCTTCTCCCTTATATATTTGAATTTGTTTAGCTGGCTCAGGCACTGACTCTGGCTCTGGCTCGCTTGCAACTTCTTGATTTTCTTCATTATCTATAGGTGTATTTTGTTTTGTAAATATTTGATATGCTAAAATTCCACCTGCAATTATAATTACTAGTAATAAAAAAATAATTATTTTTGTACTCCCTCTCATTTTATTTTTGGTTTTTGTTCGTTTTCCTTTTCCCATTCTTTCTCCTTTCGGTTTGAAATAATTATATTTTGACCAATTATTTCAACCTTAGTTATACTAGTTCCTTACAATATTTAGTTTGTCTAATATTTTGTCTTCCTTCATTCTCATAACTTTTTTATCTTCCTCTTCCATGTGGTCATACCCCATCAAGTGATAAAAACTATGTACTACCATGTAACTAAGTTCTCTTTTAAAACTATGTCCATATTCTTTTGCTTGTTCTTCAACTCTCGGAATAGAAATCACCATATCTCCTAGAATATCCTCATAAGGAAAATCCTGATCTTTTACTTTTAAATCAATTTCTTCTTTTTCAAACATTGGGAATGAAAGTACATCAGTTTCCTTATCTATATTTCTATATTCTTTGTTTAATTTTCTGATATTTTCAGGAGTTGTCAAAGTAATTTGTACTGTAAGTTTTGAGTTTTCTAGTTTTTCTACTTTATAACACTCTTTAAGAACTATGTCTATTATTTCTAAATATTCTTTGTTCTCTTCTAAATCTAAGTATGTTAGTTCAAACATTCTACTTCATTGCTCCTTATTTTTATGAATTTTCCATTTAGTGTTTTACATTTATTTTGTATTTCTCTAATTGCTCCATAATCTACTAATTTTCTTTTATAATATTTTGTTATTTGAGAGTAATCTATTGTTGCTTTCTCAATGCATTTTAAATCTCTTCTTATTAAAAGTATTTCTTTTTGCTTTGTTAATTCTTTTGGGCTTATATCTTTTTGTTTTGTTAAAACCTTATACTTATCCCAAAATAATTTAAAGCTTTCTCTTTTTTGTGGATTATCCCAATAAACTTTTGTTGATAATAATTTCACATTATAATCTTCTATTAAATTGATTAGTGTACTATAAACTCTTTCTCTTTTGGTAGCTATTTTTGTATCTTGTACTAAGCTTCTAGCATCTTTTAATAATTTTTCATAACATTGTTCTGCAACAACAAGTGGTAAACTATGTGTAAATAATTTTCTACTTATTTTTAAAACTGCTTTATTTTTTTCAATATTATCTCTTGAATCTAACTTTCCAATAGCATAGTTTTCAAATTTTTCAAATTCTTCTTTTAATTCTTGCTTGTTATCTATATCATTTTTTATTTTTATTGATAATATGTTTTGAATATAGTCTTCCAAGGTATAAAATATTTTATTATATATCCACTCCTTGCTTGAATCGTACAAATCACTTGTATTTGCAAGTTTTATAGAATAATTTTTTAATATAGCTTTATAAATTGCATCCATTTTGTTAATATAAAAAGGAATATATCTTTTTATCACCTTTTCTTTTCCATTTGTTTTTATACTCTCATAATCTAAGTCTAATAAATATTTTTGCTTTCTATATTTATATTCCATGTATTCATTTTCTTTTAAACTTGTAACTTCATAGTATTTTGATAATGCATTTTTTTCGAATTCTGTCGCTGAACCATTTCTGACTTTTTTATAAATTGAATCTAAAACATATTTATCAAGCGCTTCTAAATATGCTGTATATGAATTTTCAAACTTTTTCTCTTGTTCTTCTTGATCATTATCTTCTTTTGAATTGTTTTCGAAAGCTTTCATAACTGATGTTCTTTTCATTGAGATAAGCATACTATTAATTCCAACTTTTGTTGGAATTAACATTGCAGATAATTTTGTTGATAATCTACCAAAAAAATTTTTATCTGTTCCTGTAATCCTTAAGCTTCTTTCTTCCATTTGCATCATCCTCTCTAAAATACAATTTTTTCCTCTGTGCCAATATTTTCAAGTACTTCATATGTAACATAAACCTCTACGGCATCCTGCCTTTGATAGAAATTTATATTTTTATTTACAATATTTTCTTTATTCTCTATTTCCTCATCTAATTCTTTTTGTACTTGTTCAATCCCTATGTTTTTAGCTTCTTCTGGCGTATATGTTATCTTTTTTTCTTTTTGTTCTTTATATGTTGTTTTTTCAATTGCAATTGGTAAATAGAAATCTGAAAATATCTTAAATTTATTTTCTGATGTTATTGTATCATAAATTTTGAATTTTGAAAGCTTTTTTTGTAAATTTATTTGAAAATTATTTAATTTAATTGTATATTTATTTTCTTCATTTCCTGTTTCCTCTTTTATTATTTGATTATACTCAACTTTTTTGCTTTTTGTATACCATACTTTTGCTTCAATTTCACCTTTTGCATGAACATATCTTATGCCGGTATATTTTCCTTCCAACCATCCATTTATTAACGGAGTCCCTTTGGTAATTGTATCTCCTACTTTTGCCACTGCCGTACCATTTTGAGCACTTATTTTGGTAATAACCCCTGTTTTATCTGAAACAATATTACAATACTCATTTTCATCTATAATTTGTGGTTTTTCTTTGGCTTTTGCAATTCTTACTATTGCATTTGTACCTTTTAATTCAATTCCCATCCAAGCAATATCTTGCCTCTTTAATCTAACTCTATTTATTACTTCTTTTGTATTTATCTTATCTTTCCATTCCCCAGTTTTTAACCCCATTTCTTCTAAATCCTGTACAATATTTTCCATTTTTTCATCATTTTCAACTCGTACTTCTATATTCCAAATAAAATTAGAGCTAAAAATTGTTGTTGCAATCAAAAGCATTAAGAAAATTCCAAATATTTTCCTTTTTTTATATCTATTAAATACAAATGGAACTCCCCTTTTTCTTTCTATTTTTACTTTACATTTTGTTTTCTTGGCAACTTTTATTATTTTTCTATAATCCCTTAATCCTACATTTAGATATAGCTTTATATCATTATTTCTTTTTAAATTCCATACTGCTATTTTTTCGTTTTTACAAATATTGATAAATCTTTCAATATAATAGCCTTCAACTGCAATCCTAACATATCCAATTATAAAGTTTATCAATATTCTAAAAAACATAATCTACACCTCACGACTTTTTAAACTTTTTGGGACACTCTTAAAATTCAAGGTTTTCAAACTTTTTAAGAGTGTCCCAAAAAGTTTTTAATCTATAACCCTTTCTAGTTCCACGCTTTCAATTTTTCCCGTCACTCTAATGTCATCATTTGTCATTGTTTCTAAATTCAAATTCAAGCCATTTATATTTACAATTCCTATATGTGTGCTTATTCTTACAAAGAAGTTTTCATATTCTAATATTCCCTTGTAATTCTCTATTATAAGTTCTTCAAAACCAGTGATTGTAAACTTGGGCACATTTGTATAAACTTCTTGCGGCATTTCTAACATTCTATTAAGTTTTTTCATTCCTTTTTTCTTCATTTTTTCCCCTTTCATTTGCGTTTTAACACCGAAACTCTCCAATTATTTTTCAAATTCGCTAATTGCTTTTATCTCATAACCTTGTGCTTTAATTTCTTTAAGAACACTATCTAAAATATTTGCATTTGTTTTAGATGTACCATGTAGTAGCATTATTTCTCCATTATGAAGATTGTTAAAAATCATCTCTTTTGCTTTTGCCTCATCTGGCTGTTTATTCTCATCCCAATCCGCATAAGCAAATGACCACATTATAGTTTTGTAACCTAAAGAATTACATACACTTAATGTACGCTCACTATATTCTCCTTTGGGCGGTCTAATATATTTCATTTCATAATTATATTTTGAATACATTGCTTGATGTAAATCCATTACTTCCTTTTTAATTTGATCATCACTTAAACTTGGCATACTTTTATGATTCACTGTATGATTTCCTACAATATGCCCATCATCTATCATTTGCTTTACTAGTTCTGGTTGAGTATTTAAATAATGTGCTGTTATAAAAAATGTAGCTTGAACATTATTATTCTTAAGCGCATCTAAGATTTTACTTGTGTAGCCCGCTTCATAACCATTATCAAAGGTTAAATAAATATACTTTTTCTCGCTATTTCCTAAACAATATCCTTCTGCTTCATCTAATAATTTTTTATTCTTACTTCCTACATCTGGTTGTTCATGATTGTTATTTCTTTTTATTCCCCAACCGATCAATTCATTACTTAAAGCTCCACTTGCAGTTTCCTGTGTTTTACTAGTATTTAACATTGTCATGCTCAAAGAAAAAATTAACACCGCTAAAATTCCCATTATGATGTTTTTATTTAAATATTTTTTCATACAAAAAAACCTCCATAAAATTATTCATTTAATTTTATGAAAGTTTTTTTATTTTAGAATTATTTTTTATTATATCATTTGCATTTTACAAACTCTACATATGAGTTAATAGGGTCTTTTCATTCTTTTTATTTTCCTTTATTGACCTATTTGTAATAAAACTTGATGGTGAACTGCTCCATTACCTTTCTTTATATATTTTATATCTTCTCCACCACCTAAAACTAATGCCGGAGTAAAGAAAAATATATCTTTATAATCAAGTTTTCCTAATTCTTTTACAGCTTGTTTATATAAATCAGCTCTTAATACATTCTTTATTATGTCTTCATCTAGAATATATTCTTCAAAAAATTCTTGATAAGAATATCCACATACTTCAATTTTTCTATAATGTATATTTAATAAAGACACATCATTTTCATTATCTTCTAATTTTCTGTAATAAAATATATCTCCAAATGCAGTTACAATTATTGGTATTTTATTAAAATCTTTTTGACCTAACCAAGTATATAAGCTATTCATGTATTCTCTTGGATCTACTACTTTAATTAGGCCATCTCCGTATTCTCCAAATCCATATTTTTCCCATAATTCCACTATTTCATTTGGTAAC
Organism: Clostridia bacterium; assembly: GCA_017430135.1. Lineage (GTDB taxonomy): Bacteria > Bacillota > Clostridia > TANB77 > CAG-508 > CAG-269. The sequence continues at coordinate 202,610 of JAFRNM010000004.1, read as the reverse complement.
ATTTGTCTACCAAAGTTTAAGATTTCTTCATCTGGCTTTTGCAAATTTTCTCCTGGTTTAAATTTTTCTATAAATTTACTAATGCAATTATTCATAAAATATTCCTCCCTCACATTCTTTCCCAAATGATTTACAATAAGCATTATTAAAATCGATATTTTCATAATTTTCTATATCTTATTGTATAAACTATTTATCACCTTTTTTTTCGATTAAGTTTTGTATTTTATACATTATTCACATGCAAATCTAACATATGCTGTGTTACAGATTCAAATTGTTGTTCACTTATGTCTAATAATCTCAATGTATTTTGTTGAAATGCAAAATAAAAAATTTTATCATCTTTTATTATTTTAAATAGTGCTTCTAGTCCATGATTTTCTATCATTAATAAATAGCCAAATTTGGCTTGTATACCTTTAAAATCTTCTGGCTTAATTTCATTTGCATCGACCAAAACAGCTAACGCGTTATCTAGTAACTCTTCTTTCAACTCCTTATTGTTTATTTGATTAACTTCTTGTTTTTTATTTTTAAATAATCCCATATTATGTACCACCTTTCAAAAATTATATTTCTTACACTATTCGTATATATTCCTTCTCACCAAATATATCATAATAATCGAATTTTGTAAAGTTTTATATAGTTTGCCTAAATTTAAATTTTTCACTTTATCTTACGACTTTTTTACTCTGAATTTTTTACTTAAAAATTTGTTTTCTATTTTAGTTTACATTTGTGTTATCATGCAGTATTCAGGTATTTTTTTGTACTACATATATTATGTAGCTGTAAAATTTTGTCAATTTTTCTTGACATTATAAATTTTTTGAATTATATTTATAGAGTTACTGAAAAATTTATTTTTTATCAAAAATTTAAGAATTATTTTATAATAATTTGGGGGGATTTTATAATGTTAAATTTCGTAATATGTGAGGACAATTTAAATATTTTAAACAAGCTTTCTAACTTGATGGAAAACATTTTTGTTAAGTATAATTATGATGCTAAGGTAACGCTTGCAACAGATAATCCAGACAATCTTATTGATTATGTTTGTGCAAATAATATTGATGTTGTAATTTTAGATATCAATTTAAAGGCTAAGAAAACTGGTCTTGAATTAGCACAAGAAATTAGAGAGAATAATAAAAGTACATATATAATTTTTATAACTGGACATTTGGAATATGCCATGATTGCTTATAAATTCAAGACTTTTGACTACATTTCAAAACCTATTACTCAAGAAAGATTAGAAGAAACTATAACTAGATTATATGATGATATTTATAGTAAACCAAAGAAATATTTAAAAATTGATAATAAAAATACAATTATTGATGAAAATGAAATCAATTATATTAAAAGAGATGGTATGAAGCTTGTATTTTGTACTGATAGCAGAGATTACGAAATCTATAGTTCATTCAATAAAGTAAAAGATACATTACCTGAAAATTTTGTTAGATGTCACAAATCTTATATAGCGAATATAAATAAAATTAGTAATTTGGAACCTGTGGAAAATAAGATTATTTTTAATAATAGTAATTTTAGTTGTGACATTGGTCCTAAATATAAAAGTGGTTTAATGGAGGTTTTGAATAATTATGGAAGTTTGGAATAATATTTGGACGGCAATTAGTACGCCGAATGAGGGGTTGACTAGTATTTTAGCATTTCCATTGTTTTTTATAGAAAATACTTTGATAATGTATTTTTTTATACATATTTTAAATGTTAACACAAATAAAAAGCAAAAAATTTTATATATTATATTATCAAGTCTAGTATCAATGATTACGATAAATTTAATACCACCTCCATTTAATTCTTTTATTAATTATATTATTTTAGTAATAATTATTAATAAACTATTTAAGCTAACAATATTAAGATCAATATTTGCTATTGTTATACCTACAATGATTTATGCACTAATATGTACTTTGGTTTTAAATCCATTTGTAAAAATTGCAAATATTGAATATGCGGTTGGCCAATATATTCCATTATATAGATTATCTTATTTATTAGTATGTTATATTATTTCAACGTTACTGATTTTAATTATAAAACATAAAAATATTTATATAAAAGTTTTTGAAGGATTAGATAAGAAATCTAAAACAATTTTTATAATTAATTTAGTATTAGGAATATTGGTTTTAGGAGTACAATTAATAATAACAATTTATTATACTAATACATTACCTATAATAATATCATTTTTAAGCTTTGTTTCTTTATTGGCATTTTTTATTGTTAGTATTTATAGTTTAACTAGAGTAAACAAATTGTATTTAACAACAAAGCAATTACAAAATGCTGAAGAATACAATAAAACATTACAGATATTACATGATAATATTAGAGGATTTAAACATGATTATGACAATACAGTTGCTGCAATTGGTGGTTATATAAAAACAAATGATATGGAAGGACTAAAACAATATTATTCTCAACTTGAAGAAGATTGTGTAAAAGTTAATAGAATGTATATGTTAAATCCAAATATTATAAATAACCCTGGTATTTATAGTTTACTAACAATAAAATATAGCGAAGCAGAAGAATTAAATATAAAAATGAATATTTCTGTTTTATGGGATTTATCTAAAATAAATATGAAAATTTATGAATTCACCAAAATATTTGGTATTTTAGTAGATAATGCAATAGATGCAGCAAAAGAAAGTGAAGAAAAAATAATAAATATTACATTTAAAGATGATGAGAAAAATAATATGCAATATTTAAAAATAGAAAATTCTTACGCCGAAAAAGATATAGATATTGATGCAATATTTGAAAAAGGTAAAACAAGTAAAGAAAATCATACAGGTCTAGGATTATGGGAAATACGTAAAATTCTAAAAAGTAATAATAATCTTAATTTACATACAACAAAAGATGATAAATATTTTACACAACAATTTGAAATATATAATTAGAAATCGAGTAGAGAATAAATAATTATTTTATTTATTCCCTCTCACACCACCGTACGTACCGTTCGGTATACGGCGGTTCAATCTGTACATTCAATATGTACTTTTGAATATTGGTCTAGTAGAAATACTAGACCTCTTTTTCTTAACCTATCTATATTTATTGCGAATTGAACATAAGTAGTCCTACATATTTGATAATATCCCTTTCTTGTACAAGCTACATTATGTGCTAATGTTGGCTCTACTCCTAATTGCACTAGTGCTTTTTCTCTTCTTGTTATTTTCTTCCATTGCTTCCATATTATTACTCTAATTCTTGTTCTGAGATGCTTATCTATATCAGTTATACTCTGTTTCATATTCGCTATTCTAAAGTAATTTACCCAACCTCTTACTACATAGTTAATTTGTTTTATTCTATTGTCTAGACATATACTCAGACTTCTATCAGTTAATTGTTTTAGCTTTCTTTTTAGCTTTTGATAAGATTTTATATGTGGTTTTGGTTTCCACTTTCCACCTTTTGTTGACCAAAAACTAAAACCTAGGTATTTCGTTTGAGTTGGTCTTGTTACTTTGCTTTTCTCAGCGTTTACTTTTAAACCTAGTTTTTTCTCAATAAATTTTGTTATTGAATTTAATACTCGGTTTGCTGCTTTTTCGCTTTTAACAAGTATAATACAATCATCGGCATATCTTACAAAGTTTAATCCTCTTACTGTTAGTTCTTTATCTAATTCATTTAACATTATGTTGCTTAATAATGGGCTTAGGTTTCCGCCTTGTGGTGTTCCTACTTTTGTTGGTTTTATTACTCCTTTGTCCATTACTCCAGCTTTTAAGTATTTGCTTATTAATGACACAACATTACCGTCTTTTATTGTACTTCTTATTATTGTTATTAGCCTATCTTGATTTACTGTGTCAAAGAATTTTTCTAAGTCGATGTCTACAATCCAGTCATACCCATCATTTAGATACTCTAGTGCTTTTAATACCGCTCGTTCACAACTTCTACCTGGTCTAAATCCAAAACTGTTATCATTAAATTGCTCTTCAAATATTGGACTTAACACTTGTATCATAGCTTGTTGTATTATTCTATCTATAACTGTTGGTATTCCTAGATTTCTCATTTTTCCGTTTTCTTTTGGTATTTGAACTCTTTTAACTGGTTGTGGTTTATATTTTCTTTCTTTTATTTTGCTTATAATTTCTTCTTTATGTTCTTTTATATATTCTGCTACTTCATCTACTGTTATACCATCAACTCCAGCCACTCCTTTGTTTGATACTACTTTCTTGTATGCCTTGTTTAGGTTTTCTTGATTAAGTATTTTATCTAAAAGTTCCATATTCTGTTTCCTCTTTCCTTTCCGAAGATAGATAAATCATTTATTTTGAGTAACCCTCTGAAATACGTTCATACTCTCCTCATTAACACATTCTAACTATCATCTATCTCAAATTTTGGTAGTGAAAACACTACAAATTGTTCAGTCCTTCGAAAAAAAATTTTTTCCTACTATGACCTCCGCTGACTTCTTGTGATAAACCTTTTTCGACCATATTTCGTTCTATGTACTCCTCGTCGTTTCCTAACTACTCTATGTCCACAAGACCTCACAGGGTAAGCCATTTAACTTTCCTCTTTTACTCGCTTGATTTACTGTATAAGATTACGTATATCTTTTGGGCTTTGCCTTGTGGTGTAGCCTCACCCTCTTATACAGCCTTAGTATCAAGTTTTTATACATCGAGCCAAGATTTTGATACACACTTCCTCCACTTCCACCTCACGATGGATAGCTTGTGCTTCTCTATGTGGTTAGCGATATATACCTCCACTACGGACTTTCACCGATAAGTTAAAAGACATGCCTGTCGCACACCAAAAAGGAAGTGCAAAGCACTTCCTTTTCGGATGTCGAAATTTATTTAAGGATCTCCTAGCACAGTTGACAAAATACTAGGAAATTTAATAACTATGTTAAATATTTAAAATTAATCTTTTTTTATTAAGCTTGCTGGCATTTTAGGTTGATGCCATACCCATAAAACTAAACATGCTGTATTTGTTGCTTTTGCATATTTTTCAGCTGCTTTTGCTAGAAATTTAAACATTTAAATCCCCCCCTTTGAAAATAATTTTTATAATCACGACATTTTTTGTCGTTATTACCAGTTAACTATTTCCATACACTTCATAACCATATTTATTGTTCGTAATTTTATATACGAATTTTGTAATACAAAGTGTTTGAATGAAACTGCCAAATATCAATATATTTGCAATTTCTCCATAAGGGATAAGCAATGCTACAGCAAGCCCAATTGTTAAAGCTATGTAAGATAATATTTGTTTTTTTCTTCTATCTTTTTTCCTTAGTATTGGTACATTTTCTGTATCTGCTGGTGCATATAATTTTACCATCCACATTCCAAATACCCAAATTAAAGGTATTAAAATGTATTTAGCAATTTCAGTTAAAACAATATATTTGCTTAAAAGTGCTATTCCACAATACATTGCAGTTGTACAAATTATACAACCAATATGTGTTTGTAAGTGGAAGCCTCCTGAAAATGCTTTATATGGCATAATTAGTAAAAATGTATAAAATGTTAAATCAAAAATCCCAAATATTAATGCGATTCCTAATGTTATAAATATTTTAGGAATTTCTCCTATAATATTTTGTAGACCATAATTTATTACTTCTGCCCTTTCGTCATCAATTTCTGGCATTTCCTTTCGTATCTTATTGGTTAGAAACTCACAGATTTTATCTATCATTTCCTCACCCCTCTTTTGTGTTGTTAGGGTGAGTTTATCACTTAATTTTCGACATTTTTCATTTCGTTTATAAGATGATATTTTTGTTTTATGAAAAAATAAAAATTTGATTTTTGTAAAATATTTTTTACTTTCATAAAATCAACATAAAATATACAAGGAAAAAATGAGCAATTCGGGGATACTTCCCAAAATGTACAAATTCTGTACATTTTGGGAAGTATCCCCGAATTGCTCATTTTTTTTCTTTTTTAATCTTTCTTATTATACTCCATGTTCCAACATATTCTGGAAAGTCTTCAAATTCCATTTCTTCTTTTGTTGTTGGGTGCACTATTTTTAATTTATATGCCCAAAGGGCTATTTGTTTTCCCTGCCCTCTTGTTCCATATTTTTGGTCACCAAATATACTATGACCACAATGACTTAGTTGTACTCTTATTTGATGATGTCTTCCTGTATGTAAATTTATCTCTACTAAACTTAATTTTTTTACTTCATCATATATTAAAACCTTGTAATCTAATTTTGCAAGTTTTGCATTTTTCTTTGTAGCACTTACTACTTTACTCATATTATTTCTTTCATCTTTATACAAATAATCTTCTAATGTTCCCGCTTCTTGCTCAAATTTCCCATCTACAACTGCTAAATATTTCTTTTGAAAAGTTTTATTTCTAACTTCTTCACTTAACCTTGACGCAGCTTTAGAAGTTTTGGCAAATACCATAATTCCGCCTACAGGTCTATCTAACCTATGAACCAAACCTATATATACATTTCCTGGTTTATTATATTTTTCTTTTATATAATTCTTAACCAAACTTAGCATGTCTATATCGCCTGTTTTGTCTGCTTGTGATGGAATGTTTGGTGCTTTTTCTACTACAATTATGTGATTATCTTCATACAATATTTTTAAATTATTCATATTTATCTCATTTCTAATTCAGTTTTCTAATATTATATTCAATATGTAAAATGTGAGTGAGTCCGCGTAGGCGTAGCGCAGCGGAGCGGTGAAGCGACCCGACGCACTAGTATTTTTTAATAACGGAGGGTCGTGCCAACAAGGACGAACGGGTTTTACATATTGAATTATTATTTAATAAATCATTTTGAAATTTTTTCCCATCTACCATAGATACCACAAGGTAGAATAAGTTCCGAACCCTCCATTGGCAAACCAATTTCTCCAGATTCTAGCTTTCCTTTATGATTTTTGCAAATTGTTAAACTCATAATATCTTCTAAAACCTTACTTGAAATTCCAGTTGTATATGAGTTTATTAAGAAGAATAATGGATTATCTGAAAGAACTTTTGAGCACAATTCTACTAAATCATAAATATTATTTTCAAACTGCCAAACTTCGCCATTCGTGCCTCTTCCATAAGATGGTGGGTCCATTATTATTGCATCATATTTATTGCCTCTTCTTATTTCTCTATTTACAAATTTTACCACATCATCAACTATAAATCTTACCGGTCTTTCTCTTAATCCAGAAGCTTCTACATTTTCTTTTGCCCATGTTGTCATACCTTTTGAACTATCTACATGGCATACTGATGCTCCTGCTGAAAGACATGCTACTGTTGCTCCCCCTGTGTATGCAAATAGGTTAAGCACTTTTATTTCTCTTTTAGAAGATTTTATTTTATCTATCATCCAATCCCAGTTAACAGCCTGTTCTGGAAATAAGCCTGTATGTTTGAATCCCATTGGTTTAATATTAAATGTCAAGTTTTTATAATGAACTTGCCATTGACTTGGCATCTTTTTATTATATTCCCATGAGCCACCACCAGTTTTACTTCTATGATATGTAGCATTTATTTCCTTCCATTTATTCGGAAAGCTCTTACTTTTCCATATTATTTGTGGATCTGGTCTTGAAAGTACAACATCTCCCCACTTTTCTAGTTTTTGACCATCTGCCATATCTAAAATTTTATATTCTTTCCATTCATTTGCTAATTTCATTTTTAGTTCCTTTCATTACAAAAAAATAATACCATTAATACTAATGGTATTATTTTACCATATTTAATTAATTTTTTAAAGGGGTTTTTCGACTAAATATTGAATTTATAAATTATTTAAAAAGATTTCTAAATCAATATCTGCTTGTTCTAAGATGCTTTTTAAGGTTCCTTTTGCTATTTCATCATGCATTGGAATAATAAAAACTTTACCTGATTCCTGATTAAAAAATTTAACGTGACTACCTTTTTGTGATATCTTTCTAAAGCCTAGTTTTTTCATTGCTTTAATAATTTGTTTTGGAGATAGCACTGGGTATTTAGAACTCATATTGCCACCTCCAATGTTGTTACAAAAATTTCTTTTGGTTTCTCTGGTTTTTCATCCTGCATATACAATTCTAAAGCTTCTTTTAGATTTTTCATTGCTTCTTCTATTGTTTTTCCTTGAGATGCTACATTGTTATCCAAGCATTTTGCAACATACCAGTTTTCTTCTTTTTGTACGATTACATTATACTTAAAACTCATATATTTTTTCTCCTTTCCTTGCTACATATTATACAACAGTTTTTAAGAAAAATCAAATAGTTTCAAATATCTTCATAAAACTATAAATCAGGAAAAAATTTAAACAAGAAAACATTATAAGAATTGTAAAAAGTATGCTCAATATTTTGTGCTTGTGAATTGTTTCCATTATTCTGTTTTTTTTTCGAAGTTCAAGCCTGTCCAACTTCGTATTATACCTAACATTAAAAAAATTTTCATTAGTAATTTCCATTTTAAAATCCCCCTTCTATAATAATATATTCAGGGTAATAATTTTTAGAACTAAATATAATTTTTTTAAGAAAATATTTTTAATATAACATGCAAAATAGTCTTATAATTTTAAAATTTTTTTTGCTAATTCTTCATTAATACCTTTAACTTGTAACAATTCATCTAATGTTGCTTGTTTTATTTTTTCAACACTACCAAATTTTTTTAGTAATGCTTGTTTTTTAGCGGGTCCTATTCCCTCAATTTCATCTAATTCAGATTTTGTAACAGATTTATCCCTTAACTTTCTATGATATGTAATTGCTGTATCATGAACTGTATCTTGGAATAATGTTATTAAATTCATCAAATTTTCAGAAATTTTAAATTCTTCTCTTTCTTCATTTATTAAAGCTCTTGTTCTGTGTTTATCATCTTTGACCATTCCAAATACAGGTATTTCTAAATTATATGATTTAACGGCTTCTTTAATTGCTCTTATTTGTGTAATTCCTCCATCTGCAAATATTACATCTGGAAGTTCACCAAATCCCCCTTTAGGATTTTCTATTGAATGTTTTAACCTTCTTGTTATTACTTCATTTGTACACCTTGGATCATCTTGTCCAAATACTGTTTTTATTCTAAATCTTCTAGATAAATTTTTCTTAATTACTCCATCTTGAAGTACACACATTGCAGCAACTGTAAATTCTCCTGAAATATTTGAAATATCATAAGTTTCTATTTTATGAGGTAGCTTTTCTAATCCTAATACATCTTTTAATTCTAATAATATTTCGCTTCTATCTTTTTCTTTATTTTCTAATGTAACTTTTGCATTATTTTCTGCCATTTCCACAAATCTTAGCTTTTCCCCCTTTTTAGGGTTCTTTAATTCCACTTTTTTTCCCGCTTCTGTGGATAACCATTGTTCCAAAAGTGCTTTATCATCTAATTCTTCCTGTAACATTATTTTATTTGGAATATTTGGATTTTCCAAATAATATTGTTTTATAAAACCTGAAAGTATTTCTTTATCTTCCATATCCTTTAGTTCTGGAAAAAAGTAGTGTTCACGTCCTATCATTTTGCTACCACGAACAAAGAAAATTTCAACACAGACTTGCATCTCTGATTTGGCAATTCCTATAACATCTATTGCTTTTTCATTTATATTTGAAACTTTTTGCTTTTCAGAAACCTTAATTAAAGCATATTTTCTATCTCGCAATTCAGCTGCTTTTTCAAATTGAAGATTTTTTGAAGCCTCTTCCATTTGGCTATCAATTTCTTTTACTATTTTTTCTATTTTCCCATCTAATAAATCTATTATTTCATCTATTTGTTTCCTGTAATCCTCTTTGGAAACTAGCCCCACACATGGAGCCAAGCATCTTTTAATATGATAATTTAGGCACGCTCTTGTTGTAGATTTAAAATTTCTACATTGACGAATTTTATATTTTTGTTTTATAAAGTTCACCATTTCCTTTGCTGCACCTGGATTAGCATAAGGTCCAAAATATTTTGAGCCATCATTTATCAATCTTCTTGTAATTATTACATTTGGAAAATCTGATTTTATATCTATTTTTATGTATGGATAAGTTTTGTCATCTTTTAAAAGAACATTGAATTTGGGTCTGTTTTTCTTAATAAGATTACATTCCAAAATTAATGCTTCTGCTTCATTATCAACAACTATGTATTCAAAATGATCTATTAAAGTAACCATTTTTTTTATACGCTCTGTTTTGTTGGTTTTTCTAAAATATGAAGTTACTCTTCTTTTTAAAGAAATCGCTTTTCCTACATATATAATATTGTCTTCTTTGTCCTTCATTATATATACACCAGGTTTTTGAGGCAATTTCTTTAGTTCTTCTTCTATATTAAACATTTCTTTTTCCTCTCTTATACTATTTTACAACATTTTTTATTATTTTGAAAGTGTCTTTATGCAATTTGAGAAACTTTTTGAACTTTTTGGGACACTCTTAAAAAGTTTGAATTTTTAAGAGTGTCCCAAAAAGTTTTTCAAAAATGCTTGCAACTTTTTTAAAGTTATTATAATATAATACCATAGTTGAAGATTTTGCAAAAAAGATTTTAGAGGAAAGGAGTTTTTGTTAGTAATTAAATTAGCGCCAGGACAATGGCACTCATTGTTGACGAGGTCTAGGGTTATCGAAAGATTCGGCGGATGCTCTAGTGGCTGTAGCTTTAGTCATAGTATTAATCAAAAAAGCAGTAGTAATATTGTAACAAAAGTTAATACATCAAGCTTTTATTTTGCATGCCTTCAATTATTAAAATGAAGGTTTTTATTTTTCTTAAAAAATAAAGCCTCTAAAAATATTTGCCTTTTACACATTTGGCATTAAAGGAGGATAAAATATGTGTGGAATAGTTGGATACATAGGTAATAAAAAAGCAACACCTATATTAATTAATGGATTATTAAGATTGGAATACAGAGGTTATGACTCTGCTGGAATTTCAACAATAGAAAGTGACGGGTTATCAATAATGAAAGATAAAGGAAGAGTTAAAAATTTAAACAATCTTCCTGGTATAGATGATTTAGATGGAACAATTGGTATTGCTCACACAAGATGGGCTACACACGGAAAACCATCTAAAGAGAACTCTCACCCTCACCAAGATAATAGCAAATCTTTTAGTGTAGTTCACAATGGAATTATAGAAAATTACAATGAATTAAGAAAATTTTTAACAGATAATGGTTATACTTTCTATTCTCAAACTGATACAGAAGTTATACCAAATTTAATACATTATTATTATTCAAAAGATACTGAAAATGATGAAAATAAAATATTAAGAGCAGTAAGAAATGCTGCATTAGATTTAAAAGGAAGCTTTGCAATTGAAGTAATTTCAAAATATGCAAAAGACCAAATGATAGTTGTAAGAAAAGATAGTCCACTTGTTATTGGTACATGTGAAGATGAAAACTACATTTCATCAGATATCCCTGCAATTTTATCATTTACAAGAGATTTCTATTTATTAAATGATTTAGAATTTGTAGTTTTAAAAAGAGATTCTGCTACATTCTATGATAAAGATTTAAACAAAATAGAAAAATCTACAAAAACAATTGAGTGGAACGCTTCTGCTGCTGAAAAAGATGGTTATGAAGATTATATGTTAAAAGAAATTCATGAGCAACCAGTTGCAATTAGAGAAACAATTGGTTCAAAACTTTCTGAAGATGCTCCTATAGAATTTCCTGAATTAAATTTTGATAAGGAATATTTATCAAGCTTAAATAAAATATATATAGTAGCTTGTGGTACAGCAATGCACGCAGGTTTAGCAGGAAAAAATGCAATTGAAAAAATTTGCAAAATTCCTACAGAAGTTGATATTGCTTCTGAATTTAGATATAGAGACCCAATAATAGATACAAAAACTTTATGTATTTTCATTTCTCAATCTGGAGAAACTGCAGATACAATAGCTGCTCTTAAACTATCTAGAGAAAATGGTGCAAAAACACTTGCTGTTACAAATGTTATAGGAAGTTCTATAACAAGAGAAGCAGATTACTCAATTTATACACATGCTGGTCCTGAAATTGCGGTTGCTTCAACAAAAGCTTATACTTCTCAAGTTGTGCTTTTAAATGTTTTAGCTTTATACTTTGCTCAAATTTTAGGCTCATGTGATGCAAAATTAAATGACTATAAAAAAGATATTTTAGATTTACCTAGAAAAATTGAAGAAACTTTAAAAATATGTGAAAATATTCAAGACTTTGCAAAAGAAGTTTACCAAGAACATGACGTTTTCTTCTTGGGTAGAGGAATTGACGAAACTGTTGCAAAAGAAGGTTCTTTAAAATTAAAAGAAATTTCTTATATTCACTCAGAAAGCTATGCAGCTGGAGAATTAAAGCACGGACCTATTGCTTTAATCGAAAATGGAATTACTGTAATCAGTATAATGACTGATAGTAAACTAGTTGAAAAAACAGTAAGTAATATTCAAGAAGTTATAACTCGTGGAGCTAAAACTTTGGTTATTACAAATCAAGCAGTTGATCAAAAAATGTTTGATAACACAATTGTAATACCAGATACAAATCCATTTATCTCTCCTATACTTTCTGTTGTACCTTTACAACTTTTTGCATACTATATTGCAAAAGAAAAAGGATTGGATGTAGATAAACCACGTAACCTTGCTAAGTCTGTTACCGTAGAATAAAGTTTTCTAAGCCAAAATTGCTTCGCAATTTTGGCTTTTTTTACCCTATTAATAACTTAACAATAACAATACATGTAGCACCTGGAATCCCTAATAATCCGAACTAATATGCTTGTAAAAAAATTTAATCCAATATGAAATCCAAATCCGCTTCCTATTAAGTTTATTATATAGATTAATAATCCACCTAAAACTGAATTCATTACAAGCTTCATTACCTTTGTAATTGGAACTATAAAAACTCTTCCAAATATAAATAAAAAGCAAATACATGCTATATATGTAATAATATTTGTATCCATAATTTTCCTTTCATTCTCTAAATAGTAGAATATCTAAATTTTAAATCCTTGTCATCGCATTCACTTTAGGCTCGTTTGGCGCTTTCGCGGATTCAAAAATTTATATATTTTACTAATAATTATGCAAAATTATGGACAAATATTACAATAATATGGCACGTATAAAATTTTAACTAGCTTTGTTTTGAAGCTTAAATTCAACTTCATTTATAATATCAGCAATTATTCCTTTTGCTTTTGCAAGTTTTATTAGATAATCTAATTTTGCTTGATTTGCTTTAATTTGATAAATATAATAATCTACTAAATCCTCACTATCAACATGCTCAAAATTTATTCTTGCTGAATGCAAATTTTTTTTAGTTTTAATTATACTTAAAATAAGCTCTTCTTCCCCTTCAATTTCATTAAATTCCACAAGAGCTGTTTCCTTTACATACTCATTTTTCATTATTTTTACTCCTACAATTTTACTAAGAGAATATAATATATTGATTTTTAATACCGCGAAAGCGCCAAACGAACGAAGTGAGTGCGACCTGGAGCAACTTACAGACTAGCTGTACAAAAAATTGTAAAACAATTTTTCTGTACAACAAAGGAAGTTGCGACGACAAGGTATAAAAATCAATATATTATATTCTCTTAAGTACTTATATTTTATGTAAAAATAACGAAAATATTACTTTTTTTACATAAAATACTTGTTTTTTTTGCGATTTTGTAAGATAATATATATGTATGAAATTATATATAATAAAATGAAAGGAATGCGTGTATGAAATATATAGATAAATTTTTAAAGAAACTTAATACGAGTAGAAACACATTCTTTACATACCTTTTAACATTAATAACAATATTTATAACAGTAGACAGATTTGTAGAATTGCTATTTATGATATTTACTGGTGTTTCTCAATCTTATTGGAATCCAATAGTATATACATTGGCAATGGCCTGCCCTATTTTTGCATTTTTATTTTCAGGTTCATCTGAATTTGCAACATCAAAAAGCCAAAAGGTTACGTTATTTTATGCTTATAGTATATGCTTATATATAATAGCTCTTACAATGTTTACACAATGGATAAATATGGGTGTATGGATGCTATTAATTAACTCACCTAACTATGTTGAATTGATTACAGACTTCGCAGATGTAGTAAGACCAGCCATGATAAGCATTTCTTTATTCTTACCATTAGTTACTGTTTGGCCTATATTCGATTTCTTATACAACACAGTAGACGACTCTGGAAAACATGTACGTTCTATATGGGATTATGGTGGAATTAGTTTATCAGATACAAAAGCAAATTCTGGTCCATATTCAAACGAAATGTATTTATGTACAGATGATGAGTCTGGTAAGACAATAAAAATACCTGATAGCGCAAGATTCTTGCCAATGTTTGTATGTGGTGGTTCTGGAACTGGAAAAACATCAGCTGTGCTAGAACCAATGATGTCAAGAGATTTAGAAAGAAAATATTTTTATAGAGAAGCTTCTAAAGAATTAGCTTTTACAGCTTTAAAAACAAGAATTGCTGTATTAAATAAACCTTATGATAATAACTACTTGAACAATAATTTTAGTTTAAACATGGTTTCTCCAGCAAGTGGAAAAGAAAAAGTATTCAAAACATTTTTCAAAAAATTAATTTTAGGTTCATCTGGCACAACAGTATATAAAGATGTTGGTTTAACACTTGTATCTCCTGATTATGAAGTAGTAGACCACATGATAGATGTTTGTAAGAATTTTGGAATTGGTTATAATCTAATAGATCCAGATAACAAAGATTCTATTGGTTTAAACCCATTTGTTTATGATGATCCAACAAAAATTGCAATAACAATTTCTTGTGCTCTTCGTGCTATGTATAATACTCAACACGAAGAAGTTGAAGATGCCTACAGAGAAGATGTTTCTATGATGGCAATAGAAAACCTTGCAATTTTACTTAAAGAGATTTACCCAAGAATGAATGAAGGTGCTCTTCCAAACTTAGAAGATATGCTAAAAATGCTAACAAATTTTGATTTGATAGAAAAAATGTGTGAAATACTTGCACATAACGAAGAATTAAAAGAAAAATATAATGTTCAACTAGCATACTTCAAAAAATTCTTCTACAAAAATGGTACTGGAAGAAGTGAAACAGAACTAAATATTGCAGGTGTTGTTGCACAATTAGATAGTTTATTAAGATTACCAGGAGTTAAAACAATACTTTGCAATAGATATAACAATATAAATTTTGATGATATGTTAGCAAATGGAAATATAACATTTGTATGTACAAGACGAGGAGATTTAGGCGGAACAGCTCACAAAGCCTTTGGACTATTCTTCCTATTATCTATGGAAAATGCAGTATTAAGAAGACCTGGAAACGAAAATACAAGAATTCCAAACTTCTTATACATTGATGAATTTTCAGACTTCTTAGGAAAACATACTGAAGCCTTATTTACAATGTTTAGAAAATATAGAGTTGCAACAGTAATAACAGTTCAAAACTTATCACAATTAGATACTCCAAACTCAAAAGAGCATTATAGACAAACAATTCTTTCAAACTGTGCAAATAAGATCTTTACAGGAAATGCGGATGTAGAAGAATTAGAATGGTGGTCTAAAGAGCTTGGAACTCATAGAGAGTGGATTATGAGTGATACTATCGATTTCGCTCAAGGTGCAACTGGTAAATACGAATCAAAACATGGTGGAGTAAAATTCGACTTTGTTTCAAACTTCAAAGTTGGAAAATTACAAACATTGAAGAAAAATACTTTTGCTTACTTGGTAAAAGATGGTAGTGGAAAATCAATTGGTGGTTGTGGTAGATTTAAATATATGGATGCTAAATACAAAGAACCACATAAAGTTAAAAATTTCGATTTTGAAAAATATTCCGGTTCAAATAGTGTTGACGAGGAAAATGATAATTCAAAAAAATTTGATTTCAAACATGTAAATTTCAGGGATGAAAGAAATGAAATCAATCCTGTTCAAACAGATACATCGGATTCACCATTTGTATTTGACAATGAAGATGCAATTGTTGTAAATTTGAAAAAAAGAAATCCTAATAGTGGAAAAAATTCGTAAGAGTTTACTCTTACGAATTTTTTATCTTCTTCTTCTATAACACCCCGTATAATATGTTGTTCCATTTGTATTAAATTGGTTGTTTGTTCCCTCGCTTAATGTTGCAACAACTTGTGTTTCATTTTCCTCATTACCATTATTATTGTTATTATTATTCCCCCCACATCCCATGCAATCTCCTATGTTACTATTTCTTAATAGTCTGCAAAATAAGCATGTAAGTACAGCTGTAATATATGAAAGAACTGTATATGCTACAACTGCAATTAAGTATAGTGGATCCAATAATGCTAACACTATTACTAATAAGATTGAAAATATTATAGCTGCAACTAAAAATGGATTTCTAAGTACTTTTTGTAAAGCAATTGAAATAATTATAATTGCAAGAGGAATAGCAAAAAATATAAGTAAATTTGTGGTCATATTAAATGTCTCCTTTCTTTTACTTATATTTTATGCTAAAAACTTTGTATTGTTAAAACTAAATATTTTTATTATAAAGTCCATATATTAATTTTAAATTTTTCGAATGCGACCAGAGCAGTTTTAGAAATTGTTAAAAAAGCTCTTAAAGGGAAGGGTCCTGAATTCGGGGTTTGTTAAGAGCTTTTTTTACAATTTCTTAACGTCGTCGGCGGGTAGCCGAGAAAAATTCAAAATTAATTATATGGACTTTTAAATTTAATATTCTACATTAAGTAAATACAAACCATTTGGTGGCAATGTTTTTCCAGCCCTCTCCCTTTGTTTGCTATCAATAATACTTGGAATTGCATTTGGTTCTATTTTTCCAAGTCCAACATCCACTAGTGTCCCAGAAATTATTCTTACCATATTATATAAAAATCCACTTCCAGTTAGTTCTATGTAAATTCTTTCATCTGGCATTTGTAAAACTTCTGCCTTGTAAATAGTTCTTACACTGCTTTTTGAACTCGTTCCACTTGCTTTAAAAGCCTTAAAGTCATGTTCGCCCTCAAAGTGTTTTACAGCTTGTTGCATTTTTTCTATATCTAATTTTTGAGGAATATGTGTTTCTAAATATCTATAAATTGCTGTTCCATATTTAGAATTATTTATTACATATCTATAAGTTTTTCTTTTACAAGAAAGCCTGCTGTGGAACCTTTCCTCTACCTCTTCTGCTGATTTTATTACAATTGATTTTTTTATGTTTGCATTTAATGCTAATGGCCATTTTTCTATAGGTAGTTCGTAATTTGTTTTAAAATTTGCAACTTGACCTATTGCATGAACTCCTGCATCTGTTCTCCCAGAAGCATTTAAATCAACTTTTTCTCCTGTTATTCTTTCAATTGCCTGTTCAATAGTTCCTTGAATATTTAATTTATCTGGTTGTTTTTGCCAGCCATTAAAGTCTTTTCCATCATATTCGATTGTGAGTTTTATATTCTTCATAAATTTCTCCTTAAAATATAAAAATCTAATTTATAAAGTTTACAGGCAAAACATTATTATTTTCTTCAACTCCCAACTGCTTAAGAATCTCTAACTAAAAATTTTCCCAAAATTTTTAGAAGACATTCTAAATTGTCGGTCCCTCCGAATGTTGCTTGAAAATAATAATATTTTGCCTTTCAGCTAATTCTAAAGAAGCTAACTTTATATATTAGATTTCTCAGCTTTATCACTTTTTTTATTTTTTTTCTCAACAGTAAATCTTTTTGTAACCACATTACTAATTAAAATCTTCTTCAATACATCTTCTCTAACATCTGCAATAAGTGTTCCATCTTTTGCAACAGAAATCTTTCCTGTTTCCTCTGATACAACTACTACAATGCTATCTGATTCTTTTGAAATACCAATCGCAGCTCTATGCCTTGTTCCAAGTTCCTTTGCTATATCTTTATCATCTGCTAATGGTAAAACACACGCTGCTGCCGCAATTTTATTATCGCTAATTATTACTGCTCCATCATGAAGTGGTGTTTTGGGTTCAAATATATTTACTAGAAGTTGTGGAGATACATCTGCATTCATGATTACACCATTTTGTATAATATCTTTTATTTCTATATCTCTTTCTATTACAATCAATGCTCCTGTTTTATTTTTTGCAAGTTCAGATGCTGCAATTACCACTTTATATATATCTTCTTTTGTTTTTGTAGCAACATCTTTATCTATTCCAAAAAATTTTGTTAGCTTATTTGTTCCTAATTGTTCTAACCCTCTTCTTAATTCTGGTTGGAAAATTATAAGTATTGCAATAACTCCCCAATTCATTATTCCTGAAAGAATTGAATTTAAAATTTTAAGATTTAATGCTCCACTTAAAATTGTTATTAAAACCAATAATGCTATTCCCTTTATTAGTTGCCAAGCTCTTGAACCTCTAGCAACTTTAATTGCATAATACAATAGTAAAATAACGATTGTTACATCTATTATGAAAGTTATCATCTTCCATGGAGATTCTTGCAATGTTCTAAAATATTGTAAGATATTTTCATTATAGAAACTCTCTAACCAACTTGGATTGTTTCCCATACTTACTCCTTTCCTTATTATTGTGCATTTGCAAATAAATAATAAACTAAACTTCCTACAGTTCCTGCTAGCATAAGTATAACTAAAATAAGAGCCATTATTCTAGTAAAAACCTTTCCTGCATCTCTATTTTTCTTTTTCTTTTCTAATCCTTCTTTTTTCATTCTAAACTTCTCCTTCCATTAGTTTACTAAAAAATCATTAGTACCATATTAATTATAACACATTTATTACAAAATTCAACAATTTTTTGCTAAATGAAATTTTTGGTAAAACTCCTTCTATGTATGTCGCAAAGTCCAAATTCCTTTATTGCAGCAATATGTTTAGCTGTTCCATACCCCTTATGCCCTGCAAATCCATACTCTGGATATATTTCGTCCATCTGTCTCATAATTCTATCCCTTGTGACCTTTGCTAAAATTGAAGCAGCAGAAATAGAATATGCTAGAGCATCACCTTTTATTATTGGTTTATAAGGAATTCCCAATGTATCAATCCTATCTAACGCATCAACTAAAATAAGTTCTGGTTTTACATCTAATCCAGCTATTGATTGTGTAAGTCCTTTTTTAGTTGCATTTAATATATTTATTTCATCTATTTCTTTTTCTGAAATTATTGCAACTGAATAGCTAATAGCTTCTTCTATGATTTTATCATATAATAATTCCCTTTTCTTTTCTGAAACTTTTTTAGAATCATTTACTCCCTCTATCATTGAATCTTCGGGCATTATTACACTAGCAACGCAAACAGGTCCTGCCAAAGGGCCACGACCTGCTTCATCTATTCCACATATATATTTAATTCCTTTATCATGAAATTCTTTTTCTATTTCTTTTAATTTTGTTAATCTTTCTAATTCTTTTTCTTTCAATTTTTGTACCTTCTTTTGCGAGAATAAATCTCTCCATTTTTTTCTATTATACTCTTTCCTTAAATTAATCTTCTATTGCTTCTATTTCAGTTAAAGAGTATTTTGTTTGATTATTATCTTTATAACCTTGTGTATTATAAACTTCAACTGTATTATTTTTTATATCAAATACTATAATAAAATCTCCAGTATTTTCTGTATTAGCAACTTCATTTAGTCCAATGTCCTTAAGATCTTGTGTGCTTAATTTTACAGCATATTTGTTGATTGCATCTTCTCCAAGACTTGCATTTACAGATGCTAAATCCTCTGCACTTGCTTCATTTACTAGTCCTTTTTTATCTTCTCCTGGATTTTTCAAGTAATCTTTTCCTTTTTGGATTTTTTCAGCTTTAACCTCATCAGTATCACTCTCATTTATTATTCCAACTTTAAAATTGGCTTCTTCACAATATTCTTTTCCTTTTGCCTTAATTAGAAGCATATTTGTTCTTAATGTTTCAAGTTTTGCTTTTTTTATTGATTCAGTTCCTGCTGTAATTGTAACTCCTGCAATTATTAGCAATACTATTATAGTTACAACTAATAGAATTAATGTAATACCTTTATTATCTTTAATGTTCATCTTTTTCCCTCTCTTTATTTGTTTTTAACATTATATCTTTTATTTAAAATTATTTCAACATAATTTTTAAAATTATAAGATTTTTTATTTTTTTCACAAAAATTTCACAAAAGTATTGTAAAATCTTATTGTTTTAGATATTATATACTAAACTGAAAGGAAGGATTTTATTATGGATGAAATGAAAAATGAAAGTAATTCTACTTCAAATAATATTTCTGAAAGTAATCACAATTTTAAAGCAGTTCCAAATACTGCAAATAAGGTTAAACAACCCAAAATAAAAAAAGAAAAAGTAAAAAAGGAAAAATCTCAAAAAAAATCTTCTTTTGGAAGAAATGTTGTATTACCATTTTTTAGTGGAGTTATAGGGTGTGCTGCTGTAATGGGAACTATCTTATTTGTTCCCGATATTAAAAATGCATTATTCCCTGCAACATCTGTTATAAGTACTGCTCCAAATAATAGTACAAGCTCTAATGGTACTGTAAAACAGGTTGACTTAGACAAATATTCAAACACTTCTGTATATGCTGCAAATAAAATATTACCTTCAATAGTAGGAATTAAAGTTGATTATACAGTTAGTTCAAATTATTATAGTATGTTTGGTTTTTCTAGTAGACCTCAAACATCTTCTGCAACTGCTTCTGGTTCAGGAATAATAATTAGTGATGATGGCTACATTTTAACAAATAATCATATCGTTGCTACATCTTCTTCTGATTCATTTTATCAAGTTTCAGACGCAAATAAAGTAACAGTTACACTATATAATGATGATACAGAATATGAAGCAAAAATCATTGGAAAAGATGAGCAAACAGATTTAGCTGTTATTAAAATTGATAAAACAGGACTTACAAGGGCTGAATTTGCAGACTCTGATTCTATAAAAGTTGGTGAATTTGCAATGGCAGTTGGTAATCCACTTGGTATGCAAAGCAGTATAACATGTGGTGTTATAAGTGCTGTAAATAGAGAAGTTACAGATACTGATGGTAAAACATTTAAATTAATTCAAACAGATGCTGCTATCAATTCAGGAAATAGTGGTGGCGCCCTAGTAAATAGTGAAGGTAAAGTTGTTGGAGTAAATACTTTAAAACTATCTGGAACTGGAATTGAAGGAATGGGATTTGCTATACCAATCAATTCTACATCAAGTATTACAGAACAGTTAATTCAATATAGTAAAGTTAAAAGACCTTTCATTGGTATTGGTGGAGTTGACTTAGATGAGAAAACAGCTAAAAAATACAATTTAGTTGTAGGTATTTATGTAAAAACTATTGAAGACTTTTCTGCAGCCGAAAAAGCTGGTTTAAAAATAGGCGATGTAATTATTGAAGTTGATGGAAAGAAAGTTACTAAAATGGATGAACTAAACGAAATTAAAAATTCTAAAAACATTGGTGATGAATTAAAATTAAAAATCAATAGAAATAATAAAGAAGAGGAAGTTTCTGTTATTCTTGGCGAACAACCTTAAATTTGAATTATTTATTTTATGAATTTTCACCCTAAGTTCACACAATGGACAAAAAACACATATATACTATAAACAAGTTAGGAAGAGAACCTAACTTAAATATAAGAAAACATCCCCTTTTATTTTCAAAAAACCTGCAAGAAAACTTGCAGGTTTTTATTTTACTATATTACAGCAATATCAGTTTCATTTGTATATTTATTATTTCCATAAGCAAATATTACATATATTGTTCCATCATGGAAATAAAATTCTTTAATATTTTCAACTTTATACATGGAATCTTCTAGATTTCTTTCATAAATCTCATATCCCATAGATTTATAATCTTCAGATTTTTTTGCACCTATCTGAGCTTCTTTGTTAATTCTTTCTTGAGCATATTCTGAACTAACTTTCTTTGTTTCAAGCAATTTATTGAATGATATTTCACTATTATTTTCCAAATCATAATTAAATGTTTTTATAATTGTTCTTTGAGCCTTTGTTCCCTCTTGTATTTCAGCTTTTATTACTACTGATAAAATTCCATCTTGAACATATCCACCATATTGTACTGAATAAGTTGAATGCTTATTTTTTGTCTTCTTAATCGATTCAACTTTATCTATGAAAGTACTTTTTATTTCATTATTATATTCTTTTACTATTTTGCTTTTAACATTTATATATGGAATTTTAACCTGAATATTATAATCTTCTCCTGATGTATCATTTTCCTCAAAAACAGTATATACAATATCGTTTGTCAAACTCTCTTTTTTTCCATTATATTTTTCATCATAGTTTTCTATATCATTTGTAAGTAATTCATTAAATTCGGCTTTTAAATTATTGTAGTCATGATCACTTTTTCCCTTTAATGTACCAACAACTTCTACTATTTCACCATCGAAAAATTGCATCCAAACAACAGCAAAAATAGATGCAATACATATGAAAATAATTATTGCATACACCAATATAGTCTTTTTATCTAATTTATTGTCTGGCAATGTTACATTCATTCTTCCGCCTTCTTTCTTTTGTAAATTATCTTTTTCCACTAAATATATTATAACATTTACCAAATTTTATTGCAACATTATTTTTAATAATTTTCATTTTACTTGACTAATCGGGTATTTTGCGGTAATATATATATTGTAATTTTGTAAAAATAAGGAGAAATGAAAAGTATGTTATGTTCTGATTGTAATAAAAATGCAGCTATACTTTTTTTTGAAAAACAAGAAAATGGAAAAAGCACAATGGAAGGTTTATGTTCTGAATGTGCTCAAAAAAGAGGCATTGATGCAATTGATGTTTTGAAAAGACAAAAAAACATAATTGATAGCACTAATAATAATAATAACGAAAATATAAATAATAATAGTAATTCAAATGTAAATCCAAATCTAAATAATATAAATATGCAAGATATGTCTAAACAATTTGAAACTATATTTAAAGATTTAGCTGAAAATATTAATTTAGAAGATATTCAAAATATTGAAGGAGCTTTCACTTTTGGTCCTACTGCTGATGGAATGGACGAAGAATATGATGACGAAGAAGCTCCAAAAATCGCAGGAGCCGCTATTCCCCTTGGTTCAATTTTTAATATGTTAGGTGGTAATGGCTCAGCTCAATCACAAGTTAATGGAAATACTAAAGGTACAGAAAGAAAAAAAGTAAAGGTTGAAAAGAAAAAACAAAAGACATCCAAAAAGAAAAAATATTTAGATACTTATGGCACAAACCTAACAAATAAAGCCAAAAACAATGAATTAGATATTGTAATTGGTAGAGACAAAGAAATTCAAAGAATTACACAAATTTTAAATAGGCGTTCTAAAAATAATCCTTGCCTAATTGGTGAACCTGGTGTTGGTAAAACTGCAATTGCACAAGGTTTAGCAATAAGGATTGCAAATCAAAATGTACCTGCAAAACTTTTAAATAAAGAAGTTTACCTTTTAGATATGACTGCAGTAATTGCAGGAACACAATTTAGAGGTCAATTCGAAGCTAGAATGAAAGGTATTATTGATGAATGCCGTGAATTCGGAAATATTATTTTAGTTATAGACGAAATCCACAATATTATAGGTGCTGGAGATGGCGAACATTCTATGAATGCTGCAAATATCCTAAAACCTGCCCTATCAAATGGAGAAATTCAATTGATTGGAACTACAACTTTAAAAGAATATAGAAAATACATTGAAAAAGACACAGCCTTAGAAAGACGATTCCAACAAGTTTTAGTTGAAGAGCCAAATATTGAAGATTCTGTTGGAATTCTTAATGGAATAAAAAAATATTATGAAGAATACCACAAAGTAAAAATATCATCTGATGTAATTAAACAAACTGTTATAATGTCTGAAAAATACATACATGACAGATTTTTGCCAGATAAAGCAATAGATATTTTAGATGAAGCTTGTTCAAGAATTAACTTGGAAAATAAGGATTTATTCACATTAGAACTACTTCGTCAAGAACTAAAAAATGTCCAAGCTGAGAAAGAAGAAGTTGTTGCTGCAGATTCAACTGAAGATTACCAAAAAGCAGCTGAACTTAAAGCAAAAGAATGTCAATTGATTGAACAAATTGATTCTATAAACAATAAAATGAAGCTAAAAAATCTTACAGTTCAAGATATAGCAAATGTAATTGAAAGTTGGACAAAAATTCCAGTTAAAAAAATTACTGAAGCAGAAACTCAAAAACTATTAAACTTAGAAACAAATCTTCATAAAAGAGTAATTGGTCAAGCTGAGGCTGTAAATGCAGTATCAAGAGCAATTAGAAGAAATAGAGCTGGTCTTCAAAGTACAAAAAGACCACCATCATTTATATTTGTTGGGCCTACAGGTGTTGGAAAAACAGAACTTGCAAAATCCTTAGCTTACGAAATGTTTGGTTCAGAAGATGCTATAATTAGAGTTGACATGTCTGAATATATGGAAAGTCATTCAACTGCAAAACTAATTGGCTCTCCTCCAGGCTATGTTGGATATGATGATGCAGGTCAATTAACAGAAAAAGTTAAAAGAAAGCCTTATTCAATAATATTATTTGATGAAATAGAAAAAGCTCATCCAGATGTATTTAATATTTTATTACAAGTATTAGATGACGGAAAGCTTACAGACAGCCAAGGAAACACAGTCAATTTTTCAAATACAATTATAATTATGACATCAAATGCAGGTTCAAACTTAAACAATAATTCAATTGGTTTTGGTGGAAAATCTGTAATCAATAAAAACAAAATATTAGATAGTTTAAAAGAAGTATTTAGACCAGAATTCTTAAACAGAATTGATGAAACAATTGTATTTGATTCATTAACAGAACCAGAACTAATTCAAATAGTTGATTTAATGTTACAAGACACAGTAAAAGCTTTAAAAGAAAAAAATATAACAATGGAAGTAACAGAAAACGCAAAAAAATATATTTTAGAAAAAGGCACAAATGTTAAATTTGGAGCTCGACCATTAAGAAGAGCAATACAAAGACATTTAGAAGATGAAATATCTGAAAAAATACTTCGCTCAGAACTAAAAGATGGTCAAAATGTAGTAGTAGATTTAGAAAATGAAGAATTAATATTTCGAGTAGTTTAAATTTTAATAAAATGATTTTGAATTCATTATATTAAAATAGGAAACTCAAAAGGAGTAATTATGTTTAAACATGTACCAAATATATTAACAATAACAAGATTTTTATTAATACCATTTATAGTATATTTCATATTTACAGAACAATTTATATTAGCCTTCGTATTTTTCACAATATCTGGAATAACCGATGTTGCAGATGGCTTTATAGCAAGAAAATTTAATTTAGTTTCTAACTTCGGAAAACTAATGGATCCTCTTGCAGACAAGCTAACACAAATATGTACATTAGGCTCATTAGCACTTGTAAATATAATTCCATTATGGATTTTAATAATAGTTTTAGTTAAAGAATTTATTATGATAGTAGGAGCCTCTTTCCTATATGGAAAAGATGTTGTAGTTTATAGTAAATGGTATGGCAAACTTGCAACTGTACTATTCTATGTTGCAATTGTTCTATCTTTAATATTTAGACAATTTAATGTAGAAGGTTTTTGGAAAAATTTAGATTTAATATGTTATGCATTAGCTTTAGCAGCAACACTATTCGCTTTAATCATGTATGTTTGGTCATTATACCATAATGGTTTTATTGATAAAGATGATCTAAAAAAGGATGTAACAAAAGTTAACAAAAAAAATTGAAATTGCTTTGCAATTTCAATTTTTTTGTTTTGCTTTTTATTCAAAGCTTTCTATTAGTTCATTTAACTTTTCTTTTCCATTTACTTTTAATCCTTCTTTTATAGCCTTCATATCCTTTTCAGGTAAATAATCTGTCGCTATATCCGTCTTTTCATATTCTTCCAATTTTTCATTTTTGTTAATTTTATAAATAAATATTTTACCATCTTTATCTTTTAATATATAATGTTCTCCACATTCTCCATCAAATTCTTTATATAATGTAATTTGATTGCTTGAAAACTCTTTTATTTCCCATCCACTATATTTTCCTTGTAATTGTTTTTCTGTGCAGTTTACAAGTTCTTGTGGCACATTTATATAGTCATTTATTTTATCTTTGCAATCTTTGTAGTATTTTATAAGAGTTAGTTTACAATTTGGAGATATCTTCTCTTCTTCTGTATTTGTTGTTATTGTATCTTCTCCCATCTCCTCATATTCTTCAGTACATTCATCATAGATCACTTCTCCAATTTGATTTTTTACAACTTCCCCTACTTCATCTTTATTGCTACTCTTATGATTCAATATTAATGATGCAGCTATTACTATAAGAATTGCAGAAATAATCATCATCGAAATAATAACCTTGTTAAGTTTATCCATAAAATCTCCTTCTTTCAAGGTTATTATTTACAAAATTTCAAATTTTATACTATATTTTGCAACTATTTTTAGTTGCATTTCTTATTTGTTTTTATATTTCCTTTTTTATTTATTTCTACAGTTATTTCTCCGTTTTGGTCTGTTCTATAAATTTTCGAACCGCAATAATTCCAACCTTTCCAATACTTCTTTATTCGGATGTCCAAATTTATTATTTTCTCCAACACCAATTAACACTATTTTGGGTTTTACTGCTTCTAAAAATTGTTGCGTTGTCGAAGTTTTTGAACCATGATGTGCAACTTTTAGAATTGTTGATTTTAATTCATTTTTATCTAATGTTTTTAGTAATTCTTGCTCTGCTATTTTTTCTATATCTCCTGTAAATAAGCATGAAAATTCTTTATATTCTAGTTTCATAACAATTGAATTATTATTTAAAGTATTTTGAGTTATTAATTTATCATCTGCTGGCCATAAAACATTAATATATAAATCGTTTTCTAATTTTATTCTTTCTCCTATTTTTATTTTTTGTACTTTGGTGTTCCTCTTATTTACTATTTCTACAAATTTTCTATAGTTCAATGAATCTTCTCCTTGGCTAGCTATGAATACTTTTTTAACTTCTAGTTCGCTCATAATTGTTAGAATTCCTCCGAACATGGTCTGTATCAAAATGACTTATAAATATGTAATCTATTTTTGTATATCCTCTATCAAGAATATATGGCAACAGTGTGTTTTTACCAACATCATAACTTCCAAATTCACTACCTCCACCATCTATTAAAATCGTTTTATTTCCTGGTGTTTCTATAAAGCAGCTATCTCCTTGTCCAACATCTCCAAAATGGATTCTTAAGGATTTTGGAATGAATAAGCTAATAAAAACAAATATAAAAGTTAGAAGAATTACACAGAAAATGATTTTTTTCCTATATTTCCTAATGTTATATTTTAAAAGTTGAAGCATATATTGAACTCTTAAATTTGAACTTGTAGGAGTTTTATTGGTACTAGCAGTATAAATAAAATTTATAACTATTACCAATACAAAATATATAATTAGGACAAGAACTTTGGGAGTTGCAACATAGATTTTAGAATATGGTAAATTTCCTATTTGAGTTAAAAATAGGATTGCTTTTATTCCCCATTGTACAGGAAGTACCAAAATTTTTAAAATAGATAAATTAAATATTAGCATTATTAAAAAAATAAAGCCTAAAATTATTACAGGTCCAATAATTAAACTTAATAGTAAATTAGTTATTAGAAAATACAAACCAATTGTATTAAAATGAAATATTGTTAATGGTAATATAAATATTTGTGCAGAAATTGAAACAGCTATTATCTCTTTAAGCTTAGAAATAATATCTTCTTTAAATTTTATTTTGGGTATTTTAAACTTTCTTATTTTGTGTTTATCATTATTCTTTTTCGGAGTTAAAATCTTAATTATATTTTTATTAAGTAATATAATTCCAAATGTGCCCATATAAGAAAATTGAAGACCTATATTTGTTATTAAAAATGGATTGTAAATTATAATAATAAACAAAGAAATTGCAATAGATGTCCATACATCTGCTTTTCTATTTATTATCCCTCCCACAAGCATTATTATAGCTGTGCTACAAGCACGCATAATAGAAGGAGAAAAACCAGTTATTGTAATATAAAAAACTAATACAATAACACTTAAAATTTTAGCTATTTTTTTGCCAGATAATTTACTTAAAAATATTACAATTCCTATCACTATATATGTAATATGCATTCCTGATACTGCTAAAATATGACTCATATTGCTATCCCTAAACGCTTCTTTTGTTTCATCTTCTATATTAGAAGTATCTCCCAATATTAACCCTAAATATATTGAATAAGTTTCTTCATCTAAATATCTTTTTGCATTTAGTTTTACATTTTCTTTTAATTGATGAATAAAAAAAGATATATCATTTCTTTTAGACTTTTCTATTACTTCTATTCTTTCTGCTGTTACATTTCCATATATATTTAATGTTTTTAAATACTCTCTGTAACTAAACCCACCATAATTTCTTTGAATATCAGGAGCCTTATATTTTCCCTTTATTCTAATAATGTCTCCATATTTTAAATCTTGCTTTTTATCTGTATTTAAATATAAATCTACATCTTTTTTATATTTATTAATCTCTATTGCTTTTATTTTATAAGTGTTTTTATATTCTTTTTCTTGAGCTTCGCTTGTTACTTTCGCAACAATTTCTACACTCTCACTTGTATTATAAAAATTATCAAATTCTCTATTTTTTTCTCTTATTATTAAATTGGATAAACACGAAAAAATAATAATAGTGATAATAACTTTTCGATTTAATATTAGTTTGAAATATCTTAAATATCTCGATATTGAATAAAAACTAAATTTTTTCCTTTGAACCCTAATTGATTTTATAAACACAGCTATTGGTATTACAAATAAATAAAAAAGGACTATACTAAATTTAAAGTATAGCCCTATTAATATTCCTATTATATAACCAATAACTGCAACTAAAATTGGTCTTTTCAATTTTGCCTCCTTGCAGTTTTTAAATTAATCTTCTCGCTTGAATGTAATTTCTAACATAATAACTCTCTGATAAAGGTGTTATTATAACTCCTTTAGAAGGATTTGCAGCATGTATAAACATTCCATCTCCTAAATATAATCCTGCATGACCTGAGAAAATAAGTAAGTCTCCAGGTTGCAAATCTGATTTAGCTACATATGTTCCGTTACTTGCTTGTGCTGATGCTGTTCTGTTTATATTTATACCAAAATGTTTAAATACATATTGTGTAAATCCTGAGCAATCAAATCCACTAGGTGTAGTTCCCCCATAAACATATTTACACCCTACATATTGTCTAGCATAAGCACAAATTTGTTGACCAAGTTCTGAATTTGATGTTTGTGCTGGTGCTGTTTCAGTTGATTGTTCTGTTTCTTGTCTTTCTTGTTCTAAACTTCTAGAAGTAACAACTTCAGGTTTAGTTTCAGATAATAAAGTAGATTTTATATATCCAACCTCTCCATTAACCTTAACTTTGCTCCATTCTCCGTCTTTTGCAAATACTGTAACTGCTGTTGCTTTATTAAGACTAGTAACTACCTCAGAAGCTTTTGTTGCCTTTTCTCTTACAATAACAACATCCCAATTAACATACATTGTTGTTTCTTGAACAGCAACTTCTGTATTTTTTTCTTCTTCTTGTTTTTGCTCTTCAACCTTTTCTTCTGCCTGTTGTTGTGGCTGTTCTTCGTCTTTTTTCTCTTCCTGAGTATTTTCAGGTTGTTGTGCATTTTCTTCAACTTTATTTAATTTGCTAAATAATAACCATCCTCTATCCATTCCACACTCAGCTAATGCCCAGTTATTATAAACTTCTAAGACATTTACTGTTGTATCTTTAGACACATCTTTAATATTATTTCCATTAACTAAAGGAATTAATTTTAATTTAACATCCGCAGTTGTTGCATACATCCCTTCAATTATGTTTTCTACATTATTATTTTCTGTTGCAACATTTTCTTGTGTTTGTTCAACTTCCTTTTTTTCTTCAACTGATTGCTCTGCATTGTTAGATGTATTATTTTGATTTGTTGCAGTTGTGGTAGTAGCTGGTTCTTCTTTCTTTTCTTCTACAGGTGCTGTAGTAGTTGCTTCCGCAACGTTTTCAGTTACATCTACTAAATCTGTTTTAATATATCCTTGAACTCCATTATATTTTACATTGTACCAGTCACCATTTTTTTCAACAATTTGAACGCTTTCTCCTTTAAATGCTTGTTCAATTATTGCTGAATTTGTATCCATGTTTTTTCTTATATTAGCAGTATCGACATTGACCTTTCCTGTTACGGCTGCAAAGCTTGTATTGAAAAGCACTAAACTTAATACTCCGATAATTGCTATAACTATAATACTTTTAATATTTAATTTTATTTTCATTCACATTACTCCTTAAAATAAAGTAAAAACATCCTTCTTTTCAATCCTCCCTAGTATACACAAATTTTCCAATTTTGTCAATATAAGGGTATTAAAAAAGTGGCAATTCTATTCGCCACTCTTTTTGTTAAATATTATTTTCTACCATTGGTAATAATTGTTTCTTTCTAGAAACAACACCTTCTAATAAAGCCATATTATCTTCTAATTTACAAGTTTTTTCTATAATATCAACTCTATTTCCTAATGCTATAATTTGTGAATTACTATTTAAAATATCTGTAATTGCTAAAACAAATAAATCTGTTCCGTTTTCAGATATTGCATTTTTCATTTCTTCTTCTAATTTTTCTTTTCTTTTTAATACATCTGGAATGCTAACTGTATTTACTTGAGCTATTACACATTTAACACCTTTAGATTCGAACTTTTTAGCATCTAAGTTTATTAACTCTTTTTCTGAAAAATCATCTAAATCTGTTCCAGCTTTTAACATTTCTAATCCATATTTGTTGATATCTATTCCAGCAATTCTTCCTAATTCTCCTAAAGCTTTTTCATCATATTTTGTTGTTGTTGGAGATTTTAGTAATAATGTATCTGAAATAATTGCGCTTGCCATTAAAACAGCTTCTTTTTTCTCTATTTCAATTCCTTTTGCAACAAATTCTTGATAAAGAATTGTAGCTGTGCATCCAAAAGGTCTTGCTGTATAATATAATGGCTCTGTTGTTTGGAAATTGCATATTCTGTGGTGGTCAACAACTTCAATTATTTTTGCATTTTCAATTCCATCAGCACTTTGATTAAATTCATTGTGATCAATTAAAATAACTTTTTGTCCTTCTTCAACTTTTTCAATTAACTCTGGTGCTTCAATTTGTAAGTAATCTAAAGCATATTGAGTTTCTTTATTTACATTTCCTAATCTTACCGCTTTTACATTTGTATTTCCTTCTTTTTCACATAATATTTGTTTTACCATACTTGAACATATTGTATCTGTATCTGGATTCTTATGTCCAAAAATCAATATTTTTTCTTCCATTTTCATTGCTCCTTTTTTGTTTTTTTCAATTATATCAAAATTTTTATTAAAGTCAAGTTTTTATTGTTTTAAAAAGCAACAAACAATATATTATGTTTATTTATTCTTCAAACTAGAACTAATAGATTGATTTTCTTAGAGCCATGCTGTTTTGGTTTAATTTCTTCACACAATATTTTATGTAGTTATTTCATCTCGTTTAATTTTTTTGTTAGAATTATTTTAATAAAATTTTAAATCATTATATAGATAAAAAAGTGTTTTTTATAAATTTCCAAGATTGGAGGATGATTCTATTGAAGTTTAAAAGAATTCGAGATTTAAGAGAAGATAACGATAAATTGCAAAAAGATATTGCAAACATTCTTGGAATATCACAACAATATTATTCTGAATATGAAAATGGCAATAGACCAATTCCTGTACAACATCTGATTACACTAGCCAAATACTATAAAACATCAATTGATTATATTGTCGGGTTAACTGACGAAAAAAATAAAAAAAGTAGTTAAAATGAAGTGAACCCCATTTAGTTCACTTCAAAAAAAACTACTTTTTTTAAATTTCCATTTGACTTCCTAGAAAAGTCGCTGCAGATTGTGCTACCTTTTTTTCAATATCAGTCATTTTAGTATTTGCATCTTTTGCTAACAAAATTACAGTTCCTATTGTATCTCCATTTGAAACTATTGGATAAACTACTTGTGAATTATATCTTCTAGCTTGATTATCATTTTTGGTTATAGGCATTGCCAAATCTTTATTTTCTTTGCTTGTATAAACTTCTTTATCTTCCATGAGTTGTTCTAATTCTTGGCTAACATCTTGTTCTAAAAATTCTTTTTTTGAGCCTCCTGAAACAGCTATAATAGTGTCTTTATCTGTAATACACGCAATATGTCCTGTTGTTTTTGATAATGTTTCTGCATATCCAATAGCAAATTCTGAAAGTTCTCCAATTGGAGAATATTTTTTTAATATTACTTGCCCTTCTCTATCTGTAAATATTTCTAGCGGGTCTCCTTCTTTTATTCTTAAAGTTTTTCTAATTTCTTTTGGAATTACAACTCTTCCTAAATCATCTATTCTTCTTACAACTCCAGTTGCTTTCATCTTTTTTCCTCCATTTCATTTTGTTTTATACTCTTATTATGACAATTTAGGAAAAAAATATTCAAAAAAATAAAATGTTTCAACTATGTAGAAACACTTTATTCTTTATTTTAATTATTGTTCTCTGTGTTATTTTCAGCACTTCCTTGTTCTTGTTGCGGTTGTTGAACTTGTTGCATAGGTTGAACTGTTTGTACCATATTATCATTCCCTACATTTTCCTGATTTACAACATGCGGTTCAACAACAGGTTGTTGAATAGTTTCAGGGTTTTGTACATATTGTATAACTGGTGGTTTAAATTTATTTAAAATAATCTCAAGTTCATCTGAAAAATCTTTAAACATTACCAATTTTACTGTTGGAGATTTTCCAAATACATATTCATCAATTATTTGCTTTAATATAGTTAGACTTTCTACTTCTGGTTCAAGTATTTCTTTATCAATTTTTTCATATCTTGTCATCATTTTTTCTTTAATTCTAACTATATCTTCGTTATTTCCACAAGATAATCTTTGGAATACTTGATATGGATCATAATATTTAAATATCGGAATATCCATACATTCTTTATCAAACAATTCATAGAATTTTTCCATTTTCATTGGAATACATTTAAATAACTTATCAGCTAATTCTTTGTATTTTTTGTCTAACAATTTCAAATTCAATGTATTAAAATGTGATAGAATATCTTCCATATCTTCAGCCACTTCTTCAATTGCAACCTTTCCAAGTTCTTCATCAACATTTGGACAATAGTCTGAATTTAATGATGCCTTGTTCATTCCATTGAAAAATAGGCTTTTTAGTGTTTTTAAGTCATAATCTATTAAACCTTTTCTTGAGAAATAACTAAAATATGCAAATATTTTTACGGTATCTATTAATTTAATTTTTCCTTCTTTTACATCTTTTAAAATTTCGTCTATTACATCTTGGAATTGGTCATCTGGAATTTTCCAGTATTCTTCTGTCAATAACCTTCTATATGCAGGAAGATTTTCAATATCAACAGTGTTTTGAATTGCTTCCATATTATCTTTAAATAGCTTCATATCAAAGATTCTTGTTCTAATATAATATTCGATAAATTTGAAGAACCTATACTCTGATTTGAAATTATAATAATAATTATTATCAAATTCTTTTATATAGAATTGTCTATTATCCATTAAAACCCTTGAGCTTACAAGTATTGCCTTATACTCTTCATTGTCTTGAATATTTACAAATTTTTCTTTTATAATTCTCCCTGTTTTTATTTCAAATGAAACAGCTATTGTAAATATAAGCATTGTTTGCATTACTCTATGGCTTGTATTTTGATATGATTTGTTTACCATATCAAATATTTTTTCGAAATCATTTATTGCATGTTTTAAAATTCTTAAATTTCTTGTTCCACTTCTATGGAAAGTTGAAATAATAAGTCCTGTGTTTTCTCTTAAGAATCGTATTAAATCCGGATTTTTCTCATATCTCATCAAAATTCCATTTATTATATAATCAAACTTTGGTGCATATTCGAAAGTTTCCCCAATAAGTTTTTCTTTTATTCTTTCATAATCATTTGCTTTGTCAAAAACATGCTCAATCTTTTCTTGAATTTTTTCAACCATTGGCTTATCTGCTTTTGTAAGCTCATCTTGTTTATCTAAAAG
This sequence comes from Clostridia bacterium, assembly GCA_017430135.1. Lineage (GTDB taxonomy): Bacteria > Bacillota > Clostridia > TANB77 > CAG-508 > CAG-269. The sequence continues at coordinate 168,182 of JAFRNM010000004.1, read as the reverse complement.
ATATGTTGCAATAAATGTTTTCATTTCTATATTACTACTTTTGAATTTAGTTGAAAGTTCTTTTTCATTACATATAATAATAGTTTTTATATGGTCATGCTCAACAAAGTTATTGATATATCCCAAAATATCAATAACATCAACATTAGCTCTCTCTAAGTCGTCAAAGCACAATACTTTGTCATCTGTTGAGAAGAAATCAGCATAATCCATTCTATCTCCATTTTTTGAAACACCAAAAAGATTAGCCATATCTAATCCAGTTTTTGCATATTCTGGAATTGAAGTTTGACCATGTGTATTCATGAATTTACGCAAATTTTTATCCATTAGTTGTGTTGTTTCTATAAAGATTTTTTTGCTTATTTCTTCTAAGTTTGATATACCATAAAGTGACATATATATTGTGGTATATCTTTTTCCATTTAGTTGCATTGACTCAATTTTTTTCTTTATTTTGTTGTTCCAAAAATGAGTTTTTCCTGAACCCCATTCTCCATTTATCATGATTGCATAATCTGTGTAATCTGATCTTACATAGTCTAATATGCTTTCAACTAAATCTTCCATCTCTACTTTTTTCCTTTCTTCAACCTTTGAACTATTATTTAATCTTTAGCGATTGTTAGAACTGTGATTTCTGAAGGTTTTGCTGAAAGCAATACCTTACAACATTCATTTACTGTGCTTCCGGTTGTAAAAATATCATCTACTAATAGTATTTTTTTATTTTCCAGTTTTTCAGAATTTTTCAAAGAATATACCCCTTGTATATTTTGTTCTCTTTCTTCTTTTGAAAGTTTGCTTTGTTCTATTACATTTTTGGTTTTATATAAGCAATTTTTTACTAATTTAATATTTAATTTTTTGCTTATTTCCCTAGCAATTAGTAGGCTTTGGTTATATCCTCTTTCTTTATTTCTTTTCTTACTTATTGGAACTGGAATTATTATATCATAATTTTCTAAAAATCTACAAAAATTTTCATTTTTTATAAAAAAATTTGTGAACGTTTTGTATAAATATGATTTGTCCCTAAATTTATATCTTAAAATTGTTTGTCTTATTATTCCCTCATATTTAAAAAAGTATATATGATAATCAAAATAATTTTGTAGTTCTTCATTTTCATATATTGTAAAGCCTGATTGTTTTTCTAGCAATAATTCACACTTTCTACATAGTGAATTTTCATTTAGTTTTCCACAAATTCCGGCAAGTCTGTGGAAATATTAGGTCTAAAATGTTAATAATTAGTACTACCTCCTAACAATTTTCCAACTTATATTTCAATCCTGTATTTCTTTTTTTGCTGTCTATATTATTTACCATAAAATCTACAATTTTTTTACTACCAATAACAATTAGAAGTTTCTTAGCTCTAGTTATTCCTGTATATAGTAAATTCCTTGTAAGTAGCATTGGTGCTGCTTGTGGAATTGCCATTATTACTACATCAAATTCACTTCCTTGTGCTTTATGAATTGTTATGCTATAACTATGCTCTATTTGTTCTAGTTCGTTAAATTCATACCAACATATTTTATCATCATCAAATTGAACTTCTACTATTTTTTCTGTATTGTTTACATTTAAAATAGTACCTGTTTCTCCATTAAAAACTCCGCTTCCATATTCCTTTTTCTCTATATCTTTTTCCCAATACATGTCATAATTATTTTTTATTTGCATTACTCTATCGCCAACTCTATAAATAGCTCCATTACTTGTTTTCTCCTTTAATGTGCCATCATTTGGATTGAGTTTTTCCTGTAATGCTTTGTTTAATTCTTTTGTTCCAATAATTCCTTTTTTGGTCGGAGTTAGAACTTGTATATTTTTGAAAAAGTCATAGTTCCCATATTTTTGAAGTCTTCCTGTACATAGCGAAATTATCTGACTTAATATTCTTTCTTGGTTGCTTTCATCTATAAAGAAAAAGTCGTCATTTAAACCTTCCTGTTCTTCTTTTGGAAGAAAAACTTCACCTTTATTTACTCTATGTGCATTTAGAATTATTTTACTTTTGGCAGCCTGTCTAAAAATTTTATCTAATTTGATAGTTGTAACCTTTTCAGATGCTATAATATCTTTTAAAACACTTCCCGGTCCTACTGATGCAAGTTGGTCAACATCTCCAACTAAAATCAATTTTGTACCTTTGTAAATACATTTTAAAAGATAATTCATCAAAAACATGTCCACCATAGAAACCTCATCAACAATTATTACATCTGCATCTATTGGTGCTCCTTCGTAATTATAATTACTCATAAAATTATCATCATCAATTTTTCCAATTTCCAAAAGCCTATGCAACGTTGAAGCTTCTTTGCCTGTTGTTTCTGTCATTTTTTTTGCTGCTCTACCAGTTGGTGCGCACAAAACCACTTTATTTTTTCTTTCTTCATATATATCTATTATTGTTTTTATTATTGTTGTTTTTCCAGTACCAGGTCCACCTGTAATTACTATTACATTGTGGTCATTTACAAGTGTTATAGCTTCTTTTTGTTTTTCAGATAGTTCAATATCTATCTTTTCTTCTGCTTTTTTTAATTCTTTTTCGATATTTGATATTTTTTTATAATTTTTAGAAGAATTTAAGTCTTTTATTCTCAATGCAATACTTAACTCTGTTTCATAAAATTCTTTTAAATAAATCCATTCTTCTTCATCTCTTTTTTCTATAAAAATTTCATCTTTTGCCTTTAAGTCTATTATGCAATTATCTATTGCATCTTCTGATACATTTAAAAGTGTTTTTACAAATAAAATTAAATTTTCTTTTAAAGTGCAGCTATGACCATTATATGTAATTCTTAAAAGTCCATATTTTATGCCACTTTTAACTCTTTTATAATTTTCTAATTCAAATCCTAAATCTAATGCCATTTTATCAATTTGATTAAAATCTACTCCACGAGCTATATCTAGTAATAAATATGGATTTGCTTCAATTTCTTCTATTGCATGTGTTCCAAATTGTTTGTATACTTTTTTTGCATGTTCAGCACCTAGTCCAAATTTTTCAAGAAATCCAACAATTTGCCACATTTCAAAATTTTCAACAAAACTTTCAGAAATTTCAATTGCTTTTTTTTCTGAAATTCCTTTTATTTGTGCTAATCTATCTGGTTCATATTTTAATACATGAATCGTTTCTTCTCCAAATTTATCTACAATTCGTTTGCTAGTTGCTTCTCCAACACCTTTTATACTTCCACTCGCTAAATACCTTTGTAAAGCTCCCAGAGTCTTTGGCATAAGTTTTTCAAAGGTATCTACCTTAAATTGTCTACCATAATCTTTATGTTCAACATATTTTCCATATAATTTTAAAGTATCTCCTTCATGTATAAAAGGCAAATAACCTACAATTGTAACAATCTCTTCTTCTGTTCCAAACTCTGCAACAGTATAGCTATTTGTATCATTTTGATAAATTATGCCTTCAATTTCTCCTTCAATTTCCAAGATTATTGCTCCTTTTTGTTTTTTCACTAGTTTATCATAGATTTGATTTCGTTTCAAGTTCTTTTCTATAAAGCTTGCAGACAAGAAAATTATCATTTTCTGCAACTCCCAACTGCATAAGAAACTCACTCGCCATCAATTAAATCTATGATATCCTTGCACTCTTTCCAAGAAATAACTTTAAGCATTTCATTGTCAATAGAAAGTTTTTGCACAATTTCCTTGGTTTTATCATCAGATTTTAAGTCCGCAACTATAATATTTTTAATTGTATCTTCTTTTCCATATAAAATTTTAAATGTCAAGGAACGCAAAAATCCTTCAATTTTATCTTCTTGATTCTTTACCGTAACAATCAAGTTTATTCCGTCTGATTTACACTTTGTATATGTACACAAATAGAAAATATTTTTAACAAACTCAAATAATCCATAAAAAGCAAATGTCCAAATTACTGTATTTATAAAAAACTCCCACATTTTTACTGCCTCCTATGGTAATAATATGAAATTATTATTAAAATGTTAAAAAGTTGGCTTTCGCCAACTTTTTTATCTTTGTTTTGGTTCTATTTTTCTTAATTTTAAACCAGGATATGTAGCTTTTGCTGCTTCAACAGATGAAAGCATTCTTGGAGGAATTGGATTTCCTTCTTCATCCGTTTCTATAAGTGACCTATACATAATAGGTAATTTAGATAAAGGTAAATGACCGCCATTTCTATCAAATTCTTCTTGAATTTCTTTCATATCTTCATCTTTATAAACATCATGTGCTGCCTTACCAATATTTGCAGCAATTGCAGTTTCAATTGTTTCGAATTTTCCTTCTATAATGGGTTGATTTTGTGGATTAGATCCTATAGCTTTTATTTCCTTTTGATATTCAGTTTCATATTTTTTAAATTGTCTTTTCAAAATCTTCATATCATTTGAATCAAGAGTGCCTCTTATATAATCCATATAATCATTTAATGCTTCACAATATTTTTTAAAATAATCTCTAACATTTGCTACATTTTTTTGTATTTCTTCTTTTGCTTTATCTCTAACATTTTTCTTATAACTATCAAACAAATCCTCTTCTTTAAATTCAGTTTTTAGCATCATTTCCAATTTTTCATATAAACCTTTTATTTTAGGATAGCCTGAAGCATGATAAGCAACATATCCATTGTTTTTGTTATGAACAGCTTCTTTTGTTTTAACTATATTAGCTGTTATTAAATCACACAAAAATGCTGTTTCTCCTGATGTAGCTGAATCAATTTCTACTCCAAATACATCATTCAATGTCTTTACACAATCATTTTTTAAAGAGCTTTCTACTGATTTAATTCTGCCTAAAAATCTAGTATATTCTGAAACAATTGCAAATTGCTTTAAAACACATAATATAGAATTTACAAATCTCATATATGCTTCAAATTCTTTCTTTTGTGAAAATATAAAATGTCTTAAAAGTTCCTCTTTTTCAATATCATTTTGCGTGTATAATGGTTTTAATTCTTCTTCTTTAATAATTTTAAGACTATCTCTAAAATCATTTCCCATTATGCTTTCCTCCTTATTTTACTAATAGCAAGTCCATCTCCTACTTCTAAAATTTCAGTTTCAAGGTCTGGATTTTCACTTACTTCTTTTATATATTCACGCAAATTTCTTACAGCTGTACGTTGTTTATGCTTGTTGTAATCACTCATTACATAACCTTTGTATAAAATGTTATCTGCAAATATTACACCATTTTCTTTAATCATTCGTAAAGACTCTTTTAAGAAAAATGGATATTTTCCTTTTGCTGCATCAATGAAAACTACATCATATTTATCATTTAATGTTGGCAAAATCTCTACTGCATCGCCTTCATAAATGTTTATTTTATCTTCTACTCCAACATTTTTTATATTGACTTTTGCTTCTTTAATTCGTTCTTCATCTCTTTCAATTGTATCTATAATTCCACCTTCTGCTAAATACTCTGAAAAACACATTGCAGAATACCCAACAGCTGTACCAATTTCCAATATTCTATTAGGTCTAATTTCTTTTAAGTATTTTGCAATTACTTCTAATGTATCATCCATAATAATTGGAATGTGTTCATCTAACGCCTTTTGCTTTATATTTTCTAGTTCTTCTCTATTCATTTTATAATTTTCCTTTCCGGTCCCTTTTTTTTTTTTTTGGGGGTGTCCCCCGCAAAAAAACATATCTATGTCTATTTTACCATATTTTTAATATTTTTTCAACTTAATTTGATTTTAGGCTGTATTTGTGCTATAATGGGATAAGAACAATTTAACGCTAGGCTTTTAGGCCACCAACAGACCACAAATGTGGCAGAAAGGATTTGACTAAATGACACTAGACAACATGGCAGAACGTTTAAGAATTGTTGGCAAACCACTAAATGAAGTTCAAGCAGAATCTCTCAAAAGATTCGCAAAAGAAAAAAGTTCAAAAGAAACTTTTTATCACGATCCAGAAGAGTCTAGGCTCTTCTTCATTGAAGCTTCTGTTGAGGATAATAATTGTTACATAATTCATCCCAATGGTGATATCAACCATACTTGGGATGAAAGCGAATCAAACAACTTCGGAATGATGGTTTGGTATGTAGGCGATGAGCTAAACATAATGCTTGCCTACTATTTCTAAACGTTCAAAAAAGCACCGATTAACCTCGGTGCTCTTTTTTAATTATTTTTCATACTAGCTCTAGCTGCTCTTTCTCTTTCCTTGCTATCTAATATTTTCTTTCTTAATCTAATTGATTTTGGTGTAACTTCAACCAATTCATCATCTTGAATAAATTCAATAGCTTTTTCTAATGACATTTGTATTGGTGGAACTAGTCTTAAAGCATCATCTGAACCTGAAGCTCTTGTATTTGTTAAATGTTTTTCTTTACATACATTTATTGCTAAGTCTTCTCCTCTTGAGTTTAGACCAACTATCATTCCTTCATAAACATCTACACCAGGTCCAATAAATAAATCTCCCTTATCTTGTGCATTGTATAAACCATAAGTAATTGATTTTCCAGCTTCGAAAGCAACTATTGTTCCTCTTACTCTTGCTTGAATATCTCCCTTATATGGTTCATAAGAATCAAAGATATGGTTCATTGTTCCTTCACCTTTTGTATCTGTTAAGAATTCTGTTCTATATCCAATTAATCCTCTTGCTGGAATTTTGAATTCTATTTTTGTATGCCCAGCTTCTGCAGGTTCCATGTTTACCATTTCTGCTTTTCTTCTACCTAGTTTTTCAATAACGTTTCCAACACAATCATCTGGTACATTAACAACTAATAATTCTATTGGTTCACATTTTACTCCATCAATATCTTTGAAAATAACTTTTGGACGAGATACTAAAAGTTCAAATCCTTCTCTTCTCATTGTTTCAATTAAAACTGATAAGTGAAGTTCTCCTCTTCCTGAAACTTCAAAAGAATCTGGTGAATCTGTTTCTTTTACTCTTAATGAAACATTTCTATCTAATTCTTTGAATAATCTATCTCTTATATGTCTTGATGTAATAAATTGTCCTTCTTTTCCTGCAAATGGTCCATTGTTAACACTGAATGTCATAGAAACTGTTGGTTCATCTATATCTACAAATGGTATTTTTTCTGGATTATTGAAATCGCAAATTGTATCTCCTATATTGATATCAGGAATACCTGCAAGTTCAATTATATCTCCTGCTTTTCCTTCTTCAACTTCTACTTTATTTAGTCCAACATGAGTGTAAACTTTAGCAATTCTACCTTGTGTTATTTTATCTTCTTTACCACAAATAGAAACTGGCATACCTAATTTTATTGTTCCTCTTTCTACTCTACCAACTGCAATTCTTCCAACATAATCGTCATAATCTATGTTAGATACTAACATTTGAGCTGGTCCTTCTTCATCACAGTTTGGAGCTTGTATTGTATTTATAATTGTTTCAAATAAACAATCTAAATTATCAGTTTCATCATTTAAATCCATTTTAGCTATTCCATTTTTTGCAGATGCATATACAACTGGAAAATCTAATTGTTCATCTGTTGCATCTAATTCTATAAATAGCTCAATTACTTGATCTACAACTTTTTCAGGTTGTGCTCCTGGTCTATCTATTTTATTAATTACAACTATCGGTTTTAATCCTAACGCTAAAGATTTTTTCAAAACTTCTCTTGTTTGAGGCATTGCTCCTTCAAAGGCATCTACTAAAAGCAAAACACCATCAACAGTTTTTAAAACTCTTTCAACTTCTCCACCAAAGTCAGCATGTCCTGGAGTATCAACGATATTGATTTTTATATCTCCATGCATTACTGATGTGTTTTTAGCTAAAATTGTAATTCCTCTTTCTTTTTCTTGATCATTTGAATCCATGATTCTTTCTGCTACTTGTTCATTTTCTCTAAAAATATGACTTTGTCTTAATAAAGCATCTACTAGTGTAGTTTTTCCATGGTCTACGTGTGCAATTATTGCTATGTTTCTGATATTTGGGTTATTCATCTTCTTCTTCCTTTCAAAATTATTATTTTTCTCATTTATAAAACTACTAAATTATACTATAAAACACTGAATTTGTCAAATTTTAGAAGAAAAAAATTATTGCAAATTTGCAATAATTATACAATTCCCATCTTTTTAATCAATTGTTTTCCTTTTCTCATCATAGCTTTTCTTGTCTTACATTCATTTTGAGAATACATCATATATATTCCTGTTGCCACTAACCCGCCAATTACAGCACCTTTTACAAATTTCATATCTATCATCCTTTCAATTTGATTTATAATTTTATTATGTGCAAAAAAACAAATATTATAAATATAAAAAGATAAAAATTGTATTCAATCTATTGAATACAATTTTCATCTTTTTCATAATATTTAACTCCTAATACTTCATCTGGTAAATATTGTTGTTCAACCCAATGTCCTGGGAAATCGTGGGGATATAAATATCCTTGGTGATATCCAAAATTTTCCATTTGTTTTATAGGTGCATTTCTAATATGCATTGGAACTTCCCCTGTATCTTTCGTTTTTACATCATTTAAAGCTTTATCAATAGCTAAATAGCTTGCATTTGATTTTTTTGATGTTGCTACATAAACTGCCGCTTCTGCAAGTAATATTCTTGCTTCTGGCATTCCAACCATGTGAACAGCCTGCATTGCAGAATTTGCAACAACAAGAGCATTTGGGTTTGCCATTCCGACATCTTCTGATGCGCAAATAACAATTCTTCTTGCTAAAAACATTGGGTCTTCTCCTCCATTTAAGGCTCTTGCTAGATAAAATATTGCCGCATCCGGGTCAGAACCTCTCATTGATTTTATGAAAGCACTTATGTTATCATAATGACTATCTCCATTTTTATCAAAAATAGCTTTTTTATTTTGAACACTATTCTTTATTACTTCATCTGTAATATGTATAAATCCATCTGTGTCCATAGATGTTGTTAGTACCGCAACTTCTAGCCCATTTAAAGCAGTTCTAACATCTCCTGATGAAATACTTGCAAGTTTTCTCAAAGTGCTATCTTCTATTTTTATTTGATATTCTCCTAAACCATCTTTTCTTTCTAGTGCATTTTTTAAGACAGTAAAAACATTTTCCTCTGTTAATGCCTCTAGTTTTATTACCATTGACCTAGAAATAAGAGCTTTGTTAACTTCAAAATAAGGATTCTCGGTTGTTGCTCCAATTAAGATAATAGTGCCATCTTCAACATAAGGCAAAAGTGCATCTTGTTGAAGCTTGTTAAATCTGTGAATCTCATCAATAAATAAAATGCTTTTCCCTGTTGGGTTTAACATAAAATTTTTTGTTTCTTCAATTACTCTTTTTATGTCCTGAACCCCTGCTGTTACTGCATTTATTTTATAAAATTTATATTTTGTAGTTTCACTTATAACTCGTGCAAGTGAAGTCTTTCCGCATCCTGGAGGTCCAAATAATATAATGCTAGATAGCCTGTCAGCTTTTATAGTTCTATATAGTATTTTATCTTTTCCAATTACATGTTCTTGCCCTACATATTCTTCCAATGTTTTTGGCCTCATTCTGTATGCTAATGGTTCCTTATTCATCTTTTACACCTAGTCGAATAAAAACTTCGTCTTTGATTCGATTTTCTTTCCTTTAATTTTTTATTTTCCTAATACTGCTAGTCCCTTTCTGATTAAATCTTCAGTAGAAACATTATCAGTTTCAATTTTAGCAAATGCTTTTTCAATTTCTTTCTTGTTATATCCTAAAACTTGAAGTGCAGCAATTGCTTCATCAATTTTCTCATTATTTTCAATTGTAATTTCAAGTTTTGTTTTAGCTGTTGTTTTGCTTGCTCTTGTTAATTCTTGAATTTGTTGTTCTTTCTTTATTTTGTCTTTTAATTCTAAAATTATTCTTTGTGCAGATTTTGCACCTATTCCTGGGATTTGTTTTAAAGTATTTACATCTTCTGAAATTATTGCAATTGCAAATTGAGTTGGTTCACAGCTTGATAACATTGTAATTGCTGTTTTGGCACCAACTCCACTTACAGAAATCAAAAGTTCAAACATTTTTAATTCTTCTAAAGTATTAAAACCAAAAATACTTATATCATCTTCTCTCACTTTGTAATAAGTGTGTACTTTTACTACATCACCTATATTGCCTAATTCTTCTATCCCAGAATCTGTCATAAAAACTTTATATCCAAGTCCACCTACATCAATTACAACATATCCTGTCATTTTCATTTCCAAAGTTCCTTTAATATATGCTAACATTTTAATTACCTCACTTTTTCTTCATTTCCATGTCATTATATATATTTATTTAAAAAAAGTCAATCTTTTTACGAAATTATGTTTTATATTTTTTAAAAAAGCATAATATAAAAATACTATGCTTTTACTCACGTTCTATATATTTTAAAGAATTTCTTTTAAAATCTTCAATATGTTTTCTCTTTATACTTTCTTCAACAGCTTTATTAATGTGTTTTCTCAATACTATAGCTCCTTCTTCTTGAGGATTTTTCCCAATAAATAAACCGTCTTTTTCAAGTTTGGCAAATGTTTCTAATTCAATTGGCTTAAAGCTTTTTCCAATGTTTGAATACAAATACGCCTTTACTTTATCGCCTACTATTGAATAAAAACACATAATGTAATCTTTTTCATCTTTGCCATTTTCGCCCTGAACTTTTCTATAACAATTACAATGAAATATTCCATCATTATCCATCTTTGGAGCAACTTTATTGATAATTCTTATATAATGTTTAAGTAATTCTATATACCCAATATCTTTTTGATACCCTTTTAAGCTTCTGTCAAATAGAATTTTTTCTAAAATTTCGTCTGCCTTAAGTCCTTCAACCTTTTTAGTAAAATTCTTTATTTTAGAATCCATGTAGTCTTCTTCTTTTTCAACATAACCGCATGATTTGTGGAGTTCAAATAGTTCTTCATCACTCAATTTTTTACCTGTCAAAAATCCATTATTATATATATACCCAAAGTTTTGTGTTCTACTTTTAGTTTGAATATATTCTAAGTCCTTTTGTAAATCTACAGCAATCTTTTCCCCATTACTAAATGTAATTATATTAGATAAATGCTCATTATGATCATATAAATTTTCTGTTTTACATTTTAGTCCAAAATCTTTTAACAATCTAGCATACAAACTCGAAAGAGTAACACACACTAATTTTCTTTTCTTTATAATTAAATCTGTATTTTTCTTTTCTTTTTTATTTACTTTTCTCATTTTTTGCCTTTCGGCTCTATTCCCAAAAAACCACTTCTCATCAAAAGTTTTAGACTTACCTAATTTTAGATAAACATACATAGCAATTTTCTTTTCTACTTCTGTAGGTGTTCCTGTAAATTCTGGCATTTCTGAATTCAACTTTGTAACATATTCTCTTTCAGTTTTTGTCATTTACTGTCTTCCTTTCAGCTCAATTTATTTTTAATATTATAACACTTTAAACATTTTATTTCCACTCTTTTAAATAAATTCACGATTTTATATTTTCTTTTTAATTATTTTATTATATAATTATTATTGAAAACGAGGTGATTTATTTGAAAATATTTAGAAGAATTATAATAATTGTATCAATTTTTATTTTAGTTATTGCTTCAATTCTATTTTTTATAGGATACGGAAGTTATTCTAATGTTCTCAAAGAAAAACCACTTTTTGACAGAATAAATGAAATAACAAGCAAGGAACATTTTGTCAAGTTTGATGATTTAAATAAAAATTACATAAATGCAGTTATTGCAATAGAAGACCATAGATATTTTGATCATGGTGCAGTTGATTATTTATCTATAATTAGAGCGGTTTTCACAAATCTTAAGGAAGGCGAATTTGAACAAGGTGGAAGCACAATAACACAACAAGTTGCCAAAAATGTATTTTTTAGCCAAGAGCGTACTCTTTCTAGAAAGCTAGGTGAAGTTTTTGGAGCATCTGATCTAGAGAAAAATTATTCAAAAAATGAGATTTTTGCAATATATGTAAATACTGCTTATTTCGGTGATGGTTATTATGGAATTTATGATGCAAGTAAAGGATATTATAATAAAGAGCCAAAAGATTTAACACTATATGAAGCATCAATGCTTGCTGGAGTTCCAAATGCTCCTTCAATTTACGCGCCAACAGTTAATCCAGAACTTGCAAAACAAAGACAAAAGCAAGTTTTAAATGCAATGGTGAAATACGGTTATATATCTGAAAGTGACAAAAGCGATGTTTTAAACCAAAGTGTTTCACAATAGAAAAATAAAATGCAAAAGTTTAAACTTTTGCATTTTTTGTTTTTATCTCTCCATTCCTCTATTTTCAATAGCTTTTATTATACTATCTATTGAGAATTTTTTCGGTCCTTTATTTTGCGTTCCTCCTTTTCTTGCTACATCACAATATTCTCCACCTATCATTTTCGTTTCAAATTCTAAATTAGAAAAGTTTATTGTTTGCAAATTATTGCACCCTTCAAAGCTGTTCCCCATAGCAATTTGTTCACCTTTTTTATGTCCTTTAACTATTGCCTTTTCTAGACTTTTGCACCCTAAAAAAGCTTCATTTCCAATTTCTTGAATAGATTCTGGAAAATAAACTTCCTCCACTCCTTTGCAATTTTTAAAAGCTTTATTTCCTATTAGGTTCATCCCCTCTGGAAAATCCAAAACTGAAATCAAATTGCAATTTTCAAATGTTCCCTCTTTTATTTCAGTCAATTTGCTTCCTTCATTAAAATGTACCATCTTTATTCCTTTACAATTTCTAAAAGCATATTTCCCGATTTTTTCACAATTAGAAGGAACTATAACCATTGTTTCATTAAAATGATAATCCTTTAAAGCATCCCCTTCAACATTAGGAATATCCCAGTTTTTAAATCCTGCTTCTGCATATGCAAAATCTCCAATTTCTTTAATTTTATTAGGAATAGATATTTTTAATTGTTCACATCCTGCAAAAGCCATTTGATCTATTATATCTACATTTTCCATTCCAGCTGTGTATTTAAGATTTTTGCAACCATAAAAAGAACTTTTCCCCACACTAGAAACTCTTTCCGGTAAAACAGCTCTTTCTAATGAACTACACTTTGTGAAAGCAAAGTCACCTATTTTTACACTTTTGCCATCAATTATTATTTCTTCTAGGCTTGGGCAATCATAAAAAGCAAAATCTGAAATTTCTTTTATGTTTTTAGGCAAATAAATTCTTTTAAGATTTTCACATTCAGCAAAAGCCCCTGGACCAATTTCAGTTACTCCTTCTTCAATAAATACTTCTTCTAAATTTGGACATTGTGAAACAGCAAATGGTCCTATTTTTCTTATATTCGAGGATGATATATTCAATCGTGTTATTTTATCTAAATCTTTGATATCTGACATACATATTTGTCTATTTTCATCCTTGTTTTTTTCAGTATTTTCTTCCCTTTTGTCCTCATATTTAAAGCACTTTGTAGTCTCATGTTTATCTGTTTTAATATATGTTGATGAACCACCGCCTTGTATATAATAACTATTATCAAGCTGTTCATTATTATCATAATAAATTCTATCAAAATTATATTTTGGGTTAAAAAAGCCGTCAACATTTCTTCCACTTTTAATAAATTGAGGTTTAGATTTTATTAATTGGGTTGAATCTGGTATTATTAAACATGTGACATTGGATTCAGCCAAATCAGCACGAACTTCTGATGTAATAGTTTTAAGATTTCTTGAAAGCCTTACCTTCTCCAACAAATAACAGTCAGCAAAGTTTCCATCTCCTAATTCAACAACTGAGTCTGGCATAACCATTTTTTTCATATTATATAAACCACGAATGACCCCATCATCTATAGCTCTTAATCCGTCTGGCATTACAATTTCTTCTATGTCGCCCACATACTTATTTATTCCTTTTAGTGAAGCAATTCTTTTTGCCCCTTTAGGAATTGTATAAACGCCATCATGAATATCTTCTGCAAAAAAATTTGTAATTACACCATTTTCATCCATTTTTAACCTAGAAGGAATTGTGCTTGTTAATTCTTCTTTACAACCAATAAATGCATCCTCTTCTTTTTCTAAACTTTCTGGAAAATTGATATTTTTTAAGTTTGCACAATTTAAAAATGCATTTTCTTCTATTGTCTCAAGCCCTTCCTGAAATACTACATTTTCTAGTTTACGACAACCTGCAAATGTTTTTGATTTTATTGTCGTAAGAGCTGAAGGAATATTTATTTCTTCTAATTCATAGCAATTCGCAAATGCTTCTGAACCCATTTTATTTACAGTTTCTGGAATGTTAATTCTTTTTAAGTTTTCACAATTTGCAAATGCTTTCTCTCCTATTTTTTCTATTCCTTCATTCATTATAACTTCTTCTAATCCCTGACATTTCAAGAAAGCTTTTGGGCCTATTGTAGTTACAGCTTCTGGAATATTTATTTTTTTTAATTTTTCACAATTTGCAAATGCATTCTCTCCTATGTATTTAAGATCTTCAGGCAATACTACTTCTTCCAACGCATGTAGTGAGGCAAAAGCATCATGCATAATATCTTTTACACTATCTGGAACTTTTATTCTTTTTATTGTTTTATTATTATCTGGATAAAATTCTAGATTCCCATGACTATCATACTCTCTATGCGCAAAAGTTTGAGATATAGAAGTAATACCATCAGCTATTATCAATTCACCATCTTCAGTTATTTCAGTGAAATCTTCAGCATTATAATAATTTAATTCAGTTAAACGTCTAATTTCGGCATTACTTCGTCCTTCTTCTTTATATTGTTTTATTAGAGCAATTAAATCTCTCATACCCTTCTCCTTTTCCTTTAATAATTAGAATCATTTCTTTAAATCATTCTAATTATTTTCGGACATTTTTCCTTTTGTAACAAGCATTATTACTATATTTTGATAATAATTATTCTTCTCTTAATTTAATGTGAACATCTTTTAATTGTTCTTCTGTTACCCTAGAAGGTGCTCTCATAAGCAAGTCTCTTGCTCTTTTATTTTTTGGAAATGCTATTACTTCTCTAATATTTGTTGAATCAGCAATTAGCATTACCATTCTATCAATTCCAGGAGCAGCTCCAGCATGTGGTGGTGTTCCATATTGGAAAGCATTGTATAATGCACCAAATCTATTCTTTACATCTTCTTCATTATATCCTGCTATTTCAAAAGCTTTTACCATTATTTCTGGATCATGGTTTCTTACAGCACCAGATGCCATTTCATAACCATTACATACTAAGTCAAATTGATATGCAACTATATCTAATGGATCTTGTGTTTCTAAAGCTTTCATTCCACCTTGTGGCATTGAGAATGGATTATGGTTGAAGTCTATTGTTCCTTCATCTGATAGCTCATACATTGGGAAATCAACTATAAAGCAGAATCTGAATACATCTTTTTCTAATAAATCTAACCTCTTACCAAGTTCAATTCTAACTAAACCTGCTATTTTTTGAGCCTTTGCAAACTCATCTGCAATAAAGAATATTGCTGAATTTGGTTTTACTCCATATTCTTTTTCTAGTTGTTCTTTTATTTCATCTGTAATAAATTTAGCTATTCCTCCTGCAACTGTTCCATCTTGTTCAAATTTTACCCAAGCTAAACCTTTTGCTCCAACCTCTTCTGTTACAGCATATTCGCCCATTTTATCGAAGAATTTTCTTCCTTGTTCTGCCCCATTTGGAACAACTATAGCTTTTATTGTTTTTCCTTCAAAAGCTTTAAATTCTGAATTTTCAAAGCATTTTGTTACATCTTGAATTATTAATGGATTTCTTAAATCAGGTTTATCAATTCCATATTTTTCCATGGCTTCTCTATATGGAATACGTACAAATGGTCCTTTATCTACTTTGTAATTTGTGAATTTTTCAAATGTAAAAGGTACTACATTTTCTATTACGCCAAATACGTCTTCTTGTGTTGCAAAACTCATTTCAAAGTCTAATTGATAGAATTCACCTGGAGCTCTGTCTGCTCTTGGATCTTCATCTCTAAAACATGGAGCTATTTGGTAGTATTTATTAAATCCTCCCACCATTAATAATTGTTTAAATTGTTGTGGTGCTTGAGGCAAAGCATAAAACTCACCAGGATTTAATCTACTAGGTACTAAATAGTCCCTTGCTCCCTCTGGAGATGAATTTGCAAGTATTGGTGTTTGAATCTCTGTAAACCCTAATTCATCCATTTTATCTCTAAAAGTTTTTAAAATTTTAGAACGAAGTAAAATATTATTGTGTAATTTTTCATTTCTTAAATCTAAAAATCTATATTCAAGTCTTAAATCTTCTCTAACCTCTTGGTCAGTGTTTATTTCAAATGGAAGTACAGTTTTACATTTTCCTAAAACTTCTATTTCACTTGCTACAACTTCTATTTCTCCTGTTGGAATTTTCAAGTTTTTATTACTTCTTTCCACAATTTTTCCTTTTATGTGGATACAGCTTTCTGTATTATAGTCTTTTGCAATCTCTTGCATTTTTTCATCATTTATAACAATTTGAGTAATTCCAAATTCATCACGTAAATCTATAAAAATCATTCCACCTAGGTTTCTTATTTTTTGAATCCATCCAGCTAGTTCAACTTCTTCTCCAACGTTTTTAATATTTAATTCTCCACATGTTTTTGTTCTGTACATTGCTCTCTTCCTCTCTTCATTTTTACTTTGTATATATTATCACATATTCAACCATTTTTCAATTGTTTTAAGACAAATATAATAATTTTTTATAGTCAAAATATAATAATTTTAATTTTTTCTCGGCTACCCGACGACGATGTTAAGAAATTGTAAAAAAAGCTCTTAACACCCCCCGAATTCAGGACCCTTTAAGAGCTTTTTAAACAATTTCTATAACTGCTCTGGTCGCATTCGAAAAAATGAAAATTATTATATTTTGCCCTTGCAGAATTTATTTTTTAATGCTATTATAAAAATGAGGAGAAAAGCAAATGAAAAATGAAGTTTTTGATTTTTATGATAAAACAAGTTTAAAGTCTTACAATTTAGACGAAAAAATGAGATATCAATTGAACATGTTAGATACATTAGATGTTTTTACAAGAAAGCACTGCGAAAATGTTGCAAGTGTTACCTGTAGATTATGCGAATATTTACATTGTAATAAAGGATTTACAGAATATTGCACTATTGGTGCATTTCTACATGATGTAGGAAAACTATATATTCCAGCAGAAGTATTGCAAAAACCTGGAAAACTAACTGATGAAGAATATGAGATAATGAAAACTCATACTACTATTGGTTACAATATGCTTAATAAGGACCCCAAATTAAGACCATATGCCCACTTCGCTCTATCTCATCATGAAGCACTAAACGGATCAGGATACCCAGAAGGTCTAACAAAAAAGGAAATCCCTTATGAAATTCAAATAGTTACTGTTGCAGACGAATTTGATGCAATTGTTAGTAAACGTCAATATAAAACCCACATTGGAATTTCAGATACTTTAAAAATTTTAATAGAAAATTCTCAACCAAACGCCAAATCTAGATATAAAGAAGAAAAAAAATCTGTAGCTTTATCTGAAATGAAAGATTTAGCAAAAATGGGAAAAATTAATCCCGCTATAGTTAGAGTTTTATTCAAAGTAGTTGTAGATGATATTGGCTATGAAATAACCTGCAGACAATCTTATGTTGATGATTTAAAAGCTGAAATTGACAGATTACATGAAGTTGAAAAATATGATATAAAACGTGAGAAAGCAACAAATGAAAAAAAGAAAAATTACTTTTTAGAAGGAATGAAACTTTATTTAAAAGGCGAAGAAACTGTAGATAATTATAAACAACTTTTAGAAGAATATAAGCAAGCATATTCAACAAGAAAAGCTCAAGTTGATAATTTGTATAATGAAATGAAAATAATAAAAAAATTGCGTGTATAACACGCAATTTTTTATTAATTATTTATTTGTGCAGATGGTGCTTCTGTTGATGATGTTGCTGGAGTTTGGAATAAGGTTACACGGAAGCCGAAGTCTGTATATTGGGCACCAATACGATAACTACGATGTTTAGCCATAGCAGCATTATTATTTCCATCATTTTGATAACCTCCACCTCTAAGAACACAATTATTATTATTGCCTTCAAGTGTATATTCCCACACATTTCCCGCTAAATCAAAAATATTTAAAACCATGTTTCTAGTTGTAACTCCAGTAGTATACGCAATTTTCGTTCCACTAGTTTTATCATAACCATTTATATTTTCCCAATTTCTGCTTCCACCATAAATAAACATTTCTCCAACTTCATTTGTAAATTCTATATTAGAATTACTATAATTTCCCCATAGTGTACTATTTTCTGTTATTTCTGCATAAGATTTTGCACCACTTTCTTCTATAAATTTACAAATCAAATCCCATTGTATCCCAAACATTAAGCTCGTATTATAATAATTATTAGTTCCATCATCAGCCAACTCTTGTGCTTGACTTATTGTTTTAAACCAACATGGTGGTTTATTTTTTTGACTTACAATAACATTATTTGTCCCATTCCCTGCTTCATATCTTCCTATATAAAATCCACCATTTTGTTTTATACTTTGTAACATTTTATTTTTTAAATCATTATACACAACCATATTATTTTTATTAGGGTCATTTGTCATCACTAATCCTTCCGGATAAGTATCGTCATACCCTTCTTCTCTATAATCTTTTGTATAATCTTTTAATGCTTTTTCTATTTCTTCTAGTGTTCTTGCATTTGCTAGAACATTGTCTGGTACATCTATCCAAACATATTCGTCTTGTGTTGTATCATTTTTTATTACTAATCCTTTATTTATAGTATTTAAACTTGATAGTTTGCTTATTTTAAATCCTGCTGGAATATATGCCTTGTCTCCGTTTTTATCTGTATAAGTTGCTGTTGCTTTATAAGGTATTCCCCAGTTATCATCTTCTGCTACTGAAAAATAATATACATTAATTGTATCTGCATTACTTCCTTGGGCGTAATAGAATCCACCAAATTCTTTTGCACTTTGAATTAAGTCTTCTGCATTTTGCCCATTTGTTGTATCAAATAGTATTTTAGAATCAAAGGTATCTCCTGATTTTAAATGATATTCAACATTATTATCATTTTCTATTTTTGTCATTGTATATACATTATCTGCTGTGTTTGCCCAAGTGTATTCAATATTTGTTCCACCAGTTACAACCTTTTCAATCTTTAAATCATTTTTTGTATTTCCGCTTTTAAAAATAAATCCGTCTGGAATTTTAATTTGGTCAACATATTTAGTACTAACAACTTCCGTATCTTTTTCTTGATTTGTATAATACATTTTTATTACACCATTGTTATTTACTCTAATTCCATGTAAATAAAAAATATTGTGGCTATTTTCATTAATTACGTAAACATCTTTATCTTCTGGCAATGTTGAACCATTTATTTTTGTAAAACCACTACCATAATTCAAAGATAGGTTTTCAAGTGCATTCAAATCTATAACATAGAATTTTCCGGTGTCATTTGCTCCAAGTGGGCCTTCATTATTTTCACTTTGAAGTTCTGAAATCCAACCACTAACTATTGGATCTGATGTTACATCTATAGTAACAGGCAAAGCTCCGTATCTTGAATAATAATTTGATATTCTGTCACTTATTCCTTCTATGTCTATATACATATTTGAAACACGCTCTATATCTTTTGTGTCTTTTACATTATAAAGTAGCAATGTTGTAATAATTCCAAGTATAATTATTGCAACTGCAAGCGACACAAGGGTTACGCCTCGCTCATTTTTTATTATATTTTTCATCTTTTGCTTCCTTTCCGTTCTATTTATTTAATAATAGTTTACTATTTTTTAATAATATTTGCAAGAGAAATTTTGTATAAAATGAGCTCTTTTTTATAAATAGAATCTGCCCTTAAAACTATAATCCATAAATACGCAATAATTGCAACAATTGCAAAGTTTTTATAATAAAAAACTGCGATACTAGAAATTGCTGTTAAAATAATTGTAATTGCAAAAGATATGTCATTTATAAGTTTTTTTGCTTTCCATTTACCGTAAATTATATGTAAAATCCCTTTTAATACTCTCCCTCCGTCTAAAGGGTAAATTGGTAATAAGTTAAAAATTGCAATTAGTAAATTTGCATAAAAAATTATGTTTACAATTATACTTGGCGTAGCAAAAAGTCCTACAAAAACAGCAATCGCTAAATTTACAATTGGACCAGCTAATGCTACTATTATTTTCTTTATTTCAAAAGCATTTGCATTTCTAATTTTTAAATTATAGTCATCATAATTAGGTTTAAATGCAAGTGAAAGTCCAAGAGGATTTAGTTCTATTTTTTCGGGTTTAAATCCTAGAATAATTCCTACTAACATGTGCGAAAGTTCGTGAATTATTGCAAATACCATCATCACTGAGTAGATTTCAATTTGTTTTGTAATTATAAATATTAATATAAATGCAAATATTTTTAAATCTATTCTAAATCTCATTATACCTCCCATTTTATAATTCTAGAATTTTCTGCGGATCAACTGGCTTTTCATTTAAACGAATCTCAAAATGTAAATGTGGAGCTGTTGAATTTCCTGTTGAGCCAACTTCGGCAATTTCCTGCCCCTGTGTAATTTTGTCACCTTGCTTTACGTACAATTTGTTGCAATGTGCATATATTATACTAACCTGCCCAATTTGAATTTTTAAATGATTACCATAGTCTCCTTCTGATGAGGCAAGCACAACCTCTCCATCTGTTGCAGCTTTTATTTTAGTTCCTGTATTTGCTGCAATGTCAGTTCCAGTATGATTTTTAGGAACTGTTGGAGTTGTTGGGTTTCTTAACCCGAATTTTGAACTAATCGTTCCTTCTATAGGTTTTATAAATGATGCCGTATTTTTAATAGTCTGAATTTCCTGTTCTTCCTCTGAAAGCACTGGCTGTGCTTCATTTTTTTCCACTGCCCCGCCAATTCCTTCTTGTGTTGTATTTACATTTTCTTCATTTCCTGCATTTTGATTTTCAATTTTTTCTCCATTTTGATTATCTGCATTGTTTTGAGATTCTGCAGATTGTTTATTGTTTTGCTCTTCAGTATTTTCTTGTGGAGTATCTGCTTGTTCATCTTTATTAAAAAAGCCAATTACTGCATTTTTAGCATTATTATATAGCTCTCCAAAATTTGTATCGTAAGAAAGCACTTCTTTTGCCTTATTTACAAAATCTTCTGAAAATATGTAATCACTATTTTTTATCAAATAAAAAACCCCATAAATAAAAAGACAAATTATAATTTGAATAAAAAGCTTTTTAAAAACCTTAACATCTTTCTTTTCTTTGCCATTAACCCTGACTCTAGCTGTATTTGTATAACTATCGTTATTTCGCCTTGCATATATTTCTTCTGCTCTTCTAATCTTCTCTTCCACTGACATTGTTCTTTCCATACTTTTCCTCCTGTGTTTCTTTTTCTCTTAACTATATGCTTGGTTATTTTATATTATTACTTACTAATCAAAAAGCATATATATTATTTTTTAATTCCTTGGTGTCGCAATTTCCATATTAAAAAATACTATTATGTAAATTGTTCCAGTCGCCCTGCGCTTCGCTCCGGTTGGTCGCTTACGCGGAATTTAAAAATAATATATATGCTTTTAAACTAATAACAAAAATTCCAAAAAAGCCACAGCGGAAGAAATAAATGCAACAGCTTTAAGGCGTTTTACATTAACCTTTTTTGCTGGCTTTTTATTTTCATCAATTTTTGCAATATAATCAGAAACAAGCATTTCTGCCTCTTTTAGAACATATTGATTATCGTTTTTCTTATCACTATTTGAACCAGAAGATTTGCAATTTTCAATCTTTTCTAAATTTTTAACTTTTGTATTACTTTTTAAAACAACAATAGCCTCATCTATAATATTAGAAGGCAAATTTTTCAAAACAACCATATTTTTCATATTACTAACATTCATCCCAATCACTCCTGAAAATTCAAATTATTATTATTTAAATTATTGCCCAAAAATGATAAGTTATACAATCAAACTAGGAAAATATATTTATTATTCTATAATTTATAATTATTCGATGATGGAGTAATAATAATTTTTAAATTTTCATTATTTTTATATTTTCTAACAATATCATCTGAAAAACTTGCCAAACTATTAGGTATAAAAATAGTATTATAGTTTTGCTTTTCAAGCTCTTCGATTTGCCTATCAACATCCTCTGGTCGACTAATTTCAAAAACATCCATACCAACCATCTTAGCAATTTTATATCTATCTTTATCATCTTTAAATTTAATAAAAGAAACCTTCATAACATCACCTAATGATATTATGAAGTTTTTTCCTTTTTTTATTCAGAATTTTGGGGATGGAATTTGGGGACACTCTTAAAAATCAAGGTTTTGAGAAACAGAACCTTGATTTTTAAGAGTGTCCCCAAATTCCATCCCCCAATTCAAGTTTTTATTCGCAAAAATAATTTATTATTCCGCTGTAAATGCCCCATGCAAGTCTGTTTTGGTAGTCGTCGTCTAGCAATTGTTTTTCTTCTTCTGGGTTTGATAAAAAGCCACATTCCACAATCGTTGTAGGTATTTCTATGTGTTTTATAATGTACACATTATCTATTGTTTTGGATACTCTGTTGTTTTCTTTGTCTATTGCATTGTTTAAGCTGTTTTGTATTGCAGCTGCTAGTTTTTTTCCATCTGCATTTCCATCTTTGTAAAATGTTTGCCAGCCATAATATTGACTTTGTGGTATTTTGTTTAAATGAATTGAAACAAAGGCATCTGCACTACTTTCGTTGCCAATTTTAACTCTATTGTGAATGTCTGATATTTTCTTTTGTTTCAAAGTTTTGCTGTCTATATCGTAAATTGCATTTTCATCTGAACGAGTTAGCAAAACAGTACACCCACTTTGTTCTAGTAAATTTTGTACTTTTAACGCAATTTTTAAGTTTGACTCCGCTTCTGTTGTTCCATTGCTACTTTGAGCTCCCTCATCTGGTACTCCATGCCCTGCATCTAGTATTACTGTTTTTCCTGAAACTGGAAGAGAAACAGTTTCTTTTACAGGTTCTTTTGCTGTTGTAAACATAAATGTAAAGATTGATAAACATGCACACAATGTTGCAAGAATAATTTGTTTTTTTCTAATCACTAACATAATAAAAATCTCCTAATATAATTTTCGTTTCTATAAAAATTATATTAAGAGATTTTTTTATTAGAACTTTTTATTTAACACAATTTTCCAATAATTCTATTTTTACTTCTTTTGAGGTATCAATTCTAGCTTTTGTGCCAATTGGAATAACAGTTTTGGTTTCTGTATGTCCAAAATTATTTGATTTTATTATTGGGAAACTATATTCATCTCCAATAACATCTTTTATTATCTTTTCCAATGTAATTCCTGTATTACTTTCATAATTTCCAATCCATAGACCTTTTATTATATCAAATACTCCATTTTGTTTCATAAAATACAAACTATTACTTACAACTTCTGGTGGTGATTCAAACCCTAAATCTTCTAGGAATAATATTTTATTTTCAAAATTAACTGAATATTTTCCTGCTGTTACCCCTTTTGTTAAAAATATATTTCCACCAATCAATTCTCCTTCTGCTACACCTTCTTGTATAGTTTGATATTTGTCATTTTCTCCAATTCCAAATTCTAAACTTCCATTTACAAATCTATTTAATGCCTCTTTGTAACTAAACTCTGTTTCATCTGTTGCAATTGTTTTAAAATTTGTTGCGCTAAATGTAATTAATCCAGTCTTTTCGGCAATCATATTGGTTAAAGATGTTATATCACTATAACCACATATAATTTTAGGATTTTGTTTTATCAATTCATAATCCAAATATTCAAAAACAGAATTAGAATTGTTTCCCCCTTTTGCACACCAAATCATTTTCACCTCTTTATCTGCAAACATTGAATTTATATCTTCTGCTTTTTCTTTGGCTGTTGCAGAATAACCACAAGTATTGCTAAAAAGATGTGTACCAAACTTAACTTTAAACCCATCTCTTTCAATAATCTCCTTAGCACGCATTACCTCTTCAACTTTCTCCCCAATAATTGGATCAGATGGTGCAATTACGCCAATTGTATCGCCTTTGTTAAGTTTTAACGGAATAATTCTATTCATTATTTACCTCCTTGTCATATGACTAAATATATATTTAGTTGCTATAATTATGTTAAGTCTTTCTTCATTTTCAAAATAACATCATCAGAAGATTGGCTTGGAATATAGTTATATTTGTTATCACAATTCTTAGTATTAAAGCCGCAAATTGCTTTATATGAACAATATTCGCATGGTGTTTTTCCTTTTTTATTATATGGTTTTATATCAATTTTTCCTTTCAATATTTCCTTGGAAATATCTTTAATAGTTTTATAAATATATTCCTGTAAAACATTGAATTCTTCTTTACCAACACCAGAAGTAAACCTTTTGTTAACTTCTCCAGAAGTTGTTAAACTTGCTGGCACTATTTTAGAAGTCCCAGACTGTAATGTTTTATCATGTAATTTTATAATTTTTACATCTGCTAAAATTAGCCCCTTCATTTTGAAATTTTTACGAATTTCATCTTCTATTTCTTCTTCGGTTATCTTTTTATCTGACTTAACCATTTGTTCTAACAAGCTAAAATATAATATCCCCGCTGGCATTAAATCCTCTTGCTTACATACTGCATCTAAATATGTTAAAAGCTGAATTTGCAATCCGGCATAAACTTGGTTTAAATCTATGTTTTTAGCTGAAGACTTATAATCTATTATTCTTAAATATCTTCCTGTTTCATCTTGTGCTGTATCGATTCTATCAATTTTCCCAGTAATTTCAATTCTTTTTCCATTTTCAAGATTTAAGATTATAGGCTTATACTCTCCTTTTTTTCCAAATTCTACTTCTGTTCCAGAAATATCAAATTCACTATAAACTAATCCTTCTATAATAAATTTTAATGCTTTTGTAACTATTTTCTTTAGACGCCTAACCAAAATTTTATATTTTGCAGTTGCTGTAAACACAATATTTTTGCTTAATTCAAGTTCTTCCTCTATAATTTTAGCAACTAGTTTTTCTATTAACTCTTCATCTGCTAAAAGTTGTGGCAATGCAATATTTTCCTGTTTTACATATTGGAAAAATGTATCTATTGTTTCATGCATAAATGAACCTGTATTAAAACTTTGAATTTTCAATTCTTCCTTTTCCTTTAAGTTTAACCCATATTGCAAGTAATAAGAAAAAGGACAACTTCTATATTTTTCTAACCTTGAAACACTAGTATTTAGTGTGTTTCCATACAATTTATCTACATTTTCTTTTGAAATGTCTTTTGGAATATTTGTGTAAATTAGTCCAAGTAGGTCATTTCTTAAATTCATATCCCATTCATTTTGTTCTTTGTAATATTTATATACTTCATACCAAATTGGTTCTATTTTTTCATTATTTTGTAGTTTATAAATATTTTCCAAAAGCTCCTCATATGTTACTTTTGAATTTACAATTTCATATTTTTTATTTACTACATCACTTGTTTCTTCAAGCTTTGGAAAGATTTTCTTAAGCTTAATTATTATAACTGATGGTCTAAGTGTTTTTCCTTCACTATCGGTTGAAGCATATGATAAATAAAGCTTGTCCTCTGCTGTTGAAAATGCTTTGTATATATTAAAATTTTCCTCATATAAATTTTCTATTGTACCTTTAGCAATTTCGAGACCTTCTTCTTTTAAATTTTCTCTATCGCTATCGTTAAAAAATCCTTCATCTTTGTTGTTACTTGGGAAAATCCCATCATTTACACCTATTATAAAAATGGCCTTTACTTTATTACTTCTTGACCTTTCTACATCACCAACTATAACTTGGTCCTGAGTTCCAGGAATTTTTCCTAAACTACTATTTCTTAAACCAATTTTAAAACTATCTATAAATTTTTCTATTGAAAGACTTTCACCTTCAAATATAGTTGCAATATCATCTAATAAATTTATAATTATTTCATAGCTTTTTTTATATTCATTTGATAAATCTAATAGTCCCTTATCTTCAAGTTCTTGTTGTTTATTTAAGACTTTTTGTTCAAGGTTTTGCTCCATTAAAAATGAATAAATCTCTGCACACATTTTATCTGCTTGCTTTTGAGATTTTAAATTTTTTCTTAATTCTTCTAAAGGCTCTATTATTTGTTTTCTAATTTCATTTAATCTTTCAATTTCTTCTGGTTTTGTTTGTTTATCAAATATAAAATCTTTCTTCCATTTGTTATATTTAATACCCCATTTAGTGCAATAATTTTCTAGTTTAAAAATTTCTTCATCATCTAAATCTGAGAAGCCAGATTTAATATAATTTATAACACTTTCATAAGAAAAGTTTTTGCTTATTACATCTAATACAGACAAAATGTATTTTATAATAACATTTTGGTTTAAATCTCTTTTTTCATCTATAAAAACAGGAATCTCATATTTGTTAAATATTGCTCGAATCAAACTTGAATAACCTGCTAAATCTTTTGCAATAACAGCAATTTCCTTATATCGATAATTTTCATGTTTTACTAAATGCGAAATCTTTGTAGCAACATTTTCCACTTCAGAATACTGGTTTTTAGCTAAAAATAGTTGAATGTTTTCCACATTTTCTGCATAAACTGTGGGTTTAGGGCTAAAAATATTTTGTTCCAAAGTTTTTAATTCATTATTTTTGAATCTATGCATATTTTTCATTTCAACAGGTTCATCTAATTTTAAGTCATTTTCTTCTAACAAATTTAAAAGTTTAGATAATGTTTGTTTATTTGAATAGAATATATCTGCAACCGGATTGCTACTTGGCTTTAATGTATCTATGCAAAGAGTTATTGTTACTTGTTTTGCAAGTTTTATTAATTTTGCAAGTACTCCATATTCCTGCTTTGTAAATCCCATAAATTCATCTATGTAAATTACAGCATCTTTGGCTATTTCAGACTTTTCAATATTTTGTTCTAAATATGTTAATAAATCTGTATCATCTAAATATTTACCATTTATTTGATTTTGAAAACTTTCGTATATAATTTTCATATCATTTAGCTTTGTCTTTAAATATTCATTTTGCATATTTTCAAGTTTATCATTTATTAAATCTGTAGTAATTTTATGTTTTTTGAATTCTGTAATTGCTTGAATAGATAAATCTACATTTTCAGTTGATTTTCCTAAAAACTTAAGCTTATCTTTATTTTTTTCTATAATTGATTGCACAAGCATCGCTTTTCCTGCTTTTGTCAATCTTTCTGGTTCTTCCAAATTTTTAGGCATATCAACTGAAAGGTTGGAAATTTCTCTATTTCCAACCTCTTGCATTACTCTATACGCCATTCTGCTTAATGTTATTACTTCTGCATTTATTACCGCATTATTAGGTGTTACTTGCATTAACTTTTTTTCCGCTGTAAACGAAAATTGTTCTGGCGTTATTATTAAAATATTTTCTTGTTTATCTAATAATTTTGATATTTCTGAAAAGCAAAATGAACTTTTACCGCTCCCCGCTTTTCCGTATATTATTCTTAATCCCATAATTTTCATTTCCTTATCCGCCCTAAACTACCTAAATATTTTAAGGTACAGGGCACAATATTTAGGCAGTTTCGGACTGCTCTACAAGTATAAATTATGCTCTTAAGAATAAGAAATCTTCAAAGAATTGATGAGTGAATGGTAAAAACCATAAAAGTAAACCTATGCCAATAATAATACATGCAGTAATAATTGCTGCTTTTTTATCTTCTTTTGAAACTTCTCTTTTTTCAATTTTATAATCTTTATTTTTAAATAAATTTTTAGTTAAATTAACTACGCCATCATATGAATGTGTTTTAGGCTTTTTCTCTTTATTTTTACCAAACATTTTCATCCCTCTTTCTGCTCGTGTTTTACAATTATATTTTATATTAAAATTATAATATTATCAAGTAAAAAATAAGAAAAATCAAAGATTTTTCTTATTTTTTATATGCTTTTATAAGTGTAAAACACGAGCTTTTATTTCTTTAGTTTTTCCAGCATTCCAGAAGTTTTCTCCAAGATAACCACAAGTACGTCTTACAACATTCATTTTAGCGTGGTCTTTGTTACCGCATTGTGGACATTCCCACTCGTTTTTATCATTAATAATAATCTCTCCATCAAATCCACAAACTTGGCAATAGTCTGATTTTGTATTCATTTCAGCATATTGAATATTATCGTAAATAAATTTAACTATTGTTTCTAATGCTTCTAAATTCTTTTTCATATTTGGAATTTCAATATATGAAATAGCTCCACCTGTAGATAATTTTTGGAATTCACTTTCAAATGAAAGCTTTTCAAATGCGTCTATTTCTTCTCTTACATCTACATGATATGAGTTTGTGTAATATCCTTTATCTGTAACATCTTCTATGCTTCCGAATTTTTCTTTATCTATTCTTGCAAATTTGTAGCATAAGCTTTCCGCAGGTGTACCATAAAGTGCAAATCCTATATTTGTTTCTTTTTTCCACTCTGCAACTTTTTCTTTTAAATATTTCATTACTTTTAAAGCAAATTCTTTTCCCTCAGGTGTTGTATGTGATACACCTTTTACAAGTTTTGTCATTTCATATATTCCAATATATCCTAAAGATAATGTTGAATAGCCACCATAAAGTAATTTATCTATTTTTTCGCCTTTTTCTAATCTTGCAATTGCTCCATATTGCCAGTGAATTGGACTTATATCCGATTTTGTTCCAAGTAATGCATAGTGACGGCACATTAATGCTTCTTTACAAATTTCTAGCCTTTCATCTAATAATTTCCAGAATTTTTCTTCATCTCCATCTGCTATTATTCCAATTTGTGGCAAGTTAATGCTTACTACACCTTGATTAAATCTTCCCTCAAATTTATAGTTTCCGTTTTCATCTTTCCATGGAGATAAGAAGCTTCTGCATCCCATTGGACTAAATACATTTCCTTCATAATTTTCTCTCATTTTTTTAGCAGAAATATAATCTGGATACATTCTCTTTGCTGAGCACTTAACAGCAAGTTTTGTTAAGTAGTCATATTTTCCACCTTTTAAGCAGTTGTGTTCATCTAAAACATAAACTAGTTTTGGGAAAGCTGGTGTAACATATACTCCTGCTTCATTTTTTATTCCCTCTAATCTTTGTGTTAGAATTTCTTCTATTATCATTGCATTTTCTTTTATATATGGATCATCTTTTTCCAAATTCAAGAATAATGTAACAAAAGGTGCTTGTCCATTTGTAGTCATAAGTGTATTTATTTGATATTGAACAGTTTGAACTCCTGCCTTTAATTCTGCTCTTACTCTATCTTCTACAAGTTCCTCTATTGCATCCTTTGTAAGCCTGCCTTTATATTTTTCTTGCATTTCTTTTCTATATTTTTCATAGCTTTTTCTTAAATATTTTCCTAAGTGTTTCATATCAACAGATTGTCCACCATACTGGTTACTTGCAACTGTTGCTATAATTTGTGTCATTACAATACATGCAACTTGGAAACTTTTTGGGCTTTCTATTAATTTTCCATTCATTACTGTTCCATTATCTAACATGTCTGAAATGTTGATTAAACAGCAGTTGAATATAGGTTGAACAAAGTAATCTGCATCATGGAAGTGTAAAATTCCATCTTGATGTGCTTGAACTATCTTTTCTGGCAATAAGAGTCTATTTGTTAAATCTCTTGAAACTTCTCCAGCTATGTAATCTCTTTGAGTTGAAGCAAGCATTGTGTTTTTATTAGAGTTTTCTTCTGCAAGCTCTTTGTTTTCATTTCTAATTAATCCTAAAATTGACTCATCTGTAGTATTTTGCTTTCTCACTAATGCTCTTGTATATCTATAAACCACATATTTTTTGGCTAATTCGAAATGTTTCATATCCATTAGTTGTTCTTCAATTATGTCTTGTATATCTTCAACAAGCATTCTTTTTTTGTTTAATTCTTCTATATATTTTATAATATCATCTATTTCTTCATCTGTAGCTCTTTCGCATTTTCTTACTTCTTGGTTTGCTTTTTGAATTGCAACTTTTATCTTGTCTTTGTTGTATTCTACAGCTCTTCCATCTCTTTTAATTACTTTCATATTCAACATTCCTTTCCCTATTCCGTATATTAATTTAAAGAGATTATATTGATAGAAATTTACTATTTCTAGTTGCAAATGCAACATTTTTGAATTAGTATTTAGGTTTTAAAGTCAACTCTAAGATTTCGACTTTTTATTACATTTTTATTACAAAATGTTCGGGTTTTACATCAAAAAAATGGAGCTATGTAATCATAGCTCCATTTTTATATAATTTTTAATTACTTAACTTATATAAAGCATATTGATTTAAAGAAACTCCCTCTTGTTCAGCTTCTAATGAAAGTTTATAATGTAAAGATTTTGGTATTCTAACAACAAATTTGCCACTAAAATTTTCATAGCCAACTGGCAATGGTACCTTAAACCCACCTTCTAATTTTGCTTCAATCCAACCTTCCATAGCATCTTTTAAATTACTATATGCTTCTTCAAAAGTTTCTCCAGTGCTTTGACATCCATCAAATTCCAATACGCGAGCATAATAATAAAATCCACTTTCATCATTTACTGGTTGAATAATATAATTATATGGCAATTTCATATAGTCATCTACTTTTTTCATGTTACGATCCTCCTTTAATAATTCTACTCAATTAATTTTTTTCTATTCTCCTATTCTTTTTAGTACATCTTTAACATATACAGCTTTTAATGGATTTTCTTGTTTAATTGTTATAACATCTCCGACTTCATTTATAAATTGTCTATGTGAAGTTCCGTGTTTTTGTCTTCATAACATATCCATTATATTCCAATACTCTAGCTAACTCTTGAAATCTAATACCATTAGGTTGTCTTTTCATTTTTTCAATTAGCTTATCAATTGTAGACATATTTATATCACTCCTTATTATGCATATTTGAAATATAAATACATCTATTATTATAATACTATATTTAGTACTATTTGTCAATGCATTTATATTTCTTTTGTTTTTTTATTAAATTGGAAATTCTAAGATTTTTAAAAATTTAGATTTTAAATAAATTGATTTTTAATTTATAGTAATATAACATAAAAAGTCGAATTTTGCAAGAACATTTCATCGACAAAATTCGACATATATGGAAAATATTGGAATTGCATCTAATAAAAAAATGAACCTGTAAGCAATAATTACAAGTTCATCTTTTATATTATTTCTTAAAAAATCCTCTAATTATATTCAATAATTTTTTAAAGATACTTTCCTTATATGGAACCGGATGTATTGATTGTTGCTGTATTTCTAACTCAGATTTTTGTATAGTTTCTGTTTCTTTATTCGCAAATATATCCGAATTGTATTGTTGTTGTTTCTTTAGTTCTCTTTTTCTTCTTTCTTCATTTTGCATCTTTAATATCTTTTTTCTTTGTCCTTCGCTTGCTAAGTAATCTCTATATATTTTAAATAACAATGCTCTTGCTTCTGGAAGTAAAATGTTCGGGTTTAAAACAAAAAAATGGAGCTATGTAATATCATAGTTCCTTTACTAAATAATATAATTCCTTTTTAATTCCATCTTCAAAATTTTTTTCATGCTGTAATATAGAAATCTTGTCCATAGTTTTACTTGAAATTTCTTTAATTTTTTCTTTTGGTATATATCCATAATGCAATAATTCCAATGAATTGAATGCTCTTCCAATAGTATCTATCATTTTGCTATTTGTTGTATAATGCACTAATTTATATCTATTTTTTCTTTCTAAAAATGTTAATTTTCCAACTAACTTATTTTTAACCAAATTTTGCTCATCATTTAAAGTTTGATATTTACTAAATCTTGAAACAGGAGCTTTGTACTGAATTCCTTGTTTCATACTACTTTTAGAACTATCTATTTCTCCTTTATATGTAGTTTTTACTATTATCTTTATTTCTTCTGTTGATTGTGATTTATCTATTATGTCTAATTTTTTAAGCATTAGGCTATTTCTTTCATCTCCAGAATTTAATGAAGAAATATAATCATTTACTATTTTTTCTATTTCTTCTAACAAATACTTACCTGCAATTATTACTGTTTTACCAATTTCATTTTTAGCAACTTTTACAATTATATATTTATCTTTATAATAAACTCTTCCATAGTTTATTACTATATTTGAGTCATTTGACATTGATATACAATTTGTATCTTTTCTATAATGAATTTTTATATGGTCAAAAGCCTGCTCTAGGCTTATCTCATCTTCTGGTTTATATTTAGGTTTTCCATTTTCTGGATTTTCTATATATCTTTCTCTATCTGTACGAATTCTTGCAATTATTCCTTCTTCATCAAGTGTTATTCCTTCTTCCACATCTCTGTTATCTGCCATATTTAAGGCACGGAAAAAATAATAATTTTCTTCATCTTGTATTATATTATAATTTTCTATCCCAAATACTTCTTCCATTTCTTTTCTCCTAGAATCTAATATTTCTATTTATACTACATAATTCTATCACAAATGGCTTTTTTAGTGTTAAAAGTAACCAAAATTTAATGAATTTGTTATATTTTTGTAATATTGAAATGTTTTTATGACCCATGTGTATAAACACTTGACATCATGCCAATTTAAGAATATACTATGCTTGTATAAAAATATGAGAAGGAGGCAACCCAAATATGAAAAACTTAATTGAAATTAGATGGCATGGTAGAGGTGGACAAGGTGCTAAAACTGCTTCACTATTACTTGCAGATGCCGCATTTAACACAGGAAAATATATTCAAGGTTTTCCTGAGTATGGACCAGAAAGAATGGGTGCACCAATTACAGCTTACAACAGAATAAGTGATACACCAATTACAATTCATAGTAATATATATGAACCTGACTATGTAGTTGTTGTAGATGACACATTATTAGAATCTGTTGATGTAACAGCTGGACTAAAACAAGACGGTGCGATAGTAATTAATACTACAAAAGATGGAGAATACTTAAAATCAGTATTAAAAGGTTATAAAGGAAGCGTATATACAATTGATGCTAGAAAAGTATCTATGGAGACACTTGGAAAGTATTTTCCAAATACTCCAATGCTTGCAGCAATAGTAAAAGTTTCTGGAATAATGTCAGACGAAGCTTTACTTGCAGATATGGAAGGTTCATTTAAGCATAAATTTGCTAAAAAGCCTGAAGTTATTGCACCAAATATGAAAGCATTAGAATTAGCTTTAAAAGAAGTTAAAAAAGTAAATTAAATTTTAATAATGAATACAATTTTTCTTTTATGCAAAGATACACGCTAGGCTAGTATCTTTGCGAAAAATTGTATCTAATTATCTGTAACACTCAAAATACTAAAGTATTTTTCGTTAACAGCTAATAAGAAAGGAGAAAACTATGTCAGAAATAAATACAAATACACCTATGGAAAAGCTTACAATAGGTGGAAACATTTATAAAGCTGGAAATGCAAAAGAATTTAAAACTGGCGATTGGAGAAGTGTATGTCCTGTATTTTTATCAGAAAAATGTAAACAATGTGGAATGTGTTTCCCTGTTTGCCCTGAAAATGCTATACCAGTTGGCGAAGATTTTAAAAGAAAAGATTTCAATTTTGACTATTGCAAAGGTTGTGGAGTATGCGCAAAAGTATGTCCATTCGGAGCAATAGAAATGAAGGAAGAAGGTGTTGAAAAATGAGTATAAGAGAAAGATTAAGTGGAAACGAAGCAGCAGCAACAGCTATGAAACAAATTAATCCAGATGTTGTAGCAGCCTTCCCTATTACACCTTCAACTGAAATACCACAATACTTTTCAACATTTGTAGCAAATGGTACAGTTGATACAGAATTTGTTGCAGTTGAAAGTGAACATAGTGCAATGAGTGCTTGTATTGGTTCTCAAGCTGCTGGTGCAAGAACAATGACAGCAACTTCTGCAAATGGTTTATCTTTAATGTGGGAAATGATTTATATAGCTTCAAGCTTAAGACTTCCAATAGTTATGTCTTTAGTTAACAGAGCTGTATCAGGACCTTTAAATATCCACAATGACCATTCAGATGCTATGGGAGTTAGAGATGCAGGTTGGATAATGTTATTTTCAGAAAACAACCAAGAAGCTTACGATAACTTACTTATGGCTCACAGAATTGCAGAACATAAAGATGTTCAATTACCATTAATGGTTTGCCAAGATGGATTTATAACATCTCATTCAATTGAAAATATTGAACTTGAAGAAGATGATAAAGTAAAAGCTTTTGTTGGAAAATACCAACCAGAACATTACTTATTAAATAAAAAAGAACCAATTGCTGTAGGTCCTTTAGATTTACAAGGATATCTATTCGAGCATAAAGCTCAACAAGCTGAAGCTATGAAAAATGCCAAAAATGTTATTTTAGAAGTTTCAAAAGACTTTGAAAAAACATTTGGAAGAAAATATGGGTTGTTTGAAGAATATAAATTAGAAGATGCAGAAATCGCAATAGTTTGTATGAACTCAACTGCTGGAACTACAAAATTTGTTGTAGATGAATTAAGAGATAAAGGAATTAAAGCTGGTCTATTAAAAATAAGAGTTTATAGACCATTCCCTGGAGAAGAAGTTGCAAAAGCACTTTCTCATGTAAAAGCAGTTGCAGTTTTAGATAAATCTGATTCTTTAAATGCTATTGGTGGTGCATTATTTAGTGATGTTACATCTAGCATGTTTGTAAATGGAGTTAATGTTCCAACTGTAAACTATGTTTATGGAATTGGTGGTAGAGATACTACATCAACACAAATTGAATCAGTTTATTCAGATTTACAAGAAATTGTTAAAACTGGAAAAGTTGAAAATCCTTATAGATATTTAGGATTAAGAAAGGAGGAAAAATAATGGCTTATAATGTTAGAAAAATAATGGCTGAAACTCCTTCAAGATTTACAGAAGGTCACAGAATGTGTGCTGGTTGTGGTGCTCCAGTTGTTGCAAGGCATATAATGAGAGCTGTAAAACCAGAAGATCATGCTGTAGTATGCTGTGCAACAGGATGTATGGAAGTTTCTACTTTCATCTACCCTTATTCAGCTTGGACAGATTCTTTTATACACACAGCTTTTGAATGTGCTGGAGCTACTTTATCTGGCGCAGAAGCTGCTTATAAATCACTTAAAAAACAAGGAAAATTACCAGCAGATGAACATACAAAATTCATCGCATTTGGTGGAGATGGTGGAACTTATGATATAGGTTTACAATCATTATCTGGTGCAATGGAAAGAGGACATGATATGGTTTATGTATGCTATGATAATGGTGCATACATGAACACAGGTATTCAAAGATCTTCTGCTACTCCTAGATTTGCAGATACTACAACTTCTCCTGCTGGAAAAGTTGTACCTGGTAAAATGCAATCTAGAAAAGATTTAACAGAAATCATGGCAAGTCATCACCTACCTTATGTTGCTCAAACAATTGCAGTTGATAATTTAAAAGATTTATATGAAAAAGCTGAAAAAGCAATTTACACAGAAGGTCCATGTTTCTTAAACGTAATGTCTCCTTGCCCTAGAGGTTGGGGATATGCAACAGAAGATTTAATGCAAATAAATAAATTAGCTGTTGAAACATGCTACTGGCCTTTATATGAAGTTGTAGATGGTGTTTATAAAATTACTTATAAACCAAAAAATAAACTTCCAATTGAAGAATTCCTAAAACCACAAAAAAGATTTAAACACATGTTTAAACCTGGAAATGAATGGATGATTGAAGAATTCCAAAAAGAAGTTGATAAGAGATGGCAAGAATTATTAGACCTAGAAGCTATGACAAATAAAGCTGAATAAAATTAATAAAAAGCTGAAATCAATGATTTCAGCTTTTTTGATCTATAATATATTTTCCAATTTTCTCCTACAATATGCTATTACTTTTTGGCATCAATTAACCTCCTTGCTTTTGCAAATATTTCTTCATGAGTCAAGTATTTTGTATTAGGATTATCTATTGCCTCTTCCGCTTCTTCTAATTCTTTTTCAATATCCACATTTCCAAACATCTTCTCAATTGATTTATTTAATTCTTTTTCTTCGGTCATTTTAAAATATTTTTCCAAACTCATAACAACTTTAGGATTATAGCCGTTTTGAGTAAGATAAATAACATCTTCATCATTTACTGATAACTGACCTACTTCTGAATTTTCTTTTTTAATATCTGAAATTGATACATCAAAAGGTATTCTTTTTTCTCTTGTCATCTTTTTTGCAAACATATTAAATGCTGCACTCATTGTTATTCCTAATTCTTTACATATTTCATCCATGTTCTTTTTTAATTCTTCGTCCATACGAATATTTACTAATGTTTGGGCCATAAAAATCACCTTCCCTGTAAAAATATTATACTATGTTTTATATACATTGTCAATATGTTGTCTTTATTTTTTGTGCTTGATAATACTATTAAATATTACGCCTTTTACTATATTGCTTTTTGTTAAAATTTATGCTAACATATATTCATATTGAAAAAAATGAGGTTAATTATGGATAAAAATAATTTAGAAAATTTAGATGACCAAAACATTGATGCTGAAATAGTAGAAAATCCCAATGAAAAACCTAAAAATAAGAAAATGAATATTATTAGTATTATTCTTATTTTAGCTATTTTTGTAGGGCTAACAATTTACATGATAACTGTTGATGGTCTTGATAATATAATTCAGCTTTTAAAATCTGTTGATTATAGATGGGTTTTTGGTGGAATTGGAATTTTGATTTTATGGTTTATATGTGATGCTCTAACCCTCCATCTCCCACTTAAAACTATGTATAAAAAGCAAAAGTTTAAAGATTCTTTTAGAGTTGCAATGATAGGTCAATTATTTAACAATATAACTCCTTTTGCTTCTGGTGGACAACCTATGCAAGCATATGAGTTATCAAAAGAAGGAAAAAGAGTTAGTGATTCACTTTCTGCTATGACCATGAAATTTATTATAACTCAAACAGCTCTAGCCATTTTTACAACTGTAATAATTCTTGCACAGTTTGACTTTTTAAAAGATTTGATGAAAGATTACATGTGGATTGTTATTTTAAGCTTTGTGGTAAATCTTTTAGCTATTGTATTTGTGTTATTAGCAGGAATAAAAAAGGGAATTATTGTAAGCATTTGCAAGCCATTTATAAAACTTGGGGCAAAACTTCATATTGTTAAAGATAAAGATAAAACTATTGAAAAATTTGATGAAAGTGTTTCAAATTTTAGCACACAATTTAAAAATATGAAACACTACCCAAAAACAATTGTTGGAATTTTTGTTAGCGCTATAATTCAAAGTATGCTTTATTATTCAATTACCTACTTTGTTTATAGAGCTTTTGGAAATGAAGGAGTAAGCTATTTCCAAATTGTACCAGCACAAGCAATATTACTTTTAATTATGACATTTATACCTACTCCAGGTTCAGGAGGCGGTGCTGAAGGTGGATTTTTATTAATATTTAATTCCATTTTCAAACAAGGTACAATAAATTTGTCAATACTATTCTGGAGACTATACACATTCTATTTACCGATAATATTAGGAGCATTTTTCTTAATACCATCTAGAAAAAAAGAGAAACTGAAATCATAGATTTCAGTTTTTTTTTTTAGTAAAGCCTTATTATTTGTCCTGGATATATTAAGTTTCTATTTCTTATTCCATTTAATGCTACAAGCCTATTTACTGTTGTTCCATACCTCATAGATATTCCCCAAAGAGTATCTCCTTTTTTTACTATATAAGTATTTTCAGATGTTTGATAACCACCTGAGCTATTTGTGTATATTACAAGTGTATTTCCAGCAAATATTAAATTAGGATTTTTTATATTATTCCAATTAACCAAATCTTGTATTGAAACTCCATATTTCCTTGATATTGCCCACAAGGTATCTCCCCATTTTATTTTATATGTTATCTTTTGAGGATTATTTTCTGGCGGACTACCTGAACCAATTAATATTTCCTTTGAAAATTTGTCTCTATCTACATTTCCAGATATTCCTGGAACTCTACCTGTACTTGTATATTGAATACCAATATACGTATCCCAGCTAGCATTTAAATTTATCAGATTATTAGGATTGCTATAATATGCAAGCCACAAATCACCTTCTAAAGCGACATCATCTCCAAAAGTATTTTTAATATTGTTTAAATTACTATAAACAATAACATCTTTTCCCGTTAATTGAGAAAGTCTTTGCATAAATGCTAGTGCTATTTCATTTATTTCTGCCTTGCCTTCTCCAAAGAATTTTTCATAATCCATTGCAGGCTTACAATCATATTCTTTTCCTGCAATTACAGACGCAAAAAAGTCTGCCTGTCTTCTAGCTTCTTCAACCGATTTCGCGGTTACAAAATGATAAAATCCAATTTTTAATCCATTTGCTTTAGCATTTGCATAATTTTGTTCTAAATATGGATCTTTTAAAGCATACCCCTCACTCGCCTTAATATATACAACTTGAATTCCAGCATTTCTAACCTCTTCAAAATTTATGTTTCTTTGCCAACTACTAACATCAATCCCTTCATAAATGAATTCATCTTTAGGAGTTAATGCATAAATTGATGTATAACCTGAAATACATAAAATAATAAATAATAATACACTTTTTAATATTTTGTTTTTTATAAAATCACCCCCTTTTTTTATTTATAATATTAAATTATAATTATTTATGTTAAAAATGAATTGTGGTCGAAATCATGTTAATGATTTCGTATCCACAATTATATGCAATAGTAGAAAACTAAAAAAAATCGGCTAAGCCGATTTTTTAGTTTTCTTTTTCTAGTTTTTCTAATTCTTCAAGTTCCTTTTTATTTTTTAATTCTTCTTCATCAAGTCTTTCTCCTTCTGCATCTTTTATTACTTTTACATCCTTGGCATCATATCTTTTATATATGAATCCATCTCCATCATCATTTTTTATTTTTACTCTAACTCTTTCTTTTAGAGTCTCTACTCCATCTACTTCTCCCTCACCATCTTCTGTTTTAACAATTGCTCCAATATGAGGTAAATGTTTTAATTTTTCTTTGTAAACATTGTCTTCGAATTTTAGACAACACATTAGTCGTCCACAATTTCCAGAAATTTTTGATGGATTTAATGATATGTTTTGCTCTTTTGCCATTTTTATTGTTACTGGTTCAAAGTCACTTAAGAAAGTACAACAGCATAATTCTCTACCACACACGCCATTTCCACAGATTCTCTTAACTTCGTCTCTTACACCGATTTGTCTTAATTCAATTCTTGTTTTATAAACTGCTGCTAAGTCTTTAACAAGCTCTCTAAAATCTACTCTTCCATCTGCTGTAAAGTAGAATAAAATCTTGCTATTGTCAAATTTAAATTCAACATCTGTCAATGTCATTTCTAATCCATGTTCTTTTATTTTCTTTTCGCATAATGTAAAAGCATCTTTTTCATTCTTTTTGCATTCTTCTGCATGCTTTATATCTCTCTTAGTTGCAATTCTAACAACCTTTTTTAATGGTGCAATAATCTTTTCGTCTTCTACCATTCTATTTGGAATCATAACTTCTCCAAGTTCTTCTCCCTGAGCTGTTTCAACAACAACCATATCACCTTTTTTTATATATAATCTTTCTGGGTTAAAGAAATATATTTTACCCAATTTTTTAAATCTAACACCTACTATTTTTTTCAATTAACTTCCCTCCACATGTTAAATAACAAATTATCTATACACATATCATAATTTCCATTATTTTTCAATCTTTCCTTTGTATTTTCCACAATTTCTATACATTTTGTGAATTGATAATTTTCTTTAGAAAGTTCCAATAATTCAACATTTATATATTCTAATATTGAATAGATTTCTTCTTTTGCTTCATAAATAGGTTTTGCCATGCTGATTATTTCAAGCATGTCCTTTTTATTTAATTGCTTCAACATATTTCCAATTTGCTCGTACTCTTCTATTTTATCCTTAAGTTCGATTGCTTTCCCTATACTTCCTTGAAAGATTTTTAAAACTTCATCCTTAACTTGTAGTTCAAAATTTTTATTTAAAAAATCTTTTAAATCATTATTATCAATTTTATCAAAATGAAGAATTATACATCTTGACTTTATAGTATCTAAAAATAAACTTTCATTACTTCCTACTAATATTAAAATTGCAAACTCTGGTGGTTCCTCTAAAGTCTTTAGCAAGCAGTTTTGAGCCTCTGTTGTCATCTTCTCAGCATCGTCTATTATGTATATTTTTTTATTAGAAATAATTGGTTTCTCTTGAATTTTCCTCTGAAGCTCTCTTACTTGTTCAATCTTCAAACTATTTCCATCTGGCTCAATAACATTAAAATCTGGATGATTACTAGATTTGAACTCAAGACACGATTTACAACTACAATCTCCATCACTTTCATTCAAGCAAAGCACCCTTTTAGCAAAATCCATAGCAACCAACCTTTTGCCAATCCCTTCAATTCCAACAAACATATAGCTATGTGATGTCTTACCATTCTCAATTGAAGCTTCTAAATAATTTTTAACTTTATCATTTCCTATTATACTATTAAACATTATTTATCCCTCTTTATATAAGACTTTATTTTACAACTGGGGCTAAATATTATTATTTTTAGGCAACATTCGGGGGGACCGACAAATTAGAAAGCATTTCAAAATTTTTGCGAAGAGCAAAAAATTTTGAATTATGGTTTCTTATGCAGTTGGGAGTTGCAAAAAATAATAATATTTAGCCTGTATCTTTAAAATAACTAGATAATCTATAAAAATTATTTAGAAGAATCAATTCCACCAAATTTATCAAAAGGCCAAAATCTAAATGCCACTGTGCTCTCAATCTTCTCTAATGGAATACATCCAAAAGACCTACAATCTGTGCTATGATTTCTGTTGTCTCCCATAGCAAAAACACAATTTTCTGGAACAACAAAATCCGAGAATCCAACCCCTACAACATCAGTCACAACCCCTGGTTGTAAATAATCTTCTTGCAATTCTTTTCCATCTATATAAACTTTTCCATTTTCGATTTTAACATGTTCTCCTGGAAGTGCAATAACTCTTTTTATATAACTTCTTTTGTCTCCCTTTTCTAGGAATTCATCTATAAACCATTCCCAGCCTTTTCTATCGTAAAATTTAGCAACAGGATTTTTTACATCTATTTCGCTTTCACTATAACTGATTTTACTTGGTTCTTCAAAAGTTATTATTTCTCCTCTTTTTGGCAATGCATGTATAGTTCTTCCCCATCTATTAAGCCATAGTCTTTGGTTCTGTTCTAATGTAGGATACATTGAAACTTGTTTTACAACAGTTGGAGTACCTATAAAAAATCTAAATAATAATGCTAAAACTATTGCAATTATAAAGCAACCAATCCACTCTAGCACATTTTTTATCTTTGGATCAATTTTATCCAATAAAATCATCTCTTTTCATAAAAATTCTATCTAATTATATAATATTTTTTTGTTTTTAGCAAGACTTTTAGGCTTTTCAAGATACTTAACAATTTGCTATTTAG
Source organism: Clostridia bacterium (assembly GCA_017430135.1). GTDB lineage: Bacteria > Bacillota > Clostridia > TANB77 > CAG-508 > CAG-269. The sequence goes on along the minus strand of JAFRNM010000004.1, from coordinate 126,360 downwards.
TTCCATCAATTTCTCCAAATTTATCAAAAGGCCAAAATCTAAATGCCACTGTGCTCTCAATCTTCTCTAATGGAATACATCCAAAAGACCTACAATCTGTGCTATGATTTCTGTTATCTCCCATAGCAAAAACGCAATTTTCTGGAACAACAAAATCTGAGAATCCAACTCCTACAACATCAGTTACAACACCTGGTTGTAAATAATCTTCTTGCAATTCTTTTCCATCTATATAAACTTTTCCATTTTCGATTTTAACATGTTCTCCTGGAAGTGCAATAACTCTTTTTATATAACTTCTTTTATCACCAAATTCTAAGAATTCATCCACAAACCATTCCCAGCCTTTTCTATCATAAAACTTAGCCACAGGATTTTTTACATCTATTTCGCTTTCACTATAACTAATTTTACTTGGTTCTTCAAAAGTTATTATTTCTCCTCTTTTTGGCAATGCATGTATAGTTCTTCCCCATCTATTTAGCCATAATCTTTGGTCTTGTTCTAATGTAGGGTACATAGAAATCTGTTTTACTATAGTTGGTGTGCCAATAAAAAATCTACCCAAAAATATTACAACTATTGCAATTATAAAGCAACCAATCCATTCTAATGCATCTTTTAACTTGGGATCAAGTTTATTCAATTCAAGCACCTCTTTTCATAATTTTCTTAAAACACTTAATTCTTTGTAGGAATTTTTATTACAACTTCTGTTCCTTGTCCTACAACACTTTTTATATCTATACTTCCACCATTTTTATCTAGTATTTCTTTTGCAATTGAAAGTCCAAGACCAGTTCCACCCATTTCTCTTGTTCGAGCTTTGTCAACTCTATAAAACCTTTCAAATATTCTATTTAGGTCTTCTTCTGGAATTCCTATTCCATTATCAAAAACTTTTATATATGCATCATTATATACAAAACCTACATATATCTTAATTTCACCGCCATCTTTTGTATATTTTATGCTATTTGTAAGTATATTTAACACAACTCTTTCTATATCATCTTTATCTGCATATACTGGTGGCACATCTGCTGTTACAAAACAATTTACAGTATGATTTTTCTTCTTTATCTCAATTGCAAGCTTATCTTGGCATCTTTTTACTAACTCCCCTAAGTCAAATGCAACCTTTTCTGTCTTTTTCTTTTTACTATCATATCTAGAAAGAGTTAATAAATCTGTAACCAATTTAGCCATTCTTCTTGCTTCTGTTGCAATTACATTTAAAAATTTGTCTTGCGTTTCTTTGTCATATTCTCCTTCTAGCAATGTATCTGCATATCCCATTATTGAAGTAATTGGTGTTTTTAACTCATGTGATACATCTGCGACAAATTCTTTTCTCATATTATCTAGCTTTACATGTTCTGTAATATCTTGAACTACTGCAATTACTCCATCTGGTCTATCATCCTGATTTTTGAATGGTGCAAAGTAAATATTTATATATTTATCATCAACCTCTACTCTTTGTTCAGATGATGTCCAATTTTCCAAATAGATAATTTTTTCCATGTTTATATCTAATTTAAATTTATTAAAGATATCTTCAAATGTTGTATCTTCTGGTCTTATACTTAGCAATTTCTTAGCTTCTGGATTTATTAAAATTATTTCTCCATCCATATTGAAGGCTACAATTCCATCTGTCATGTGCCTTAAAATTGTCTCAATTTGATTTTTCTTTGTTGATACTTCATTTAATTGTTCCTTTAGTTCTGTTGTCATTAACCCAAAAATCTCATCAGCATTTTCTATATTTTCCTTTTTGCTTACTTTTTTTGCCTCATCTTTATTTTGCATAGTTTCAGCACTTTTAATTAACCTATTTATTGGATAAATTACAAATTTTGAAAGATAATATTTTATTAAAAATGCAATTATAATAAATGCTACAACTCCTATAACTAAGGTGATTTCTGCACTTGTTCTGACTTCTTCAATCTTTCCGTGTTAATTCTGCAGAATTGTTTGCTAAGTCATTTAAAAGCATTATATTTCTAACCCCTATTCCCGTTATAATAATTAAGCCGCATAAAAGCATTATTAATATTATTTTAGATTGTATATTTTTAAACATTTATTATTCCTCTTTTCCAGGTAATATTATAACAAATAAGGCAATGAATTTCAACCAAAAAATAGCAGAAAATCTGCTATTTTTTTTGTTTCAATATATTTCTATTTAACAATGCTAAAATCTCTTTAAAAATCTTATCCTGTGTGTCTTTTATAGAAATGCTATATGCACTTGCTCCCATAAGCTTTATTTTTTCTTTATCTGACACAATTTCATTTATTGTCTTATTTAAGAGTTCTCCATTCATGTTGTCATTTTCTATAATTTCAGCTGCATTTATTTTTTCTAGTACCTTCGCATTATACATTTGATGGTTATTACTTACATTTGGCAATGGCACTAAAATTGATGCTTTTCCTAAATTTGATATTTCTGTAATTGTCATTGCTCCGCTTCTTGCTACAATTAAATCAGCAATATTCATAATTTTTTCCATATCATAAATATACGGAACAACTTTCATATTTTCAATGTTTTCTATATCAATTTCACCCAAATTTTCTTTGATTATGTCGTATTGTTTTGGCCCAGTTGCCCAGATTACTTGGTAATTTTTATTTAGCTTTTTCTTTATAATTTCTGTTAAAGCTTCATTAATTTTTTGAGCCCCTTGGCTTCCTCCATAAACTAAAACAATTGGTTTTGAAGCATTTAGACCATTTTCTTTTATAATTTCATTTTTCTCATTTATTCCATAATTTTGCTTTTTAATTTTTACAGGAGTTCCTGTGCAAACTATATTTTTAGCATCCGGAATTCTGTCTTTGGCATCTTGGAAAGAAACTAAAATTGTATCTGTTCTTTTGGCTAACATCTTAACAGCTTTACCTGGAAAAGCATTACTCTCATGCAAAAGAGTTGGAATTCCTTGTTTGCTCGCTGCTGTAATAACTGCTCCACAAATGTATCCACCAGTTCCAATTACAATGTCTGGTTTAAATTGTTTTACAATTTTCTTTGCTTGCCCCATTCCTATAAAAGTTTTAACCAATTTTTTTAGATTATCAAAAGAAATCTTTTTGCTTAATCCATACGCTTCTATTGTTTTTAATTCATAGCCTGCCCTTGGCACTAAATCATTTTCTAAACCTCTTGAAGTTCCTATAAAAATAATTTCAGAATTAGGTTGTTCTTTTTTTATTTTATTAGCTATCGCAAGCCCTGGATTTATATGTCCAGCAGTACCTGCAGCAGCAATAATAACTCTCATTTCATTCACCTCTTTTAATAATCTATGCTGTTTTATTACTTGCTCGTGAAATATTGAGCAATATTCCCATCTCACACAAAATCATGAAGAGGGCTGTTCCTCCATAACTAAAAAACGGAAGTGGCATACCAGTAACTGGCATTGAAGATGTAACAACTGCTATATTTATGATAACTTGAATTGCAACCAATGCTGTAATTCCAACTGCAACAAGACTTCCAAACATATCTGGTGCTCTCATTGCAACCAAAACACCTCTCCAAATGAAAATCGCAAATAATATTATAACAATCGCGCATCCTATAAATCCTAGCTCTTCGCCTAAAATTGAGAAAATAAAGTCATTATGTGGTTCTGGTATATATAAATATTTTTGTTTACTCTCTCCTAATCCCGCTCCAAATAATCCTCCAGAGCCAATGGCATATAAACTTTGTATAACTTGCCATCCGTCTCCTGCTTTATCTTTCCATGGGTCTAAGAAAGTTACAACTCTTTGTAATCTATATGGAGAAAACATAATTAATCCTACAATTGCGGGTACTCCCACCGAACCGGCGGTTAAAGCAAAATGTTTGAATTTGCACCCTGCAACTATCATCATAACACTACATATACCAACTATAACTATTGAAGCACTAAAATGTGGTTGTAACATTAGAAGTCCTATTATTGGAGCTAATAAGCATATATGCTTTAAAAATCCCAATTTGTAGTTTCCTAACTCATCTCTATTAACCGTTAAAATACCAGCATAAAATATAATCATCAATATCTTAACTAATTCTGATGGTTGGAATGATAATGTTTCTGTTAAATATATCCATCTTTTAGAACCATTTACATTTTTACCTGCAATTAATACCAATGCTAATAATATTAGCGAAATCCACCATGCATTTTTGTAAAATTTTTGATAAAATCTATAATCTATTTTAGAAATTGCAAGCATTGCTACAATTCCTATTACAGCAAATAATAATTGTTTTGTAAAGTATTTGTAGCTATTTCCACTTTCCGACAATGCCGACGGAGAACTTGCAGACAATACCATTATTAACCCAATTGTTAGCAATAGCAGTATTACTACCAATAGCGGAAAATCTACTGGATTATTCAAAAAGCTCGAAAAACTTTTTTTCTTTTTTGCCATATTTTCTTTTCCTTTCCAAATTTTTTTAAATAACTGAAATATAATTATTTCTTGCCCTTGTCGTCGCAACTTCCTATGTTGTACAGAAAAATTGCGATGCAATTTTTCGCACAACTAGTCTGTAAGTTGCTCCAGGTCGCACTCACTTCGTTCGTTTTGCTGTCCGCTGTTAAGGCTATGCCTGTTACAGCGGCAGTATGCAGTGGCTGGCGCTTTCGCGGGCTTCGAAATTATTATATTCTAGTTATTATTATACTATTTGTAAACCTAAAACGCATAAAGCTAAAGTTATAAGGCAAAAGATGATAACAACTTTGTTCTCGCTCCAGCCAGATAGTTCAAAATGGTGATGTAATGGAGCCATTTTGAATATTCTTTTTCCTGTTTTTTTGAAATATGCAACTTGCATCATTACAGAAATTGTTTCTAATACTGGAATTAAAGCAATTATAACAAGTAGTAATGGCATTTTTAAATATAAAGCCATTCCAGATATTACACCACCTAAAAGTAGTGAACCAGTATCTCCCATAAATACTTTTGCTGGGTGCAAATTAAACATTAAAAATCCTAATGTTGCACCTATTACTGCGCTACCATAAAATCCTATTTCTGGTATAAACTTTTGTATTCCTATAATTGTTAATGTTGTTATTATTAAAGAACTTACACTTGATGAAAGTCCATCTATTCCATCAGTTAAGTTTATTGCATTAGTAGTACCTAATATTACTAAAATTGCAAAAGGAATGTAAAAATATATTGGCAATGTAACAGAAGTTTTTACTATAGGTATATATGTATCTGTTCCAATTTGTAATCCATATACCAAATAAACCACAAACGCAACAGATATAAGAAGTAATCCAAACATCTTATAACTTGGTTTTAAACCTTTTGTATTTTTCAAAACTAATTTTTTAAAATCATCTATAAAGCCAACTATTCCAAAGCCTATTGTTAAAATAAGCATTGGAAGTAGTTTGTTTGCTGTCTCAGCTTGATTCACACTATTTAAATATATGGACATTCCAGTTATAACTATAATCATTGTTGCAATTATTATTATTCCTCCCATTGTAGGAGTACCTTGTTTTTTTAAATGGGATTGTGGTCCATCATCTCTTTCTATTTGCCCAACCTTTAATCTTTTAAGTTGTGGTATTGTTATTACTCCAGCCATTACAGATACTGCAAAAGATATTAAAAGTATTATTATATTAAAATTCAATTTTCTCAAACCTTTCTATTTCTTTTTTCCTTAGTCTAATCCATCGATTATTTCATTTACTATTATTCTTTCATCAAATGGATATTTAACACCATTTATTTCTTGATATGGCTCGTGACCTTTTCCAGCTAGTACAATTAAGTCGTTTTTGTGAGCCATTTTGATAGCTTCTTTTATTGCCTCTGTTCTATCAACTATAACTTTGTATTTTCCGTTTGTTTTCTTAATTCCAGCTTCTATTTGTTTTACTATTTCTTCTGGATTTTCTGTTCTTGGGTTATCTGATGTGATGATTGTGTAATCTGCTATTTTACCAGATATTTCTCCCATTATTGGTCTTTTACCACTATCTCTATCTCCCCCACAGCCAAATACACTTATAACATTTCCTCTTGTATAGCCTTTTACAGCTTGAAGTATGTTTTCTAAGCTTTCTGGCGAATGAGCATAATCTATCATTATTGGTAAATCTAATTTATTTTTAACAAGCTCTGAACGTCCTGGAACTCTTACATCTAAAAGAGCCTCCTTTATTATCTCTGGGGCAATTCCAAATTTTTTTGCAACACAAATTGCAGCTAATGAATTATACACACTAAATCTTCCAGGTATTCCAACTTTTACTCTGTCATTTCTTTCTCCCAATTTTGCTTTGAAATCAACAAAAGAATTTGTAATTGTTATGTCTCTTGCCATTATTTTTGCAGAATTATCAATTCCATAAGTTGTAATATCACTTTCTGGGAATAATTTTGGAATTTTTGCACCATATAAATCATCTGCATTTACAAAGCCTGTTTTACACATTTTGAATAACATCATTTTAGAGTTAAAGTAGTCTTGCATATCTGGATGTTCTTTTTCACTTATATGATCTTCTGAGAAGTTTGTAAACAATACAACATCAAAATCACATCCAGCAACTCTATGTAACTTTAAGCTTTGTGATGAAACTTCCATTACAACATATTCTACTTTTTCTTCTACCATTTGACTAAAAATTTGTTGAAGTTCTAAACTCTCTGGTGTTGTTCTATCACTTTCTTTAAGCATTTTTCCATTTATGTATGTAGCAATTGTTCCAACTAAGCCAACATTTTTTCCCGCTTTTTCTAAAATTTCTTTAATCATAAAAGTTGTTGTTGTTTTTCCTTTTGTTCCTGTAACACCTATCAATTTAAATTTTCTTGATGGATTACCATAGAAATTGGCTGAACATATTGCTAATGCATATCTTGTATCTTTTGCCATTACTATTGTAATATCATTTGGAATCTTAAGTGCTTTTAAATCGCAACCTTCTTGTACCATTACAGCTGTTGCTCCATTTTCTATTGCACTTTCTATATATTTATGGCCATCTACTGAAAAGCCCTTAATTGCTATAAATAAAAATCCTGGTTTTACATTTTTAGAATTACTTTCAATTCCTGAAATTTCTGTATTTAAGTCTCCTCTAAGTTTTAGTTCTGTTAAGCCTTGTAGAATTTTTTCTAATTTCATGTATAATCATCCCTTCAATTTTTATACTAAATATATTGAATTCCAAAATTTTGGAAGACATTCCTTAGTCCGTATTTTTTTACATTATATATCTAAATTTTATTTTTGTATAGAGTTTTTAAGCAAAAAAATTATCTAATATAAATATATTAGATGATTTTTTATTTATGAATTTAAAAGTGGGCAGGATATAAATCCTGCCCAGATAATGTCTACCAATCAATGCATTCTTTCTTAAAATCAAATGCATTTGGTATAATATCAACCAATTTTTCAAAGAATTCTTTCTTGGTTTTACCAACAACAGAATTCAACCTTTCAACTCTTATACACCTTGTCTTGTCAGCCAGTGCAGCACCTCCAGTGAAATAATCATTATAATAAATGGCATCCTCAGGAGCCTCAAAACATATATAAGATTTAGATTTCAAATCTGTTTTATTTTTGGTTATGGGTACAACGTACACCAACCCTTCATTCCCCAAGCTAACTACAATTGCATGGATATGGTTTCTATAAACCTCACCTGGAAGACCAGAACCAAAATTAATATCAACAATGTCTCCGACCTCAAACTCTATGCCTGATTTGTTTGAGTATCTGAGAGAAATTTCGCTTATACATGTTTGAAGGTAATCACTCAATTCCTTCTCAGGTGCATGAACTGTGGATAAAGCCCAATATACAGTCTTACAAAGTGTATTTATTTTGTTATCAACATATTCGTTTCCAACTTTACGCACAACATCTTCCTCTGAAAGTTCTGCTTCTAAAGCCGTCGTCTTTTCAGTATCATTTGTTTCAGTTGCAGCTTCAATGGTGTTGTCAATATCAACATTAGAAATGGAAAAATAATCATTTACCAGCCCTATTACTGTTTCGAGCATGTTTTCTTCAACATTCTCTACATCAACCATGCCCTTGTTAAGATTAATGCAAATCTTACATGATATTTTGTTGATTTCCTTGATCAGCGGAAGCAACGAGTCATCTTTTATTTGACTAACTTTAAAAAACAATTTCTTCATCTTTATTTTCCTCCTGTTTGGCTAAAAATGCGTTAATGAGTCTAATGAAATCAATTGTAGGAGCTTTGCTAAAGCCAAGTGTTTCTTTAACTCTTGCAACTATTAATCTTTTAATTTCCTCCCTACTAATTCCTTCATCTTGTGAAACAATTCCAGATAAAGTTTCAAGATTAAAATAGTCATCTTTGGGAGAAGCAAGAATAGCTTTTGCTAGCAGTTTTACACCCTTTTGAGTGAGATTAAATCCGAACAGCTCTAGGATTTTTTCGACTTTAATCTCATCCTCAAAGCTACTTTCGGAAATTTCTATCAGCTTTTTTATATCTACAAGAGATAATAGCTGAATTTGAACCATATTAAGGTCTTTCCGTTTCCTTAAAGGTTCTTTCTTCCTGGAAATGTAGACTGTTTTATAATCCTCATTGTTAGAATCTTCGTCAAGACGTATTGTTTCATTTATCTTTTCAATAATCTTGCTCATTAGTTCAGTTTTCAGCGTTCCCAGATACTTTCTCAGCCTGGTTTTATCAACCGCACGAATTTGTTCGATTTTTATGGCATTTTCACGCGTTCCCACTTTATGTGCATCATAGTCTACCATATTCTCATAAGAAAAGGTAGTATAATAGCTAGAAGGGATAACTCTCTTAGTTTGAGTCGTACAAGGTACAACTATTGTTATAGGAGAAACTTCATTTCCGAAGTCATTTTGTACAACAATAGCATATCTGATGAATCCCTGCTCATGTTCATAGGGATCACCAAAATCACATAAATACAACTCTCCAAACTTGACCTTTGGATACAATAGGTCAAATTCAGGTTTTTGAACAAAGACTGGCATCAGTAAGTCTGACGCCTCTTCGCTAGCAAAGTTCTGAATGGATTTTATCTCCATTTCAGAGTCACCACAAATCTGGGTGAGCAATTCATCGGAAATATCACCATCCAATGTGATTTGCGAATTAGAAATGCTTGCTTTGATATTATGCCTTACAAGAATTTGACTAATCCGACAGATGTTAATGTCTTTTACTTGCAGTTGTAGCACTGCTGATTCCTCCTTTATAGTTTTTGATCTTCTGGTTTTTGGTTTTACTTTTTTGTTTGTGATATCACACTCCTTTGTAGACATTTGTTTTCATCATAGCAAATTATTATCCCATGATTAAAACAGTGTTATGTAAATATTATACCATATTTTTCATATAAAATCAAATATTTAAAGCCCCCAAAAGCGCTTTTTTATACAAAAATAAAACCTGTCGCCTTATAGGACAGGTTTTATTTCAGTTTTTTGGGGAGTGTCCCAAAAAGTTACATTTTCAATAAATTTTCTGTACTAATATCATCTTTTGAAATAGTTTTAAGCACTTTTTTGCCTTTTTTACCCTTAGTATTTGATGCATGTTTTACTATTGATTTTTCATAGATATTTCTTACAAAACGTGCATTACCAAAGTTTTGAGTTCCTTTATATTCATCTATTATTTCTCTAACTTTATCTTGCGCTTCTTTTGTTACAACAAAGCCTGATTTTTCCATCATTTGATTAAATATTTGGATTAATTCATCTGGTGTATAGTCTTCAAATTCAACTGTATACCCAATTCTTGAAACTATACCTGAGTTTGCATTTAAGAAATCTTGCATTTCTCTTGTGTATCCTGCAAATATTACAACTAAGTCATCTCTGTAATTTTCCATTGCTTGAATTAATGTTGCTATTGCTTCTTCATTAAATGAATTTCCTTGACCTTGTCCTGACGCCAAGCTGTATGCCTCATCTATAAATAGCACTCCACCTAATGCTTTTTGAACTACTGCATTTGTTTTAGGTGCTGTTTGTCCTACATATTCTGCAACTAAGTCTTTGCTTGAAGCTTCAATTAATTTATTTTGTTTTATATATTTTAAATTGTAAAGCATTTCTGCAACTATTCTCGCAACTGTTGTTTTACCTGTTCCTGGATTTCCTAAAAATACCATGTGAAGATTTATATTTTTAATTTTTAAATCATCTTTAGTTTTATTTTTTAGTTCTATTAAATCAACTAAATCATGTAGCATATTTTTAACTTTATCAAGACCAACTAAACCATTTAATTCTTCAAATATTTCCTCCATAGTTTTTTCTTTTTCTACCTCTGGAAGCTCTTTTGTAAACAATATTTTTCCACATAATTTATCCCTGTATTCTGGGTATGGCAAGCTATTACCAGCATAGTATTTTGTGATATAGTCTAGAAGTTTAACTTTGAAATCATCTGTTACTTCCATTTTTTCTTCTAAATTATTTAATATATCTTGATAAGCATCTTGCACATCTGGCTCTATACCTGTAATTTCAAAGTCAAAATATTTTTGTAAAAGCTCATCATTTTTAGAAAAAGCTTCATTTATTAAATCTTTATTTTTAGCACAAAGTATTGTTAAAACTTGATTTTCATTTTTGCTTAATGTCTCGTCAAATTTGCTTATAAACTTATTTTTAAAGCTATCTTCTTTCTCGGTAAAACCTTCAAAATTTTGGAAAACGACAACACTATTTTTGCTTGCATATACCCCCTCAATTTGCTTTACTTCTTCAATATCATACATTGAATAATATGCTGCTTCCCCATCTTTTAAATATTTAAATATGTCTCCAGAATCTAAAAGAATTTTTACTATTTTTGATATTGTCTCTTTATTATTTGAATAAATTTTTAAATTGAAAGAAATGTATTGTTTTTCAATTTTTTCGTTATATTTTCTCATGTATTCAATAATTCTCTTCAATAAATCTTTAGACGCTTCGTCAATATACAAACTATCAATATCTTCAAAGGTATCCTTCATGTATTTATCTTTGTCAAATTCTTCTTGAGGTTCAGCACCATCATCTGCTTTATTTTCCTCAGCTTTATTAACAATTATTTCTGGAATTTCCTCTTCTTTTAGTGGCTTATATTTGCTATTCATTTCCTCTAATTCTTGAGCAATTCTCTCGTTTTCTCTTGCTAATTTTTCAATTCCAAAAAAATCTTCATAAACACTCTTCAAAATATCTTTTTTGTCCATGTTTGCCCCCTCTTTTTTTATTAAGAACACTTCCGAACAATTTGAGGACACTTCTAAAAATGTACAAGCTTGTACATTTTTAGAAGTGTCCCCAAATTGTTCAATTAGTGTCTCCATTAGCCTTCTAAAAGTTTTAAACTTACATTTTCAACTTTATATTTGTTTGTTTGTTCATCCAATTTAAATTGAACCAAAGACTTTGATAACTCTACTTCATTTTGGCGTAAATCTGTTGTAAATAATAATGAAATTTTAGAAATCTCTGTTCCAGATGTTACAATTACTTTAAAACATTCTGCCATGTGCTTATCATCTTCTGCAACTATTATCAATTGAGGCATTGTGCTATATCCTGAATCCCCAATTACATAGTTTTCATAGAAATCTTTATATAATTTCATTTTATCTACTAATTTTTCTTTCCATTCTTCTTCCCTTCTTACTGCTTCAAAAATAAAATCAATTGATTTTCCGCCTTTAGAAAGTTTAACACCACCAGCTGTTGCTTTAAATTGTTTTCCAATTTGCTTTGCTTGAAGCACTGGCTTAACTTTAAAACTCTCAAATGCTTTTACCTTTGTTTTGTAGGCAATTAAAATTTGATTTCCAGCAAGTCTTTTCTTTATCATTGCAACCGGTTTTGTATTATCTGATTGTTGCCATTTACATTCAATTTCTTTAGAATTTAATAAGTATTTTCCCATTTTTTCTAAGCAATAAATTCTATAAACACCTTTACCTTCATCAGAAGTAAAGTAATATCTTGTTAAAATTTTTGATTTTACTAAACTATCTAATTTATTGTTTAACTTATCTTGTGATTGTGGGTCAATTCCTTTTAGTTCTAGTAATTGATAAATTTGTCTTGATGTAATAAATTCAAATTCATTTACTAAATCTAAAATTGCAAAATGAATATCTGTAATATGACCAATATTTATTTTATGAACAATTTGGTTCATAGATACATATCCATCTTTTCCATCAAAAGTTTTAATTTCTCCTTCTCTCATTGCAAATGGTGAAACTTGGGCTTTAATTTCATTGTCTTTAATCATCTTTAAACTTCCTTTCTAAATTTAAATCTTATATATAATTATTTTAATATTATAAAAGTGAAATTAAACCACAAGCAATTTCACCTTTCTTCTTTCGTAATCGATTCGTTTTATATAAACATTTACTTCTTGCCCATATTCTAGCCCATCTACATATTCAGCCATTCCAACAAGATTTGGCAAAAGTTCAATGAAAATACCATTTTTATGTTTTTCAGTTTCTCTTACAATTCCTTTAGTCCTTTGCCCCACATCAAATTTATCAGCATTCTCTTCCCAAGTTCCCAAAAGTTCCTTGTAAGATAAAATAAGTTTTCCACTTTCTCTGTCAATAGATTTAACCATAACTTCAAGTTTTTGCCCAATGCTTACTCTTTCAAATGCTGACTTTATTCTTGCAACAGACAAATCTTCTATATGAGCTAGTCCAACAACTCCTCCGCCAATTTCAATAAAAACTCCATAGCTTTCAACTCTTTTTACTATACCTGTTACAATATCTCCAACACTTAAATCTTTTTTTACCCAGTTTAAAGCTTCACTTTGAACATCTTTCCTAGATAAAATTGCAATTCCATTGTTTCCTACATCTTTTACTTTAAATTGAACGAATTTATTTACCTTTCCAGTACAAAGATTAGTTTTTGGCAATCCATTTCTTTGAAGGTTTATTCCCTCCACTTCGCTTCTAGGCATTATCCCTTGATAATTTCCTAAATCAATGTGCAAATTAAAATCATTATCACAATCTGTTACAATACCTTGTAAAGTCGTTTTATTATTTATTACTTCATTTATATTGTTTCCATCTAATGTTGAAACCACGTTGTCCCAACCCTCTGGCATAAAATTATTTTGTATCATTTGTTTCTCCCATCTTTAGTTTTTTATATTATATATTTTCTTTTTTGATTTTTCAAGGTTTTTATAAAAAAAAAGCCATTGAATTTTACTTCAACAACTTTTTGATTTCATAATCTTTTAAAAATCTCCACTTACCAAGCGCTATGTCCTTTACAACAATATCGCCAATCTTTGTTCTATGCAATGCTAAAACCTTTCTGCCAACTGCCTCACACATTTTCCTAACTTGTCTGTTTTTTCCCTCATGAATTACAATTTCTAAACGAGAGATGTCTTTTTCAATATCAGTTTTTAAAATTTTAACTCTTGCTTCCTTTGTTTTATAAGGCACTCCGTCATCATCTATAACAACTCCATTGCGCAATTTTTCTACTTCTTCATTTGTTACAATTCCTTTTAAAGTAACTGTATAAGTTTTTGTAATTTCATGTTTTGGATGAGTAATTTTATAAATAAAATCGCCATCATTTGTAAGAATCAAAGCTCCAGAAGTGTACATATCTAGCCTACCACAAGGTACAACTCTTTCTTTTACTTTCACTAAATCTAAAACTGTATCTCTGCTAAATTGATCATTTGCTGTTGTAACATATCCAATAGGTTTATTTAGCAAAATATAAACTTTTTTTGCTTTGTTTTCCACAATTTGTCCATTAAATGTGACTTTATCTATATCAGGATTTACTTTAGTCCCCAATTCAGTTACCACTTTTCCATTAACTGATACCTTACCTTCACTGATAAGTTCTTCACATTTTCTCCTAGAAGCTACTCCCGCTTCTGCCAAAAACTTTTGCAATCTAACTTGTTCCATTTTATTCTCCTATTATTTAAATTATTATGAAGTCAAACAATATTAGTTTTTAATTCCGCGAAAGCGCCAAACGAACGAAGTGAGTGCGACCTGGAGCAATTTACAGACTAGTTGTGCGAAAAATTGCTATGCAATTTTTCTGTACAACAAAGAAAATTGCGACGACAAGGAATAAAAACTAATATTGTTTGACTATTATAACTTTAAAAATTATCAATAATATTTTGAAAATATGATGGCAAAGGAGCCTCTATAAACATATCTTTGTTAGAAATTGGATGCTTAAATCTTATAGATTTAGCATGAAGACATTGACCTTCTATGCCCCATTCATTCTTTCCATTTGAATATACGCTATCCCCAATAATAGGAAAACCAATTTCAGCCAAATGTACCCTAATTTGGTGAGTTCTGCCTGTTTCAATCTTAACTTCTAATAAAGTATAATTATTATGTCTTTTTAGAACCCTAAAATGAGTTACAGCATTTTTGCCAGACTTTGTTACAGCCATCTTCTTTCTATCCTTGGTACTTCTACCAATAGGCATATTTATAGTTGCTTCATTTTCTGGAACATTACCTCTAACAAGCGCAATATACGTCTTTTCAACCTCATGATTTTTTATTTGTTCACTTAAATTTATGTGAGCCTTATCATTTTTTGCAACTATAATAACCCCAGAAGTATCTTTGTCAAGCCTGTGAACAATACCTGGCCTAATTTCTCCACCAATCCCAGATAAAGAATCTTTGCATATAGCCATAACAGCATTTACTAAAGTTCCATCTGGATTACCATTTGCAGGATGAACGACCATACCTTTAGGTTTATTTATTACAATAATATCATTATCTTCATATAAAACATCAAGCGGAATATCTTGTGCTTCTAAAGAAATTTCCTTTGCCTCAACCTTTTCAATTTGAATTTCATCTCCACTTTGCACTTTATAAGAAGATTTTGTTGGTTTTCCATTAACCAATATTTTTTGTTCTTCAATTAGCCTTTGAACTGCAACTCTTGAAAATTCAGTATTCTCTGCAACAAAGGCATCAATTCTTTTTTTACTATCTTCTTTTACCTTTATTATATCCATTTATATTTTATTCCTCCATACAAATTATCTAAGTCGTTCATAAATAACAAAATAATCATCCGAATAAATCTTCTTATAATTACTATCTTGTGTCTTATCTATAATCATGCTAATTTTCGCATTTTTATACATAATCGCATGTGTAATATCATATTTTTCAAAAATATCTTCGTAAAATGTTCCAATACTTGAAACATTTATAAAATCCATAAAAATATCATCTTCTAAGCCACTAAATTCAGGTGCATATAAATCTGCTCTAGAATCTATAAACACAGGAATACCTCTATAAAGCAAATAGCTTCCATAATTATATTCATTGTAAAATCTAGCTTTGCTCAAATCTATATTTTCTAAAATGTAGTTACTAGCTTGTACAGGATAAGTTTTTTCATCTACTATTTTATCTTCAAATTTTCCCTTGCAATTTTGCCAAGAACACCAACCAACAATAGTTAATAGTAATATTACAGGTATTGGTTTTAATACAAATTTATTTATTTTTTCTAGCTTTTCTTTATCATATATAGTAAGTAAATCCACTATCAATTTGCTCAAGATTATTGTTCCGACCAGTGCAAACATTGTTACCTGCCTTTTGCTAGAAAGCATCAAATAGCATAATCCCCCTATCATAAACAGGTCTCTAAGTTTTATTTTTGTTTTTGTGAATATTAAAATACTTAAAAATAGAACTAATGTGCATAATGTCTCTGGTTGTGCAGAAAGTGTCATTGGTAAATGTTCATTTATGTTTTTGGTTGTATTTCCTTGCATTGTTTTTACCAAATATGTAAATGGTGTATCACCTAATGGAGTTAAAAATCCTGTTATAACACAGATTATCATCACTAATATTAACCATTTTACATTTTTATTTTTTTCTAATTTTATCTTATATGGTTCCTGTAAATTTTTAGTTCTTTTAATTTTTATTCTATCAAGTTTCTCTTCCAACTCACTCAATTGTTTTTTGCATTTTTCAATTTTATTTTCATTTTTTAAATGTTTTATTTTGAATTTTAATTTAAAATGTTTGAATTTTTGGTATATTAAAAAGTCAGCTAAACTTGCAACAATATACTCTCCAATATATGGTAAAAATAGTATAAAGAAAAATGGCCAAACTGCAACATGCAGATTTGCAATTAAAGTAGCAATTCCAAATAAAGCAATACCATATCTTATTTTACGATTTTCTAAAAACTTTTCTATACAAAAAATTGACCATATAAACAATATAAATGTAACCAGCTGTGCCCTTGCAGCAATATAGTCTTTTAATAAATACAACGCTCCAAATGTAACAAAAAATGAAACAATATTATTTTTTGAAATTTTAGAACTCACAAAATATAATGATAATCCCAATATCACTGCTAAAATGACTGTGGTAACATATATTCCTTCAAATCCAAAATGAGAGAATATTTTAAAAGTCAATAAATCATAGAGCCAATGTGGGTATGTATAGTCTAAATTATCATGCCACGAAAATGGGTCTTTCATGTCTAATCCGTTATTTTCAATATGTTCGCCAATTTTGATTGTATAATATGTATCATTTTGAAGCGTTACAGGCGTAATTGCAATACAAAATACTGCAATCAATACTATTGCAATTAAAGAAAATTTAAAAGTATTACTTAGTTTTTTTAATTTTTCCATATCAATTCCTTTCACTTTTTTAATTATACCAAATAAAACTTAAAAAATCTAGATTACCTCTAGATTTTTAAGTTTTATTTTAACATTTATTTATACAGCTTCTTGTTCTTCTGTTTGTTCTGAACGTTCAGCTTCATCTTTATTTTCGTTAATTACTTCTAAACTACCAATTGAAACTTCATAAGCAACTCTTGTTTCTGCTGTTCCGTCTTCAAATTTCTTCTCGTAAGTTCTTGATTGAACTCTACCTACTATTTTTACTTGAACACCAACATCAATTGTTTGGCAGAATCTAGCATTTCTTCCCCATGCTATACAAGGGATATAATCAGATTTGTTATAAGCTCTGTTTACAGCTAATAAAATATCTGCAATTTCTCTACCAAATGGTGTTTGACGATAAATTGGTTTTTTACATATGTAACCTATAAGAACAACTTCGTTAGTTACAACATCTTTTTTAACCATTTCATTTTCTTCTTCAACTTCATTTTCTTTTACTTCTACAATGTCTTTTGCAAATACTGTTAATATAAGTTTATTTTTTTCATTTACATAGCTATTGTATGATCTAAATTGTCCTTTTACTAATAATTTTTTTCCTTCAACTAATGTGTCATCATTTATAATTCTTTCTGAAATTGTAACTGGAATTATATCTGAATTTCCACTTAATCTTGGGATTTCTAAGTTAAACACGTAGAATTTTTCTCCATAAATTTCATGACTTAATTTTTTTTCTCCTGTAACCTTTCCAACTAATGTAATATAGTTGTTTTCTAAATAATTTGTTTCCACAATATTTCCTCCCTATTTTTTATTTATCAATTGTACTTTTTTCTTTCAAGCTTATTTAATCTTTAACCATTATATCATGTTTTTCTGGTTTTGTCTACATAAAAAGTTAATTTTTTCTAATTTTTTTTCAGTTTTCCAATCATACTACTGATTTACATCAATTAAACTCATAATTATATAACACGCTAAAAGTTCGTGTAAATAATTTCGTTCAATCTTTTGTATTGATAAGCTATACTCTCCCACATCTATCAAATCACCATTGATACTGGGATAATTCCTTTGTACTGAAATCATCAAACTTTCATCTGTAACACTTGAAAATGTTACAGATGACAAATGATTCATTCCAAATGTAATAATATTGGTTTGCACATTTTTTAGTGCATCCTTTTTGAATTCTATATCTGAATTAACTATTAAAAAATTAGAATCCTTGCAAACTTCTTCTAAACTATCAATATTATCTTCCAATTGATTTGGTAAATCCAGTAATACTATTATTTCAAATTTGATTTTTTTCAAGTTGTCTATACTCTTATAATTTATATTTATTAAAGATACTTCACTTTTATTCTTATTTTTATAGATTATTTTTCTTAGAATTTCAAATTTTTTATTATCTGAAACAACACCAACAAAAATCATTTTTACCTTCTCCTTGTTAAGCTTCACAAGTTTTTAATGTGTAAAATTGTATTTTTGTATAGTATTTCCATAAATTATTACATTATTCACATTTGTAGTATTATTAGTAGTTTTGTTTTCTTCTTTTGTTTCATTTGCTTCTACTTTTACGGATGTAGGTTCTGTGTTTTCCATTTCGTTTGTTGTAGCATTACTTGCAATAAAAAATAAAAAGCATACTGTTAAAACTGAAACAATATATGCTGAAATTTTTTCTTTGTTCAATACTAAGAACATTTTAATTCCCTCCATATTTCTCTTTTATTTATATGATTTTTTTTTATAATTATTCCATTTTATATATACACTTTTTTGACATTTTTTTCATATATTATAGTAGGATTTAGTTTTTATTTAGTGCTAAATAATGATTTTTTATCCTTGTCGTCGCAACCTTCAATCTTAAAATTACTGCAAACTGCCAATTTCTAATAGCTCTTCGCTATAAGAAATTGTATGTTTGCACTAATTCTGCTGAGGGTTGCTCCAGGTCGCACTCACTTCGTTCGTTTGGCGCTTTCGCGGATTTCAAAATCATTTTTAGCACTTTTATAAAAAATAAATTCAATTAGGAAGGATGATAAAAATGGAAGAATTTAATAAACCAGATTGCCCAAAGTTTGATATTGATGGCGTAATCAATAAAGGCAAACAATATGACTTAGATATAACATTACCAGAAGACCATAGAAACGCAATTTATGGAACAGTTAAAAACTGCTTTAAAGAACCCGTTGCAGATGCAGTTGTAAAATTAGTTGAAATAGTATATGAACACGGAAAAGAAGAAAGAAGACCAGTAGGTCACACATTTACAGATAAAGAAGGAGAATTCGTATTTGGACCATTATGCCCAGATAAAAAATATGCAGTACAAATTTGGGTTAATGACACAAAACAAATAAAAATATGTGCTAAATGCCATCATGAAGGCAAATGCTTAAGAGGAAAAGACATGGGAAAATGTGATTGTTTCGCTGATGACAATAAACCAATGCCAAGATGTGATGAAGAAGCTTAAAAAAAGATTTGGCGTAGCCAAATCTTTTCTTCTCTCTATCTCTATGCAAATATTGCATCAAATTCTTCACCTTCAATTTTCTCTTTTTCAAGTAAAACTCCAGCAACTTGATGTAATTTATCAATATTATCTGTTAAAATCTGTTTTGCTCTATTATATGCATTATCTATAATTCTCTTTGTTTCTTCATCAATTATTCCAGCAGTTTCTTCAGAATATTCTTTACCTTGTGCAAAGTCTCTTCCTAAGAAAACTTCTTCTTGGTTAGAACCAAGCATTACTGTACCAATTCTTTCACTCATACCATATTTGGTAACCATGCTTCTAGCAATCTTTGTAGCTCTTTCTATATCATTTGAAGCACCTGTTGAAATATCATTAAGAATTATAGCTTCTGCTACACGACCACCTAAAAGTGATACAATGTTTTCTTCCATTTCTGTCTTAGACATGAAAGACTTATCTTCTGAAGGTCTATACATTGTATAACCACCAGCCATACCTCTTGGTACTATTGATATTTGATGAACTGGATCTTGTGTCTCTAAGAAGTGACTTACAACTGCATGACCTGCTTCGTGGTATGCAACCAATCTATTTTCTTTTTCACTTCTTACTTTTGCTTTCTTTTCAGGTCCCATAGTTACTTTAACCATAGCATCTTCAATTTCTTGCATTCCAATTTCTGTTAAATTTCTTCTTGCAGCCAAAAGTGCAGCTTCGTTTAAAACATTTTCTAAGTCAGCTCCTACAAAGCCTGATGTATTTTTTGCAATAATTTTTAAATCTACATCATCAGCTAATCTTCTCTTTTTAGCGTGAACCTCTAAAATTCTTTCTCTTTCTTTTACATCTGGAGCACCAACCATAATTTGTCTATCAAATCTTCCAGCTCTTAAAAGCGCTTTATCTAATATATCTGGTCTATTTGTTGCTGCTAAAACAATAACTCCTTCATTTGGAGCAAATCCATCCATTTCAACTAATAATTGATTTAAAGTTTGCTCTCTTTCATCATGTCCTCCACCAACTCCTGCTCCTCTTTCACGTCCAACTGCATCAATTTCATCTATAAATACAATACATGGAGAATTCCTTTTAGCTTGTTCAAATAAGTCTCTTACTCTAGATGCTCCAACACCAACATACATTTCAACAAAGTCAGAACCACTTATAATAAGGAATGGCACTCCTGCTTCTCCAGCAACAGCTTTTGCAAGTAATGTTTTACCAGTACCTGGTTGCCCTACAAGTAATACACCTTTAGGAATCTTTGCTCCCATATCTGTATATTTTTTTGGATTTTTTAAAAATTGAACAATTTCTTCTAATTCTTCTTTTTCTTCATCTACACCTGCTACATCATCAAAAGTAATCTTGCCTTTTTCACCTGGTAAAATCATTCTAGCTTTGCTCTTTCCAAAGGACATACCTTTATTTCCCATACCATTTCCCGAAGTTTTACCCATCATGATAAACCAGAAAATAAAGAAAATAATTAAAATACCAAATGGTGATAATATATTTAAAATATTATTCCAAATCGTTTCTGATTTTTGTTCTAATTCAAAAGTTCCCTGTTTTAAATAGTCTTGGGTAGTATTAATAAATCCTTCAACATCTGGAATGTTCACTTCTTTCTTTATGTTATTATCTTTTAAAGAAACAATAGCTTTTGGTTTATCATTATCTAATAAAACACTTTGAACTTTTCCCTCATTTATTAGTGTAATAAGCTCAGAATATTTTAGCTTAGAACTATCATTTTCCATAATAGCTGATAACACTACTAAAAAAATTACTCCTATAATTAGCCACATGGCTAAAGTTTTAATTCCGTTTTTCACTTCTTTTCCTCCTTAATTAGCTGTTGAGTTAGCTGTTAACGAGAAGTTTTTAGCTTCGAGTGTTACAGATAACTTATGCAATTTTTCGCAAAAATGCTAGTAAAGCTAAGTATTTTTGCAATAAAGAAAAATTGTATTCCTTATATTTATTTGTTTTATAACATATAATTGAAAGAAATACAATACATTTTTATATGTCTTTTTTGTTACAAAATCGCGTATTTGAAGCTTTTACTACGGATATTTGTTATTAAAGATATTAAAAATTTTTAAAAATACATTTATTTAATTATCATTTTTTATAAAATATATCTTTTTATTTTTTACTAAAACCTTTAAATGTTTATTAGGCATTAAAAACTTATTTCCAATATTTTTCTCACAGAGCTTCAAAATATCATCAATATGTATCTTTTCAATACCATTGCTTGTACCCATAAGCCTCTTTATAGTATATAAAACTAATCTAGATTTTATAACCTTATCTTGCATATTAAATGACCCGATATCATAAATAATTTGTTTTGAAGTGTCTTCTCTTTTCAAAATATCAAAAACTCTTTTAGTAAATGCATCATAAAATTCATCTTCTAGTCTAACAGCCTCAGAAAGTCTTGAAATTGTTTCAATAATGTTTGGATTGAATTCCTCTTTTATATACGGAATAACGACATTCCTGATTTTATTTCTTGTATAAACATTTTCAAAATTTGTTTTGTCTATTCTAGCTTCAATATTACTTTCTTTGCAATAATCTTCTATTTCCTGTCTTTGGCAATCAATTAAAGGTCTAATATACTTACCATTTTTTGCTACAATTCCGTGTAGACCATAAGTTCCACAGCCTCTTAAAATATGCATAATTGTTGTTTCTACGCTGTCGTTTTTATTGTGAGCAATTGCAATTTTCTTTGAATCCGTAAGCTTTGCAACCTCATCAAAATATTTATATCTTGCAATTCTTCCTGCTTCTTCTAGTCCTATTTTATTATTATTAGCAATTTCTTTAACATCTATACTTTTAGAAAAAAATTGAACACCAATTTTTTCGCAAAAATCTTTAACAAAATTTTCGTCTTCTTCAGCTTCTTCCCTAATCATGTGATTTATATGTGAAACAACAAATTCAAAGTTGATTTCTTTGCTATTTTTAATGTTATTTAATGCATTTAGCATAGCTATTGAATCTGGTCCACCTGAAACTGCCAATACGAGTTTATCTCCATCTTTTATCAATTTGTTTTCTTTTATTGTTCTTAAAATTTTTTCTTCTAAATTATTCATAAAATTTTACTCCTATATATAATTTTCCCGCATGTGTTATTATATCACATTTTTTTTTCAAAAGCTAGTATATTTTAAAAAAATGGAAAATTTTTCCTTATTGACTATATTTTGAGAAAAGCTTCAAATGTGTTCATTAGTACGCATTGGCTTAAGTATTATTAGTCCTCATTTACAAATAAGCTAAAAAAGTTGCTATATAGCAACTTTTAATCATCAAATCTTTTTTCCAAATCCACAAATTTTGTATAACTTCCAAGCCATAATAAATCTAGTGTTCCTGTTGAACCACCTCTGTGTTTTGCAATTATTACTTCTGCCACGTTTTTCTTTTCGCTTTCAGGATTATAATAATCGTCTCTATATAAAAACATAACCAAGTCAGCATCTTGTTCTATCGCTCCAGATTCACGCAAATCTGAAAGCATTGGTCTATGGTCAGGTCTTTGTTCAACCGCTCTGGATAGCTGAGAAAGAGCAATTACAGGAACCCCTATTTCTTTTGCTAGAATTTTTAAAGATCTACTAATTTCAGAAATTTCTTGTTCACGGCTTCCACCTCTTCTGCTACTAGCTTGAACAAGTTGAAGGTAGTCAATTATCACTAGCCCTATGTTTTTCTCCATTTTTAGTTTTCTACATTTTGACCTTATTTCTGTAACTGAAATACCAGGTGTATCATCTATAAAAATTTCTGCTTCTGAAAGAGGACCAATAGCCTCTGCAAGTTTAGTCCAGTCATCCTCTTCAAGTTTACCTGTTCTAACCTTGTTACTATCAACCATTGCTTCACTACAAAGAATTCTGTTTACCATTTGTTCTTTGCTCATTTCCAGGCTAAAAATTGCAACTGGCGTATTTGCTTTTAACGCAGCATTTGTGGCAATATTTAGAGCAAATGCAGATTTACCCATAGCAGGTCTTGCAGCAATAAGAATCAATTCAGACCCATGGAATCCTGCAGTTTTGTAATCTAATTCCTTAAATCCAGATGGCACCCCCGTTACATGTTGTTTTCTGTTATATAATTCTTCCAATTGTGTAAAGCTGTCAACCAAAACATCTTTTATTGGAGTATAGCTTTTGGTGTTTTTATTTTGAATTGTATCAAAAATTTTCTTTTCAGCACCTTCAACAATTGCATCTACATCCTCTGTTGTATCATATCCTAAATCGATTATTTCATTTGCTGTTTTAATAAGTTGCCTTAATGTTGACTTTTCCTCTACAATTTTTATGTATTTTGTAACATTTGCAGTTGTTGGAACTTTATCAGGTAATTCTGCCAAATATTCAATTCCTCCGACATTATCAAACTTTCCCATGCTCTCTAATTCTGCTTTTACGGTGATAATATCAACAGGCTCGCCCTTATTAAATAAGCTAACAATTGCTACATATATTAGTTTATTATCTTCTCTATAAAAATCTTCCGGTTTTAGCATTTCTATTGCAGTTACTACTGCCTCGAAGTCTGTTAGCATACTGCCTATTACAGCTTGCTCTGCTTCTATGTCATGTGGTGGTATTTTTCCTAGTTCCATAAAACTCTCCTCCTGTTAATTTATATCTTTGTAAATATATTATTCAGAAATTACGTCAATTTTTAATTTTCCAACCACGCCTTCAAATAGCTTGATGTCAATTGTTCTAGTTCCTAGTTCTTTAATAGTTTCTTTTAATTCAATCTTCTTTTTATCAACCTTTATGCCATATTGTTTTTCAAGAACTTCTGCTATTTCTTTAGAAGAAACTCCACCAAATACTTTACCATTTTCTCCCGTTTTTACAGGCATTTTTAGTCTTATCTTTTCCATCTTTTCTGCAACTTTTTTTGCAGCTTCTCTATCTTGGTCTTTTTGGTAAGCTTTAGAATCGTTTTTAGCTTTTAATTTTGATAAGTTTTCGGCATTTGCTTCAACAGCTAAATTCTTTGGTAATAAGAAATTTCTTGCATAACCATCTGCTGCATTTATAATCTCGTCTTTCTTTCCTACTCCCTTTATATTATCTAATAAAATAACTTTCATTTTCATCACTCCTCGTGTTTTTTATTCTACAATATTTTGTTGTATTTTTCAAGTGTTTTTTTATCTTGAATTTTAAAAGGGTCCTAATTTTAGACCCCTTCTCTCTTATATTTTTTAGTTTGTTAATTCAGCAAAGTATTCATCTATTCTTGTTTTAAGTTCTTCTTTTACTTGTTCCATTGTCATTCCTTCAACTTGGGCTCCGGCAACTGTTAGGTGTCCTCCGCCTCCAAGTTTTTCTAGAATTACTTGAACATTTACATCACCAATTGAACGCCCGCTTATGCAGATTCTATCTCCAATGTATCCAAGTACAAATGATGCAGTAATATCACTAATTGTAAGAAGTTCGTCAGCAGCTTTTGCACATGTAATGCTTGCATCTCTTTCTTTTCCTTCATATTGAGATATTGCAATTGTATCATTTACTATCTCTGCATCTTTAACAATATCAGCAATTTTTGTGAATCCACTTAAACTACTTTGGAACCATTTCTTAACTTTAATTATATCAACACCGCATTTTCTTAAATATGCAGCCGCTTCAAAAGTTCTTACACCTGTTTTAAATGTAAAGTTCTTAGTGTCCATCATTATTCCAGCATATAAACCTTCTGCTTCAATAGTTTTTAATTCAATTTCAGATGTTGCATATTGAATCAACTCTGTTACAAGTTCTGCAGCAGAAGATGCATAAACTTCTTGGAATATCAAAGTTGCATTTTCTATATAGTCTGCACTTCTTCTATGGTGGTCAATTACAACAATTTTTGAACATTTTTCTAAAACTTCAACTGACTCAACGAAATTTTTCTTATGAGTATCTACAACTATTAAAAGTGTATCTTCGTCAATGTTTTCAAGTGCTACTTCTTTAGAAATAAGAACATCTTCGTATTCTTCGTCTTCACTTAATATTTCATTAAAACTATCTAATGCACTTGAATTGTCACTTGTAACTATATATCCTTTTTTATCAAGACTTCTTACAAATCTATAAGCTCCTAGAGCTGAACCCATTGCGTCTATATCTGGATTTGTATGTCCCATTATCATGACCTTACTAGATTCTTTAATTAAATTTTCTAAAGCATGAGCAACAACCCTTGCCTTAACTTTAGTCCTCTTTTCAACCTCTTGCGCTCTTCCACCATAGAATTTATAAATGTCATTTTCTCTTATAACCGCTTGGTCTCCACCTCTACCAAGTACAACATCCATTGCTGCTTGTGCAGCTTTATATTTTTCTTTTAAATTTTCGCCTTCATTAGAAATTGCAATACTTAGAGTTAACTGACCTTTTCCCTTTAAGTTGATATCTTTTATTTGATCTAATATGCTAAACTTTTCTTCTTTTATTTCCTCTAAATATCTTTGTTCAAAATAGCAAACATATCTATCTCTATCAGTTTTAACAAGGATTCCATTCCATTTGTTAATCCAATCATACATACATTTATCTATTTCAGCTTTGCTATTTAAAGCTTCTTCGCTTTCTAAAAGCTGTGTTGTTTCTTCATAATTATCTACCATTATCAATCCAACACATGTTTTAGAATTCTCATATTCTTGTTCTAAATTGATTTTTTCAGTTTCATTTAGGAAGTAAATAACCATCATATATTCATTTTTGTTCTTTTTATCTTTGTTTTTAGAATGGACAACTTTTGCAAATACTTTGTAAATATCTTTTCCTATTCGAATCTGTTTTTCAATATCTTTTTTGTTTTCTTCTTTTTCAATATCATTTTTTATGTCATAAACCAAATCGTCAATATAATGATTTATTTGTATATTTTGGAATTCAGTAACAAACTTTGAACTTTTCCAAACAATGTTCCCGTCAGTTTCCAATATTACAAGTGGAAAAGGCGAGTTTATTAAACTGCTTTTTGCTGTGCTATCTACTGTTAGTGTTAAATCTTGCAATGTTTCAGAAATTTCGCTTTTTCTTTTATTGTTTGCAAAATATGCATAAAACATAATTACCAAAAACACAATAATAGAAGGCAAAATCAATGCATTTTCTTTTATACAAATATAAACCAATAATAGTAATATAATTACTAAATAAATTTTAGTTCTTGAAACTAAGTTATCAAAAACCTTTCTATTTGGACTTTGCATTTTCCTTTGTATGATATTTTGTATCATACACTCCTTTCTTATTTGCATTCTTACACAAGTATATTATACCCTAAAATGCCTATATTTGTCAAATTTTTGAGATTTTGGAAAACTTGAATTTGGGGACACTCTTAAAAATCAAGGTTTTTGAAAACCCTTGATTTTTAAGAGTGTCCCCAAATTCAAGGGTGTCCCAATAAGTTTCACAAATTAAAAACAATTCCCGTCTTTTACGAGAATTGTTTTTGTTTTTAATATAATTCTGTTTCACAATCACTACCAACATAAGTTCCAATTAATTCACCATTGCAAACTTTTGAAATTGCATCTGGTTCATCAAAATCAAAAACATATAGTGGCATATTATAATCTCTTGCTAATACAAATGATGATTGGTCCGCAACTTGTAAGTTTTGACTAATAACATCATCATAAGTTAAGTTCTTATATCTTTTTGCATTTGCATCTTTTCTTGGATCAGCTGTGTAAACTCCGTTTGCTCCACTCTTTGCCATTAAAACAATGTCTGCATCTATTTCAATTGCTCTTTGAACTGAAGGATAATCTGTTGTTACAAATGGTTGTCCTAATCCCCCACCAAAAATAATTATTCTACCTTTATCTAAGTGTTTTTTAGCTTTTAATCTAATATATGGTTCTGCAACTGATGGTACAGGTATTGATGTCATTACTCTTACATCATCATCAGTTTTTGAAGATATAGCACCTCTTAGCATTAAGCTATTTATAATTGTAGCCATCATTCCAATATTATCTGCTTCAACTCTTTCAATGTTCCATTCTTCAGCTGTTCTACCTCTAAAAATGTTTCCTCCACCAACTAATACAGCTACTTCTATTCCTTTATTTTTTGCTGCAATTATTTGGTTTGTAATGTTTTCAAGTTTTTCCTTGCTAAAATTTTCTCCATTACTTCCTCCTAGAGCTCCTCCGCTTAGTTTTAATAAGATTCTTTTATACTTCATTTTTTCCTCCTCTTTTTACTTTTATATTTTCTGAACCTCTTTTATTTTTTCAGGTTCATTGATAATAATATCCAGCATTGCATCAGCAATTTGTGGGTCAAATTGAGTTCCTTTGCCAATTTCAAGCTGTTTAATAACTTTTTTTCTTGTTAAGGAATTCCTATAAGAACGCTTAGAAGTCATAGCATCAAAACTATCTGCCACAGCTACTATTCTTGCTAAATATGGTATATCTTCTCCTTTTAAACCAGCAGGATAGCCAGTTCCATCATATCTTTCATGGTGATATTTTATTATAGGTATGATATTTTTAAAATATGAAACAGGTGCAAGCATTTCAGCGCCAACTAAAGGATGTTTTTTTATTTCTGCGAATTCGCTTTCTGTAAGACCTCTTTCCTTTAATAAAATACTGTCTGGCACCCCAATTTTTCCTATATCGTGGAATATCCCACCTATTTTCAGTGTTTTCAATTTTCTAGATGATAAACCTAGTTTTTCACCCAACAAAACAGAATAAGCTGACACTCTATCAGAATGACCTCTTGTATATGTATCTTTGGCTTCAACTGCAAGTCTTAAAGTTTCTACAAGCTCTAAATACGCATTTTCTAATATGGTATTTGATTCGCTTAACTCTTCATTAATTTTTTTCATTTCTGAAATTTCTTCATTTTCTTCCAATGCAATTGTGTCTTTATTCAATTGGCATCACCTCTGAACATTTTTATACATTATATTAGTAAAATGTATAAAAAGCAAGTATTTTGTGCTAATTTATCAATTAAAAGTTTTAGAAACTTTTTAAGAGTGTCCCAAAAAGTCTTGAATTTTAAGAGTGTCCCAAAAAGTTTTAAAAATTTTTAGGCTATATTTTCATAGATAATGCAACTTTTTTACGTTCCATATCTATTTTTATTACACGAACTTTTACAATGTCTCCAACTGAAACTATATCAGAAGGATTTTTTATGAATTTTTCACTCATTTCTGAAATATGAACTAAACCATCATATTTTACGCCTATATCTACGAATGCTCCAAAGTCTATTACATTTCTTACTGTTCCTGTTAGTATCATTCCTTCTTTTAAGTCTTCTAATTTTAATACATCTTGTCTTAAAATTGGCTTAGGCATTTCGTCTCTTGGGTCTCTACCAGGTTTTGCAAGCTCTGCAATTATATCTGTTAAAGTCATTTCTCCAATGCCAAGTTCTGTGGCTGTTTTGCTAACATCTATTGTTTTTAATTTTTGTCTTAAATCTGTTATTTTTTCTTTATTTCTTAAATCTTCTTTGTCAAAGCCAATTGATTTTAAAAGTTTCTCTGTTGCTTCATAGCTTTCAGGGTGAACAGCAGTTATTTCTAATGGGTTATCTCCATCCATAATTCTTAAGAATCCTGCACATTGTTCAAACGCTACTTTTCCAAGTTTTGGAACTTTTAATAATTGTTTTCTATTTTTTAATTTTCCATTTTCATCTCTATATTTTACTATATTTTTAGCAATTGTAGAATTTATTCCAGAAACATAACTCAAAAGTGATGGTGTTGCAGTGTTAACATCAACTCCAACTTTGTTAACGCTATCTTCTACTACTCCTGCTAGACTTTCAGCTAATCTTTTTTGATTAACATCATGTTGATATTGTCCAACTCCAATTGCTTTAGGATCTATTTTTACAAGTTCTGCTAATGGATCTTGTAAACGTCTTGCAATTGAAATTGCACCTCTTATTGAAACATTTATATCTGGATATTCTTCTGTTGCAAGCTTAGAAGCAGAATAAACAGAAGCACCTGCTTCGCTTACTATTACATAGCTTACATCTCTTGAAGTATCTTTTAACATATCAGCAACAAACATTTCAGATTCACGAGAAGCTGTACCATTACCAATTGCTATCATGTCAATTTTATCTTTATCAATAAGTTTTAAAAGCTCTTTTTTAGCCCCAACAACGTCATTTTGTGGCTCTGTAGGATATACTGTTGTATAATCAAGCACCTTTCCTGTTTCGTCAATTACAGCAATTTTGCAACCAGTTCTATATGCTGGGTCAAATCCCATAACTGTTTTTCCCTTAATTGGAGCTCCTAAAAGTAATTGTTTTGAATTTTGACCAAATACCTTTATAGCTTTTTCCTCTGCCTTTTCTGTTAAATCTGAACGAATTTCTCTTTCAATTGATGGCTCAATCAAACGCTTGAAAGCATCTAAAACTGTCTCTTTTAACATTCCAGTAAATTGAGTTTCTTCTTTTTTAAGAATGTCTCTTTCAATATAATTTAAAATCTTCTCTTCTGGCTTTTCAATTTTAACCTTAATAGCGTCTTCCTTTTCCCCTCTGTTGATTGCTAGAATTCTATGGCTTGGAATAAATTTTATTGCTTCATTAAAGTCATAATACATCTCATAATTTGTCTTTTCTTCTTCATTTGATGCCTTTGTAACAATCAAGCCTTCTCTATAACATAGTCTTTTAATTTCTTTTCTGTATTTTGCATCATCAGAAATACTTTCTGCAATAATATCTAAAGCACCTTGTACCGCTTCTTCTGCAGTATTAACTACCTTATCTTTATTTTTCTTATCTTCGTCTGATAATTTATCTACATTTATATATTGTTTTGCGATCTCAAAAATATCTTGTTTTTCCTCTTGAGCTAAAATAATTTCAGCAAGTGGTTCCAAGCCCTTTGCTTTTGCAACTGTTGCCCTTGTTTTTTTCTTTTGTTTATAAGGTCTATAAATATCCTCAACTTCTGCTAATGTTTTAGCAATTGCAACATTTTGCAAAATTTCATCTGTAAGTTTACCTTGCTCTTCAATAGAATTTATAACCTCTTGTTTTCTTTGTTCTAAATTTCTCAAGTAATTCAATCTGTCAGCTAAATCTCTTAAAATTTCATCACTCAAGCCACCTGTAACTTCTTTTCTATAACGAGCAATAAACGGAATAGTATTTCCCTCATCTATCAATTTTATTGTCGCATCAACTTGAGTAGGCTTAATGTTAAGTTCCTCAGCAATTGTTTTAATAATTTTTTCCATATCTATTCAAAATCCTTTCCTTTGTTTCTGCATTTTACCTTGTAAATATACTACAATTTTAAAAAATTTGCAAGAACAATAGTGGGCATTATTATAATTGCAAAAGACAAAATTTAATAACATTGTCGGTGCAAAAAAACAAACTTTTAGGATTTATTCCCAAAAGTTTGCTCCCAAAAATTTGCTTTTTTATTCAAAGAAATTTATAATTCCAGAATCTTCATAATCCATTGGTTCAATATTTTTTGCTGCTTGTTTTACTTTAGTTTCTTTTATTGAGCCAATTAAATTATTATCATAATTATCTACTGGTTCATAAGAAAATACTTGAGTTGTTATTCCACTTCTTGTAGTTTTTCTTCTAGCTGTTGTGGAATCTGTAGCACCTTCTGTTAAAGCAGTAATCATTTTTTCTAATTTTTGTAATTTATTATCATAATCTGCTTGCATTAGTTTTAATTTTTTATCTACAATTCCGCTTGTTTGTACCTGCATAGACTTAATCTGTTTAGAAAGCTTTTCTTCGTTTTCAATTTGGATTCTTGCTATGCTCTCATTTATAAGTTTTTTACTTTCAACTTTTATCTTAGCAAGTTCCTTATTTAAAACTTCATTTGCTTGTTTTTTTACATTTTCTATTTGCTCTTGCATTCTCATTTCGTTTTGTACTTGAAGTTCATCTAATTGCTTTGTAAATACTTTATTTACCTTTGTTTGCATAGAATGGATTTTATTGTCTACTAGAAGTTCATTTTCTGCTTGCATTTTAGAATTTGCATTTTCAATTTCTTGGTTGACTTTTTCCACAATTTCTTCATTTAATGTGGAAATTCTTTCTTCTACTTGCCCATTTAGTTCTTCATATTGTGCTTGTACGCCTAATTCTTCAATAGCCTGTTTAATTGAATTTTCTATTCCTTGTTCTGCAACTTCCAATCTTTCTTCCATTGCAATTGCTAGATTTTTAACCTTTCTAGCTGTCTCTTCTTGTTTTTTAGTAATATCATCGATTTTTTCTGTTTTCGCGTTAACTTCTTCTATCTTTTCATTATAACCTTCATAAGCTTCTTCTATTTTCTCTATCTTACCATTGTATAAATCTTCTATTTTTTCGATTTGTTCATTATAAGATTCTTCTATTTTTTCAACTTTTTCATTGTTTGAAATCTCAATTTCTTCAAATTTATCGTTATATAAATTTTTGACTTCTTCTATTTTTTCGTTATAAGAATTATCCAATTTTATAAGCTTTTCAGTAAAAGAATTTTCCAATTCTTCCATTTTTTCCTCATTTAAAGTCTTAAATTCAACAAACTTTTCACTATTTATTTCATTTAATTCTTCGATTCTTACTTCAAATTCTTCTGTTTTAACATTAATTTTTTCTTCTAAAGATTCAGTTTTTTCATTCAATTGTTCTTCAATTTTAGAATTATCTTGCAATTTTTTAATTTGTTCTTTTAATAGAGTAATTTTATTATTTATTTGTTCTTGAACTTCTACATTTTCTTGTAATTCTTGAATTTTCTCTTCAATTTCTTTTATTGCAATATTTGTTTTTTCTTCAGTTGCAATCGTTGTTTCTTGTATTTGAGTAGTATTTTCTTCTATCTCATCTACTTTTTCATGAAGCTTCTCTAAATTATAGTTTTCTAATATATTTTGAATTTTTTCAATTTGTTGTTCAATCTCTCCTGTTTTATCATTTAAACCTTCAATTGAATTTTGTGTTTCTTCTTTATGCTCTTCAATATTTTTGTTTAAGAAATTTAGACTTACAGCATAATTTTGATGTTTTTCGTTCATTTTTGTAATGTTTTTCTCAACATTATTTTCAAAGCTTTCTTGTTTTTCATCTAGTTCTTCTATCTTTTCATTTAGCTTTTGCTCTAATCCCTCAACATTTTTATTTATTTCTTCAATAGTTGCATCTTTTTCATTTATTTTTTCTTTTAAATCTTCTGAATTTTCAGTTAGTTTTTCTTCAAATTCGACTACTTTATCATTTATCTTTCCTTGAAGTATTTCTGCAAAGCCTTGTACCTCTTTCAATTCCTCACTTGTTTTTTCTAATTTTTCTTCATGATCATTTTGATATTTTTCTGCAAGATTTAACCTATCTTCAAAATTAATAATTTTCTTATCATATTCTTTCTTTATTTGTTCTTTTAACTCATCAGTTCCAACCCCAATTGTTTGTAGCTTTTCTTCATGTTTTTCAGTATTTTCTTCTAATCTGTTAATTTCTTCTTCGTATTTGTCAAGCTGTTTTTCTTGTTCTTGAACCAATGCAATTAAAGTATCTATTTTTTCACCATAAGCAAGATTTTGTTCATTTAGTTCATTAACTTGGTCAGAATCTTGTTTATAATTTTTTTCCAATTTTTCTAATTGCTTTTCAATGTCTTTTATTTTAGAATTTGTTTCTTCAATCTCTTTTTGCTTTTCATTTTGATATATTTGTAAGCCTTCAACTTGTCCAAGCTTTTCCTCTTGCTTGTTTTGTGTGTCTCTTATTTCTTCTATTCTTTCTTTTAGAGCTTGTATCACTTCAACTCTTTCTTTTAAAAATTGTATTTCTTCAGCACTTTCTTTTAAAGCTTTTATTTCTTTATTATCAATAGTTGTATCAGTTTTTTGCTCTATTAAATTTTCTATATCTTCTTCGTTTAGAACCTTTTCTTTAAGTAAATCAATTTGTTCCTTTATACTTTGAATTTGCTCAGTTGTTTCAAGTTTATTTCCTTGAAATTTTCCTTCTAATGTTGCAATATTATCTTCCAAAGTATTTTGAGTTTCTGTCAATTTATCAGATTCTTCTAAATTTTTTATTCTATCTTTTAATTTTTTATTTTCATCAACTACTTTATCAGCAATTTCTTCTACTAATCCTGTTAATTCATCTATCTCAGTTTCTTTGCTGTTTTCTTTAATTTTGCTATCGATCAATTTATATATTTCGTCTTCGTTCAAAAATTTTTCTAAATTAGGATTGTTGTTAATACTATAGCTATAAGATTCCATAATTTCTTCAAATTTAGATTGTATAAGTTTTCTGTTTTCTGCTTTATTATCTTTTAACTTTTTAGAGATTTTCTCAATTTCTGCTTCTGTTGTTTTCTTTAAATCTTTTAAATTTTCTCTAATTTCAAGTATCTCAACCATTTCTTTATTCATATTTTCAACATTCCTTTTCTATAATTTTTCTAGCTCCCACTATATACTATTTTAAGTTTTTTTTCAAGTATATCTTGCAATTTTTTTGCAAATGTTTAAATAAGCTAAATAGCTATTTGTCATATTTTGTAACTTATAGCAAATTGTAATTTTGCATAATAGATAAGATTTATAAAAAAATATAAAATGCAAAAAAATGTTCTTGACTTTAAATCGCATTTATGGTATTATTCTTTCACAGGAAATGATAATAAGCAGATGTGGTTTTGCCACCAATCTTTACGAAACATCGTAGGAAGGGTGGTGATGTTTATGGTTGAAGTGATACTATTTTTAATAATATCCTTGATGTTATCTTTAACATTAAACGTTGCCTTGGCATCAGTTCTTTATAAGAACTGGGTTGATAAGCAACTACATAAATAAAAAAAGCTCACATCTGTAAATTTGACGATTTAGATGTGAGTTTTTATATCTATTTCGGCAAAACCACGTTTGTGGAATTGTCATTTCCTATATTTATTATACTAAAATTATTTTAAAAAATCAATATTTTTTTAATATTTTATCTTTATTGTACATTTTAATTATAAAGTTTTAACATTTACATTTATTATTCTATTATTTTTATTATCACAGATTTTAGTAATGTTTCCATTTTCAATAAGATAAGTATCTCCATATATTGTTGCAACATTATTTTCATCAATTATTATATGACTGCCATTGCATTGACCATATATTTGTCTATTATACTTTTTTTATTTCTTTTGTTCGGAATATTACTTATAATGTGCACAAGTAATAAATTTATTTTTATTAATTTATACTCTATCACCAAATTCTGCTTTATACAACTTTTTAAACATATATTTCATATATGGGTTGATATTATATATTCTTTACTTAATTGCCTTATAATTCTATTGCATTTTTTATTGCAATATATGTAGTAATTTATATTAAACTGTATCAAGTAATTTCGAAATTAAATGTCCAATGAGAATGAAAATAGGCATTCCGTAATCAGTTGTGATACTCTGTATCAACCTATACCAAATGCCTAAAATTATTATTTAATGGAGGCGACACCCGGATTTGAACCGGGGATCAGAGTTTTGCAGACTCGTGCCTTACCACTTGGCTATGTCGCCGAATAACTCCAATTTGTACTCATGAATAACTATACTTACCTGCGACTCGCTTCGCTCCCTGCATACTGACGCTGTAATCGGCAAAGCCTCAACAGCCTCAGCAACTTGGCTATGTCGCCGAATATTCAATTTATGAGATATGAACTAATGTATACCACTCACTGCTCCGCTGACCAGAAATCCTTCGCTACGCTTGAATTTCTTGCTACGCAGTGTACTGAATCTGTAACTCGCTTATGCTCGAACAGCTTCAGCATGGCTATGTCGCCGAATATTCAATTTATGAGATGTGTTGTCATAAAATGGAGCGGGAAACGGGGCTCAAACCCGCGACCTCTGCCTTGGCAAGGCAGCGCTCTATCAACTGAGCTATTCCCGCATCTGTTATTTAATTATATGACTAAGCATTTAAAATAATACCAAATTATTATAAATTTGTCAAGTAAAATTCAATAAAAAATAAAAGTTGCTCCAGCAACTTTTATTTTTTTGTTGTTTTTCTTTTTGTAGCCTTCTTTTTAGTTGTAGTTTTCTTTTTAGCTTTTGGCTTTGTTTCAACTTCAGCCATATCTTCTGGATTCCATTCCTCTCCTGGTTTTGGTTTATTCCAAGAAATATAATCACATGATGCCGGATTATTTTCACAAATAAAATATTTTTTACCACGTTTTGTCTTTCTTACTTGCACAGTTGCTCCACATTTTGGGCAAGGTACATCTATTGTTTCAATAATTGGTTTTGCATTTTTACATTCTGGGTAACCTGGGCAAGCCAAGAACTTTCCATATCTGCCAAATTTGTAAACCATCATTCTGCCACATTTTTCACATTGTACATCTGAAACTTCATCAACTAATTCTACATGTTCTAGCTCTTTCTCAACCTTTTCGATTTGAATTGCAAATGGTCCATAAAATTTTTCTATCATCTTTTTCCATTGCAATTTCCCTTCAGAAATTTCATCAAATTCGCTTTCAACTTGTGCTGTAAACTCAGCATTTACAACATCTGCAAAATTTTCTGTAAGTAATTTATTTACTATCTTTCCAAGTTCTGTAGGAACTAATTGTTTTTGTTCCTTTTGAATATATCTTCTCTCCAAAATTGTTGTAATTGTTGGAGAATATGTTGAAGGTCTTCCTATTCCTTTTTCCTCTAAAGTTTTTACAAGACTTGCTTCTGTATATCTTGCAGGTGGTTCTGTAAAGCTTTGCTTAGGCTCTAACTTTACAAGTTTTACTTCTTGTTTTTCTTGTAAATCTGGCAATGTTCCATCTTCTTCTTGTTCTTTTGAGTCTGTTCCTTCAACGTATAGAACCATAAATCCCTTAAATTTAAGAGTTTGACCGCTTGCTTTGAAGTCATAATTATTTGCTTTTATATTAACTTGCATTGTATCGTAAATTGCTTGACTCATCTGGCTTGCAATAAATCTGTTATAAATTAGCTTGTATAACTTATATTGGTCTTTTGATAAACTTTCTTTAACTGAATCTGGTTCAATATCAATATAAGTTGGTCTTATAGCCTCATGCGCGTCTTGTGCATCTTTATTTGTTCTGTAATATCTGTTTTCATAATATTTTTCGCCATAAGTATTCTCAATATGTGTTTTAGCAGCAGCTCTAGCCACTTCTGAAATTCTTGTAGAATCTGTTCTCATGTAGGTAATTAAACCAACTGTGCCATGTTCAGGTATTTTCACACCTTCATATAATCCTTGTGCAACCGACATTGTCTTCTTTAATGTAAAGCCTAATTTTCTTGAAGCCTCTTGTTGCATTGTACTAGTAGTAAATGGTGGCGCTGGAGTTCTTTTCTTTTCTCCTTTTTTAATTTCATCTATAATATATTTTGCACCATCTATATCATTTAAAATCTTGTCTACTTCTTCTTGTGAATGTACTTCTAGCTTTTTGCCGTCTTTTCCATAAAATTTTGCATGAAATTCTTTTTTAGACTTTGAATCTTTTAAATCTGCATAAAGATTCCAATATTCTTCTGGAACAAATTGCTCGATTTCAGTTTCCCTATCCACTATTAGTTTTACTGCAACAGATTGCACACGACCTGCTGAAAGCCCTCTTTTTACCTTTTTCCACAAAACCGGACTCATTTTGTATCCGACAATTCTATCTAGCACTCTTCTTGCTTGTTGGGCATCTACTGTATTCATATCGATTTCTCTTGGTTCCTTAATTGCCTTATTTACTGCAGGTTTTGTAATTTCATTAAAAGTAACCCTACAAATTTTCTTTTCTTCATCTTTTAAAATATAGGCTAAGTGCCATGCAATTGCTTCTCCCTCACGGTCAGGGTCGGTTGCGATATATATTTTTTTTGCAGATTTAGCTTCTTTTTTTAGGGACTTTATTAAATCTCCTTTTCCCCTAATATTTATATATTCTGGTTCAAAGTTATGTTCAACATCTACTCCAAGCTTAGATTTAGGCAAATCTCTAATATGTCCCATAGATGCCATAACCTTTGTACTTCCACCTAAAAATTTTTTTATTGTATTCGCCTTTGCAGGTGATTCCACTATTACTAATTTATCTGCCATTTTTTCTAAATACCTATTGCCGTAAGAAAAACGGCTCCTTTCTTAAATCTTTTGTTTCCCCTAGTTTGCATATAGTATTTTAGACTAAAATTTATTTTTTGGCAAGGGATTTTAAAAAAATTCTCGGCTATGCCGAGAATTTTTTATAAATTTCTATATTTTTTTATTGAAATAACCGCAATTGCCACTAATCCAATTATTGCTGGAACCATGAAATATTCCATACCTGCTTTGTTTATTTCGCCCATTTTCTTTGATGTCTCTTGTGCAGTTTCTTTTGCTTTTTCTATTTGTTGTTTTTCTGCCAATTCTTTTTCCATTTCTTCTATTAATTTTTTCTCTTCTTCGCTTAGTTCACCTTCTGTTCCAGTTTCGTTTCCGCCTTGATTATTTTCTCCTTGGCTTCCACCTTCGTTATTAGTAGATGAAATTTTTGATTCGCCTTCCTCACTTTGTGTAATTTCTTCTTTGTCTACAACATAAAGTTCATATAGTTTATTTCCACAATTATCTTCTGTTCCTAGAATAATAAAATATTTTCTATCTTCTGTAAGATTTGTAGATGCAACAAAATCTTCACCATTTAATAAGCTTTCTATATCAACTATAAATCCTGCTTGTTTGAATCCGCTTCCGTTTTCTGTTCCATTGCCATTAACAATTGAAACATTTATGTCTTTATTTGTATAAGATGTTTTATAAGCTTTAGCAATACTTATTCCAGTATTTCCTAAAATTGCATTTATAGCAGACCTAGTTTCTTCATCTTCTACAATGTCATTTTCATTAAATACATTATTATTTGTTCCAACCTCTTTAAATACAAGTTTTGCTTTTTCCGCTTCTGATACCTCATTATCAAACTTAAATGGCCCAACTATTCCAGTTAATTTTCCTTCAGCTGTACTACTATTAACTTCATATACAAAGTTATATAATCCGTTTAAATTTCCTTTTGTAATTCTATCGCCAAGTAGCGCTTTTCCGCTTTCTACGACTTTATTATTTTCAGCATTTACCCATTTAAATGAATAGCTTTCATCAACATAGTTTTCATCTTCACTATCCATTAAGTCTACTATTACATAATGTGATTTTTGCCATCCAGCGTTTGCATCAGATTCTACGTCGATTTCAACTTCTTTATTTACTACTTGGACTTGTCTTATATATTTTGTATAATCTTTTGAACTTCTTAATAAATAATCATTTGGTATATTACCACTAGTATCTTTAATATATTTTGGAGTAATTGAAATTTCATATTCTATTGTATCTTCATCCTCAATATTTCTATCAGTTATTGTTACTGTATATGTACAAGGATGTTTTGAATTCTCCATATCCCACTCAGGCTCACTTATACTAAACACAGCTGGAGCACAATCTTTAAATTCATTATCGCTATCATAAGTATATCTATATATCATTATATCTCTATCTCTTATTAAAGCTTCTAAATTTGTATCCATAGCTCTGTCATCTGATATTGTAAAGTTTGCTACAACTTCTGCATATTTTCCATTTGTATCTTCTTTTATTTCTTTTGTTATACTATTCATTGTTATTTCAGGTCTAACATTATCTGTATTTTTGAATGTTTCTAGTTCTGTTTTAGAAATACTTGCAGTATTTGCTTTAGTTAATTTATCAAACACGTTTCCTGCAGTATCTTCACATGCATTATTGCCTGATGAATCTATTTCAAAACTATAATATAAATCCCCAGCTTCTAGCATTTCTATAGTAATTTCTGCTATGGTTGTTATAGTGTAAGCTCTTTCTTTTGTTGAACCTTCAATTGTTTTGTTTGTTATTCTTGATTGATAGTTCCCAACTTCTTTTGAAAATTCTATTGTTAAATTAGAACTATCTATATTTGCTGCATCAGCTTTAATTTCTGTTTCATCATTTACAACAACATTTGTAATAAATGATATATAATATTTTCCACCTAATTCAGTAATTTTCTTTGTAGTATTATATGCTGATATTGTTGGTTTTTGTGTGTCTTGAGTATCACCTTCAGAAGCTACAGTTTCTATAAATTCTCTATCTTCTGAACTAATTACTAAATCATTTTCATCATCTATTAACTCACTTAAAGAATCAGCATCAAATCTATTTCCTGCAACATCTGCACATGCACCATTTACAGAATTTAAATTTAAATCATATGTCCATTCAGTAAATCCATTACTATCTAATTCTATCTTTGTTGTAACTAAAAATACGCGCATTTTAGAAGTAGTCATAACTTCTTCTACTGTTGTTAAATTTGCATCAAGTGATATTGTAGCTGGTGCTTTTTTCAATGCAATAACATTGCTATTATTCACTAACCCAGGAGCTTCTGGATCTAAGTAATTTTCATCAGTTACAGCCAATTGAGATGTTAAAATAACATATACTTTTCCATTTTCTTTTATATATTTTTTAGTAAATCTTGTTAAACTAATGTCTGGTTTAATTGTATCAACATCATCTTGGTCATCAAATAAATATTTATATTCTTTTGCCTCGCCTTCATTTCCAGCATTTTGATAACTATCTAATAAATATCCAATATTATATGATTTTTCAAATCTTTCAGTCCTATTTCCAGCTATGTCTTTTACACTTTCGTTAAAATCAGGCAATAATTTGAATGTTAAGTCTGAATCTCTTTTGCTTTCTAAGTCAGCTAAATGTAGAGTTGCTTTATATGTAAATTTTTCTTCTGTTTTACTTAATGCTTCAAAATCTATATTACTTATAGCACTACCATCAATTAAGAATTTTAATTCTCTTATATCAGCTGTTATTCCAGTAGGGTTTACATATCTATAGTCTACTCCATCTTCAACTTTCATTTTATTATTGTCTTTTACTGTGAATTCCACAACAATATCATTTAGGTTCTCTGTGCTTATGTATGGTTTTACACTTGTTACTTTTGGTCCTTCTGTATCAATATTATACGTAAAACTTGCTGAATCTGATAACATTATATTTGTTCCATAAATTGTGATTGGTGAAATCACATTAAATTGAACACCATTTCTAAATGTAATAGAATCTTTTAAAGTTACAGTAACATCAAATGTTGCATCATTTTTTCTTTCAATATTTGTTACTGTTCCAACAGATGTACCATTATAGTAATTTAATATATTGCTTTTTGAAAGTTCACTAACTTTTTGATTGAATTGTACTCTAAATACTAAGTCTTTTTCGGTTCCCCAATAATTTCCTTCTGAATCTTGTACTAAATTTTTTGGTGTTATTGATGTAACTGTTAAAGGTTCATAAACTTCAACATTGTATGTTACTACTGCCGTTTTACCCCAGTCATCTGTTATTGTTGCTTTTATTGTTGTTTTCCCTGTTGTATTTCCTGTTATTTTTAAACCTGTTATATTTCCATTAGCATCTTTAACATAACCTTCATCAGTATTATTTACTAATGCATGATTATTATCAGTATTTAAAGTTATTGTTCTGTAATTAGCTGGTTTGAATACTGCAGTTGCAGTTTCACCTCTTACAAGTTTTATAGTATTTTGTGTATAGTTTATTACTGGTCTTTCTGTTACTATAATATTATATGTTTTTGTATATCCATATCCCCATTTTGAATTTCCATATCCTTCAACTTTTAATCTTCCTGTTCCAACTTTGTCAGCCTTAATTGTTATTGGATGAGTTGTACCATCTCCAACCTGGTAAGATACTGCGCCATTAGTTGAATCCATAAAACCATAATTTGTTTTATCTCCATTTTCCATTAAAGTTAGTTCTTCGCCTACATATAAATGGATATCGTTTCTTTGTTCTATTATTGGTTCAGCTTGAACATATACCATCCAGTGATAATTTCCTCCACTCCAATCTCTATTTCCATAATTTAAAAGATGAAGTTGTGTCCATGTATTGTATTTTATATCAGACTGAGCCCAAATACCAAGATGTG
Source organism: Clostridia bacterium (assembly GCA_017430135.1). Taxonomy (GTDB): domain Bacteria; phylum Bacillota; class Clostridia; order TANB77; family CAG-508; genus CAG-269. The sequence continues at coordinate 84,898 of JAFRNM010000004.1, read as the reverse complement.
TATAATTATTAGGATCAAAGTTAAATCCGTCTATTACACTATTATTATCTATAACAGCATTTTCCCATCTATCTACATTAAGTAAATGAATTTCGTGATTTTCTCCTGGTTTTAAGTAAATATCACCTGTTGAATCTGGATTAATCATTGCTTGTGGTTCAGGTATATATTCTTGTTGCTGTTGTTGATTGTTTGATTGTTGTTGGTTGCTTGACTGTTGTTGATTGTTTGATTGTTGTCCTGGTTCTGTACTGCTTGCTTGTCCATTATTCCCTGCTTTAATAACAGTAATATCAACATAATCGGAGGTTCCATTAGCACTAACTAATACTAATCTTGTTTGTCCAACTTGTTTTCCTAAAACATTAACATGTTTTTTCTGTCCTGAATATCCCACATTATCTTGTATTACTTCTACATCAGCACATTTTTGATTTGGATTTATAAACCAAGGCATTACACGTACATTTGCATCAAAATTTACAGGTACTATTTGACCAACGCGTAATACAACATTCTTTTTATATAAGCTTACAGACTCAGAAACTATTTCTTGGTTGGCTTCCTGTTCTGCTTCTTCTTTATGTGAATCTTTAACTCTCACTTCAATAGAATCAAAAGGATCATAATCGTCATAGTAAACTGTTATATACGTTTTTCCTTCTTTTTTTAATTTTAATTTAATATAAGTTTCAGCTTCTTCTACTACCTCAGCCACACTTGGATCATCATTTTTAACACTATATTTTTTAAGGACAGTGCCTGAACCAGTCAAACTCGAAGTTATGCTATCCCATATATCATAATTTTCATAATTTTCTAAAAATAAATATAAGTATTCATTAGCTAGATCTATCTCGATTGGTCCTCTTTGTTCAAATCGTATTTCGTCTTCTTCGCTTCTTCTGCTCAATGTTTTTTTCATATCTGCAGTTTTAATAGTTGTAACTGATTTAGCAACCATCAAAACATCAGGCAAAATGTATGACATTAAAATCAATAATGCCACTAAATGTCCTAAAATAATTTGCTTTTTCTTTCCCTTAAACCTATCCATAATTTTTCTCCTTTAAAAATTATTTTCTTATCTAAATACTACAAAATATTTTTATAAAAGTAAATAGATGATTTTTACAGCAAGCAAAAAACGTTAAATATCTTGCTACGGAAGGGCTTTTGAGGGATTTTCTGTTTCAAATTTTAAATTTATATTACATTTATATTACATCAAACTTTTGGGGACACTCTTAAAATTCCAGACTTTTTGGGACACTCTTAAAAGTCAAGGTTCGGTTAAACAAACCTTGACTTTTAAGAGTGTCCCAAAAAGTCTGGAATTTTAAGAGTGTCCCAAAAAGTATCGAAAAAAATCCCGGTTTACCCGAGATTTTTTTGATTATTTTTTATTCTTTTTCTCTAAATTTACAAACAAATATTGTCATGTCATCTTTTGGTACGCCAAAGTTGTTGTCTATTGCTTCGTTTAGAACTAAGTCTGCCATTTTTTTAGTGTTGTCTGTTTCCATGTCTTCTAGCAAGTATTTAATCCATAGTTCTTTGTTTTTGTATTCAACATTTGAATCTAATATTCCATCTGTGCACATTAACATTATTTCACGGCTTTGTATGTCTTTTTCAAACACTTCTAGCTGAAGGTTTTCAATCATTCCTGCAGGAAGTGATTTTGATTTTATAACTTGCACTTTTTTCTTATTTTTAAAGTATGTTGGGCAAGCTCCATTTTTTATCATTTCTATTGTTCCAGCATATAGGTCAACTATAGCAATATCAAGTGTTGCAAAGTTTTCTTCGCCATTATTTATTAGGCTTGTATTTATTAATTCTATTGAAGTGTTTTTATCAAAACCTGTTAGCAGAAGACTTTCTAGCATGTTCAGAGCCTGTATACTGCTTTGATTTGCGGCCTCTCCTGAGCCCATTCCATCACTTATTGCTACAAGATATTTTCCATCCTTTAACTTAGTTGTTATAATGTTATCTCCGCTAATCTCTTGCTTGTCCTTATTTTTGCTTGCTGTACCAATTGCCATAATGAATTTATCATCTGAAATAAGGCTAATTTTATTTGCCACACATTCATCTTGATTAACAACTATTCTCTCTTTTAAAACCTCTGAAACTATTTGCTCTATTTGATTCTTATTTTCTCCCTCTTGCAAGTAATATTCAATGGTTCCAGCCTCTTGAACTTGCGAATTTTCTAAAAAGATTTCTACAAAAAATCTGCCATTTTTCTTTATTGCAAGTTCCTCTGCCATAATACTTTTTAGCTTTAATTTATCAATAATTTGGCGTTTTTCTTCTCCAAATTCAACTTCTTTTTTAATGTCATTTTCCATATTTTGAGCAATTCCAGAAATCGCATCTGAAACATGGTTTAGTTGTGCCTCCATATTTTGCTTAGTTTCTTCCATTTTTTTCATCCAAACATAATTTGTTTTACTAAGCTTAAATGCTGTGTTAACACACCTTACCATTTGCTCGATATTTGTTTCTAACTTTTTGCTCAAAGCCTCATCTTGAGGGCTAACTATGTAATTATTGTTGTCTGCAAAAATCCCCAATAGGGCTTCTTTGCTCATTTCTTGCTTGTCCATAACATATTTAAAAACATCATCTACAAGTTTACTCTCTGTTTTAGCCAAATCATCATATAACATGTTTTCTTTATATGGCTCTAAACAATCCAATAATTCTGATATAAAGATTTTTTTATTATCATTCCATACATTATTTGTTATGTGTGCATCTTCTATTTTTTTATAAGTTTTTGCCATTTGCTTAATTGTCTGAGATACGTTATTTAGTTGTTCAGCGGCTTCTTTGCTTCTGTTTAATCCTCTATTTGGAAAATCCGGAAAAAGTTTTGAACCATTTTGCATAAAGTCTTCTATATTTATATTGACTTTTTTAGGAATCGCAAGTAAACCAATTGATGCAATTAAAATTTCTTTAAAATGGATTAGTTCAATTGTGTAACCATTTGAAACATAAGCAAGAACAATATTTCCAAGGCAGAACCCTACTATTACACCAGGTTTACCAAATCTATTTAATACACCTGCAACCATTCCAGAAATTGCATATGCTGCAATCATTATAGGTTCTGTATTTGCAATTATTCCAAGTGTTACGCCAATTGTAACACCAGAAGTTGTTCCAACTAAAATTCCATTTTTCCAACCTAAAAACATTACAATTAAAATACTTAAAATGTTTCTTATTCCAAAACCAAATATTGCTAAATCTCCAAAACAGCTTACGGCAATAGCAAGTAGAAGACTTGTCCCCATTACTTCTTCTATCGAAAACGCCCTGCTTTCTTTGAAATCTTGTAAAACTGTTAGAGAATTTACAAATATTTTGTAAAAAACTACGCTAATTATTGAAAATGTGAAACTAACCAAAAAATCATATATTGTAAATCCAGCCATAAACATTTTAGCAAGCTGAACTATAATGCTAGCAATAAATACATGCTTTGCAACCTTCAGTTTTTCGTTTCTTTCATCTAAATTGTATTTAGGTTTTATTATAAAAAATGTTGCTATCATTACCAATGCTGTAAGCATATATGTCAGCAAGCCTTCAATTCCAAAGCTTATCCCAGTTCCTATTAGGCTAACTACCACTACTCCCAGCAAAGGTATTTGCGTGGCAAAACACGCCGCAAAAATGCTGACCGCAAATGGTGAAATTGTATTTTCCATTCCGACCATTGAAACCATTAAGCTTACAATGTATATTGCAATATTTCGTAGTTCAAATACATTTGCAAGCATACCAAACTTTCTTACTTTTATTTTTGAGTAGTTTGCTCTCTCTTCCGCTACTCCTTCTATATTTTGAAACATCCTTATCACCCTCTTTAACTTTTTATAGGCTTATTTTACTACTTGTCTTTTGTGTTTTTTGTCGCTTTAGGGAAGCTTAATATAAAAAGTTTTCTACTTTTTGTGATATATATTTTTATTATTTTATTTTTTATATCAAGATTTGTTTTTTATTTTATTATATAGTGAAAAAAAAAGCAATAATTTGTTGAATTTTTTTCATACAAACTATTGTTTTTGTCATCTTTTTATTGTATAATAGCTTCAATCCTAATTATAGGAAATCTATAAGAAAGGAGGAAACTTTCATGACATCTTACGATTTAATTTGGTTGTTAATTGAAAAAATATTACATAATAACGAAAGCTCTAATATTAATAACACAAACACAGATGAGAAATAGGATTCAAAACCTATTTCGAGAGCAGTTTGACCAACTGCTCATTTTTTATTTAATAAAAAATGAGATATGCGACCAACATATCCCAGCTTTCATGACTTTCTACGAGCACAGATGATACTCGAGTTATTTAATAAGATTATACTACTATTTTTATAAAATGTCAATATTTTCTATAAATTTTCCCTCAAAAAGTAGTAAGATTTTGATTGGTTAAGCATCTTCTTAAAAATATAACCATCATAAATACTTGAGCTCTTCTCCTGCATTGGCAAATTCAAATCCATTGAATAAACAAAAGACTCTTCCAAGCTGTTTTTCAAATGAATTTGGAAACTAACCCTGTACGCAACGTCCTTAATTGGAACATCGGCAAGTTTAAGCAATTTTCCATTAAAATCAATTTTTTCATTAGTAGTTGAAATCTCAGCATTTGTTTTAACATTTTTATTTAAATAACCCAAAGTAATAGGGTTTGAACAATCTGTAAAAAATGTAGGTTTTGAGAAATCGTTATTTTTATTATCCTCATTTGTGTGCAAAATATTAAAATCTATCCTATCAGTTTGCTCAATTGAATCGCTATATTTTCCAAAAATAATTGGACTTTTGTAGTTCAATCTACTTTCACCTTGGTCTGTTTCCCTTGTAATCTTAATATTATCAATATAAAGTTCACTAACTGTATTTTTATTATTTAATTCTGAAATGTAAGATTTGTTATCTATTTTTATCGAAATATCAGTAAATTGAGAAATGTCCAAATCTTTTAAAATCTGTCCTTCACTTTTATCCTCCGCTGCCGCACTGCTGTAAAGGATTACTTCATCTATTTTAAAAATTGGATCATCGTTTTTTATAATAAATTTCGAAACTTCATTAGCAAAACTTATATTATTTACAATTGGTGAAACAACAAAGTACCAGTATGCATATAATATTGCTGCTAAGGATATAAATGCAATTATTAATGCTTTACTTTCATGTTTTACTCGAATTTTCATTATTAACTCCTATACTATAGTTCTCCATAAAACCATAATTCTGTTTCATATTTAAAATCATCATCATTTAAAGTTTCTTTAAAGCCTATTTCTTTTAGATTGGTTTGAATATTCAATCTTTGCTTTAATGATTCCTCTGAATCTAATCTTTTCCAAGTTTGATACGAATTTTCTCTTTTCCAAAAATTATTATAATATTCTTCATCATAAAATAATATAATTCTGGAATTACTTATTCCATTAGTCTCAATCATTCCTACAATTTTACAAAATTTATTATTATCTTTGTGTTTAATAAATTCTTCCGTTATTTCGAGCCATTTAAGTATGAATTTTCTTTTAATACTATTTGGAGATTCATCTAAAAAATTATTACTAGGTACTACAAATTCTTCATACACATTATTTTTCATTACTGGTTCAAATAAATCTATTTTATTAAATAATGTATTTACTTTTCTATAAATGCCTCTTTGTTTTTTCATCATATCCTCCGATAAACATTTTATATTTTATACCGAATATCAAAATATTAAGATTATTGCATATTATATATTAAATAATTGAATATAATCTACATAATCTTCATCAATTGCCTCTATAACTAATTTAGGCTCTGACATTACCGCATCTTTTAATAGTTCATAAATCTTATTTGGATTATTTTCCAATAAATTATCTTTAATAAATTCTTTAATAAATACTTCTTCTCTTGGTATTTCTATTTCATTGTAATATTCAATAAATTTTTCTAAATTTTTTAAACAATTAAATTTTGCATAATCACTTATAATTCCACAATTAATAATTATATTAAAAAAATCTTTTATATTATTAGCAATTATTCCCGCTTGTCCTTCTGAATCAATATATCCTATTTTACTATTATCTAATACTGCATATATTCCCCCTGAACCATCACAAGCAAATGGAGTCAATTCATAATTACACTTTGCACCTTCCATTAAAAAATCCAAATCATCTTTTAAGTCCTCTTTACTCTCAAAATCCACATCGCATTCACTTGATAAGTAATTTTCTATATCCTCATTATTTTTTATTTGTTTAATATAATTTTCTATACTTTTCATAGTTGGTCTCCTTTTTAAACCCTATAATCTATTATACAAATAATCCATATATTTGAAAATTTTCGTGCACCACTCTTTGTCTGTACAATATCTAGTATTTACACCAGCTATTGTTGGTCCATTATAATATGTACCTGTAGCTTTTAATTCTTCTGAAATTTCTGTACCTGCCTTATTTAAGTAATTTACAGCCAAATATTTTGCAACTACATCAATTCCATTTGCATATTCTTCAAAAGTATTTGCAGATTCGTATGGGCTACTATCGTAAGCACCAAATCCGAATAAGTTGTGCTTATCTTTTGCTATGTAAGATGTTCCCCAGGCACTTTCATGTATTGCAATTGATGCCAAGAAAATTCCATTTATTTTATATTTTTGTTCAGCATTGTAAAATGCTTCAGCATTGCTTTCAATAATGTTTAATATATCAGATGGATTTCCGCTTAAAACTTTTTTAAAGTCATCTAAAGTTAAACCACTTGGTTTTGTTAAATCCATGTTTGCATCAAGTGTTGCATATAATTTTTGTTTTCTGTTTAATTCGCCAATACCAGGTGTTACAGCCTCTGATGTTAAGTTATCTGTTTTTAAATATCCCTCATAATTACCATATTTAACCTTGCACCATGTTTCATCTTCATTAAGTTCTTGTAAATCAACATCCAAAGAAGCTAAAATAATGCATAAATTTTCAGCTGTATCTTCAGCTTTTTCCTTTAAACTAACATTACTTACCGCATACAATTTGTCTCCAAGGTGAATCTTGTAATTTGCCAAAAATTCAGATGTTCCAACCTTTATAATTTGTGGAACTGGCTCTTCTGCAACTTCTTCATTTAAAATTGTTTCATCTATATATTTATCATCTTCATAGCTTTTTATACAATCAACAAGTTTTTTACCCTGAACACCTTCTTGCACAGTTTGTTCCTCGCCTTTTGGTAAAGTAGGCTCGTCTTCTTTTTTTATTTCAAAATCGATTGGTCTTTCCTCATCTTCCACAATCGTTTTAGACTTAGTAATTCCAACATTTTCAATAATTATTTTTTCTAAATTTAAAGATTCTCTATTTGTTTCAAACACATTTGTTGCAATCTTTTTCTTAATTTCCTCTTCTTTTTGATATCCGGCAAATATACTATTAGTTGAAATTACAGCAATGCAAACTGCAAATGCACCTGTTGTAACTAAAGCTAATCTTTTAATTTGTTTTTTATCATATCTTAATCTATTTATTCTATATCTAAACCATTCTTTAAAAGAAAGCTTGTCCTGGTTAATTGCTTTATTTTTCTTAGTTTTAATAGACCCAGTATAATAAACATCATAAGTTTTATTTTTAGTTTTATGAGTTTTATTTTTTTTGCTATTATTATCTAATTCATATTCCATACGAGCTTGTTGTAATTCTGCAAACGCTTCTGTTAGAGTTCTTCCTTGAGAATTTCTCATGTTATTATTCATTTGATTATTTCTGAAATTATTATTCCTATTTACAAACTGCTCCCTGTCTCTTCTATCAGTTACCAAGACTTCTCCCCCTTTCTAATGGTTTTCTACAAAATTCTACACATATATTATAACAAAACGCCAAAAAAATGTCCATAGTAAATTATAGAAAATTTGCCCCGACTTGAAACGACTTTTGGGGATGACTTTTTGGGACACTCTTAAAAAGTCATCCCCAAAAGTCAGGGTGTCCCAAAAAGTCGTTTTCAAAAATTTCCTCTTTAGCTTCTAAAAAATTTTAATTTTCTATCCATTTGGCTCTTAAAATCACAAATGATGCATCTTCAGTAAAAATTCTTGCGCTTGTGCCATCAGCATTGTAATATTTTAATGATAAATATTGATCATACCATCCATCAAATGTATATCCCTCTTTTGTTGGAGGAGTTGTTGAAATTTCTGGCATTTCTTCACCAAAAGTAGCAATAACAGCATCTGATTGTCCGCCAGTACCACCATCAGAATTAAATACTATTGTACTTGTTTTAGGTTCCCATACTGGTATTAATGAATGATCTCGAGCTGTTGTAATAGTTGTTGATTCTGTAATATCTGGTCCTTCACCTTGTACTTTCCAAGAATAGCCTTTATAGCCCACTCTTGAATTCAATGTTGGCAATGTACCATATTCTTCATTTACCATTAATGTTTTTACTGCATAATTTCCAGTAATAGTCCATCCATCTGCTGAAGCAAATGATTCGCCATTTATTAATCCCACCATAACAATAATAGGTTTTACCAAATATGCTCTTTCATAACCATTTACCATTTTTGTTGTAACTTGGAAATCAGTTGGTTTATTCATTGTTTGAGTATTTATAGATTTTCCTTCTCTACCTGCTATTATACCATCATAAAAACTGAAATCTACATCATCTTCTACATAAACTCCATAATAATCTCCTGTTTCTGCTGTTGTTCCTATTACTGGAGAATCTTTACTTACTATTTCATCATTAGTTCCGATTCTTAGCACCCCATAGCCAGACATATATATACCATATAAATCTCCCGAAATTGTTCCTCCTGTAATATTTATTCTTCCTGAAAATCTATCGTAAATAGCATAATCGCCAGATACGCTTCCTCCTGTTACATTAACTGTTCCAGTTGAATTATTGTATATTGCATATCCGTTAGTATTATTAATTATTCCACTACTAATAGTTAGAGTTCCATCTCCATTATTATTTATGGTTTTATCTGTCACTCTCAACATTGCACCATTTTCTTGTGATGATATTATTTCAAGTGTTCCATTATTTTTTAATGCTTGTGATAATGTCACAGTCATACCATTTAAATCTAATATTGCTTTCGTTCCTGAAGCTAGTACAGGTTCATCCGTTTCTTTTCTACTTTTTACTGCTTGAATTGTTTGTATTGAATCGCCTTCTTCAAACGTTGGAATGTCTGCCAACGCAGTAGCTAAAGTGTCATAATAAATACCTGTTGTAGTATTTAAATAATTGTTTTGAGCCCATTGAGCATATAAATTTATAGTTTGCCCATCTACATCTGTTATATTTCTTAGACTTTGAGCATCTGTATAACTTGTTCCACTTCCATTTTCTGAAGTATTCCAGCCGGCAAATCTATACCCTGCTCTAGTATACGCATTTGCTGATAAGTTTTTAATTTCATCATATGCAAATACTTGGTCAGCCATTGTACCCTTTCCACCATTTGCATTAAAGTGAATTGTGTACTTGTTTGCACTCCATAAAGCTGTTATTGTATGGTCTTCAATTTTTGTAATATTTGTTGTTGGCGCTACATAATATGGTACATATTCCGTACCTGCTTCGTAAACTTTAATATTTTTTACATAAGCAAATTCACTATTGTTAGTTGCTGAATATGTTAAATATAAAGTTTTAACACTCTTATTACTATCAGTTGAAGCACTAACAACTTTTTCATTTCCAGCTATTGAGATTGTTGGTGATCTACTTCCATCAGTATATACAGCGCCTATAGACAATTTGGTATTACCAGACTCTGTATAACCTTCCATTTCAACAACATATTTCTTACCTTCTTCAAAACTTAAAGTTCCTACACCATTTTCATTTCCATACAAATTATATGCATTTCTAGGTATTACTTTGTAATAACCCTCATTTGTCTTTGTTGTTCCATCTATAGCCATCAAAATGCTATCTTGGTCGAACCATCCATCTCCATGCCATCCTTTTAAAGTATAGCCTGTTCTTGTAACCATTGGTAAAGTTCCATAAGTTGTATTTTCAGCGCATTGTTTTGTTGCTGATGCTCCAGTACCGGTCCATCCAGTAGTTGCAGAAATGGTACCACCATTGGCATCTGCTGTTACGCCCATTTCCTTATCTAGCACTGCTGTTTCTTTACCGCTAGTTGTTGTTTTATTTACATGGTAACTAACTAAAATATTTGAAGCATCTCTGTTTATAGATTTTCCTTCTTGCCCAGTAATCTTACCACCATAGAAATTAAATGTTGCATTATCGCTCAAGTTTACACCATAGAATGCTCCTGATGAAGCATTAGATATTACCGCTGGTGTTTCCTTACTTGGTGCATTTCCATTATTTTCTCCCATTGTTAAAATCGCATTATAAAGAACACGAACTCCATTCTCTTCACCACTAATAGTTCCGCCTAATAAATTAACTATACCAACATTGCTGCCACTAGCAGAAACCATAATACCATCAGTTTTTCCTTCTACTTTTCCTCCAGTGATTGAGATATTCGAATATTCTCCTCTTATTCCTTCATACTCATTTCCTGTAACAATAGTAGCATTTCCACTTATATTTATTGTACTTTTTTCATAAGCTACAATACCTATATTTCCAGAAATAGTTCCTCCTGTTACATTAAGCATAGCACTATTACCATATTGGTATACCCCATTACCTTCAGTACTGCTTACCGCTCCCCCTGATATGGTCAAAAGATTCAAATTCATAATAGCAACTTGATTAGTAGCTATTATCTCTGCTGTACCAGTAAGTTCAAAGGTTCCAGTATTATACAAACCATTTGCACTTCCGCCACTCATTGCACAACTAGCATTTGTGCTGTTTCTAATTGAATAAGTACCATTGCACGTAAATGTTCCACCATTTATTGTCGCAGTTCCATTATTCTCAAATGCCGAATATGTATTATTATCAGAACTAATTTGAGTATTCCCTGTTACCGCAAGATTTCCATAATTCACTACCGCAATATTTTTTCCAGAAATAATTGATCCGCTCATTAAGTTTAGCACACCATCTTCATTATTTCTAACAGTAACATATCCGCTAGTGTCATTTCTTAAAACTCCACCACCTACTGATGTTTTAATATCCAATGTTCCATTATTAACTAATTTTCTAGTTAATGTTATAGTTTTACCATTTAAATCTAAAACTACTGATTTTCCAGCATCTATAATTGGTTCCAAATTACTTGGCTCTGTTGTATTATTCATAACCTTAATTGTTTCACCATTACTAGCCTCTGATAATGCTCCAGTTAAATTATCATAATATTTCTTTGTTGTTGTATTTTGATAATTATTTTTATACCATTGTGCATATAATGTTAATTTAACCGCTTTATCATTTGATGTATCTTGTGCAATTTCTTTAATTCCAGCCAAATCATAATTTATAGTTTCTGAATTTGAAAAAGTTCTTCCACTTCCATCTGCCATAGTATTCCAGTTCAACAAAGTATAACCTGATTTAGAAAAGCTATTTGCTTTTATCGCAGTATCGTAATTAAAAGGAATTGCTTGGTTTGCCATTGTACCTGTCGCACTAGAATCATTTTTATTAAATTCTACATAGAAATGATTTGTAAAATATCCTGGTCCGCCTTTACCATCAATTACTGCACCAACTTTATTTGTTGCATTAGCACTATAAGCAGTACCACTACCACCTACTATAGCTGAACATCCGCTAAACATATTAGATGAAGACGTAACTGAGTCTGTTACAAAACCATCACTTGCATAAATTGTTCTTAAATTTGAACAACCGCTAAACATTACCCCCATATCTGTTGCACTACTTGTACTAAAATTTAATAAATCCAAAACAGTTAAACCTGAACAAGCTCCAAACATTCCATAAAAATCTGTAACACTACTTGCACTAAAATTCTCTCCAAAAGTAATATTTGTTAAACTGCCACTTTCGGCAAACATTCTATTCATACTTGTAACACTACTTGTATCAAAATTTGATAAATCCAAACTTGTTAATGCTGTATTTCTAAACATGTTTGAAAAATTTTGAACACTTCTTGTGTTAAAACTATTCCCAAAATTAATACTTGCTAAAGAAGTACATCCATAAAACATATTAGACATATTTGTGACATTAGCTGTATCAAAACCATTCCCAAATGTTAAGCTTGTAATACCTTTAGCATCTTGGAACATTTTTTGCATGTCTACTACATTTTTTGTGCTAAAATAGCTTAAATCTAAAGAAGCAATAGTATCACTTTTTTCAAACATAGATTCCATTGTTGTTACATTTCCAGTATCAATAGTGTTTAAACCATCCATATCTTGAAGTGCTCTTAATCCATAAAACATGTATGATGAATCTGGGTTCATCTCAGGATCTTCATCTGCTGAATACCAATAAATTGTTGATGTGCTTCCATCTGCCCAAATATAAATTTGCGTACTAGATGTACTAGTTTGTATTTGTGTCTCATTTTCTGATTTTAATGTCGGAGAACGAGTAATATGCTTAATATTTGTATTTAAACTCTCATAACTTTGTTCACTTGATTTAACCAATCTTTTAATTGCTAAATTAACTTCTTTACCTGTTTTGAACACAGCTCTTGCATTTTCATTCCATTGTGCATATAGAGTTATTTTAACCTTTCTATCATCTGTTGTATCTTGTGCAATTGCTTTAATTTGGTCTAATGTATAATTTAAAACTTGTCCATTTGTAAAAGATGTTCCAGTACCATCTGGCTTTGTGTTCCACTCTCTAAATCCAGAATTAGTTTTTGTATAAGCATTTAAAGATAAGGCTGTTCCATATTCAAATGGAATTCCTTGAGTTTCCATGGTTCCTGAAGATCTTGTAGTATTTGGGTCAAATTCTACAAAGAAATGATTTGTAAAATATCCTGGTAGCCCATTTACGCCATCTATTCTTGCATAATCAGAATTTAAATGTGATGTACTATGAGCTGTTCCAGAACCACCAACTAAATTTGTACAACCATTAAACAAATGTGAAGATGGTGTTTCGCTAGTTTTTGCAGAGTCAAATGGTGTATTTGATAATTGAGTAGTAACAAAACTATCTGTAGTATATATTCTTTCTAATGATGTACAACTAGAAAACATAAAATACATATTTTTTACTTTACTAGTATTAAAATTTCTCAAATCCAATTCTTTTAATTCATCACAATTGTAGAACATACCTTGCATATTTTCTACTTTTCTTGTATCAAAATGGCTTAAATCCAATTCTCTTAATTCATCACATTGTTGAAACATTGAAGACATAGTTGTAACATTACTTGTGCTAAAACCAGAAACATTTATTGTTTTTAAATTTTTACAATCAAAAAACATTTCACTCATTTTAGTAACCTTACTTGTATCAAAACCGCTTACATCTAAATTTGTTAATGACTCACATCCTAAAAATGTACTGCCCATGTCTGTAATATTACCTGTATTCCAATTACTTATGTTTAATTCTTCCAAAGCTTTACAATCACGGAATGTTTCGTTAAGACTAGTTGCACTATTTATACTAATTCCTCTTAAATCCAAACTGGTTAATTTTTCACACTCGTAAAACATTCTTAATGGATTGCTTACATTAGAAGCCTCAAAATTTGCAAATCTTGTTTCTCCTTCTCCAAGTACCTTTAATTGTTCAATTTCAGTTAGTTTTTTCAAACCTCTAAACATATTCATACAATTAGAATATAACTTTGGTGAATTATCCTCACTAAACCAATATACAATTCCAAAATCACACCATACATAAATTGGTGTATTAGATGAACTATGAGAAATATCCACATATGTATTTGCACTTGTTACAGATTCAGAAGCTTTTACAGCTGTCTCTCTTATATGATATAAACGCTCTAAAGTTATTTGATCTGGTTCATTTCCAATGGTTGCATATTTTATTTCAGTAATCATATTATCATCTGATTCAGCGTTGGCAGTATCATTACCAGCTAGCCTTTTAATTACAGTATTAAAAGCTGTACCTTCTCTAAAAGTAGCATCTGCTGTTATCCACTGTGCATATAAATTTCTTACTCCATTTTGAGTTGTTGTTAAATCTTTAACCAGTTGCTCATCTGTGTAATTTGCCCCTGTTCCATTGGCTTGTGTATTCCATCCATTAAATACATAACCAATTCTTACAAATTTATTAGCACTTAATCTTTTTTGTTCAGTATAAGAAAAACTTTGGTCTTCCATTGTGCCTTGCACATTTTTTGCATTTTTATTAAAGCGAACTACATAATTGTTTGCTATCCAGTATGCATATAAAGTTGAATCTTGAGTAAGATCATTTGCCCTTACTGGTACACCATTTTCATTGTAATATTGTGTTCCACTACCATTTGTTCCTGTATAATATCCTCCAAATGCATATCCAGTTTTCGTAGGTACTGCAATATTTGGTAAAGTAGTTGCTGATGCACTTACACTTGTTGTTCCTGCTGTTGTTGCACCTTGGTTATTTAAAGTAACTGAATAATTAACATTTATTTGTTTACTTGCTTTATTTCCTACTGCGTCAGTTACCCATATATAATGTGTTCCAGCTGAAAGGTTTGTATTTGTTAAAGTTATTTCACTTGTGATTTCCATTGTATCATTTACTCTTTTTGCTTCTGGAACCTCAATATCTGTCCATCCATCAATTGGAGGAATATTATTATCTGTAATTTGGTAACCTGAAGTGCCTGATGGATATTTATTACGTACACCTATGTTTGATAAAATATCTTTAGCAGTAAATTCAATATTGCCTCCATTAAACTCATCAGGAGAAATGATAGTTGGAGCAGTATTATCTATGTAAATATTTAAAGTATAATTACATGAAATATTCTTGTTGCCAGCTTCATCCGTTAGTTTTTTTTCCGGAATACTAATAGTAAGCTGACCATCACCTTCAAGATCTTCTAAAGCAAGCACATAGCTCTTACCATTCTTGCCATCATTAATATCAGTTGGGCCACTCTCAAATCTTTTAGTCGCTTTAATTTTAGTATTATCATTAAGCTTAACAACAATATCATCGATGGTCAATGTAGAGTTTCTAATCATATTATTATCAGTTCCTTCAAGTTCAAATCTAAGTATATGATTCTTACTTGCAAAATCCATTCCATTTATGTTTACTGTCGTTTTTTCAGGCTCTCTTCCGCCAATTTGCGTAACATCTTTAACTGCCTTTTCATTCCCTTCTTCAATATTTTCTCCATTTTCAGCTTCGTTACTACTTAAAGCTTTTTCAGTAATTCCAAGTAATTCTACCTTAAAAGGTGGCTCTTCAGAAACTTGTTCAGCATTGTTAAACAAAGTAACACCAAAAACCACTCCCACTACAAGTAAAATGGCAGTAACCACTAAAATGATTTTATTTAGTTTCCCCTTCAACTTTTGCATCTTTACTTTCTCCTTTGTTGAAATCTTGATTTTTGGGACACTCTTAAAAAGTTTTTAAATTTTAAAGTGTCTTAAAATTCAAGAATTCATAATATCTTTAATAATATTTTATAAAGAAAAATAAACAAAATCAATACAACATTTTTGGCAAAAATGTAAGCAATTTCTATGCTATTAGGGATGCTCATTTCAGCAAAATTTGTCGTATTTATTATTTTTTTTTTACGATTTTATTACACTACAGTAAAAAAAAATTTTTTAACCAAGAAAAAACTTACGCAAAGTTGCGAAATGCAACTTTGCGTAAGCTTCTGTTATTTATTAATTATATCTAATAATCTTACACTCCAGCTTGGTCTTGTAACATCATTCCATACTGCATATAAAGTTATTGTACCACCATTTTCAGGAGTTAAGTTACTTATAGATTGTTCATTAGTAAATTCTACTGTTCCATTTTCTGCTCTTGCCCAACCAGCAAATGTGTAACCTGTTCTTGTAAATGTATTTGCTCTTAAATTTTGTGTTTGTCCGTAGGTAAATGATTGATCAGACATTGTACCAGTTCCACCATTTTTATTAAATGTAACAGTGTAAACATGTGGTGTCCATTTTGCATATAAAGTTGAGTCTTCTGTAATGTCATAAGTTGTTTCTGAAGTTACTTCATTTGTTAATTCCGCTTCCTTGTACCATCCTGCAAATGTATAGCCTAGTCGTTTTATATTATCACCTGATGGTAAATCTCCATATGTAGAATTATATGTTATCTCTTTCGATTCTGGTGTTACAATCCCTCCATTAGGATTGAAAGTAACTACAAATGGTCTTTCTTCCCATTGTGCAAATAAGTTTACTGTATCATTATTTATTTCAGTTAAATTATTTACAGTTTGACCATCTATATATTCATTACCAGTGCCATCTGCATTTGATGTCCATTTTACAAATTTGTATCCAGTTCTGCTGAATGCATTTGCTGTTAAGTTTGCTGGTGTACCATAAGTCATTGGTAAATCTGTCATTTCGCCTGTTCCACCATTTGCATCGAAGTGTATTGTATAATTATTAGCTGTCCAATGTGCATATAAACTTTGAGCACTTGCTGTTTGCATTTTTGTTGTGTCTGTTATTTGAGTTCCACCTGTTGCCTCAGTGAACCATCCCTCAAATGTGTAACCTGTTCTTGAAACTGTTGGTAATGTGCCATAATCACTATCGTAAGTTATGTCTTTTGTTGCTGTTTTGTTATCTCCAGCTCTTGCCCAGCCGTCATCTCCTGCATCTATTGTTCCATCTCCAGCATTTAATGTTACTGTATATGGGGTTGCTGTCCAGTTTGCTGTTAATACTCCTGTTCCATCTATTTGGCCAATTCCTGAATCGTCACTTGTTATATCATAGATGTTTGAGTATGCTAAGTATGCTGTGTATGCGCCTGTTTCAGCACGACGTACTCTCCAATCATTATCTTTATCTGTAGAAACATATACATATCCAAAATTCTCAAATGTTCCAGCTGATCCAGCATTTACTTGATATACATAAGTTTGCCAATTTCCTGTACCTTCATTTGATGTTAACCATTGTGTGGTTGCACCATCTCCCAATTTATTATTAGCATTCTGGAAATAATATCCTTCTGGTAATTTAGCTACAAATACATGCACATATTTTTTATTAGCGTCTGCATGTTTACCATGTAAAAATCCACCTAATCCAGGTTGTGTTTGCGCTGTTCCTGCATTTGTAATTTTAACTTCATTACTCATACCAGAAATTGGGTTATCTGCACTTTTTTCTTGTCGTGCAATTGTAATTTGTGTTAGATTTGAGTTAGAATATCTTGTTATACTTGCTAATTCATTACTAAAGGCAGCTCCACTCAACTCATTATATCCGCCAAATAAATAACCTGTTCTAGTAGGGTCATTTATGTTAGAAACATCAGAATACTTTAAGTTCCTTACAACATCTGTTGTAGAACCATCTACTGCACCTCCATTTGGCTTAATTGTCAATGTATAAGTTTTTTCTTCCCAATTTGCTGTGTATGTTCTATTTCCTGTGCTACCTTTTGGAATTGTAACAGTAGTTTGTGGTGTATCACCATTACTTCCTGTCCATCCAATAAATGTATAACCATTTCTTGTTGGATTTTGTAATGTAATGTTTTCACTTTCTACTGTGTAACCAGTTGGGTTACTACTATTATTTGTACCTTTATTCAATTCATAAGAAATTGTATAAGGTATTGTTTCCCATACTGCTTTTAATGTGTGGTCTGATGCTGTTGTTACTTTTGTATCTTCTGTGATGTAGTATGGTTCGTATGGTGTGGCTGTAGAGCCTTCTTCGATTTGGATGTTGCTGAATATTGCCCCAGTTTCTTCATTAGAACCTAGGTTTCCATATAAGCATAGACTTGCTGTTGTTTCATCATTTTCGCCAATTGTAAACGTTGAACTAAAATATCCATCACTTAATGTATCATTTCGGAAGATAAATATATTGCCATTCTGTTTGTTTCTTTCCTTTGAAATTCTTACATATGTAGAAGTATGATTAATTAATTCAACATTTCCACTTATTGTATATGTTGTGTTTGCCTTTAATACTGGTAAATAATATTGCACAAGTCCCCAGCCACCTTTAGTATCAATACTTATACTATTTTCCGATGTATTTACATTGTATGTTGTCGCTCCCAATTTCCAATCAACATTTTCTTTTAACTCAAACAAATTCTTTCCATTCCATCCCTTGAATGTATACCCTGTTTTTGTTACTTCTGGTAATGTACCATAAGCGCTATCATAAGTAACTTGTTTTATTGCTGACTCTCCTGTACCTGACCAACCTGTTGTTGAAGCTATTGCTCCACCATTTGCGTTGGCTGTTACTGTGTAGTTGTTTGCTGTCCAATGTGGATAAAGTGTTTGAGCACTTGCTGTTTGCATTTTTGTTGTGTCTGTTATTTGAGTTCCACCTGTTGCCTCAGTGAACCATCCCTCAAATGTGTAACCTGTTCTTGATGCTGTTGGTAATGTTCCATAATTACTATCGTAAGTTATGTCTTTTGTTGCTGTTTTGTTATCTCCAGCTCTTGCCCAGCCGTCATCTCCTGCATCTATTGTTCCATTATCTCCCGCATTTAATGTTACTGTATATGGGTTTGCTTCCCATACTGCATTTAAAGTGTGGTCTTGGTCTTGTGTAACAATTGTTGAATCAGTTACTGTTTCTGTTAAATAAATATTGGCATCTGTAACATTGCTTGGAGTAATATCAGTTTCACCATTAATATTATTATATTGTAAAACTGTTCTAATATAATAGCAATCATTTGGCGTAGTAAATTCCGTATTATTTATATGATGCTCTTCAATTTTATCAATATATGACTTTTCATTATTATAAAACCATACATATCTTATAAATATACCATTTGAATTATTAACACTAAGTTTATATTTCGTATTTGGAGAAACTCTTATATAATCTGTTCTTATTCTTGTTGTTCTGTCACCCTCTACTCCATTTACATCAGCAAGTCCACCTTGTTGCCAATCACTTGGATTTGTTGAAATTAGATTGTCAGCTGGTTGCCATCCTTTAAATGTATACCCTGTTTTTGTTGGTGTTGGCAATGTTCTGTTTGTTCCAGCAGCTGCATCGTATTGATATTCTACATTTGTTAATACTTTTCTTGATGCTTCTGAAACTGTTCCACCTGTTGTATTGCCTGGGTTTGGTTCAAATGTTACTGTAATTTCTTTTTCAAGAACTGCAGTTTCTTTGCCATTGTCTGTTCTCTTAACTACTTGATAATGGTCTGGTTTGTTTAAATTGACTGTATTCAATGACCAACCATCTCTTGCAACTACTTTACCGTCATAGAAATTAAATGTTGTATTACCGTCTGTATATACACCTGCATGAGAACTTGTTGCATTTGATATTATTTCTGGTGATATCTTACTTACAGTTCCATCATTATTTCCTAATGTAATTGTTGCATTTCCAGTTGCATATAGACCATATTGATTTCCTGTTATTGTTCCACCTGTTATTATAATTGAACCTGAATTATTATTTGCATCATTTCTAACAGCAATTCCATTTGTTGCCCCTGTTATTGTTCCATCTGATACAGTAACATTTCCTGAGAGTCCTCTAATACCTTGGTCTGTTGTTCCTGTAATTGATGTAGTTGCTCCACTAACATTTATTGTACCATTTGCATTATTGTAAATTCCATTTCCTCCTGATATTGTTCCGCCACTTACATTTATAGTACCAGTTGAATTATTTTTTATAGCAATTCCATTTGTTGCAGTTATTGATCCACTTTTTACTGTTACTATAGAAGTACTTGCATTATTTGTAATAACATCTCCTGCTCTTGTTATTGTTCCACCTGTTGCTGTATCTTTTATTTCTAATGTTCCTTTATTTGTTATTGTGTTTGACATCGTTAGTGTATTACCCTTTAAATCTAATGTTATGTTTTTACTTATTGTTGCTGTTGAGCTATCTGCATAACTCATTGTTGGCGTAATTGTTGCAGTTGTTACTGCCCCTGTTATTCTCTCTTCTGCAAGTCCTACTGCTTCTGCTAGAGTTTCAGCTGGAAGAGTTTCTTCTCCTACTGAAACTGTGTAATGCACTTGTCTCCATTGTGCATGTAGTTCTGTGTTTGCTTCTGGGATGTATTTGTCTCCTGCATTTCCTATTTTGTTTCCGCCTGTTTTTGCATCGTACCAACCATTGAAGATGTATCCTTCTCTTGTTGCTGTTGGTAATGTTACTTCATGTGGTGTCCATACTGCGTATAGTGTTACTTCGCCATTTGGCTCTGATGTAAGGTTTTTAACTACTGCTTTGTCTTGGTATGTTAAGTTATTTGTTTTATTTATCCAGTTTGCAAATGTGTATGTTGCTGTATCATCTGTTTTTGCTGATGTTCCTTCGTTTCCGTCATATGTTACTGTGTATTTTCTTTCAAATTTATTTTCATTTAATGCTTTTTCTTCGTCGTATTTGAATTTTTGGTCTTCTACTGTTCCTGCTGTTGAACCATCTCCATTGAAGTGTACTGTGTATTCATTTGCTTCCCATATTGCATTTAATGTGTGGTCTTGGTCTTGGACTACTTTTGTTTCGTCCGTGATGTAGTATGGTTCGTATGGTGTGGCTGTTGAGCCTTGTTCTAGTTGGATGTTAGAAGCTATGTTTTCTATACCTTTATTTGAAATTACAACTATAACTAACCAATATGTATCTTGTGTCGTTGTAAAGCTTCCTGTAACACTTTTAGTAAACGTTCCATCAAATTTATATAATGCTGCTCTAACATTATTATCAGAATTATTTAACGTATATTGAGTATCTGGCTTAACTCTTACATCAAATCCCACACCATATCCATCATTATAGCTTGTAACCTTAACCGTATTAGTGTTTTCGTTAATTTCATAACTTGCATTTGTTTGAATATAGTAATTATTAGATGCTAATCCTTTATAAATTCCATTACCTGTAAAGTTTCTCTTAGCTGTATTTGACCAAGCTCCAATATATTGTTCAGTTCTTCCTGCCAAGTTCAACAAGTTTTTTCCATTCCATCCTTTAAATGTATACCCTGTTTTTTCTGGTGTTGGTAATGATACTATTGTTGCATCTTCTGCTTTTTCTTTGTATTCCACATTTGTCAATACATTTCTATTGCTTTCTGCAACTGTTGCTCCTTCGCCTGGATTAAATGTTACATTTACTTGTTTTTCTAATACTGTTTCAAATAAATGTGTTTGTGTATTTTCTCTTGTATATGGTCTGTAATATCTTGTTACATTTCCTTCTTCTGTTTCTGTTAGGAAGTTTACAGTTGTGTCGTTTGCTACATTGAATGCTACTTCTCTTCCATTAAATGTTTTTGTTCCTTTTGTTTTTCCTATTATTGTTCCGTCATAATAATTTAATGTAGATGTTGCACCTGCTATGTTTATTCCTTTTCCATTTGTTCCTGTAATTACTGGTGACTCTCTATTTAGAGCATTTGTGTTGTCTCCTATTGTTAATGTACTGTTTGCGCCTGTAATACTAATACCATCTGTTGCACCTGTTATAGTTCCACCTGTTATTGTAATATTGGTTTCTGGTGTATCTGCATTTATTGCAAATCTACTTGTTGATCTAATTACACCTCCACTTATATTTAATGTATAATTATGGTTCGTACTAGCAGAACTACCTATTGCGGCATTTCCTTCTATTGTAGCTGAACCACTTATATTCAAAGTTCCATTTTGAGGGCAAATTGCTTTGTTTCCTGTTATTCTTCCTCCTGTTATATTACATATTCCAGCAAGATTAATAACTATTCCATAAGCGCCACTATCATTTGTAATATTTCCCCCATAAACATTTATAGTTTTACTATAAATACCTGCATTAGGAGCAAAAACGGATTGTCCTTGAGATGCTATATTCCCACTATAAACTGTTACAGTACCATTATTAATAACAACATCTTTTGATGTTAATGTTGGCCCATTGTCTGAATTTTCAACACCAACTACAACTGTTCCATTATTTGTTATTAAATCTCCTCTAACTCCATCTGCTACATTTCTTTGTATTGTTCCTGTACCTACAAATGTTGTTGTTGCACCACCTGCTACTGTTATTGTTTCTGCCATTGTTAATGTTTTACCATTTGTGTCTATTGTTACATTTTGTGCTATTGTTGCAGGTACTTCATCTGTAAATGTATTTAATACTTTTATTACCATTGCTCCTGGTTTTTCTGCTGCGTCTTTTAATGTTTCTGAATATGTTGTACCTGTTGTTGTTGTAATTTTGTAATTTGCTTGTTTTACCTCATATGGTCCTGATGTTACTACATCTCTTACATTTCCTGCAACATCTGTTGCCATTGCATGAATGTAGTATACTCCTAAATCATTTTCATTATTTATTGTAACTTGTGCTGTTGCTCCTTCTACTGTTGTCCACTCAGCATCTGCTGATGGAGCTTCCGGACTATTATTTATTATATATTTTAATTCTTTTACTCCACTTAAGTTATCTCTTGCTGTTATAGTTACTGTTCCACCTGCGTCTGTTCCAGTAATTTCTTCTTCCTCTGTTCCTTTCCAAATTGTTCCACCTTTTAGTTCATCAATTGTTGGCTTTGTTGTATCTATGTTAATTTTTACTTGATTTGTATTATCTAAAGTGTTTTCTATTGTGTATTGGCAATCCTTATCAGCTCTAATTTCCATTGTAGCTAAGTCTGCTGTTTTTGTTATAATAGTAGAACCACCATATGTATCGTCTTTTACCGTAACACTAATATCTTTCAAACCTTCTGGAAAGTTTGGTTGCACTGTTAATGGTAATCTGCCTTCTGCTAGCCATTTTTCATTAACCCACTCGCCACTGTTATAAATTGTGCCATACTTGTCTATTAACTTAATCATAAAAGTGCCTATTTGACGTTGTTTAGCTTCTTGGTATAATTGATCTAGGTCTGTTTCGCTTGTGTTTGCGTTATATTCACTTTTAATCTTCTCCACATCTCTTTTTTGCGAAGTTTCAGTATTCATGTTGATAATAAAAATCATCATACCAATCATAAGGAAAAATAGCATCGCAATAAGAACGAACAAAGTAACACTACCCTTTTCGTTTCCCTTCCTAGAATTCAAATTCTTCAAACAATTTGGCAATTTCATAACCAGCCTCTCCTTTGTAAATACTTTTGCAAACTTTTTGGGACACTCTTAAAATTCAAGGTTGCCTTTAACTTTTGGGGACACTCTTAAAATTCAAGGTTGCCTTTTGCTTTTATTAAAGTATAATTCAAGTCCTATTTTACTTACTTATATATATAAAATCAATACCGGTTTTTGCCACTTTGGGGGATTGCCCTCTATCCAACTAGGGAAGCTATTTTTTGTCGTTTTTTGCAATTAAATTATTTTTATTTTACATTTTTGTAACAAACTTTTTGGGACACTCTTAAAAATCAAGTTTTTTCAAAAAGGAAAAGCTACGCAATTTGTACTTGCGTAGCTTTTGAGTTGTATTTTAGTATTCCAAACTACTTTGGTCTAAAAGGAAATCATATATGCTCATTATAATAATACCATTATCATACCTAGATCTTTTTATGTTATCACCTACAATTATTATTTTCTTAAAGAAATCATTAACATTTATTAAAGATTTTTGTTCTTGTTCAACTTTTTCTTTTGTTTTCATTTCCAAAGCAGATTGAATATAAATTTTATTATTGCCTTTATTTGCAACAAAATCAATTTCTAATTGTTTCTTTTTATCTCCTTCTCTTATCTCAACAGAACCAACATCAACATTATAGCCTCTCTTCCTTAGTTCTAAATATATAACATTTTCCATTGTATGTGATATCTCTTCGCTTTGTCTGAAATCCAAAAAAGAATTTCTTATTCCCATATCAGTAAAATAATATTTTTGTGGTGTTTCTATAAATTTCTTTCCCCTTACATCGAATCTTCGTGCTTTTTCTATCATAAATGCATCTTGTAAATATTTTAAATAATTATAGATAGTTTTATCAGTCATTGTGGATGATTTATCTCTTTCTTTAAAACAATTTGATAATTTCAAAGGGTTTGTAAGTGAACCAATGTTAGATGCAATTATTTGAACCAACATTTCTAGTTCTTCTTGATTTTGTACTTTATTTCTTTCAACAATATCATTTAAATAAACATTGTCTTTTTGTTCCTTTAAATAGCTAATTTTAGCATCATCCGTTTTTGCTAGAATACACAATGGCAATCCTCCATAAGTATAATATTCATTTAATGCCTTTTCCTCAGAACCATTATATACAGAATAATATTCACTAAACGTAAGAGGATATACTTTTATTTCAGAACCTCTTCCTCTAAATTCTGTAATAATATCTGATGATAAAAATTTTGAATTACTTCCTGTAACATATATTTCTACATTTTTCATATGCAAAAAACCTATTAAAACAGATTCAAACTCTTCAACCTTTTGAACTTCATCAAGAATAACATAATATTTATCTTTATCAATAATTCTGTCTTTTACATATTTATTTAATTCATCTGGATTATGATATTTAAAGTTTTCTCTTTCATCTAAATCTAATTTTATTATATGATTCTCTTTAACTCCTTGTTCTAAAAGATAGTTTTTAAATATTGGATCTAATAGATATGATTTACCACATCTTCTAATTCCTGTAACAATCTTTACAAGTCCATTATCTAATCCTTCTATAAGTTTTTTTAAATAAAAATCTCTTTTAATTTCCATTTCCAACCTCCATTACGAATTTTTTCCGTTTACGGAACTTTTTCGTAATTTTATTATACATCAAAAAAGCAATTAAATCAATAATTTATTACGAATTTTTTCCGTTTACGTATTTTTTTCGTAATGAATGCTCTTTTACTAATAATTATTTACACTTTAAATATATAATATACTCTATTGGGAATTTTTTTGATTTTTGGGATGATTTTGGGGACACTCTTAAAATTCAAGGTTAAATTGATTTTTGGGACACTCTTAAAATTCAATATTAAATTTTTTTTAAACTCTCCAACCTGCTTTTTGTTATTTCGAAGAATTCACAAATTTCCGCATAACTATAATTGTATTTTTTCTTTAAATCTCTTATCATCAATTTCAAAATCTTTCTATCTGCAAATATGTCAACAAGATCTACTTTATTTATAACCATAAATTCATTTATAGCCGCTTTCATGTAATATTCTAAATCATCTCGTTTTTTTTCATTATCCATAAATCTCATATCTTGAACTTTTTTGAAGATTTTCTGGTAATCGCAATTTTCTCCAAAAATTTCTTTCATAATTGGACTCTGACATTCACCAACATTATTTATATAATTATTATATGAAGAATATTTAAAATCCCCTGCGTCCCTAACTATTCCCGCCTTTACAGGATTTTCATGTATGTATTTTATGCAATTAATCAAATATTTTCTATCACATATTTGTTCAGATTGATATCTGTTTCTGAACAAAACTCCACATCGTTTCTCAATCTTATTATACATTTTGGCATACTTAAAATTAATTTGATGCATGAATTTACCAAATTTTTCCTTATCTTCTATATACATTAAAAAATGCGCGTGATTATTCATTACGCAATACGCCAGTATTGTGACATCATATTCAACTTTATTTTTTTCAATTAATTCTAAATACATCTTTATATATTCATCATTGTTAAAGATATATTCCTTATTCACGCCTTGAACCATTACATGCAAAAATGGCGTTTCTATACTTTTTCTCGCTATTCTAGGCATTACTCCTCCTATTTCATAATTTTATCAATATTATTTTGGAATTTATTTATGACTTAATTTTTTATTTAAGATTTAAAAATCTAATTTAAATATTTCTGAATAAATTCTGAAGGTTTTAAAATTTCCAGTTTTTTAATTTCAACATCATCAAAATCTTTATCTCCCGTTATAAAAACATCCACATTTTCAACTATCGCAGTATATAATATTATATAATCATCTTTATCTCGAATATTGAAAAGATTTTCTTGTGGATTATTAGGTGATTTTACCAATGTAAAAGGAAAATTTTTCAAAAATAAATTTAATGTTTTTAGACTAACATTAAATTTATTTTCAAATAATTCCTTTAATTCTTCTATCGTGTATGAACATATAACAATTTCATGTTTTTTTGATAATTCATAAATTAAATTATTCATTTTATTACTTTTAAAAATAAATGCTGATATTAGAATATTAGTGTCTAGCATTACTTTCATGTTATTCCTTCTTTCTGCTCTTCCTAAATTCCTTTATCATCTTTACTACATCTTCTTCGTTTTCTAATCCTAATCTTTCCGCTTCTCCCTCAAATGCATCTTGTATTTTTTCTAAAGCTATCATAGCTGAATTTTTTATTATTATGTCATTTCCTTTTTGAAGAAATATTATTTGACTTCCTTCCTTTATGTTTAACATTTCTCTAATTGATTTTGGAATTGTTATCTGTCCTTTTGTAGTTACTCTTGCTAATTCCATAGTATCACCTCTTTTCTTACATTCCTTACTTTCCTTACTTATATTATATGATATTTTTGGAATTTTATCAATATTTTTTGGGAATTTTTTAGAAAATAAATAATAAAGATTCTAAAGTTGTCATAATCATATAACTTTTTTTGCATTTTGTCAACATAAATCGTTCGACAAAATTCGACATCTAACTTTTTGGGACACTCTTAAAAAGTTTAGAATTTTAAGAGTGTCCCAAAAAGTCTGGATTTTTAAGAGTGTCCCAAAATTCCATCCCAAAATTCTAAAAAGTTAATTTAAAAAAGACGAGCATTGCTCGTCTTTTTTTATTCTTCTGCTGTTTCTACTGTTTCTGTTTCTCTTATTTTTTCTGCTTTTTCTTGAATGTCTTCTGAGTTTGTTTCTTCTTCATCTTGCTCTGTATTTATTTTTGTGTTTTGGTATACTTGCATTCCTGTTCCTGCTGGGATTAGTTTACCTATGATAACATTTTCTTTTAATCCTAGTAGGTCGTCTTCTTTTCCTTTTATTGCTGCATCTGTTAGAACTCTTGTTGTTTCTTGGAATGATGCTGCTGATAAGAAGCTGTCTGTTGCAAGTGATGCTTTTGTTATTCCTAGTAGTACACGTTTTCCGTCTGCTTTTCTTACACCTAATTCTTCTGCTTTCTTGTTTGCTTCTTCATAGTCGTACATGTCTACTAAAGCTCCAGCTGGTAATGTTGTATCTCCGTTGTCTCCAACTTTTACTTTCTTAAGCATTTGTCTACCAATTACTTCGATGTGTTTGTCGTTTATATCAACACCTTGGTTTCTATATACTTTTTGTACTTCTGAGATTAGGTATTCGTAAACTCCTTCTGCTCCTTTTACTGCAAGGATGTCATTTGGATTTATTGATCCTTCGATAAGTGGATCTCCAGCTTCTACTAAATCTCCGTTTTTAACTTTCATTTTTGAACCAAATGGTATTGTGTATGTTCTTGCATCATCATCTGATGTTACAACAACTTCTTTCTTCTTCTTTGATTCTTTGATTTTTACTTTTCCATCGATTTCAGTAATTATTGCTAATCCCTTTGGTTTTCTAGCTTCGAATAATTCTTCAACTCTAGGAAGACCTTGTGTAATATCTGCTACACCTGCTACACCACCAGAGTGGATAGTTCTCATTGTAAGCTGTGTACCTGGCTCTCCTATTGATTGAGCTGCAATTATACCAACTGCTTCTCCTATTGAAACTAGGCTTCTTCTTGCTAATCCCATACCATAGCATTTTTGACAAACACCATGTTTTGTTCTACATCCTAATGCTGAACGAACTTTTAATTTTTCGATTCCTGCATCTATAATTTTATCTGCAATTTCATCGTTAATCATTGTGTTGTTATCCACAATTAGTTCACCAGTTGTTGGATTAACTACATCTTCTACTGAGAATCTTCCAAGTAGTCTTTCATGCATTTTTTCAATTATTTGGTTTCCGTCTTTAATATCATAAATGATAATTCCGTCGTCTGTTCCACAATCATGTTCTCTAACAATTATGTCTTGTGAAACGTCTACAAGTCTTCTTGTTAGGTATCCTGAATCGGCTGTTCTTAGAGCTGTATCTGAAAGTCCCTTTCTAGCACCGTGTGTTGAAATGAAGTATTCTAGGGCATCTAGACCTTCAGCAAATGATGATTTGATTGGTATTTCTACCGCTTTACCTGTTGTACTTGCCATAAGTCCACGCATACCAGCGATTTGACGTAATTGGTTCATGTTACCACGGGCACCTGATTTAACCATCATGTAAACTGGGTTTAGGTCGTCGAAGTTATCTTCCATGGCCTTAGAAACATCTTTTGTTGTTTGTTCCCAAACATTAATTGTTGCAATATATCTTTCATTGTCTGTTATTAAACCTCTTGCATATTGTTTACGAATTGTTTCGATTTTCTTGTCTGCTTCTGCTAATAATTCTTTCTTTTTAGCTGGCACTTTTACGTCGTCCATTGAGTATGTAATACCTGCAACAGTAGAGTATTTGTATCCTAGGGCTTTGATATAGTCTATTACTTCTGCTGATTCTGTTAAGCCATGTGTTCTAATTACTCTTTCGATTATATCTCCCATTGATTTTTTCATAACTGGGAAATTGATTTCGTATTGGAATGGATCTTCTTCTCTATTGATATATCCTAAATCTTGTGGAATTCCTTGGTTGAAGATAATTCTTCCTACGCTTGTTTCGATTTTTCCATGTTTTAATTCGCCATTTATTTCTTTTTCTATTCTTACGAATATTTTAGCATGTGTTGATACTTCGTGGTTTTCGTGTGCCATTATAGCTTCATCTGGGTCTTTGAAGTACATTCCTTCTCCCTTTTCACCATCTAGTACCATTGTTAGGTAGTAACTTCCTAAAATCATGTCAAGTCTTGGTGTTGCAACTGGTTTACCATCTTGTGGTTTTAGTAAGTTGTTTGTTGCAAGCATTAAGTATCTTGCTTCTGCTTGTGCTTCTGGAGATAGTGGTAAGTGAACTGCCATTTGGTCACCGTCGAAGTCGGCATTGAAGGCTTCACAAACAAGTGGGTGAAGTTTTATTGCTCTACCTTCTACTAGAACTGGTTCAAATGCTTGAATACCAAGTCTGTGTAGTGTTGGAGCACGGTTTAACATTACAGGGTGGTCTTTTATAACATCCTCTAATATTTCCCATACTTCTGGTCTTAATCTTTCTACCATTCTTTTTGCATTTTTGATGTTTTGGGCAATTCCTCTTCCTACTAATTCTCTCATTACAAATGGTTTGAATAATTCAACAGCCATTTCTTTTGGAAGTCCGCATTGATATAATTTTAGTTCTGGTCCAACTACGATAACTGAACGTCCAGAGTAGTCAACACGCTTTCCTAGTAAGTTTTGACGGAATCTACCTTGTTTTCCTTTTAACATGTCTGATAATGATTTTAAAGGTCTGTTTCCAGCTCCTGTTACTGGTTTTCCTCTTCTTCCATTATCTATTAGGGCATCTACAGATTCTTGTAACATTCTTTTTTCATTTCTTACAATTATTTCTGGTGCTCCCAATTCTAGTAATCTTTTTAATCTGTTATTTCTGTTTATAACTCTTCTATATAAGTCGTTTAAGTCTGATGTTGCAAATCTTCCACCATCTAATTGTACCATTGGTCTTAAATCTGGTGGTATTACTGGAATTACATTCATTACCATCCATTCTGGTCTGTTTCCAGATGCTCTAAATGATTCTACTGTGTCAAGTCTTTTTACTAGTTTTAGTCTTTTTTGTTCTGATGATTTTTCTATTTCTTTTCTTAGTTGTTCATATAATTTGTCAATGTCTATTTTTTCTAGTAATTCTCTTAATGCTTCTGCACCCATTCTTGCTTTGAATGACCCTCTACCATATTTTTCAACAGCTTCGTGATATTCTTTTTCTGTTAAGATTTGGCATTGTTCTAATCCTGATGTTCCTTTGTCTGTTACTATGTAAGATGCAAAGTATATTACTTTTTCCAAATCTCTTGGAGAGATGTCCAGCATTAGTGCTATTCTGCTTGGTATTCCTTTGAAATACCAAATGTGTGCTACTGGAGCTGCTAATTCAATGTGCCCCATTCTTTCTCTTCTTACTTTAGATTTTGTTACTTCTACACCACATCTATCGCAAACTATTCCTTTATATCTTACTCTTTTATATTTACCACAATGGCATTCCCAGTCTTTTGTTGGTCCAAATATTTTTTCACAGAATAAACCATCTTTTTCTGGTTTAAGAGTTCTATAATTAATTGTCTCTGGTTTTTTTACTTCACCTTTTGACCATTCTCTTATTTGCTCATCTGATGCGATTCCTATTTTTAATTTATCAAAAATTTCGTTTTCGTCCACGTTTTTTCCCCCTAATTTTATTTTTTTGGGTTACTCCATTTTTATAAATGATTTAGCCACCGCTCTTGCAAACTTTTCCGTCAATCATTTTTTTATATGAAGTATATTCAATTATAAGGTCTGAAATATATTAATTTTCAATACCCGCGTAAGCGACCAACCGTAGCGAAGCGCAGGGCGACTGGAGCAATTTACAGACTAGTAATTTTAAAATCTGGAAATTGCGACACCAAGGGTTTGAAAATTCATATATTTCAGTTATTATTATTCAATTATATCATCGTCATTATCAAGATTGTCATTAGCTAAATCATTATCAAAAATATCTTCTTCTCCTTCGTCCCCTAAGTCTTCAAATAGCTCATCGCTATCTTCTTCGTCATCTTCATCATCTAATAACATTTCGCCTTCTTCACTATATCCGTCTGGAAGCTCTTCGTCTCCGATTGCTTCTTCTTCTAAAAGTTTTTTATCTCTTTCTGGATCGTATTCGATTCCATCTTCGATGTTTTCTTTTATTTCAAGTTCTTGATTGTCATGTGAATATAGTCTGATGTCTAGTCCTAATGATTGAAGTTCTTTTACTAGAACTTTGAATCCTTCTGGAATTCCTGGTTCTGGAATATTTTCACCTTTTACGATTGCTTCGTAAGTTTTTACTCTTCCTACAACATCGTCTGATTTAACTGTTAACATTTCTTGTAGTGTGTATGCTGCACCATAAGCCTCTAATGCCCAAACTTCCATCTCTCCGAAACGTTGTCCACCGAATTGTGCTTTACCTCCAAGAGGTTGTTGTGTAACTAATGAGTATGGTCCAGTTGAACGAGCATGGATTTTGTCATCTACTAAGTGGTGTAGTTTTAACATGTACATTATACCAACTGTAATTGGCTTATCGAATGGTTCTCCAGTTCTACCATCATATAGAATTGTTTTACCATCTTCGCTCATTCCTGCTTGTTTTAACACTTCTCTAACGTCTTCCTCTGTTGCACCATCGAAAACTGGTGTTGAGATTTTCCATCCAAGTGCTTTTGCAGCTCCACCTAAGTGAACTTCTAGGATTTGTCCAAGGTTCATACGTGAAGGTACTCCAAGTGGGTTTAATAAGATATCTACTGGTGTTCCGTCTGGCATGAATGGCATGTCTTCTTCTGGTAATACTCTTGAAATAACACCTTTGTTTCCGTGACGACCTGCCATTTTATCTCCAACTGAGATTTTTCTTTTTGTTGCTATATAGCATCTAATTACTTGGTTTACTCCAGGTGCTAATTCGTCTGAATTATCTCTTGTGAAGATTTTTACATCTACTATTGTTCCAGCTTCTCCATGTGGTACTCTAAGTGATGTATCTCTTACTTCCCTAGCTTTTTCACCAAAGATAGCTCTTAATAATCTTTCTTCAGCTGTTAGTTCTGTTTCTCCTTTTGGAGTAACTTTTCCAACTAAGATATCTCCAGGTCTTACTTCTGCACCTATTCTGATTATTCCATTTTCGTCTAAGTCTTTTAATTGGTCATCTCCAACGTTTGGAATATCTCTTGTAATTTCTTCTGGTCCAAGTTTTGTATCACGGCATTCGCAGTCGTATTCTTCAATGTGAATTGATGTGAACACATCTTCTTTTACCAATTTTTCGTTGATTAGGATAGCGTCCTCGTAGTTGTAACCTTCCCATGTTGAGAATGCTACTAATACGTTTTTACCTAAAGCCATTTCTCCATCTTTTGTTGCTGGTCCATCTGCTATTGTTTGGCCTTTTTTAACTATTTCACCTTTTTTAACTATTGGTCTTTGGTTTATACATGTTCCACCATTTGTTCTCTTGAATTTACGAAGTTTGTGTGAAATTGTTTTTCCGTTTTTATATTTTACTTTTATTTCGTCAGCTGATACTTTTACTATTTCTCCATCATCTTCAGCTAGAACTAAGATTCCAGAGTCTTTTGCAGCTCTGTATTCTATTCCTGTTCCAACTATTGGGCTTTCTGATATCAATAGTGGAACTGCTTGACGTTGCATGTTTGATCCCATTAGAGCTCTTTTTGCGTCATCGTGCTCTAAGAATGGTATCATGGCAGCAGCTACTGATACAAGTTGTTTTGGAGATACATCTATGTATTGAACTTTTTCTTTGTCAACTTCTATTACTTCATTTTTGTATCTAACTCTTATTCTGTCATTTAAAAATTCTCCATTTTCATCCATTGGCTCAGATGCTTGAGCTATTATGTAGTTGTCTTCTACATCTGCGCTCATGTATTCTACTGTATCTGTTGCTCTATGTGTTTCTGGATCTATTTTTCTATATGGTGTTTCGATAAATCCATATTCGTTTATGCTTGCAAATGATGATAATGCTGAGATTAATCCAATGTTTGGTCCTTCTGGAGATTCTATTGGGCATAATCTACCATAGTGTGTATAGTGAACGTCACGAACCTCAAAACCTGCTCTTTCTCTTGTTAATCCTCCAGGTCCTAATGCTGAAATTCTTCTTTTATGTGTTAATTCTGAAAGTGGGTTTGTTTGATCCATGAATTGTGAAAGTTGTGAGCTTCCAAAGAATTCTCTTATTGCTGATGTTATTGGTTTTGTATTGATTAATGTTTGTGGTGTTACAACATCTAAGTCTTGGATTGTCATTCTTTCTCTTACAACTCTTTCAAGTCTTGCTAAACCAATTCTGAATTGATTTTGTAAAAGTTCTCCAACACAACGAATTCTACGATTTGATAAGTGGTCTATGTCGTCTGGTTTTCCTAATCCATGTGATAGGTTTAATAGGAAGTTTACAGATGCGATAATGTCTTCTGTTGTTACTGTTTTTGGTACTAATTCGTCATATCTTTCTTTTAATGTTTTTACTAAATCTTTTTCAGATGTGTTGTCCATTATATTTTTTAATGCTGAGTAATTTACTAATTCTTTGAAATGTAGTTTGCTTAAATCCACATTTGGTAATACTTTGTGGATATTTACTGTTCCATTTCCTATTACTCTTATTGTTCTATCGTTATATGTAATATCTACTACATTTATTCCTGCGTTTTGTATGTTTTCTGCTATTTCTTCAGTGATTGTTTCTCCAGCTGTTACAAATACTTCGCCTGTTTCAGGATCTATAATATCTTTTGCAGCTACTTTGTCTGTAATTCTTCCAGCTATTGCTAGTTTTTGGTTGAATTTGAATCTTCCAACTTTTGCTAGGTCATATCTTCTGTTATCGAAGAATAATCCATTGAATAATGTTCTTGCTGCTTCTGCTGTTGGTAATTCTCCAGGTCTTAATTTTTTGTAGATTTCTATTAAAGCTTCGTCTTGGTCTTTTATTGTGTCTTTGGCTATTGTTGTGTTTAATAATTCTTCATCTCCAAATAGGTCTCTTATTTGGTCATCTGAAATTATTCCAATTGCTCTTAATAGTAATGTTACAGGGATTTTTCTTGTTCTATCTACACGTACATAGAATATGTCGTTTCCGTCTGTTTCGTATTCTATCCATGCTCCTCTTAGTGGCATTACTGTAGATGTGTATGTTCTTTTTCCTGTTTTTGTATCAAATTCTTCTGCATAGTAGCATCCAGGTGAACGTACTAATTGGCTTACTACAACTCTTTCTGCCCCGTTAATTACGAATGTTCCACTATCTGTCATTAGTGGGAAATCTCCTAAATAGATTTCTTGCTCTTTAATTTCGCCTGTTTCACGGTTTATTAATCTTACTTTTACATGTAATCTTGTTGCATATGTTGCGTCTCTTTCTTTTGATTCTTCAAGAGTATATTTTGTTTTGTCCTCCATATAGTAATCAAAGAACTCTAAAACAAGGTTTCCAGAATAGTCTTCTATTGGTGAAATATCTTTTAATACTTCTCCTAAGCCTTCTTCTACAAACCAGTCATATGAATCTTTTTGTACTTTGATAAGATTTGGCATTTCGATGTAATCGCCAACTTTTGCGAAATTCTTTCTTGTTGTCTTTTCAAAATTGATGTCTTTTAGTTTCAAAAAAATCACTCCTTAAAAATATTTTAAGCAGATTTTAAATTACCTATTCGGTACAATATCTTAAAAAGTCCTTCTTATTTTGTAGCTCTTTTAGTTACTTTTAAATGACTGCTCTGACATTTAATTTCTGCTATAGTTTTCTACAAATAATTCCTCTTTTTAAAATACTTTAATTGAATATAATAAATTGAATTGGTTGTTTTCAAAAATTTACAACCATAAATATCTTATCTATTTTATCATTTTTTCTTACGGAAGTCAATGGTTTAGAGCAAAATTTAAAAAATATTGAAATATAAAAATAAATGTGCTATATTTTGGTGGATTCAGGCGCGCAGATGTCCATACATGGGTTGATTTAGCATAATTTATAAAACAATTTGGTTACTTACTGAAAAGAAGATACATTATTTTGTATCTTCTTTATTTAATATTATAGTAATTTCTTCATTTTTATTAGTAAACATATGGATTTTTATATCATCTACTGCATCAAATTTAGTCAAAGAAAATGTTTGATGATATCCATTTACTACATCTTCTCCAATACCTACACTATATCCTGCATTTCCATCAGCGTTTTCTGTTTCAAATTTTCTTCCGTCAGAAGTTTCTATATATTCCTTCTGAATAGCTATTAAATCGGAAATTTTTTTAGGATTAGTTGTATTATTTAGAAGTCCAAAGTCAATCTTGTCAGTTTTTATTTCGTCAATTTTAACTTTAAAAGCTGTATTTGACAATATTCCAGTTACTTTATTTTTATCTATTCCTGGTTCACTACAATAAGTACATTTATATAACGTGTTTTCTCTTTTGTAAAATTCCTCTGGAATTGATGTACTAGCATTCCATTCTCCTGTAACTGTCTTAACATCTTCTTTATTCCCACCATCTTTATATGCATTTATAGTCTTAATCATTATATTTATTTTTTTGCTCTTAGGAAATGTAGTTCCGGACAATTTACACTTTATATCCACTCCACCTTTTCCTGGATATTCCATAAAGCAATTCATAGATGCATTTATACACTTTTCCTTTAATTCTTTTTCACTATATTCTTTATCTTGTCCCTTTAAAAATTCCTTAAGTACTTCTATATTATCAAAAAATATAATATTGTAATTTTCATCATAAACAACCATATCCTGTAGAGTGATTTTATTATATTCCTTAAAATTTAATGTATAAAATGAATCCAGTGATAATTGTATATCTAAATTATAATCATCCATAACAATTTCTAATATTCTAAAATTAACCTTAATATCACCTGTATCTAGTGTAGTTTCTGGTTCATCATTTTTATATACATATCCATTTTCAATTGCTGTATCAACACCTTTATTTATTTTCAAAAGTGAAGAAACATAATTCTTTATATCCTTAGCAAAAACTATTCTTGTTAACATTAAACAACATGTTGAAGTTGCTAATACCGTTTTTATTATGTTATTTTTTAGTAATTTATTTTTATTTGAAGCTATATTTAATGTTTTTTTAATAGTATTTTTTACATGATAAGGTATCTCAATTTCTTGCCTAAAAATTTTTTCTATCTTCTTTTCATTATTTTCGTTCATTATATTCCTACCCCCTAATAAATCTTTCTTTGAGCTTACTCAATGCTCTTGCCTTTCTATTTCTGATCGTACTTTCACGTTCTTTTAATATTTGACTAATTTCTTTTGTAGTTAAATCTTCAGAATAATATAAAGTTAAAACTACTCTTTCATCATAATTTAAATCTTTAATTAAATTATAAAAGTCTAATTTTGAATGTATCTCTTCACAAAATTTTTCTGAAGTTTGATTTTCAAAATCCTCTACATTTTCTTCTTTATATTTTCTTCTCTGATAAAATTTATTGCAATTATTAATTAAAATTTTAATAAGCCATGTCTTTGCAAATTCAGGGCGCCTTAATTTTTTGATATTTTTCAAAGCTTTTTCTATTGTAATCTGAATTACATCATCTATATCATTTTCGGACAATCCTCTGATACTTGCAATTCTATACAAATCTTGTTCATAACCCATTATCAATTCTGAAAAAGCTTCCATATTACCATTTTTTGCACAAGTAACTAGTTCAATTAATTTGCTTTCCATTTTTCCTCCTTTTTTATATGTACATATAATCGATTCATATATTAGATACTTTTACTTATCTCTTTTGTCTCATATTTTTTAATTTTTTTATAAGACGAGTGTTATGGCATTTTTATATCCTGTAATGTCCTGTTTTTAATCAAAAATCAACATCCATATATTATTTTTAATATTATATCATAAAAGAACATGAAATAAAAAAAAAGGATTTAGTTTTTTATAGAATTATTTAACTTACTTTCTGTAATCGGAAAGATAGTTCGAAAAATCAAGTTATTTTTATAAAAAAGCAAAAAAATTTTTGTATTGAAAACACTTGAAAAATTTAATAATTAGTGTATAATAAGATTAATAAAAATGTCGAAATTAAAACTTGAGAAAGGAATGAAGTAGAATGACCAAAAAATACGTTATCCCTATATTTGTACCACACTTAGGTTGCCCACATGATTGCTCATTTTGCAATCAAAACAAAATAAGTGGAGAAAAAAATCAAGTTACAAAAGAAGATGTTAATAGAACAATAGATTATTATTTAGACCATATTAAAGATCCTGATGGAAACATTGAGGTAGCGTTTTTTGGTGGCAGTTTTACAGGAATAGAAGAAAAAGTTCAGAACGAACTATTAGAGGCAGCATACAGCTACATTCGAAAGGGAAAAGTTGATAGCATACGAATTTCTACAAGGCCTGATTATATAAGTAAAGACATTTTGAAAAGACTAAAAAAATATAAAGTAAAAACAATAGAACTTGGAGTTCAATCAACAAATGATTATATACTAAAAAAGGCAGAGAGAGGTCACACTTTTGCAGATGTAAAAAAAGCCTCAAAACTAATTAGAAGATATGGCTTCACACTTGGACATCAAATGATGGTGGGCTTACAAGACTCTACAAAAATAGATGAAATAAATACTGCAAAAGCATTGATAAAACTAAAACCAAAGATGGTAAGAATTTATCCTGTTTTGGTAATTAAAGGAACAAAACTTGCAAAAGAATATGAAGATGGTACATACAAGCCCCTTACAGTAGTACAAGCTGTTGAGGTTTGCAAAGAATTAGTTTCAATGTTTAATAGTAAAAATATAGATATAATAAGAATTGGATTACAAAACACAGATGAAATAACAAGTCCAGAACAAGAAAGCAGTGAAGTGCTTGCAGGGCCTTATCATCCAGCATTCAGGCAACTTGTAGAATCTAGCTTGTGGTATGACGCAATTGTAAATAAAATAAAAAAATTAAATGTAAAAGTACAAGAGGTTCAAGTAGAAGTAAATCCACAAGATGTAAACAATGTAATAGGCCATAAAAAAGAAAATGTTGAAAAGCTAAAAGATATATACAATGTACGTTTAAGAGTAAAACCAAATAAAGAAATAAAACAAGGAAAATCTAAAATTGAAATTGTAAAAACATTTGCTGATTTTAAAGAAGAAGAACAATAGCGAACATTATGCTAATTGCAAAAGATAGAATTTAATGTAAAAATGAGAAGCACTCGCTTCTCATTTTTAATTTACAAAACTTCTATCGCTTTTTTTGCTGCATCCATTTCTGCAAGTTTTTTACTTTTTCCTGTTCCATTTGCCAATAATTTGTTATTGCATCTAACTTCAACTTCAAATTG
Source organism: Clostridia bacterium (assembly GCA_017430135.1). Lineage (GTDB taxonomy): Bacteria > Bacillota > Clostridia > TANB77 > CAG-508 > CAG-269. The sequence continues at coordinate 46,591 of JAFRNM010000004.1, read as the reverse complement.
TTTTGCATGGTCTGGACCAAATTCTCTTAAAACATTGTATTCTATTTTTACATTTCCATGCACTTGTAACATTTCTTGTAGCACAGTTTTATAATCTTTTTCTCCAACATGATGAACTGCAATTTCTATATCGTCTTTTAGATTTTCTATTATGAACTTTTCGGCATATTGTAAGCCACCATCTATGTACATTGCAGCTATTACGGCTTCCACGCTATCTGCTAATATAGCCGGTCTTCCCCCTTTGCAGGTTGTTCTTTCAGATTTTCCCAAGTTTAAGAAATCACTAAAATCATGCTTTTTCGCTACTTTGTGTAGGCTTGTTTCGCACACCACGCTAGCTCTAACTTTAGTCATTTCTCCTTCTTTAAGGTTTGGGTATGTATTATAAATATAGTTACTTGATATAAATTCTAATATGCTATCTCCTAAGAATTCTAGTTTTTCGTTGCTTTCTATTCCATTTTCATATGCATATGATGTGTGTGTTAATGCCTGGTTTAGAAGTTCCTTGTTTTTAAATGAATATCCTATATTTTTTTCTAGTTCTTCTTTGTTCATTTTCTCACCTCTTTTCCTCTTCTATTATACACTATTTTCCAGTTTTTTCAAGTGTCTAAATGTCAAAAGGCAGAATTTATTCTGCCTTTTGGGAATTTTTATATTTTATAAAATCTTCTACTAAAATCTTGACCACAGCGGAAATTGGAACTGACAAGAATATTCCCCACATTCCAAAATATGCTCCACCTATAGTTATTGCAAATATTACTACTAATGGACTTATTTTTAAGTTGTCTCCTACAATTTTCGGATTTATTATATTTGCATCTATTTGTTGCAATATTATTACTACAATAAGCATCCATATTGCTTGAGATATTCCGCCTGTAATTAGTGTGATAATTGCTGCTATTATTACCGCAATTATTGCTCCAACATACGGAATTATATTAAATAGTCCTATTATAAAACCTAGTAATGGTGCGTATTTTATGCCCATTATACTCATTGCAATTGTTGTTATAACTCCTACTACGACCGCATCTATTAGCTGACTACTTAAAAATTTGAAAAAGATTTCGTTTGTATCATTAAAATATTTTGAAAGATTTTGATATGTTTTTTCTTTAAATACTGCTTTAGTAAATCTTTCTAAAAATGCCATTATTTTGGTTCTTCCAGATAGTAAATATACTGAAACTATAAATGCTACAAACACGTCAATTATGCTATTTACAAAGCTTACTGCGCCTTTTGCATATTGGCCTATTGTATCCATATTTATATATTGTTTAAAATCTATGCTTTTTGCACTTTGTAATATGTCGTTTATTGTATTTGTTACTGCTTCACTTTTTAAGATTGAATCTTGTGGCAACTCATTGTATTTTTGAATTGTTCCTTCAATATACCCTTGTAAGTTTGTTACAAGCTCTGTCACGCTTTGCACTAGCACTGGAAATATCCAGTTAAAGATTATTACAAGTATTAGAGCAAATATTATGTAGCTCGCTAATATACTTAGTGTTCTCGCTTTTCTTTTTATTAGTCTCACTTTAGATTTTCTTAATTTCTTCTCTATTGTTTTGCTTGGCATATACAAAATATACGCAATCAATATTCCTATAAAGAATGGTTTTAGAATTTTTAAAAAGTCTACTATACCTTTCATTATTTCAGGGAAATTATCTAACAACTTATAAAAAGTTATTATTGCAACTCCTAATATGAACCAATAAAACCATTTTTTGCCATTTTTCTTTATTTCGTTCATTTTCTCTTTCTCCTTTCCAATCAAACTTTTTGGGACACTCTTAAAAATCAAGGCTGGAATTTTGGGACACTCTTAAAAAGTTTCCCCCCAAAAAAATTCAAATGCAGTTCAATAACAAAATTCGTAAATTATTTTTCAATTTCTAATCCAACAGGGCAGTGGTCACTTCCCAACACATCTGGGAATATGTAAGCATCTTTTATGTTTTTTTGTGCATCGTTTGATACAATAAAATAGTCTATTCTCCAACCTATATTTTTTTCTCTAGCATGCCCCATATATGACCACCATGTGTATTGTTCCTCTTTTTCTGGATATAGATATCTAAATGTATCTGTAAATCCTGCATCTAAAAGTTCTGTCATTTTGTTTCTTTCTTCATCTGTGAAACCAGCATTGTGGTGATTTGTTTTTGGATTTTTTAGGTCAATTTCCTTATGTGCTACATTTAAGTCCCCACACATTATTACCGGCTTTTTCTTGTTTAGTTCTAACAGGTATTTTCTTATTTCGTCTTCCCAAACGCATCTGTATTCTAGGCGTTCCAACTCTCTTTTTGAGTTTGGAGTATAGATTGTTACCACATAATATTTCTCAAATTCTAAAGTTATTACTCTTCCTTCTTTATCATGTTCTTCTATTCCTATTCCGTATTTTACAGACATTGGTTTTTTCTTTGTAAATATTGCTGTTCCTGAATATCCTTTTTTCTCTGCGCTATTCCAATAGCTTGTATAGCCTTCAAATTCTAGCTCTATTTGTCCCTCTTGACATTTTGTTTCTTGTATGCAAAATATGTCTGCATCTATTTTTTTGAAAAAATCTGCAAACCCTTTGTTTACACACGCTCTTATTCCATTTACATTCCATGATATTAACTTCATATTTTTTCTCCTACTTTTTTAATTACTCTTTTTTAAAAAAGTTGCTAAACTGATGTCTAGCAACTTTGATTTAATTCAATATTTATTTTTAATACCATCCTTTTGATTGTGAATGATTCCATGCTGAAGATGGTGAACCATATCTTCCACTAATGTAACTTAATCCCCAATTTATTTGAGTCATATAGTTTGTTCTGTATTCTGGTCCTGCAGATGCCATTTTACTTGCAGGTAATGCTTGTGGAATTCCGTATGCTCCAGATGATCTATTGCATGCAGTTACTCTCCATCCACTTTCTCTATTCCAAAGTTTTACTAAACAATTGAAATCGTAATCTGACCATCCATAATCATAACATCTTTGTTTTGCATAAGCTTGGTAGTCTGCAACTGTTCCTGATACTGATGTTGGTATATCTCTTTCAACTGCAGCTCTTGATGTGATTTTTTGTACTTGCACAATTTTATTAACTGGTTCTTTTACAACAACCTCTGATAAAACTGTTTTTTCAATTTCTACATCTTTTTGATATTTTATTTTGTAAGTAATTTCTTTTAATCCTTCTTGACCATTTTGAATTACTTTGTTTCTTGTTTCGTCGCCTGTTCCTGTTGCTTCTTTTGTTATTGTTTCAAATGGTATAGCAACTTGCTCAACTACGATTTTTTCTGTAATTGGAGCATATGTGTCTAACAAATCTTCTAGAGATGTTTCTATTGTTTCTTCTGATACTTTTGATATTTGAATTTCTCTTTCAGATTTATCTTTTATTTCTATTGTTTGATTGTCTTCAACTTCTTCATCTACACCAGGTACAACTTTTTCGTTTTCTTCTAATAAGATGTTATTTTCTTCCAATATTTCTGATACCTTAGTTTTTGATGTTAAAACTGTCATTTCATATCCATTACGAAGTAAAATTTTAACATTGTTTAATTTTTTATTTACTGCTAATACTCCTATCCCTGACATAAGTATTAGTATTATGCTTATGCAAATTATCTTCATTATTGATAACGAAGCTTTTTCTTGAATATTTTTTTTCATATAATTTTATTACCTCCTTTGGCAACATCTTTATTATACTATATTTTTTCTATTTTGTCAAATTTTGGTACAATTTATCAAAACTTACGGAAATAAGCTTTGTCCATTTTTCACATTATGTAATTATTGTTCGAACCTCTTTTAAAATAAAGCTTTAATATATTATATGATTAAAAAATTTAATTTATTCTATTTTTTACAAACTTTTTGGGACACTCTTAAAAATCAAGGATGACTTTTGGGGAGACTTTTTGGGACACCCTTGAAAATCAAGAGTGTCCCAAAAAGTTTTGATTTTTAAGAGTGTCCCAAAAAGTCGCCAAAAAAGTCATCCCAAGAGTCCAAAAAGTCGACAAGCATTTTCGTAGGTTTGTTTTGCGACTTCTTCTATTGATATTTTTCTTGTTTGCGCAATTTTTCCCGCTATAAATTTTACATTTATTGGTGTATTCCTTGTTCCACGGACTGGTTCTGGCGCTAAGTATGGGCTGTCTGTTTCTATTAGAATTCTATCTAGTGGAACCATATTTATTATTTCTTCTGCATTTTTGGCGTTTTTAAATGTTACTACTCCTGAAAATGAAATGTAGAAACCTAGTTTTAATGCCTCTTTTACCAGTTCTCTATTTAATGGGCAACAATGAAAAACACCTTTATTTATCACATTGTTTTCTTTTAATACCTGCAAAGTATCCATCACAGCTTCCCTTGTATGAATTACTATTGGCAGATTTAGTTTATTTGCAATTTCTATTTGTTTCTTAAAAGCTTTTAGCTGAAGTTCTCTATTTTCTTTGTTCCAATAGAAGTCTAACCCTATTTCACCTATTGCAACTACTTTTTTATTTTTAGCTAAATCTTCAATTTCATCGATTTCTTTCCACAATTCATCTTCATTTTGTGGAATATCATTTGGAGAAATACCAGCTGTTGCATAAGTAAAATCGCACTCTTCTGCTATCTCAATTGCTTTTTTTGACCCTTCTAAATTATAGCCACACGTTAAAAATCTTGTTATATTCTCTTTTTTGAATTGCTCTATTAAATTATATCTATCCTCGTCAAACTTCTCATCATTTAAATGAGAGTGTGAATCAAAAAATTCCATGTTTACCTCCTCCTAACTCTTCAAACTTTTTAAGAGTGTCCCAAAATTCCATCCTTGATTTTTAAGAGTGTCCCAAAAAGTTTGCAAGAAAAAAGCTACCGATGGCAGCTTTTTCTCGTTCTATTGTATGTAATAGTTTAAGTTCATATCTTGGCCTAAGTGCCATTTTCCTATAAAATCTACGAATAAGTAATTGTCTAAGTTGTATGTTGGTTCTACTGCTACATTGCCTTTGTTGTCTATTGCTCCCCATTTTCCGTCTTTTTTTACTGCTGCAAATCCACATGAGTTTTGCTCTTTTGCATCATCGTATTTATAGTCTACTACTACTTTTCCTTCTTTGTCTACATATCCGTATTTTCCGTCTTTTTTGCTTAGGAATAGGTTGTTTGATACTAATACATCACTTGCATTTTTTTCTTCAAATTTGAAGTTATAGTATTTGTATTCTTCGCCTATTCTCATTTTTACATAGCCTTTATCTTCGTTTATTTCGTTTACTATTCCTGTTAGTTTTACTTCAAAATTGCTATCTAGTATTTTTGCTGATGCGTTTTCGTCTTCTAATACATAGATGTCTGCACTTTCTACATATTTTATTGATTTATTTTCAAATCCTATTTTGGCTTCGTTTTCAAGGTTTATTATTCCATATTTATCATCTTTTTTTGCAATTAGAATTCCATCTTTTGCTTCGTGTAAGTCTTGATATTCTGGATTTATTTTTACTTCTCCTTGAAGATTCATAACTCCAAATTTTCCGTCTTTTTCAAATATTACGCCATTTTCTTTGTTTTTTAGTATTTCTTTTATTTTGTCATATCCTTGTTCTAATATTACTTTTCCATCTTTGTCAATTAGTTTTTGTGCTGTTCCTTCTACTATAACATACATATCGTTTCCAGAAACTTTTTCTATTTTTTCATATTTTGGTTCTAACACTTGTATCCCTAAGTAATTTACAACTCCGAATTTTCCGTCATCACCTTTTACTATAAATCCTGATTTGTCGTCATTTCCAAGTGTTTCTATATCTGCAAATTTGTTTTCTATTATAACTTTTCCTTCAGCATTTGCAATTCCAATTTTTTCATCTTTTTTTGTTTTTAAAGAATTACTTATTCCTTTAATAGCAGTTATTTCGTCATAATTACATGAAAGAATTTCTCTTCCATCTAAGTTTATTAAACCATATTTTCCGTTTTTTTCTACTCTTAAAACATTCGCCTCATACCATAGGTTGTTGTTTTCGTCACTATTTTGTAGTGCTTCTATTTGAGTATATTCTTTAAAAATTTGCTCATTTTTGCTGTTTAGAGCTTTTGTTTTGTAGTCTCCATTTTCATAATTTACATCATAAGTGCAAATGAACACATCTTTTTTATTGTCTGGAATTACAATCATTTCAGCATAAGATGGGTCTATTATTGTTTCTCCTTTTGAGTTTAATACTCCCCACTTGTTATCTTTAAACATTGTGTAGTAGTTCTCGCTTGTGATTTTCCCTTTATCTGTGCCTTTTTTTAGTATTCCTTTTATTATAAATACAAACATTATTACCACTGCAATTGCTATTGCTACTGCAAATACTTTTTTCATATTTAGCTTTGGTTCTTCTTCATATCTTCTTCCTCTACTTCTTGCCATGTTTATCATTCCTTTCCAAAGTTTTGATTTGCCAATACTATATCATATTTTTTTTTATCTTGCAAGTTTTTTGTCAAAATCATTGACATTGTGCATAAAAAGGGGTATAAAAAAAATGGAGGTAATTGATATGTTTAATTTGGTAAAAGATGAATTTGATGAAAATGCTGACGATATTTTAAAATCTATAAACAACATGCTTAATAAAAAAGACGAAAAAGGTAAGCTTTTTGTAATTGATGGAACTGACGGAAGTGGTAAACAGACTCAATTTCAAAAGTTACAAGAAAGATTAGATAAAGAGGGAATTGAGTATAAAACTGTAAGTTTCCCAAATTATGATAGCCCAAGCTCTAGTTTAGTTAAGATGTATCTTTCTGGTGAATTTGGTAAAAATGCTAAAGAGGTTAGCCCTTATATCGCTTCTACTTTCTATGCTGCTGACAGATATGCTACATACCAAAAAGAATACAAGGAATTTTATGAAAATGGTGGAATTATATTAGCTGACAGATATACTACTGCAAATATGGTTCACCAAGCTGGAAAAATTGAGGATAAGGAAGAATTGGAAAATTTCCTTAATTGGCTTTGGGACTTTGAGTTCAATCTTTATGGTTTGCCTGTTCCAACTGAGGTATTTTTCTTAAATATGCCAGTTGAAAAATCTTTGGAATTGATGAAAAATAGAGATAATAAATTTACAAATGACTCTAAAAAAGATATTCACGAAAGTGATGTTAACCACTTAAAAGATGCTCACAAGGCTGCATGTTATGTTGCTAAAAAGTATGATTGGTTTGAAATTAATTGTGTTGACGATAATGATAATATTAGAACTATTGATGATATTCATGAAGAGATTTTTAATGAGATTAAATACCATATTTAAATAAAATAAAATCACGGTTTTGCCGTGATTTTATTTTTTATTTTGAGCTTACATAGCGTTTGATTAGTATTATTCCAGATGCTAGAACAGTTAATATTCCTATTCCAACAATTGCTTTACCTACATAATCTTTATCTTCACCTTGTGCAGGAGATACTGTTACATATTCTGCTCTATCGTATAATGGTGCATATGTTGGGTCTGCATTTGCTCCTGTTTTTTGTGTTGTGTCTACTGCAACTGAAGCAATTTCTATATCGTTATTTAAGTCTATATTTTCACCATTTGAAATTATTTTTGAAATCTTTATTTTTCCTACACGTGTTTCTGTTGATTCATAATAGTCTTTTACTAATGTATTTGTATTAGGATCACCCTGAACAACCTCTCTGTTCTTTAATTTTAATGCTCTTATTATTTTTTCGTTTAATTCATTTTGGTTTTCATATTCGCTATTATCCCAATCATCAATAAGCTTTGTATAGATTTTAGCAAGTGTTTCTTTTGCTTCTTTTGCAGTTATTGTATTAGTCAATGTGTCAACATTATCATATAGTCCCATTTCATCTATAACTTTTATAACCTCTTTTTCACTATTTTGCTTACCGACTTTTTGAGTGTCCCAACTTGGCACATAGTTGAATATATCCATTATCAATTTTTCTGTTGCTGTAACACTATTTATTTCTCCTACTGTTGGAACTTTTAAATATTCATCTGTAAGTTCAGCACTCTGCCATCTATCTTCATCCTTGCTGTCTGTTGTTATAGTTGCTCCTCCTACATAATCATATAGGTTGGTTGCTTTTAACTTCAATTCTGTTCCATCCTTTGGTATAGCATATAAATAGTATCCTACATAATCATAGTCTAGTTCGCTTAATCCTGATACTGCTACTTCGTATTCAACTTCGACTTTCATAGATTGTAGTAAGTTTTTATCTATCTGTGCATATAAATATCCTAATTTGTATCCACCTGATATATATTGTTCTCCAGCTATTGCATTTACTTTTCCGTCTATTCCTATTGTTGCAATTACTACCGGTCTTCCTTCTGGTGTTGTGATTTTTATTGATTTGATACGTTTTTGGACGCTCATTGCACGTTTTGGTCTTTCTATAATACCGAAGTCGACTTTCTTAATATCGAAGCCAAGTCCTTTGAAAGCCGAAATCTCACTATCTTTTTTTATAAGCTTATCTATTTCAGTTCTTGGTGAATTAACATATCCTTGTGCATCTTTTGTACCATTTTTTTCAACTTCTATTGAAATCTTAGATGTTAAAGAATGCATGTATTTCAATGAATTGTCGTCCTCTCCATCTGTACCGAATTTATTTATATATTCATTTACCTTATCTAATAATGGTGTTGTTCCATCTGAAGCTGTTAGTCCATCATAAGCGCTATCATCAACTTTCAGATTAAGCTTGTCAATTGCCAACCTTCTTATATAGTCATCTTTTGCATCTGAATAATTTTTATTCTCAGTTAGCCAATCATAACCCGCATTGTACTCAATTTCTCCATCATATTGAACTGTATCTTTATTTGTAATGTTTGGATTTGAAAGTATTGTACATTTATAACGAGATACATCTTTACCTCCTGCGCCTTCACCCCATACAAATTCTACTCTATAATCGCCTGGAATAAAGCCTGACATTTTAAATATTCCGTTGCTTCCGCTTATTTCATATGTTTGTTCTTTCCATGCATGTGAGCTCTCATCATAAAATTGTGCATAATTTCCATCTGAATCTACAAGTTTTACTTTTATGCCTGAAATATAGCCATCAGAACCTATATCAGCCTTAATTGGACCATTTAAAATTCCATTACCAATTCTTTCTTCTCCCGGATCTATTGTTTTACTATTATTAATATCATAATTTTTTTCATCTGAATCACATATTCCATTGTTATTTTTATCCTCGCATTGTACCGGTGCATCTTCAAATACAACTCCCGTAATATTTCTTTGGCTTGGTTTTATTACTTTTAAGCCTGGTGCTTTGTCGTCATCATCTTCTCCATTATATGCTGTATAATTAAATAATCTTATTATGTCTGCATTACCTGGTATTGAAGTATAATCTACATGAGCATATTTTTTATTATTTTTTGTTACACTATATGAAGAAATTTCTGCAACATTTTTTAGATTACATTTGCCTATTTCATAAATACTATTATCTTTATAATAAGGTTTTATATCTTCAATGTTTACATTAAATACAATATATAAATATCTTACATTATTACCTGAATGTTTTTCTATTGTAATTGGTGTTTCAAATCTTATGTTACTTTCTTTATAAGCCGTACCTATAGTATAATTTTTATCCAATTTATATGTTGTTGTATTTTCTATAATATTTATTCTATTTTCCTCGTTAAAATCAGCATTTGTTGCATTTGGTTTATCTATTAAATAAATTAATGGTTTGTTAGATGCATTTCTTGCTATGCTATATTCTTTTGAATAAACTTCATGTATTTCGTGAATTTTTGTATCTAATTCACTTGCTGTGTTTTGAAGTTTTATTTTGTATGTTACAGATGCTTTCAATTTTTCATCATCGCTAACAGTATTACTAACAGTAGGAGAGTATGCGCTTTCATCTCCATAGAACATATCTGCCTCATACATTGGCAAAGTATATCTACCATCAAAGTTTACACCAAGTATTCCAGTATTTTGTTCAACCTCTGAATAATTTGCAGGGTCTTTCTCTAGAACTCTATCATACCTATATACATATTTTTTGCCATTTATTTGCATTTCTGCCTTGTATACATCTTTTTGTAGTGTTAAGTTTGGTTGTTCTCTTCTATATAAGCCTAAGTTTAGGTTTGGAATCTCTGTTAATAGTGTTTTTCTATTGTTCTCATAGCCATCTGTTCCTAGTGCTGTTTGATTATTTGCCATATAATTGTAAAAATATTCTAAAACAGTTCTTCCGCTTTGATATTCATCTATTCTTGATGTTATCAAATAATTGTAGCTTTTAGTATTGTCTACAGTTGTATTTGCCCCACTTGTTGTTAAATATGGTGCATATGTATTATCTAAATATACAATTTCGTTTTTAGTTGTATATTTTAATGTAATATTACTGTTCTTATAATTAATAGTTTGACCTTCTCCTTTTATTTCTCCAAAAGCATTATTTAAAGCATCTCTTCCACTTGCAACTTCTGTTGCTTTTGAAGTTTTAGAGTTTGGAATTTGCACTGTTCTAGTAGCATCTACCCATGAATTAGTATTAGTAATATATTTTTTTACATCGAGTCTAGCATTTTCTGTAGTATATTCAGGCACAACACTTTCATATGTTATTCCATCATAAGTAAATTCAATGTAGTAGTTTGCTAAGTCTTTTAATTTTAGCTTTTCAAATCTATAATATCCGTTTATAGGATTATTATTGCTATCTTTAATGCTTCCTGTTACTACTGAAGTAATTGTTAATGAAGCTCCATTTATTCTTTTTACAAGTTTTACAGTAATGTTGTTTAGGTTTTTATCCTTATATTCCCCTGTTCCTATGCTACTTCTTTTGTTATCTATATCTGTTACTTTACCTGCTGGTTTTGCATCTTCCCATACATAACCACTTATATTTATGTAGTTTTGCTCGTTTTGTGCCTCAAATTCCGTAATTACTGGTTTTGTAATGTCATTTTTATCGATGTCTCTAGTTATTTTGCCATATGCAACTAGTCTTGCAACATCAGTTAATGCTAAATTAGCAATTGGTGCAGCCCCTGCTTGACTTCTTAAACTATTAATTGTATTTAAATAACTTCTTACTGTTGTTGCTTTTAATTCATATATTGCAGCATTTTCAAAACTTCTGTATTGTGCTGCTGTACAATTACTTGGCGCATATTTAGTAAAGTCTGAATTTAATGCATAGTAGCTTCTTAGGTTCTCTGGAATGTAAGTTTCATAAGCTGAATATGTATTCATCATCTGATAACCATCAATAGGCACTTTGTATATTGTGTCTGTATATCCTTGTGCATTTGTTCTTATTTCTGTTGCTTCATATATATCGTCAGTAAATCCTGTTACTTCTTTTTTGCTAGTATCATTTGAGTTAATTACGCCAGATTTTTTATCATTTATAATTAACCATTTTCCAGTTTGCATTCTTATTCTTAATCCTATGTTGTTTAACGGTGTTTTGGTTAACTCGTCAACTTTTTGGATTTGTAAAGAACCATAGTCTTGGATGTTTGTATAATTTACTAATTTAACATTATATATTTTTACATTTGTATTTGTAGTTCTAGTTGGTTCTTTCCATAAATCTTTCTTGAATTCATTATTAATTGTTATTGTTTCTATACATTTTCCATCTTTAAGTGTTCCATTAAATCTAAATTGACCAAGTTTATATAAATCTTCATAATCAGATGCATTTATTTCAAATATACTATATTTCTTAACTTGACCTAAAGGAGGCATTGGTATTCTTCTTACCATTCTTGTGTAACCATTTTCTCCATTTTCTCCTGTAATATATCTTGCAGTTCTTATATTACTTATTGAGTCATAGTTTGGTATCAATGAACTATTATAAATGCCGTTATTATCTGTTGCTACCCATCCGCCTTTATAATTGCTTTCTGTACTATCTTTTGATTCCTCTAATATAGCAAATTCTATGTCATTTAATGGATCGTGTGTTGTATTACCATTTGTGTTTCTTTCATTTTGCTTATAAATTTGTATTGCAAAGTAATCTCTTGGGTTCCATCCTTGCCAACTGAATTTTCCATAACCTGTATCTACTACATTAGTTGCTGTTTCTCCTTGTGGCTTTTTAACATATATTTTTTTAGGTTGAAGTAACGTAAATTCATTTGATGTAGATGATAAAAGTTTTATCTTATTATCTCTGTTTTGTGAGTCTTTTAAATCTATATTGTATTGGTCAAAGAAATACTTGTATAATGTTGAATTACTACCAGCTACACGATACACATCATTTGCTGAATGTAGTGTATAGTATTCTTCTAATTGAGGTGGAATATAAGTTTCAACAATCCAATATGTTCCACCATTATCTAGCTTCTTTAATACACCTGTTTTACCATATTTATCTGTGGTTAATTCGTATGCACCATTAAAGCTTCCGTATGTTACTTCACTATGTGGATCACTTGGATTTACCTTGTGTACCCACTTGTATGTACCATCTTCATCTAATTTACATACTTTGAATCTTATTCCTGCATAGTTGTTATCAAATGTTCCATTGTAATGGTCTTTCTTATCAATTTGTAATGAGACGTAGTCACGGGTGTTGGTTACATTGAAAGTTTCGAATTCGCCTGAGTATATGAAGTGAATTGGTGAATTTCCATTTAAAAATTCGCCAAAGTATTCTACTGGATATGTGTCAGGATTATAATATTGTCTTGACATGTCAAAGTCATCATATACAGAATCGTTACTTCCATCAAAGTTTTTCAAATTTCCATTTCCTAGAGATTTAAGTGAATATGGGCATCCCCATAGTTGTCCTGCTGAATATGTAGCTTTATAATAATCACTTAAGTGTCTATCGTCATTAGGTAAACCATAATAGTTTCCATCTCCATTATAATTATCGTCTATTATTTCAAATGCCATATATGTACTACCATCTATATTTTGCATTATTTCCTTTGTTGTTCCATCTTCTAAAGCTACAGTTGTGTTGCTTACTGTATCAAATCCTACTATTGTTTGTGTTCTACCTGTTGCATCGGTTGTAAATATTACTGGTTTATGATTTGAATCAATGTCTCCATATGTTATATTTCCTTGGTTATCGTATACTGCCCAACCATCCTTAAACTTATTAACAATGAAGTTTATTCCTTCCATTGATAATGTATTTCCATTTTCGTCTTTGCCAATTTCGTCAGATTTTTGGATTGTGATTGCGCCTGGGAAATAATTCCATTCATAATTAGAGTGTATTTTTCTTTGTTCCGGCTCAAAAGGTATATAAGGAGTATCTCCTGCAACTTCTTGATATCCCGGACAACTATATATCTTCTTACCAACTGCAGTTATATCACAATCGTATGTATATTCAACATCTTCTGTAGTTAATTCAACCTTTAATATTCTATTTATATTCTTTATTTTATTTTTATTTACTTTAAGATAGAATTCCGGACATCTTCCTTTCACTCTTTTATAGTTTCCATTGGCATCGCATGTTAAAAAATCTGATTGTCCGATATTTCCATTGCTACCAATAATTTCAAATGTATAATCTGTATTTTGATCATTTCTTGTAATTGAAAATGGTCCAATAAGATAATTTGAATTATCAAAATCTTTTATTCTTATTGTTTCATTACCATTACCTGTTATATTGAATTCTGGAGTTGGAGTTTCATTTTCTACAAAATAACCATATTCTCCATCTCCATCGTAATATAAGTCCCACCAATTTCCTGTACAAGTCCATGTTGCATATATTGGGTAGTATGCATTAACATTATAGTCATAAACATTATTTCTTACTAATATTTCCGCATCCCATCCAAGATTAGTTATATTTATTGCAAATGGACCACCATCCTTTGTTTCATCTATACATCTTCCAAAAAAACGTGGTGTCCCATCTAAATAATATTCTCCATCTTGATAATATATTTTTTCGCCCGCGTCATCATCTAATTCAAAAAATGCTCTCCAATCATGATTAAAGAATACCACATTTTCTGATCTGCTTATTGAAGCTCCTGTATCAAAATTATAATTATTAATAAGTTGATATATATCACTAGTATCCATATTATATTCAATTACATTTCCTTTTTCTTTTGTTGAATGTCGTGATGGTATCTCATATAAATCACTTCCAAAAAATTTCAAGTACCATTTTGTATGTAAATTAACCTTATGAGAATCCGAATATATAATTCCTGTTAACGTTTCTTTAGTATCTCTTAATCTATCTCCTTCAGATATATGTGCAGCAGTTAAATAAATATGTCTTGTCTCCGAATACTTACTCCAATCAATATCAGCAGCCTTGCTTGGATAACTTACTTGCATAATAATTACTATAAATATTGATCCTATTATAGTTAAAATACTAATTTTAAATTTATTTATAATGTTAAATTTATAATTTAATACTATAACAATTATTGAAATTATTAAAACTATAAATAATATATATGTTAATGCACCTGTGCTTATTGATATTATAAAATCTGCATTTGATGTATTATTTTGTAGACTTAATTCCTCTATTTCTAATTGATTTTTTATACTATCAATCTTCACACTATTTTTATATAATCCTGTTGAATTTTCAGTTAATTCTCTTGTAATTTTTAGTGTAATTTCTTCGCTTTTACCAGGTTTGATTATTTTATTTGCTAAACTATTATTAACATAACTTCCGTCATTATTATTAATCCACTCAGATGTCATATCTTGTGTTAAGTTTACTCCTTCAGGAATATAATCAATAATTCTTCCTACTGTACCATTTATTTCTCCATTATTTGTTACAACAATTTTATATTCTACTGTTACAACCGCTCCTTCTATTTCTTTTGCATTTATTTCTGCTTTTGCCAAATTTGCATTAGAATATGGAATTTCAGTTGTTCCATTTTTTGTTTTTACAGTAATTTTAGATATATAATTATCAACTTTAAAATCAAACTTTTTGTTTTCAATTAAACCCAAGTTTATATTTTCTATGTCTTTATTTAAAGTAATTTGTTCTGTTACACCTGCTGTAATTTTCTCTCCATTTATCACTACTTCTTGCTTTGTAGCATTTGAATTAGCACTTTCACTCACTCTACTTACTTTATATTTTGTAATTCTATATTGATTTGTATTATATTTAAATACCACATTGTATTCGCCATTTTCAATATCTGCAAAAATATAATTACCATTATTATCTGTTTTTGTTTCTTTTGCAATGTCACCTTTTGCATTTAACAAATATGTTTGTATTCCAGATAATGATTGCTCATCATTTTGTTTTTCTCCATCCTCATTTTTGTCATTCCATACATAACCATTTATATTATATTTTTTTACTTCTTGTTGGTCAGGTGTATCTGGTATACCTGGTTCATCAGGTGTATCTGGTGTATCTGGTGTACCTGGTTCATCTGGTGTATCCGGTGTATCTGGTTCATCTGGTATATTAGATTCCTTGTAATTTAGCGGAACTATTGTATGGCTAATTTTATTTGATACGATTGGGTTTATTGGCGTATTATATGTTGTACCATACATAACAAGAGATTCCTGTGATACAACAGCTTCATTACTTATTACCATTTTATCATATACTATATTAGCTTTTGCTTTTATTTGTATAGTAATTGTTTTTCCATACGGAATATACAATTGATTTATTTTAAATGACTTTTCATTTCCATTTTCGTCAACCTCTTTATCAGTCAAACTATATTTTCCATCTGTTTTTTCAGTATATGGTATAGATTCAGTATTATTAGCATCATAGTCTCTGTTAATTACATAGTAATTATATGTTGCTTCAATCGGAATTAACTGTTCTGGCAACTTATCTGTTAGAACTACTTGTATATAGCTAGAATTTTCAGATCCATAATTACTTTTTCCTATATTTGTAATATCAATCTTGTAATTTACCTCATCACCATATTTTACTAATTTGCCTTCATTATCTGATGACATTTTAATAGTAACAGCTTCGTATTCTAAATAAATTCTGTTTTCATTTGATTTATAAATATCATTAATTGTTGCTACAGCTTTGACCTCAGTGCTTGCTTTTCCTTTTTGATATGGAATTTTATTACTATTTACATTTGCGTAAATTAGATAATTTCCTGGCGCAAGATTTGCAGATACTTCTGAAACATTTTCAAATGTCATAGCATCTGAGTCAGAGTAATCTTCATTTTCTAACTTGTAGGCTTCCATACATTCTGGTAAACTTATTTTTACATTTTGTTTTTCTGTTCCTTCTCCTATTATTTTTAGTTTATATTTAAATACATGTGCTCTATAAACATATGAAGATAAAAATACTTTATATTCCGCCTTATTCGCTTGATGAGTTATTTCTTTTTCATCAATTAACCCATCTCCAACAAATGCTTGAATTTTTGTTGTAATGTTTTTATTGTTTTCTCCATCTGCTAAATCATTTACTTTTACTTCAAAATATGATGATTCTGTTTTTCCTGCTTTTATTGTTCCAATTTCTATTGGTTGTAATTGTTTTTCAAAATCATAATAACTCTCTACAAATGGTTCATGATCTTCTCTTACTAATTCTCCATAAGTTACCCCTTCTGGCAATGTTGCTAGTATTTTAACATTATCTATGTCTTGATTGGTTGTATTTGTGGCTGTAATCTCGTATTTTATGAATTCTCCTTCATAAACTGTATCTCTTGTTACATCTCCTATTACTGGTTTTACAGAGATAGAGATTCCTTGGGCAGTTGGTACAACATTTTCTTGTGTTTCTTCTGTTCCACTAGTTGGAGCTGCAGAGGCTAAACTTCTTGTCATTTTTTGTATTGTGTTTTCTGGCATTAAAGTTTGATTGAAGTTTTCTAGTATTATTTTATTTTTTATTACTTCAGTTTCTGTGTTACCTGTATAATTATTTTCATTTTGGTATGCAGATTTTAGGTCAATTTCCTTGCTCTCAATATTGTTTGAAAGTATTATTACTGCTGGTATTTTTATTATTGTTCCATCTTCTAGTGCAGGAGATAAATATTTTGTTTGTTCTCCTTCTAGTTCTACTCTTATTGTTCTATTTTCTGTGTTATATTCTGTATTTTTTATTTTTAGTCCATTTGCATTTGTTAATGTTGCTGTTTCATTTAACAATACTTTTTCTGTTTCTTCTGGTAATTGTATTGCAATTACTGGATTTTTAAATAAATTATACTTACTGCTATTGTTGTGTAAACTTACTTTGAATTCTACTTCATTTTGTTTTTCGTTTGTCCATGTTGTTAGGCTTGGTTCTATTGTTACTTCAGTTTTTGAATCTTGTATTTCTATATTTGTTATTTCATCTTGGTTGTATATTTCTTGTATTTTTGATAGTTCTAAGTTCTTCTCTTCTGCTTTTATTTCTTTTTCGTTTTGTATTGTTATGTTTCCTGTTTTTATTGCATTGCTTAGTTCTAGTGTAATTTTAGTTGTTCCTTCTGGATAGTCTATTTTTATTGTTCCATCTTCATTGCTTTCAGTATCTTTATTTATTTCTGCCAATACTTGTTCTTGGTTATCTAGTATTTTTAATGTACCTTCTTCTCCCAAAACGTCTAATATGTTTTGCTTTTCCATTTTGCTTGATTTAAATACTATGTTTTCAGTTTCTATTGCCTCACCATTTTTGTTTATGAATTTTTGTGTTAAATCTATTTTTTGTGTTCCTAAATTATCTTTACTTATATTTATTTGTACATTTTCTTTGTACGCTGTTTCGTAGTTTGTTCCATTTACTACATTTGATTTTATATAGCCATTATATACATTTGTGTTTTCTACTTTTGTTGATACTAGTTTTGATATATTTTCTTTTACTATTTGTGTATTTTCAAAACTATTTTCTATTCTTGTTTTTTCTTCTGTGTTTAGTATTTCTACTATTCTTCCTGTTACACTTAAGTTTCTTTCTTTGTTTTCGCTATTATAAGCGTTTTCTCCATAGTTTAGTATTATGCTAAAACTATCTTTTGCGTTTTGTTTATATTCTTCGTAGATATTGCCCTCTTCGTTTTGGTTGTTTGATGTTACTATTGCTATTGCTCCTGTTTCTTTTCTGTACACGAATTTATAGTCTTTTCCTTCATCTGAGCCATTTGTAAGGAGTGTTGATTTAGCAATTATATTTACAGTTTCTGGGAATTCATTTTCAACTTTTGGGGCATTGAATAAAAGACCTGTTGCTACTAATGGCACATGGTTTTCGTCGTTTTTATATTCAGTTCCTACATCTACACTATATTGCATAAGTAGTCCTTTTTCTGTTTCACTTTCGTAGTTTATGTATTTTTCTAAAACTACATTTGATGTTGCTACTATGTTTTCTGTGTTTATGCTTTGCTCACTTTCTTTTGCTATTGAGAATAATAGGTTACTATTTGCAGATAGCACCACCAATAACAATAATATAATTAATCCCCTTATTTTGTTTAGCTTTTCTTTCATTGCTTTCCTCCTTGGCTTTAAGAAAAAGTTTATTTCTTATATTTATTTTATATATATAATATAATTTTTCTTAAAGTTAGGCAATGGCAGGGATTAGCAGTTTTTTCGATTATTACAATATTTTCTTTGGAAACTCTTACGGAAGCAGTTTTTGCACTATTTAGTCACTTTATGTTTAAATTTGTATTACTTTTTTGTGACATAGAACTATATATATTCCTTAAAAAGCTTATTGCCCTAAGTTTTTTTATTTTTCTATAATTTTGAAACAAAAAAAGAAGGCAGAAAACTTTAAAGTTTTCTGCCTTTTAGTGACTTTGGCCTGTACGGTTTTAAAACTTACTTTTCAGGAATGATGTAATAAATTATTGCCTTATATCCATCATTTTCTTCATAAGCTATTTTGAAATAGCCCTCTGGATCATACAAGCTTAAAACCTCTTCTTCAGGGATTTGATACCCCTCTTCCATCAAAAACTTATCCCCCGCTTCAGTAGTAGCCTCATATCCATAATCCATGTATACTATATCTACTACCTTTTTACCAGTGTAATCTTCAACATATGCAACAAATGCATCTTTAATATTGTCGCATTTTGTTTCCTTAGGTTCCTCTGTCGTAGTAGCTTCGGATTCGGTTGTCTCAGTTGCAGAAGACTCGATAGTCTCTGTTGCAGATTCGGTTATCTCTGCCTTGGACTCGGTCGATGTCTCAAGCTTAGTTGATGTCTCGGGTTCAGCTGTTGTTGTAGCAGCTGTGGTTGTTGTAGCTTCGGTCTCGGTTATCTCAGGTTCAGCTGTTGTTGTTGCAGCTGTGGTGGTTGTGGTTGTCGTAGTTGTCTTCGACTTAGACGTTGTGGTCTCAGTCGACGATGTTGTTGTGGTTGTGGCCTCAGTCTTTTCCGCAGCGGTGGTAACCACTGCTCTTGTTGCGGCGACTTCTTTCGCCCTTATAGCGTCGTTACCGGCGCTACCTGTATTTCCACATGCAGCTACTGCTACACATGCAAATACTACTGTCGCGATAATCATCGCTAATTTCCGTGTTGTCTGTCTTAACATAGTGATTCCTCCTTTGGGCCATTAGGCCATGTCTAAAATATTTATTTGAGTCGCGTGTTATCCTAAAGGACTTCTACGTTTATCATACTTTAATTATACCACTTTTTTCCACAGAAGTCAACTATTTCCAGTATATTTGTTCGTTATGTCGACTATTTTTTGTTGACTTTTTTAGTCTCAATTCGACATAAACTTTTTGAGACACTCTTAAAAAGTTTGAAGACCTTGATTTTGGGGATGATTTTGGGGACACTCTTAAAATTCAAGGTTGAATTTTTTTGATTTTTAGGACTGCTTTTAGCGCAACCAAAAAGCTACGCAAGTCAACTTCGCGTAGCTTTTACATTTTATTCAATTACTTGACTATTTTCATATAACTCATTTGGGTCAATGTCTTCTCCATTTGGCCATTCAATTGTTGTAGCCACAGACTTTGCTAATTTAAAATAGCTAATGTTTTTTAAATTTTAATAGTATTTTTTGAAATTTTCGGTTGAAATACCAGAAATTTTAATAAAATATTGGGAGTGTCCCAATATGCTTTTATCACTTATTAAAATACTCTTCTTTTATTGATTTCAAACTTTCAATTAAACTTGAATATTCAATGTTTTTAGCATATTCGTAGTTCTTTTGATATTTTTTCCATTGATTTAACATAGAATTGTCTGTAGATAAAAATTTTATTACGTCATTAACTAATTCTTTATTATTAATAATTTCATATGTATTTCTATGCTTTGCTGTCTCTATAATAGCTTTTTTTAATGTTTTATTTGAAATATTATTTTTCTTTAAGTGTTCAAGCATATAAACATCATAAAAGTCCCTTAGCCTTGTATTAAGAACTCCTCTATTTATAATAGATTCATATTTTTCTGCAATTATTGTTTCAATATTATATGACCATATATCTATTTTTCTTTTTTCTAATAATAAGTTATATTTATAATTAATTTCCTTATATGTTATCTTGTCTCCAGTTGTAACATCAATTTTTAAATCAATAGGCATATCATTAAATATTGCATATAAATGTACTCGTAATCCACCATACGAATCGTCTTCCCTTATGTTTTCAATATTAATAATTTCAAATTTTATATTATCTTCAATATCTATTTTTATTATTTTTTCTAAAATTACTTTTAAATTTGAAATATTTAATTTAACCCCTTTTATTGTAGTATCCATATCCATTGTTGTTCTGCTTTCAATACCTATTATTGATGAGATTAGCATTCCTCCTTTTAAGATAAAATTATCTTTATACTCTGATTTAGAAATCCTTTCTAATAATCTTTCTAGCATGTATGTCTGCATTACAGATTGCGGAGAAATATTTTCTTTTTTGGCTATGTTATTAATTTTTGCTTTTAAACTCATTGTATTTTTTATCATTATAAAACCTCCATATACTGCTTTAATATTTTTTCAACTTTAAATATTTTTGCGTATTTAGCCAATCTAATTAAATTTTTATCTTTCATTTTCATGTATTCTTTAATTGCTGTATTAAAAATCTGAATATCTATTTTATTTCTATCTCTAATAATATCAATTATTGTCCTTTCAATATCATAACATTGCACATTTGTATTATCATTAAATTTTAAGCTTGTTAATCCAATATTTAAATATTCTTCTTTTACATAATGAGAATTAATAAGTTTGTTTTGTAACCTTATTTTGTTTTTAAATGTTAGATCTATTTTTTGAGGAGTTCTATCTGTTAGGTGATAAAAATACAGAGCTGTATTGTGTGAAAAAATTCCACTTTTATATCTTTGTTGCAATAAAAAGAAATCATTTATGTTCTTTCCTTTTTTTACATAAACCCCTTTTTCAACTTTTCTAATATAGCCCTCATTACATAATATTTTTATATATTGCTTATGAATATTCATATTTACAACATCACTTGTTAATAATACTCCATTATTTTTTTCAATAAAATTTTTTAAAATATCTGTTTTTTTCATTTTGACCCTCCTATACATATTATATACAAAATGTATAAGTAAGTCAAATTTATATTTTGTTTTTTGGATTTTCATGATTTTTTAGATAAAAATTTTTTGAATAATTTATAAATTATTTCGCAAAGATAATATTAGTTTTTTAAAGCTTAAACTCTTTGATTATAATCTAAATATACTATATCATGCGTTTTAGCTTTTGTCAACATAAATCGTTCGACAAAATTCGACTTTGGTGAATTGAGCTTTTGGGGATACTCTTGATTTTTGGGACACTCTTAAAATTCAACCTTGAATTTTAAGAGTGTCCCAAAAAGTTTGATGCAAAAAACCTAGGCATTGCCTAGGTTTTTGTTATGATTTATGCTTTATTTAAGAACTTTTTTCTTTATGATTATTATTCCTGCTCCAAGTACTGCTATTGCAGATACTGCTGTGATTATTATCCATGTGTAGTCTCTATCTTCACCTGTTGCTGGTGTTACTGTTGTCCATTCAGCTCTATCGTATGTTCTTGATGTGTTTGCACTTGGTTTTCTTCCTGTTTTTTGAGTTGTAGAATATACAATGTTTGTTATTTCTACATCATTATCAAATCTAATATTGTCTCCATTTGAAAGTTCTTTTGATGTAACTATTTCGGCTGTTTCGCTTTCTCCTGGTTCCATTTCTCTAAGTAGTTTTCCATCTTCTGAAGCATATTTCATTATTACTGCATTTTGTGGAATTCTTACACTTCTTACAGTCTTTGTTGATGTGATGTTTTCCATCCATTCATTTAATATTTCTGTTGAAATTACTGATGATTTTTCCCAGTTTCCACCTGTAATGTAGCCATCTTCATCTGTTATCAAGTTCTCTGTAAAGTATTTTTCTGTCATAGTTTCTGCTGAGTTCTTGAATTCATCTGTTCCTACTGTTGTCCATGTATTTGTATTTACTTGATCTTTAGCTAATACCGCTCCACTACAGATATCATATACGTCTTGTGCTTTTAATTTCATTTTTACTGCTTTGCTTTCATCACTTGTACCAAATTTGTAGTATTTTTCATCATCGTAATCTTTTTCACTATCGTTGCTTACTGTAATTGCATATTTTAATTTTGCTGCCATTCCTGTTGTTATGTTTTTATCTACTTGTACCCAAATGTAAGGTAATCCATTTCCACCAGAAACGTATTTTTCACCTGTTCTAACATTTAGTTTTCCGTCTTTGTCAATTTCAGCATTTACAACTTGTTGACCATCGTTTGTTGTTAATACAATTCCTCTTAGGTCTTTTTTGATGTTCATTACTTGACGAGGTCTTTCTATAATACCAAAGTCGATGTTTTTAACTTCAAATTTGAATCCATTTCCTTCTGGTGTTTGAGTATATTCGTCTTTTTCAATTCCTATTTCGAAGGCTGGAGTTGTTGATTTCATTTCGTTGATTTTTTCTCCATAAGCAGCTTTTATTGTATTTATTTTTTCCATTTCAGCTGGAGTATAATTTTCTGTAGCTAATCCTAATGCATCGTAATCTATTGCTAATCTCATGTTGTAATTATCTATTGCATCTGAGTATCTATTTCCTTCATCTTTATACCATTTTACATCGTTTGCTCTTTCAGAATTTACATAGATTGTTCCTTTGTAGTCTTCTACTTTGTAGCCATTTCCATCTCCCCATGTATATACTAATCTGTATGCTCCTGGTAAGAATCCAGAGATTGTGAAGCTACCTTTTTCATCTGTTGATGTTGCAACTGCATCTACCCAATCGCTTCCGTTATATACTTGGACTTTATTTCCGTTATTGTCTACTAGTTGTACTTTAACATCTTTTATTGTTTTTTCTCCGGCATCAACATCAAATATACCATTTCCTATTCTTTCATTGTTGTTATTTAATTTATCTTGTAATACTTCATCTTCGAATACTGTTCCTGAAACTGTTCTTTGTCCAGCATCTACTAAATGTAATCCTCTTGCTTTATCTGAATCGTCTTCATCTGTTTCAACAAATCTTTTTGGATCCATGTTTCTTGGAATTGATGTTTCGTCTATTGCTGCATATATGTTTTTGTGTTCACTATCTGAATATGTTGTGTAACTATTTATTTCTGCAAAATTCTCCAAGTTTGCTTCTTTATTGTATATTTCTGTTATGTTATTTATATCTAATTTAATATATAGATATTTTAAAGTTTCTCCACTTGCTTCTCTTGGTGAAATTCCAATTGGATTTTCAAATATTATTCTTGCCTTGTTGTATGTTGTGTCATCATTATTTGTATCTACTTTTACGCTTACTCTATTTGTTTTGTCAAATGTTGTTTCTGTTTCACTATCGCTTACATATATAGCGTATTGACCATCTTCTTTAGCAAGAGAGTAATTCTTTGAGAACCATTCGTCTATACCATTTACTGTTGTGTATAGGTTTTGTGTATGATTGCTTAATGTAATTCTATATGTTACTGCTGCATGTAATTTTTTGCTTTCATCTGCTGGTTTATATTCAACATCTGCTTCATATAGTGGGAATGGATATTTTGAATCGAATACCGCACCTGTTACTGTTTTTTTAGGATCTTTTGCTGTTCTATCATATCTATATGTATATGTAAAATCATTTACACTTACTTCTGCATTGTATACAGAATTTGTTAATGATATATCTGTCATTTTTCTACGATATACACCTAAATCGATGTGTTGTATTTCTGTTACTACATCTCCATTGTCTTTTAGTTTATCATAGTAGGCTTTTATGGTGTTACCTGTTGAACGTGCTGTTATTTTAAAGTCTGTTTCTCCTTCTACTTTTACACCTTTTTCAGTTTCTGTTAATGTTGAAGTGTTTTGTAATGATACTACCCTATTTTGGTCTTTTTGGTATTTTAATCCTTCATCTTCTCCTGTTACATTTTTAAATTTGTTGTTTAGTTTATTTCTTTCTTCTTGGTCGTCAAATGCTTTTGAATCTGTTACATTTATTGTTCCATCATCGTTGAATTTTTTAACTTCAGCATCTGAATTTATTGTACTTTGATAGATGAATCCATCATATTTGAATTGTATTACATAGTATTGTAATAAGTCAGCTGTTCCTGATTTTTCTGATTTTCTTATTCTTACATTTTCAAATGTATATTCACCAAAGTTTTCAGCATCTGTGCTTGTATAAGTTGTTCTTCTTTCTTGAGTCTGTAGGTTAAATAGTATAACTTCTATTCCACCAACTAGTTTATCATTACTTTGTGTATATTTATTATCTCTTCTATACTCATTTTTTACAAGTTGTTCAACATCTTCCCAAACTTTTCCAGAGATTTTGATGAATACTGGTACGTTTTCAACTTCGAAAGTGAATACTCCTGTTGCATTTGCTTTTACTTCTTGTGTGTCGATTAGTTTACCATCATATTCATTATTGTCTTTTTTGAATTTTCCTAGATCGTAAACTTCTCCATTTTCACCTTCTTCAGTTTCATATAATTCATATGTTCCTACTGGAAGTTTTTTAAGTGTTTGTGTTATTCCATTTGTTGTAGTTAGATCTGCAATTTTTGCGTCTCTAAAGTCTTTTGTGTATGTGTCTTTCTCTAATACTACATTATTTTCGGCTCTTACCCAACCTTGTTCGTTTCCATCTATTCTGTATAGTCTGAATACGTATCCGTTTAAGGCTTTTCCTGTATCTTTATCTGTTTTGTGAACAGTTACATCAGTATATGCTCTGCTATTTACTGCTGTTACTGTTGCTGTTTGACCTGCTGATACACTAAATTTTAAATTCATAATTGTATCATTCTCTGTTGTTCCTTTTTTCATAACAACTCTTTTTGCTTTTACAAAATCGTCTTTTCCAGGTACTTTTGTTTCTCCTAATTGGTAGATTCCTTGTAAGTTCTCTGGTAAGCCTGTTTCATAAATCCAATAGTATCCTGTTGGTAAGTTTTTGATTGATATTTTTCCTTTTGAGTCTGTTTTGAATGGTTTTACTTTGTCAAATGCATTCTTTTCATTGTTGAATGTAATGTTTTCTCCATTTTGTTCTACCCATCCTTTTTTCTCAGCATATACTTTGAATTCTATGTCTTTTAGGCTTATTGTTGAGTCTTTGTTTTCGTCTACTTTTTGGATTTCTAGTGTTCCTGTTTTTGGAGTTTCTAATTCTACTTCTGGTGTTATTGTTGTTTCTTCAGATTTCCAAACTAAGAAGTTTTGGCTAGGTGAATTTCCTAATAATACCATTCTAGATTTCATTGTTGAAATTGTTTTATTTGCTTTTACTGTAATACTTTTAATTTCATTATAATCTTTTTCTGTTACTATATAGAACTCTTTTGCATCTACTATTTTATCAAAACTTTCAACTGTTTTCATATCAGTAGATATTCCTATAGCATTTTCTCCATTTACTTTTATTTCTCCAACTTTTGTTGCTTTTAAGTTTATTCTATATGGTCCTATAAATGTTTTTCCATTTATTTTTGTTACACTTACTCTGCTTTTTTCAGCTTCTGTCATAACAGAATCACTTAATTCTGCTGTTTCTATTGCTCCTTGTGCCATCATATTTTCTGCATATTGTTTTGCTTCTGCTATTTTTCTGGCAGCATTTACAAGGTTTCCATTATTCAAAGTATATGGTGCATGGAATGAACTTGATAATCCAACTGCTTTTAAATCTCTTATCCATGTAGCATTCCAGAATATTCTTGATAGTACATCTTTATATCCAAATGCAGTTAAATCTGATGAATTTTCAGTTGCTTTTTGTGTTAAGTATGAAAGCATTAAGATTGGTTTTATTCTTTCATCTGATAAAGAATATTCTGTTCCATTTGGATTTTCTATACTATATACTACAACTGTGTTTTTATTGTTGTTTACATCAAATACGTTAACTATGTCATAGTATCCTCCCCAAGAATTACCATTATCTTTTGGTGTATGTCCGTCGATACAATATGCTGAATTATAGCTATTTGATGCTGTAATTCCTATTTTTTTACCAATCATATCTTTTGATGGTGAGTAATTATACCATGAATCATTTTGTGCTTCTTTTATTAAGTCCATTACTGTTGTTTTTTCACTTGTAATTGAGGCATTTATGCTTGTTACTATTATAGCTAATAATGCTATAAAGAATAACATTGATACTGATATTTTTTTAGTTTTATTTAATATCTTACTCATGTTTTGCCTCCTTTCTTTTCTTTGTGTATACTACTATTCCTGTTGCAGTCATTGCAATTATTGCAATTATAATTCCTATTGATACTTCAACACCTGTTCTAATTGATACAATTAATTCTGCTGAGCTTGTGTTATCTGCTGTATCTTTGTCTGGTATTGATAATTCATTACTTGATTTTGCAATTTCTGCTTTGTTTGTTGTTACACCTGTGTTGTTTTCTGTCATTGCTTTTGTTAATGTTAATACAACTTTCTTTGTTTCTCCTGGGTTTATTAATTCTTTTGAAAGTGCTGTTGTATGAACATTTCCATCTGTTGACTTATACCAGTCTTTGTTTATTTCTGAGTTGAAACTCATATCTTTTGGCATATAGTCTACTAATTCGTTTGCATATCCTGCAAGTTCGCCTTCGTTTGTTACTTCTAGTGTGTATTCTACTAATACTGTTGATGATGCTAATAATTTGGCATCTATTTCAACTTTTGCTAGTTGTTGTTTATTGTATTGTTTTACTACTGTTCCAGCAGTATTTTGAATTGTTACTTTGCTTATGTATTTGTTTATTTTTAAATCAAATACTTCGTTTTCGATAAATCCAGCATCTATATGTTCTAAGCTTTTATTTGTTAATACTAATTTATCTGTCATTGCATACACTTTTGAATTGCTATCTGTTGTTATTGTTCCTGTTATTATGTCTGAGTTTGTTGTTTCTGTTGCTGATTTTGCTTGGTATTCTGTATTTCTATATTTTAGATTGTCATATGTGAATACTACCATGTAACTTCCTTCTTCTATGTTTTCAAATTCGTATGCACCTTTTGAATCTGTTGTTATAGTTAATTTTGAACCATTTTCATCTGTTACAAATTTATTTGTTTTTGTGTTTACTAACATTACTGTAATTCCTGCAAATGGTTTTTCTGAGCTTTCTCTTATACCATTTTTGTTTGTGTCTATCCATGCCATACCAGAAATTGAATTTTTTGTTGTTACTGTTCCTGGTATTGTTGGATCATTTTCTGAATTTGTTGGATTTTCCCCTTGTTGTGGATCCACTTCTGGTTCTTCTTGTGGTTCTTCTTCTCTAATATTTGCAGCTAATACATGTGTTATTCCAGTTGTTTTTACTTCTTTTTCTAATAGGTTTCCTACTATAGTTGCATAATTTGTTATTTCTTCTCTACCAGTTTTTTCTTCATCAATTTTTGTTGTAATTGTCACAATTGCTGTTTCTCCTGGATTTAATACTATTGTTTGAATTATTGTATTATCTTTTACAGAAATTTCTGTTTCTTTTTCTCCTATTTTATATGAAGCTTTTTGTACAACAGCTGCGTTTGGAACATAGTCTGTGAATATGAATTCATCTGCGTCTGTTCCAATATTTTTCATTCCAATTTTATATACTAGTTCATCACCTGTTTTTACTGTGCTTCCACTTGCTATATTAACTGTTTGAGCAATTTGTAATTTTGATTCTGGCATTGCTCTCAATTTTACAGAAACTGTATTTGAATAGTATGTGTTTTCTCCAACTGTTGCTGAATAGTTATATTCTACATTTGTTCTTGTTGGTTTCTCTTCTTGCATGTATAGTGACAATTTGTATTGTTTTTTGTTTTTAGCAGCTAATTTGTTAATTGTAAATGTTAATGTATTACTATTTGTTGTATTATTGCTTATTACAAAATCCTCGCTACCTTCAACATTTGCTTCTAATTTATCTATCTTGAATTCTTTTGGTACTTTTATTGTTACTTTAATATTTTCTAATAAGTTTTCTGTTTTATTTGCTATTTTTAAGATGTTATAAGATATTACATCTTTTTCAGCACTATATTCTTTTGCTATATTTGTTTGTAAATCCAATTCTAATTCAGCTTGTTTTACTGTATTTGTTTTATTAATTTCAACCATATCAATATTTTTTCCACTAATTGTTGCTTTAGATTTTAGTTGTGTTGCATCTTCGTTTACTCTTACTTGATATACTATTGGTTGTGATTTTGTTCCTGCTAATAATGTTTGTAAATTAAATTCTTTTGATGTATTTTCTGTTAATTTTTCAAATGTATAGTCTTTTTGTAATTCGTCTTTTTCTGTTACATCTTCATATATTTTTGCTGTTCCATCATGGTCTACTGTTAATTTTAAATTTTCTATATTAGAATTTGTTAAATTTTCTACAACATATGTATATGTTACTGCTTGACCTGCATTTATTTGGTCTCCATCTTTTAATGTTACTCCAGCTGATACTGCTGACATTGTAACTTTTATTTTATCTGTTTTTTCTTCAACAGCTGGTGTTGGTTCTTGTGTTGGCTCTTGTGTTGGTTCTTGGGTTGGTTCCTGAGTTGGCTCTTGTGTTGGTTCTTGTGTTGGCTCTGCTGTTTCTTGTTTTTGTATGTCTATTATTACATCTGTTGAAACAGATTCTGGTTGTGTTGCAGCATTTTCGTTTGTGTATGACATTGTTACTTTTGCTGCTTTTGCTACTGGTAATTCTGTTCCTTCTGGCACGTTAGCTTTTACTGCTACTTTTGCATTTATTGTTACTACAATTCCTCCAACTGTTTGGTTATCAAACATTGTTTGTTCACCTTTGATTGGAATTATTATTTTGTTTCCTTCTACTGTTATATCACTTTGTTCAACTTGTAATTCATTTTTATCTGCAAATAATGCTTTTGCTGATACGTTTGATATTTCTGATACATCTTCTGGTAATTCTAATGTTATTTTTGGTTGTTTAAATAAGTATGTATCTGGTGTTCCTGTTGGAAATTTAACTTGGAACTCTACATCATTTACATTTTTTGTTGAAAATACATTTCCACTTGTTAATGATAATGTTGCTGGTTTTGTTGTTGGTTCTTTTAATTGTGTTATTGCCTCTAACCATGAACCATTAGCATCTTTGTTTGTTGTAACTCTCATTTTTGTTACTATTGCGTTTATATTTTGTATTGTTTCTTTGCTTAGTCCAGCATCTCCAATTATTGTTTTTTCTGCAACTATTTCTATTGTTCCTTCATTTACTGGTTTGCTTGTTGTTATTGTTATATTGTGTGAATTTAATTGAACTTCTTTTTCTGATGAAGCATTTATTTCTATTTGTTTTCCTTCATCATCTATTATTTTGATTGTTCCATCTGATCCTAATACTTTGCTTGCACTATCCCAATCTACTTTTATTGTTTTGTATTTTGTTTGGTTGTTTGTTTCTTGGACGTTTGTTTCTTGGATTTTATCTTCTACAACTTCTACATGTTCAAATTTATCTTTTAATAATTCTAGTTCAACTTTGTTGATATTAGTTTTATCTGATATTTCTACATTATATTTTTCTGTATATGTTGTTTCATTATTTGCATTTGCATACATGAATCCTTTATATACTTCTTTAGATACACTTGTAGCTTCTACACTTACAATATGGTGTCCGTAACTGAATTCGATTGTCATTGGGCCTTTGCTTTCTTTTGGTAATCTTACTGTATCGTCTTCTAATGTTTTATTTAATACAGATAGCTTAACTTGTGCTGTTTGTATATCTCTTGTAACTGTTTTTACACTATCTATATTTTCTATATCTTCATATATATATATTAATGTATACACATCTGTTCCAGTTCCCCAGTTGATTGTATTACCATTTTTTAATGTGTTTGTATATTGTAATGCTGGAGTTTCTCCTGTTGTTATGTTATTTGGACTTAAGTTAACTTTTGCTCCATTTATTAAAAGTGTTACTGTATCTGGTTCTTTGTTATTTATTTTTGGAATTGTTACATTTAATTGGTCTTCTAATCTAGGTAGAAGTCCACCTTTTACTGTTAATTTTTCTTGAACAAGCGCTTTGTTTCCGTCTTTTATTGCTTTTTCTTGTTTATAATTAACAGTTGGTAATGCTTTTGCTGAATCGTCTTCTTTCCATTTTAGGTTTGTATTTATTGTTGCTGTTGTTGATTTAAATGTTTCAGAGGCTTTATATTCTCCTGAAAGGGTAATTCCGTTTTCCATGTCAAAATAACCTACATCAATTGTAGATTGCTTTTCAAATGTTACTGGAATTTCTAATTCTATATCATTTACATGGCTTCCATCTAATTCTATGAATTTGATTTCTTTTGTTGCATTGTTTACTCCTGCAACATATGGGCTATTTACTATTTCAGGTAATTTAAAGTTTGCATTGTTTATTGTGATTTTTGCATCTTTTAAAATACCACTTTGTAGCTTAATTTTAGCATATAAAGTAGCCCCTTCTGATATATTTGCTTCTTTTGTGTAAATTTTGTTTCCATTAGCGTCTTTAAAATAAGCGTCAAATGTTATCTTTCCGCTTTCAATGCTAACTTGGCTTTCGCTTACCGCATATACTATGTTTGTGGCAACAAATATAAAGTTTACCATTGTCATGCATAGTACTAGCATAAGTGCTGTTGTTTTTTGTAATAGTTTTCCTTTCATAATTTTTCCTCCTTAAAAACTTTATTACTTAATTTTATAATAACTTTTTTTAGCTTTAGAAGTCAATATGTTATTTCTTTTCGTTTTTTTCATAATGTTTTAATATTTACGGAAGTATTTTCATCATGTATGTTACAGAAATATTAAGTTTTTGTTACATTTCTGTTACAACGCAAAAATAACACATAACCCTACCTTATATTATACATTGTTTTTTCTCAATTTTCAACCTTTTTCGTGAAATTTCATTAACTTTTTATGTAACTTTTGACTTTTGGGACACTCTTAAAATTCAAGACTTTTTGGGACACTCTTAAAATTCAAAATAACCTTGATTTTTAAGAGTGTCCCAAAAAGTCGCTAAAAAGTCGGGTTAAAAGTGTAACAAAATTATCTTAACATACATATAATTAAATGAGGTGGTTTATATGGCTAATAATTTTGATGAAAGAACGATGAATAATATTAAAAATATGGTGGATAGTGGAAATATTCAAGGCGCTATTTCCCAGATTTCTCCTGAAATGATTGAAAGTTTTTCTAAAATGATGAATAATTCATCTTCGCAAAGTAAACAGAACCCTAGCAATTCTACATACAAAAGTAATATGAATAATTCGTCTTATCATTCCCAAAATTCTAATACGAATAATACTCAATCATATCAACAAGATACTGCAAATTCTGCTAATTCTGGTTTTGATTTTAGTAATATTGATATAAATACTATGATGAAGATGAAGTCTATTATGGAGAATATGAATAATAAAAATGATCCAAGTTATAAATTGCTAAATTCTTTAAAACCTTATTTAAGAGAATCTAGGCAGGAAAAAATTGATCAGTATGCGAATTTATTGAATTTTTCTAAGATTGCAGATGCGTTTAATAATCCTCAAAATCAATAAAACTATTACGAAAAATTCAACGATTTCTACACAGAAAGAGGTAAAATAATGGAAAATTTGGAAGATAAAAACGCTTCTCCTGAGGAGAAGCGTTCATTGAATTTTTTTAACCAAGCTCCTTTTTTTAGTATTTTGGGCTTTGATTTATATTCAGATGATATTTTAATTTTATGCATTTTGTTTTCCATGTACATGGAAGGTATTAAAGATCAGATGTTGTTTTTGCTGTTGCTATTACTGCTTTTTTCTTGATTATTCTATTATTATTTTGTCGTTTTCAACATATAAATAGCTATTTTTGTGTAATGGTTCTTCATCTCTATTTATTTCTTTAACTATGTTTGCTATTCTAACTTGTACTGCATCAAATGTTCCAGCTGCAATAACTGCACTTTTATTTCCTTTAGCCCCTGCATGTGCCAGTCCCCTAAGGCTTCCAAGAACTACAATATTATCTGAAGCAACAACTTCCGCTCCTGAATTTACATCTCCTATTATTACAAGGCTTCCTTCTGTTTCCATTCTTTGACCTGATCTTAATGAACCTCTATGGAATTTTGTTTCTGATGTAGCAATTTTTTGGTCAAATGTTTTTCTGATGCTTGCTAATCCTAAACTTTTAGGAGTATCAAATTCTATGGCTACCCCTATTTCTTCTTGTAACATTTCTTGTATTTCATCTATTTCTTTATTTTTAAGTAATTTTCCTGTTATTCTTATTGGTGTTGTATCATCTTGATATAGTTTTTTTAGTTCTGGTATTTTTTTCCTAAAACTTTCTAATATGTCCTCATATTTTGCATCATCTTTTATTCTTATCACTAATTCATTTCTTTTTAAGTTTATTGATAGGCAGTTTCTCATTTTTTTACATCCTTTCTCAAATTCATGAAAAGCTTCGTCCGATTTTGCCTAGTAATACTCGCTTTTGCTGAATTCTCTTTATTTATAAATCCAATTGTGTCAATGCCTTAGCTGATATATCTTCTTGAATATCTTTTGTGTTCATCCCAAAGTATTCTGACATTACATCTCTTACCACTTCTGCTGTGTAGTTTCCATGTCCACCATTTTCTACCATTACTACTATTGCGATTTCTGGGTCATCAAATGGTGCAAATCCTACGAACCATGCATTTACCTTGTTCCCTGGTGCTTCGGCTGACCCTGTTTTTCCTCCTACTTTTATTGGGAAGTCTCTAAATATGTTGTAAGCAGTTCCTCCCGCTTCTTGTGTAACTGACTGCATTCCGTCTAATACAAGCCTTAGATAGTCTTGGTTTAATGTTATTCCGTCATCTTGCTCTGGTTCTATATTTAACCTTGCATTTGTATATTCGTTAATTTTTTCTCTTGGTACTTCTGTTCCATCTGCATTTATTATTGATTTTACTATTGTTACATCAACTTTTTTTCCACCATTTGCTAATGTACTGATATATTTGGCCATTTGTAATGGTGAGAATTCATTTAAACCTTGTCCTATTACTGCGTTTAGCATGTCTCCAGGTACCCATTGTTGTTTTAATGCTGTTTTTGCTTCTTTACTTGCTAAAACGCCTTTAGTCTCGTTTCTAAGTTCTATTCCTGTTTTATTTCCTAATCCAAAATATTTTGCAAATTTCACTAGATTGTCTATTCCCATTCGGTTTCCTACTTCGTAGAAGTAGTAGTTACATGAATGTTTTATAGCTCCTGTAACATCTAATGGTCCATGCCCAACATGATAATCTGTATAAAACCAGCAACTCCACGTTCTATTTCCTAATTTATATAATCCTGTATCGTTTATTTGCTCTGTTGGTGAAACCACTCCACTTTCTAGTGCTGCTATCGCTGATATCATTTTAAAGGTTGAACCTGGTGAATATGACACCTGCATTGCTTTGTTTACTAGTGGATGATTTGGGTTGGTATTGTATTCGTTCCAGTCTTTTACGCTTATTCCATCTACGAATTTACTTGGGTCATAGTCTGGATAACTCGCCATCGCAAGCACTTCCCCAGTTTTTACATTCATTACTACTACTGAACCTGCTTGTGCATCATATACTTTACCAAAGCCTCCACTTGATATTTTTTGTATGTTTGCCGCTAATGCATTTTCTACTATTTTTTGAAGATTTGCATCTATTGTTAGCACTATATTTGAACCTGCAATTGCATTTTGTGTTACATATTCTCCAGAGGCTGTTCCATCTACTCCCATATCTATTTGTTTTATTCCGTTTTTTCCTTTTAGGTAACCTTCAAATGAGTATTCTATACCTGTTTTTCCAACTGTATCATTTATATCATAAATTTCTTTATTATTTTCGTATTCTTCTTGTGTTATTCTACCTGAATATCCTAATATGTGTGATGCTACTGTTCCTGATGTGTATTGTCTTTTAGGTTCAACTACTACATTTACTCCTGGGAATTTATTGCTTTTTTCTGATATTTCTGCTACTGCTTCTCTTGGTACATTATCTGCTAATCTAAAAGCTCTTGTGCTACTATAACCATTTTTGTTTATTTCATATCTTAGACCTATTATTTTTCTCGCGTCTTCTAAGCTATTGTTTGATATTACATATTTTTCTTTAAATTCTGTAAATACTTGCTCTGGCGTTTTTCCTACTGTTATACCATTTGCTGTTTGCCATTTTTGTAAAGCTTCTCCTTCTAATGTGTATCTATATGGATTTACTTCTATTGGAAATGTGTCTGGTACTTTTATTTGGTATTTATTAAATGTGTTTACTATTTCTAGCATACAATCATTTAATACTTGTGTATCTACTTTACTTTTATATAGCTCTAGAGCAAATGTTGTTTCTGATGTTACTAGAACTGAACCCGTTCTATCTAATATTTTTCCTCTTGCCGCTTCTAGCGTTGTTTCACGCGTTAGACGTGTATTGGATTGTTCTCTATACTCTTTCCCATGAACTATTTGAAGGTTGAACAATTGCCCTATCAGAATTATTCCTACAAAATAAGTTAATACTGTTGTTAAATTATATCTTAAATTTATGTTATTTTTGTTAATTCGCTTCTTCCTAGAACGCAAAAAGTTCACCTCCCTATTTAAGTCTTTTTGCTTTTGAGGACACTTTCCAAAATCAAGTCTTTTCTATTTTGAGAGAAATGTCCCCCAAAAACAGATAAGTTTAAAAATATCTTGTTAAAATTTGATCACCTTTGTATTCGTGCTCGATGAAATATCCAAATTTTCTGAATAATGGATATATTATTATTGTTAATACTACATTATAAACTACTTCGATTATTAATATTTTTAAAAACATAAATATTTCAATATTAGTGTCTAATATAAAATAATTTAATAGATATGTTATCAATTCAAATGCAGCTGTTAAACCAGCTACCATAAGCATTATTGTTAGTTTGCTGTCTTTTGAAAAGTTTTTTGCAAAAATTCCTGCTGCAAGTCCTACTCCGCCTAGAGTAACTGCATATATTCCAATTCTATTTCCTACTACAATATCTAATATTAAGCCTATTATCATTCCGTAAAGTACTCCTTTGTTTCTTCCACAGAATAAACCTATAAATAATGTAAACATTACAAATAGGTTTGGCATAACTCCTGCTATTGTAAACC
Source organism: Clostridia bacterium (assembly GCA_017430135.1). Classification (GTDB taxonomy): domain Bacteria; phylum Bacillota; class Clostridia; order TANB77; family CAG-508; genus CAG-269. The sequence continues at coordinate 10,783 of JAFRNM010000004.1, read as the reverse complement.
AGCTAAAGAAGTTTTCTTGCAGAAAGTATACTAATAAGGCTATAAAAATCAATGCCACATTTATCCCAAATTTTCTCATCTTTGCTATCCTTCCTTAATATTATAGGACCAAGTTGGAAAACAATTTAATTTTGGCATCTTAATTTTTCCAACTTTTTATTGATTTATTACAAGCACACTATTTAGCTTGTTAAAATCCACTGCTACTTCTACTAGCGCATATCTGTCTGTTAAGTTTTCAGTATCTACTACTTTTTTTATTGTTCCAACATTTATTCCTTTTGGGTACACTCCACCAAGCCCTGATGTTTGTATTCCATCTCCTTGTATAACACTTGCTTCTGTTGGTATATATACTGCTTTTAATGTTTGTTTGTTTTCTAGTGTTCCTTTACTTACTATTGCCTCTTTGGTAGTACTTAGCATTGTGCTTACTGAACTTGCTGGGTCTATTATTGTTTGTACTTTAGCTGTTGTATCTGTTACTGCAATTACATGCCCTACTAACCCTTCTTCTGCGATTACTGTCATGTCTTTTTTTACTCCGTCTTTGGCACCAATATTTATTGTTATGGTTCTTGAATAATTGCTAATGTCTTTGTTTATTACGTCTCCTGGAATTGTTTTATAGTTTTTGTATTTTTCAGTTAAGCCTAGGTATTCTTTTAATGTTTCATTTTCTGTTTTAATACTTTCCATTTCTTTTAGTGTCTTTTCTAGTTCTTTGTTTCTGCTTGAAAGTTTTTCGTTTTCTTCTTTTAGCCTGTCTACATCAGCAAAAAAAGCTTCGTTTCCGCTTAGCTTATTTGCTAGAAAAGTAAATCCATTTTGAATAGGCATTATTATTTTTGAACCAGCATTTTCTAAAAATGAGTTTTCTCCATCACTATTAGAAAAAATAACTATTAAAATTAAGATAAAAATTGTAAGGACTATTCCCCATACTCCTTTTTTCTTTTCTTTATACATATTTTATACCTCTTATTTTTATTTTTAGAAACGTCTACGCCTTGAGTTGATTAGCACTGTTTTTAGTTTTTCGATGTTTTCAAGCACTCTTTCTGTTCCACGAACTACCGCATCTAATGGTTCATCTGTTGCATATACTGGCATTCCAGTTTCTCTATTTAAAAGTTTATCTAAGTTTTTGATTAGCGCTCCTCCTCCAGCTAACACTATTCCATTTTGCATTATATCTGCTGCTAGTTCTGGTGGAGTTTTTTCTAAAGTTGTTTTTACTACATCTACTATTTTATCTATTGATTCTTTCATTGCTATTTGTATTGCTGTTGAAGACACTGCTATTGTTCTTGGTAAACCTGTTGCAATGTCTCTTCCTTTTATTGTTACTGTTGCCTCAGACATAAGTGGTAATGCACAACCAACCTGCAATTTTATTGTTTCTGCCTGTGTTGGACCTATTATTAGGTTAGCTTCTCTTTTTATAAAGTTGACAATATCTTCATCTAATTCGTCTCCAGCTATTCTTAGTGAATGGCTTAGAACTATTCCACCAAGTGATATTACTGCTACTTCTGTTGTTCCTCCGCCTATATCTACTACCATATTCCCTGTAGGTTCTCCAACATCAAGGCCTGAACCGATTGCGGCTGCCATTGGCTCTTCTATTAAATATACTTCTCGTGCTCCTGCTGATAAAACAGATTCTTCTACTGCTCTTTCTTCTACTTCTGTTATTCCTGATGGTACTCCTACTACAACTCTCGGTCTTCCTATTTTGTATCTTTGTGATACTTTTTTTATTATATTTTTTAACATTAGTTGTGTAGCTGTAAAGTCAGCTATTACTCCATCTTTTAATGGTCTAATTGCTTTTATTGTATCTGGTGTTCTTCCAAGCATGTCCTTTGCTTCTGTTCCTGTTGCAAGTATATTTCCAGTTTTCTTTTCAATCGCTACAACTGATGGTTCTTTTAATACTATTCCTCTTCCTTTTATTGTTACTAAAATGTTTGCTGTTCCTAAATCTATTCCTATATCTTTTGATGCAAAATTAAATAATTTCATCTTTGTTCCTCACCTTTTTGTATTTATCTGTTTTTAATTTATTTTCTTTAGTTTATTTTTACACATAACTTTTTGTGTATTATTATTTTTCTAGTTCATGTGCAATCTTGCTCATTATGCTAGTATATTCAGCATTTCCAATTACTATATGATCTATTAGTTCTAAGCCTACAGTTTGACATGCATTGTATATTGAATATGTTATTTCTATATCTCTTTTACTTGGTTCAGAATTTCCAGATGGGTGGTTATGTATTAGTATTATTTTAGGTGTCTTTGTTTTTAGTGCTTCTCCTAAAATTTCTGATATAGAAAAATTTGCGAAATTGCTTCCCCCCGTAGCAATATTTTGCATTTTTACTATTCTATTCCTGTTGTCCAGCATAACAAGTTTTACTATTTCTTTTGTTTCATTTTTTAATTCGTTCATTACAACTTTTGCCATATCTTCTGGGGACTTTATTTGAATGTTTTTATAATTTATTGGTTTATTCATTCTTACAGCCAGCTCACATATTGCCTTTAGTTGTATTGCTTTTACTTTTCCTATTCCTTTTATTTGCATAAATTCTTCTATGCTAATATTTTTTAAATAACTTAGATTATCTTCTTTGGTGTTTGGATTTAGTTTTAGTATTTTATATGCCAAATCCACTGAACTTTCGTTTTTTGTGCCTGTTTTTATTATTATTGCTAATAATTCTGCATTTGAAAGCGTTTTTTCTCCTTGTAATTCTAGCTTTTCATAAGGCCTTTCAGACACTGGCATTTCTTTCATTTTTATTGCCAATTTTTTCTTCCTTTCTTGTTTTTAATTGCCCTTTTTTTACTTTTTTCCTTACGGATATTTACTTTTTTATTCTTTTGTATTATATATGTATTTAGCAAATTTTTCAAGTACTATTTTAAATAATTTGGTTACCAAAAATTACTCCTTTAAATATAATAAATAAAGTAGTATAATAATTATAGAAAATGATTTAATTTTTACCTGAAAGGAATGGTTTTTTACAATGAAAATTGAAAAAATTACTGATAATAAGATTAGAATTATTCTAAATTTAGAAGAGCTTTCTAATAATAATATAAATATATCTGATTTTATAAATAATGATCCAAAAACTCAAAAATTTTTCTTAGATATTTTGAATAAAGCTGAAAAAGATTTTGGATTTTACACTAAGGATTGTAAGCTTTTAATTGAAGCCTTTTCTTCTTTAGATGAAGTCTATGTTTTTACTATTACTAAATTTTCTCCAAAGAAGAAGAAAACTACTCTAAAATTGAAAAGGCAAAAGCATAAATCTTTTTCTAGCTATGCTGTTTATAAATTTGACTCTTTTGATGAGTTCTGCAACCTTTGTGAGCTAGTAGATAATAGTAATTTACCTATAACTAATATTTGTAAAAAAATTTCTTTATATTCATATAATAATACATATTATTTAGTATTTTCTAAGCTTAATTTATCTTATAGAAATTTTAAAAAATTATTTAGTATAATTAGCGAATTTGCTACAGCTGTTTCTAAACCTTCTCATTTTGAAGCAAAAATTTTGGAATTTGGAAAGCCTATAATTAAGCAAAATGCTTTAAAAACTGGAATTAAATATTTTATTTAACTAAAAAACTCAAGCTATGCTTGAGTTTTTTGTTTTATAAATACCTTTCCGGATTATATGCTACACCATTTACTCTTACCTCAAAATGTAAGTGTGGGCCTGTTGAATTTCCAGTTGACCCTACTGCTGCAATTGTTTGGCCTTGACTTACTTGTGTTCCTGCTGAAACATATAATTTGCTACAATGTGCGTAATATGTTTGAACTCCATTCCCATGTGATACTACAAGTAAATTTCCATATGAACCTTTCCAACCAGAAAATGTTACTGTCCCTGATGCTGCTGCGGCTATAGGTGTTCCCGACGATGTTGCTAAGTCTAAACCAGTATGTACTGAACTTCTTATACTGCTTCTTTCTCCAAATCTTGAAGTTATAATTCCTGATACAGGTCTAATTAATGATATTCCAATACTTGGAGCTCCCCCACCTGTTGTTGTTGCTGTATTTACAGAACCTGATGCTGCGTATGTTGTATATGTTTTTTTGGCTACCACAACTTTTGGTTTTTCTTTATATAATGATGCTACTGCTGCTTCTGTTGTTGTTAATTCCTTCAATTCTGTTTCATATTTTTCTACAATTGATATTTTATCTATATTATTGCTATTTTTTTCTTTTAAGCCATTAACAACATTTTCAGCTTCCTCAAAAGTTGCTACATATTGTTTTTCTTCTTGGTCTTCTAGTATTGCATAATATCTATAATATTTTATTCCTTCTTCTTTTATTTTTTCAAAAATTTCATCATCATTTGGTTCTACATCCCTTTTTAGCATGCATATTTCATATTCTGGCATATTGGGAACTTGAATAAATGCAATGTGTTCTTCTTCGTTTTTATCCATATATTTATTTATTCGTTCTTGCAGTTCCTTTTTGCTTTGAGTATATCCTACATGCTCTCCATTTATTGTTACACTATATGTTGGTTTATAGAAAAAAATTACTATTGCTGCAATTATAGCTATTGCAAAAGCTAGCAATATAAATAATTTCATCGACCTTCTGGTATGTACTAATATTTTTTTTAACATATTACTACTCCTTGTTTATATAATTTCCACATCTTTGTAATATTTGTTTTATTATTGTAATATTATTGTAATATTTGTTTTTTTGCAAGAAGTAGTAATACCTAAATATAATAATTATCTTTAATTTTTACTTATTTTCTTTTATTTCTATCGTTTTTCTTATGTTTTTGTAACAACCTTTTTGGGGACACCCTTGAATTGGGGGACACTCTTAAAAATCAAGGTTTTTGAAAAACCTTGATTTTTAAGAGTGTCCCCCAATTCAAGGGTGTCCCCAAAAAGTTTCCAAATAGTTTTCACTATTGTTGTACTTGTGTTTTTACTGTATTTATTTCTGTTGATGTTGCTTTTTGTGCTGGTTGATAATATCCTTTTGATTGAGCAACTTTGAATAGTTCATATTGAAAGCTTTCATCATTGTTTCTTATTTGTTGAAATGTTTGTCTTAATGACATGTTTTCGCATTCTGTTATTGCCGTTTGATATGCAGTTAAGTCTGATTTAACTCCTGCTAAAATGTCATTTACCATTGTTTTTTCATCCATTTTCTTTTCTTCCTTTCTTTTAAGATCCTATTAAATAACTGATATTTTTATTGTATCTTATTTTGAATTTAGAAATTAGTTATTTAAAAAGCTCATTAATTTTTGTTTTGTGTTTAATGCATCTTGTGCTGATTTTGTAAACATTTGCTTTATTTGTGGGTCAACAGCTTGTGATGAATATGTGTTTAATTTTTGGTATGCTGTTTCATGTGCTCCTATTAAATGTCTTAATTGTTGTAATTCGGCTTGATTTAAATCTTGCATGTTCCTCACCCTTTCTTTTTTATTCTCCTTTTAAATTATTTACTTTTTTTATTTTTTTATTCATTTTTTTAATTTTTATAAATATACAATACTCATTTTTTACAAATTGCATTGTTATTGCGAATACTTGACAATTGTATCTAAAAAATTATATAATTATTGGAGTAATAAAAAGGAAAGGATAAGTTAGCAAAATTGCTAACAGGTGAAAATTATGGGATTAATTTTATCTGCAGTAGGTGCTATTGGAAGCACACTAGGTGATCAATGGAAAGAGGCTTTAAGATGTGAAGACTTAGGAAATGATATTCTTATGAAAAAAGTAACAACAAAAAATGGTGTTATTACAAATAAAAGTACAATTATTGTAGGACCTGGACAATGTGCAATTATATATGATAATGGTAGAGTTATAGATGCTACAGCTGAAGAAGGAATTTATACTTTTGATACATCTTCTTCTCCATCATTCTTTGCTGGTCAATTTGGAGATGTATTTAAAGAAATGTGGCAAAGATTTACATACAAAGGAGCATCAGCTAAACAACAAGCAGTATTCTTCTTTAACACTAAAGATATTATAAACAATCCATTTGGAACAAAAACTCCAATTTTATTCCAAGATTGGTCACACCCAATTCCAAATAGAATGACTGGAACTAATTTACCACTTAGCTTAAAAGTTAAATGTTTTGGTAAATATACTTTCAGATTAGAAGACCCAGCAACATTTATGAATGAAATTGCTGGTATGGCTGATGTTTATACAAAAACTCAACTTTGTGACCAAATGCTTGCTGAAGTTTTGGATGCATTCCAAAATATCGTTAATGGTCTAGGAACAGAGAAAAACCACATTCCTGCAATGGAATTACCTAGCCAAACTGATGAAATTAAAGAAATGCTTGCAAACTCTACATATGATGAGCCAATTAGAAGAAGAGGTTTCAAAATTACAGGATTTTCAATTGAAGGTGTTTCTCTTGATGAAGAATCTGAAAAGAAAATTACAGAATATGAACACAATTCTAATGCTTACATGCAACAAGGAAGAGTTCTTAATGTTATGGAAGCAGCTGCAAACAATGCAAATGGTGCTGCTAACGGATTTATGGGTGTTGGAATGATGAATATGGCTTCTAACGGAATGGGAAATAGTGTTATGAATGACGCTTTCTCAGCAACTGGAAATGGTGCTGGAGGAGAAGTTGGTTCTAATACTCAAGGTGCTTCTGGCGCTAAATTCTGTTCAGAATGTGGTGCGAAACTAACTCCTGGAGCTAAGTTCTGCCCTGAATGCGGAAATAAAATTTAATTAAATAAAAAATCTCGCATAAGCGAGATTTTTTATTTTAATTCATATTGTTTTCTTGTAATACTTGTTTAAATAAGTCTCTTGTATTTCCATAAGATAAAATCTTTAATGCATCTTGGTACTCAAACCAACCTGCTTCTATTATTTCTTCTGGTTGCATTTTTAGGTATCCACCAATTTTTTTACCTACAAACAATACTACTTCTTTGTATTTTCCCTTGTCTGTTTTGTAGTGCATAACATATCTTTTACTGCTGTCTATTTCAACATCGATATTGGTTTCTTCTTTTACTTCTCTTTTGGCTGTTTGTTCTTCTGTTTCGCCTTCTTCAACATGTCCCTTTGGAAATCCCCACATTCCAGACATTTGCCTAATAAGAAGTATTTTATTATTTTGAGATATTATGCATCCACATGCTTTTTCTTCTACTTCCATTAACTTTTCCCTTTCTTTTATGATTTGTTTTCCACATTTTATTTATTGTTTGTGGATTGTTTGTATAAATAATATCATATATTTATAAATTAAGCTATACTTTAACAACATATTTTGACATATTTTTTTAATTAAGCATGTCTTTTCGTTTTAACCACCATGTAACAAGTAATGTTAATACTATAGAAATTATAAGCATTATAACAAATCCATATGGACTATTTTGTAATGGCAACCCAACATTCATTCCCCAAAAGCTTGAAACCATTGTTGGTACTGCTAAGACTATTGTTATTGATGTTAAAAATTTCATTACTCCATTTAGGTTATTTGAAATTATTGATGCATAAGCATCCATTGTTCCATTTAGAATGTCACTATATATTTTTGACATTTCTATTGCCTGTTTGTTCTCAATAATTGCGTCTTCTAGAATTTCTTCGTCATCTTCATAAAGTTTAATTATTTTACCTCTCATTGTTTTTTCCATTACTAGCTCATTTGATTTTAATGATGTTGTAAAATACACCAAACTCTTCTCTAAGCTTAGCATTTTTAATAATTCTTTATTTTTCATAGATTTTTGTAATACATATTCCGCAATCTCTGTTTCTTTATTTATTTGTTTTAGGTAACTTAAAAAATATGAGGCATTTATATATAATATTTGAAAAATAAATCTGCTTTTTTTGTATGTTTGAAAATTCTTAATTTTCATTTTTTCAAAAGAATTAATTATTTTATTTTTATTTAAAGAGACTGTTATAAAATAATCATCTCTTACAACTATCATACCTAGGGGCATTGTTGTATATATATCGTTTTCGTCTTTTGATTTTTCTATAATTGGTACATCTACTATAAATAATGTAGTTCCATCATCTTCTTCTACATCTATTCTGGCCTTTTCTTCATTATCTAGGGCTGCTCTTATAAAATCATCTTGTATTTTTAAATTTTCACATACTTTTTTTATCTCTGTTTCTGTTGGGTTTACTAAATTTATCCAGCTTCCTTTTTCAAAGTCTTTTATTTCTTCAAATTTGTTTGTTTCAATATCTGTTCTATATATTTTTAACATTTATTTCACCCCATTTTTTTAATATATTAAGGAAGTTCAAAGAACTTCCTTATTTACCATTTTTTATTCTTCTTCACCTTTTAGTCTTTCTGCTCTATCTGCCGCAATTAAGTTATCTACCATTTCGTCTATATCTCCATTTAGGAAATTTTCCATTTGGTAAATGCTCATACCAATTCTATGGTCTGTGATTCTTCCTTGTGGGTAATTATATGTTCTGATTTTTTCACTTCTATCTCCTGAACCTACTTGTGTTTTTCTTGCATTTGCAACTTCGCTATCTTGTTTTTCTTTTTCGATTTCATATAATTTTGTTCTAAGCATTTTCATTGCATTATCTCTATTTTGGAATTGTGATCTTTCTGTTTGACATTCAACAACAATTCCTGTTGGTTCGTGGATTAACCTTACGGCTGATGATGTTTTGTTTATATGTTGACCTCCAGCACCTGATGAACGGAACACTTCCATTTTTATATCTGCTGGGTTTATTTCTATTTCTACATCTTCTACAACTGGTAATACTGCAACCGTTGCTGTTGATGTATGAATTCTTCCACTACTTTCTGTATCTGGAACCCTTTGTACTCTGTGAACTCCACTTTCAAATTTTAATCTACTATAAACTCCTTTTCCAGATACCATAAATGTTATTTCTTTGTATCCTCCAAGACCTGTTTCATTTTCATTTAATACTTCTAAAGACCAACGTCTTTTTTCTGCATACATTGAATACATTCTGAATAATGTTCCTGCAAATAATGCAGCTTCGTCTCCACCAGCTCCTGCTCTAATTTCGCAAATGATGTTTTTATCATCATCAGGGTCTTTTGGAATTAAAAGTATTTTTAATTCTTCTTCTATTTTTGGAAGTTGTTCTTTCGCTTCATAAAATTCTGCTTCTGCCAATTCTTTAAGTTCCTTATCTTGCATCATTTCTTCTGCTTCTTCCATTGTTTGTTTTGTTTTTTTGTATTCTCTATATTTTAAAACAATTTCTTCTATACTTGCATGTTCTTTCATTAATTTTTGCCATTCTGATTGATTGGCAATTACTTCTGGATCACTTATCATTTTTGTTATTTCTTCGTATCTTTTCTCTACGGCTTCTAACTTGTCAAACATAAAAATTCTCCTCTTTTTTAATTTACTAAACTATTATACTACATTTTATTGAATTTTTCAAGCCAAAAGTCATATTATATTAATTTTAAAACCCGCGAAAGCGTCAAACGAGCCTCTGGCGAGTGCGAACTGGAGCAACCCTCAGCAGAATTAGCACAAACATACAACTTCTTATAGCGAGCATCGAGCTATTAGAAATTGACAGTTTGTGATAATTTAAAGATTGAAGGTTGCGACGACAAGGGTTAAAAATTAATATAATATGACTTTATAATATGACTTTATATATTAATAAAATTATAATCTAGTTTTAATTGTTTTAAAATTTCAGTTTCGCGATTACTGCATGTAAAAATAAATATTTGCCTTTTTTCTGCTTCTTTTGCTAGAAATGCTAAGATATTTTGTAAACGCTCATCATCATAATATGCAAATGTTTCGTCTAAGAATAAAGGCAATGTTTCTTCTGATAAATCATCTATCATAGAAATTCTAAACGCTAAATATAATTGTTCAATTGTACCTGTGCTTAATTTCTCTATTGGCATGTAATCTCCATTTTGTAATTCAACCATTATTCCTTTTTCTTCGTTATATTTTACTTTATTATATTTATTTTCTGTAATTATTGAAATTATTTTAGATAAATTGTTTGTGAATTTAGGTGTAATATTTTCTTTCATTTCATTATAAGCTTCTTCTAATACTTTTTTAGTAATTTCTATACTTAAATTTAATTTATTTAATTCCATTAAATTATTTTTATTATAATTTATTTTTTCTTCTACTTCTGCTAATTTATCTAATTGTGGTTCGATGTTTTCTTTATTTAATTTTATTTTGTGTAATTCTATATTATTTGAGTTTATTTCTGTTTGAATTTTTTCAATTTCATAATTTATTTTTTCTAAATTATTTATTTTGATCAAATTATTTTCTTGTAAAATATTCTTATATTTATTATTAATTTTTTCTATTTCTAATTTATTTTCATAATTTAAACTATTATTTAAGCCTATAATTTCTTCTTGTAATTTATTATTATTATCATTAAGTAAATTTATTTTATTTTCTATATTTTTTATTTCTAAATTATTATCAATATTTTTATTTAATTCTTCTTTTTTTATTTTTTGTTTTTTATTTAAGCCATTTTTTATTATTTTCCAAACTCCTAAATATATTAGAATTGTTGTTAATATTATATATTTAAAATTTTCTTGTACAAATAATAAAACTAATAAATTTATTATTATTAAAAAAATAAATGATATAATTAAATTCTTTTTCATTTTATTTTTTTCTTTTTCTAATTTTTTATATTCTGAATT
>JAFRNM010000020.1 GCA_017430135.1 Clostridia bacterium | reverse complement strand
TAGTTCTTCTTTTAGGTTATTTATTTTTATATTATTTTCATTTACTATATTTTCTTTTATATTTATTTTTTCTTTTTCTATTTTTTCATTTTCTAAAAATATTTTTATTTCTTTAAAATAATTATTTGTATTTTTTAATTCTTCTTGAATATTTAATAAATTATTTTCTTCTTCTGCAATTTCATATTTTTTATTTTGATATTCTTCTAATTTATTTTTTTTATTTTCTAGTTCTTCTATTTTTTTATTTAGTATATTTATTGGTTTTTCTCTTGTTCTATCTGTTCCTACTTCATCTAATTGTTTTTTATTTATTCTGTCCATTGCTCTTTTATAAGAAACATTATCCTCTCCTGTCCCAACTAAGTTTGCTAATTTTTGCACTAAAAAATTCTGATTGTTTTTTTCCAATTCAACTTCTTTTTGTAAAATTCCAACAGTAGAAATAAATAAATCTTCATCTACTTTTGTTTGATCATAAAAAAATTCATTTCCTGTTTTTTTATCAATATTAAATTGTTTAGAAATATCTTCTGAATTTTCATTAAATATTTTTGGATTTTTTTTATTAAAATCTCTATATATTTCGAATTTTTCATTATTATCTAATTCATATTCTATTTTACCCGAAAATTCTTCTCCTTCTAGTGGTTTAAATTTTTCGTAGTCTGATATTATTTTTCCTTTTTTATTTTTGGAAATTCCATAAAAAGAATTAAAAATAAAATTTAATAAAGTTGATTTACCTGCTTCATTTTTTCCATAAATTATATTTATTTTATTTTTAAAATTTATTTCTTTATTTTTTATTTTTCCATAATTATTTATTTTTAAATTATTTATTTTCAATTTTCTCCTCCTATGCTAAATATATATTTAGCCATAATTCATAATTTTAAAAATTAAATGAGTGACTCCAATCCAATTTCAATAGAATTTTCTAAGATACTTTTTTCTTCTTCACTTTCTAATAAATTATATTTATCTAACATTTTTTTAACAAATATTCCTCTTAATGTATTTTCTTCTGCTATTTTTTCTAAATTATAATTTATTTTTGTTTTATTTTTTATTTTTATTATTTTTTCATTTGTAATGAATTTTTTAATTTCATAAGTATCTATTTCAAAGTTTCTTTTTCCTGTTAAATAAATTTCTATTAAATTATTTTCTTCTATATTTAATTCATTTATTGTTTCTATTAGTTCTTCTTTTGAATTTATTTGTGTTATGTCTAAATTTTGTATTTCAAATTCAGTTTCATCTATTGGAATAAATTCTAGCTTTATTTTTTCTTTATCTAATTCTCCTACTATCATTCCATGTTGTCCCAATTCATCAAATCCTAGGGATGCTGTTGATCCAGGGTATACAATTCTTTGATTTTCGTAAGTATTATAATCTAATTTGTGAATATGTCCTAATGCTACATAATCAAATCCTTTTTCTTCTAGTGTTTTACTTTTTATTGAATTGTATTGTTTTTCTTCTAAACTTGCACCATTTAATGTTCCGTGAATTACTAAAATATTTATTTTATTTTTTTCTTCAATTTCTAAATTTTCTATTCCACAATCTGTACAATAAAAATCATCAAAGCCAAATCCATATATGTTTGCATTTTCTGTTTCTATTTTTTCTATTTTATTTTTGAATATTTTTACATTTTCATTCCAATTAAATTTATTGTAATATGAATTTTTTAAATATGGATCATGATTTCCTGGTGAAATAAATATTAAAGTATTTGGTATTTCTTTAAATAAATTATTTATGTATTCTATTGTTGTTTTTTTAATATATTTGTGCTCGTATAAATCTCCGGAAATAAATAAGTATTTTATGTTGTTATCTTTTATATATTCTATTACTTTTTTAAATATTTTTCTTTGTTCTAGTCTTCTTGTTTCTCCTAAACCTTCTTTATCTGCTAAATTTACAAAGGGACTATCGAAGTGTAAGTCGGCTATATGTACAAATTTCATTTGCTTCCTCCTTTTGTTGTAACATACAACAATTAATTCTAAAATTAATTTTTTTATATTTTATATCAAAAATTTTAAAAAAGCAATAGAAAAAGCGAATTTTGTTTCGCTTTTTCTATTGCTTTTTTATTTTTATTCATCGTCATCTAATGGTCCAAATAATTCATCAAATTTTGCTTCTAATTCTTTTTGTAGATCATATGTGTCATTATCGTCTTCTTCTATTTGTGGTAATATTGGTGCATTGTTTTGGCTTTTTTCTTCCATAAGGCTTGATATTGTTGTGTCTCTATTTTCTCCACCTGCTGTTTGTTTTGCAAATTCTTTTTTTGGTTCATCGTCCATATCTATGTCTTCAAATAAATCGTCTAATGATTCTACTTTTAAATTGTTTTGTTGTTCACCTTTTTCGTCTTCTTCAATATAAGGATTATATGGATTGAATTTTCTCCAATTTCCTCTTTGAATTTCTCCGATATCATTATGGCTTATTTCAAGCTCTTTTAATTCTTTTGCCATTGGATGTTTGAAATAGTAAAATTTATCTGCTTTTACAGGTCTTATTCCTTTAACAAATATTATACATTGATCTACGTCTAATCTACGCAATTCATCTGGTGTCATCAATGCTCTTGCCATTACTTGGTCTGATGTACTTGTTCCTGTTTTGTGTCTTTGTTTATCTCTACTAACTGAAATGCTATCTCTATCTATTGTTTTTTCTCCTAATTGTTTAGAGAAGTATTCCAATGTTTTAAATGAGTTACTTCCTAAAAATACATGTGTATCGCAGTTTCCCATTATTGTTTCATAAGATTTTTCGTATACAGCCTCTAATTGGTCTACGTTTTGTAAAATTACGCTAAATGATATATTTCTACTTCGTGATGTTGATATCTTTTTATCAAAGTCTGGTATTTTACCAATGTTTGCAAACTCATCTAATATGAAAAATGTTCTCTCTTTTAATTTTCCTCCATTTTGGTCTGCATAATCATATAATTGTTGTATCATTTGAGAGAAGAATATTGTTAGCAAGAAATCGTATGCTGTATGAGTATCTGATGATATTACATATACTGCTGTTTTTCTGCTTCCTATTTCTTCAAAATTTATTGTATCTGTTGATGTCAATTCAGCAATTTCTTTTGAATCGAATTTACCTAGTTTTGATTGTAATGTACTCAAAATTGAACTATATGTTTTTTCTGGCGCAATTTCAATAGATTTATAGTTCATTCTTGCTGGGTGATCATATGGCAATTCGCTCATTAATTCTGTTAATAAGTTGCTTCCACCATTTGTGTTTGCAGCTCTAACTAATTCTGCACAGCTTGCTAAGTTTTGTTCTTCTGGTGGTCTTTTTGCTAACAAATAATAAATTAAAGCCTTTAACAGCATTTCTGCAGAGTCATCCCAGAATGGGTCTGATCCACCGCCATCTGTTTTTTGACCTTTTACTATTGTGTTTGCTATAACGTCTACATCTATTTCTGAATTTATATGCATTAATGGATTATAGCCATCACTATATTGTGGTCTTACCAAGTTTAATACTTTTATTTCATAGCCTTTGTTTCTTAAATATCCTGCTGTTGAGTCATACAATTCTCCTTTAGGGTCTGTAAATACATAAGAACCTAAACATTGATAAGCATTTGGAATTGAGTATGATGCAGATTTACCAGAACCTGATCCGTCCAACTACTAGAACGTTTACGTTACCACGTTTATCTACTGGTAAATAATTATTTTCTGCAAGGATAATTCCTTCTTTTTTATTTAGTATTTGATATTGCTCTCCGTTCTTGCTCCAATCGCTTGAACCATGTTCTATATTATAATATTCATGTTTTGGTTTTGATTTTTTATAGCCTATAAAGCATATAACTGTATGAATTATTGTATATATTAGTTCTATTGTAAAAAATGTTCCTGCTCCGCCATGACTAAATGTTAGTCCTAATGCTCCAAATGGATCAAATTTGAATAGTTTTAATTCAAGTGCTTTATAAAATACCTTGGTATCAAATCCATTTCCTTTATATGTTGCACTAAATATTGAAAAAGCTAAAGGCATGATAAATACTATGGTTACAACTAACCATAGTATTATTGCAATTATAAAAAATACTTTATTCTTTTTGAATGTTTCTTTAAATTTCATAGATTTCACCTACTCTTTTGTGAGTTTATATGTATTTAAATCTTCTCTTATCTTGATTGTCCAGGTCTTCCACCATTTTCTGCTTTAATAACAACTCCTAAGTCTAAATCTGTACTTAATATTCCTTGTATTTTTGCAGAATTTGTTACAACAGTTTTTGTATTATTAGATTTTACTTTTTCTGTTTCCTTTTCTACAATTTGCACTAAAGATATAACATCTATATCCACTTTATCGTTTTTACCTGCTGGTCTTGTTTTTACATTCTTGCCCATTACCATATTACAACTTCCTCCTTATTTTCCTTCTCTTATTTCGAATGCGAAATAAGATTTATATGGTTTTAATTTGCATTTTCCCTTTACCTCATTTGTTTTTTCATCAAAATAAAGTGTAGGTTTTACTTCTTCTGTCGTTTCTGGATCTATAATTGAAATTGATCTTTTTAAATTTGGCGTGTAATCAAAATCTTTATATTCTAATTCTTCTTCTGAGTATAATGTATTAAACTTAAATGGTGTTGGTCTTTTAGTAATTCTAACCTCATCATTTATCAATAAACCAGAATTAATAACCACCTTATCATTTGCAAATGATAAAATGACTAATTGGTTTCCATCTTTTTGTGGATTATCAACATAAAAAGTCTTTTTATTTAGGTTACCCCTTAATTCTTCTGTATGATCTAGTCTTTCTACTGTATATTTAGGTGCACTATCTAAAAATTCTTTTTCGGTTTTATTTACTTGATATATTACTGTATTTACTCCTTGTGGATCTGTTATGCTAAAGTGTTTCGATTGCATATTATCCATATATTTTCCACCTCATTCCTATGATTCAAACATAGCTTATCTTTCGTTATCTCACTAATCATTATTATACTGCAATTAGCAAGATTTGTCAACATAATTGAATCATAAATTTTAACTAAATATATATTCTTCCCGGGTCTCCCCATCCACGCAGTTCTAAGAGGACAAGCCTCTAAGAACTGTGGGACGGTCCCCACTTGACCACTCCCAGAATATATATTTAGTTTATTCTAGGATTAAATGTGGACAAATTTTTTAATTTTTCGTACAATTCTTCTTCATCTTTTGTAATTTTTGAAGGTATCATTATTTTAACTTCTGCAAATAAATCTCCTCTTTCTCCTTGTGCATTTTTAAATCCTTTTTGTGGTATTTTTATTTGCTCTCCAGTTTGTATTCCTTGTGGTATATACACCACTGTATTCTCGTCTATAGTTGGTATTTCTATTTTTGCACCTAAAATTGCTTCCCATGGTGAAATAGGTAATTTTGTGTACAAATCATAGCCTTTTAATTGAAATTTTGAATCTTCTTTTACATTAATTTCAATTAACAAGTCTCCATTTTTTCCTCCATTTTTGCCTTCTTTTCCTTGGCCAATTAATCTTATTTTTTCGCCATTTCTAATTCCCTCAGGCAGCTTGATTGTATAAGATTTATCTCTGCCCTCTGCATTTTTCAAAATTACTATTTTTTCTTTTCCAAAAAAAGTATCTGAAAGTGAAGCTTCTATTTTTGTTTCTATATTTTCTCCTTTTATAGGTGTTTTAATTTGTGGTTTTTCCTTTCCCTTTTCTACATTTCCTAAAAACATGTTAAAAATATAGCCTCTATCCATTTTATTTTGTCCTAGTTTTGTTCTACCTACATTGTTATTCCATATTCTATCATACTTTCTTTTTTGTGCTGGAACTGATAGTATTCTATATGCCTCATTTATGTCTTTTATTCTTTCTTCTGCTAATTTATTTCCAACATTAACATCTGGATGATATTTTTTTGCTTGTAATCTATATGCAGCCTTAATTTCATCTATGGAAACTCGGCTTGTTTCTAAATCTAATATTTTATAATAATCCTTAAAAACCATTTAACATCCTCCCTAAGGAATTTTTTGCTTCCGTTTTTGTTAAAGTTATTATAACATATATTTTAAAAAAATCCATAGTTTTTATTGATTTTATTGAATATTTTTAGAGATATTTTATTTTAAAATCTCATATATATGTTACATTTTTCGTTTAAAAATTATTTTGTTTTTATGAATTATAACTCTTTACTTTTATTATTCCTTTTATTATAATTTATTAAACTAAATTTTAAGGAGGAAATATCATGGGACTTTTTGATGATTTAATAAATAGCGCAAAAGATATAATTAATGAAACAAAAAAAGCTATTAAGGATGGGCAAGAAAAAATAAGCCAATCACAAAATAATACAGAATCAATGGAGGACGAAAGATTTAATAATCCACCAGCTCCTCTTCCTGCTGTAGCAGTACAAACTTATTTACACGAGAAAAATGCTCAATTTATGATTTCAAGTGATTTTACTGAATTTGGTGGATATGCAAGTTCAACTATTTCATTAAAATATACTGCAGAACATCTTGGTTTAAGAGATGATATAACTATTTCATTACTTGAAGGAGTAGGCGATTTTGATGAAATTGCTGATTGTATTGAAGAATATATTTCAAGCAAAACAGTATCAGATGTTGAACAATTCACTGATTTTCCTGATGGAAAATATTTATTTAAAGTTAAATTATCAGTATCTGGTTATACAGAATATTTTTATGTATTAAGAAGTGACTCTACAGATTCTTATGATTATGATATAGTATTATTATTTTATCCAAGTGAAGTAAAAGGCACTAATTTAGAGAATAAATTAATATCTTGTTTGGATGAAGTTGCAAACACTTTAACTATTTAAGTTTAATTGTAAAAAAATCGGCTAAGCCGATTTTTTTAATTATCCCCTTCTATTCTTTTATTATTAGCATTTTTTATAACATTACTATTTTGTCGTTTCTTATGCTTTATAAATTCATCTTTTCTATTTATATTGGTTATTTTAGTTTTTGTATCTTTTTCATGTCTATTTCTCTCATCAAAATGATTATAAGAAAGTAACATGCCAATCCATGCTATTACCAATATAGGCAAAGCAAAACAAATTAATGTAAATATTATAAATCTTAATAGATTTAATGGTATTGTATAATTCATTTCTTTGGTACGGGCATTTTCAGCAATAAAATATGTATATGGCCCTTTTTTAGTTTCTTGAACATATGAGTATATCCAAACTGGTAAATATACTGCTTTCCATTGTTGCCCATTTATATCAAATTCTTCTTTTTTCCAATTAATACCAGCATTATAATCTAAATCTTTGTTAATCTTATGCCTTGCTACATCTTTGGCCTTTAATTTCATATTATCTGATATATCGCCAATATTAGTATCCCTTTTTTCTAAAGAATATCCGTTTAAATAGTTTGCATCCCATTTAACACAATTTGCAACATCAAATGGCATTAGGGTAGTTAATACAAAGTTTGCTCTATCTGGTTTCTCTACTTTTTTCCAATTTAATTGTTTTGAATCTGTTGTTTCTAATAAATTCTTTATTTGTATGTCAAATTCACGCTCTGTATTATATAAGTCTATATCATATTCTTCTCTTTCACAATCATATTTTTCATAAGTAACCTCTCTATTTCTTCCATAAGTTTTTCGTTGTCTTGTATAAGTATGTGTATGTGTATTTACTATTTTGCCACCTATCCCTTTAAATACAGCATGTCCATTAACATCAAGCATCATGTATGGTAAATACACTCCTCTTAAATTTTCTATTTTAAAGTTATTTTTAAAATCTTCCTTTGCAAAAAGACTTTTCTTTTCTACTAATTTTTTCATATCCTCAAATGCTTCTTCTTTGCTTACCTTAAATGGTAAAATAGCATCAGGCACAATTCCACTTGGAACTTGGTCATTTAATGATAATCCCGTATGGCACCAATGGCATTTTGTAAATGCTAATTCGTTTGTATTAAGTGTAATTTCTGCCCCACATCCTGAACATTTGCAAGTTATAATACTATTGGGCATTTCTTGTATGTTTTGAGCTCCAGCTCCTATTACTGTTCCTTTTAATTCATTAATGTTTTCAATGAATCCTTCAACTTTTTCTGGTTCAAATTCATGGTTACAATAATTACATCTCAATTTTCCTGTGATTGGATTTAATTGTATGTCTCCTGATCCGCAATCAGGACATCTTTTTTGTTCAATTTTAGATTTATTATTTTGTTTTACTATTTTTTCTTCTTCCACATTTTTTCTCCTTTTAACACTTTTATTAGTTTAATTTTTCTACCAAATCAAAAAATCTCATACCATTTGAAGCTTTAAAAATAATAGCATCGTTTGGTTGTATTATACTTTTTAAAAATTCAAACGCATCTTGTTTATCTTCAAAATGATGTACATTTTCAGTTTTTCCCGCTTCTACTGCCCCATTATAAATATATTTTGCATTTTGCCCTGCACATATTAATATATCTATATTATTTTTGGCAACGACTTTTCCAACCTTTTCATGCAATTCTTTGGAAAATTCTCCAAGTTCTAACATATCACCTAAAAAAGCAATTTTTCTAGGATTACTTAAATTTGCTAAATAATTTAAAGATGCTTGCATAGATTCAAAACTTGCATTGTAACTATCATTTATTATTGTTATTCCATTTTCTAGTGTTTTTATATCCATTCTTTTATTTGTAAGTTCAAAGCTTTCAATACCTGCTTTTATTTTAGAATTTTCTATTCCTAGTAATTCCCCTATTTTACATGCACATAAAGCATTTAAAACAAAATGTTCTCCACCAACTGGCACCGTAATTTCTAATTCCTCATTATTGCAAATACAGGTAAATGTACTGCTATTTTCATTTAATTTGATATTTTTTGCTATAATATCACTTTTATTTTGAATTCCAAATGTATTTATATTTTGCGGATTTTTTTCATAATAATTGTGTAGCATATCATTGTCATTATTTATAACAAGATTTGGATTTTCCATTCCCTCTAATATTTCAAGCTTTGCTTTTAAAATATTTTCTCTTGAGCCCAAATTTCCAATGTGTGATGTACCAATATTTGTAATTACTGCTATAGTTGGTTTTGCAATATTGCTAAGTAAACTTATTTCTCCAAAATGGTTCATTCCCATTTCTAACACCATTGCTTCTTCATCTTTTAATTTTAGAATTGTAAATGGAAGTCCAATATTATTATTGTTATTTCCTTGTGTTTTTAATGTTTTGTATTTTTGTGCAACTACATTTGCAATTATATCTTTTGTACTTGTTTTTCCAACGCTTCCTGTTATTCCAATTACTGGAATATTATATTGACTTCTTTTAAATTCCGCAATTTTATATAAAGCTTGCATTGTGTTCTCAACTTTTATAATAATTTTTTCATTAAATGCGCTTAAATCTTCACTTTGAAAATCCACTCCTTGTACTATAACAGCTTTTGCTCCATTTTTTAAAGCATCTTTCCAAAATACATTCCCGTCAAATTTTTCACCTTTTATTCCTAAATATGTATCTCCTTCATTAATTTGTCTTGTATCTTTTGAAAAATTTTCTAATCTCTCGTTTTCATTTCCTATTATTAACTTTCCATTTGTTACTTTTAAAATATCTTTAACTAACATAATTTCACCTCGCAACTCATTATATGCATTTTTTTATAATTTTGCAATAGTTAATTTTTTTAGTTAAAAACACTAACATTTTCCGACATTATATGATATAATAAAAGAGATTATGTTTTGAAGGAGAAAGAAATGGGAGTTAAAACGCCTAAAAATACAGAAATTGTTAAAGTAGAAAAAGAACAAACTGCAATGACAGAAATTAAACCTGAAGAAAAAAGCATTGTAGTTAATCCTGAAAATTTAACTGAAAAAAAAGGATTAAGTACAATTTCATTATTTGCAATTTTACTTTGTGTTTTTTTGTTGATAATTATAACATGTTTTTTAATTTTTGCATTTAGCTTAAAGGGTAACTCAAATATACTTTCTGGAATTTATATAAAAAACGTTGATGTTTCCAATTTAAGCAAACAAGACGCCAAAAGTAAAATTGAAATGTATTTAAAAAGTAAAATTCCTGAAGAAATTGTTTTAAAGCATGGAGATTATGAAGCTACAATTTCAACAGCTCAGTTAGATATAAATTTTGATACTACATCTGCTATAAAAGTTGCATATAGTTTAGGACGAAGTGGGAATATTTTTTCAGATGGCTTTGAAGCTTTAGGTACAATGTTTTTTAATAAAAATGTAGAACCAACTTTAAATTTTGATGAAGAATCACTATCTAAAATGCTTAAAGATATTTCTGCTAAATTGCCAGATAAAGTTATTGAAAGTGGTTATTATATTGATGGAAATAATTTGATTTTAAATAAAGGTGCTCAAGGAAATGTTATTGATGTTGAAGCGATGTCTAAAGTAATTAAAAATAATATTGCAGATTTAAATCTAAATAATAGTATTGATATTATTACAAAAACAGCTGAACCCGATTTATTAGACATTAAAACAATTTACAATGAAGTGCATAAAGATGCCATAGATGCTAGTTATACTATTGAACCTCGTTCAGTTACACCAAGTAAGAATGGTATAGATTTTGCAATTTCTTTAGAAGAAGCTATAGCAAAATTGAATGAAAGTGAAAAAGAATGTGTTATTCCTTTAAAAGTTGTTTACCCTAAAGTAACTAATAATATGATTGGTAACGATGCATTTCCAGATGAGCTTTCTAAGTTTACTACATATTATGACGCACGAAATTATAATAGAACTACAAACCTTATATTAGCTGCTAATAAAATAAATGGAACTGTTTTAATGCCTGGCGAAGTTTTCTCATATAACCAAGTTGTGGGAGAAAGAACAATTGCAGCTGGTTATAAAGAAGCCCCTATCTATGTAAATGGTAAAGTTGAAGACGGATTAGGTGGCGGAATTTGTCAGATTACAACCACTCTTTACAATGCAGTTGTTTATGCAAATTTAGAAGTTACAGATAGATCAAATCATCAATTTGTCCCTTCTTATGTAGGAGCTGGAAGAGATGCAACTGTTGTTTATGGAGCAATTGATTTTAAATTTAAAAATAATAGAGACTACCCAATAAAAATTGTTTGTTCTGTAAATGGAGGTGTTGCAACATTCCAAATATTAGGTTTAAGAACCGATAATGATTATGATGTAGAAATATATTCAAAAATTACTGGCCAAACTGCAAATACTACAAATTCTCAAACATATAAAATCTTACGCAAAAATGGTGTTGTAGTAGAAGAAAAATTGTTATCAAAAGATACATATAAGAGGCATTAAAAAAACGACCGAACTTTTTGGGACACTCTTGATTTTCAAGAGTGTCCCAAAAAGTTTGGTCGTTTTTTAATGTCCAACATTTTTACATAGTAAGTACCCCATCTGGAGTATCTTTTATTACTAAAATGTCTTGTTCTTTTCCATTTTCTGCATTGATATATACTAAAAAATCTGTATTATCTACTTTTCCTTTAAATTCATAACAAAGTATTTCAGTTTGCCATTTCGTTGGTATTACTGCTAACCCTTCGCTAGATATTTGTATGTTTTTGTTTATTTTATTTTTTGCTTCTTCTTTTGTTATTTTTATTTCACTTATATCTCTTTGTTTATGGTTATTTAAATATCCTGTTGTCTCCAATCCAAGTATTTCTCCATCATCTAAAGCTATTTTTAATTTTATTAAATCAGGGTACATTACTACATTTTCTTGTACATAAGCATAATTTATTGTTATAAATCCATTTTGTTTCATGTAATAGGTTTCTTTCATATTCGGAAAACCCTTATCAGTCAAGAATTTTTTCCCGATTTCGTTTGCTTGATCATATTGAAGAATTTCTGAATTAACATCTCTATTTGCATTCATAAAAACTATATGCCCACCTTTTTGAGATATCGCAATACTTATATTTTCGTTTTTGTTTGTATTTATTGAAAAGTTAAATGCTGCAATATTAGCATTTTGTGCTAATCCAAAACTATTTATTTCTTCAATATTTTCTTTTCCTATAAATTCTATTGCCTTTTGTTTTGCATTTTCTTCGTCTATTTCATCTCCTGTAAGACCTAATTTTTGAGAATTTGTTAAATGTTCTGAAAAAGCCCCATCATATATTAACCCCGAATATTCATGAAAATTTTCTGACATATTGTTAAAACTATCTTTTGAAATATTGTCAACTTGTTGTGCAAATGCTACATTTTCTTCTTTGCTTAAATCCTGCCATTTTATTCTTCCCGTGTTAATGTCTTCTGATAATTGTACTAAAGTATTTGTTAATTCCACACTATATCCGTGTAAGTCTTTTAAATTTTTCAGATCTTCTTCTGATAAGTTTTCTTCATCTATATTTTTTGTTGATAGTGAATAACTATAATCACTTACTTGATTTAAAAATTTTTGCGTTTTTTCTAGGTCTTGACTTTCTATTGGCAACATTGCTAAATAGCTTTGTGCCATGTTTGCCTCTCTCCATAGATTTGTTAAATTTTCTGCACTATGTTCTGGAGTTGTTGTTACTTGTGCTTTTGCTAAATATGCCTCTACATCTTTTACTTCATCTACTAATTGATAAAAGGCCATATTATATGCATTTTCATTTGTTCTTACTAGTTCTTCATTTTTATTATAAATTGTTATTCCTAATACTGCTATTATTAGTAATAATACTATTGTAAATGCACTTAAATAATTTTTTGTTAAATCTTTCATAATTTTCTCCTAAATCTTAGCATTATATTGAAATTTATATTAAACCATTCGTCCTTGTTGTCACGACCCTCCATATTTTAAAACTACTAGTATGTAGGGTCGCTCCAACGCTACGCTTTGCTCCGCCCTACGCGTCCTCACTCTTTTAATATAAATTTCTTACTAAAAATCAATAATATTATTTGAAATATTTAACAAAATTATTCCATTTTATTTAAAAAAATGATAAAATATTTAAAAACAAAAATGAGGTAATAAAATGAAAAAAATAATAATATTTTACGCATCTTATGGTGGTGGACATTTATCTGCTGCAAAATCCATTGAAAGCGTTATAAATGAAAAATATCCTAATTTTGAAACAAAATTAGTTGACTGTATGAAATATGTAAATAAAGGATTAGAAAAAATAACTACAGCTGCATATAGAGGTATGGCAAAAAAAGCACCTTGGGCATGGGGAAAAATCTATAATGCATCTCAAAAAGGTGTTATAGCTCATATTTCCACTCGCTCTAATGCTATGATGGCTGTTAAATTACTTAAATTATTAAGAGAAGAAAATCCTGATATGGTAATTTCTGCCCATCCATTTAGTAGCCAAATGTGTGCATATTTAAAAAGAAAAGGAAAAGTTAATTTTCCACTTGCTACAATTATGACAGATTTTGCACCACATGACCAATGGCTTGTTGGGCATGAATTTACAGAGTATTTCTTTGTTGCACATGATAAAATGAAAAATTATTTATTAAGCAAAGGCATTGATGAAAGCAAAGTGTTTGATATTGGAATTCCCATTTCTACTCGTTTTACGAAGGAATTTAATAGAACTGATATTTTAAAAGAATTTAATTTAAAAGATGATAAAAAAACTATTTTATTTTTTGGAGGGTGGAATTCTGGAAGCGCACAAACAAGAACTTTAAAAATATTTGAAGTGTTAGCTACTTTTTCAAGAAATTATCAAATTGTTGCAATTTCTGCCAGAAATCAAAAACTGCAAGAAGGTTATGAGAATATTGTTAAAGAATATAATTTAGATAATGTTACAATTTTGGATTATACAAATAAAGTTCCAGAGCTTATGAGTGTTGCAGACCTTGTAGTAGCAAAGCCTGGTGGGCTTACAACATCTGAAAGCTTAGCTATGGGATTGCCTATGATTATTATAAATCCTATTGCTGGCCAAGAAGAAGAAAATGCTGAATTTCTTGAGCAAAAAGGTGTTGGCATTTGGATGAGAAAAGATGATAATATTAAAGAAAAACTTGAAAGCTTATTGAATAATGAAGAAAAGCTTGTTCAAATGAAGGAATGTACAAAACTAATAGCAAATAAATACTCTTCTTATGATATTGTTGAAATATGTTTTAAAAAATGCAATTGATTTAAAATCAATTGCATTTTTTATATTTCTCTTCTTCCTTCTAAAGCTTTTGTTAGTGTTACTTCATCAGTATATTCTAAATCTCCACCAACAGGAATTCCATGCGCTATTCTTGTAACCTTAACTCCAAGTGGTTTTATTAGCTTCGATAAATACATAGCTGTTGCTTCTCCCTCTACTCTTGGGTTCGTAGCCAAAATTACTTCTTTTACAGTTCCATCCATCAACCTAGATAATAATTCTTTTATTTTAATATCATCTGGTCCAACTCCATTCATTGGAGAAATTGAACCATGTAATACATGGTAAACCCCTTTAAATTCGTGTGTTTTTTCCATTGCAATAACATCTCTTACATCTTCTACAACACAAATTAGAGCCTCATTTCTCTTTGGATTTCCGCAAATTGAACATGGATCTGTATCTGAAATATTATAACATTTGCTACAATATTTCAGATTTTTTTTAGCATTAACAATTGAAGAAATAAACTCGTTTGTTTCTTCTTCAGAACAATTTAACATATAAAAAGCCAATCTAGCAGCAGTTTTATGCCCTATGCTAGGTAGCTTTTCAAAACTTTCTATTAATTTTTCTATTGATGGTGAATATAGTGACATTTTTTTACTTCCTTTACATTAGTCCAGGTATATTGTATTTTCCCATTTGTTTTGCTTGTTCGCTATCAACTTGAGAAAGTGCATCATTTACACAAGTAATTATTAAATCTTGAAGCATTTCTACATCATCTGGATCTACTACATCTTTTTGAATTGTAATATCTTTTACAACTTTAGCTCCAGAAACAGTAACTTTTACTGCTCCACCTCCTGCTGTTGCTGTAAATTCCATTGCTGCAAGTTCTGTTTGTGATTTTTCCATATCAGCTTGCATTTTTTTAGCTTCTTTCATTAAATTTCCTAGATTCATTCCTCCGAATCCTCCCATGCCTCCTGGGAATCCTCCTCTTTTACCCATTTTAAATTCCTCCTCCTTAGATTTTGTTTAAATTACTCAATAACCTCAAAAGGTATATCTTGTGAATTTGCAAATTCTTGCAATTTATCTTCATCAGTCGCAACTTGATTAACGTTGGCTTCTGAAATATATTTAATTTCCATTGGCTTGCCACAAGCCATTGACACAAGATTTGCAATTTCTCTTTTATTTTCTTGTTTTTCCAAAACCGTTTTTCCAAATGATGTTAAACCTCTTGGAAAATTTATTCCAACTGTCATATCATTTAATTCAATTGCATTTGTATTTATTAAATTAGTATATAACACTATTTTTCCACTTGCTTTTAAATCATTTACAATCTGTGGCCAGAATTTTGCAGCTTCCTTTGGATATTTCTTTTGCTGTGTTGCATTTGTTGTTGCACTTCCACCGCTTTTTTGACTCACTTGCGAATTAACCGCCATTCTAACAGGTGTGGTATTTGTTGCAATCGTTTGTGGTCTTGGTTGTGGACTACTAGCCACACTTATATTACCTGACCTTAAATATTTTTCAATTTTTTCTATTCTTTCCTCTAAATTGTTTGAAACTTGTTGTTCTTGATTGCACAAATTTATTATTCCTGCTTGAAACATTATAATTTTTTGTGTAGACTTTTTCATTTCTGTTTCTAAGTTTGATAGTTCATAAACAAGATTTATAAGTCTTTGTTTTTCTGTCCTTTTAGACAACTCATCTATTTTTTTAAGTTCTTCTTCACTATATAAATCTAATTTTCCAGAAGCTTTGAAAATAAGCAAATCTTTTATGTATTTTATTAATTCCCATATAAAATTTGTTAGTTCTTTTCCGTCTTCTAAGATATTATTTGTAACATTTAAAGCATTTTCTACATTGTATTCTATTATAGCATTTGCCATATTATGCACAAATTCAAGTTTTGGAATTCCAACTAAATCTTTTATTTTGTTTTCATCAATGCTGTTATCTCCATCTTGAACACATCTTTCTAAAATAGATAATGCATCTCTCATTGCACCTTCAGACAATACAGCAATTATATTTAATGCACCTTCTGTTATTTCTAAATTGCTTTCTTTACAAACAACTCTTAATCTTTTTATAATATCTTCATTTGATATTTTTTTAAAATCAAATCTTTGACATCTTGAAAGTATTGTAGCTGGTAATTTTTGAGGTTCTGTTGTTGCTAAAATAAATTTTACATGTTCAGGTGGTTCTTCCAATGTCTTCAAAAGTGCGTTAAATGCCCCAGTTGAAAGCATGTGAACCTCATCTATTATATAAACTCTATATTTAGCCTTTGTTGGTAAAAAATTAACCTCTTCACGAATACTTCTTACATCTTCTACACTATTATTTGATGCAGCATCCATTTCTACAATATCTGTTAATGAACCAGATATTGCTCCTTTGCATATTTCACATTCATTGCAAGGTTCTCCATCTTTTGGATTTTGACAATTTATTGCCCTAGCCAATATCTTTGCAGCAGAAGTTTTTCCAGTTCCTCTACCTCCATTAAATAAGTAAGCATGGCCTACTCTTCCTGCAACTATTTGATTTTGCAAAGTTCTTGTTATATGCTCTTGACCAACTATTTCTGAAAATAACTTTGGTCTAAATTTTCTATAAAGTGCTGTGTACCCCATATTTCTCACATCCTTTATATTTGCCCTTAATATTAAAAATGGTGTGAACCTTAATCCCTCTATGGAAAGCATCTCCACATAAAGAATTCTACTTATTGCTGCTTCCTTCCGGACCTGACAAGATTCATAGGTCTTTATTGGATATACTCTCCATACAAGAATTAAGTCTCATACCATTTTGTATTATATACTCTTTTTTTTAATTTAGCAAGAGTTATTATTAAATTTATATTTTATTTTTAAATGTTGTTAATAATAAAGTAATATAACTAATTTTTTATTCTTTTAAACACTACGTCTTCAAAATCTGTTAGTTCTATACTTTGACTAGCGTTTTCTATTATATCTCCAATTGGCATTTCCAATTTTACATTTGCTTTAAATATTTTTCCAGAATCTAAATTTATTGTTATATCAAAGCTTAATGTTCCTTTTAAATCTTCCATTGTTATACCTGATTTTTTTAATAACTCTGCATGGTTTATTTCTTCTTCTTCATTTGATTCATAAGATGCAACATTTACATTTGAATATCTAAAAGCTAATTTATCACCTTGGTTTGATATTTGTAAATTTTTAAAATTAGATTCAGCTCCAGCTACATATTCTAATGAGTTTTCCACATTTTCTTCTTTGTTTGTGAATATTTGTATTTCAGATGTTGTATCTGGTTTAAATATTTTCATTTCTCCTTTTTCGCTTTGTTTCTCTATTTGAAAATTATCTAAAACTATGCTTTTTATTGTTTCTGTTTTGCCATATCCGTCATTTTTCTTTATATATACAAATATATCATTGTTTTGATTTATATCAAATGCCCATTTATTACCTTCTGATACTTTATCAATTCCTTCACTTGTACTTATTATTGATATTTTAGAAATGTTGAATGGCATATTAGATTCACCGTTTTCATTATAATCTAAAATTGTTATTCCTAAAATAAAAAATAATATCACCATTATTATTGTTATTACTATTACATGAAATGATTTTTTATTTGTTATTTCTTTTATTTTTTCTATCATATTTCCCCCATCTTAATTTAATTTTTTTATTTTTCTTAATTCTTTAAAAAATTTCTTTAGAATTTCTTCACATTCATTTTTCATTATTCCAGTTTCAATTTCTACTTTATGATTAAATGTGTAATCTTCTAATAAATTTAGTTTTGAACCGCAAGCACCAGTTTTTTCATCCTTTGTTCCAATATAAACTTTTTTTATTCTAGAATTAATAATTGCTCCTGCACACATTGGACATGGTTCTAAAGTTACATACATTTCACAATCTAATAATCTCCAAGAATTTAATTTTTTACTTGCTTTTTGTATTGCTAAAATTTCTGCATGTTTTGTTGTATCTAACTTTGTTTCTTTTTGATTATGAGCTCTAGCAATAATCTTTCCATCTTTTACTATTACACAGCCTACTGGAACTTCTAATTTATCATATGCTTTTTGAGCTTCTTTTAGAGCTTCTTTCATAAATTTATTTTCCATATTTACCTCTTATTTTTAAAGCAATATTTAATAAATTTTAACATTTTTTTTACAAATTGTCAATTTTGTCTTTTATTTTAGGGATTCTTCATTTATTTCTAACAAATTAAAAAAGCTTCAATTGAAGCTTTTTTAGTGTCAGTCTCCATCCTTATTTGGATTATAAGCATAATACTTATTTCCATCTTCGTCAGTATATTCAACCACTGTTTGGTTGTATTTTGATTTGATAATCTGGATCTCTTCTGGATCATTATCATCATTTTTTATAGTATATCCATTACTTTTATATTCATCAATATACTGTTTTATATTTTCTCCATGGAGTCTTGGAATATACAACCAATGCTGTCCCCAACGATGCCAAATTTTTGCAGCTTTAAGAACATCAACTAAATACTCATCTTCTCCTCCGCATGTCTCCCTTCTATACCTGTTAAAGTCTTCAGTCAGGCCTTTTTTAGCTAGATATTCTTCAGCTGTCTTCCGATGGCCTTTTTCGTTGTTCTCAAGAATTTCTCCGTTTGGAAATATGAAACCAGAAGTTACTGGTAACATCATATTATCCCTCCTTTATAATTTTTTATTACGAGTTATTATACCACAGAATAACTACATAATCAAGTTTTTAGCTTTTTTCATAAAAAAAAATTAGTAAGTTTTTATATTTCTTACTAATTTTTATTTTTTAATTTACTTTTTTAAATTTATTTTTTCCAAATTGAACAACGACTCCATTTTCAATATTTACAATTTTATTGATATCAGAAATCACTTCTCCATCAAGTCTTACGCCATTTCCTGCGATATTTCTTTTTGCTTCTCCTTTAGAATTTGCAAATCCTACTTTTATTAATAAATCACAAATATTGATTTCTTTTTCTTCAATCTTTATTTCTTCAATATTTTCTGGAATTCCGCCTTTTGCAATGGTTTGATATTTTTCTTTTACGGCTTCAAATTCATTTACATCATCATACATTTTTAATAATTCTTTTGCAAAAGCCATGTGTGCTTCTCTTATATCTCCAGCCATTATTTTATCAATTTCTTCAATTGGTAAATCTGTTGCAAGTTCAAAATATTGTCTTAATACATCATCTGGAATTTTCATTGATTTTTCAAATTTTTCGAATGGTGTGTCATTTAAACCAATGTAATTATCAAGAGATTTACTCATTTTTTCTTTTCCATCTAATCCAACTAGAAGTGGGAATGTCATTACAATTTGACTTTCTTGTCCATAATCTTTTTGTAATTCTCTACCTACTAATAAGTTGAAAGTTTGGTCTGTTCCACCTATTTCAATATCAGCATTTAATGCAACAGAGTCATATCCTTGCATTAGTGGATATAATAATTCGTGCATTGATAGTGGAAGGTTGTTTTCAAATCTGTTTTTGAAATCATCTCTTTCCATTATTCTTGCAACTGTATATTTTCCAGCTAATTTTAATACATCTTCAAATGTCATTTTTGATAGCCATTCTGAATTAAAAGCTATCCTTGTTTTATTTTTATCTAGTATTTTTGTAGCTTGTTCCATATATGTTTCTGCAGATTTTCTTGTTTGTTCAAATGTAAGTGATGGTCTTGTTTTGCTTTTTCCTGTTGGATCTCCTATCATTCCTGTAAAATCACCTATTAAAAATACAACTTCATGTCCCATATCTTGAAATTGTCTTAAAACCCTTAAAACGACACTATGACCAATGTGTAAATCAGGTCTTGATGGGTCTGCTCCTAATTTTATTGTTAATTTTTTTCCACTTTTAATTTTTTTCTCTAATTCTTCTTCCGAAAATATTTGTACCGCTTTTCTTTTAATTATTTCTAAATTATCCATTTTCTTTACTTCCCTTCTAATTATTTTTTTCCTTTTTTATTTGGTTCTCATATAATAACCCGCAAATATTTATTTTATGGGTCATAACACCACCCCCTATATTCAAAAAAGCCAATCCATCCTAATTAAAGGACGAATCGACTCCGTTGTACCACCTTTATTCACAATAATTAAAATTATTGCCTCATTTATAGCTTATTCGTAGCAACACGTTAGTTATTATAAGAATTGTAATTCAAATTTTATATACTGATAATTCTCACCAACCATTATCTCTCTTATAAGTTACTATAAAATTCTACTGGTTTCTTTTTAAAACATAACTAAATTAAATTTGGTGAGCCATAGAGGGATCGAACCTCCGACCGTCAGATTAAGAGTCTGCTGCTCTACCAGCTGAGCTAATGGCCCATATGAAACTTTATTTATTATACTACAAATTCTCATTTTGTCAATAGAAGTATTAAAAAAGTCTCGGTTAAACCGAGACTTTTTATTTTATACTTTAGGCTGTTCTGTTTCTTCTTTTTTTGTTTCTTGATTAGATTGTGTTGTTTTTTCTGTTGCAGCTGGCTTTGCCTTTTCATCCTTTTTTGTTTCTTGTGTTGTATTATCTGGTTTTGCTGTTTCTTGAGTAGCTGGAGCAGGTGCTGGTGTTTCTGTTTTTGGTGCCGGTGCTGAAGCAGTTCCTCTTCTTATAATTTTTTGCATTGCACTATATGTATCTTTTGATAATAATGATTTTGAAACTACTTTTCCATCTTTACTTTTTATAATATATGTTTCTGTTTGCACTCCAGTGTGCCCTGATTGTTTAACTACTTCTTGACCTGGTGCTAAAGAGCTATCTTCCTCATATTTTACTGTAACTGGTAATGTTGCAAGAGTTCTTGTTTCAAATGTTACTGTACAATCATTTTCATCCTTTACTCCAAATATTGAAACTGTCGCAACCCCGCCACTTATACTAGCATATAATTTTATTGGATTGCTTCTTGAATTTTTAAATTTAAAATCTATTGCTCCATAAACTACTGTTGCATCACGCCCAGCTGGTAAATATGATGTTACAAATTGATGGTTTGATCTATCTGTAATTTCCAAGTTTGCCATTAAAGCTGCATTGTATAATGTAGAAGATATTTGGCAAATTCCTCCACCTATTCCATCAACCACTTGCCCATTTTCGTATACTGCTGCATTTTTGTAACCTGTTGCCGGTGTTCTTGGTCCCAATGTTTTATTATATGAGAATGTTTCGCCTGGCATTAAAACTTTTCCATTTATTTTTTCACATGCCAATCTCAAGTTTGTAGTTCTATTTGTATCTGCTGCATTATATTTTGTTGTAAATATTGAAAGTCTATCCGGAAATGCTTCTGTTCCTATTTGGTCAACTGTAACTTTTGGTTTAGAAATTGTTAATTTTACTATATATTCTTCTTTATCTTCCTCTAATTGTTTTTTGGCTTCTTCTACACTGAAATCTACTCCATCAACTTCTGGGAAAATTTGGAATGGATCTTTTGTATAGTAAGCATCTTTTGCTTCTTTATGTACCTCTCCATATATTTTATCAATGTCAATATTGTCTGGTTCTTTTTCAACTACTGATAATTCAATAAAATTTTTATTATTACTATTTATCTCTTTTAGCGCTTCTAGTATTTTATCTTTTGCTTCTTCATAATTTATTGCTATACCTTTTGTTCCTTTTGTAATTTTTAGTTCTTCATTTTCTATATAATAACTTGCCTCTTTAAGTGCACCAGGTATGTTTGCTCCTGCTGTTGTTAGAGTTTTTTCTAACACTTCTTCATTTATACTTATATTTATATCTATATTTTTCTTTCCTGTTAATGTAAATAATATTGTATAGTTATTGGCAAAAATATTGCTATTTCTTCCTGTTTGAAAAGCTTCTTCAATTGCATTATCTAAATCATATTTTACTTCAATCAACTCTGGGCTTAACTCTGTTTCAAAATCTTGATATTTTAACATGATTTTTTTGGTAATTTTTTCATTAAGTATTGCTTCCAATTTGCCTTTTGCTTCTTCTTTTGTTAAGCCAGAAACTTCAATATTGTTAATTGAAATTCCACTAATTATTTTGTCACTATTTATATTCATTATTGCAAAAATCGTCGAAAATATTAGTATAATAACAGCTAGAATAAGCAAAATTATTACCGGTTTTACCCATTTTTTCTTTGGGGTGTTATCCATTTTTTTCATTTCTTTTTTAGAGTTTTTAGTTGTTTTTGTAAATTCTGTCTTTTCTTCCTTTTTTTCGTCTTCACCTTTTATTGTTTTTTCTTCTTCTTTTTTCTCAACTTGAGTACTGCTTTCAACCTCTTTACTTTTCTCTTCAGGTTTTGGTAAATCTAATTTTTCTCTAATTTTCTCGATTACCTTGGTATCCTGACTTAATTCACCTTCTTCTTGTTTTTGCATAATAAAATCCCCTTTACAAAATATCTTCATATTAAATCTTACCATAAAGTATTTTTTTTGACAATATTTTTAATTAAAATATTTTATCATTTGATTTTATTCAAAAATACTTAATGATATTACTCTCATAAATATGCATAAAATCAAGCATTCCATTTTTTGTAATATTTGTAATATTTTTGTAACATAAAATTAACAAAAAATATTGTATAAAATACTTGAACATTGTTGAATTTAATATTATAATGTAGTAAGCAAAAGACAAATTAGGGGAGAAATTGTTATGGAATTAACTAAAAATATATTTTTTAATACAGACAAACTAATTGAAAATAGTAGTGTTAAAATCTCATATACTGGTGAGTTTTTTCAAGATGGTTCTGAAGAAGTCTTTTTACATTATGGTTTTGGAACAAACTGGGATAATGTAAATGAAATTCAAATGGAAAAAACAGAATTAGGTTTCCAAGCTGAAATTAACCTTCTTGAAGGAGAAACATTTAATTTATGTTTCAAAAATGGAAATAATAATTGGGATAATAATAATACTGAAAACTACATTTTTCCTATTGAAAAAATGTCAACAGAATTAGTAGTTTTAGAAGATGAACCCGTATCTTTAGGTACTGCAAAAAAATTAAGGAAATCATATTTATGGAGCAAAAAAATTCGTTTAGCTGTTTATAAAATTATTACATATCTTCCAAAATTAATTTCTGGTAATTATAAAAGAAAAGTAACACAAGAACAATAATAATATAAAACCGAAAGCTTAAGCTTTCGGTTTTTTGATTTAATTTATACACCATCCACCATTAATTCCAATAATTTGCCCTGTTGTATATTTTTCATCTACCATCCATCCTACACATTTTGCTATATCTTTTGGTAATCCAATTTTTCCAAGCGGAATATCTTCTTCAATACGCTCTATATCTGTTTTACTTAAATTTTTATTCATATCTGTATTTATAATTCCAGGTGCAATTGAATTTACTCTAATATTAGAAGGTCCTAATTCCTTAGCCAATGCCTTTGTCAATCCATCCATTCCCGCTTTAGAAACTGAATAAATTACTTCTAACGAACTTCCAACTTGGCCCCAAATTGAAGAAATATTTACAATACAGCCTGATTGGTTTCTTACCATATTCGGTATTACTTCTTGGCACATCATAAACGCAGAATATAAATTTGTATTT
Source organism: Clostridia bacterium (assembly GCA_017430135.1). Classification (GTDB taxonomy): domain Bacteria; phylum Bacillota; class Clostridia; order TANB77; family CAG-508; genus CAG-269. The sequence goes on along the minus strand of JAFRNM010000020.1, from coordinate 27,930 downwards.
ATTACTCTATTCCAATCTTCGTCTGTTTCATCTGTAAAAAGTTTATATTCCGAAATTCCTGCATTATTTATTAAAATATCTATTTTTCCATATTTTTTTAATGCAAATTCAACTAATGATTTTCCTTCTTCTCTTTTTGAAACATCAGCCATAAAAATATCTATTTCTATTCCTTCTTGCATTAATTCTTTTTTTAATTTTTCAGCTTCTTCTATTGATTTATTATAATTTGCAATTACTTTTATTCCTTTATATGCAAGTTCTTTTGCAATTTCCCTGCCTATTCCTCTAGAAGCTCCTGTAACAATAGCAACTCTATCCATTTTCTCCTCCATTTTTACAATATTTTTCCACATTTTTGCCATAAATTGTTTATAACCTTTATAATTTTATATCATATTTTTATTTAAAAATCAATTAATTATTGATTTCATTTTTCTATTATGATAATATTTATTTATAATTGATTTTATATCTGTTACATACAAATATTACTAAAGAATTGAGGATTATTATATGAATATTTTAAATATAATTGAAAAGAAAAGAGACAAAAAAGAATTATCAAAAGATGAAATTGAATTTTTTATAAAAGAATATACTGCCGGAAACATTCCTGATTACCAAGCGTCAGCATTAATTATGGCAATATATTTAAATGGAATGAATAGTAGAGAAACTTCAGATTTAACAATGGCCATGGCAAATTCAGGTGAAACTCTTGATTTATCTGATATTTCAGACATTATTATAGATAAGCATTCAACAGGAGGCGTTGGAGATAAAATAACAATCATTCTAATGCCAATTATTGCCGCGCTTGGAATTCCTGTTGCTAAAATGTCCGGTAGAGGACTAGGTTTTACGGGTGGAACCGCAGATAAATTAGAATCAATTCCTGGTTATAAAGTAGATTTAAGTATTGAAGAATTTAAACAAAATGTTAAAGATATTGGTATCAGCTTAATTACTTCTAGTTTAAATTTGGCTCCAGCAGACAAAAAAATATATGCTCTTAGGGACACTATTAGCTGTGTTTCTAGTATTCCTTTAATTGCTTCAAGTATTATGAGTAAAAAAATTGCTGCAGGCGCTAATAAAATTCTTATTGATTTAACTTGTGGTAGCGGTGCATTTATGAAAAATATTTTGAGCGCAATTATTTTAGCTAAAACAATGGTAAAAATTGGTGATAATTTAAATAAAGAAGTTAGATGTGTTCTAACAAATATGGATGAACCAGTTGGTAAAGCTGTTGGAAATCAATTAGAAATAATTGAAGCTGTAAATGCACTAAAAGGAAATATGCCAAAAGATATAGAAGAAATAACTTATGCTTTGGCTGAGCAAATATTATTAATGGCTGGAAAAGCTACAACACAAGAAGAAGCAAATTTACTAATAAAAGAAACAATATCATCTGGAAAAGCATTTGAAAAGTTTAAAGAATTGGTAAAAAAACAAGGTGGCGATGTTTCTTATATAGAAGATTTGAGCAAATTTAAAAATGCAAAATATATTGTACCAGTTCCCGCAAAAAGAAGTGGTACTGTTGTAAAAATAAAAACTGAATTAATTGGAAAAACTTCCTCATTTATAGGAGCAGGTAGAATAAATAAAACTGATAAAATTGATTATGAAGCAGGAATTATTATTAATAAAAAAATTAATGATTATGCCAAAAAAGATGAACCAATTGCTTATATTTATACAAATCAAGAAAATAAAATAGAAGAAGCAATTAAACAAATTCAAGATTCTTTCGTTCTTTTAAATATAAAGAGAATTAAAAGAAGAACTGTAATTCAAACTATAAAATAATTAAAAAATTTAAAAGAATAAATGCTTACTAAAAGTAAGCATTTTTATTTTTATTCTAATACGCTTGAAGGTAAGCATATAACTGGTCTTATTGAACATGGTCCATCAGCTCCATAGTAATATCCCAAAACTCCTGTATAGCGTGTCTGTACTGTTTGCCCATTATTATATACAGAAGGCGAGGATAACCAGTATCCCTCACAACTATCTAATTTGTTTGTATATGGATAATATAATTTATTAGAATAACCTATTTTTTGAGATAAATATGCCGCTCCAGCATTTGCAGGATTATTTAAGGATACATACCAACCATCATAATTATTATTTTTTACATTTTCTTCATATCTTATAAAGATTTTATCACTTGGATAACTTTTATTCCAACTATTTACCCACAATTCTATTGTTGGACTTCCTATAGCATATATATTATCATTTGTAACATTACTATAATCTATCGAATTGCCATTTATTGCCCCCTTTAATAAATCTTTCCAATTTGATTTTGTTGTTAGTGCATTCAATAAATTGGCTCTATTTGTACTTTTGATCATATAATCACTATTTCCTTTTGACAATTCGCTTATAGAAGAAACTGCATTATACGGAAAATAATCTCCATATATAAAATAAACATATTCCGTGCCATTTTTTATTTCTTTATAAAAAACTTTCCAGTTATCTAGTGTAACTTCATTCATAGATGTAGAATAACCAACTGCATCACCAATTCTTTCTTTGCAAATTCTGATAACTTCTCCACTGCTTGTTATTGCATATTTTTGCCCTGTTTTTGCACCAGTAACATCAAATTGACTCTGACCATCAATAATTACATCATCTGGATTTTCTTCAATAAGTTTGTTCTTCTTTAAAGCATCTCTAATAGTTTGTGAATCTGCTGAACCCGAGAAATTTCCATGCCTTATACCTTTAGCAGCAGATTGATTTATTATTTTTTGTAATTCTTCCATTTCTGCTTTTATTGCAGTTTCATCTTTAGCTTTCTTAGCCTTGTCCATAGAACTATCTCCTCCTGTAATAGCAGAAATGCTTATACCAGCTAAAATTAGCAAAACGCTTATAGTTTTTTATGACAAGACATTACTTAATGGACTAAATTTATAATAAACCGTTACATTTTTATCATTATCAATTTCAATTTTATCAATTAAACTTGTAAGCATATAGCTTGTTATATTTTCTTTCTTTAAGAAATCTGACATAATTTTTTCATAATCAATAGTTTTTTTTTCAAAAGTAACACTTTCTAATTCTTTCAAATACTTTTGTTTCAATTCTCTTTCAGCCAATTTTTTATCATAAAGCCTTTTAAAATCTAATTCATTTAATAAGCCCTTTAACTTATCTTCGTATAGCTTATCAATTTGATTAGATAATACATCTATTGCCTTTTGTGTAACACTTTTTTCTTTTTTAACCTTGTTTTCGTTGTCTATTTCTTGATTTTCCTTATCTACTATTTGCTTTAATTCATTTTTATCTAAATATTGTTTACAAAGTTCTTGTAGTTCCTTTATTATGGCATTTTCCAAGTTTTGATAGTTCATTATATGTGGTGTGCAAATTCTTTGTCGTGGTGCTGTTGCATAACTGGTACATCTCAAATATCTGTTATGATTTCCATGACAATCAACCGTTGTACTCATTTTCTTACCACATTCTTTGCATACTGCCAAACCTTTCAATAATAGTTTTACAGATTTTGCTCTTGTTTTTTCTTTGCTTTTCATTATTTGCTGAACTGCATAAAATGTTTCTTTTTCTATTATTGGCTCGTGGGTATTTTCTACAATAATCCATTCAGACTTTGGCAAACCTACTACTTTTTTCAATTTATAATTGATTTTCCTTTGTCTACATTGCACCATATTTCCTATATACATTTCATTTTGTAATATTCTTCTTATTACTTCTGGATACCATTTTGTAGTCTGTTTTTGCATATTCATTATTTGTGATGGTGTTGGAATTTTCTCATTTATCAATATATATGATATTTGTAGTGGAGAATTATCTTCTAAATATAGTTTGAAGATTTTTCTTACTACTTTTGCTTGTTCTTCATTTATAACAAGTTTATGTTTATCTTCTGCTGACTTATCATAGCCAAATGGTGCATATCTTCCCATGAACAAGCCTTGTTTTGCATTTTTTTGCTTTGTGCTTCTTACTTTTTTTGATGTGTCTTTTGCATAGTAATCGTTCATTACAGCTCTAAATGGCAATGTATCTGCTACACCATTGTCAAGTTCAGAATCGTAGTTATCTAATATTGATATTACTCTTACATTATTTTGTGGGAAATATTTTTCAATATATTCTCCAAATTGAATATAATCCCTACCAAGTCTTGAACTATCTTTTACTATTACCATATTTACTTTTTTATTTTCAATATCTCTTATCATTCTTTGAAAATCTGGTCTTTCAAAGTTCGTTCCACTATAACCATCATCTACATAAACATCATAAATATTTAGATTGTTTTCTTTTGCATATCTTTCTAATAATTCTTTTTGATTTGTTATACTTCTGCTTTCATCTTGCAACTCATCTTCACTAGATAACCTACAATATAAAGCACAATTATAATTTCTTGCGTTACTTACTAACATTTTACCTCCTCACTTTTAGTAAGTTTCGCCTATAATTTATGTGCTTATTTTACCGCTCAATTTATAAAAAGTCAACCGATTTAAACTAATATAAAAATTTATAAAACACTGAATTATAGGCGAAACTCTTAATTTTTTAATTTATATTTTGTTTTTACTTACATTTAAGCTATAAAACAATTTGAAAGCATTTTCTATTGATTTTTTAACATCAACAGAAGATTTTTCATTAAATTTGTTTATTATAGTTATTTCTTCTGTTTTTCTTTTACCCATAGGCGTTACTCCTTTCTATAAATCCACATACTTTTTGAAATTTTTATAAAACCTTATCATCTTTTTCCCCTTCCTAAAAATAAGAGCTTTCAAGCTATATAAAGCCTAAAAACTCTTATTTGAAATAAAAAAATAGCCTTAATATCCTTTGGCTAATTTGTTTATGTTATTTAATTATATGCCCTTATCATATCGGCACTTACCACATTACCAACTCTTTTTGGTACATTATAACCTGTTGTTATACCATTTCTTAACACTAAATCGGAACTATGTTTATCATATTCAAACATTCCTCTGTTCCACTTTGCAAAAGCTATATCTGACACTTGCTTTTTAGTTGACAAATAATTGTTATCTCTATTTATTTGAACTACCATTGCAAGATATTCTTGTTTTTCTTTTTCTCTTCTTTTTTGAATATATCTTCTTTTGCTTACCTTATGAGTTTCTTTGTTTTCTTCTTTTCGATGTTGCTTTTCTTCAATATATCTCTTATCTTTTTGGATTACTTTTGTTACATAAGAATTTGCAACACCTACTTGTTCAGCAATATCTGTTGGTCTTTTGTGTTCTTCATAAAAAAGTTTGATTATCTCATCTGTTTTGTTTATTTTTATCACCCCATTTCTTTCTTAAAATATTGTAGTGAAATTTTAGTCTACAATTTAAAACAATTATTATTCTAAAAAGTATTGTATTGTTAGAGATATTATAGTATAATAATTATAGAATGTCAATAACAATTTTATTATTTTTTGTTATTGTTTCGTGATACAATATACTAGAAACGGAGGAAAGTATTGATATGAATACTAATTTACCAGAAACAACTTCTTTTGAAAATTTTTATATTTGGTTTAATAAAGAGAAAAGAGAAGAATATTATTCTACACCTTTGTATTTTTATAAGGCTAGTTTTAATATGGATTTAGATAATAGAATAAGAACTGTATATTGGAGTGAAAAAGAAAAAACAGATAATGGATTAAAACACCCAGCATCTATTTATTTTCCTTATGTAGAAAAATTTGGCTTATTATTGTTAAGATTTTTAAATGCAAACCTTTCTTCGTATGAAACAGCATACAAAGACTTTTTCTATGCTTATGGTTTTGAAATTTTAAAAGACCTAGATGAAAACTATAAATTTGATTTAAGCAATAACTATGGAAGTGATGAAAATTATTTGAAAGAAACAAAAGCAGTTTTCAATAATTTGCAAGAACAACTAATAGAAATACAACAAGAATTAATAAATGCAGTAACTTACATATACAATTTAGATGAAAAAGAAGATTTAAAGCCATATTCTGCAAGTGAAAGATATGCAGTATATTTAATAACACATAAAGGTAGCCTATACACTTATGCTAAAAATGACCATATAATTAGAGATAGTTATTCAAATAAAAATGGTGAACTAACTGGAATGAGTGAACAAAATCTTTTAGAGAGCCTAAAAAATAAAAGTATGCTAATTTCAATGCAAGATACACACCAAAGCTATGACCTATCTAGCATTTGTTATGCAATATTAGAAGAACTTTCAAAAACAACAAATAATCCAATAAAAAAATGTCAGAATTGTGGTATGTACTTTATACCAAATTCAAGACTAGATGAAGTTTACTGCGATTACCCAAAAGGAAATAAGAAAACTTGCAGAGAACAAGGAGCAATGCTTTCATACCAAAACAGACTAAAAGAAAAATCTGCTTATGGAGAATACAGAAAACTTTATCAACAAAAATTTGGAATCGTTAATAAAAATAAAAATGATAAAAAATTAAAAAAAGACTTTGAAAACTGGAAAAAAATAGCAAAAGATAAAATTACAAAATTAAAACATGGAGAACTTACTGAAAGCGAGGTTTACAAGTGGCTTGAAGAAACAAAATAAAATGCCTTTTTATAGGCATTTTATTTATAAATATAATTCTTTATGTACTAACTTATCAATTATCCTTAAAATAAATGCAATACATACTAATACCGAAATCGTAATAAATATTTCAATATTTTCATTTATTTTTAGGTTTGCTTTTATTTCATTGGGATTATTAATACTATAATATACATTTAATTCTTTATCTATATTTTTATTTTTTATTCCGCTTATTTCAGTTTGATATTCAGTATCATTTACATTATATTTTATTTTTATATTATAAAGTTTAACAAATTTCATTGTTTTATGATGTTTTGTGCCTACTAATTGTTCTACAGGACTTTCAATTATTTTCACAACCTCCGCTTTTACTTGTCTATAATCATTACCATATATATTATTATTTTTTATAAATTCGTTTAAAAAAATTAATCCTATTAATATGAAGAAACTTACAATTATACTAATAATGTTCCTTTTTAAAAGTTTTTTGTATCTATTAGTTTGTATAATCATTTAATCACCCCCATATAAATATATCTCTTAGTTTGTTTCAATCCATTTACAAATATCATTTTTGTAATTTATAGCTAATATATCACTTAATCTATCAGTATTCATACTATTTAATATTTCATTAGCTTTGTAACTATTTTTTTCAACGCTAAGCCCTTCGTTATATAAATATGACAAAATTATTTTTGAAAAAGAATGATTATTTTCAACACATTTTTGTATATAATTGATAGCCTCATTATATCTTTTATCTCTAAATAACAATATTCCTAAAACAAAGTAAAAATCAATATCCTTAATATTATTTAATATATATGAAAAAATCTGCCCATATTTTTCGTCTTTTAAAATTGATATACTATTATATTCATTAAAAAATATTTTTAAATTATCATTTATAATTTCAAATCTAATCTTTTCATCTTCGATATTAGCTTTACTAACAAATCTATATTTTTTAAATTGATTATTCCAATAGTTGTTATATAAAATTAAATTTTCAATATATTTTGATAAAATATTTTTTGCCATAATTTCTTTTGGATCGTGAATATCTTTATTAGTGGAATGACTGTATTTCCAAGCTTCTTCATAATTTTTTTGTATTCCAAATATTCCATAATAATATAGTAATGCCAAATATTGATTTTCTATAATATCAGCTCTTTTAAAACATTCGACAGCTCTATCAAGATCTTTTTTTACATATAATCCTTGTAAATACATTTCACCTAAACTATAATTAGCTTCATTTTGTTTGAAATCATATTTGTTATTTGCTATTTTAACTAAAATATTATATGCATTTTCAAATCTATTTTCATTAAGATATTTTTGGGCATCCATATAACTCATTATTTTTTCCTCCGTATCAATAAATAGGAATATAATGAAACATATAATCACCATATTCCTATTGAACTATTTATATTATCTTCCTTTTGTATTTTCTGGCATTTCTAAACTTTCCATTTCTTGTCTTAATTCAGCAATTTTTTGCAAATTATCTCTACTAGGTGATAGCCTTTGAGCATTTTGTAATTTTTTGATTTGATAATTTAATTCATCATATTTCATCTCTACTACAAATGCATCTCTTAATTTTACAAATCTAGCTAATTCTGTTTTATCTCCCATTGATTTGGCTGTAGCCTTCATTTGCCTTAACTCTGCAATTCTTGTATTGTATTCCCTTTGTTCTTCTTGTCGTTCTAAATCCAATATTGTATCTTCCGCTTGTATAATAGCTTCTCTATTTCCACTTTGTCTTGCTCTATCTAGTTCTCTATATGCCAACACTAACGGAGATACTTCTGTTTTTTGTTCTACTCTAATAGATTGCAAAAAAGCTTCCCTTTTAGAAAGTGGTTTAGTCGTTTGTTCAAACTTACTATAACTTTTTGAATCTAAATCACTCGCTCCCATTCTTTTATCAAATTCATCTTCATATGGTTCATCAACTTCTCTTGGATTAGTTGTTTCATATAAGTTACCTTCATTTTCGATATTACTTTCTGGATTTTCTAATTTTCTTTCAAAAAATCTTAATGGCATATTATATCACCTCTTTAATAAATTAATCGTTAATTCCATAATACTCTTTTAACGCTTTTTTTATTTCATCATATTTATAATCTACAAATCCGCTATTCCAGGCTTTCTCTAATAATTCTAAGCCTTTCTTTTTATCTTGTTTAATTCCTAAGCCATATAAATACATTCTTCCCAAATATTTGCATATCAATTTTTCCATATCATATGGTACTTTTTCTTTCATTTCAGTAAATATATTAAATGCTTTGTTCTCATCTTTTAGAGTTCCATCTCCGAAAAGATTTAGTCGAGCAACTTCAAATTTAGCCCTTATATCTTTTGACATTATTTCACAGAATATATTATATGCCTTTTCCTTATCTTCTTTTATACCTTTTCCCTCAAAATAGCACCAAGCTAACTCATATTTCGCATCTGTCAAATAATCTGCTATCATTTTCCAACCTTTTATAGCCTCATCAAAATTTATATCTTCTTTGCTTCCATAACGATATTTCCAGCATAATTCGTTTGTAAGAATAGCCAATATTTCTTGGTCTTTATTTGTTTTTTCCAATTCTTCATCTAATAAGTTTCTTATTTCTTTTAAAGACTTATTTCTTAAAATAATAGAATAAGACAATCTTGACACATCTTTTTCAGAAGTAACTAAATATAATGAATCATAATTACTAGTTCCCATTTTACTATATTTTCTAAATAAATCCTGTATTTTTTCAATATCTTGAATATATTCTTCTTGTGATAATTTCATTAATTCATTTTGTATATTCAACCCTGGATGAGTTCCATTTTTATAAAATGCAAATACATTTTTTAAATGTTCATTCCATGCCTGCAAATTTTCATTTTTTATTATATTTAGAGCTTTTTGTGTTGCATTAACACATCCTCTTAAACAAAAATCCTTTGTGCCTTCTTTTTCAGTAGATAGTACATAATAAATAAATAATTCTCCCATTTTCTTTATCATATAATTTTACCTCCTAAATTTTTCTGTTGTCATTCAACTACTTTAATTTTACCATATTTAACAATATTTTGCAAGTTTTTTATATTATTTAAGATACTATTGCTAGTAATGCATTAAAAGTATGGTAGTGTTAATAATTAAATATCATTATATAATATTTCTATAAATTATTATTAAATGTTTGGAGATTAGCAATTATGGAAGATAATAGTATTTACATATTAAAAAATTATGGAGTAACCAAAATAAAATTAAAAGAAATATTACTAGAAAAAGGAATTAGTAGAAATAAACTATGCTCACTTGTAGGTGCTAACTTTGATTTAATAAATAGATATTACAATAATAGCATTTCTCGTGTAGATTTAGATATTATTTCAAGATTTTGTTATGTACTTAATTGTAATATTTCCGACATTTTAGAATATACTCCTTCAAATGAAAAATAATCCAAAGTCGATAAATTTCTCTATCGACTTTTTACATTTCCAAATCCCACTCTTTTTCTCTATCTTCATTTTGTACTTGCTTTTCAGCATCTAGTGAAATTCTAGTTTCTTTTTCAAAATCACGAACTAAAGCATAATCTTCAGCAATATCAAATTTCTTGCAAATCCATTTTATAAAAATTTTAATAGTCTTTTTGAAAGTTTCTACAAGCCTTTTCAAATGCTTGTTTTCCTTTTTATAATCATCAATTATATCCATCCAATTACTTTTGAGTTGACTTTCTTTTTCCTTAAATTCATTTTCCAAGTCTTTTTTTCTATTACTAAATTGCAAATCAAGAGTATTACTTTTTTTCTTATATTCTTTCTCTATAATTTTTACAGAATTGTGCAATTCTTCGTTGTCTGCAAGTATTTTTTCTCTTTCTTTTTGGTATTTTTCAGCTTCTTCAATAACCTGTGCTTGTCTTGTTAATTCTCTATGCAAATCCAAATTGTTTTGGTATAAATTTTGTATCAAATCATCTTTGGGTTTTATTATTTCTTCTAAAATCTTCTCATCTCTCTTTTTAGACCACCTTGCAACATTTATATCTGCAATTTCTGGTACATCTGGTAATTCTAATTTTATATTTTCTAGTGTTTTCTTTGTTTGCTTAAAATTTGTTATTTGCTTATATTCTTCAACAGAATAATGCTTTCTATTTGTTTCTTCTATTGGCACACCTCGTTGCAAATCAAACCCGTTTTCTACCATATATTTGAAAAAAGTATCTTGTAATTGCCTGTAACTATCTTTTGCTTTCCAAAATTCACTACAAGCAAGTTTATCAATAGCATTTCCATTTTTATCTGTTGTATGGACTACTGGCAAAAACACCAAATGCATATGGGGCGTTTGCTCATCCATATGCACAGTGCTAGACATTATATATTGTTCTCCTAAATCTTTATATTCAGCTACAAATTTATATGCAGTTTCAAAAAATCTTTTTGTTTCTTCTTTGCCTATTTTTTCAAAGAAATCATGGTCAGATGTAATTATATATTCACAAGCTATATTACTAACTGTTTTTATTTGACCTTTTAAGTTGTACTTTTCCTTAATTTTGTCAAACTCTTTTTCATAACTATATTTTGGTGCTTTTAGCGAATAATTTAAATATGATTTTTCCTTATCAATATTTTCGTTTGAATAATGTACATTCTTTCGTTCATTGTGTCTAAAAATTCCTTTTAAATTTTCTCTTTTGTATTTTGCATTTCTAATTATTACATAACTCATTTTTAAATTTACCTCCTTAATCTGTGCAAATAGCACTTTAAAAATTTCTTCTTTTAGAACTAGCTTTCATCTTCTTTGGCATAGCTCTATAGTTACTTTTTTAAAAGTAATGTAACACAACTACAACACTTTTTTTACGCTTGTCGCTAAAAAGTGTTAGTTGTGGCAGGGTTTGACAAACCCCACACCCCAAAACCTAAAAATCGCTACTCGCTTTTTTAGGTTTTTTCAAAAAAGTTCACTAAGTGAACTTTTTTGAATTGCCCAAACTTGCTATTCGCAAATTCAGGCAAAAAAGAGCAAGAAAAAAATTTATTTTCTTACTCTTTCTTGAAACCTAGCTCGGTTTCAAACTTCCACGCATACAAAATGAAAGCATAGATTTGTAAAATCTACACTTTCATTTTGTTTATATGGCAAATTCTATGTTGTAAATTTATTATTGGCATAAAGGCTTTCAAAATCATACCCCTCTTTTTCATAATCTCATTGTTCAAAATTGCTAACCCTTTTATTATTATTTTTATAATTATTTATATTATATTTATTATCCTTAAACTTTTCTTCAATAGGGTGTTGAAGTTTTGTTGTATAGGGTATTAAACTTTTGTTAAATAGGGTATTTAATTTTTCTTCAATAGGTACTATTTTTCTAATTTCAACTTGTTTAGTATTTTCTTTATACTGCATTTCTATATTTATATAACCTTTATCTTTTAATGCATTTATTAGCTTCGATACTTGAGTTACTGATATATTAAATAACTCGCTTATAGTTTTATTGGTACAATAGCAATATTGTTTCTCTTGGCTCAAAAATACTACAAGCGAATATATATACTTTTCTTTATCACTCAAATTTTTATCTGTCATTACTCCAAATGGAATCCATAATCCTTTTAATTTCAAATCTGCCATTTCAAAAACTCCTTTCCCACAATTTTCTTTCGCACCACAATGCCTTTATTTCCGTTTTTAGTTCTTAAATGGTATAACTTATACCTAAATAGATGTAGACAAAAAATTCCCAGCAAAAAAAGCGCCGAATTTATTTCTAAATTCAACGCGTTTTTCAAAATTATATGTTTAATCTTTTCCCATTTGATGCATAATAAGTTGTAATTCCTTTATGTTTTCCCCCATAACATCTCTAAACCTAAATTCAATAGTATCTGCTTTTTTATTATAATAACATTGTAATAAGTCAATTTCTTGAATACTATTATAAAATTCAAATTTTAGCTTTTTATCTTTTATAAGTTTATTTACTAATTTATATATTTCTTTCATTTCTAAATTGTGTTTCTTACATTTAATAAATCTCATCAATTTTCTCCTTTATAAATGCGTGTATTTATATTGTAGCAAATATTTATTATAAAATCAATACAAATATGAAATTTTAAGGAGTTTATATGAATAATTCAAGAAAAATAAATGGTAGTTTAAATGTTGTAGGTAGTAAAATCAAATATTATCGTGAAAAGAATAACCTTTCTTATCAAAAACTATCTGACAAACTAATGTTATTGGGCATAGATATTCATAAACAATCAATTTACAATATTGAAATTGGTAAAAGAACTATTGTTGACTATGAATTATGTGCCTTTGCTAAAATCTTTGGTATATCTGTAAATGACTTAACAGATGAATATTTTAATAATATATAATATGAGCCTTATTGCAAAACCAAAAAATGAAATTGGTCAGACGCGTCTGACCAATTTCATTTTTTAATTATCCTCTTCATTTTCATCTTCAATTATATCTATATGCAAATTTAAATCCTCCTCTGTTGGCAATGCATCCATAATCTCTTTTGGTAATATATTTGATATTTCATAAGAACTTACACCAATAGGTTTGTTTATATCCTTTAAAGAATACTCTACTGAAAACTTTTTCTTTTCTCTACATAATATTATTCCAATACTTGGATTATCATTTTCTGTTTTTATCAAATCATCTACTGCTGATAAATAAAAGTTTAATTTTCCAGCATATTCTGGTTTATATTGTGTATTTTTTAATTCTACAACTATATAACAATGTAATTTTGTATGGTAGAAAAGCATATCGATGAAGTATTCGTCTCCATCAACTTCAATTCTATATTGATTTCCTACAAAGCTGAAACCATTTCCTAATTCTAAAAGAACATTTTTTATTCTTTCAACCATTGCATTTTCTAATTCTTTTTCAATATAGTTTTCTCTTAAATAAGATAAATCTAATATATACGGATCTTTCATCATATCTCTTGCTAATTCACTTTGTGGAGACTTTAAAGTTCTTTTAAAATTATTAGGCTTATCTCCAAAAACTTGCCTTGTATATAAATCACTTTTTATTTGAAATGCTAGAACATCATACGCCCAACCATTCAATTCTGTTTGTTCAATATACCATTGTCTTTGTACTTCATCTTTAATTTTGCTTAAAATTATTGTATTATGTGACCATGGAATTTTTGCTGATAATTCTTTCAATTTGTTATCTTTTTGACATTCCAAATAATATGTTCTCATATATTTTAAATTTGTAATTGAAAAACCAGTCATATTGGGAAAATCAATTTTTAAGCTAATTGATAAGTTTTTCACAAATTTATTTCCCCATTTTGCATTTTCATTTATTATTTTTCCAATTGTATAATACAAGCTTAAAGTTCTAGCATTAGCACCTTTAAATATATCATATTGTGCATTTAATATTTCATCTTTTATATTATTAAATATTTTTTTAAATTCTTCTTGATTATTATTTTCTATTATTTCATTTTTATCCATAAGCAATCCTTCTTTCAATTTTTATCTAGTATATCATTTTAAAATTGATTTATCAATAATAATGTTTGTAAAATTTGAAATTTGAAATTAGTCAAAACTATCTAACTAAATTTTCATTTTTAACAAAAAAATAGAATTATTATCCTTTTTAATAACAATTCCATTATAAATCTATATAAATCATAGGCTGAAACCCACTAAATTACTATATTTTCTATTCTTGTCATAAGAAACCCAATACACAATAATAGTAACCACAAGTATAATAAGAGTAATACCTTTATTATTTTTTAATAATTCCATAACTTTATCCTCCGTTTTTTTCGTCAAATAAATAATTGAATAAATTATCATTACTCAAAATATAGCATACATCAACCAAAATTGCAATAGCATAATGAAGTGATTTTTAAAAGTTAAAATCTTAAAAATCTCCTAATTTCAACGATTTTATTAATTTTTTATTTCTCTCAATTTGTATATTTGATGAAATTTTTAGTATTTTTTAATTATATGAATCCTATTTAACAAGTTTAACTTTTTCAGAAAATAATAAAAAGCAGTGAAATTACTGCCTTTTATTATTTTCATCATCTTTTATAGCAATTAAGTATTCGTTATCTTGCACTATTCTTTGTTCATGTTTATATGTATATTTGGCTGTTGTAAAATATACTTGATAATCTTTATCCTCCAATATCTCCTTTGCTTCTTTTAAAAATTCTTCTACTTCGTCTGCTGATAAATTATGTCTTACTCTAATATCAAAAAATGTAATTCTAATAAAATTTCCCTCTTTTATTATTTTGTCTGAAATATATTCACATACAAATTCTTTTGTCATTTTTCCCTATCCTTTCTATACGCCAAACATTATATCACAATTTTCTATTTTTGTAGCATTTTTTATAAAAAAATATATATTAGCACAAGTTCCTTTTATGATTAGCAAAATAAATTATAAAATGCTAAACTTACCCCCACATTTGCCACACCTATATTTTCTTAAAAAATCTTTATTCAATCGTTGTCTAAAAAATTCTTGGCCACATTTTTTACAAATTATTCTATATTTATAGTTTTCATTCTCATTAAACTCTATATTACTTTTTTCAAAATCCTTTTTCTTATTTCCTACGCGAGAAATGTCATATTCAAATTTTTCATTAAATATTTTTGCATATTTTTTAAATATTTCTCCATGATTATTGCAATATGGCAAGCAATGTATTAATTCATGTATTATTGTATTTTTTATTATATCATCTTCAAGTTGCATTACCCATGGGCTTATTTCAATATTATGCAATTCAAATTTTTCATATCTAATTATTCTCTTCATTCCATTTTTTATAGTCGTTTTAAAATTTTTATCTGGATTTTCCTGCTTGCAACAACCATATCTTTTATTATTTCTTTTTGAAATTGATATATTTATTTTTCCATATTTTTTATCATTTAAAATATCTATTCCAATTAAATTAAAATCCTTTATACATTCGCAAAATAATTTATTTAATTTTTTTTCCATTTTTATTTCCTTATTTTATATATTTTTATAGATATTCTATTTTAGCTGATTATAACTTTTTTTAATTTATTTTTCAACGATTTTTGTAATTTAAAAAATATAAATAAACTTTAAAAGTAAAAATGCTTACCTAAAAGTAAGCATTTTTATTTTCTCTATGGTTATATTACAATTTTTTTATTTTTCAACATTCAAAATTTCTTTTACTTTAAACCAAACTTGAGGTGCAGTATTATGAATAGTCTTAACACACATTCCAACTTTCAGATTTTTTTCACTAAAATCATCCTTGCTCATATAAACACAATCCAGATCATAATTTATCCCAGATTTATTATTTGGAATTTTTTTATATAATAACATAATTTCTACTCTTGTTTCTTCTTCTACTATATCATAAATATAACTTGTACCCACTAAAAAATTATTATTAGATTCATACTTATAAAATTTTGTGTTCTCTAATAATTCCATTTTTTCTTTTGCAACCATTGACTTTATGTTTTCTATTTTCTTAATAATCTTTTTGTTTTCATTTATTACAATTACAACTATTAATCCACAGAAAAGCACTGCAAATAGCAAACCAAGCATATAACCATCTTCCATTTTATATCCCGCCTTTTAAATATTTTATACTTTAAGCATCAATAATTTTAAAATTTTTCAATCCTCTTTCTTTTTTCATGTCCTTAACCATATCTTTTGTAAGATTTGTTGCTACACATATTTCCTCATTAGTTGATAAATCTTTTACATAGAATTCGTAACTTGAATCCACTGACATAAATCCCTTTGGTTTATTAGCTAAAATGTGTTTTGCATATGCTTCTAATTGTTGTGTTTCTGTGGCATCTGTAGCTACCATTTCAGATTTTGCCTGTTTTCCTTTTAGGCCTACACTATCACCACATATTGGGCACATTTTGTAATATGTAACATTTATAGGGAATAATGGTATCTCATTAAAATGGCACCATTTTGTATACTTAACATATGCCTTTTTATATACTTTGTGACAACATAAACATTCTTCCTTTTCTCCATAATATCCTTTTAATTTTGTGAACACCTTTGTTCCATATGTGTACATCATTTTTAATTACCTCCATTTTTCCAAACATTTTTACCTTCTTGTTCAAAACTAAACTTTTACATAATAAAAAGCCAGTAATTAAGCGTTTCACAAAACTACTGACCTTATATGGAGCCACTTCTCAGATTCGAACTGAGGACCCCCGCATTACAAGTGCGGTGCTCTGGCCAACTGAGCTAAAGTGGCAATATTGGTGACCCGTACGGGAATCGAACCCATGTCTCCGCCGTGAAAGGGCGATGTCTTAACCGCTTGACCAACGGGCCTTATATACAAAGAACTAAATAATTTTTCAATTATTTAGTTCTTTTGGTGAGCTATCCGCGACTCGAACGCGGGACAACTTGATTAAAAGTCAAGTGCTCTACCACCTGAGCTAATAGCCCAAATTTGTTGTGTACTCACAACGCTCCTATATCTTACAATATTTTTTTTAAATTGTCAATACATTTTTCAAAAAAATTTCAAAATTTTCATAAAAAGTTTGTATAATATTGTAATTTTTTGTAAAAAATTGATGTTTTTATATAAAAATATAATTTTTTCATTATATTTTACTCTTATATATTATGTTTTTTTACACTATAAATGTTACTTTAATTATGAATTTAACTTTTCTAATACTTCTTCTACATCAATTCCGTGTACACCACAAGCTTCTTCTAATGTTTCCATTTGAGAAATTGGGCAAGTAATACAATGCATTCCAACTTCTAATAAAATATCAGCCTTTTCTGGTGCCACCTCTAGTATTTCACTAATTTTTGTGTCTTTATCAAATTTCATGTTTTCACCTCCACCATAATTATTTTACCACAAAATTTCAAAAAAGTATAGACAAAATAAAAAAAATGTTATATTATTATGTTACTGTAAGGTGGTGATACTATAAAAGATTTATTAAACTTGTTTTTTATAATATTTTTTCTTAATTTCTTTATAAGTTTATATTCAATTTATACTATATTCGAAATTAAAATCTTTCATAATTTACAAGGTTCTAAATTAAAAATCAAACAAAAACAAATTAAATAAGAAAGGAGGTTTTTTTATTAAAAATAAAAAACAGCTTGTTTTTACTTGTATTTTTTTAATAATTTCTTTTTATATTGCATTTGAATTATTTTATCCTATATTCATTGCGGAAGAAATAATTATTCCTTATGGAATTCATCCTTTTGATATTTGTCAAGATAATCCTATTTTGTGGCATTATATAAAAATAATTTTTATTATCAGTTATTTTATTTCTAATATTGTCATAAGTAATTTAATTTATTCAAGATTTTTAAATAAATTTAAATTCTTTAAAATTTCCCAAAATAAAATAAAAAATCATAATAAAAATAATTCTAAAAGTAAAAATCAATTAAATTTATTAATTGGAAAAAATAAAAATAACGAAAAAATAATGATTCCAGAATTAGGTTTATATCAAAATATTTTAATTACAGGCACCATTGGCTCAGGCAAAACAAGTTCTGCAATGTACCCTTTTACTGAACAATTTATAAAATATAATTCTGAAAATTCAGAAAAAATTGGAATGTTAATTTTAGATGTGAAAGGAAATTATTATAATCAGGTAAAAAAATTCGCACAAAAATATAATTTAGAAAATGATTTAATTATTATAGAATTAAATTCTAATATTTTTTATAATCCATTGCACAAACCAAATCTAAAACCACAAGTTTTAGCAAATAGAATTAAAACAATTCTAACTTTATTTTCTGAAAATAATTCAGAATCTTATTGGCTTGATAAAGTCGAGCAAATTTTTACCGAAGCAATAAAAATAATTAGAATTTATAATAATAATTATGTTACATTTTTAGAATTGCATAAATTAGTTACTGACGAAAATTATTTTAATAATAAATTAAAAATAATTAAAGATTTATTTATTTCAAATAAATTAAATCAAAATGAAATTTATGAATTAAATGCAAGTTTAGATTTTTTCCAAAAAGAATTTTTAAATTTAGACCAAAGAACTAAAGGAATTTTAATTTCAGAAATTACGCGTATTACGAATACTTTTATTTCCGACTATGATGTTGTAAATACTTTTTGTAGCAGTCAGGAAAAGCTTTCTTTTACAGGTTTTGATGAGGTTTTAGATAAAGGTAAAATTGTAGTTTTAAATATGAATATTTCAGAATATGAATTACTTTCTAAAATAATTGCAGCATATTTGAAATTAGATTTTCAATCAGAAGTTATGCAAAATGTATCAAAAAACAATAGTAAAAAATCTATATTTATTTGTGATGAATATGATAAATATTGTACAAAAAATGATGGTAATTTTTTCTCTACAAGTAGAGAAGCAAAATGTATAAATATTGTTAGTACACAAAGTTATTCTTCATTGAAAAATACATTAAAAGATGAATCTTCTGTTAAGGTTATTATTCAAAATTTAATCAATAAAATTTGGTTCAGAACAGATGATATTTTTACGATTGAAGAAGCTCAAAAACAACTTGGTAAAGAAGATAAAGAAAAAATATCAAAAACAATTTCCGAAAACGCACAAGAGACTAAATTTAGTTATATTACGAATTCTTTGAATTCTAAAAATTCAAATATTTCAGAAACTTATAATACATATATGCAAAATGATTTTATATACGAAACTAATTTTTTTACACAAAAATTAGAAACATTCACCGCACTTACATTTTTATCTGATGGAAATAAAATTTTAAAACCAGAAAAATTAGATTTATTTCCATACTTTAAAGAAAGGAAATGATTTATGAAAAAAAAGATTTATTTAATAATTATATTTTTTAATTTATTTTTATTTATTGGAGGTTCAATTTCTTTTGCAGCTGATCCACAAATAATAAATAAATTAAATTCAGCATTCGAAAATATTGAAGGATGGTTACTAAAACTTGCAACTCCTGCTGCAGCAGTTGCTGTTGGAACTGGAGTTTTTATGAAAAAATTTAGTTTTGGTGATGAAGAAAAAATAAGAACAGGTAAAAAAATAATTAAAGGTTCTTTATTTTCTTATGCATTTATTTTAGCAATTGACTTAATATTGTCTGCAATTAGATCTTTAATTAGTTAGAAGTAAGAAGTTGGAAATTGGAGGTTGGATAGTATAAGCAAAATGTGTAAAATATGTTTTTTTAATTCTAACCTCTAACATCTCAAATTTATTTAAAAAAGGAGGAAAATTTGGAAGCTAATGTAGCAACACAAACAATTATAACTACGATAAATTCAATGTTTGAGCAATTATTTGGCTCATTAGATAATAGCTTATATTCTACACTTGATGAAATTACATTTGTAAATTCTAATATATTAAAAAATAATTATTTTGAAAAAATTTTAGGAACATCAACTACAAATGGAATTTTATTAATTGCAAATTCATTGCTATTAGGAATTATTTTATATTTTGCAATTAAGTATTTATTATCACATTTTACATATTCAGAAATGGAATCTCCAAAGGAATTTATTTTTAAATTAATTATTTTTGGTATTTGTATGAATTTTTCATATTTTTTATTGGAGCAAGTAATTAATATTTTTTATTATATTTCTATTGGAATTAAAAATATAGGAGAAAATATTTATTTAAATGAAGTAAGTTTTAATCAAATAATAAATATTGTAAATTCTATTTTTTCAATTTCTAATAATGCATTAAATATGTTTACACTTAATGGATTATTAAGAGGTGCTATTTCCTTTTCTATGTTACATTTATTATTAACCTATGCATTTAGATATGTAATGATTAAAATTTTTGCTCTATTAACCCCATTTGCAATTCTATCTTTATCTTTAAAAAACACATCTTGGTTTTTTACTGTGTGGGCAAAAAATTTATTTTCATTATTATTTATACAAATAATAGTTGCTCTTGTTTTAGTTATACTATTTTCTACTGATTTTACATCTGGCGGATTGTTATCAAAATTCATTTATATTGGAGGAATATATGCTCTAATAAAAGCAAATTCGTTTGTTAGAGATTTTATAGGCGGAATCTCTACAAATATTTAATTAATAATTACATTATACTAACAAATAATATTAAGTAGTGAGTCCGCGTAGTGCGGAGCGAAGCGTAGTTCTGGAGCAACCTGTCATAATTAAATCAGGAAGGTTGCGACAACAAGGACGAACGTATTAATATTATTTGTCATAAAAGAAATGAGGTGAAAATTTGAACTTTATATTTCCCCAAAATTATAATTTTAATAATAAAATATTTGGTGTAATTGAATATAGCACAGCAATATTTAATGTAATTTGGATTGCAATAATTGTTTTTATTTTAAATTTAATTTTTTCAAGTTTAACAATTAAAATATTTTTCGCAATTATTTTATGTTTGCCAATTTTATTATTAAGTTTTGTAGGTTTTAATGGAGAAAATATTTTAGAAGTTTTTTCTTATATGTTTAGATTCATAAAAAAACAAAAAATATATTTTTACAACAAATAATAACACAAATTTTATTTTTCCTCTTGTATTTTTGTATAAAAATTTGTATAATTTGAATTACGAAATTAAATACATAGGGGGCAATTTAAAATGAAGATTGAACAAACCGAAAAAGCACTAATATTTTCAGAAACATCAATACCAGACATATTTTTTGCAGAGCATTTATCACAAATACCTGGAGAATACTTAAAAGTATATATGTATATGGTATTTTTATCAAAATATGGTAAAGATATGAAATTAAATGACTTATCTAAAAAATTAAATATCCCTCTAAATACTATTCAAGAAGCAACAAAATTTTTAGAAGATAATGGATTAATTACTAAAAAAACAACTGGATTTGTATTAGTAGATTTGCAAGAAAAAACCTTGCATGAATTATATACACCAAATTTAACACAATCAGCTGAAACTGTTGAAAAAACTGCAAAAAATAAAACTCGTGCTAAAGCTATAGAACATATAAATAACATGTATTTTCAAGGAATTATGGGACCCTCTTGGTATAATGATATTGATTTATGGTTCAAAAAATATTCATTTGATGAACAAGTTATGATTTCATTATTTGACTATTGTTATAATAAATCTGCAATGCACAGAAATTACGTAAAAGCTGTTGCAGATGCATGGGGAGCTCATAATATTAAAACTTGGAATGATTTAGAGAATTATACACAACAAGAAGATAAAATGTTGAAAACCAAGAAGCTAATTGCAAAAAAATTAGGAAAAAGAAATGGTTTAACTGAATACGAAGAAAGCTATATTGAAGATTGGGTTATGAATTTTGGCTATGATATGAATATTATTGAAATTGCTTTAAAACGCAGTACATTTAAACAATCTGTTACTTTTGAATATTTAAATAATATGATAAAAGATTGGCATGAACATGGATTTAAGACTCCTGAAGAAATTAATAGTTTTATAGAAGAAAGAAACAAACAAAATAAAGATGTTAAGAATTTAATTAAAAATGTTTCTAAGGCTAATTTTGAACAACGCAATTATGATAATTTAGACTTTTTGTATGCTAATAATAAATAACTCTCTTATATTAAATTTTTATTAAGAAGGTGATTAATATTTCTAATGAAATTTTAAATAACATTTTAAAGGAATATGAACAAAAGAAAACTAAAGCAGAACTTGATGCTATAAATAGAAAAGAAAAATTATATTTAACAATTCCAAGATTGCAAGCAATAGAAGACGAATTAAATAAATTTGCTATCCAAACTACAAAAAATATTATTAATGGAAATAAAGAAGAAATTAATTTATTAAATGATAAAATTAATAAATTAAAAAATGAAAAAGAGCAAATTTTAAATTCAAAAGGAATTGATTTAGGATATTTAAAGCCATTTTATGAATGTAAAAAATGTAATGATACTGGTTATATAACTTCTGATAATAAAACAACAATGTGTAGTTGTTTAAAACAAAAATTATTAAATATTACATTTAATAATTCTAATTTATCTAATTTAGATAAAGAAAATTTTAAAAAATTCAATGAATTAATGTATTCAGATGAAGTTGATATTGCAAAATATAAATACAATGTTTCGCCTAGAAAAAATATTTTAAATATCAAAGAAAAAGCAATCGAATTTATAGAAAATTTTGATAATCCAGATTATAAAAATCTATTATTTACAGGGAACTCTGGTTTAGGAAAAACTTTTATGACGAATTGCATAGCTGCTGAAATGTTAAAAAAGGAAAAAACAGTTCTTTACCAAACAGCACCTGTTTTATTAGAAAATGTAATTAATTATAAAATGAGCAAAAATAAAGATAATTTATTTAATTTTTATAATTCTGTTTTAGAATCAGATCTATTAATAATAGATGATTTAGGTACAGAAAGTCAAAATTCAATGAAATTAAGTGAATTATTTACAATAATAAATACAAGATTATTGAATTCAAATAATAAAATAACAAAAACAATAATTTCTACAAATTTAGGAATAAAAGAAATATTTAATTTTTATGAAGAAAGAATTGGCTCAAGAATTGCAGGATATTATGATATTTATTATTTCTTTGGCGATGATATAAGATTTAAAATAAACAAATAAAAAGTATGCATAGCATACTTTTTATTTATTTTTATAAAATTACATATTAATTGCATTTTTGATATTTTCTATATCTTCATCTGTTCCATCATTTTCTACTTTGTATAAAACTGGAACATTGTATTCTTCAGCAATTGCATCCCCTGCTCCGCAGAATGCATCTCCATAAGCAGTATCACCGCTTACTACTACACCTTTTACATTTGCTGAATTATTTTCTAAGAAATCAGCAACTTCTCCTGGTATATCTCCATAACCATCTGTGTATGTGAAGATTATATAATCTTCTGCAACGCTTTCTGAACCATCTTCGATTCTTAAAGCATCTACACCTAATTTGTTTATTATTGATTCAACATTACCTGTTCTTGACGCGTAAACTATTTTCATGGTTTTCCCCTCCTCTATTTTTATTATTGATATTTTACATTATATTTTATACTTTGTAAAGTATATTATGAATTTTTTTATTATTCTTCAGCAACATCTTCATTAGGATTAATTGTTTCAATACTTACAACTTTTCCTCCATCACTAGTTCTCATAAGAGTTACACCTTGTGTTGACCTTCCAAGAACACTTATATCTTTAACATTTATTCTTATAATTGTTCCTTTTTCAGTAATCATCATTACATCTTCGTCATCAGTTGCAATTCTTACACCAACTATATCTCCTGTTTTTGGAGTAATTTTGTAAGTAATTACACCTTTTCCGCCTCTGTTTTGTACTCTATATTCATCTAGTTCTGTTCTCTTACCAAATCCATTTTCTGTAATTGCAAGTAATGTAGCTTTTCCACCAGCTATAATTGATTCCATTCCAATAACCACATCATCATCATCAAGTCTCATACCAATTACACCTTGTGTAACTCTACCAACTGGTCTAACATCTTTTTCATCAAATGTAATACACATACCTTTTTTAGTAACTAACACTACATTATCTTCTCCATCTGTTAGTCTTACACCAATTAATTCATCTTCGTCTTTTAAAACGATTCCTTGAAGACCTGTTTTTCTTGCAGAATTATATTCACTAAGTGCTGTTTTCTTAATTAAACCATTCTTTGTAGCCATTAATAAATATTTTCCTTCTGCAAAGTTTTGAATTGGAATTACAGCTGATATTTTTTCTCCAGGGTCTAGACTTAATAAGTTTACAATTGCTGTACCTCTTGCAGTTCTTCCTGCTTCTGGAACTTCATAGCCTTTTAATCTGTACAATTTTCCTTTATTTGAGAAGAATAAAATTGTATCATGAGTAGAAGCTGTAAATATTTGTTTAACAAAGTCTTCTTCTCTTGTAGATATTCCAGAAATTCCTTTTCCGCCTCTTTTTTGGCTTCTATATGTATCTATTGGCATTCTTTTAATATATCCAAAGTGTGTTAAAGCAATTACAGTTTGTTCTTCTTTTATTAAATCTTCAACTTCAAATTCTCCTTCTGCTGCAACAATTTTGGTTAATCTGTCATCTCCGAATTTTTCTTTAATTTGAAGTAATTCTTCTTTAATTATGTCGAATACTAATTTTTCACTATTTAAAATTTCTCTTAAATGTGCAATTAATTCCATTAAAGCTTTATATTCTTCTTCAATTTTTTCTCTTTGCAAACCTGATAAAGTCTTTAATCTCATATCTAGAATAGCTTGAGCTTGAATATCTGTTAATCCAAATCTTTCCATTAATCTTTCTTTTGGATCATCATATGAAGAACGAATAATGTTTATAACTTCATCTATATTATCTAAGGCTATTTTTAATCCCTCTAAAATGTGAGCTCTTGCTAATGCTTTATCTAATTCAAATTTTGTTCTTCTTAGAATAACTTCTTTTCTATGCTCTAAATAACAATCTAAACATTGTCTTAAAGTTAATACTTTAGGTTGCCCATGGTCAAGAGCAAGCATAATTACACCAAATGTATCTTGCATTTGTGTATTTTTATATAATTGATTTAAAACAACCTGTGCATTTGCATCTCTTTTTAATTCAATTACAATTCTTACTTTATCTATTCTATCAGATTCATCTCTTAACTCTGAAATTCCTTCGATTCTCTTTTCTCTTGCAAGACGAGCAATATTTTCTATTAATCTTGCTTTATTTACTTGATATGGAAGTGATGAAACAATAATTCTTTGCTTATTATTGCTCATTTCTTCGATTTCTGCTTCTGCCCTACAAATAATTTTTCCTCTACCTGTTGTATATGCTTGTTTAATTCCTTCTCTTCCTAAGATTAATCCTCCTGTTGGAAAATCTGGTCCTTTTATTACGCTCATTAAATCTTCATCAGTAACTTCATCTTCATCAATTATTTTTATAATTCCATCAATTACTTCAGATAAATTATGTGGTGGTATATTTGTTGCCATACCAACGGCAATTCCTGATGACCCATTAATTAATAATGCAGGTATTGCAGCAGGTAAAACTGTAGGTTCTTGTAATCTATCATCATAGTTTGGCATGAAATCAACTGTATTTTTCTCAATATCTGTTAACATATATTGAGAAATTTTAGCCATTCTTGCCTCTGTATACCTCATTGCGGCTGCTCCATCACCATCTATTGAACCGAAGTTTCCATGTCCATCAATTAGCGTATATCTCATAGAGAAATCTTGTGCCATTCTAACCATTGCATCATAAACAGAAGCATCTCCATGTGGATGGTATCTTCCTAAAACTGATCCAACAGTATTTGCACATTTCCTATATGGCTTGTCTGATGTAATTCCATCTTCATGCATTGCATATAAAATTCTTCTATGAACAGGTTTTAATCCATCTCTTACATCTGGTAATGCACGAGATACAATAACGCTCATTGCATAATCAATATATGCAGTTCTCATTTCTTTATCAATGTCTCTTTCAATTACGTGTTCTTCGCGTCTTTCTTCCATAGTATTTTCCCTCTTTTCTAGACTTCTTTTAACGTCTTTTTTCTACAAATGTATTATACTAAAACACAAAAAAATATGCAAGTAAAATTAGCAAAAAAGTTTAGGGAAATAACTAATTTATTAGTTTTTTAATTTAAAAAAGGAAAATTGATTTTACTCAATTTTCCCATAATACTATCTAACTAAAAACTTAGATTTAAATCTTCAACTTGTCTCCTCTTATTATCATTTTTTATTTTATCAATTTATTTGCTAACTCTAATTCTTCTTGGGATAAATTAAAATTTTTACCATTATTTTTTATTAAAGTTTGTAAATTTTCTATTGTTCTAAATTCGCTTATTGTTTTTTCTAATGGCATTAAATTACTCATTATTTTTTCCATTTTTTTATATTCTTTTTGCATAGAATTATAATCTTGTAAATTATATGCTTCTTTCCAATTTGAAATATATTTTTCTAATTTTTCGAAATCTGCAATTTGATTTTCAAAAGTAATATCTATATTGGCTTCTACACTTTTTATAATATTATCTTTTTCTTTTTTAATTGTTTTTGCAGTTTTTGTATCTATTTTTTTATTATCTTTTAATGCATCTACTCCCTTATCTACTAACTCTGATATTATATCTAATGTCCCACCTTTTTTTACTGCATTTTTAGCATCACTAATACTTTCAAAATTATTAGTTAAAAGTCCTATTGCTTCTTTTCCTTTTTGTACTACATCATTTATTGATTGTTCAAATCCTTCTTTTACACCAAAATTTATTATATTATTTTTTAATTCTATAACTTGCTCATCCAAATAATCTGGTAAAATAATTCTTAAACCAATATCTAATGCTGTATTTAAAATATTGGTTATCTCTGAATTTGCCCAATCATTTTGAATTTGATATATTTGTTTTTCCAAATATAAATTTGCAATTTGTTGTTTTTGTTCTAAATTTAATTTATTTAATTCATCTGCATTATTTTTTATATAATTATCTACTTCATGTATTGAATTTAAATTTTTTATTTCTTCTAATTCATTTAACATATTTATTACCTCCAAAATTTTATTTTTTCTATTTGTTTTTTATGATTATTTTTTTTAATATAATTTATTAAATATTTTTTCATATTCTTTTTTATATTTCTTTTTAAAATTATAATAAAAATTAAAATGATTATTTATTAAATTTGAATAAAATTTTTTATATTTTATTTCTCCTATAATTTCTAATTTTAATATTTTTTCTATAAACATATTATCAATAGAAAATAAATCTTTTTTATTTATGATAATTTTAAAATTATTAATTTTATTAAATTTATTTAAATATATTTTTAACTTATTTATTCCAATTAAATTTCCTTCTGTTAATAAAATATTGATATCACTTTTTTCAAAAATTAAATTATTTATTTCTGGATTATTTTCAGAACCTAAATCAATTAAAATTAAATTATAATTATTTTTTTCTTTTTCCAAAAAATCTTGAATAAAATTTTTAAACTCTAAAAAATCAAAATTAATATTCTTAAATTTATTTTTTAATAATTCTTTTATTGAAATCAAATCAACATTATTTTCTAAATGTATTTTATTTAAATTATTT
>JAFRNM010000019.1 GCA_017430135.1 Clostridia bacterium | reverse complement strand
GACCAGGTTGAACTTACCAATGGTGTATCAGTTGTCATACCAATGGCACGGCTGAGTAGCTAAGTAGGGAAGGGATAAACGCTGAAAGCATCTAAGTGTGAAGCCCACCCCAAGATAAGATATCCCATACCGTAAGGTAGTAAGATTCCATGAAGACGACATGGTGATAGGTTGGAGGTGTAAGTGCAGTAATGCATGTAGCTGACCAATACTAATAAATCGAGGGCTTAACCACAATTTTTAAAAAAAGTAATCGAAGTTTAATAAACGTCTAAAACTAATATTTCATCTATGTATTTTTGAGTGTGCTTTCAAAAATTTTAAAAAATTAAGAAAAACACTTGAAAAAAAATTATACTTAATGTATAATACAAAAGTATTAAGTAAATACTACTTAATAGCACATTAAAAAAGTTATCAATTTTCTGGTGATGATTACATTTGGGGTAATACCTGTTCCCATTCCGAACACAGAAGTCAAGCCTAAATGTGCCGAAAATACTTGCGGGTTACCCTGCTGGGAAGATAGGTTGTTGCCAGATTTTATATATTCCTCATTAGCTCAGTTGGTAGAGCGCTCGGCTGTCGAGCAAGTCGCAAGACTAAAGAGTTAGCAGCTCTATAAGGAAACTTATAGATGAAAAGGTGGCTAAGTCGGTGAAACTCTTAACAGGTAATGCTGAAGACAATACCGAGCAAGGCGAAAGCTATGTGTAGAGACTTTACACCACCTACCTAAGTCAAAAGATATGGTAAAGATAAAGTCCAGACTACAAATTATATTATATATAATGCTAATGAAAATTAGTGTGGTGCAGTAACCGATAGGTCGTTGGTTCGAGTCCAACATGAGGAGCCATTGAATATTTATAGAAGTTCTAAAAT
This sequence comes from Clostridia bacterium, assembly GCA_017430135.1. Lineage (GTDB taxonomy): Bacteria > Bacillota > Clostridia > TANB77 > CAG-508 > CAG-269. Next base: position 65,170 of record JAFRNM010000019.1, on the reverse strand, counting down.
CCAGTAATAAGAAGGGTTTTGGAACTTTTATCATTTTAGGCTCTTTTTCATATGTTTTTTACTGCATAAAATGCTGTAACACGCTTATTTCAATAGGTTTTGGAGATGTTTTTTCTAAAATATCATTTGTTAAAATTTGTTATAATTTGCCATAGTTTTACCACGAATTTTACCACGAAATGGTATACTTTTTTTAAGTAAAACTTAACTTATTTATATAAAAACTTTTACCACGAAAACTAAAAAATTTTACCACGAAGGGGTATACTTTTTTATAGTTAAATTATACTAAAAGTTTTTAGATAATTTTTAATAATTATAATGCATCAATTTGAGAGGTAATTTTTTGTTTAAGTTCTCTAATAATATAGATATAATTTTTTTCTGTTACACCAATATCTGAATGTCCTAATCTTTCAGAGATTACTTTTAAATCTACACCCATATATAAAAGAATGCTTGCATGAGTATGTCTAATATCTTGAAATCTAATTTGGTTAAAATTATGATTTTTCTGCCATACAGTCCAATAACTAGATAAACCATCTATAGATAAATCTTCAAAAATATAATCGTAAAAATTTGGAGTTATATCTAAGAAGTATCTTAGCTTTGGTATAATAGACTTTGGAAGAGAAATACTTCTTATAGATGTTTTACTTTTTGTTATTAAAGTATCTGTACCGAGAGGCAGTTCTTTGTCTTGTTTTATCGACTTTTAGAACTGCATTATTAATGTCAATATCAGATTTTTTTAGAGCATATAATTCAGATCTTCTAAGACCTGTTTTAAAGTCTAATTCAAATGCTAAAAGTCTTCCATAATAAAAGTGTTTTTGTTTTTCACTTAAAGAATTATTGCATATTATTTCATTTTCTTCTAATTCTAGAAATCTAAGAGCTTTTTGATAATCTTCTTGTGAAAAATATTGAATATCTGCTTGATTTTTTTCATTAATACTATTTTTTGGCTTTTTTCTTGCAGAACCATCATTATTGACTTTAAAATTAACTGATTTTCTTTTAGGACATGGATTTATCGGAATTTTATTCCATAGATAAGCACATTCAAACATTGAGTGTATAATGCCATGATATTTTATTAAAGAACCTTCAGATAATGGAGTATTTTCTCTATTATCAAAGTTTGTGTTTTGAGTTTTTAGCCAGGTAAAGTAGTTGTTTAAATCTTCCATTGTAATATTTTTTAATTTTTTATTTCCAAATCTTTCTAAAAATCTATTATTAAGAAATTTAATATAGTCTTCAGCGGTTTTAGTTCCTGAAGTATTTGGTCTAATTTTTTTATCAATCCAAGTTTGAGCCCAGCTAGCAACTGTTATATTAAGTGAATCGTATAAATTATCCTTAATTGTTTGAACATACTCTCTTAGTCTTATTTCAGCTTCAAAATCATCCTTAATATCGGTAAAAGTATCTCTATATAGTTTTCCTTCATATCCAAATGTAAGTCTATAACTACCACTTGGTAATCTTGTAAAATTACCCTCTCTTTTTTGCATTTTATTATAAATGTTATTATTTATTTTTCGCATAATTAATCCTCCTTTTAAATTTGATTTAAAAGGAAAGAATCAATAGGTTTTTGTCTGTGGATAGGGGATATATTTAATTTTCAATGTTCGAAATTATAATTAATCTTTAGCTTCAAATATGTATTTATTTGCTTTAATAAGATTTAATAAAGTACTTTCATAATCTGGAATAGGATTTTCTATACCAGCTTCTTTCAATAAAGAAATAATAGAAGTATTAAAACTATCACTTATTAATTTATATTTTGGATCATCTTTTATCATATTATAAATACTAACATTTAGATAACTACATATTGTACATACTGTATTTAATTTTAAAGTTCTGTTATTATTTATAATATAACTTAGAGTTGCTGATGATATTCCAACAGCTTCTGCAAAATCCTTATGGTCAATATTACGAGTTCTTAGTAATTTACCAAGTTTTTGACCAAATGTTATAGCATTTGAATTTTGCCAAATATTTAAGTGTGGATCGTTTTTTATTACTTCATTATAATCTAAGCTAAGATAATTACAAAGTTTTATTGCAACAGATTCTTTTATAGGTCTTTTGCAATATAGACATTGTTTTAAACTATTGTAATCTTCCCCAATTGCATTTGCAATATCTTGCTGTGTTATTTTTCTTTTCTTTAATTCAGCAATGATAATTTCAGCAAAGGTTTTTTTATTTTCATCTCCAAAACTCAAATCTTCCAAATCAATTAACTCCTTCCCTAAAATTTATAAATAATAATTTAATATTATTTACTAGCTCATTATATATGTTTTAATTTAAAATAGCAATAGGAAAGTTACAAAAAATAAAAAAAAGTGAAAATATTTTAAAAAGGTATTGACTTTATAAAAATATCGTAGTATAAATAAAGACATATAAAGAAAGGAGGAGATAGTAGGAAGAATTGAATTTTTATTGATGTTCTCATATTTACAGGTTTTTTGTAATGACAATTTAGACAAGTTATGAGAAAGATTAACAAATAATTACTGAAAGTATTTTATGGATATACTGTCAGTTTAATTTTTGAACTAAACTTCATATTAAATGCTAAAAATGTAAAAAGTCCAAAAATCCTATTGTAAAAGAAAATATTTATTTTTTTTTACACTACACTTCACAAAATTAGATATATTGTAACTAAAAAGAGAGGAGTGGGAAAATGCAAGACAGGAAGCTTTATACAGCAAAACAAATTTCAGAAGAAGAAATTTATGGACCAAAAAGTCAAATTACACCATATAAAATAACACAGAACTGGGTTAAAAATGGTCTAAAATTTGTAAGAGGCACAAGAAAAGAAATGCTATTTAAACTTGAATGGATTGATGAGTTTTTAGATAAACAAGCTAACCAGAATAAGAAGATAGCAAATGGAGTAAAAATAAAAAATAATAGTTTTTTAGACTTATTACATTAAGTAAAAAAACGGAGTTTAGTTTGTAAGTAGACTAGACCTTTATATATAATTTTTAGATATAAAGGAGAAAATAAAAATGGAGAAATTGAATTTAAAGAATTTTTTAATCAGATATAATTTTAGAAAGGCACCAGATGAATATGAAGGTATAGATTATTTAACAGATGTTATAAGAATATATTTAGATGATGAAAATGAAAATAACTGGATTGAACTTGGTGTTTATGATTTTGACAACTTAGAAGATAAAATAAAAAGATTGGATGCTACCTTAAATCAGGATATTCTTTATAGACAAGTTACTATGATTGAATATAATGAAGAATTAGGAAAAACATGTGTAATATTGAGTAAGTAATAGGAGGATCCAATACAATGAAAAACTTATGGGATAACAAAGAAATCGAAGAATATATTGTAAAACTTTATTTCGAAAAAAAATTACCAACAATTATTATTTATAAATTAGTAACAAAAAGGTTCAAAAATGAACTATTGAAAAAAACAAATAATCAAATTAAAAGAGATATAGGAAGGATAATACATAGAAAATCTGAAAATAAAAAATTAAATAGAAAATCTAGACCACTTGGAAAATGCCCAAAATGTGGAAAAGAAGTTTTTGCAAGAAATAGGACAATAAATCGTGAAATATATAGTTGTAAATGTGAAGGAAATAATGATAATACTTGTGATTTTAAATTAACAAAAAGAGCTTTTGGAATCGTTTTATATAATTCAGTAATAGAAAATTTACTAAAATATGGACAAACTAAGCCTATAAATAATTTAGTAAATGGCAATAAAAAATGTGAAGGTAGCTTAAAAATAGACCTTAATAAAAAAGGTTTTTTAGACATACAAGAAATTAATAAATAAGGATAGTTTATAGTTATGGAAGAGAAAACAAGAAAAAAACTATCACAACAAGCAATAGAACTAATCAATATAGAAGCTGATAAAAAGGTTACCTCTAAACTTAATGAAGAAATAGAATATTTTAGAAATTGTATTGTAAAGGCTGTAATAGATAATATGGTTAAATTACAAAAAGGAGCTACTAAGCAAAGACATGAAGAAAAGATAAGAACAGCAGATCTCATATTAAAAAAATATAGACCTTTACAAAGAGAAATTAAAACGATTGAAGAAACACTTCTTACAACTGAAAATATTAAATTTGAGGAAAACGAGTATTTTAAGAAAATGATGACATCAGATTTTTATGAGGATAAAGGAAAGTTTGATGATAATTTTGCATATTACATAGAATTAAGACAAGCTTTTAATTTTATAGATAAAATCATTACAGAATATGAAAACAAACTCAAAGATTCTAACGAAAAATTAGAGAAAATACTAGAAAAAGAAAGTAATCAAAGAGTAATAGATACAATTTTTAGAAATGAATGTAAAATTATTATATTAGAAGAGTATTACAAAAAAGACATTCCTGTTAAACAAATAAAATATGAGCATTATGATAATGAAAGAAAATTTGCAAGAGATAAAAAAGAATTACTATCTGAAATTGCACCATATTTTACTGGCATATACGCAATTATTGATATATTGGGGTAATGGAGAAAAGTGTTCATGGATAAAAAGAAAATGAAAATTTTAAAAAATACTGTTAAAGAGGTACTAGAAGACCATCCTCAAACAAGAGAAAACGATTTTCTATTAATTAGATATGTATTAGGCAGAGTAAAGCCAAAGACTTTAACTATGACTTTTTCAAGAGTTATGTTATATGCAAAAGAAATGGAATTACCTTCATTTGCATCAATAACAAGAGCTAGAAGAGTTATTTATAAACAATTTCCTGAACTATGTCCAAAAGAAATAAAACAAATAAGACAAATTGAACAAGAAGAATATAAAAAGTGGATTAAAAGCGAGGAATAAGTTATGTTTAAAAGAATTAAGAATAAGTATTTTAAGAATTTAGGAGAATTACCTAAATATCACTTAGATTTCTTTATATACATATATCTTATAGTTTTTATCTGTATTTGTATTTGCTTTAAATTTAACTTTATAATGATTACTTTATTAGCTTTATTGTTTATGGTACTAATACTTGCAACTTATTTATTTAAAACCAAAATTAAAAATAGCTTCTTTATAGAAGATTATGCTAATAGAGTAGATAAAATGACAATGGAAGAAATAAAAAAAATGGTAAAAGAATATTACGAAAATTTAGAATACAATGTATATGAAACAAGTTCAAATTTAGTAATAGTTAGAAATGATAATAAATACAGAGTTGTATTTTTACCAAAATGTAATATTAAAATTTTAAGCAAAATTTATAAATGTAGTTTATATATAAAAGGAACTGTAATAGTAACAAATACAGAAATAGATAAAGAAACAAGAAGATATATAAAAGATAATAATTATTATTCAATAACCAGAAGTGGATTAGCTAATATTTTACAAAACCAAGAATTTAAGAAAAAACAAGAGGAGAAAAAATCGCAAAAATATAAGAATAAGGAGAAGGAACAAGAATGCTAGGTGTTATATTAATCATTTTATTTATTATTTCAATGATTGCAGTATCTCTTATATATGTGATTCTTGTTAGTGTAAAAATGAATGAACCAGAATGGTACAAAGAACTTCAAGATGAAGAACAAAGAGAATATATAAGAAAAATGCAAGAGGAGAAAGAACATAAAAGGAAACAAAAACAAAAGCACAAGAAATGTAAAAAACAATAAAAGCTAAATATAAAAATTACGAAAGAGAGGAACTTTAAAATGGCAAGAAGACGAATGTTTAGCTTAGATGTTGTTGATACTGATATTTTTCAAGATATGCCTTTAAGTAGTCAATGTTTGTATTTTCATTTTGGAATGAAGGCAGATGATGCAGGATTTATTAATAATGCTAAAACAATAATAAAATTAATAGGTTGTACTGAGGAAGATTTAAATACTTTAATAGAAAAAGGCTTTATAATTCAATTTGATAATGGACTTATAGTGATTAAACATTGGAAAATAAATAATGTAATAAGAGCAGATAGATATAAAGAAACAATGTATTTGCCAGAAAAAAAGAAATTAGAAATTGATGAATATGGTATTTATAAGTTAAAGATGACAACCAATTTGCAACCAAATGACAACCAAATGACATCCGAATTGCAACCAAATAGCAACCAGTTTGCGACCAATTTGCAACCAAGTGGCAACCAAACGACATCCAATTTGCAACCAAATTGCGACCAAATGACAACCAATATTCAAAAAAAAACTGAAAAATCTGATGGAATTAACAAATTAGATAATCCTCAAAAGCCTTGCACTTCAAGTGATTTAGAAAATGACAACCAAGTCGCAACCAACTTGCAACCAATTTGCGACCAATTTGCAACCCAGTATAGTATAGATAAGATTAGTATAGATAAGATTAGTATAGATAAGGATAGTATATGTTCTTCGAAGCAGGAACAAGAAGAAGTAAAAAAAAATTGGAAAAATGATTATAAAGTTGTGTCAGAATACTATGAATCTAATATTACTATGATAACTGATGAAAGTAGAAAGGTTATAAATAACTTTTTAGCAATTTATGATAAAGCTGTCCTTATGTATGCAATAGATATTACTGTTGCTAGTGGTGTAAGAAAATGTATTTATTTTAAAGCTATTTTGAATAATTGGAAAAGACATAGAATTAAAACCCTAGAAGAAGCAAAAGAATATTCTTTAGCACATTACAACGAGGCTAAAACACTAAGTGCTGAAGATAGAGTAAAAAAACTAATTAGAGAGGGAAAAATAAATGAACAATAAGGATCTAATAAAAATTATAGAGTGTATTGAAGTCTATTTTGATAAAAAATTAAAAGAACTTGAAATAATTGAAATAGAAAAGATTCTTCAAGATTATACATATCAATCATTTTGTAATGAGATAAAAAATACACTCTTGCTGTGTAAGAGTTTTAGTTTAAATGAATTGCATAGGATTGTTAATAATAATAAGGTTGCTATGAGATTTTTAAATGATTCTGGTAAAAAAACATGGGAAGAATTTTATTCTAACTATGAAGCCTTAAAATGAAAAATTTTTAATAGAACTATAATTTATCAATTAAATCATAAAAATTGAAAATTAAGGGCAAATTTTTGAAATTTGATGTATATGATTTAGTACAATAAAACATCTAAGAGAAAAATGTTTATAAAGATAATAAGGACATTGACAGAAATGAGGTGTACTAAAGACATGGATAATGAAAAAATAAAATCTAAAAAAACAATAAGAAAAGGTTCTAAAAATGTCAAAAATAAAGAATTATTTTTATACGGCAGATTAAGAGATTTAAGTAAAGCTGTAGCTTATTGCAATTTACATAGATGTTATTTAGAACCTAAAGATATAAAAGAGAAAAGGTGTAACAAGAAAAAATGTAAATACAAAAAAGAATTAGTAATTTACAATGGGAGTTGATGATATGCCTATAACAGATGAAAAATATATAGAATTTATAGAAAAGAAAAATAAAAATTTAACTACTTCAGAACTTGCAAAAATATATGGAATGAGTTCTATAAAATTTAATATGGTATTACAAGAAACTAATGTAATTTATAAAAAGAAATGTAATGGCAAAATAAGATTTTTCTTAAAAAAGGGATTTAGAGGAAAAAATCTTCAGGAGACAGAAAGTAGAAATTATATAAAGCAAAATGGCGAAGTTTTAACATTTAAAGATAATCCCAAATGGACTAAAAGAGGAATAATGTATTTATATTTTTATTTAAAAAAGTATAGTATAATTCCTAAAAACCTTGAAGGAGACGAGATAGAAAACAAAATTGAACAACTAAAATTTTTATAAAAAATATTTTTATCACATTTTGTAAATTATTTATATATTTTTACAAAATTCGACAAACTTTGCAGACATTTATGTATATAATTCGACATGGTGATGAAAATGCTCTGTAAATTTTCTGATTCAATGCAAATGATAAAGATTTTAGATATTAAGTCAGAAAAAGGCTATGATATTGTTTGCAAAAGTTATGACATTTTATCATCTAAAAGATTAAAATACATATGTAAAACGGATGATTTTAATGAAATTATCCAAAAAGCACAAAAGTATTAATCTTTGGAAACCAGGAGGCAAGTCTTCCTGGTTTTTATAATGTTACAAAAATATTACATTTATATTAAGTTTTTGATATTTTGATACAAAATTTGATATGTATGGTAAAATTAAATGGTATAAATGGAGATATTAGATTTTGATAAAAAGAACAAACAAGTAACTACTAATAAAGTTGCTATGGTAGAGTATAAAGAGGGATTTTTCGAAAAAGTATGTAATAAGATTAAATTTTTATTTTGTAGGAGATGAATTTGATAAATGGCTAATAATGTATATAAACAATTAAGCGAACAACGAAAAAAAGCTGAAAGAGATATTGCTGAAAGAAGTTTATTAAAAATATGGAGTTATTTTAATAGCATAAAAAATATAGATAAAACAAATTTATTGAAAAATATACAAAGAGGACAAGCTTTATATTATGCTCCTGTGAGAGAAATTAAAGGGTCAAGATTAGTTAATTTTCCAACAAAGGGAGAAGTATATGTAGATGAAAAATTTATTCAAGAAAATCCTAAAATTGCAACATTTCAAATTACTCATGAATGTTTGCATGGTGTAAGTTTGGTAAGAGATGGAGAACAGGTGATTTTTGGACATTCTGCTAAAGGTGGTAGTGATACTAATAAATATAATGGAGTATTAGAAGCATGTACTCAAATGTTTGCAGAGGATGCTGAAGGAAGACGTCTTCCAGAAAATGTAGATTATTTGTATTATGTTAAAAATATTATGAGAGCTATTAAGGTAGTATTTGGTGAAGACAAACTTGCAGATCAGTTTTTAGGAAATAATACAAATTTTGAAATGGATTTTAATTCATTTTCTGAGTACAAGTTTGAAGATTTTAATAAGGATATGAGTAATATTTATTTATTGGAGAGAAAAAAAGAAAGAAATATGTTAAGTACGGAAGAAATACAACTATTAGAGAATTATAAATCCAATTTAAATAAATCTGTTGCGAAACTTATTAAATTGAAATCCAAAGAAAAACCAGAAATTTACGATACTATAGTTAATGAAATTCAGGATGAAAAATTTTCTAGCCAATTAAATCCTTTTCTTATAGTTGATAAGATAAGCAATATAAATGAAGATAAACAACAAATACAGCAGGAAGAAAATGTTCAAGATTTTGTACTTAAATTTGTTGAAAGTTATAAACAACTTGAATCAGATGCTCAATATAATAAAAGGGTTGATAGAGAAGAAAGCGATATAGAACTTGTTGTAGAATATTTAAATCTATTAAGGACAGGAAAAATTAATAATATTTTTTTTGGTGGTATTCAACCTGAAGAAATTGATTTTTCACAAAATAATATAGATAGAATGTTCAGATTGTTAAATGCAGCTAACAATATAACTATTGGAAAACGAAGATATGTGTCTGAATTTTGTGCATCACCAGAAATTAAGGAATTGCTAGAACAAATGCAACAATCACCAAAGGTTCAAGAAATGTTAAGTGTAGCTGAAATTGAAAAGACACAAGGTCAGCCAAGTAGAGCAAGTTTAAGAGATAATACACCATTTGAAAAACAAAAGGTTTTAGCTAGAACTGCATTAAAAAAAATAAAACAAAAGACCAATAATTCTGATGAATACATAGTTGATAGTTTAATTGACAGATATCATTTAAATGCTGGTTATGATAGTAAAGAAGAATTAGCACTAGCTAGTATTTCTTATATTCAGAGAGGAATAAAAACAAAACCCAAAAAATTTGGAGAAAAATATAAATTAGATATTGTAGAACAGAAACAACAATCTATATTAGATAGTGCAATTGAAGCAACAGAGGATAATACAAGAACAGAGAAAATAAACGAAGAATTACAAAATATAAAAAGAAGACAAAAAGAATAACAACAAAGTATAGAAAATAATGGAGTAAATAGATAAAAGAGGTTAGTTAATGAGTGATAGTGTTTTAAATCTTTTTAAACAAGGGAAGATATTAGCTCGTGCAATGGATAATCCTTCATTACATAGAAATTACGAAAGAAATGATTTTTCTTATGATTTTTCGATATGGGCTAATGAATATGAAGAAGCAAAAAGAGAAGGATTAGGAAGTATTTCATCAACATTATTATTGCCAAATGAAACAATTCCAACTTATAAAGCGATAGGTTTTTTACTTAATAGTGATGAAACAGAAGTAAAACATATTTCTGAAACAGATAGTGGTAGTAGTGGGAATGATAAAAATGGTGATTTCAGAGCAAATGATAGTAATATTGGTTCATTAAGTGAATTAGCAGATATTATAAGAAGTAAGCGTGAAAAAGTTATGAATGAAATTAATGTTAATATGAGAGAAAATGCTTATGTAGGATTATTTGCAAATAAAGCAATAGGACAGATACCATTATCTAGAATTTTATTGGCTCAAAAATATTATGAATTACAAACAGGAAACATTTTACCAATATATATTTATGATTCAGAAAAAGGAATATTAGAAAACTATGATATTTCATTAGAACAAAAATATGATATAGTAAAAAAATTATTTGATAATAAAGTATTGCGTTCAACAAGTATATTTTATGAAACTGAAAATGGAGAAACTAAAGAGGTAGATTATTTGAAGGAGATAAAAAAAGATATGGAAACAGGAGATTTATTATTACAAAGTGGAATTAATGCTACAGAAGAAATTACAAAAATAAGTACAATAAATGAACAAGCAGGAAGTATTAAACAAGTGATTAAGGAAAAAGAAGAAAAGTCAAAAAGTAAAAATGAATTTGAGTTTGATAATCCAATGGGATTAATTAGTTTAATAGAAAGTGGAAAAAGCAACGAAGAAATAATAGAAGGAAGATTAGAATATCTAAATTCTAATGAATATAAGACTAAAAGAAAGCCAACTAATAAAATTAAAAATGATTCAGGCGTTGAAACACCAGCAGTTATTTTTCATGATGGATTTATACCAAAGGATATGGGGATTGGAATAGATGCTAAGGTGGGAGCTGATGAATATGTAATTGATAATGTTTCTGATTTATATGATGAAATTATTAATTATGTAAGAAATAACAAGGAAGAAATAAAACAAAAAAATGGCGGAATTAAAATTTCTCAATTTTGTGAAATTATAAGAGGGTATTTTAGAAATCTTGATGATGAGGTTGTGAAAAAATTAGAAAATTCATACATAAATAATTTAAAAAAAGATACTAATTATGTAGAAAAATACACAGAAGAAGAAATTGAAAAAAAAGCAAAAGAGTATGTAAGAAAAAATATAGGTTTCTTTATATCAAATTGGCAGAAATGCTTAAGATTAAATATATTTGATGGAAGTTTTAAAGATTTTATATTTAATAATTCTAATGTTATGAAAAAATATTTTGAATGGACTAGAGAACATGAAGATCCAGACTTAACAGGAGCTAAAAGTTTTGATATAAGTGGAATAAAAGGACTAAACATAGCTAAATGTACAGAACATGCGATGCTAACTCAAAATGCTTTAAGTTTTTTGGGATATGAAACATATTTGGTAGGTGGAGATTTGGATTGGAATGGAAAAGTTGAACCTCATAATTATAATGTTGTAAGAAAAAATGGTAAATATTATATTATTGATTCTTTAAATAGAATTTATAATCAAAAAATTAAAAATATGGAAAATAAAGAGCCAGATGAGTTAAGTGATTTCGGAGAAATGTCAATGATTGGGAAAAACAGTAAAGGGGAAGATATTGCTATATCTTATAGTTCTTGGAAATTACAATCACAAGATGAAAAGGCAAGAACTAATCTAAAAACAAATGATAATAATGATGGAAGATAATAATTAAATAACTTATTTATACTAGAAAGGGGATAAGGAAAATGGGGGTAGCAATAACAACAAGACAAGCATATTCTGAGGTTGATGAATTTTTAAGTTTATTAAGTGAAAATTTAAGAAATGAAATACCTAGAAAATTAAGGGATTTCTTTAAAGAAGAAAAAGATAATAGTTATGTAAAAAATATAGATAAAAACATTCCAATTAAAGAACAAAATCTAAAGGAAGAAACATTAGCAATAATTGCTATGTTAAATCTTCAGTATTGGTGTAAAGATGAAGAAGAAAAAAATAGATTGCAAAGAATATATAATGAGAATGAAAAGAAATATCAAGAACAATTAAAAGAACAATATAATCCAGATAATTTATTTAAAAATAGAACGTCAGATGCAATACAAGAAACTGAAACACTAAATGAAAATGTTGCAATGGTGGAATATAAAGAAAATATTATTAAAAGGTTTATAAATAAGATAAAATCAATTTTAAAAAATAATTAAATCTTATATAGATAAGTAGATGAGGTAAAAAGTATATGATTATAAATATAGATAACTGTGATTTTAATAATGATTATTTTCATTTTACTAATAAAACTAATATAAATAGTATATTAAATGAAGGATTGAAACCCAAAATTGGAGTAGCAAGTAAATTAGTAGGAGATAGAGCGAATGTATCAGTTTCCAAAGGTGGAAAAGGTATTATGGGAATAATAAATTCATTTATATATAAGTTTTATATGGGATTAAGAATAATAGATATACCTCAAGAGTATAGACATTATTTTTTAGAGATAGATGATTTTAATTCAAAAGATAGTATTAGTAAAGATATTGCTTGTAGGGCTATGATTAGAAAACTAAAAGAAGAAGTATATCTTAGGATAATACTGGATGATGAAAAATTAAAACAAGCTAAAGTTGGTGGATTAACTGGGTATGATGTTAATTTACCTATTGAAATAGATAAATCTTGTATAGAAATAATTACTAATGAAGAAAATAGGATTCTAAGTGCGTATGAGGTAGCAAAATATGTTTATGAAAAAGCTAAAGACAAAGAAATATTTAGAAAAATGCACGAAGATTTTTTCTATATGTATGAGATGAAAGAGTGTAATTAAAGTAAAAAAATATTATATAAGTTAAAGGTGGTAAAAAATGGATAATAAAGTTATAAATAAGCAAATACCAGTAAAATCAATAATAGATGTTGCAAATTATTTAGAAAATTATAAAGATGATTATGATAGAAGAATACAAATAGATGAAAATAAAAATAGAAATTTAGAATATGACCAAAAAGTATGGGAATACGGAAATGCTAGTACGGAGATAAGATATACAATAGAACTACATAATGGAAAAACAATGACTGAAAGCAATTACAACTGGTTTATCTCAAATTTAAATGAGCCATCATATATTAAAAGAATTTCAATAGATTTAAGAATATCTTTTTATACAACTAACAGATACAATAACTCTGGCGATGAATATAGTAGGATTAATGCAGAGGTAGATTTTAGAGATGCTGGAATGGAATTGAGATATTCTGATGCTGTAATTTCAGTTGATACTCAAAATCAAGAAAGTGAAGCTAATAATTTATACTATGGAATAACTGATATATTAGAAAATAATGAAGAAAGATATAATAAGACAATAAAAAGTAGAAAGTTAAGAATGCAAAGCTTTTGTATATCTGTAGGAATAATATTATCATATATTGTATTTGTTATTTTAAAAATAAATGAAAATAATTTACCTAATGTAATTCATGATTATTTAAATAATAAAGCTATATTGATTTTAGGACAATGGTTTATTGCAATATTGTTTGGAAATTTATTTAGTCATTGGTATATAATGTCAATATATAGACCTTTAATTCCAGATGCAAAATATGCAGGTTATGATTCTTCAACAGGAAGATCAAGATATACTGATGATATAAATGATTATTTAGAACATTCTGAAGTACACATAGGAAAATATTGGGATGCAGAAAAAAGAAGAAATAAAATTGAAAAAATATATAAAATTACAAGTAAAATATTATTAGTGCAATTAGCAATAAGTTTAATATTATTCTTAATACTAAAATAGGAGTTAATGAATGAGTAAATATAATTTTGGAGATGGACAATTTATTGTATATGCTAGAAATGAGCAAGAAGCTAGAAAAATAATAAGTCAAGAATTAAAACGATTTGATTTTATAAAGCAGAATATGTCTAATTTATTAACAGAAAACGGACAAGTAATGGAAAACTTTACAATGAATGTTTCAGAAGAAAGGCTAAATATTCATTTTAATGATATAGAATCTTCAATATATGACAGAGATCCAACAGCCAAAGGAGAGGTAAGGCTTCAAAGAGATAATAATAATAGAACAATTAGAGATGAAAATGGATTTTATAAATATGAATTAGCATATAGGTATCCTGAAATAGATGGGCAAAATGCAGATTTTAGATTGGCACATGAAATGGGACACTTAATGTTAAATGTTGCTAATCCACAAAGGCAAGTATATGATAGAGAATCAAATTCTAGACATGTTTCAGGATTAATAAGAAGAGATGAACAAACAGAACAATTTTATGGAGAGCAAATACAAGAAAATGCAATTAATTTAATTGCTCAACTTGGCATTAGAGGAAATATAAGTGCTGATGATATTGTTTCGGGTAAAGTAGATTTATCTGAATATAATTCTTATAAAAAATGTGATGATTTAGTAAAATTACTTGCTGTTTCAATGAGAAATGATTTTGAAGAAGAAATGACATTTGAACAAATGGTAGAACAAAAAATTGATTCAATGATTACTAATAAAGATGGAACACAAGAGCCAGCCAATACATTTTTTTATGGTATTTTAAATGATTCTAGTTTAGTTGAAAATGAATTTGATAAGTATTTAGGCAAAGGAGCATGGAGAGATTTAAACAATGCTTTTGAGCAATTATATGATACAAATTTAAGTAATGATAAATTTGAATTAATATTCAAAAATGCACAAGGTCTTATACAAGAATTTGCAAATGCAAGATATCAAGATAAATACAGAGAAACAATATCAAGAAATGGGAATATGGATATACCAGGTATAGAAAACAAATTGAAAATGCTAAATCAAATGATAGGTGAGCCAATAGTTGAAACTCAAATAAATCAAGAACAAAATATTCAAATGCCAGAAGGATATTCGATTAATCAATATGGAGAAATAATTAGACCTATAAGAGAACAAAATCCAGAGGGACAAATAGAAAGTAATGAAAATCAAAATTATATAAATACAAGATATGGAGCTGTTATTAAGCCAAGTTCTTATTCACAACATTTACAAACTAATGTAAATAAGTTATCACTAAAACAAAAAGTAGCAAGGTTTTTACAAAAACATGATTTGTTTATGAATATGTCTTTTGTAGAAAAATTTGTACATAAACAATTAGACATTTTACCTGAACATACTGAGGTAAGAGAAAATAGTGCACCAGTACGAAATAGGACAAGGGAAGATTTTTTGAATTCATTAACTAATTTTGGGGAATATAGAAATTTACCACCTATTCAACGAATGTCTGATCCACAAAAATTAGAAGAAATGAGAAGAAAAATGGAACAAAAGCAACAAGCAAACGATGAAGGGAGATAAAATATTATATGAAAAACAAAGAAGATTTAGAAGGATTTTTAAAAAATTTAATAAATGACAATGCAGAGAATGAAATTACATTGAAAGATGCAGAAGATAAAGAATTTGAAAGATACTGTAGGCTTTATGAAGAAAAATTTGGTAAACATGCATATATTGCAGAGCCTAGTGGAACAAAAGAACAAACTATAAACGCTATAAAGGTGTGCATAGAAAGAAATGAAGATATGCTAGATAGAATTTTATATCCCAATAATAATATATATAATAAGAAAGATGAGGAGATTAATGTGAAAAAAGAAGAAATAATAGAAGAAATTGTAAATGAGATAAAAGTAATGCCAAATGATACAGAGTTTACAATTGGGAATTTATTAATGAGATACAACGACATAATTAATGATGATGAGGTTATGGAATTATCATTAAAAATAATAGGAATATTAAAGGAGAAGAATATAACAATTGGTTCAGATAGAGAATCTGGTTATATAGGGGGATTACCTCAAAATTTTAAATACAAGAGAATAATAAATCCATCTCAAGAAAATAAAGATAATAAACAAGAAATCATACAAGCAATAAAAAATAAAGAAAATGCATTAAAATATATTAAAAATGACAAAGATGTTGATGTGATATGCGATATTATATGTAAGCCTAAAGAAAATAAAGATCCATTTTGGTATGATATGGCAAAAAATTTATTAAAAGCTATTATATATTATTTAAAAAATACAGATAATGAAAATGTGTCAATACAAAGATGTAAAGAGATTATAGAAAAAACAATTACAAGTAATGAGCCAAGAAAAGTTATGGAGGAACTATTAGTTGGATTTGATAATAATTCTAATGTAAAGAATTTATATAGACCAATTGAAATAGCACCAGATAAAACTTTTTTATGTATATTTAATACTTTAAATGAATGTTTAGTAGATACATTAGCTTAAAACATTACGTATAGAAATAAATAAAAATATTGTAAGGAAGATATTGTATGAAAGATTTAAACAAAAGATTGGTAGAAGTAGAAGCTGTATTGGAAAGATTAGAAGATAAATATAAAAAGAAAATTCCACTAGAAATATGGGAATATATTAAAAAAAATAAAGATACAACTTATGATTTTTATTTTGATGATAATAAGCCATTAGAAAACCAAAAATTGAATATAGATACTATTGCAATGCTAACATATATAAATATGGAGTATTTACTTGATGAAGAACAGAAAAAAGAGATGCTTAGGTTATTAAGAGAAGATGAAGCATTTGCTGAAGAAAAGAAAAAAGAACAATATAAAACAGAAGATTTGTTTAGGAATAGAAAAGACAATCAAAGAGCAATAGATGGCAATACCAATAATGAAAAAGCAATGACAAAATATAAAGAATCTTTTTTCAAGAAAATAATCAATAAAATAAAAAAATTGTTTTCAAGATAATTATAAAAAGATTTATAAGAACAAGAAAAATTATAGTACTATAAAGAAAAAGAAGGAAGATTATTTAAAAGATGAACATAAGAGGGAAGATGGAAAAAGATAATAAAAATTAAATTATATAGTTAATACGGAGGAAAATATGGAAAAAAGTTTTGTAAAAATATATGAAGAATTAATTTCAAAGCAAGAAAAAAGAAAATTAGAATCATCTAACTTTTCTGATAAGCCAATAATGTATGACGGAATTATAACACCAGAAAGTTCTGTAACAATTCAGCCTGTTTTTGGAATTGATTTTAGTATTGATAAAATTGGAATGATTGAATTATTAAATGATTTAGAAAAGAGATTTAATCAACAAACAGATGAACAAAATAAAAATTTGATGTGGATTACATATGCTGTCGAAAACTCAATAAATGAATACTTCGGAGGACGTGGAGATGGTGCTAAAAGAGAAAGTGCATATTTTAGTAATAATGAACATTTGACATTATCAGATATAAAAAATGAAAGAATTGGGTTATGTGCTGAAAGAGCTTCTGTTGCTCAAAACTGCTTTGAGGTTTTAAGAGAAGCAGGTATAATAAAAAGCTATATTCCACATTTAACTAATAGTCATTTAACTATTAAGGGGGAAAGAACTCCACATTCATTTATAACACTTGTAAATGAGGAAAAATCTAGCTGGATATTTGACATAGAAAACAATATTGAATATTTAGATAAAGATGGAAATAAAACTTTTGGAGTTGCACTTTATAAAATGTCAAAAGAAGAATTAGAAGAATTTAAACAGGGACATTCCTTAAAATTGAAAAGTGTTTATGAACTATCTGGTATTGAGGAATGTGGGCAAGATAGATATTATGGTAGTGAAGAGTTAAGAACACTAAATGAAAAAATAGAAAGAGAAGCTGATGAAAAAAGTAAAGTAACACCAGACAATATTTCAAATGCTACTTCACAAACAGTACAAGCTAATCCAGGAGAAATGGCAAAAAGAGTACAAAGTGTTTCAAAATCATTTGCAGAATCGTTAAAACAAAATACACATTCAAATGATGATGGAGAACCATCAACAAGAAGTGGATATAGATATGCACAAGTAGATACATATAATCGAAAAAAAGGACAAGGCAGATAAGTAATAACTATAAAGGAGAAGAAATTATATATGGAAGAAAAATTTAATGAAGTTATAAAATTATTTAAAGAAAGAACAGAAAAAGAATGTTATAAAATTGAAATAAATGAAGGAGAGCCATCTATATTAGATGACAAAATAGGTGGAAAACCATATTTGCCAATAGGAGAAGAATATCCTAAAGATAGTGAAGGAAATAATTTAGCATTATTACTTCAAGTAAATTTAAAGAATATAGATTTAAAAGGTTATCCTAAAAAAGGAATACTAGAAATATTTACTGATAGTGAAGTAGATTATCCTTGTAGATATTCAGTTAAATATTTTGAAGAAGGACTAGAATATCAAAAGGAATTACCAGATATAGATTTAAGCGATTATATAGTAAATAAATCATATAAAATAACATTAGCTAAAAGTATAAGCTACATGTCAGTAAATGATTATAGATTTAATGAAGTTATAAGTTCAATTGTTAATGAAGTATTTAATACTAGTTTTAAGTATTGTGGTGAATTAGATGATTATTTTGGAGAATTTGATTGGTTTGATAAACTCAATAATAGTTATGAAAACAACGCAATAACAATAGGTGGATATGCAGATTTTACACAAACAGATCCAAGATATGATATGAGTGAAAATAAAGATGAGTGTTTATTTAAATTAGATTCATGGGCTGATTATGATAAAATTTTTATTGGAGATTCTGGAATTTTATTTACATTAATTTCACAAAAAGATATAGAAGAATGTAAATTTGAAAATGCTTTTGTTGATTGGGATTGTTGTTAAAAATAATATAAAATATGTATGGAGAGCTAAAATGAAATTATATAGATTAATGGGAATTGAAGAATTTATCAAAATGGGTTCTGGAATGGAAATGAAATCTGAATATGGTAAATTTGCTGAAGCAAAAACAGATAGTGAAGGATATTGTTTTATAGGCGAAAATGTTTTATTAGATGATTATGATGGAAATAAAAAATATATTTCGGCTAAAGAGGCAATTATAAACATATTTGGAATTATGGGGAGATTTAATGGTTCGGTTCTTGTAGAATTTGAAGTTATGGATGATTCAAATATAAAAGAAGGTTATGGTGAATATATATATGCTATAACAGATTCTATGAGTAGAATAAATGAATATTCTATGCTTAGCTATAATAAAGAGAAATTAATTCCTAGAAGATATATTCCAGATTATAAAAATTCATGTGATTGGGAATGGAGAGATTATAGTCAAAATGAATTTCATACGATTAGAGATTATTTGAATTATCAGTTAAGAGATGGAAATCCAAGAGGAATAGATATTAAATATTTACCAGCACTTAAGAATACAAGTAAAAATGAATATTGGGATATAGATGATAAAGGTGAAACACTAAGATATATTAATGGGATTACAGGAAAAACAAGATATAAAATGAGTATTTGTTCTGAAGGATTTGAATATGTTTTAAATGAAATGGATAAGGTGCCAGACTTTTGGAAAGATATTTATAATGCAGGGATTAGAATAGAAAGAAATAGAGGTTTTAAGGAATATGATTTTTTTATTTATGCATCATTAATTGCAGAGTTCCCTGAATTAAAAAATGAATTTGAACTAAAATCTAGGGAGCGTAGATTAGGGATATATTCTAAAAGTACAGGATATGATTTTTATAGTTTAAGAAATTTAGAATTAGTTCAAAATGCAAATGGGGAGATTAATATTTTAGGAAAAGCAAAAAATCAACAGGGAGAAGAAAAAAATCTAAGTATATTAGAATTAGCAAGATTTCATAATAACAATAATGTTCAAAAAGAAATTAGAAAAAAAGATGAAAATAATTTTATTACATCATTAAAATATGATAGAAGTGATGATGAAGAAAGATAGAAAAAAATTATAAATAATAATTAATTAGAAAAATGGTAAAAAATAATAAAAAAATATTTGGAGTAGATTAATATGGAATTTAATTTAGGAGAAACTGATGATGTTTCTAAGATTGTAGAAAAGCTAATAATGGAAGGAATTTTAAAATCTGATAGAATATGTCAGGCATTAACACAAACAATTAAATATGATGATGAAGGAGTTGCTTCTGAAGATAAAAGTATATTACTTAAATATACAAAAGGAGGCATAGAAAATTACGTTCCTATTAAGATGCTAATTGATTCGGTAAAAGAGATGATAGAAACTTTGCCTATTGATTCGGAAGAAAGAAAAAGAGGGGAAATGTTCTTAAAATCAAGAAATCTAGATACATTTTCTACAGTTCTAGGTGGAATGACTAATAAAAAATTCAAAGGTGAAGGATATGGTGAAAATGGTAAGACAGTTAGATTTGCAATAAAAAAATTATCAAGTCCAGGTTTTGTAGATGATTTTGAAAAAATGCAAAATGGCGGTAAAGAAGGAAAAGTAAAGGCGTATTTACAAAAGATTTTTGAGCTTATTTGTGAAACTAAAAGTAAAGCAGGTACTCTATTAATAGAGGATTTTGATGTTGGAGATATTAATCAAATTTTACAAAATTACGAGAAAATTCAAAAGATAATTGAGAATGGAAAAGGGAGTTATATGTATGCTGTTATTGCGGACATGCAAGAAGCTTCAAATGAAGAACTTGAAAGCTCAAGTGCAAAACATATAGGTTCTTATGAAATAAAAAAAGAAAGAAATGATGTTGAATGGGATGTTAATAAGGAACTTAAAGAAATAGTTTATTCAGGAATTCCTAAAAATGCATCACCTGAAGAAAAAGCAATTTATATTTATGAAAAAATGTGTCAAATTCTTTCTTATGATGAAGGATATTTATACAGAGATAAAGGCGTAGAAAATAGATTATACAAAGGATTTTTTGATAAGGAACACTTGGAAAGTATAAAAGTTGGCACTAAAATTACATGTTTTGATTTTTCTAGAATATATAAGAAACTGATTGATGGGCTTAATGATGAATTAAATGCGGAGATACTTCGTCCAGGATTTGGAGGACATTATTGTATTGGAATTTCAACAGCAAGGTGTTCTGCAAAACTGGAGGCAGCGAATTTCTTTAAAGGAAAAGATGAAAGAATGCCATTTAATGATATTGCTAGAGCAAAGATGGGAAAAAAATTACAGGGAATTGCAATTATTTCTGATAAATATGGCGTTATAGAAAGTGCAAGAGAAAATATAGATCCAATGTTTGAAAAAAAAGAAGAAAAAACAGTTTCGGAATTAGTTAAGCAATTAAAAAATATTGATGAGCCAACAACTCCAAGAGATACAAAAGAATATTTAAAAATTATATTATCTAATATGGGATTTAGTGGAAACGAATTCACTGCAGCTTTCAGAGCAAAAATTGATGAATTTATTGATTTAGGAATATTAGGACCAAATACTAAAAAAAGCTATATTGGTCATTCTGAACTTGATGAAAAAAATAAAAAGATATATAGACGTTTTATTTGGATTAGAGATGTAAAAGGAGATATAGTTGAATCATTTTTAATAGATACAGATAATTTAACTATTGAAGATTGTGAAGATGAAATTATGAAAGCAAAATTAAAGAGTGGAGAATTTGTTTATGAAGATGATAAAAGAACAATGCCTGGATTCGAAGAAAAGGAGGTAATTTAGTTGATTAGAGTTGAAGATCTTAAATTACTGAATAATTCTAAAATTGAGTATTTAAAAAAAATAGGGATTGATTGTAAAGATAATGAAATTGTTTCTGAAATTCTTGAAGATAAAGCTTGTTTTTTTAAAATGCAAAAATTAGATGCAATAAATGTATTAAAATATATTGGTTTACAAGAAACAAAAATAAATGAAGTTTATACAAAATTAATATCAATAGATGAATTTTATTATTTGGTTAAGGGTGGATGTATAAAACCAGATGACAAGAGCTTAATAATAAAATATAAAATGTATGATAATGATATATTTAAAAAAGAATCTTTAAAAGGTGAAAAAACAAAAGAATTAACTATATATAAAGAAAATATATTTGAAAGAATATTTAATAAGATAAAAAAATTATTTTCAAAATAATTGCAAAAATATTTATAGGGGTGTTTAAGTATAAATGAAAATTGAAGTAAAAAAGATAGAATTAGATGGTTCAATTTTAGAAGATTTAAAAATAAAAATTTATAATTATTTCAATAGAAAGCCTTATACAAATACTGAACAACTGAATGAATTACTAGGTAGAATGGATGAAAAGAAAAAAATCTTTGTTGAAAATCTTGTCGACCAAAGTGTTGGAAGAATGGTAAATAGACAAGGAGACCCTAATATTGCAATAGATGAACAATTCTGTCAAATAGATGAAAATGGAAAAGTTAGTTTTAAAAGTGATAAAGAAGAGATAATAAAAGCACAGCTTATTCATGAATTAATGCATTCTGCTTCCAGAAAAGATGGATTAAGTGGAATAAGAAAAAAAGAAGTAGTGAGAGAAGAAATAGATAAAAGTAATTCAGTAAAAGAAATAGAAACGTTCTTTGAAAAGGGAAAAGGTTTTGGGATTATAAGGCAAAAAGGATTAGATGAGGGAATAACACAAATGATGGCAGAAAATATTGTAGGCTATACAATAAGTCCAAATATTGATAGTTATAAAGACCTAAAAAAATATGCTAAAATTTTAGAAAGTACATTTGGAGAAAAAATAATGTTTAATTCTTATTTCTTCAAAACTGGAGAATTAAAGAATGTTTGTACAGAATTATCAAAAGATAATAAGTTTTGGGAGAATTTTAATCAAATATTAGATAATGACTTTGAAATGGTACGTAAAAGTAGAGATAAGAATTCTACTGAACACGACAGACAAATTGCAAAGTGGATAAGTGATACTATGCAATCACATATAATAAAATACTTTACAGCTAGTATTATAATTCCAAAATTAAAACAATGTACAAAAGTGGAACAGGAAGAATATCTTCAGAAAATTTTTTATTGTGTAAAAGATGATGAATGGTTTAAAGAGTCTATTTTTGAACAAATTAAGAAATTGAATAGTAAAGATGAACAAGATTTAGAAAATGAAAAGAATGATGCATTCTCAACAATTAAGGGGTATACGGGATTAACAAAAGGCTATATTAAATGTCTAAAAAGTGAAAAATTTGCTAATGCACTAATTGATGTAAGAGAAGATAAAGTTTGTCTATCTCCAGATAGAGAAGTTAATAAAAAATATATAATACCAAAGGATACTCCTTTAGAAGAAAAGTTATTAGCAATAAAAATACATCAATTAAGAAAACAAAAAATATATGATGATAAAAAAAACTTATATCCTAGCTTGAGTGAAAAGGGGTTATTAGAAGAAACAAAGGCTGAATTAGATGATGTTGAAAAAAGAATAATAATAAATAATTTCAATTCAAAGAGAATTACATTTAAAAAAGAGCAAAATTTGATGTATAGAAAAATGCTTTTAGCTGAAATAAAAATACTTTTAGGATATAATGGATTTGAAGTTTTAAATAAATTATCTGAATGCGAAAATGCTGATAGTATTGATCTAGTTATAAAAAAAGTTAGTAGAGGAGAAACAATTAAATCAGAAGATATATTTGAAATGATCAAAAAATATGCACAAGCCAATCCAGGCGAATTATCAAAGAAAGTTAATGAAGTTGCAAATCAATTTAACAGAAATTTAAATAAAAATAATACCAGACAAAATTAGAATAAATTTATAAAAAATATATTTGAATTTTATAGTTCAGATATATTTTTTGGTATTATATATAAATTATTTAAAAAGTGAGTTCAGTGAGAGTTAATGGCAGGATAAACATAGCGGTCGCTATGTAGAAGACACATAAAAGGCAAGCCTTTTAGTAACATTATGGGAGTGAAAAATGCAGTATATTAGATGCCTCAATTCACTTAGTGAATTTTTTGTGATTTTACAAAATCTGTGCAAAATATGACATTTACTTTCATAAAAAATTATAATATATTTAAGCTACTTTTATAAGGAGTTTATAAAAGTAAGCCTTATTATCTTTATTTAGGAGGAGGACTATAAAAGTCTTTCTCCATTTTTTTATGGAAGGAGAAATGTATATGAGTAAAACATTAATTATTGCAGAGAAGCCATCATTGGCACAAAAAATTGTAGGAGCAATAGGAGGAATGACAAGAAAACAAGATTATTACGAAGGACAAAACTATATTGTAACATCAGTATTCGGTCATTTACTAACATTATATGATATAGAAGATTATACTGGAGAAAATAAAAAATCGTGGTCTATGGAAGATATTCCATTTTTTCCAGAAAAGTTTAAATATAAAATAAAAAACGATTCTGGAATAAAAAAGAGATACAAACTAATAAAGGATTTGATAAACAGACAAGATGTTGGTTGTATTATAAACTCAGGAGATGCCGACAGAGAAGGAGAAGTTTTAATAAATCTTGTAATTTATAAAATCTTCAGCGAATTAAAAATACAAAAGCAAGTAAAAAGAATTTGGTTAGAGGACCAAACAGAAAATACAATTAGAAAAGAATTAAAATATGCTAGAGATATAAAAAATACAGAGAATTTATATAAAGAAGGATTAGCAAGAAGTTATATAGATTGGCTATATGGTATTAATCTTACTCGTTATATATCTTTGAAAGCAGGAACTACTTTAAATACAGGAAGAGTTATTATTCCAACAGTTAAATATATTTATGATAGAGATATGGAAATAAAAAACTTTAAACCAGAAACATATTATACTTTGCCAGGAGAAATTGAAAAAGAAGGACAAAAAATAAAAATTGATTTTACAGATTTTAAATGGAAAAAAGAACAATTAGAAGCGGCAAGAAATATAGAAAACAATTTTAAAAATGCAAATATAAAAGTTATATCTGTAGATAATAAAACAACAATAAAGAAACCTAAAAAATTATTTTCATTAGCAAGTTTACAAAACTATATGTCAAAGAAATATAAGATTAGCTTAAATAAAACATTAAGTATAGTTCAAAGCTTATATGAAAAAGGGTATTTAACATATCCAAGAACTAATACTGAATATATGGCAGAAGAAGAAATACCAAAAGTAGAAAATATTATTAAAGTAATAAATAATTCAGATATTGAATTAAAAGTTACGAAAGCAATATTTGATTCTTCAAAGGTTGAATCTCATAGTGCTATTACTATAACAGAAAAAATACCAGATGTTTCAAAACTTATAGATGAAGAAGCTAAATTATATAATGTTGTTAAAAATAGATTTATGGCAAATTTCTGTAAAGAGGAATGTAAATTAAATCAAACTACAATAACATTTGAAATTCAAAACGTTAGTAATGAATATAAGAATCAAGCAAAGCTAAAAGGAACATCAATATTGCAATTAGGATATTTAAAATATGAGAATGATTTATCTGAAAAGGCAATACCTAATTTTACTGAAGGAGAAATGCTAAATTGTAATTTCAAATTGGAAGAAAAACAAACTACGCCTCCAAGTAAGGTAACAGAAGCGGAACTTAATAAATTTTTCGAAAAGCCATTTAAAAAACAAGAAATAGATAATGATGAAGAAAATGCAGATGATGACGAAGATTACAAAGCAATTTTAAAAGGTATAGAAATTGGAACTCCAGCAACAAGATCTGGAACAGTAGAAAAGGTTAAAAAAATTGGCTATATAAAAGCTGAAAAAAATGTATTGTCAATAACTCCTTTAGGAGAAAGATTTATTGAAATACTTAATCAATTGAATATAAATCTATATAAAGAAAAGACTGTAGAATTATCTCAAAATTTAAAGAAAATTTATAATAATGAAATACTAATCAAGGATTTATTAAAAACTGAAGAACAACAAATTAAAGAAATAGTTAATAAAAATATTGAAATAGAAAGAGTTGAATCTAATTCTAAAAAGAGTAATAAAAAGTCTAAAACTAAATTAGGTCTATGTCCTATATGTCATAATATTGTTGTAGAGAATAAGGCTGGATATGGTTGTTGTGGATATAAAGATGGTTGTAAATTTTTTATAGGAAAAAATATTGCAGGAAGAGATATATCTAAATCTGAAGCAAAACAATTATTAGATAATGGGGAAACAGGATTGTTGCAAGGATTTGTTTCAAGAGCAGGAAAGAACTTTAATGCAAAACTTGTATTAGATAACGAAAGAAAGATAAAATTTGAATTTAAGTATAAATAAAATTGGAAAAATTTGCCAAATACCAACTTATGTGTTATAATTATGTTAATGATTGGAGATGATGCAATTTGATTATGGAACAAATCTTAACATTTGAAGAATACATAAGAAACATTGCAGGAGACAATTCGATATGGGTAATGCTTATTATTGAAATAGTAGGATTAATTATTTCTCTAATTTTATTACATATATCAAACACAATCGATAGAAAGAAACTAATTGAAAAAAGGAACAAGCTTACAATAGAATAATAACAAAAACTGTGCAAAAACTGACATTTACTTTTAGATAATTCTAAGCTATAGTAAAAACTAAGAAAAAGTTCAAAGAAAAATCTTTGGGCTTTTTTCTTTTTAAATATTAATTTGTAGAAAGGAGTTTTGCTATGGCAGAGGAACAAAGAAATTATTATCTTATGAGAAAGCATTATGATGAATACATGAGAGATTTAGAAGAATGGAAAAATGAGGGAGTAACCAAAGAAGAAGCTAAACAAAGAATTGATAGGAGAGTTTTGGCTGATACAGACATTGACAAAGTTTATGGTAAAGATGAGGGATTAGTACAGAAGCAAAATGAAGTAAATAAGGAACAAGAGATAGTTGAAAATAATAATACTGAAGAAAAAGAAATACAAGAAACAAAAGAAGAAAATTATAGTTATACTGATACAGAAGAAAAGGAGATAAATGCTATAAACGAAGAAATAAATTATGATGATGACGAGAAGTACAATTATAATTCTTCTGAAGAAAAAACAACTGAAGAAAAATCTAATAATAACGAAATAAAATATCTTAAATTTGAAGATTTAGAAGATTATCCAGACCAACCTTTTAAACTTTATAATGAGGCACAAAATGAAGAAATGGTTCGTTCTATTAGAATTAATGGAATTATACAACCTTTAATTGTTAGACCACTTGAAAATGGAAAATATCAAATACTTTCAGGACATAACAGAAAGTATTGTGGAGAAAAAGCAGGAATAATATATTTCCCTTGTAAAGTAAAAAAAGGTTTAACAGATGATGAAGCTAAATTATATTTAGTAGATGCCAACCTTGCTACGAGAGAAGAAATATTACCTTCAGAAAGAGCAAGAGCATTATTAATGAGGCAAAGTGCTTATAGATCTAAAAGAATTAGAGAAAAAATTGAAGCTGAATTATATGGAGATGAAGGAAATCAAGAACAAGGAAGTATAAGAGAAAAAATACAAGAAATAGAGAATATGTCTACAGGTAATTTACAAAGATATTTGAGATTAAACTACCTAGATGAAGGACTACAGCAATTAGTAGACCAAAAGAAATTAAAGTTAAAACAAGCAGAAAGTATAAGCTATTTAAGAAAGCCAGAACAAAAAATAATTGCAAAAATGATAGCAAATGATAATACAAATATTTCAGAAAATCAAGCAAAATTATTAAAGGATTCTAAAGAAATTTTAAATATGGATTTAATTAAAAAGATATTAAATAAGCCAACTGAGAAATCAAAAAAGGTTACAATTGAAGTCGAAAAATTAAATGGATTTTATGATAATATCGAAGATTTAAAGGAACTAAAAGAGAAAATTATAAAAGATTTAATAGCATATAATTTAGAAAAAATGTAAAAAAATTCACTAAGTGAATTACGGAAGTTAAAATACTGCAAATTTTTACTTAATAATGCTACTAAAAGGCTTGCCTTTTATGTGTTTTTTACATAGCGACCGCTATGTTTATCCTGCTATTAAAAATAAAGCTTACAAAATCTGTGCAAAAACTGACATTTACTTTTAATATAAAATAATGTAATATTTATTTGGAAGGCATCTAGAAAAGTCATATTAAATTCTCTCTAAAAGAGTTCTTTTTATACAAAAAAGGAACTCTTTATTTTTTAAAAAAGGAGGTCAATATTATGCCAAAAATAACTAAAAAAACAAATGTGAAAAAAACTGTTTACATTCCTAAAGATGTAAATATAAAAGTTCTTAAATATATGGCTGATACTAATAAAACATTTAGTGAAGTAATGAATGAAGCTGTAAATTCATTTTTAAAAATTCATGCTAATAAAGATGACTTGGCTATAACAACAGAAATAATAGAAAATACAATTAGAAAAGAAATGAAACCTTATATGGATAGAATTATTAAATTTTTATCTAAATCAACAAAATCTGGTTATGCTAGTATTTTTATTCAAGGTCAAGTGTTAGCTTATATGTTTAATACAGATGATGAAAAGGAATTTCTCAAAACTTTAATAAATAAAGCTGAAGCAATGGGATATAGAGCAGTTAAAAATTATAGTTTAGATGAAGATATTACAAAGATGTTTCCTAATAATATGAAATTAGAAGATTTTTAAAGGAGTAATGAAAAATGTTAGAGGGTGGAAAATCAGGAGTAGTTTTTAAGTGGATAAATAAAGAAGAAATAATGAAAAAATATAGTCGGAAAAGGGAAAAATTCCTCATTACAAGCATATTTGAATAAGCTTCATTTAGAATATATTGGATTAAGACCTGGTACAGTAAAAGATGAAAATATTGAACATGGATTATTTGGGCAAGTTTATGCTGAAGATGGAAGTTTATTAAATATAGAGGATTTAGAATTAAAAGAAATAAGTAAAATTATTTCAAAATATTCAAAGCAAAATGTTGATATATTTAAAACTGTTTTGTCTGTAACTGAAGAAGATAGTTTAAGATATGGAATGGATAAAGAGGCTTGGAAAAATGTATTGTATAAAAGAATATATGATATTGCAAGAGCTTCTGAAATACCAACACAATCAATAGAATGGTCAGCTTCATATCATTCAAAAAAAGGACATCCTCATTGTCATTTGGTTTATTGGAATAAGGATCAAAATTTAATGCTTCAGCATAAACCATTTTTAAAATATAAAGATATTAGAAAGTGTGTAGCAAAAGAAGTGTTTAAAGAAGAACTCGAAAAGCTATATGATATAAAAAATGTTTCTAAAAAAGATATGGGAAAACTTTCAAAAGAAGAGCTTGAAAAGTACAAACTAAAAATTAGAGAAGAGTTGAAGAATCCAGATATAGAATTAAATATTGTTGATACATCTTATGTGGAAACATTGTTAAAAACATACACAGAAAAACTAAAAGTAGGTGAAAAAGTATATTTTTATGACACCAAAAATCCTGAAAACTTTGTGGAGATTTCAAAAGATGTTCAAAGGAATTTCAAAAAGTATTATGGTCATTTTGTTAAAGAAGAAAATGAAGTTGTAAGATTTAAAAATAATGGAGTTCATAGTGTTTTATATAAAAATAATGATTTTACAGATACAGGATGCTTTTTAACTAATTTTAGTGATATTAAAATTGCAAAGTCAAAAGAGGAATTAGAGAGTGTAATTAAAGAACAAATGGAAAAAGAAATAAATATTGATAATGAACTTAGAGAAATTATGCCAAGTATTATTCCTAATAATATTTTATCTTATGAGTTTAGAGAAAAAAGTTTTACAGAGATTACTAATAAAATCATATATCTAAAGAAAATTATTGAAAAGGAAAACTTAGAAAAATTTGGAGTTGATAAAATTACATTTAAGTATGAATATCAATCATCAGATGTAAAAAAACAAATAGATAAAATTTCAAATCTTATTTTAAATACATCTATTGATTGTAAAATTCAATTTGATAATTATATAAAAGCTTCATTAGAAATTGCAAGAATTTTAGCAGATATAGATAATAAATCAGATTATGATAGAGTAAAAAATAAAGCTAGAGATGAAATGTTAAATAAGATAGGAAATCAAATATTACAAGTGTTAAAACAATCTATAAAAGAAAACAGAGAAGAAGAGTATTTGAAAGCTAAAAAGGAGTATGAACTTAAAGGATTAGAATTTAAACTTAACCAGGAATTATTTGAAGAAAGACAAAATGAAAAACAAACA
Organism: Clostridia bacterium; assembly: GCA_017430135.1. Taxonomy (GTDB): domain Bacteria; phylum Bacillota; class Clostridia; order TANB77; family CAG-508; genus CAG-269. Next base: position 34,801 of record JAFRNM010000019.1, on the reverse strand, counting down.
AGAGATTTGATTGCTTCAATATTTAATGGAATGTCAAAAGAAAATATTTCATTAAGAGCAAAAGCTAATAGATTAAAAGGCGTAAATTATAACAATATGACAAAAGAACAAAGGATGGCAGAACTGAAGAAAATACAAAATTCAAGTGGTTTTGATTGGTTCATAGAATAACAAGAAAGAAGGTAGAAAAATGGAAGAAAATTATACATTTAAAAAATATATTTATATTTCTGCTAACATAAGAGCCGATTTAGAAAATGTTATGAAAGAAAGTAAAATATATCAGTCTATAAGATTTATAAATACTTATGATATTGAGCTGTTTTTTAGAACTGAACTAAAAAATCTTAAAGGAATAGATTATTTAATTATTGACCTTTCAGCATTTTGTTCTTCTAAAGATAACGAAATAATTGATTGCTTAAAACTAATAAGACAAAAATATGATTTAAGAATAATTATTATTGCTGAAGGATATAAACAAGGAGATTTTTTATTAGGAAAAATCTTTAATTTAGGTATTTATAATATTATAACAACTAATAATGATTACTATTTTATAGAGGAGTTGAAAAAAACACTAACACCTGAAGGAATGACTTTTGGAAATGCAATGAAATACCAAGTAGAAGATTTAAGCCTAAATATAGGAACTAATAAGACTATCGTTAAGGAAAATTATATTAAAGTAAAACAGACAGTAACAATAGGTATAGCTTCATCGGAACGACATCAAGGAGCAACTACATTGGCTTTAAATCTTGCTAAATACATAAATTCATTTGAAAATATTAGTGCTTGTTATATAGAAAATAATAATCACAATTCAATACAAGCATTAGAAAGACTTTCAGAGGCAATAAAATTTACAGATAGAAAAATGATAAGATACAAAGATATTGATTGCTATGAAAAACCTGAAAATATTGCAGAAATTCAAAAATATGAGTATTCATTTTATATATATGATTTTGGTGCTTTTAATGAAATGTCAGATGAAATGAAAAATAACTTTATTTCGAGAGATTTAAAGCTTATAGTTTCTGGAAGTAAAGTATGGGAAGAAGAAAAACTTGTAGATTGCCTTTTTGCATTAGAAAATGATAAACAATCTTTTCTTTTTGTAAATTTTATAAAAAATGATGATAGGGAAAAATTTAAAAAATCAATGGGAAATGATTGGGAGCAAAAAATTAATTTTTCTGAACTAATTTTAGATCCTTTTGAAACAAAGAATAAAAGTTTATATGAAAATATTTTACATCCATATATGCTAAATCAAACTATAAAAGAAGAAAAGAAAAAGTTTGCATTTCCAATGTTTAAAAGGAAGAGAGGCTAAAGTTATGATGAAAAGAAAGAAAACAATTAATGATTTACTAAAAGATAAAAAGAAAGAAGAAAAGCTAAAGAAAAAGTTTAATTTAAAAGAAAGTGAACAAATAGTAATTGAAAATAAAAATACATTGGTACAGATATTAAAAGCTGTTGTAGAAATATTTTTTAAAATTTCTAAGGTATTATTTATAATATTAATTACTATTTTATCTACAATAGGATTAACTGTAATTTTAAATGAAGTAACAAGAACAGAATTTATAAATCTTATGAATAATGCAATAAACTAATTTTAAAAAATTTGGAGGTATGTATGAAAAATATTAATCAATATGAAAAATTGAAAGAAAAACATAGTAAAGAATTTAATAAATTTCCAATTAAATTTGCATTTTCGGAATCACAGTTTAAAGAAGCTATGAAAGATTTAGGACTTACAGAAAAAGATACAGATAAAATAACTGGAATAGGCATTGGAGGAGGATTTATTAGAAAAAGTGATGTTCAAGCTTTCAATGAAATGAATAAAAGACATAGACAGGAAGAAAAAGATGCAATAAAAAACGATTTAACAGGAGAAGGCTATATAAAGGATATGTTTGAATATGAACTGGCTAATCACGAATGTGGTTATACAAATAATATAGATGATACTTTAATTGCCTTAGGTTTAACAATAGATAATATTAATAATGATGAACGCTTAAAATATGGCTTAGAATTAGCATTAAATAGATACAGAGAAAATGAAGAGGAAGAAGAACTATAATAAAAAATAAAAGGGTAAATAATTATTGCAATTATTTGCCCTTTAATATATAATGCAAATATAGGAAAAGTAAGACAAAATATAGGTTTGAGATAAAATTAAAGAAATGAATTATTAGAAAATCTCAATATAAAAGTTCTAGTGATAGGCATTAATAATTCATAAAAGTAAAGGAAGAAGAATTATGAATAAAGATGTAGTAATAGAAACAGAAAGATTAATATTAAGACAATGGAATATGAATGATTTAGATGATATAGTAGAAGGATTAAATAATATAAATGTTACAAAATGGTTAGCTGGAGCACCATTTCCTTATACAATAGAAGATGCAAAACATTTTGTACAAAAAACAATTGATAATGATTTATATAATTTTGCAATAGTTTTAAAAAGTGAAAATAAAGCAATTGGTGGAACACAATTAACAAATGTGAATTTAGCCTATGGCACAGCAGGTGGTGGCATTTGGATAAGTGAAAAATATCAAGGATTTGGATATGGTACTGAAGCATTTTCAGCTAGAATAAAATATGCTTTTGAAGTATTAGGATTAAGAAGATTAGACAATGGCTATTTCAAAGAAAATGAAAAATCACATAAAATGCAATTAAAACTTGGTTATAAAGATGAAGGAATAAGAAGAAAATGCTTCATTTCAAAAGCTACAGGGAAAATTGAAGATGAATATTTAACAGGGTTATTGAAGGAAGAATTTATAGAGTATAAAAGATAAGATTTTAAGATACAAAAGGAGAAAAGAATTATGGATAAGTTGATGGATTTGTATAATAGCGTTCAAAGTCCACTTGAGGATTTGGATAAAGTAAAGAAAATAATAGAAATATATTCAAAATCTGATAAAGATAGAAAAGATTTTTATGGTAATTTAGTTCATCTTTCAAAAAAGAAATATGGAATCAATGTAACAAAACAAGCACATTTAGATGAATTTAATTCATTATTATTTAATATGTGGAAAGAAAACATTGTTGATATGAGTGAAGATAAGTATAATTATGTTTATTCAAGAAAAGGAAATTACCAAGATAGTGATTTTCAAAAATTACGAAAATATTTATCCTCAATAGAGGATGTTTCTACAGAAGAAGAAGTTGATGACATAGTTAATAAATTATTAGATAATCCACAACTTTCAGATGCTTTTAAAAAATATAAATATATAGTGAATCAAGGCTCTTGGTTTGATAAATGGATATATGTAGACTCTGAAAAACTAGGTCAACGTCCTACACATAATATTCAACATAGATTATATTTGAATGCTGAAAGACCATATATAGAATCTTTTATATATCAAATAATGGCAGAAGCTGATAATAGAGAAATGGAATATACTATAAAATATAGTGATAATGGATTAAGAGATGATACAATAGTCATATATGCAAATGACAATAATGTTCTTCAATATATAGATATATTAAGAAGATTGCGTGAACAAAATCCTTATTTTAAAAGTGATATTTATTCTCCACCAATTATGACAGGTTTAATAGATGGATGGATTGGATATGGTGCTGAACCAACTATTACTATAAATAAAAAACAACAATCTTATACTACATTAAGAGAAAAAGTAATAAAAGAAGCAATTTCGAAAACATATTATGATTGGTTGAGTTCTCATAGTAATATAAAAGGTCTTTCTGAATATGAAATTGCAGAAAAAAATCCAAGTTTTATCCAAGCTGTTAGAGATGAAATTATAAGAGTTAGTAAAGAATATGGGATTGATGAGAATAATTTTTGCTTTGACACACAAACAGTTGAACAAATGAAACAAGCTGATAGTAAATCAAAACAAAATCCTCAACAACCGATTTCAGATGTTTCGATAGAAGAAACTAGATATAAAGAAGCTATCACATTAGCTGATGAATTATTACAAAAACCAGGTATTGATTGGGAAGATTTATTACAAAAAGAAGATGAAGAACAAACTATTTCTGATGAACCATCAAAACAAGATTTAGAAGAACTACTTGAAGAATTAAATCAAATTGCACAAAATGATCAAAAAAGAGAAAGACAAAAAACAAGTAAGAAAACTTGGACTGTTAAAGATGATGAACAAAAAAGACTTGAAGAATGTTTAAGAGAATTAAGAGATTTAACACCAGAAGAAAGAAAAAGAGGTAATCAATATTTATCGGCTTTAGAAAATGAGCAAAATCGTACAAAATAAAGTATAATAATTATTATAAAATGGGGGATTAAAATGTCAGATTTAAGTGATGAACAAAAAAGACAATTAAAAAATTGTTATGAAGTTATAAGAAATTATGAAGAAAACCAAAAAACAAATCCAAATAAAAATAAATTTGAAAAAAAGCAAATAGTAAAAAGGGAAAATATATATTCAAATCCAAGTTCTAGTTCAAGACCTGTAAGAAATGGACATCAAAGACCTATGAGTGGAACAAGAAAAGATGATATTCATAGTTCTACAAACTTTGGAAAAAAACAACAAAATAAAAAAGAAGAAAATAAAGTAAAAAGGACTGTTAGCAGTATGTTAGGGGATATTAAGAATTTAACAACTGAAGAAAGAAGTAGAGCTGGTGGAATGTTGGATGTATTAGAACAAGAACAAAATAAAGAACATAATAGAGGACATAACAGAGGTAGAGGAAGATAATAAAACAATTTTGGAGGTAGTATGGAAAAAGAAATTATTGAAAAAATGTATGATTACTATAATTGGCTTTTATCAAAGAAGGATTGTGAAGATTTAACAGAAGATATTATGGAAGCTATTAAAGAAGAAAAATATAATAAACTTATTAAAGAATGGTTAAATGATGAACAAGAATATACAGATATAGAAGTAAATGGTTTTTCTTTAGTTGAAATTGCTGATAATTTGGACGAAAAAGAACCTAATATTCCTGTTGCTATCTTATTATGTTATTTAGCTGAAAATAATTCTCCAGAATATCAATGTATATTACCTATTGCAAGTGAAGTGTGTTTAGCAGACTACAAGTTAATAGAAGAGGGAAAAGTATGTCAAACTGCGATTTTAAAAGATGGAGATTGGTATTTATTTTCAGATGAAACAAATGAAGAAGATCTAAGAGAATATCAAAAATGGCAAGTATTAGTGTTAAATCCATTACTAGCACCACAATTTGTATATGAACATAAAGATAATACAGCCATTTGTTTACAAGAAGATGGAAGTTATTTAGTAGTAGAAAACGATGATGAAGTATAAAACTTAATACTTATTTGTTTTAGAAAAAATAATTTTACAAAGGAAATGATAAAATATGGATATAGCAAGTATTAATAAACAGGCGTTAGCACAAACATATTATATTTTAGATAGTTTAGATGATAATACAAAAAACAAAGTTCCAAATAGTTTATTTAATACGATAAAAGAAAATATGGATTATCAATATCAAAATACAACAGAATTATTGATAGAAACAAAAGAATTATTATATGCTATTTTAAATAAATATGTTTTAAGTCAATCTCAAAAAGATAAGTTGGCAGAATATTATAGATTTTATGATGCCAAAATGGAAGAAGAAAAAGCAAAAAAATATCAAAATGAAGATTTATTTATAAATAATAAAAATGAAGCAGAACGAACAGAAATAATAGAAAATGTATCTTTAGTTCAATACAAAGAAAATGTATTTGTAAAGTTTTGGAATAAAATAAAGAGTATATTTAAAAGGAAATAATAATTTATGAATAAAAAAGGGTATACATTAAGGAAATATAATAATGAAGACTATGAATTTATATATGAAACAAAGAAAAATGCATATAAAGAATATGTTGAACACTGTTGGGGAAAATGGGATGATTTAGATCAAAGAAATAGATTTAAAGAATCTATGGAGAAGACATTTGATAGAACATATATAATTATGGTTGATAATAAAAGAATAGGTTTTTATCAAGGTCAAGCAGTAAATGAAGAAATATATTATATTGAAAATATATGTATTATTCCAGAATATCAAGGAAAAGGTATAGGGACTGAAATACTAAAATCTATACTTGAGAAATATTCAGATAAAAACATTGAAATACAATATTTTAAACAAAACCCAGTTGGAAATTTATACGAGAAACTTGGTTTTGTACAAAATGGAGAAACAGAGTTCCATTATCAAATGATAAAATACAAATAAAAAGTTATATTATTGGAGGACAAGATGAGAAAAATAGTAACTACATATATTAATCCAGATATGGATGGGATTTCATTAATGTATGCTTATACAGAACTTTTAAGAAAAAAGAGAGAAAAAGCAGATTATTATTTTGAAGGAACAATGAAAAAAGAAGCAGAAATAGTTTTAAATAAGTTCAATATAAAGTTAAATACTGCCACGAGAATCGAAAATGAAGACAAAATTGTTCTAGTAGATACAAACTACTTGACTGAAATTCCAAAAGCCATAGAAAAAGAAAATATAGTCGAAATAATAGATCATCATAATAAAGATAGTTGGTTAAATGACAGAAATGATATAAAAATTCAAATAGAACTTATTGGAGCTGCAGCAACACTTGTAGCAGAAAGATTCAAAAATGAAAATATTAAGATTTCAAGAGAATCTGCGATTTTACTTTATTATGGAATTATATCAAATACTATGAATTTAAAAATTAAATTGACAAGTCAAAAAGATATAGAAATGGCAAATTGGTTAAAACAACAAACTCCAGAAATAACCGATGAAATAACAACCCAGATCTTTGTCGAAAAATCTCAAATTGGAGATAGTTTAAGAGAAGAAATGGAAGTTGAATTTAAAGATCAATTTATGAGTATATCTTGGTCAATGGGACAATTAGAAGTTGCAAATGTTGATGAATTTTTAAATAAATATGAACAAGATATTAGAAATGTTTTAAAGACAGTAAGTGAAGAAAAGAATGTAGAATACATATCAGTTAATTGTATGGATATTATAAATGGTTATAGTGTTATAGTTGCAGGTAATGAAAAAACAGCAGAAATAATATCAAATACAATTGGTTTAAATTTTAAAGATTTAAAAGCAAAAACAAATGAATTAGTAAGTAGAAAAGAAATAGTAAAAGTAATGAGAGAACTTTATAAAAATGGAGGATAATTTTGAATTACACTATTAAAGAAATAGAAAAAGAAGATTTATATGATTATATGTATGTTAGTACTTATTCAATGATTGAAACATATAAAGGAATTATGGCTGATGAATTTTTGGATAAAATCGAAAACGAATTAAATAAAAATGTTGAAAGACTAAAAAATAAATTTGAACAAACTAAAATAGATGAACCAGATTATAAAAGATTTGTATTATATGTAGAGGAGAAACCTGTAGGAATTGTTGCTATATGTAAATCTAGAGAAGAAAAATATCCAAATTCTGGAGAATTGTGTTCATTATATTTGCTAAATAAAGCCAAGAAAAAAGGTTATGGAAGAATATTATTCGAAAAAGCTAAAAGTGAATTAGGAAAAATGGGGTTCAGTGATATGATTATATATTGCTTAAAAGATAATCAAACAACAAAATTTTATGAATATATGGGCGGTAGATTAGTTTTTGAAAAAGAAAGAAATATTGGTGGTAAAAACTTAATTGAAAATGTTTATTACTATTCTATATAATTTTTATGGGAGTGATAATTTTGGAAAAAGAACTAGTTTCAAAAATATTTATGATAGCAGATTATAACAACAAAGAAGATATGGAATTACATATTAAAGAATATATGAAAAAGATAAAAGAAGAATATCCATCTGCTGTAATAACAAGAGAATTTTATAAAGGAAGTAATATTTTAGTTAGAGCTACTAAAATTGAAAATAAAACAGTTGATATAAAACAAAATAATATAGAAAGAGAAAAAGATGATTGGTATATCAGGCAAAGAGGTGGAAGATAATTGAAAGAATTATTAAAAATAGTAGCAAAAAAACTTTTTATATGGTCTATTATAATTAATACAATATATTCAATAGCGGATTATGGAGAATCATTTGCTTTATCACATTTTTGTACAAGCCCATTAACATTGGATAAAATCATTAATCTTACAATAGTTATAATAATTATAGATGTAATAATGTTAGTTGCAGGGAAAGTTGGTTCATATATTGATAATGTAAATAATATGAAGACACAAACAGCAATACAAAAATATTATTTTAAAAAGTTACAATCAATGAATATGGAGCAGATTTCAAATACACATACAGGCTATATACATAAATTAATTACAAACTTATCATTCTATTTTTTTGAAATGACTTGGCAATTTGAGATAAGTGTAATACCTTTAATTATAGGTGGAACATCAATACTAATTATGATTTGTAAAGAATCAATTTTAACTGGAATTGTTTGCATTATAATATCAGCATTAGCAGTATTCACAAAATATAAAATGATAAAAAACAAACAAATATATCAAAAGAAAACAAATGAAGCAGAATCAAAATATAATGCTACATTTATAGATTTTATTCAAAATATTATAGCAGTAAGAAAACTAAATATTGGAGATTTTTGCAATAAAAAAATAAATGAGAATGCAGATAATTATTTGAGAGCAACAAAAATAAATGAAAGAAAAAGATCTAATACAAATGGTATCTTTACAGGATTAATGGATTTATTATATGTTGTTGTCTTAGTTGTTGCTATAATGATTACTAAAAACGGAGAAGATGCTCTACCATATTTATTATTCTTTATAACAGCATTAGGAAAATTATATTCTAATTTGAATAGTTTAGTAAGATTAATTGATATAAGAGAAAAATTTAAAACAGCTAAAAAGCAATTAGATGAATATTTTAAAGATAGTAAAGATATAAAAATTGTAAAAGACTTTAAGTCTGTTAAAATGAAAGATGTGATATTCTCTTATACGAAAGATTCAACTAAAATAAAAATACCAGAATTTATATTAAGTAAAGGTGATAAAATAAGCATAATTGGAGAATCAGGACAAGGAAAGACAACAGTTATGAATATTTTAGCAGGATTATATCCATTGGAAAATGGAGAATTACTAATTGACAATAAAAACATGAAAGATACAAGATTAGATTTAGTATTTGTATCACAAGAAGTTGATTTATTTGATTTAAGTGTAAGAGATAACCTATGTTTAGGAAAAGACATACCAGATGAAGTAATATTGCAACTTTTAGATGAAGCAGGATTAACTAGTTGGTATAAGGAATTGCCAGAAGGACTAGAAACAATGGTAGGAGAAAGAGGAATAAAACTATCTGCAGGACAAAAACAAAGATTAAATCTAATTAGAGGAATTTTAATAGATAAAGACTTGTATTTCTTTGATGAACCAACATCAAATTTAGATGCTTTATCTGAAGAAAAAATTACAAATATGATAGAAAAATATTTAAAGGATAAAACTTATGTAATAGTAACACATAGACCAAAATTAAAAGATTTATGTAATAAACATTATAGTTTTGAAAATCACATGATGAGAGAAATTGTGAATGTATAAATTTAGTAAATAACAAGGAGAGGAATAATGATAGATGGATATATATGTAAAATAGCAACAATTGAAGAAATGGAACAAAATTGGAATTATCTAATAAAAATACATCCAGATAATAATGCTTGGAAGATATATAAGGATGAAGCTATTAAAAATATGCAAAATGGAAATACAATAGTATATTATGGAATTCTAAATGGAGAAATTATTTCTGAAGCAACTGCAATGCTATCAAATTTAGATGTAAAAGATAGTACAGGTTTAGTAGATGAAACAACAGTATATTTATCAGCGTTTAGAACAAGAAAAGAATATCAAGGAAAAGGCTATTTTTCAAAGTTATACAAATTTGTAGAAACAGATTTGAAAAATAAAGGTTATACAAAACTAACAATAGGGGTAGAGCCAAATGAAGTTAAAAATATTATGATATACTTTAAATATGGTTTTACAAACTATATAAAATCAGCTTATGAAAGTGAACCTGCATCTAATGAAAATGAAGAACCTATTGAATATTTAGTAAACTATTATGCAAAAGATTTAAAAGAGAGAGTGAATTAGTTATTTTTAAAAATAAATAAAGAAAGTAGGGAATAAATTGTTAAACCAAAAAATAGAAAGACTTATACAAGAAAATAATCTAGGAAATGAAATAAAAAGTATAGAAAAGGTTACAGGTGGTTTATCTCACAGAATGTATAAAGTTGAAACAGACAAAGGAATATATGCAGTAAAAGAGTTAAATAGTGGTGTAATGAAAAGAGAAAAAGCATATTCGAATTTTGTTTTTTCTGAAAAAGTAACAGATATAGCAAAAGAAAATGGAATATCTGCTATTGGAGCATTAAAGTTAAATAATGATATTATGGTAAAAATAGATGATAGCTATTTTATGGTATTTGAATGGTTAGAGGGAAAAATATTAAAAGCAGAAGAAATAACAGACAAACATTGTGAAATTATAGGAAAAACATTAGCTCAAATACATAATATAGATTTTTCTAAAATAGAAGATGATGAAAGAAAAAGCATTGAAACAGATTTCTTTGACTGGAATAAATATATTACACCTGCAGAAGAACAAAACAAGCCATATATTCAAGAATTAAAACAAAATATAGAGCTATTATATGAGTTAAATAAAAATTCAGTAAAAGCTCATGATTATGCTAAAAATAATCTAGTAATAAGTCATACAGATTTAGATAGAAAAAATGTAATGTGGCAAGATGATAAACCTTTTATTATAGATTGGGAAGCAAGTGGATATATAAATCCTACTATTGAACTAATACAAGTTGCTTGGTATTGGTCAGGAGGAGATATAGACAATATTGATTATATCAAATTTGAAAAAGTAATAAATAGTTATAAACAAAATTATAAAGGAAACATTGATAAAAATGTAGATATACTAATTAATGCAGACATTTATGGTGGACTTGCATGGCTTGATTATAACTTAAAAAGATCACTATGCATCGAAAATAAATATGATAATGAGGAAATAAAACTAGCAGAAAATGAAGTAATACAATCTTTAAAAGAGATAAAATACAATGTAAGTCAATTTGATAAAATGATAGAAATATTAAATGATTAATAGTTTTTGTATATTAGTAAAATAAAAAATGGAGTGATAAATATGATAGAAAATATAGAAAGAATATCAAATGATACAAGAAATATGGTAAATCAATTTTTTATTGATAATTGGTTTTCAACAGATATGAGTATAAGAGGCGAAATAATAGATGGAACAAAATTAGATGGATTTTTATTACAAGAAGATAATAAAGTAATTGGATTAGTTACATATACATTCTTTGGAGATATTTGCGAAATTGTTTCATTGGATAGTAAAAGAGAAAATATTGGGATTGGTTCAGCACTTTTAAAAGAAATTGAAAAAATTGCAATAGATAATAATTGTAGCAAAATGAGATTAATTACTACAAATGACAATATGAGAGCTTTACAATTTTACCAAAAAAGAGGGTATTGTTTAACAAAATTATATCCTAACGCTATGGAAGAAGTAAGAAAAGTTAAACCAAATGTACCAGAACTTGGAGATAATGATATACCTTTAAGAGATGAAATTGAACTTGAAAAGCAATTATAGAAAAGGAAGTGATTTTTTTATGGGAAAAGTTATAATTGTATGTGGAAAGATTTGTAGTGGAAAGAGTTATTATTCAAAATCAATAAAAGAAGATTATAATGCGGTTATAATATCTCCAGATGAAGCAACTTATGAATTAATAAACAATGAACAAGGAGAATTCTATAATGTGTTTTCTAAAAGGTTAAATAAATATTTAACAAAAAAAGTAGGAGAAATAGCCAAAGCAGGAGCTAACGTTATATTTGAAAGAGGTCTTTGGACTAAAGAAGATAGAAAAAACATTAAAGAATATTATAAAAATATAGGAATAGAATGTGAACTTCATTATGTATGTGTAGATAATGAAACATGGCAGAAAAATATTACAGAAAGAAATGAAAAAATACAAAAAGGAAATGGTGGATTTGATTTCTATTTAGATGAAGGATTACTTAAAAAATTAGGAACTAAATGGGAAGAACCCAATAAAGATGAAGTTGATATATTGTATAATGTTAAAAGATAATAATGCAAGATATACACAAAGCCAATTTATACAAAATTTGACAAAAGACAAATAATATGTTACAATATAAAACAATATTTAAGAGTTTATCTAGGAAATATAAATCCGAGCGATAAAGGACAATTAAAAATATATTAGTTGTTTACACGAAGTGAGATTATGAAGTCTTGCAAAGGAGTCTTAAAAAGATTCTTTTGTGAGGCTTATTTTAGTTTTAAGGAGTGAGTAAAATGCAAAATATTATAATTAGAAATGCAACTATTGATGATATTGAGAAAATTGCAGATATAAAAATTGAAGGTTGGCAAACAGCATATAGAGGAATAGTTGAAGATAATTATCTTGATAATATGGACAGAGAAAAAGAAATTGAAAAAAGAAGAAAAAATATAGATAAAGGTGTAAATATTATTGTTGCCGAATCCAATAATGAAATTGTAGGATTTTGTTTATATAGAAATTTTAATAACTATCCTGAAAAATATCCAAATGCAGATTGCGAAATATCTTCTCTATATGTAACAAGTAAGTTAAAAAGAAATGGAATAGGAAGAAAACTAATGCAATATGTTATAGAATTGCTAAAAAAAGAAGGCAAAACCAAAATGATATTAGGATGTTTAAAAGAAAATTATCCGTCAAGAGCTTTCTATGAAAAAATGGGTGGAAAAGTAATAAATTATGACGAAATTGAATTTGGAGATAAAAAATATGGACTAGCAATGTATGAATATGATATTACAAATATGTAAAGAAAAAAAGGGAGAGAAAATTATGGTTGAAATAAAAGAATATCAAGAAAAATATGCAAAAGAAATGTCAGATATAATAATAACAAATATGTATGAAATAAATATAAAAGATCATGGCAAAGAAATAATTGATAAATTATCAAAACATTTTACAGAAGAAGAAATAAAGAAGAATTATCCTAAAAGGATACAGAATTATGTTGCAATTGAAGAAAATGAAGTAGTAGGGACTATAGGTATAAACAAACTAAGAGGGGATGAAACAGGTACTAAATATATTATTTTGACACTATTTGTAAAAATAGAAAAACATCATAAAGGAATAGGTACTATGCTTATTAAGAAAATAGAAGAATATGCAAAAAGCATAGGAGCAAAAGAATTGTATATACCTGCTTCAATATATGGTTGTGAATTCTATCGCAAATTAGGTTATGATTATTTAGGTGGTAAAAAAGAATTGAATGAAGATAAAGAATATACTTTGGTTAAATACTTATAGATTATTAAAAAATAGGAAGGAATGAAAAATATGGAATATCAAATAAAGGATGATTTACAGCCTAAAGAATATAACGAATTACGAAATTCAGTTGGTTGGGATTCAAAAGATGAAAATGTAATAATTGAAGCATTAAGAAATAGTGTTATTATTAAAAAAATAATAGTTGATAATAAAGCAGTTGGTATGGCAAGAGCAATTGGAGATGGTTTATATTATTTAATTGTTGATGTTGTAATAAATAAAGATTATCAAGGAAAGGGTTTGGGAAAATTACTTATTGAAGAAATTGTGAAAGAAGTTTATAATAAAACAAAAGAAGGACAAAGAGCAAGTATTAATTTGATTTCAATGCAAGGAAAAGAATCATTTTATGAGAAATGTGGATTTAGAAAAATACCATTTGATTTTACTGGATATGGAATGATTAGAAGAATTGAAAAATAGCAATAATAAAATATAGAATAAGGAGAAGTTTAATAGTGGAAAATAGAATTGAAATAATTGAAAAATATATGAGAATGGCTTTTGAAGAAGCAGAGGCATCAAAGAAAAATGGAGAAAACCCTTTTGGAGCAGTATTACTAGATCCAGAGTATAACTTTTGCCATAAATCACAAACAAGATGTATAGAATTATCTGATCCGACAGCACATGCTGAGACTCTTGTGATAAGAGAATACTGTAAAAAAATAAAATCTGTATATTTAAAAAATTATATTTTAATATGTTCAGGAGAACCATGTATTCTATGCTCTGGTGCTATAAAATGGGCAAAAATTGGACAAGTTTATTATTCAGTGCCACAAGAATTCATTAACAAGTCAAGTGGTGGAAAATTAAAACCATCTTGTGAAAGTTTAATAAATACAGGTGAAAGTCAAAAACATATTGTTGGGAAAATTTTATTAAATGAAGGAATGAACATATTTAACGATTTTGAATTTATTTCTCAAGATGTGCGTAAATAATTATATATTGATAAAGAAGTTATAAAATGATATGTAAAATCATTTTAGGAAAGGAAATATAATGAATGAAATAGAAATAAGAGAAATAAAAAATGAAGAAATGAAAGAAGCACTTGATTTAGTTTGGAGAACATTTTTAGAATATGAAGCTCCAGATTATACACAAGAAGGAATAGAAGAATTTAAAAGAACTATAGATAATGAACAATGGATAAAAGAAAGAAAATTCATAGGAGCTTTTGAAAATAATAAAATAGTTGGAGTTATTGCTACTAAAAATAGTAATCATATTGCATTATTCTTTGTAGACGGAAATTACCATAGAAGAGGAATAGGAAAATCTTTATATAGTAGGATAAAAGAATCAAATTCGACTGGTTATTTTACAGTAAATTCATCTCCTTATGCTCATGAAGTTTATAAGCATTTAGGCTTTATTGATACAGATACAGAACAGGTTGTAAATGGACTTAGATTTTATCCGATGAAAAATGATAAAATAAATTAGAAGAAAAGAGGTCGATTGATATGAAATATTATAAAAAACTAATAGGAAATAGAATATATTTATCTCCAGTAAATGTAGAAGATGCAGAAAAATATGTAGAGTGGTTTTGTGATTTCAAAATGACAGACGGAATTGGAAAAAGTAGTAGTATTATGTCTGTAGAAGCAGAAAGAGAATGGCTCGAAAATAATTTAAAAAATAACGATTTTAATTTTGCTATTGTTAATTTAGAAAACGATGAATTAATAGGAAATTGCGGAATAATGAATATTAAACAAAAAGATAGATGTGCAGAAGTAGGAATATTTATAGGAGATGAAAAACATAGAAATAATGGATATGGAGCAGAAGCATTAAGATTATTATTAGATTATTGTTTCAATTATTTAAACATTAATAATGTAAATCTTGGTGTAATGTCATTTAATGAAAGAGCAATAGCTTGTTATAAAAAAGTTGGATTTAAAGAATATGGCAGAAGAAGAGAAGCTTATTTCTTAAATGGAAAATACTATGACCATGTTTATATGGATATTTTAGCTAGAGAATTTGAAGGAAGCTATATAAAAAATAAAAATGTATAATAATAAAAGCATTAGAACTTAAATCTAATGCTTTTAATCTTGCTCAACATCATTAAAAATAGGAGAGTCAAAAAAATCTTTTAAAGTAATATTAAATCCTTCGCAAATATGTAATAAAGTTTTTAAACTTATTAATTCTCTCTTTCCATTCAAAAAATATGATAAAGTAGAAGCTGGAACTCCAGTTTGTTTATATAATTTCCAAGTATTCATATTATTTTCATCTAATAATTCATTTATTCTTATTTTTATTGCATCAGATAATAACATCAAAATTTCCTCCACAACTAAAAGTATAACAATAAATTTAACCAAAATACTTGCTAATTGTGAAGAATTATGTGAAAATCTTCACAAAATCAAACTACTTGCTTGATGTGAAGAAATGATTATGTTATACTAATTAATAACTTGCTAATTGTGAAAATAATTTTGCAATATAGAAAATTGAATACAAAAATGTCATATTATTGTATAATATAATAGAAGGAGGAAATTTATGGACAAAAAGTTAATAGTTCTAATAGCTGATGATGAAAAGTATTTTGCTCAAAGTCTATTAGATGTTTTACAAAAAAATACAAAGGTTGAAAAAATACATGTTGCAAGAGATGGACTAGAAGAATTAGATATAATATTGGGGTATGAACCAGATATAGTATTTACAGATATGAAAATGCCAGAAATGACAGGGTTAGATGTTATAAGAAATATTTCTTACAGAGATTTAGAAAAGAAACCCAAATTTATATTAGTTACATCAGATAGAAGTGCTGATTTAATAATAGCTTCAAGAGAGTTAAAATTTGATATTGTATATAAGCCTATTGATGAAAAGAGTATTAATGAATACATAGATAATTATATTGAAGTTAAATCGGAAATACCAAATCAGAAAGAAGATAAAATTAATAAAGAAGGGTTTTTTAGTAAATTATTTAAAAGAAAATAGAGAAGTTTGAGCGATTTAAAATCGTATTTTATTTTACCTCAAAAACAACTAGCAAAAATTATATAAATAAATGGTAGTTGATAATAAAAATATTTGAAAAATGAGATAATACTATCAAGAAAAATTATAAAAATAATTGCTAGTTGTGGAGGAATATAAAATGAGTAGAGTAAATAGATTTGAGTATAAAGATTGGAAAGGCTTAGGAAAAAGAATAAAAATGTATCGTGAACAAATTAGTATGAGCAAAGAAAAATTTGCAGAAAAAATCAATCGTTCTGAAAATTATGTTGCAGAATTGGAAAAAGGAAATGTAGGCACGAGTGTTCATACTTTACATCAAATATCTCAAACTTTAAAAATTCCTGTTGATAGTTTACTATATGGGGAAATAATTGAAATGAAACAAGAATATAAAAATAAAGAAATACTACATGAAATTATAGAAAGATGTACAGAAGATGAACTTGAAGTCATTAAAGATGTAATAGTGGCATTATATCCAAATCTAAAAAAGGTGATAGATGATAAAAAATAAAAAGTTACAAAATCTATGCAAAAACTGACATTTACTTTTATTTTATAATCATATAATATTAGATTAATATTCCATATAAAGAAAGGTCAAGAAAATACTCTTGGTCTTTCTTTGTGTTTAAAGGAGGAATTAATCTAATGAATGGAAAACTAAAAACTAAGATTATCGCCATAATATTAGCTTTAATAATTGGCTTTTTGTTATCTATTGTACTTGCTTGGTTATTACTTCAAATTTTTTTAAAACAACCAGAAAATATATTACAATTTACTCCAATAAAGACTTTATCAATATTTGAACTAGAAGAAGGAAGGCAGATATTTTATTTAATACTTTTATGCTTTGTATTACTAATTGCTTTTTCAGTATTTAAAGTATTTAATTTAAATGATTATTTATCCAAAACATATAAAGTAACTAAAGACATTAGAATACCTATACCAGTTGGAAAAGAACAAACACAACAAGGTTCAAGTTGGTGGCTAAATAAAAAAGACTTTAAAAAAGTATTTGGAATTAATACTTTTGATCCAGATAATAAAACAATAAAGTATTTATTAGATACAGCAAATAAAGAACGACAAAAAGAAAAGTATTTAATGGAACACCAAGAAGAAATAATTCCAGGTGCAAATGAAGTAAGCGAAATAGTTCCTACTATATTTAAAACTGGAGGACTTGTTGTTGGAAAAAAAGACAAGAATAAGTATAGTATTAGAATAAAAAGATTTAAAGGTATAATTCCTTATATTTCTATTAAAAAAAAGAAAGTAGAACAAATCTATTATTTAAAGGATGATATGCACTCTTTGACAGTAGGTGCAACTCGTTCTGGAAAAACAAGATGTTTAGTTCTTCAAACAATTGATAATACTGCGTTAGCAGGGGAAAATATGATATTAAGCGATCCTAAGGGAGAGCTTTATGAATATACTTCACAAAATTTAAAATCATTGCGGATATAATGTATTAACATTAGACTTTAAATCACCGTTAAAATCATCAAAATATAATTTCTTACAACCTGTAATAGAGCAGGTAGAAAAAGGAGATATTCCAAAGGCTTTAAACTATTGTTCAGATATTGTTGAAAGTTTAGTTGGAGAAGTTGGAAATAGAGAAGCAATTTGGGTAAATGGAGAAAAGTCAGTTATTAAAACTGGAATTATGGCTGTTGTAATAGGAAATTCTGAAGATATTATAACAGATAAAAAGATTAAAATTTTATACAATGAAGAAATAGTTGAACAATATATAAAAGAACATTCGGAAGATAAAGAAGGAATTGATAATTATATTGAAAATGCTGATATTTCTGAATATATAATTAAATATAAGAAACTAACACAAGATGAAAAAGATACTTTAAGAGAAAAATTTCTTGATAATGTAATTGGGGAAATACTAGAATATATAAATAAGTATTTAAATAACTCAATATATTTTTCTAAGTTTATAAACATAGAGGATTATGAATTGCGAAAACAAAAACTAAAAGAAGATTTATATTATGACTTGGATAAGTTTTTAGAAGAATTTGAGAATATTGATATTGAAGATAATAAAAAAAAGAATACGATAAGAGATATTTTAGAAGATTGGAAAGAATTAAATGACAATAGACCACATAAGGAATATCAAAATTTACCAAATGTTTATAACTTTATATCTACAATGTGTGCTGAACAAGAAGATAAAACTATGCTTATGGATTCCTATATTGAAACGCTACCTCAAAATTCTCCAGTAGTTCAACAATTTGCACCAGCAAGGATTGCACCATCAAAAACAAGGGCTTCATTTTTTACTTCAGCATTAGCAACATTGAATATATTTGTTGATGACTATGTTGCTTCTATGATTGATGAAGCAGAAATCGATATAAATAAGTTTAATGAAGAAAAATCAGCATTGTTTATGATATTACCAGATGAAAAGACAACTTTTTATGG
Organism: Clostridia bacterium; assembly: GCA_017430135.1. Lineage (GTDB taxonomy): Bacteria > Bacillota > Clostridia > TANB77 > CAG-508 > CAG-269. The sequence goes on along the minus strand of JAFRNM010000019.1, from coordinate 15,772 downwards.
ATTGTGTTCATTGTTTGTTAATCAAGCATATACTAAACTTTGCGAATTGGCAGATAGCAAAGGTGGAAGGTTAAATATTCGTACAAACTTTATATTAGATGAATTTCGGCAACTTTAGTGCAATACCAAACTTCGGAGGCTTTTTGACTGTTGGTGGTGGTAGAGGAATAAGGTTTAATTTATTTATTCAATCATTTTCACAATTAAATGATAAATACGGAGATAATACAGCAAAAAATATATTAGATAACTGTCATTGTTGGAATTATTTAAAAACATCTAATTTTGAAACAGCTGAAATGATTAGTAAGAAAATAGGTACTTATACTTGTAGCACTTGGTCTACTTCCAATAGTTCAAGTGGTGGAGCAGTTAATAGAAGTAATTCTATGAATTTATCTCAAAGAGCATTATTAACCACAGATGAAGTTTTAAGGATTCAAAGACCTGCATTACTTGTAATGGTTTCTGGAGAAAATCCTGCAATAACAAATTCGCCAGATTTACATTTATGGTATTTTAATGAAACACTTGGACTTGGTAATCCAGAATGGAATACAAATATTAGAGATATAAGAGAAAAGTCAAGGAAAATAAGAGAAATACATCCACAAAAATTTTGGAATATAGATAAAGTTACAAAAGAAAGAAAAAGTGGGAAAAGTAGTAATAGAAGAAATAAGAGCCTTTTTAAAGATCCATTGATGTAAAAATCTTGAAAATATGCTATATATGTGTTATAATGGTTGCTGTAGAAGGAGAGAGAATACATGGATAAATATATATATTTATTTCTTGGAGTAATATTTGGACTTGCTGTAGCAATTTATTATATGGTAAGAAGAGAAGAAAAAATCGAAAAAACAATAAAAGTAAATCAAAAAGTTTTTTCAACAGAAAAATTAGATAAAACAATGGAAACAGTAGTTGAAAGAATAGAAAATAAAATTAATGATGTAAAAAGAGAATTAACTGAAGATGAAAAAAATGAAATAATAGTAGAATGTTATAAAGAAGAATTTAAAGTATAAAAAATGCCAATTAAGGCATTTTTATTTTTGACTGTTTAATTTATTATAACAATTTCTACAAACAGGAATATATTCTGAATCTCCTATATAAACATCACTATTTTTTTGACCTTTAAAGTATGAAAAAATTGCATTTTCATTTTTACAAATTTCACAAATAGATGTCATCATTTGAACATTGTCAGCCATACACATTAAATCTCCCATTTTGCCAAAAGGCTTTTTTTCAGCCGTTAGATTTAGACCAGAAATGAAAAATTTTTTCCCACTTGTAGCCATTTTTTCAATCGTATCTACTTCTCCATTTAAAAATTGAAATTCATCTATAAAATAAATGTCAGCATTATAATTTTCTAGTTCATTTATAGAATTTATATTAATAGCATCAACCTTTTTTCCAGAACGGGTTTGAATAATATTATCCCCAAATCTATTATCAATACCAGGTTTAAAAACTTTAATTTCTTTTCCAGCAATTAGTTGTCTATCTAATTCATTAAGCATTTTTTGAGTTTTACCACATTTCATTGGTCCAGTAAAAACATTAATATCTCCCATAAATCACACCTCATATTTTGTCGAAATTTCTTAAATTATTATAGCATAAAGAAATTATAAATCAATAAAAAAATAAACAAAATCTGTGCAAAAACTGACATTTACTTTTAATATAAAATAATGTATTTTAATAATATAAAAGTTCAGAGAAAAATCTCTGGACTTTTTAATTTTTAGGAAAAGGAGAAGATTACAATGCAAAAATTTAAAAGAATCAAATTAAAAGTATTAGGAATTGTTGGATTAATCTTATGTTCTATACCTAATATTTCAAGAGCTGAAGTAGTTCAAGAAGTTAGTGGTGGAGGGGAAATTCAAAACTCTAAATTAGGTCAAGGATTATTCAATATGGTTCGTGATATTACTGGAACTTTACAATGGATTTTGCCAGTTGTTGGTGTAGCAATGTGTTTATTCTTTTTATTTAAAATTGTAACTGGAGATGAGCAAGACCAACAAAGATATAAGAAAAGTATTGTAAAAGTTTTAATTTGTATTGTTGTAGGTTTAGTAGCAGTTACAATAGTGAACTTAATTTCTAGATACTTTGGTCAAGGCTAATTTTTAAAGAAGGAGGATTTTAAAAAAATGGAAAATGAGAACAAAGAAGAAATTAAAGTAATTGCTCCTAATGGAGCAGATACAAAAGATAAAGAAAAATCCAAAGAAGAAAATGAAAAGTTAGAAGAAGCTTTAAAAAATGCAAAAGAAAAAGGAATTGATGTAAAGAAGTACGAAGAATTTGCTAGAAAAAATATTAAAGAGCAAATAAATGATGAGGAAGAAGAAATAAGAAAACATTGGAAAAAGGCTTATATTATGCTTGATGATGAAATCGGAGAAAAAATATCACAAGATATGTTAAATGAAATTATTAAATGTGATATTGAAGGAAAGCAAATACAAATTGATATTCCAGAAATAAATGATTTAGTTGAAATGCACAACAAAGTTTTACAAGAGGAAGAGGATGAATTGTTTAAAGAATTTAATAAAAACTTAGGAGGAAGTTTAACTGAAAATAAGAATTTTTGGAAAGAGTTTAAAAGGGCTGTTTTAATTGGTATGTTTTTTGGAATACCAGGAGCAATTTTTATTGGAATAAAAGATTCAATTGATGAGGCAAGAGTGAAAGCACAACTTAAAAATGCAATTAAATCTTATGTAGAAACTGGAGAAGAAATTACCTTTACAAGAGCCAAATTTATGGCAAATAAGACACTAGGTGGAATTGTAGATATTGATAAATTATGTTCAAATCTTATTTGTTCTGAAGGAGTTTTAGCTTTACAAAATAATAATAATGAATTGTCAAAGATAACAGTTGAATACATAGAGAAAAAAGAAGAACTAAGAAAAGAATTAGATAATCTTGTAAATGAAGCTGAAGAAGAATTAATTGAAGAAACAGAAGAAGAGGAAGAAGATCCAGAGCCAGTTGAAGGCTTTAAATTAGGAATGTAAAAGGAGAAAAAATATGGTTGCATTAGTAATAGCATTAGTAACAGCTTTAATAATTTCATTATTAGGATTTATTGTTAAAATGCTTATGACTTGGTTTTTGAGTGTTTATTCAGCTATGTTTTATAATGCGATGGCTGTTGAAACACTATTTTATGACATTATTGATAATGGTTCGTTTAACTTAACTGGACTATATCAAGCAATTTACACATTTGCAATAGCATTACTAATAATGTTTTTTGTTAAGAAGTTACTTGAAACTTATATGGCGTGGTCAAATGGAGATCCTGAAACCTCGCCAATGTCAATTTTAATTGGCTTTTTAAAAGCAATAATAATAATGATTACATTTGGTTTTATTTATGAAACTTTTGTAGAAATATTTTATCAAATGTTTATGTCTATGATGAATGGAGCATTTGGAGAAGTTCAAAAAGATTTAGATATAGTAAAAAATAGTCTTGGAAGTATTTCAACTTGGCTTAATATTGTAGGATTATTTTTCTATGTTATAGTTGGAATTTTTTGCACATTAATTTATTTTCAAAATATAGGTAGAGGAATTGAAATGTTTGTATTAAGGTTAGGTATGCCTTTTGCATGTATTGGTTTATTAAATGCAGATGGAGGAGCATTTAGAGGATATTTTCAGAAGATGATAAAAGTAGGTTTTACAGTAGTAGTTCAGCTGTTACTGGTGAGATTTACAATAGCATTACTTTCTAAATTTCATTTAGTAATTGCATTAGCAACAATATTAATGGCATATAAAACACCAGGATTATTAAATGAATTTATGGCTACATCTGGAAACGGATATTATGGAGCAAGAGGAGCTGGTTCATTTATTACAAGAACATCAGTTATAAGGCATAACTTAACAAAAGGAAAATAGGAGGTAATAATTATGTTTAGCGTTATGGAAAGAAAAAATCTTACTAATGAAAATCTAAAGTTAAAGGAAGAAAATCAAAAACTTAAAGATTTAATAAGAACAAAAGATAAAGTTATTAATGCTTATGAAAGAAGAAAAAATATGTATGAAAGAATTATTTTAAATAGAGCAATAAGTTGGAATAACTATATAAGAAAACAGCACGAGAGATTAAGCAGACCAATAGAAGAAGATGAGGAGGAAATCTAAAAATGGAGAATGTTTTTAACTCAAATGCAAATATAGTTTATCAAGTAATAAATTTTATGGGAATCCTTGCTTCTTCTGGTTGTGTTGCAATGATAGTATATGCAGTTGTAAAAATTGTTACTGGAGATGAAAGCGACCACCAAAGATATTTAAAAAGAATTAGAAATGGAATAATTGCTTTAATATTGATTATCACAAGTACACAGGTGGTTGGCTTAGTTACGAAATATTTTAATCCTAATATAAATGGAGAAACTTCTATAGGTTCCTTTAGGAAATATCAAGGAGATAGGTGGAAGTTATCTACAAACGGAGAAGTTTCAAATGATATGAATGACAAAGATGGCAGAAAAATGATTATTTATGGTGATCAAGTATATGTTAGAACTAAAGAAAATGTAAAACAAAGGGTATCTGGTGGATTATTTGGAGGAAATGAAGTATTTTTAGACCAATGGAAATTATATAGTGATTGTCAAGGATGGACAGGTGGAACTTTTGCAGAAACTCAATTTTGGACTTTTGTAGATAGAGCAGGTGGATGGATGCCAGATGAAACAAGAGATTATTATAGAAACTGGATTTTCTCTAATGAAGCATATAAAAATAAAAATGAACTAAGTGATGAGGAAGACTTCAAAAGCTTTATGGAACAAAATGCAGCTAAATGGGATAAATATACAGAGTTTACTGAAGAAAATAATCCATATACTAATTAATATTTTTAAGGAGTAAATGAGTATGAATGAAGAAAATTATAAATTTTCAATACCTAATAATGTAAAAATTAGAATGGAAGTTATAAATGGTGTTGGAATAAGAGAATTGATTGAAACAATAGTAGCAGGAATTATTTCGGCAGTTATTGCTGTGATAATAAATGCTATTACTAATAATTATATTATTTCAATAGGATTTTTCTTACTTGTAACAGGTGCAACTTTTGTGTTAGTAATGCGAGATAAAAATAATAATTCAATTGCAGGAATTATATTTAATATTTTTAAGTTTTTTAAAGGTCAAAGATATTTTGAATTTATTGCTAACGAAAGTGAGGAAGAAAAAAATGAAATTTAAGTTTTCAATATTTAATATATTCAAAAGAAAAAATAATAAAAAAGAAACTTCAGCAAATCTTTTCTTAAATATCAGAGATATACAAAACAATTTTCTTTATACAATAGATAATAAAGTAATTGCGTATTTAAAGATATTTCCAAGAAATTGTAAGCTAATGACTCCAGATGAAAAAATTGCACATAGTAAAACATTAACATCTAATCTTGCTTCAGAATTAAAAAAATTTAAAATCTTTATTACAAATAGACCAGTTGATTTACAGAAAAATCAAGATTTTCAAGCTTATTTAATGGATAAAGAAACTAATTCTAATAAATTTGCTTTATTAAATCAAAGAGCAAAATCTTTTGGAATTTTATCAACAACAGGAAAAGCTCTTGAATCTGAAATATATATGATGATTTGGGAAAAGAACGATGATGGAGTAGAACAGAGTTTGTTAAAAAGATTAAACGAATTAACTATGAAATTTACTAATTCAGGCTATAAAACAAGAATTTTAGAAGATAAAGAAATTATACAATTAGTTGATTCTTATACTAATCCTTCATTTGCATATACAGAAAATCAGAATTATTTAGAAGGAGCTTTAAAATTAAAAGTATAGAAATTATTAGGAGGAATTTAAAAGATGAAATCAAGAGATATAGAAAGAATACCTATAAATTTTGACCTACTTAAATTAATTACTCCACAAGGAATTGAATTAAAGTCATCTAGGGTACAAATGGGGGAAATATTATCAAGATTATTTTATATATCTGGTTTTCCTTCAGAAGTAAATCCAGGATGGGCTTCTAATTTAAAGGAAATACCTAATACTACAATTTGTTACATAGTAAATCCTATAGAAGATGTTCAAGCCTATGTAAATGGAGTAAGTAAAGGTATGACAACAGATAAAAATACTTATAATACAAGTCAAAATGAGGTATTGAGAACACAAGCATTATACAAAATAAAACACGCTGAAAAAATTATAGAAGATATTACTATAAATAATATTCCATATATTAGACTTGGAATATTGTTAAAATCAAGTTCAGATACAGAACAAGGTTTTCAAGATAATAATAGACAAGTTATAAATAAAATAGCAGGTATGGGATTAAAGATGAGAGTTCCAGCATTTCTACAAGAAAAGGCATTAAAGGAATGTTCACCATTTGATACAACTTATCAAGATATTGATAAATCAGCAAATAAAGATATGTCATTAATGTCTTTTATTGGAGGATTACCACTTTCAGGTTCAGGTTTAATTGATGAACAAGGTTATTATTTAGGAACTGACGAAGATGGAAGAATGATTGCAATTTCATTCTTTAACAAAGGACAAGATAGAACAAATTCAAATATTGTAATAGAAGGTTCTTCAGGTTCTGGTAAATCATTTTTAGCCAAAAAAATAATGTTAAATGAATGGCTCAATGGTACTAAATTTTTTATTATAGATCCCGAATCCGAATATAGACCACTTTGTAAATTACTGGGAGGAAAGTGGATTGATTGTTCAGGTGGATATGGCGAATATGTTGGAAGAATTAATCCACTACAAATTAATCCAATTGCAGAAGTTTCATTTGATGATGAAGATAGTGAAGAATATACTTCAAAAAAATCTCCTTTAGCATTACATTTAGATTTCTTATCAACATTTTTTAAATTATATTATCCAGAGATAACATCTCTTCAAGAAAGTCTTTTAATGGAAATATTAGAAGACCTCTACAAAGATTTTAATATCAATTACGAAACAAATATATCCAATATAAAAGAAGAAGATTTTCCAATAATGGAAGATCTATATAAAATGCTTTGTATAAGAGCAGATACAGAAGAAAAACATCCTAAAGAAATTGAAGAATTAAGAGCAATTATAAGAGGTTTAGCAATAGGAAATTATAAAGAATTGTTTAATGGACATACAACTATAAAATTTGATTCTGATTTTATATGCTTAGATGTTTATTCATTACAAGGAGCAAGTGAAAATATAAAAAGATGCCAATATTTTAATATTTTAAGATATTGTCAAGACCAAGCATTTAAAGATAGAAATGAACGCTGTTTTGTTGTTTGTGATGAAGCATATTTATTAATAGATAAAAAAGTGCCACAAAGTATTGAGTTCATGAGAAATTTTACAAAAAGAGCAAGAAAATTTGAATGTGGTCTTATTACAATTACACAAAGTTTAGTAGACTTTTTGGCACCAGAAATTAAACAATATGGTCAAGCTATTTTGGATAATTCTGCTTATAAATTTTTCTTTGGATTAGATGGAAAGGACTTAGAAGAAGTATCAAAAGTATTTAACTTTAATAAAGAGGAAAAAGCAATAGTCTCACAGAGAGATAGAGGATATGGCTTATTAAGAGTTAGTTCTAGTAATATGGCTATTCGTGTTAGAGCATTAGAATGGGAATTACCATATTTAGTTGGTGGTGGAAGATAATGGGAGATGAAGGAAACAAAAAAGGTATTGATATTATTGGAATGATTCCATTAAAGGTTAAATTAGGAATTATTTTTGGAATAATACATTTTCTTATAATTATAATTGTACCAGTATTAATAGTTGCTGTAATTTTATTGCCTTTTAGTAGTAGCGATAATAAAGCTAAAAAAAGTGGTGGTGGAGGAAGCTCTGGTACAAGTATGGTTCAAATTAGCAATGCTGAAGCAACAATTATAGATAAAGAAGGATTATCATTTATGAAGGATAATAGTTATTTTTGCTATCCCATAACCAAAATGAAAGGAACAACAGGTAAATTTGGAAGTACAGGGAAAAATTGGACTACAATACATACTGGTACGGATTTTGTTGGAGTTTATGGAGAATCTCAATGTGTTGCAGTTGCAGATGGAGAAGTAGAATCTGTAAATGGTAGAGGAAATGCTTATGGTAATCATGTAGTATTAAAACACAGAATAAAAGGAAAGGATAACAAAGAAACTCCTGAATTTTATACAATGTATTGCCACATGAATAGTTTAACAGTAAAAAAAGGAGATAAAGTTAAAGAAGGGCAAGTATTAGGTTTAATGGGAACAACAGGAAATGTAACTGGACCACATTGCCATTTCGAATTTTCTTTTAATTCTGGTATGTATTCATTATCGAGAGATCCAATGTTTTGGGTATTTGAAGAACATATATTAACAAATTATGGAGTAAAACCTATAAAAGAAACAGAAGAAAATATTGAAAAGAAAGAAGAAAATGTAAAACAGGAGGAAGTAAAAAATGAATGATAAACAAGAAATGATAAAACAAGTTAAATTATTAGTTGTGATTTTAGTTATAGTAGTTGCAGTAGCTGTATTTATTGGTATAAAAAATGCAACTAAACCTGAAGAAAAAAATGACAATATTAGTCAGATAGATATGTCAAAGGTTGTAATTGATGGTATTACACAAGATGGATTAGAGGCTGTAAAAGCAATGATGGAAAAAGAAGATTATGAGAATTATAAAGAAGTATTTAGAAAAATAGAAAATGGAGAAGTAGAATATAAAGAGGGAATGAGTTTGAAAGAACAAAAAGCAAAAACTTCAACTGAAGATAAGAAAAAAGCAGAAAGTGATTTGGAAAAGGCTCTTAATTCAACTAATTGGCACTACTATGTAACTGAAGATGGAACGGTTACAGATACAATTGTATTTGATGATGAAAATTTAGATACGGGAATTTATTAAAAAAATATTACAAAATCTGTGCAAAAACTGACATTTACTTTTAATATAAAATAATGTATTTTAATACTATGAAAAGTTCAGAGAAAACTCTCTGGGCTTTTTAAATTTTTATATGAAAGGATTGAAAGACATGAAAACAAGAACTAAAAAAGGAATATGCTTAATAGTTTTAGGATTAAGTATATTAAACGCCAAATCAACTTTTGCAGTAACAGAAGTTGAAACAAAAGAAAATGAAAATACATACCAAAGAATTGTAAAATTAACGAAAGATGAAGAAAATGACTTCCTAAATAAACTTAAAGAAAAAGTTGTTATAGGTGGTACAGAATATCAATTAGAATCTAAAGATAAAATAACAGAAGATTCTGAAAAGACAAAAGATGTTACTAAAAATATAAGAATAAACACATTATATGATACTAACAATAGAAATATCATTATGAATAGATTAAATCAATCGGTTGAATATAATGAAGGTGGTTTTAAAGGAAATATTTATTTAAATGATATTTTAATTGAAACAGTTCCACAAGGTAGTTATGAACAAATTGATTATTTAGATATAGACTTTATTGGATATTCACAAAATGAACTTGCTAATGTAGAAAAAGAAATTACAAGAAATGGAGTAAATTGGAATTTAATTAATGTAGATTGGAATATCGAAACAACAACTGAAGTAGATGAAACTAATGTGCCAAAAACTTATTCAGGAGTAAAACATTATCAAAGAGTTGGTACATATAGTTATCCAGATAAATATAGGGTAACAGCTATATATAGAGGAAGTGCTGATAAAATAAATCCTGAAACAATATATCAAATTAATTATAAGAAAGTAATAAAGGAAGAACCTAAAGTTGTTGAAGTACAAGAGGAAAAGAAACAAGAAATTTCTGGAGAGGAAAAAATCTTATTTATTGGTACAATAGGATTTACAATATTTTTAGGAATTATATTGTTTAAAAATCGTAAAAAACTGAATGAATTTAAGATGAAAAAATAGGAAAGGAAAATATATTTATGAATATGCAAGATGTTAATCCTAATAGGAAATATGTAGATTTTTTAGATGTAGTTGAATTAATAAAAAGAATTAGAAATGATGAAAAAGGCATAAAGACAGAAGAAAACAGTATTAGAAAATATACTTTTAATCCTTTATTAGAAGAATATGAGGTACTAAAAAGAGCTTATTTAGAGAATCCAACTGAAGAAAATAAAAAAATATTTAATGAAAGATTGAATAGTTTAGTAAAAAAACAAGATGGGTATGAAGATGCTATTGCTTATGTTGATAATAGAATTAATAGTCTAGATGAAGAAATTGAAATTTAAATCATAGAAGGGATATATTATGGAAAAAGTTGATAGTTCAATAGATTACACAAAAGTATTTTTAGATATGACAAAATCATATTTAGTACAATATTGTAATGTTAATAATTTGAGAGTTTTAAAAGATAGTGAAATAGAAAAAATTGAAGATGAAACGGAAAGAATCCAAGCTAATGAATTAAAAGGTTTTTTTATAACTTTGAACTCTACTTATAATAAATTAGAAAAAATTGAAGATATATTTTTAAAACAAAAAGAAAAAAATAAATATGCAGTTGAATTCGCTTATATATTAGGAACTAATGAATTAGGAAAACAGTTTGAAGATATTGAAGAGTTTTACAAATTTATAGATAGTAAAGCAGAAGAGTTTTTAAATTCAAAAGAAAATGATTATGAACTATTTATAATAAGAGAAGCTGAAGCATTTAATAATAAAAACGAACAATTAGAAAATGAGATATAAGACTTAAACAAAAACTGTGCCAAAACTGACATTTACTTTTAAATAAAAATAGTGTAATTTAATATCATAAAAGTTCAGAGAAAAACTCTCTGGGCTTTTTAAATTTTTGTATGAAAGTGTGGAGGTAGAAATGAGCGAAGTATTAAAAAAATACCAAATCATTTATGCTGATCCGCCCTGGCAATATAATAATAGAGCAAATTCAGGTACAAAGTTTGGTGGTGGAGCAGCTAAACATTATAATTTAATGAGTATGGAAGAAATAAAAAAATTACCTATTAATGAATTAGCAGATGAAAATTGTGTATTGTTTTTGTGGGTTACATTTCCATTGTTAGATGAACAAATAAAATTATTTGAAGAATGGGGATTTAGATATAAAACATTAGGTTTTAGTTGGATAAAATTGAACAAAAATAACAATAAACCATGTTTTGGGATAGGATTTTATACTAAATCAAATTGTGAAGTTTGCCTAATGGGAATGAAAGGAAAATTAAAACCAGTAAGTAATAAAGTTTCAAGTGCTGTTTTATCTGTAAGAAGAGAACATAGTAGAAAGCCAGATGAAATAAGAGATAAAATAGTCGAATTATTTGGTGATTTACCTAGAATAGAACTATTTGCAAGAAATAAAACAGGCGGATGGGACACTTGGGGAAATGAAGTTGATTGCAGTATAGATTTATATAAATATAAGAAAAATAATAAATTTAGCGAAGATGAAGGTTAGAAAAGAGGCAAAAATGAAGATATTAGAAAAAATAAAGAAAATGTTTAATAAAGGATATGAAGATGAAAATATAGAAATGGAAAATGATTTTATAGAAGAAGATATGGATTTAATAGAAGATGAAGAAACTGTATTGGATTTAGACGAAGTATTAGAAAGTGGACCGATTTCAACAAGTATTGAAGAAGATTATAGCCCACAAATTGAAAATGTTGAAACAAATAGTTCATTATTAGAAGGATGGTATTGGAAAATTTATAATGATGGTTCAGGTTCATTGGTTAGTCCAACAGGTAATTCATATTTTCATTTTGATTGGTCCACTTATGAATATAGCATATATGAAAATGAGAATTATAGTTATTTTGGAGATAGAGATGATAATGGTAATCCATTAACTTTTGAGGATTTTAAAAAATATGCAGAAGACTATGCAATAAAAAAACTTGTTAATTTACAAGAAAATCAAATGATAGAAGATAAAGAAGATGAAGAAGAAGAAATGTAAAAAAATTATTTTTAGAAATGAGGTAATTATGGAAGAAAAAGTTTTTAGTAAGGAAGAAGTAAAAAAGGTAAACCAACAGGAAATAGTAAAAGTATTCAATGATTTAACTGAAAAGAAAGTTACATTAATAAAAGGTAAAAAATATTTGTTGACAGTAAAAAAATTTGAGGTTTTTTTAAGATTATATATTGATGAAAATGTTCAAGTGTGTATTAGAACTAATACTTTAAATTGTCAAGAAAAAGTAAATTATGAATTCATGAATTATGAAACAATAAACATAAATGATTTAAAAAAATATGCAAATGATATAAAGAGTTTTTATAGAAATATTATTAAAGAGGCATTAAACACATTCTATTGTCCAGAAGAACATAATAAGATGATTCCAGATAATGCAACAAAAGAAGAAATAGATAAGGGTTGGTATAAAATTTATGAAGGAAGACTATTAAAAGAGCTAGATTATAATAATACAAAAGAGTATGAAACATGGTTAAAAAAGGTTTCAGATAAAATATATATTGAACAACAAGGATAAATATAAAGTGTAAAAGATGTTATTAAATAAGGCGAATAATTATTGCAATTATTTGCCTTTTAATATATAATTCAAAATAATAAAGAGGAAGAAAAATGTATTATACATATATGTTAAGATGTTTAGATAATTCAATATATACTGGAATGACAAATGATATAGAAAAAAGAATAGAAAAACACAAAAAAGGAAAAGGTGCTAAATATACAAAATCACATCATGCAGAAAAAATTGAAGCAGTATGGAGATCTAAAGAAAAGTCATTGGCTTGTAAGCTAGAATATCAAATAAAACAATTAACTAAGAAACAAAAAGAAGACCTAATAAACGGAGCTAAATTAAGTGGATATTTTAAAGGTAAGATTGATTGTAGAAGATATTATAAAATAAAAAGAGTTGAAGATTAATGGAACAGAAATTATACAAATTGTTTTTGGAGTGCATAAATGAATTAAATAAAATTGGAATTGATATATTAAATGAAAAACAATATGGAAAAATAGATATATCAATTTCAAAAAGAAATAATAAAAGATATGGTTGTTGTAAGCAAGAAGAACCAGACAAGAAATATAAAATAATTACTAAAATTGGAAGAAGAAAAGTCATAAGGTATGAAAAGTTTGAAAAACATCATATAGAAATTAGCAAATGGGTATTAGAACTTGAAGATAATATTATTAAGAATACAATAATGCATGAATTAATACATTGTATTCCGTATTGTAATAATCATGGTAAAGAATTTAAAAAATATGCAAAACTGATAAATGAAAAATACGACTATGATATATCTAGAGTTGGAGATAAGAAAAAAGATTTTGAAAAAAGTAATTTAGTATTTACAGAAATTAAAACATATAATTATAAAATTATATGTAAAGGTTGTAAACAAGAATTTTATAGACAACGATTGAATAGGAGTTTTACAAGAAAATATAGATGTGGAAAATGTGGCAGTACATTTGAAGTATTTAGAATTGTAGAAAGAGGAAAGAATTAATGGATGATAAAATTCAAAAATTTAAACAATTAGTAAATGAAAGTTACAACATTGTATTTTTTGGTGGAGCTGGCGTATCAACAGAAAGTGGTATTCCTGATTTTAGAAGTAAAGATGGACTATATAATCAAAAATATGATTATCCACCAGAAGAAATATTGAGCCATACATTTTTTATTAGTAATACAGAAGAATTTTATAAATTTTATAAAGATAAAATGAATGCTTTAGAATATGAACCTAATATTACTCATATCAAACTTGCTGAATTAGAAAACAAAGGTAAATTAAAGGCTGTAGTAACACAAAATATTGATGGATTACATCAAAAAGCAGGTTCTAAGACTGTATATGAACTACATGGAAGTATTTTAAGAAATTACTGTATGGAGTGCAATAAATTTTATAATGCAGAATTTATATTTAATTGTTCTGGAGTTCCAAAATGCGATTGTGGTGGAATAATAAAACCAGATGTGGTTTTATATCAGGAAGGATTAAATGATGAAACTATAAGAAATTCAGTAAATGCAATAGCTAATGCAGACTTATTAATAGTAGCAGGAACTTCTCTTACAGTACAGCCAGCTAGTAGTCTAATTCATTATTTTAGAGGTAAAAATCTGGTACTAATAAATAGAGATAGCACGCCTTATGATAACATAGCTAACTTAGTTATTAATGATAGTTTAGGTAAAGTATTTAAAGAATTGTAAAACAAGAAAAAATTAAGATATAATGTGTAGAATATAGGTAATATTGCGTACATGTTAGATAAAAAATATGGGAGATGTTAGAAATGAATTTTGGATTTTCATATATAGGTTTAATATTTTTATTTATGCTTATGATTCCAAATATTATATGGAGTAAAAATAAGCCAAAAGATTACGAAAAATATGAGAAAAATGAAAATAATATATTATTAGCTTTAGAAAAAATAGGAGAAGTTGGTAATACTTGTTTAGCATTGATATTTACAGATTTTAATATAAATACTATTTCAAATTGGTCTATAATACTACTGATAGCATTTTTATTAATGATATTATATGAGATATATTGGATAAGGTATTTTAAAAGTAATAAGACAATGAAAGATATGTATAGTAGTATATTAGGTGTGCCAGTTGCAGGGGCAACTTTGCCTGTATTAGCATTTTTATTATTAGGCATATATGGAAAAAATATCTTTCTTATAATATCATCGATTATATTAGGGATTGGTCATATTGGAATACACTTAAACCATAGAAAAGAAGCTATGTAAATAGTAATTTATCGCTCATTAACAATATAAGTAATCTTGTTAACAAATTAGATTAGTATTTAGGAGAGATTTTAATGAAATTAGTAGAATTAAGAAAAGAAAATATAGAAGAATTTAAAAAACTTATGCAAGATGCTTTTCAATACGGATATGAATCGATATATGGTAAAGATAAAGAACAAGTTTTACCAGATAAAGATGTTGAGGAAAATCTAAAAAATCCTAATAGTTATGCTTATGAAATGATTGATAATGATGAACTTGTTGGTGGAGTTATTGTTACTATTGACGAGAAAACAAATCATAATCATTTAGATTTCTTATTTGTTAAAGTAGGAGTTCAAAGTAAAGGGATAGGACAAACAATATGGAAAGAAATAGAGAAATTGTATCCTAATACAAAAGTATGGGAAACTTGCACACCATATTTTGATAAGAGAAATATCCACTTCTATGTAAATAGATTAGGTTTTCATATTGTAGAATATTTTAATGAAAAACATCCTGATACTAATAGACCACAAGATTGTTACGAAGAAGATGATGGAATGTTTAGATTCGAAAAAGTTATGAAATAAAATGTGTAGAAGATTTTGGCATTGTAAACAAGTTGAATTGGATTTTTAAGAGAGATTATTTGATAATTTCTCTTTTAATTATTGACTAAACTAATGCAATTAGTTATAATATGAACGTAATTAGTTAAGGAGGTTGAAATGTCAAAGAATAATATTAGTGATGAGCTTATTATTACAACTTCTGCAAGGTTATCAAATGAAGTAGGGTTAAACAATTTATCTCTAAAAATGATTGCTGAAGAACTAAATATTAAATCTCCATCTTTGTATAATCATATTTCAAGTCTTGATGATATAAAAGAAAAACTTATGATTTATGGTTGGAAAGAATTAGGAGAAAAAGCAACAG
>JAFRNM010000018.1 GCA_017430135.1 Clostridia bacterium | reverse complement strand
TATAAATAACATAACAAATAATAAATCTATGAATTTATTTTATAAAGTTTGTAATGATATAAAGTCAATAGCCCCTTATTTGTCAAGGAAAGAAGATGAAGTAAAAAAATTTATGATAAAGAGATTATTACAAAACTAGCAAATAGTATATTAAAAATCAAAAAAAATGATACTATCTTTTCGGAAGAGTTTATATTTGAAAATTTTTTAGATGTATTAAATACATATTATGATCTTTGGATAGATGATGCTGACAAAGTATTAGGAGTTCTAATAGAATATATTAGTTCTAAAAATAATGAGCGAATAGAAAAATGCTTTTATAATATGATAAAGAATATAATAAATTTAGATATACGAAATGATAGTTGGAATAGCTTCAATAAAATTAAAAAATGGATTTTGCAGAATACAGAGCAAGACTATTATAGAATAAAAATGATTAATTTTATAGTACAAAATTGTTTAGAATATTCTGATTATATTGATTCAACAACTATAAATTTAACAAGAAAAGAACTTGTATACAATGAAAATGGAAAAGAAATAATATTGGAACTATTCTCGTATGCATGCAATTTATTCATAAAAAATCAAAAACAAGAAATATATAAAGAAATAATTAATTTAACATACAAATTTGAGTTTCTAGCAAATGAAATACTTAATATTTTTTATAATAACTATGAAAGAATTCATGATTATTATAGATATGATTTAATAAGAAAAATTTACTATTCTTTTAAAGAAATTGTATTAGATAGTAAGTACTTTGAAAAAATAAAAAAAGACAGATTTTATAGTGTTTGGAAATATATATGTTATGATTATTTTGACGAAGAAATAGAAAGAAAAAATAGAAATCAAATTGAACAAAAGGGTAAAAGAGTTGTAAATAAATATATTAGAGATATTAATAAAGTTCCACAAAAAGAAATAATACGAATAATTAAAAATTATAATAAAATGGGAAAAGAAGGAATTTTTATATTAGGTAAATTTAAGAAATTATTATTTTTAATAGGAAAAAACTACTACAAGGCATCAAAAGTATATGAAAATAATAAAAATGAATATCTTTATTTGGGTATAAGGAGAAAAAAAGAAAAAATTGAAAAAAGAACCGATCTAAAATTGCTAAAAGCAATAGAGTTTCTTTTTGATAAAAATGTATTTGAAGAATATATAAATGATAAGAAAAGAGAACTAGAAAAAGATATATTAATATGTAATATCATAACAAATTATTATTCATTATACAAAATAAAAAAATATATGAAAAAACAATTTCAAATAATAAGATTTTATAATAATAACAATAAATCTTTATTATATAATCAGACATATTTAAGCGATGATTTTATTGAAAGATTAAATGAAAATCAATGCCATGATATATTAGATAATTATTTTATTTGTTTAAGTAATAATAAAAACATAATAGAATTAGATATAAATTTATGTGCTATATTTAAAAAGTTTCCAAATCAATGTAGACAATTTTTTGAGAGAATTATCAATGAAAAAAAAATAAAAGAGTTTAATTACTTAAATATGTATATATATGATACAGAAAATTATGATGAAGAAAGAAAAAATAATATTTTGTTTATTATAAATCTTTTAAAGAAAGAACATTATTATGATATATACAGAGTAGTTGATGCAATTATTAAAGTTGGAGATTCAAATTTGATAGGAGATTTGTCAGAAATTGTGGATAATACAGATGATGAGGAAGATTTAAAAGCAACAGCTATTTTATTAAATCACCTTGAGTTAGGGGTACAAATTTGGAAAATTGTTAAAAAAATAATAAAAAAATCATCAAATCAAGAGATAGAGAAAAATCTTTTCTTTGCAATGGAAGAAATTGGAGTTGTAAGTAGCCTGTATGAAGCACATAAATATAGAAGTGAACAAATTAATAAAATAAAGAAAAAAGAGAAAGATAAAAAATGCAAAGAATTCTTAAATAAGGTAAATAAAGATTTGCAGATATTAATTGATTCTGAAGAATTAAATGAAAAGAAAATGAAATATAGAATTAAAATTGAAAATGAGAAATTTAAAAAGAAAGATGAAAAAGATGAGAATTAGTCTCATCTTTTTTATGTGTAATTGTATTTTTGGGGTATAAAAAGTACAAAGTGATATAAAAATAAAGGGCAGATAGAGGGTAAAAATAAATTTTAATGTTTTAAAATGGCTTTATATCAATAGTTGTAGAGGAGACCTTCGGCATTTGAGTGACCTCATAACCCGAAGGTCCTCCCCAAAAAACTTCCATCCCCAGTTGAAAAAAAGTCACCATTATAATATAATCTCCTCAAAGGAGATGAACCAAAATGAACGAATATATCAATTTGAATTTAGAAAACATTGAAGAAGAGCACATATGTTGTGCAATAGGAGACCCAAAACACCAAGAAGGTGTTGATTGTAAAAAAGAATGGATAAAAAACAAATTAAAAGATGGTCATGTATTTAGAAAACTAAACGCAAGAGGAAAAATATTTATAGAATATGAGCCAATAGAAACAGCCTGGATACCAATTAGTGGAAAAAATTATGAATACATTTATTGTTTATGGGTAGCTGGTAGCTTTAAAGGAAAAGGAATTGGAAAAGAATTATTAGAATATGCAATAAAAGATTCAAAAGAAAAGGGAAAAAGCGGAATATGTACTTTAGTTTCAAAAAAGAAGAAACCATTTTTAGGTGAAAAGAAATTCTTTGAGCACTTTGGATTTGAAGTTGTTGATAGTATAAATGATTATGAATTAATGGCATTAAAATTTGAAGAAAGTGAAACGCCAAAATTTAATGAAAGTGCAAAAAACATGAAAATCGATAATCAAGAATTTACAATATATTATAGCAATGAATGTCCTTACGTAGAATACGAAGTAAAAGAACTTTCAGATTATGCAAAAGAAAAGAATATAAAACTAAACTTTATAAAAATAGATTCCTTAGAAAAAGCAAAAAATGCTCCTTGTATATTCAATAACTGGGCTAATTTTTACAAAGGAGAATTTATATCAAATACAATTTTAAATGCAAATGCTTTAGAAAAATTATTAAAATAATCTATAAAAAAGTGCGAATAATTTTAAAATCAAATTTCGCACTTTTATCTTTTTAAATAGACCTCTCACCTAAATCCTCAGAAAACCTTAACAAATAGCCATCTGGATCTTGCACAAGAAATTCTTTATTACCAAGCAATTTATCATCTTGTCTGTACCAATTCTCTTCAATATCAAATGCTATTTTATAATTAGCATTTTTTAGATTATTATAAATTTCATCTAAATTATCAATCTCCAATTGAAAGTTAATTCCATTTCCAAAAGGATATGAAAGAGGTGCAACATCCCATTTATCATTATCGGTAATTTCTTGTAGCATAAATTGAATCTCTCCTAAACTAATAAAAACAAATTTATTTTCCGGTCTATCATATTCAATTTTAAATCCTGCAGTTTTATAAAATTTTAAACTATTTTCTAAATTAGTAACAGATAATTCTGGTATTATTTTATTCCAAAACATAATTATTCCTCCATAATTCTTAATTATTCAATATTTATTATAAATCAATATCGAAAATTTGAAAATAAAAATATTTAATTTATTATTAAATCATGATATAATAAAAATAATGTAATTAGAGTTAATAGAAAGAGGGACAATAATGATATTAGTAAGTGCATGTTTAGTAGGAATAAATTGTAAATACAATGGTGGCAATAACTATAATGAAAAAATATTTGAATTAGTAAAAAAAGGGGAAGCAATACCAATATGCCCAGAGCAATTGGGAGGATTGCAAACTCCAAGAATTCCATCGGAAATAAAAATAATTGATAGAAAAAGACATGTAATAAATAAAGAAGGAGAAGATGTTACTCAAAACTTTGAAAAAGGTGCAGAGGAAGTATTAGAACTAGCAAAAAAATTGAACATTAAAAAGGCTATACTTCAACCTAGAAGCCCATCATGTGGAGTAGGAAAAATATATAGTGGCAATTTTAATGGAGAATTAATCGAAGGAAATGGAATATTAGCAGAATTATTTATAAAAAATGGAATTGAAATTATTAGTCCTGATGAATTATAATTTAAATCATGTATATCTTTTAATTATAAAATATGATATAATATACACAATTTATAAAGATTGGAGAAAAGAAAATGAGAAGTAGCCATAGAAGTAGTTTTAGTAGATCCCATCGTAGTAGTATGAGCAGGCATAGAAGTAGTTTTAGCCGTTCACATCGTAGCAGTATTAGCCACAGAAGCGGCTTTGGAGGAATACGCCATAATAGTATGCACAGAAGCTCGCTAAGCGGTATTCATAGAAGTTCATTTAGCAGTAGACATCGCAGTTCTCTAGGAGGTCTACATCATAGTGGGTTAAGCAATATGCATCGTTCAAGTTTAAGCAAGAGATCATCTATGGGGAGAATAATGTCACGTAGAAGTGCATTTAAACGCCATGGAATATCAAATGCACATGCATTTGCTGTTGGAAAAGCGACAGGAGTAAATATTAATGGAAGCCCAATGGGCGCACATGGAGCAGCATTGCATCGTAGTAAGGTAGGAAGAAGTTCAAGATATACTGCAAGAAAATCTGGATTTAGTAGCTCAAATTCAAATATTAAAAGAAAAATAAAATTTTCAAGTAATAAGAACTCTAAATCAAAAAAATATACATTAAATAATTTTGCAAATAATATAGACTTCAATATTCCATTTAATAATTATTCAAAATATGTTGGTATTATGGTTATATTATTTATGATATTTTTTGTAATAATGATGATTAGTATGGCAGCATCATTTTCGAATACACATAAAATTTTCTTTAGATAGGTAAGAATAGATGAAAGATAGTAGATAAAAAAATCCACAAATTATGTTATAATTGTGGAAAATAAACAAGCAAAGGGAGGAAAAAATGAAAGAAGAATTTTTAAACTTATTAAAACAAGTAAAAAGAGAAGGAATGGAAGACCTAATAAAATTTATAGAAGAAAAGACAGACTTTTTTACAGCACCTGCAAGTACAAGATTTCATGGAAGCTTTGAAGGTGGGTTATTAGAACACAGTATGAAGGTATATGAAATTTTAAAACACAAAGTTGAAACTAATATTGAACCATTAGAAGTTAATCCTGAAACATTAATATTAGTGCCACTTTTACATGATATTTGTAAAGTTAATTTCTACAAAGTTGACTATCGAAATGCAAAAAATGAACTAGGAGTGTGGGAAAAAGTACCTTACTACACAATAGATGACACAATTCCTTATGGACATGGTGAAAAGTCAGTTATGATGATTACAGAATATATAAAGCTAACACCAGAAGAAAAATATGCAATAAGATGGCATATGGGGTATACAGAACCAAAAGAGCTTTACAATACAATTGGTGCAGCATATAAAAAGTATCATTTAGCTCTTTTAATGCATGAAGCAGATTTAGAAGCTACATATTTTTATGATATATAATTGACCAAACCCAAAAAATATAGTATAATACTAAAGATTGCCGAAGTAATCCTTCGGCAATCTTTATAAGTATAAAAACTAGGAGGAGATAAAATGCTTAGTGCAAACGGAGTTACAGTAAGATTCGGGAAAAGAGTTTTATTTGAGGACGTAAACATTAGATTTGGAAAAGGAAATTGTTATGGAATTATAGGAGCAAATGGTGCCGGAAAATCAACATTTCTAAAAGTTCTATCAGGAGAAATTGAGCCAAGCAAAGGAGATGTAACATTAGATAAAGGTGAAAGAATTTCAGTATTAAAACAAGACCACTTTGCATATGAAGAAAATACAGTAATGGACACAGTTCTAATGGGAAACAAAGAATTATATGACATTATGAAGGAAAAAGATGCAATATATGCAAAACCTGATTTTTCTGAAGAAGACGGAATGAAAGCTGCAAAATTAGAAGAAAGATTTGCAGAATTAGATGGATGGAATGCAGAATCAGATGCAGCAATGCTTTTAAATGATTTAGGAATAATTCCTGACAATCATTATAAATATATGAAAGAAATTGAAGCAAGAGAAAAGGTTAAAATATTACTAGCTCAAGCTTTATTTGGAAATCCAGATGTACTATTATTGGACGAGCCTACAAACGACTTAGATTTAAAAAGCATAAACTGGTTACAAGAATTCTTAATAGATTTTGAAAATACTGTAATTGTTGTATCACACGATAGATACTTCTTAAACAAAGTTTGTACACATATAGCAGATGTTGACTTCGGAAAAATAAAAGTATATCCAGGAAACTACGATTTCTGGTATGAATCTAGCCAATTAGCATTAAAACAAATGAGAGAACAAAACAAGAAAAAAGAAGAAAAAATTAAAGAATTACAGGACTTTATTGCTAGATTTAGTGCAAATGCTTCAAAATCTAAACAAGCTACATCAAGAAAGAAAACTTTGGAAAAAATCGAACTAGATGAAATAAAACCATCTAATAGAAAATATCCATATGTTGATTTCAAGCCAGATAGAGAGCCTGGAAAAGAAATATTAAAAGTTCAAAACATTTCAAAAACAGTAGATGGAGTAAAAGTTTTAGATAAAGTTTCATTTGATGTAAAACAAAATGATAAAATAGCATTTTTAGCAGAAAATGAAAATGCTAAAACAGTGTTATTCCAAATAATTGCAGGAGAAATGGAACCAGATGAGGGAGAACTAATTTGGGGAACAACAATTACAAAATCATATTTCCCAAAAGATAATAATTACTTATTTGACACAGATGAAAGCATTACAGAATGGTTAAGACAATACTCAAAAGATCCAGACGAAACTTTTGTAAGAGGATTTTTAGGAAGAATGTTATTCTCTGGAGACGAAGCATTAAAATCTGCAAATGTACTATCTGGAGGAGAAAAAGTAAGATGTGTTCTATCAAAAATGATGCTATCTGGAGCAAATTTCTTAATATTTGATGAACCCACAAACCACTTAG
Source organism: Clostridia bacterium (assembly GCA_017430135.1). Classification (GTDB taxonomy): domain Bacteria; phylum Bacillota; class Clostridia; order TANB77; family CAG-508; genus CAG-269. The sequence goes on along the minus strand of JAFRNM010000018.1, from coordinate 256,521 downwards.
ATATGGAAAGTATAACTTCTGTAAATGAAGGAATGAAAAAATTTATAGGAAACATCCTATTTACATCACATGACCATGAGCTAACACAAACTGTTGCAAATAGAATAATTGACATCAAAGCTGATGGAAAAATCGTGGATAGAGAAGTATCATATAATGAATATTTAGGAATAGAATAATTTGAAAAATAATTGGCAAATTTCGGCGTTAAACTTCATTCGATAATCCTCAATGTGCAAAAGCACACCTGCGGTTATCTCATTTGTTTGCCTGGAAATTTACTCAATTATTTTCCAAATTAAGAGAGTTAAATTGCAACTGAAACTTTAATAGTTTCAGTTTTTTGTATTTATATAAAAAAAATGGAAACACTCTTAAATAGGAGAGTGGAATTTTGAAAGTTGTTCAAAGAAAGAAAAATAAAAAAATAATTATTCCAATTTTGCTAATAATAGCCTGTTTTTCTGCTTTTTTGTTTTTAAATACATATAGCAGGGAGCAGACAAATTCAAATAATTATAAAACAACAAGGCTAGAATCCACAAATTATTCAGAAAATGTGGAAAAGGTAGAAGAAAAAAGCCAAAGTTTAGCAGATGTAATTGAAAATGTAACGAAAAGTGTTGTAGGAATTTCTAAATTAAAAAATACGGGTAATTCAATATTAAGTAAAAGCAATGAAAGCCAATTAGGACTAGGAACTGGCGTGATAGTAAGCTCAAAAGGGTATATTCTAAGTAATCAGCACTTAACAGGAGAAAAATACAGTAAATGCTATGTAACACTTGAAGATGGAAGAAATTTTGATGGCACAGTTGTATGGAGTGATGTAGATTTAGATTTATCAATTGTAAAAATTTCAGCAAAAGACTTGCCAGCAGTAACTTTAGCAGATTCAAATTCAATAAGAGTAGGCGAAAGTGTTTATGCAATAGGAAATCCAATTGGTTTTGAATTTCGAAGAACAGTTACATCTGGAATTATTAGTGCAAAAAATAGAACAATAAAACTTGAAGAAGGAGAAAATCTTTCATATATGACGGACCTAATTCAAACAGATGCAACAATAAATCCAGGAAATAGTGGAGGTCCACTAATATACGCAAATGGAGAAGTAATAGGAATAAACACTGTAAAAATCACAACTGCAGAAGGAATAGGTTTTGCAGTTCCAATAAATGTTGTAAAACAAGTAATAAAAAGCTTTGATGAGACTGATAAATTTGAAGAGCCAACAATTGGAATTTTTGCATATGATAAAGAAGTAATACCATATTTAACTTCAATAGCTCCAAATTTTAATAAAGGAATATATGTGGCAAGTATAATTCAAAATGGACCAGCAAGCAATACAGATTTAAAAGTTGGAGATATTATTACCGCATTTGATGGACTAGAAATCAATACAATGAACGAACTTAGAGAATATATTTATACAAAAAAGCCAAACGATGAAATACAAATAAAATATACAAGGGGAAAAATAAACAGAGAAATAACTTTAAAATTAGGGAGAAAATAAAAAACTTTTTGGGACACTCTTAAAATTCAAGGTTTTCAAACTTTTTAAGAGTGTCCCAAAAAGTTTGAAGATAAAGAAAAGCTGCCGCACCGAAATAATGTGGTGCGGCAGGAAGTACTAGGGTTGCGAACTCTTCGCTTCTGAATCAGAGGTGATCCTCTCATAGTCTGACTTGGAAAATGTGGTAATGATGTGATACTCACCATCATTGTAAGGTATTGTGTCGCTAATTATTCCGAAAAGTTCCTCTACAGGAATGTTTGGGTGTTCGGAAAGATATTTGCGTTTTACCTTATCCTCAAGCTCAGCAAGTTCTTTGCGTTTTTCTTCGAGTTCTTCGTTACTCTTAACGTTCTTGAGTTGTTTAACAATCCTTGTTTCTTCTAATGCCATGGGGTCATTCCTCCTTTAATGTAATGTAATATTAATTATATCACCTAATATTAGAAAATGCAAGGATTTATGTAAAATTCTAGCGTTTTTCGTTTAATATTATTGTCTTTACGTGTAAATTATGGTAAAATACTAAAAATATAAAAAGGAAAAGAGAAGTTATGAAGTTTTTAAATGAAATTTATTTAGATAATGAAAAAGATATAATTGTTAAACTATATCAATCAAGTGAAGATGAATTAACGTACATATTAGAAACGCCAAACCACGGAACAGGAAACTTAATTACAAACTTAGCAAAGATATGTGGTTTAGAAACAATAAAAAACAAACAAGATATGAAAATAATAAAAGGAACAATTCCATTAAGTATTAATGGAGACTTTGAAGAAGTTTATATCTTTAGACTTGGTGGAGTAAAAATTGCAAATATATATCCGAATGGGAAAATAGAAATAAAAGCAGAAATTCCATCAATAATGAAAACATTAATGTCCCAAACAAAGGACTATAAATTTGGAACAGATAAAACAATAATTAAGTCATATTTATTAAAAAAAGAAAAATTTAGAACAGACCTTCATACTCACATGAATGCTAATTTAACACCAGATTTATTAATAGCTTTAGGAATTAGCCGTCAAATAAAATACCCATTATATTATATAAAAAAATTAGATTTAAAAATTACAAAAGCACAAGAAAAAGAAATTATGAAACAGAGAAAAGAAGTAGAAAAACAATTTGAAAATTCTACATTAATGGGAAAATATTTAACAAGAAGAATTGATGACAATACATTTATAAATTTTGCAGATTTTATTTTAAATAACTTAAAAAATGCAAAAGAAAATATAGAAAAAATAAGAAAAAGCTTAGCAATAATGAAGGACGGGCAAGCAGTTTTTACAAACTTGGAAAAAGTATATTTATATAGATATGTTTTTGCAAAAGGAATAGATAGTGAAGAAAAAATAAAATTGGATCTTGAAAAAATAGAACAAATTCCACAAAAAGATATAAAAGATGCAGTAATAAAAATGTTGGAAGATAAAAAGGTTGGTAGTCCGTATAGAAAGAATACACTAAGGCAAGATAAATTGCTTTGGGTTGCAAGGCAATACCAAAAACAAGGGATATATTATACAGAAATATCAGACACAACACTAACCAAAAAAGGTGAACCAGCGATTGAATTGCTAGAAGAAGTTCATGAAATAATGCCTAAAATTGAAAAAGAAACTGGTGTAAAAATTAGATTTTTAGTTGCAATTAGAAGAATTGCATTAACAATTATTAAAGATAAAATACAAGGAAGCGGATATTTAAGAGAAGCTTTAAGTGTGTTAAAAGCAGTGAGCAAAAGCCCTTATGTTGTAGGATGCGATTTTGTAGGAGAAGAAATAAACGATATTTCAGAATTACAACCGGTTATTGAAGAAATTGTTCAATATATAGAAAAAGAAGACAAAAATTATACAATTAGAGTTCATGCGGGAGAAAATGATAGCTTAATAAATAATGTTTATAATTCAATTGAATGTGTAAAGAATTCATTAAAAGAGGGTCAAAAAATGCCTAAAATAAGAATCGGGCATGGTCTATATACACCAGAATTATCAACAAAAGAAGGAAGAAAACTTATAAAACAAATTAAAGATTCTGGAACAGTTCTAGAATTTCAATTAACATCAAATGTTAGACTAAACAATTTAAGCAAAATAGAAAATCATCCATTAAAAAAATATCTTGATGAAGGTGTGAAATGTGTTCAAGGAACTGATGGTTGTGGGCTATATGGTTCAGATACAATTGATGAACAATTAGCATTAAAAAATCTTTTAGGTTTAGATAGCCAATATTTTGAAAAAATGAAAGCTGTTGAAAACGAAATAATAAAAAATAGTGATAAATATTTTGAAAATAAATCTAAAAAATTTGAAAAATTCTTAAATGGCAGAACAATTAGAAAAGCGGTGTTAGAAGAAGAATATAAAATAATTGATAAAGATTTAAAGAAAAATATAAAGCTAAGATTAACAGAAAAAATAAATTCTGAGCAAGAACTAAAAGACAAAATAAAAGAGTTACCAGTAGATAAAATTCCAATTATAGTAGCAGGTGGAAGCTTTAATGGTCAAAATAATCAAACAATAGCTTATGATGAAGAAGCGGAGATATTAAGAAAACTAGTAGAAAATATAGATGAAGAAAAAGCATTTTTTGTAATAGGTCATAAAATAGAAGGGTACGAAAAAAAGGTTTTAGATTTATGCAAAAAAATAAATCCCAAAATAGAAGTATATGCTATAATTCCAAATATGATTGAAAAGGACGTTAGAGATAGAATTTTAAAAGAAAATTTAGCGGGAATAAGAATATCAACAGAAAGTGAAGATTTTGGAATTTATAAAAGCTTTAATTACGAAATATTTGAAAGAAGACCATCAATAGTAATAGCATTAGATGGAAATTCACCTGTATTAAACTTAATACAAGAGGCAAAAAATGGAAAAGCAAAAGCTAAGATTTATTTAAATAAATTAAATAAAAGCCTAAGAAGCAAAGCTAGAACTTTACAAGGATATGTTACTTTATTTGAAATACAAGATGAGATATGGAAGACAATTTTAGAAGAAAATGAAGAAATAAAAAAGAGCATTTTATTATAAAATGCTCTTTAATCTTTATTTTTCAATTATAATTAATTTACTATTCAATCCATTTAATTCAATAATATTTGTTGCATCTTCAGAAACATTCTCATTTATAAACTGATTTTTTTTGCCTTTTAAAATGGTTTTATATTTACTTCCTTTAGGAATTTGTACTCTAGCTGTAGAATTAACAATATTTACTTCTAATTCTCCATCTAATTTATCATAATCTGCCTCAATATCACATCTTGTTGTATTTAATACTACTTTTCCTTTACTATTTTTAACATTGATATATTTTAATTCGCCATCAAATTCTAATTTTGATATTTCTATATCAGAAATATTTAATGTTTTGATTTTTGTGTTTAATTCAATATCTTCAATATATTTTTCTGGCAAATAAATATTTAAAATTATATTATCAATTATTTTAGAGTTTTTAATATCAATATCTAATTTATTATATAATTCATCGAATTTTATTTTAAAAAGCTCATTTATATTTTCATATTTTGAAGATAATAATTCAACTTTTACTTTTTCTTCTTCAGTTGGTAAAATATTTACTTCTTCAAATTTACCTAAATTAATATCAAAATGTTTTGTATGATTGATTTCTAATTCTTCAGAATATTTAAACTGATTAATTGCATCAATATTAACATCTTTTTCTTCTTTAACAAGGTCATCAATTGTAGTATTAAATAAATTGCTAATTAATTTTAAATTCTCAATATCTGGAGTTCCTTCTCCAGTTTCCCATTTAGTAATAGCTTGCCTTGATACATTTAATTTTTCAGCAAGTCCTTCTTGTGTAAAACCACTTTCTTTTCTTAACATTTTTAATTTTTCATTAAATAACATATATATCACTCTCCTTAAATCAATTTTAGGATTTTTATTATTCTAAAACAAGCAAAAGTATTTTACATTTATAATTTTTTATGCTACTTATCGTAGCATTTGTGAAAAGTATATAATATAATGAATTTTTTTACAATAATAAATTTTAATTTTACACAATTTGACTTTCGAACAGAAATTTGACACAATTAAGGTATAAGTGTGAATTCGCCCACGGCACATTGAAAACCTTAAGGAGGAGTTACAATGAATATTATTGAAATGTATGACAAGTATCGGAAACAGCACGCAGCAGAGATTTACAATTGGAGACTGGGATGATTTGGGTTTATACGAAAAAGAAGTGAATCAGAGAAGAATGACCACTAAGGTCTATGATTATGGTTGTGTGTTCATTAAGATTCCAATCTAAAGATAACTCCTCCTGTCATATACAGTGAGGTTTTCAAACAGAGTTCCTTCCATTAGGGAGCTCTGTTCATTTTTATGGTTGAGGTGACATGAATAAGAAATTACAAGTAAAAATGTCGATAACTTGACATTTTTTAAATTTTGTAGGTATATTTATAGTAAATATAGGTGATTTATTTGATATAAATTATTTACAGAGATAGGAGAAAAACATGGTACCAGAAAATTGGAATAAAGATAACTATAAAAAATTTGTGGAATATTTAATAAGCATAAAAGACGAAAAATACAAAGAATTTCATAATTCTCTTGTACTAAATTCAAAATATGAAATGATAGGAATTAGACTTCCAAGCATGAGAAAAATTGCTAAAGAAATATCAAAAACTGATATTGAAGAATTTTTAAAATATTCACAAAATAAATATTATGAAGAAGTAATGATACAAGGGTTAGTTATTTCAAATGTTAAAGATGAAGAAATATTTTATAAGTATTTTAAAAGTCATGTAAATAAAATAGATAATTGGGCATTATGTGATTCTTTTTGCAATTCTGTAAAAATAGTAAAAAAATACGAAGAAAAATATTTCCCATTATCAATAGAAATGTGTTTAAATGAAAAAGAATTTATTTCTAGAACAGGGCTTGTAATAATATTATCTCATTTTGTAGAAGAAAAATATTTAAAAGAAATATTTAATACATTAAATAAAATAAAAAGTGATAAATTCTATATAAACATGGCACAGGCTTGGCTTATTTGTGAGCTATATATTAAACATCCAAAAGAAACTTTAAAATTCGTAAAACAAAATAATTTAAATAAATTTACTCACAACAAAGCAATAAGCAAAATTCATGATTCTTTTAGGGTAAGCAAGGAAGATAAAGAGTATTTAAATGAATTAAGGAGAAAATAAAAAGAGACTTTTATAAGTCTCTTTTTATGGTCGAGGTGACAGGGATCGAATGTGATTAGATACTTATCTTGAAATATCTTAAAGTGTTTCAAAGTAATGCAAAATCATCATTTCCTGTCTTCTTTTTGCTTTAAAATATCTTATAATATTTTAATTATTTTTAATTTTCGTCACTTTTTCGTCACCTGAATTTTACATAATTTATACATAATATTTATAAAAAAATTAAAGTAATTACCACCATAGGTATTGGGTTATGGTGGTAATTAGGTAAAAAAACTAAGTAAAAAATTAACCTAATCCACTCCACACCTATTATCCTATGGAGCGGATTAGTTAAAAAAACAAAAGTATTGAAAAATCATAAAAGTTATGGTATTATTTGGGTACAATAAACAATGAGATAAAAGAAAAAGAGAGGAGCAAGTTAAATGGACGAAATAAAAAATATTTTATTATCATTAATTCAAAAAAATGAAAACGAATATGTAGAGTATAAAGAAGCAAATGACAATTTTGATTTTAATAAGCTTGGACAATATTTTTCAGCATTAAGCAATGGTGCAAACATTGTAGGAAAACAATACGCATGGCTTGTTTTTGGTGTTAGTGATAAAAAACACGAATTTGTAAATACTAATTATAGAAGAAATACAGACTTAAATAGTTTAAAATCAGAAATTGCAAAATACACAAATGACAACTTAACATTTATAGATATATATGAATTTGAAATTGATGGCAATAGAGTAATAATGTTTAAAATTCCAGCAGCAATTGGTATTCCTACAACATGGAAGAAAATTGCTTATGATAGAGTTGGAGAAAGCTTAGATATATTAAATGAAGTAAGAAGAAATATTATTCTTTCTACTGTAAATATAGATTGGTCAAGACAAATTATAAGTGAATTAACAGTTGAAGATTTAGATAAAGAAGCTATAAAGAAAGCAAGAAAACAATTTAAACTAAAAAATGAAAATAAAGAAATAGCTAAAGAAATTGATAAAATGGATGATGAAACTTTCTTAAATAAAGCAAGATTATTATTAAATGGAAAAGTAACTCGTGCTGCATGGATTTTACTTGGTAAAGAAGAAGTTAATACTGCTGTTGATAGCTGTATTCCATTTATAACATGGAAATTGATAGATGAAAAAGGTGTTGTCGACTATGAGCATTTTACAATTCCTTTTATTCTAACTATGGAAAAAGCTATAGATAAAATCAGAAATTTAAAATATAGATATATTCCAAGCCAATCAACATTATTTCCTGAAGAAATTGATAAATATGACATAAGTATTTTGAGAGAATTACTTAACAACGCTGTTGCCCATCAAGATTACAGGATATCTGGAAGAGTTAATATTCTTGAGATGAAAGATAAAGTTGAAATTGTAAATGAAGGAAAATTTATTCCTACAACAATAGACACTCTAATTATAAATGATGATTATATTCCACCATATTATAGAAATACATATCTAGCTCAAGCAATGGTTAACTTAAATTTAATAGATACAGCAGGAATGGGAATAAAAAGAAGTTTTGAAAAATTAAGAGAAAGATATTTTCCAATGCTTGACTATGATTTTAGCGAAAGCAATAGAGTTAGAGTTACAATTTATGGAAAAGTCATTAATGAAAAATATACAAGTGTATTATTTGAAAATAATGACTTAAGCCTAGAAATAGTTATGTTATTGGACAGAGTTCAAAAAAATATAACAATAACTAAAGAACAATCTGATATTCTTCGTAAAAAACACTTAATTGAAGGTAGATATCCAAATATCTATGTTTCAAAAGGTGTTTCTGAAATTGTTAATGATAAAGTATCTTATGCAAAGAAATCTGGATTTGATGACCAATATTATAAAGATTTAGTTTTGAAATATATAAAAGATTTTGGAAGTATAACCAAAAAAGAATTAGATGAATTATTAATAGACAAACTTCCTGATAGTCTAAATGAAGAACAAAAGAGAAGAAAGATTAAATATTTGGTAAGTGAAAGTCTTAATAGGAGAACTCATATTTTAAAAAATATTGGAACGAATAGATTGCCAATATGGACTTTAAATAACAAATAATTATTTTAAGTTTGGACGAAAATTGGACGAAGTTTGGACGAAAATATCAAAATATATTTTACTTGACTGTAACTTGATTTTTAATATTTTTTTAAAAATGCAATAACAGAAAACCTATATAAATCAAAGGACTTAAAGAATTTTAAAAAAGATTTTTAACTTGATTGTAACTTGATTATAACTAAAAAAGATATAATTAATAATAAAAGTATCGGATAAAGTATCGACGGAAAATAGCCGAAGTTTGGACGAAGTTCAGCCAAAGTTGTGACGAAAATTTTAAAGTTTCAATTAAAGGAGCAAAAAAATCAATGAAAATGGGGATAATAACAGACATTCATAGCAATATACAAGCATTAAATGCTGTATTAAATGAATTTGAAAAAATAAAAGTAGATAAAATAATATGTTGTGGAGATATAATTGGAATAGGAATTAATCCTGAAGAAACTGTACAAGTATTATTACATATTAAAGATAAATTAATAGCAGTTATGGGAAATCATGAACATTATTTATTAAATGGCTTACCTAAGGAGATACATGACGATAAAAGAAAAATGAGCAATGAGGAAATAGAAAATCATAAATGGAATCATAGTAAATTAAGTGACCAATCAATAGATTTCTTAAGACAATTAAAGATATCAGAAAATATACAGTTTGAAGGCAAAAGATTTTTTATTACACATTATCCACAAAAAACTGATGGAACATACAAAAAACATATTAAAAATCCAAGTATTGAAGAAAACAAAGAAATGTTTAAAGAAAATGATGCAGATATATTCTTATATGGACATACACATACATTTTGTGTAAATAAAAACAATGATAAATGGTATATAAATGTTGGATCTTTAGGATGTCCTATGAATAGCAATATAGCTAGAGCGGGTGTATTAGACGTTTATAAAGGTGAAGTGCAATTTAAGAGTATTAAAGTAGAATATAATATTAAAGAAGTAATAGATGAAATAAACGAATTGAAATTTCCATTTTATGAAGAAATATTAAAAATATTTTATTAACAAAAAACTAAATGTCAACCAATCTGCAACCAAGTGACAACCAAGTGACAACCAAGTGACAACCAAGTGACAACCAAGTGACAACCAAGTGACAACCAAATTGAAACCAAGTGGCAACCAATTTGCAACCAAATGGCAACCAAAAAATAAATTAAAATTGAAACCAGGAGGCAAGTTCTTTCTGGTTTTTATGTTAAATTAGTAGAAAAAATTATATTTTTTTAAATGTAATAAATTTGTAATTAAAATGTAATGGAAAAATAACAAAAAAACAATAAAAAAATAAATTTTTATGTTATAATTATTATGTATTATTATAAGCAAAATTAAGGGGGATATATATATGCCTATAAGTCTAAAACCACATAACATAGAAACATATCAAAAAGTTATTGAAAAATTCAAAGAATCAAATAGAACAGCAGTAATACATCCAACAGGAACTGGAAAATCATACATTGCTATAAAATTAATAGAAGATAATCCCGATAAAAAAGCAATATATCTTGCTCCATCACTTGGAATATTGCTTCAATTAAAAACCCCTAATGGTCAAACAATTAAAATGACTTATCAAACATTAGCTAGATTAGATGAAGAAGAAATTAAAAAACTAGGTGTAGATATTATTGTTTTAGACGAGTTCCATCATTGTGGTGCACCTATATGGGGAGAAGCAGTAGAAAAATTGACTAAAGTTAATCCTAACGCAAAAGTCTTAGGTTTATCTGCTACGCCAATTAGATATTTTGATGGAAATATAGATATGGCAGAAGAATTATTTGGTAATAATATTGCTTCTGAAATATCATTTGAAGAAGCAGTAGAAAAAGAAATTTTACCTCCATTTGATTATGTTAGTGCTTTGTATGGAGCAGATGATAGTTTGAGAACATTAAAGCAAAGAATAGATAGTAAAAATAGTATTGCAGCAAGTAAGAAAGAAGAAGCATATAGATTATATGATGAAATAAAAAACAAATTAGAAAAGAGTGCAGTTAACTTACCTAATGTTTTAAAGCAACATCTTCCAAATCCAGATGGTAAATATATTATTTTTTGCAGAAATCAGGACGATTTACAAAATAAGATAGAAGAAGTGCGTAAATTGTTTGGAGAAATTAATACTAATATTGATGTATATAGTGTTTCATCTTATGAAACATCACAAAAAAATGAAGGCACTATAAGTGAATTTACTGAAAATAAGAAACCTAATACACTAAAATTAATGTTTGCTATAAATATGTTAAATGAGGGATTTCATTTACCAGATATAGATGGTGTTATAATGATGAGGCCAACTATGTCGCCTACAATATATCAGCAACAAATGGGTAGAGCATTAAGTTGTAGCAATGAAGGAAAAAGACCTGTAATAATAGATTTAGTAGATAATTTTAATTCAATAAAAGTTATAGAAGATTTTTATGAAAAAATGAGCAAATTAAAACCAAATGGAGAGGGAAGAGAAGAAACTGAAAGTGAAAGAAAAATAAGACTATATGATTATTTGGAAGATACAAATGAAATAATAGATAAAATACAAAAACTTTCAAGAATGAAAAGTTTAACAATTGAAGAAAAAGTTAATTTATTTGAAGAATATTTGAATGATGAAAATACAGAAGATATAATAATTTCAGATACTATTTACGAAGGTTATCCAATTGGAATATATTTAATATCAATTAGGTCTGAATTAAACAATGAGGAAAAAGCTAAAAAGTATAGTAATGAAATAGTGGAAAAACTTGAAAATTTAGGGTTGTTAGAAGATAGAAATGAGTCAACAATAGATGAAAAAATTGATAGATTAATACAATTTGTACAAAATAATTCTGAATTATGGGAATTAAATAAAGGAAGAAATACTGGAAGAACGGTAGATAAATTTTTAGGGAAAAACCAAGATAAAGAAAAGAGAAAAGAATTACTAAAACAATTAGAATTAGCAAATAAAGATTATGAATATATAAGAAGAAGAAAATCTCAAGGAAAATTGGCTGAAGAAGATATTGAAAGATTAAAGGATGCAGGAGTAGGGCGTGTTTTTGGGAAGTCAACAGAGTCTGAATTGCAAAAACAAGAATTTATTGATAAATATGAAATAGAACCTGAAATCTATGATTTAATAATTAAAAAATATGGTTCTATGGATAATTTTAAAAAAATATATGTTGATGCTCTTATAAAAGGTAATGTTCAAGAAACAATAGATAAAAAAATACTAAATAATTGTAACTTAGTTAAATCGTTTGATATAAGTAGTCCAGATTGGGTAGTAAGAAATAGTGGACTTGCGGATTTAATATATGATATGGCAGCTCTAACACCAGTAATAAACAAAGGCAATAATTTTATAAAATACGAAGGGTTAGAAGAAAATATCATTGAGCAATTTAAGGGAAAATATTTCACTGAACAAGAAGAACAGGTATTATGTATGTTTTATGGGTTAAATGGCGAAGAAAAATTGAAAAAAGTTCAAATATCGGAAAAATTTGACTTATCACGTGGAAGGGTTGCGCGTTGTATTAGAAAGCTTGTTTCAAGAAAAAAACAATTAGACTTGAATAATAGAATATTAGATATAGATTTTGATTTACAGAAAAAAATTATAGAAGAGTATTTTAAAGATTTTGATATATTTGTATCTAGAGAACCTACAAGTATGGACGAAGAAACTAAAAATAAATTAACAAAAATGTTATCGGATGCAGTTGAGAAAACTCAAAAAAGAAATGAACAAGTAGAAATTATTAAAAAAATGCCAGAAGAACAACAAATTGAAATATTAAAAGCAAGATTTGGAGATAAGATTATTAGCTCAGATTTAAGTATTATACCTCCTTGGGATATTAAATACGAAAGATGTGAAAAAGAAAATGGAATAGAAATTGATAAACAAGCAACTGCAAATTGGTACTTGTTAACTTCTTTTTATAAAGAATGTGTTGATTCAGATTTTACTAAAAGCAAAATTGCAGAGTTTATTATAAATAATGCAATTAATAGTGAATTAGCAAAAGTTGGAAAAAAAGAAGAATTAGAAGAAATAATATCAGGCAATGAACATTATAGTGAAGAGAAAAAAAGTGAATTGAAAGAATTGTTAAATGAAAGAACAAGAGTAGCAGTAAAAGAAAAAATTCTTATGGAAATGGAAGCTATGAATCCTTATATGCCAGGACTTGACATGACAATAGAAAAATTAGATTTGAGTGTACGTTCATATAATGTTTTACGTAGAGGTGGATTTAAAACAGTAGAAGATTTAATTGGAAAATCAGACGAAGATTTGCAGAAAGTAAGAAATATGGGAAAAAATAGCTTTGATGAAATCATTGAAAAACTAAAATCCATGGGAATAGAATTAGAAGATGGTGTCTTGAGTATAAAAACTAAAGAACAAATAGATGATATGAATGAAAATAAGAGAATGCAGATAGAAGAAGAAATTAATAGTAGCGATGTTCTTTTAGAAGATGAAAAAGAAACTTTAAGAAAGAAATTAGACGAAAAATATAATGATGTAAAAGCTCAAAGAAAAGGACTTGGAGAAGAAAATTTACGTTCAGAAATATTGAATGCTGTAAGAATAAATTTTGATTCCATAAAGGAAATGACAATAGAAGAATTAGATTTGTCAGTACGTTCATATAATGTTTTACGTAGAGGTGGATTTAAAACAGTAGAAGATTTAATTGGAAAATCAGACGAAGATTTGCAGAAAGTAAGAAATATGGGAAAAAAGAGCTTTGATGAAATCATTGAAAAACTAAAATCATTGGGCTTAGAATTTGTTGATGGATATGTTCCCTACGTTAGAGATTCAGAGCCAGATATGGATAAAATGAGGGAATTAGAAGAAAAAATAAATAGTAATGAATACATTAGCGAAGAGAAAAAAGAAGAATTAAGAAAATTATTATATGAAACATTTAAAGTTTCAAGCCCTAATGACCAGGAAGTTAAAGACAATTTAGAAGATATTGAAAACGCAGAATTATCAGAAGAAATTGACAGTTCAAAATCTATAGAAGAAATGTCAAAAGAAGAACTAATAAAACATATACTAGAACAACAAAAAACTATTGCAAAGCAACGTGAAGAAATTGACGAATTATCTTCAAAAAAGATGGAGGTAAAAGATGAATAATAATGGAATGATAGAATACAAAGAAAGTATAATATCTAAAATTAAAAATTTTTTTAAAAAAATTTTTGGAAAAAAAGACGTTAATGATTATTACATGCAAAATGAATCTATTAAAGAACTAAAACAAGAAAAAAATAATTTTCAGAATAAATTTATTGATAATATAAAAGTTGAGCAAAATGTAACAAATGATATTTTCAAAAGAAATAAATTCCTAAAAGAAATTGATGGGAATAAAGATGCGTTAAATATGTTATCAATAGATAGATTAAGGAAACTTGAAAAATATTATGATAGTGTTATTGCAGAAAATGAAAAGAAAATAAAAAAATTAAAAGCATCAGCTTAAAAAATCTTAAAGTGAGAAAAGTGAGAGTGAAACGCAGGATAAGCATAATGGTACATTATGCCCAAAACACATAAAAGGCAAGCCTTTTAGTAGCATTATGGTGTTAAAAAATGCGGTAATTTAGAAGCACGAATTCACTTAGTGAATTTTTGAAAAATTTATAAAAATGTGCAAAAATAAAATTTTTAATATATAAAATTAAATTTTGAATTTATTATAATAATAATTTTTGTTTTATTATAATAATTTAAAATAAAAAATCTAAATAATAATTTACAATTTTTCTATAGATAATTAAAAGATTAATAACAATAAAAATAAAATATCCAATAAAATAGACGATTTTAAATAATCTATTTATTGGATATTTTTTCAAATTAAATTATATTGTATTATTTTTCAAAATTAAAAATTGCAAAATAAATAAATTATTATTTTGAAAAATTAATTATATTGGAAATTCAATATTTTTATATTTAATAAAAAATTAAATAAATAATTCAATTAAGTAATTTATAAATAAAAAATACAAATAAATTATTATCAATTAAATAATTAATAAATAAAAATTAATTATTATTTATTAAATAATTTTAAATATAAAAATATATAGATTTAGATTTTAAAAATATTTAATTTCAATAATCAAATATTAATCTAAGAAAACAGATTTTAGATAAATTAGGCATATAATTTTTAGTATCTAATTTTTATACATCTATGTATCTAAAATTCATATACAAGAATAAAAGTTATATTGAATGTGGTATATATTTTTTATATACTAAATTATTTTGAATTTTTCTTGATATATCGGTAAATATAAGCAATTTTTTATATAAAATTAACCAATGTTTTTCGTATATAATTTTTATCCATAATATTATATATTAACCAAACCAGCCTTCTTATAATCTTATTGTTTGGTCCACCTATCAGAGAATTTATAACGATTAGGCTTATGACCACCACCAGTAGAAAAATATACCCTATCTATGAATCCTTTGTTTTCTAATTCCCTAACAGCAGAAGAAAAAGTAGCTGGAGCAACAACATTACTTCCTAATGACTTAGAATAATCAAATTCTAATTGACCATTAGCCCATAATTTCATATACATATACACAATAATCGTACACGGTTTTAAACTTCTGAATACTTTACTATCCATCATATTCTTAGTTAACCTTATATGTTTATCCTTAGTTTTCCTACCTTCATAAGGCTTAAAGGGAGCTTTTAATCCTCTACTCATAATATATCACCATCTCTTTGTTGCATATTTTGAATTTCTTGGTTATGTACCCAAGTATCGATTGCAGCCTTATTAAAATTCAATTTACTACCAATCCTAAAAAATGGAATCTTACCGTCCCTAACCAATGATCTTATGCTTGAAACAGAGCAGTTTAAATAACTTGCAACTTCCTTCACGGTAAAAACTTGCATTTAAATTCACCTTCTTTCAAAAAATATATTGACATTACAAACACAATCATATATAATCTTACTAAAATATATACAAATATGTTTATATAATATATAACATATCTTTATATGTATTACAAGTACTATACACAGATTTGTATTTTTCAAAATAGAATTATTAAATAATACACGGAGGTAACTATGACATTTGCAGATAAAATGAAAGAGTTAAGAAAAATAAAGGGAAAGAGTCAGGAACAAGCAAGTAATGAAATGGGAATAGCTATTTCAACATTAAGAAACTATGAGAATGGAAGATTGCCAGATACATACCAATTAAAAATTATTAAAGATTATTACAATGTACCTTATGAGTATTTGTTAGATGATGAGTGTGAGAATATTGAACCTGAAAATGTAATGATTGGTGAGCAATTAGGATTATCTGATATTAACATACAAGAAATAAAAGACATTGTTGAAGATAAATTATCAAAAGAATTAAACCATTTTTTAGAAGGCATTGAAATATATAGTATAATTAGAAAATTATATTATATAGAAAATATAGATTATCAAATAAGAGAGAATCTTTCTATTGTTTATAGTTTGAGAAATTTAGAAAGACATATTAAAAATGCAACTAAAAAAGTAGAGAAAAAAGAGATTGAAAATCTATTGAAACTTGTTCAGTATAAATTGAAAGAATTTATTGATTTTACATATTCTTATGAAAAACACGGTATTGATTTTGTAAGTGATAGTAGTTATGAGATTTTAGACGAGGAACTAGAAAATATAATTGAAATTTATGAAGATAATGAATTGGAAGATTTAGAAAGTGAATTTATTGAATATGAGGATTTATGCAATGAGATTATTAATAAAATGATTACAAACGAAAAATTTTACAAATATGAAATAAAACAGGCTATTGATGACTTTTTACATAAAAAAGTACCAAATATTAATGATATCAATCTAGTATATAATCCTGAAATAGATATTTACTATAAGTATATGGAAAATAGCTTTCCAGAATACATTTTAAAAGAAATCAGAGGTATTATTAAAAATGAAAAAATATCTTCAAGCATTGATATTTCAAATTATAATATATTATTAAAAAAGAAAGAAGGTGCTAAAAATGGCAGTAACAGAACTAATAAAAAATAAAAAGTACAAAATAGATATACCAATAGGCTATAACGGAAACAAAAGAATTAGGCATATAGAAACATTTTATGGTGGTAAAAAAGAGGCTGTACTTCGCGAAAATGAATTGAAAATACAACTTAAAAATAATACATATGTAAAAAACAATAAAATGACAATGAGTGACTTAATTGGTGAATGGCTTAAATCCAAAAAGACTACAATTGGAATAAAAACATATAAAGAATATGAAAGAAACGCGAATAATGTAAAAGAAAGCATAGGACATATAAAAGTAAAAGATGTAAACGTTAAGATACTAGAAGATTTTTACAATGAATTAAAAACTTGTAAAGGCAAAGGAAAAAATAATGAAGGCTATTCTGAAAAGACCATAAAACATCATTATACATTAATAACTGAAATATTAAATAGTGCTATAAAGTGGGGATATCTACACGATAATCCAAATAAAAAAGTAACACCAATTAAAGTACATAAAAAAGAGATTGAATGCTATACTCCTGAAGAAGTGGCTAAATTAGTAGAAGTTTTACAAAATGAACCTATAAAATATCAAGCTGTTATAATGTTAGCATTAGATAGTGGTTGCAGGCGTGGAGAATTAACAGGCTTAAAATGGCAGGATGTAGATTTTGAAAAAGGCTCTATAACAATAAATAAAGCTACACAATATGTAGCAGGTTATGGAACATTTGAAAAATCAACAAAGTCTGACACAAGTAATAGAGTAATCTATATTGCTCCTACTACACTTCAATTACTAAAAAAATATAAAGTGGAACAAGATAAACAAAAATTATTATTAGGTAATAAATGGCAAGGTTCTGAAAGAGTTTTTACAACAGATAATGGTGAGGATATGTTCCCAGATAGACCATATAAGATATTAAAGCAAATTATTAAGAAATATAATTTGAAAAATATAACTTTTCATGCATTAAGGCATACAAGTGTATCTTTACAAATTTCTAGTGGCGTACAAGTTCAAATAATAAGTAAAAGAGCAGGTCATTCAAATGTATCTATAACACATAATATATATTCACATTTCTTTGATGAAGGTTTTAAAGATGTTGCAAATAAGATGGATAGTTTCTTAAATACAAAATCTGGTTAAGAAAAAATCAAAATAAAAAAAGATGGACACTAAAATTTATGGTGTAATTTTTTTGAAATTAAATCCGTCACTTTTTCGTCACCTTTTTAGAAAAAATAAAAAATAGCAAGTTGTAAATCACTTGCTATTTTCTGTGTTTTGCCCTATTTAGGGTGGTCGAGGTGACAGGGATCGAACCTGCGACCTCATGGTCCCAAACCACGCGCGCTACCAACTGCGCTACACCTCGATAAATAAAAACATTCGATTTTGTGCTAAGCACTTATAAATAATAGCACATATTCTGTGAAAAATCAAGAGGTAAAACGAAAAAAATTCACATTTTGTGAATTTTTTTCATTTATATTATAAATTATATAAATTACCATCAACTAAAAGCTTAGCTCTTTTTTGCGTTTTTTCATCAGCTTTTAGAGCATTTTCTAAGAATTCTGGATGAGCAATTAAAAAGTTTCTCATTGTTTCATCTGGATTTTTAAAAAATCCGTTTAACATTTCAACTTGAGCTTCATTTATAATTCCAAGCTCTTTAGCTTTTTGGAATAAATTATTATCAACTTGAACTAGAGAAAGAGATTTAATTCCTTCAGCTTCTATTTTATCTTTCCCACCTTGCATTCTATCAACTACAACACATGACCAGCAAATATTTGCATTTAAATTCTTAATTGCAGGAATCCATGCTCTAATATAACTAGATGCAACTGTTATTAAATCTGCAACATGTAAAACTTTTTTATTATCTAAAGAAGTAACTGGAGTGGTATTTTCAAATTTGCTGTCACTTACAACAGTACTTAAATCTTTGTAAATTGTAATATGAGGTTTGTTCAATAAATATGCAATAATATTTGAGAAAAACCAATCTCTTCTTTCACCACCAGAAATATAGTCAACTTCTGTAATATCAATGTTTTCTTCAATATATTTTTTCATAGTATCAATTACATTTTTATAAATTTCATTTGTATTATATTGTTCTAAAACTTTTTCAAAAACTTTCTTTGGTAATGTAAGCTTGTCAGATAAAGAATCATCAATAAAACTTAATAATTCTACTGCATCCTTTTCGTTCCCATAAACAAAATGAGTATTAATAAAGTATGGTCCTATTTTTCCTGAAGTATACCAAAATGGTTTATTTTCTTCACAAAATCTAATTGCATTTGTTTCAAACAAATATGACATTAAATCAGACATAAATGTACCTCCTAAAATTTATTTCCTAAACTATTCTAAATTTAAAATCTAAAATTGTCAATAAAAAGTATACAAATATTTGAATGTATAGTAATATAATAAAAAGGAGGCAATTAAAATGGAAGAAAATACTATATATGTAGAAGTTGAAGAAAATAGTCAGGCTACTTTGACATTCCCAAAGTATAATATAAAAACAAAAGCTTATATTGGTGAAAATGGTGCTTCAACTGAAAGAAAAGAAGGAAATAAAATGACACCTATTGGAACTTTTGACCTAGGAATTGCAATGGGAACACATAGAGAAGAAGAGATGAAACCTAAAATGAAAATTAAATACATGCAAATAAATGAGAATATGTACTGGGTAGACGATATAAACTCTAAATATTATAATCAGCTAGTAGATATTACAAAATGTGAAAAAGACTGGAATTCTGCTGAACATTTAATAGAATTCCCACTTGATTATGAATATTTAGTAGATATAAAGGTTAATCCTGAAAATATTCCAGATCAGGGTAGTGCTATTTTTTTACATTGTAATTATGGAAAGCCAACCTTGGGCTGTGTTGGAGTTAGCAAAGAAATAATGGAAAAATTAATTCAATTAATTGATAAGGATACAAAAATGATTATTAAAAATAAATAAAAATATTGCAAATAAAATTTTTTAATGGTAGAATGTGAAAGGTAAAATAAAAAAAGGAGGATTTAGTATGAAAACACTTCTAAAAAGCGGAACTTTAATTGACTATAAAACTAACACATTCGGAAAATTCGATATTTTAATTCAAGATGAAAAAGTAATTAAAATTGAACCAAATATTACAGAAGATGCTGATAAAATAATTGACTGTACAAATTTAAATATTATACCTGGAATGATTGATATGCATTGTCATTTAAGAGAACCTGGCTTTGAACATAAAGAAACAATCGAAACAGGTAGCAAAAGCGCTGTTGCCGGTGGTTTTACAACTATTTGCCCTATGCCAAATACAAAACCAACTCCTGATAGCGCTATTATTTTGCAAAAAATAATTGAAGAAGGAAAGAGAGTTAACTTATGCAATGTTAGACCTTATGCATCAGTTACAAAAGGAGAAAAAGGAGAGGAACTTGTTGATTTTAAAGAATTAAAAGAAGCAGGAGCAGTTGCATTTTCAGATGATGGAATGCCTGTTGTAAATTCAAAAATATTTAGAGATGCAATGTTTAAGGCAAATGAAATAGGATCTTTTTTAGCAGAACATTGTGAAGAAAAATCATTATATCAAGGAGCAATAAATGCAGGGCCGATTGCTGAAAAACTAGGAGTAAGAGGAGTATATCCTGAAGCAGAAGAAATAATGCTAGCAAGAGATGTGGTGTTAGCAGAAACAAATAAATTAAGAACACATATCTGTCATATAAGTACAGAAACAAGCGTAAATACAATACGAGATGCTAAAAAAAGAGGAGTTAAAGTAACTGCAGAAACCTGCACACATCATATAGCTTTAACTGTAGAAGAAGTACTAAATTCTGGAGTAAATGCAAAAATGAATCCTCCACTAAGAGAAGAAAAAGATAGACAAGCAATAATAAGAGGCTTGCAAGATGGAACAATAGATGCAATAGTAACAGACCATGCACCACATACAGAAGAAGAAAAAAATCAAGGTTTAGAAAAAGCCCCAAATGGAATAATAGGATTCGAAACTGCACTTCCAGCAGAAATTATGAGTTTAATAGATACAGGAGCATTAACTTACTTAGAACTTGTAAAATTAACATCATATAATCCTGCTCAAATGTTAAACTTAGATAGAGGAACAATAGAGGTAGGAAAAATCGCAGATATAACAATATTTGATCCAAATGAAGAGTATGTATACACAAAAGAAATGATAGTATCAAAATCAAAAAATAGTCCGTTTATAGGAAAGAAATTAAAAGGAAAAGTTAAATACACAATAGTAAGTGGTAGAGTTGTATATGAAGGTTAACTTTTTGGGACACTCTTAAAAAGTTAACTCAAAAATAGAAAAAGTGTACTTTAAAAATGATAATAAAAAGGAGAAGGAAAAGTGAAAAATGCAATTGATAGATTAATAGATAAAATAAAGGAAACAGGAAATCCCACAGTAATGGGGTTAGACCCAAGATATGAAATGTTGCCAGAATGTGTAACAAATAAATATCCAAAAACATTAGAAGGAGCAGCACAAGCTATAATTGAATACAACAAAGCATTAATAGATGAAACTTGTGATATTATTCCAGCAATAAAACCGCAAATAGCATTTTATGAAATGTTTGGGGTGCCAGGTATGAAAGCATTTGAAGAAACTTGTAAATATGCTAAAGAAAAAGGAATGATAGTAATTGTAGATGCCAAAAGAGGAGATATTGGTTCAACAGCAGCTGGGTATTCAAATGCGTATCTTGGAAAAACAAAAATTGGAGATATGGAAGAAGCAATATTTGATGTAGACTTTATTACAGTAAATCCATATATGGGAACTGACTGCGTAAAGCCATTTATAGAGGATTGCAAGAAGTATAATAAAGGATTATTTATATTAGTAAAAACATCAAATCCATCATCTGGAGAATTGCAAGACATAAAATTAGAAAGTGGAGAAGAAGTGTATACAAATGTTGCAAAATTGGTTGAAAAGTGGGGAGAAGAACTTAGAGGAGAATATAATTACAGCAGTATTGCGGCAGTAGTGGGGGCAACATACCCAAAACAATTAGAAGATATAAGAAAAACTGCGCCACACACATTTTTCTTAATACCAGGTTATGGTGCACAAGGTGGGAAGCCAGAAGATATTGCACTTGGCTTCGATAAAAATGGCCTAGGAGGAATAGTAAATGCTTCAAGAAGTCTAATGTGTGCATATAAATCTGATAGATGGAAAGATGAATTCCAAGAAAGTGATTATGCTAAAGCAACTCGTGCTGAGGCAATTAGAATGAAGGAAGAACTTAATTCTGTTTTATAAGAGGGGG
The DNA here is from genome assembly GCA_017430135.1 of Clostridia bacterium. Taxonomy (GTDB): domain Bacteria; phylum Bacillota; class Clostridia; order TANB77; family CAG-508; genus CAG-269. The sequence goes on along the minus strand of JAFRNM010000018.1, from coordinate 234,183 downwards.
ATTATTATGCCAGTAAATTTAAAAGCAAAATTGATTGATAAGAAAGAATTAATACCAGGAATTTTTAAATTCAGTGTAGAAGCAAAAGAAATAGTGGAAAAGTCAAAACCAGGACACTTTATAGAAATTCGTGTAAATGATCAAACAGAACCATTTTTAAGAAGGCCAATAAGTATCCACAATTTGGATAAAGAAAGTGGAAAACTAGAGTTCATTTTTCAAGTAAAAGGGAAAGGAACTAAAATATTATCTACAAAAAATGTTGGAGATTTAATAGATATAATAGGTCCACTTGGTAATGGTACTTTTAAATACGAAAGTTACAACAATTTAGCAATAATAGGTGGGGGAATAGGTGTATTTCCACTTTATGAACTAGCTAAAAATGCAATAAATGATGGAAAAAATGTTAATACATATTTAGGTTTTAGAAATAAAGATTTAGTTGTATTAGAAGATGAATTTAAAAATGTTTCAACTAATTTAGTTTTAACAACAGATGATGGAAGTTATAGCCAAAAAGGCTTTGCTATAGATTTTCTAAGACATGATATAGAAGCGGGAAAAGTAGATAGTATATATGCTTGTGGACCATTACCAATGCTAAGAGCAGTGCAAAAACTTGCAATAGAAAAAAATATTCCATGTCAAATATCATTAGAAGAAAATATGGGATGTGGTTTAGGAGTATGTTTAGGTTGTGCTGTAAAAACAGCTAGTAGTCCTAAAGATGCACCACAATATGTTCATGTTTGCAAAGCAGGACCTGTTTTCAAAGCGGCTGATGTAGATATTTAGTAATATTGCAAATAAAATAAAGTTAGGAGATATGAAATATGAATACAAAAATTAATTTTGCAGGAATTGAAATGAAAAATCCAGTAACAGTAGCATCTGGAACATTTGGCTATGGAAGAGAATATAGTGAATTTTTCGACTTAAGTAAATTAGGTGGAATTATAACAAAAGGAACATCACTTAAGCCAAGAAGTGGAAATAAGCCAGCAAGAGTATGCGAAACAGCTAGTGGAATGCTAAATAGTATAGGGCTTCAAAATCCTGGTGTAGAATATTTTGCGCAAAATGATTTACCATTTTTAAGAAAATTTGATACAGCAATAATAGTAAATGCATGTGGAAGTTCAATAGAAGAATATGTTGAACTATGTAAGATACTAAATACACTAGATATAGATGGAGTTGAGTTAAACCTATCTTGTCCAAATGTGAAGGCTGGATGTATGGCATTTGGAAATACATATGAAGGAGTTAAAGCAGTAACAAGTGAAGTTAGAAAAGTTTTGGACAAGCCACTAATTGTTAAATTGACACCAAATGTAACGGATATAGCATCAATTGCAAAAGCAGTAGAAGATGCAGGAGCTGATGGAGTTTCATTAATTAATACTTTGCTAGGAATGAAAATAGATATAAATAAAAGAAAACCAGTACTTGCAAATAATACAGGTGGATTATCAGGACCAGCAATAAAACCAGTTGCAGTTAGAATGGTATATCAAGTAGCACAAGCAGTAAATATTCCGATACTAGGAATGGGGGGAATAGTAAATGGAGAAGATGCTGTAGAATTTATGCTAGCAGGAGCAAGTGCAATTTCAATTGGAGCAGGAAACTTTATAGATCCATATACAAGTGTAAAAACAGCTCAAGGAATAGAGGACTATATGAAGAAATTTAATATAGATGACGTAAAAGATATTGTTGGAAAAGTTGAAATGAACTAAATAAAAAGTAGGGATTACAAAATAAAAAATGTAATCTCTTTTTTTATAATAAATTTTACAAATATACTTGAAAAATATTAAAAATCAAAGTATAATAGGTATTGTGAAAAACGGACTAACAAATTCTAAAAGCGAAGCTTTAAGAATTTATAACGTTCGCATATTTTATTTCTACAGAAATTGCTTCTTAAAATCGCAATTTCTTAGAACTAAAAAAAATGCAGCAGTAGCTTAGCTGGATAGAGCACTCGGCTACGAACCGAGAGGTCGGGGATTCGAATTCCTCCTGCTGCACCATTATTTTTTAAAAAATGCTTGACAATTCATTTTAAATGTGGTATTATACTTATTGTTACAACAAATGGGTCAGTAGCTCAGTTGGATAGAGCACAGGCCTTCTAAGACACTGCTCACCTTCTCAAAGGTTAGCCATTGTCAAGGGTTTAGAGGTTTTAGATAGCCCATATCTAAAAAAACATCTAAAAAATTTTGAACATTGAAATTTATAAATTTATGAAATCCAAATATGGGTCAGTAGCTCAGTTGGATAGAGCACGGGCCTTCTAAGCCCGGGGTCGGGGGTTCGAACCCCTCCTGGCTCACCATATATCAAGGGTTTCAGCGATTTATAAAAATCAAGAACTTCAAATTATCTAAAAAAAACTGACACTTTTTTTTAGATATATATAACTTGTTGATGGTATATACACTTATGTATATACTATTTTTTATACTACTTTTGCAAGTCTATTTATATTTTTTCTTTTAACAATAAATCTTTTAGGTTTATTTTCTTTTTCTTCTTCTTCTTTTTTTGATTTATCTCCATTGTTAATTAATTTTTCATAAGTTTCCATTACATTTTGTTTAATTCTTTCATCTGGATGTGCATATCGTTTCGTAGTAGATAAATTGCCATGCCCTAAAAACTCTCCAATAGCTTTTAGATCAACTCCATTAGCATTTAATTCTGTCGCTATTGTATGCCTCAAATCATGGAATCTTATTTCTTTAAGTTTATTTCTTCTTATTATTTTTAAAAATCTATGTGTTATATGATTTGGTTTTATAATATCTCCATCATCTTTTACACATACATAATCAGAATAATTTTGATTATAGCCACCTCTTAATAATTGTTTATTTAATTCAATTTGTCTTTTCTTTTCTAACAAAGCATCTTTTACTTCCTTATATAATGGTAGCTTTCTATTACTATGAATACTCTTTGTTCTATCTTTAGCAACTAATTTTCCTTCTACAAGTTTATTTGCACAACCTGATACTTGTACTACAGTATGATTTATATAAAGACAATCATTATCAAAATCAATGGCACTCCACTTCAAGCCTACAGCCTCACTTCGCCTTAGTCCGTAATATGTTGCAAGTAATACTGGAATTTCTATAACATCATTTTTTATTATTTTAAGTAATTGATTTAGCTCTTGCATATTATAGGTTTCTGGCATAAATGTTTCTTGCTTTAGTGTTTCAATTCCTTTTGTTGGTTTTGACATTATATTCTTTTTATCTAATTGTTCAAACGCTACACTTATTTGATTTCTATAATGCTTAATACTTGTATTTTTTAAATTGCAATCTAATGATAAATATGTAAAAAACTTATCAATTAATTCTGATGTTATTTCTTCTACTATATAAATATGTTGTTCTTTTTGTTTTCCTTTTTTAGTTTCAACTTCATCATTTTCTTCATTTTCGTTGAATTGTTTTGAAGAACCAAAAAAATTTCTCATGTGAGTATTAATATTTGATTTATAACCTGCATAAGTGTCATATTCATATTTTCTTTTGACACTTACTTCTTCTAATCTCATATTCATAAAATCTATAAATTCCATATCTAATTGTTCTTCAATTCCAGTTCTTTTTGGTTTTAACTTTTCGTACATTTCTTGCTCAAATTTATCTTTGATTAATTCTGCTTTTTCTTTTGCAAGTTTTTTATTACCAGGCTTAACTTTTACACTCGTACTTTTCCATTTAGTTTTCCATTTATCCGATAAATCTTTATAACTTAATACTGCTTGGTATATTCCTCCTTTCTCTTGTAAGCTAACTGTTACACTTAAATCCATTTTTTGTAATCTATTTCCTATCATCTTTTTTACTCCTCTCATAAAAAAGCTGATTACCTACTGATTACACTAATATTATAGCGTAAGTCCAATAAGAAATCAGCCCAATTTTTAATTTTTTATAAGATATTCGATTACACTTATTTTTGGAATAATGTAGTTATTTCCGATTCTTTTATTATATATTTCTTGGTTCTTTAGCAATTTATATGTTTTATTTGTTCCGAATCCTAACATTTCTTTTAGTTCGACTGGTTTTACTACATCTTTGTAATCTTTAAACATTTCCTCATAATATAATTTATCTATATCACTCATAACTTCACTTCTTTATTGATTGCTTGATATTCTTCATAACTTATTATTGCTTTCATATCAATTAAAGTTTTAATATCATTTTCATCAAAAATAGTATATGTTAATTCTTCCCATTTTCCAACTGAATTAATATATGTAACATATTCTTGTTCCATTTTTTCATCAACATACATTTTAATTAATTCGTATGGAATAGTATATGGTACTAAATGAATTTTAGAATTATTATTTTCATCAGATAAAAAAGTAGTATCATAACTATATTTATTTTCAATATATTCTTTAAATGCTTTCTTGTTTATAATAATAAATACTTTAAAATAATCCATTTGAATATCCTCACTTCCATTTGATCTTTTTTGGAACTGCATAAGAAATTTTTTCTTTTAATTCTTCTTTAACTCTATATTCTTTAGTTTTTTCGTGGAATCTATAAATACTTGAATTCCAGTTTCTAAAAGCTCTATTGCTAATTGTTTTTCTTCCAGATAATTCTAAACTTGCTTGATAATGCTGTATTTTTAAAACATCATTTGATATTGCAAGTTCTTTTCTAACTTTTCTCATATTTTCACGATTAATTTTATTATGCCTTTCTCTAGTATTTTCTTTTCTTCTTTGCTTTTCTTCACTATACCTTGAATCCTGTTTTATTACTTTTGTAATATAGGATTGTCCTACTTCAATATTTTTAGAAATTTCAATTGCAGACATCTTTTCCTCAAAATATAGAGTAATAATCTCATCTTTTTTTGACATTTCTTTAGCTCCTTAATTGGTGAATTTTCCGTACACAGATTTTAGACACAATACGCCTATTATAAGTCTTTTGTTAAATAATCCATATATTTGCCAAATTCTTTTCCATGAAGTTCTGATAATCTTGGTGTATGTTTTGCTTTTTCTAATTTTTTTAAGCGAATGGTATTTAAAATTGCTAAAATAGTCAGAGCAATACTAATAATGATTAAAAATAGAATAAATAATTTCATTGACATATCCTCCTTCGATATTTTAAAGAGAGAAAATAAGTAAGAAATATCCCTCTCACTTATTTCCTCACTAAAACGCATTTTTTAAGGTCTAATTTTTAAAATTTTTTAATTTTTTTTCTAATTTGTCTATAGCAATATCTAAACTATCCTTTACAGACATAATTGCACATCCTTCTATATCTGCAATTTCTTTCAATGTTTTGTTTTCAAAATAGTACATTTTAATTCTTCTTTTCTGCAATTCAGATAATGAATTAATGGCGTCTTTCAGTTCTTTATTAATAAGTTTATTCTCAAACTGTTCTTCTAAATTTATAGGCTTGTCCAGTACTCTACTATTTAATTGGTATTCGTAGAGTGCATAATGTTCTATATGTCTATCAAATTCATTCTTCTGTCTTTTTTCTTTTCTTTTTTCGTTAATAAGAGCCTCTTTAATAATATCGCTTATCTCTACTTCTTGAATTTTATTTTCTCCATCTCTAAATATTGCAATATGCTTATTTTTTTCATTAGTATAAACTATATAATCACATAATTTTTTACCTTTATAATTAAATATTTTCATTATTTTCCTCCTAAATTTGAATTTTGAAAAATTCAAATTTGGAGGACCTCTACATTGAAGAATAAAGGCTTTCACCAAAAAAATAGAGGCAGATTTGTGTAGGCACACGAATCCACCTCTAAAAATAGCAAAAATATCTAATTGTTGTTTAACAAACATCAATATTCTAACCATTCTATATTCTCCTATTAGCATAGTTAGAATCGTAAAAATAGAACCGTAATAATTTTAACCACGCCTCTAAAAAACCTATTTTTCAGCAAGAATATTGACAACGATATTAACTTAAAATGCTTTTATATAAAAAGCTAAATTTCATTTTTTTTCTATAAAAATTACCCCTTTAATAGATTTTTCACCATAACCCTATCACATTTTTCTTAAAAAGTTTGTCATAATTTGTCAGTAAGGACAAAAAATTTTAAAAAAGTGTAAAATATACTGAAAAATCAATAAAAATTTGCAAAAAAAAAAAAAACAAAAGAGAAATTCTTGTAGTGCAAAGAATATCTCTTTTAATTATTTTTTTCATCTTTTAAATGTTTGGTATATTCCAATAATAAATCATTTGGTGTTACACCTAATTCTTCAGCAATAGCTGCTAGTTCATAATCTGCTACTGTTCGTTTTCCGTTTTCAATATCATATATAGCCTGTCTATGAATATCTATACCAATCATAATTAATCTATCAGATATTTGTTGTGCAGATAAGTTTTTTTCCAATCTTATTCGATTTATATTTTTTCCAGTAACATTTAACCTTCCTTCTAAATCTTTGTATTGATTTCTTGTTTGGCTCATAAACATCCTTCCTTTATATATGGTATGTTGATTTTATCATTTTTCTATGCTATAATTTGAAAGGCACAGCCTTGAATGTAAGGTTTAATAAAAATTTAAAAGGATGATACTATATGAATAACGATATAACAAAGGTACAAGAAAAAATTAATAAGGCACGAGAAAAAATGGATATGGCTATTGCTAATAATGAAAATTATAGTAAAATATTAGACATATCCATTAGTATAGACAGCATTATTAATGAATATTTAGCTGCAGAAACAAATTTAATAGATGAGAGGAGGAATCTTATGACAAAATACGATAATCTAATTAATACACCATTTAAAGACAAAATTATAAACCAAATTAGAAAAGAAGTAAGACAAAAATTTCATGCAATGGGAATACAAGAATTATTACAGTTTTCAACAAATGTATATATTTATTCTACACTAAAAGCCCATAATATTCCTGAACAAGATGTAGTGGATCAATTAATATTTTTGAATAATAAATTTCTAGATGCAACAAAAAATGATGATGAAATTGTTATAGGTACAGAAATGGACCAATCTACATTGGAATATCTAACATACATAGCCGATAAATATACAAAAATTATAAAAGAAAGAATATAAGTAGTTAGCGATTTTAAATCGTATTTTTATTTACCTTTCGCTTTCTCAACGAGAAATATTTTATTTCTTGATAGTCAATAATAAATCTAACGGAAATATGGAATAATGATTGTTAAGAAAAAATATATTTCCTATGAGGAACGGAGGAGATTATGGAAGGTAAAGAATATAACGATTGGAAAAATTTTGGTATAAGAGTAAAAAATTCAAGAAATAGTATTGGAATGACAGTTGAAAAACTTGCAGAAAAATCTGGTAGAACTGAAAATTTTATATTTAAAATTGAAGGTGGGGAAAGATGCAGTATTCATACCTTATATCAATTAAGTAAAGCATTGAATAAATCATCTGATTACTTATTATTTGGTGAGGATATGAAAACAAAAGAAGTAAATTATTCAGATCGTGAAGTAATTGATAATATTTTAAATGAATGTAATGAAAAACAATTACAAATTATAAAGGATGTTCTAATAGCAATATTCCCAAACTTTGATGATTTAAAAAAATAAGAACCTATGTGGAGCATTCCATATAGGTTTTTATTTTAATTATTAAATTCACTATAAACTTCTAATAATTCAATATCATTTTCGTAGGATTCTATCCATTTCATAATATTTTTATTTATAAAATCTTGGTTTGAATAGTTTAAATCTCTCAAATTAACTCCTATACAAAATTTAATAAATCTATTATTCTCTTTTTGTATATAAAACTCTGTAAATGATTTAATTTTTGAAGATGGAATAACAAAAATAAAAAATTTTTCTATTTCATCATATAAAAATGAGTATTTTTCTATTTCTAAATTTATTTTTTCCACCAATTAATCACCTCTATATTAATTATTTTATATTGTATTAGTTATTGTTTTAAAATCATTCCATATCCTAAATTTGCATCTATTCTTTTTATAAATCCAAATTTCTCATAAAATGATTCTTTATATTTTGTTGCTCCAAGATAAACCCTTATATTCGGATTTTCTTTTTTTAATTCATTTATTTTTGATAATAATTTATTCATTATCATTGTGCCAATTTTTTTATTTTGAAATTCTGGCTTTACCATTATATCTTGTACATAGACAAAACAAATTGCATCACCAATTAATCTTCCTTATCCTACTATATTTTCATCTTCATAAATACTAACAGAATAAAAGGTATTCTCTAAGGCTTTTTTAGAAATTTCTTTAGGGTTGGCTCCCCAACCAACTGAATCATAAAGTAAATTAAAATCATCTACATTTTTACAGTTTTCCTTTATATTTAACATTTTTCCTCCAATTTTTTAATACTTGATTTTTTATTATTTATTTTTGATATTAATTATTTGCTATTATGCTTAATATATCACTATACTCACAACTTAATTTACTAATATCTCCATTTTTAGAACTATGCGACATTATATAATCTGTTATATCTGCTTCACATTTTTTCAATTCAGCTGCTGTATAATCCTTATTTTCAACTTTAACTCCTGCTTTTTCTATCAACTTTATTTCATTTTTTGTACATTTATTTATTAAATTCATTATTATCCCTCTTTCTATTCTTTTATTGCAATCATTAATTCATTATCTTTTACTTTCATTTTTGCATTTTTGTATTCAAATCTTGCACCTGTAAAGTAGACTAAATAATTTTCATTTTGTAATTTTGTTCTAATTAAATCTAAAAATTTATCTGTATCTTGTTCTGATAAATTATATTTAACCCTTAATTCATAAAATGTATATCTAATATAATCAGCATTTTTATTTAACTTTTCTTTTAAGGTTGTTTCTATAATACATATAATTTCCTTATCTTTCAATTTTCCTACACTCCTATTGCTAATTGTAACAAGTATATCACAAACATTTCCAAAAATAAATAGCACTATAAAAAATAAATAAAGAGTTAGTTTCATTTTTTAAAGAGAATAGTAAAAAACTATACTAAAGAAAAATTTAGTATAGTTCTTTCTATTAAATATTCTTATCCTGTTGAATTTGTTTTTTTAGCATTTGCACAAAATCATCAATATCCATAATATTTTGTTCTTTGCTACCTAGTTTTCTAAAACATACAGAATTATTTTCAATTTCATTGTTACCTATTACTACAGTATATGGATTTTTCATATCATTACTTACTTTAATCTTTTTATTTAAAGTTTCGGAACTCATATCCATTTCTACTCTAATATCTTCATCTAACAATTTCTCCATTAGTTTTTTACAGTAATCACTATGAGCATTATTATTTACAGGAATAATATTGACTTGTACAGGTGAAAGCCAGATTGGTAATACTCCTTTAAATTGTTCAAGTAGCAAAACTAAAAATCTCTCATAAGAACCTAATATTGCTCTGTGGATCATTACAGGAATTTGTTTCTCGCCACTTTCATCAATATAAAATAATCCGAATCTTTTTGGAGTAGCAAAGTCAAGTTGTATTGTAGGAATTTGTATTTCTCTACCTAAAGCATCTTTAAACATAAAATCTATTTTTGGCCCATATAATGCTGCTTCGCCTTCACAAACTTTTGCATCTAGGTTTAATTCATTACAAATATCTTTAAGTATATTTTCACTTAATTGCCAATCTTCATTACTTCCAATATACTTTTCTGGATGTTTGCTATCTCTTAAAGATAGTGAAACCCAATAATTATTCCATAATCCCATTTTTGAATAGAAATCTCTAATTATATTATACATATTTATAATTTCATCTTTTACTTGATCTATTCTACAAAATGAATGACCATCTTCTACAGTAATAGCATATACCCTTGATAATCCACCTACAGAACCTTGTAATTCAGCTCTATATTGCTTATCTGATTCCATATATCTAATAGGTAAATCTCTATAACTACGAATTTTTGAGCTATATATTTGTGTATGATGTGGACATTGCACAGGTTTTAATACAAATTCATGTCCTTTAGGAGAGCTAACTCTAAATAATTCATCATTAAACTTTTGTGCATGACCAGAAGTTTCAAATAAACTTATATTTGCAAGTGAAGGACAGCTAACTTTTTGAAAACCATATTTTCTACATATTTTTTCAATTTGTTTTTGTAATTCATCTTTTACAATTGTTCCTCTAGGAGTATATAAAGGTAATCCTGCACCTAAAAAGTCTGAAAAACAGAATAAATCTAAGTCTTTTCCTATTTTTTTATGATTTCTTTCTTTTGCATCTTCTAAAAATTCCTCATATTTTTTCAATTCTTCATTTGATGAAAATACCTTTCCAGAAATACGATTAATCATTTCATTTTCAATATTCCCATCAACATATACTCCACTAATTCGTATTAGCTTGATATATAAATTACTTTCTTTCTTTAATTCTTTTTCTAAATCTGTTAAATCATTTTCTCCTATATTTTCATTGATTTTGAAATCAAAATTAAATTCATTTTCATCAGCACTTATTTTTTCTAATTCCACTTTTCCATATTTTTTGATTATAACTTTTTTGAGCAATTCTGCTCCTTCTTCATTTAACATTTTTATTCCTTCTTTCTATATTTCTTTTAATAGAGGGATCCTACATTTTTTATATTAATTATTATTTTGGTGTTGGTATCTGTATCGGTATCTGTTTCTGTTTCGGTCATATCTATCATCTCCTTTTAACTAAAATACGAGCCCCATTACAACTTTTGGATTGTAATAGAACTCGTAACTTAAATCTATTATTTTAAGATACACTAAAACAACCAATTACTATATATAATTGATTTAATACTTGTTAATTTGGTTATGGTTATTAATTGTTTGTTTAGCATATCTATATCTCTCCCTCTATTTAATATATTTCTATTTTAGCACATTTTTTTTATAAAGTAAATAGAATATGATTAATTTTGTAAAATAGATATTATGTAAATTTGACAAAATTAAAATAATATGTTACAATAGAACACATAATTTAAGAGTTTATCTAGGATTTAACAATCCGAGCGATAAAGGACAATTAGAATAAAATAATTGTTTACACGAAGTAAGAGATATAAAAGTCTTACAAAGGAGTCTTAAAAAGATTTTTTTGTGAGGCTTATTTTTTATTATAAAGGGATGTGATTAAATTGGATATTATAATTAGAACTGCAACTATTAATGATGTTGGACAAATTGCAAAGATTAAAATAGAGGGTTGGCAAACAGCATATAAAGGAATTATAGATAATGATTTCCTTGATAATATGAATCTTAATGAGGAAATTAAAAAAAGAAAAAATAATATAGAAAATGGAGTAGATATTATTGTCGCAGAATTAAATAATGAAATTGTTGGTTTCTGTCTATATAGAAATTATATTAAAGAACCAGAAAATTATCATAATGCTAATTGTGAACTTTCCGCTTTATATGTAAAAAGCTCATTAAAAAGAAAAGGTATTGGTTCAAAATTAATGAAGTATGTAATTCAAAAACTTAAAAATCAAGGTAAAACTCAAATGATTTTAGGTTGCTTAAAGGAGAACTCCCCTTCAAGAACCTTCTATGAAAAAATGGGTGGAAAAATTATAAAAATTGAAAATAGCAAAATAGGAAATAAGGAATATGAAGAAGTAATATATGAGTATGATATTTCAAATATGTAAGAATGAAAGGGAAGTTTTTTATGGAATATAAAATAGAAAATGGTATTACACCAGAAGAATACAATGAATTAAGAAATTCTGTAGGTTGGGATTCAAAAAATAAGAATATAATTGAGAACGCAATAAAGAATAGTGTTTTTGCAAAGAAAGTAATTTATAATAATAAAATTGTAGGAATGGCAAGAGTAATTGGAGATGGTTTATATTACTTAATTGTTGATGTTGTTGTTCATTCAGACTATCAGAAAAAAGGAATAGGTAAATTATTAATCGAATCAATAGTAAAAGATATAGAAGAACGTACTGAAATAGGACAAAAGTGTAGTATTAATTTAATATCTATGAAAGGGAAAGAAGAATTTTATAAAAAATGTGGATTTAGAACTATACCTTTTGACTATACAGGATATGGAATGACATTAAGAATTCAAAAGTGAGGAGTGGTAACATGGAAACGTTTTATTTAGAAGAACCTAGTTTGAGAAGAAAAAATGAGGCGATAGAATTTATAAATGAATTTTATGAATATAATTCTGATATAAATGGAACAGGTGGGTTACAAAGATTTTTAGATAACTATGAAGGATGGTTAGAAAAATTAGAAGATGATTATAATAGAATTCCAGATGAAGTTAGAGTTCCAGCAAGAACATATTTTTTAATTAGAAGTAATGATAATAAAATTGTTGGTATGATCAATATTAGGTTAGCTCTAAATGAAAATTTAAAAAAATTTGGTGGAAATATTGGATATTGTATTAGACCTACTGAAAGAGGAAAAGGCTATAATAAAATAAATTTATATCTAGGTCTAAAAGTATGCAAAAAGCATGAAATTAAAGAAGTTTTATTAGATGCAGATAAAGATAATCCAGCATCATGGAAAACTATGGAAGCTTTAGGAGGAATAAATACAAGAGAATATTTTGATGATGAAAATTCACATTGTATTGTAAAAGATTATAAAATAAATGTTAATGAAAGTATTGAAAAATATTCTAGCGAATATGAAGATAAAATAGAGCATATAACATTAAGAAATTATAAAGATAATGACTATAATTACGTTTACGAGGTTAAAAAGAATGCTTATAAGGAATATGTAATTCAATATTGGAATGAATGGAATGAAGAAGATCAGAAAAAATATTTTGAAAACTTTATTAATAGTGTAAAGGAAAATAGCTATATAATTCAATATGATAATATGGATATAGGATTTTATAATGGTAATATAATTGAAACTGGAAATTATGAAATAGGTAATATATGTATTATTCCTGAATACCAAAATAAAGGCATAGGAACAAAAATTATCAAAGATATTATAACTTTATATAAAAAAAATGATATAGAACTTCAATGCTTTAAAACAAATCCAGTAAAAAAATTATATGAAAGATTAGGATTTAGAGTATATAAAGAAACAGATTTTCATTATAAAATGAAGAAAGTTAAAGAAGGTGTTTAATTTGAATGAAGAAAGATTAGAATTAATTATTCCAACAAATGAATATAAAGAGCAAGTAATGGAATATAGAAAGATATTTTTAGAAAATGAGGAGTCTTTTGATGGTTGTGCTGGATTAGAAGAATGTAATACATACGAAGAATGGATTGATTTTGACAATAGGTTATCAAAAAAATATGGAGAAAGCTATGTACCATCAGATGTATATTTAGGGGTTAGAAAAAGTGATAAAAAACTTATAGGAATTATTGATATTAGAAAAGGATTAACAGATTTTTTATACAATTATGGTGGAAATATTGGATATAGTGTAATTCCAGATGAAAGAAGAAAAGGTTATGCTACAGAAATGTTAAAGCAGATTTTACCTAAATGCAGAGATATGAATATTAATAGAGTTTTACTAGCTTGTGATAAAGAAAATATAGGATCAGCAAAAACCATTATAGCAAATGGTGGTGTGCTAGAAAATGAAGTTATAGATGAAGTAGGTTTAAGCAAATCAGGAACAATTCAAAGATATTGGATTAGTTTAAAGAAAAGATATGCAGATAGATTTGTTGGAAATAGAGCAAATGCTGATTTAAGAATAATATCTATTTCAGATGACTATTTTAGTGGCGATATTTATTTTTACAAATTTATTGATGTTAAAGATAAAATACTTATACCAAACGGAAAATGTATAATGGATAATAATTATAAGTGGCTAGAATTTTATGATTATTCTTCAAAAGTAAAATTAACTGCTATTTATGATGAAAATAGTGATATTATTGAATGGTATTTTGATATAGCAAGAGAAATTGGTAAAGATAATGGAATACCTTATGAAGATGATCTTTATCTTGATGTGGTTGTAACACCAAGTGGAGATGTTATATTACTTGATGAAGATGAACTAAAACAAGCCTATGACAGAAAAGAATTAACAAAAGAAGAATATGAAAACGCTTATAAAGAGGCAGAGCAATTAATTAATAAATTAAAAAATAATAAAGACAAATTAAAAGAATATACAGATAAATATTTAAAGCAAATGTCAGGAGTGAGTGGGGAGTGAAAATTGAAAGTAAAAGACTTATATTAATGAAAAAATATTTAGATGGATTAAAATTTGGAATGCTATTGCAGTTAGCAGTTGGACCCATGTGCTTAATGGTATTTAACACAGCTAAAAATGTTGGATTTTTAGTTTCTCTTACGTTAGTATTAGCAATAGCATTAGTAGATGCTTTTTACATTATTTTAGCTAGTTTTGGTGTTAGTAAAATAATGGATAATCCAAAGATAAAAAAAGTTTTTAAAATAATTGGATCTATTGTACTTATTATTTTTGGAATTAATATTATATTAAATGTTTTTAATATAAATATAATACCAGGATTAAATTTAGAGCCAACATCAAGTAATATATTTATACAAGGCTTGATATTGACTTTATCTAATCCAATAACGATAGTTTTTTGGGGAAGTGTATTAACAACAAGGATAATTGAAGATAAATTTAGCAAAAATGAATTAACAATATTTTCAGTTGGTTTAGTATCTTCAACTTTAATATTTTTAACATTTGTAGCAGTATTAGGAACAATATTATCAAATTTCATACCTGAAAATATTTCAAACATAATGAATATTATAGTTGGTATTTTAATTGTGTTCTTTGGAGTAAAAATGATAGTAAAGAAGGAGAAGTGATTTTAGTGAAATATTATAAAAAATTAATTGGAGAAAGAATATATTTATCTCCAGTAAGTGTAGAAGATGCAGAAAAATATGTAGAATGGTTTTGTGATTTTAAAACTACAGATGGTATTGGAAAAAGTAGTAGTATTATGACAGTAGAATCAGAAAGAGAATGGCTTGAAAATACTTTAAAGAATAATGATTATAATTTTGCCATTGTAGATTTAGAAAATAATGAACTAATAGGAAATTGTGGAATTATGAATATTAATCAGATAAATAGAAGTGCAGAAGTAGGAATTTTCATAGGAGAAGAAAATAAAAGAAACAATGGATATGGAGCTGAAAGTTTAAGACTATTATTAGATTATGGTTTTAATTATTTAAACCTAAATAATATACATCTTGGAGTAAAAGCATTTAACGAAAGAGCCATAGCTTGTTATAAAAAAGTAGGATTTAAAGAATATGGAAGAAGAAGAGAGGCTTATTTCTTGAATGGAAAATATTATGATCATGTTTTTATGGACATCTTAGCTAGAGAATTTGAGGGAGATTATATTAAAAATAAAAATGTGTAAAAAAATACTTGAAGTTATTTAAAATATTATAACTTCAAGTGTTTTTAGTTAGGAATCTAAAATAATTGTAACTGGTCCATCATTTAAAAGGCTAACTTTCATATCAGCTCCAAATATACCAGTTTGTACAACAGGAATTTGTTTTTTACATTCATCTACAAAATATTCATATAGAGGAATAGCAATATCTGGTTTTGCACTATCTGAAAATGATGGACGATTTCCACTTTTTTTGCAATCTCCATATAAAGTAAATTGAGAAATTATTAAAAGTTCTCCAGAAACATCTTTTAAAGCTAAATTCATTTTATCATTTTCATCAGAGAAAATTCTTAAATTAATAAGTTTTCTAACAAGATAATCGGCATCTTTTTTTGTATCAGTGGATTTTATTCCAAGTAAAACTAAAAAGCCTTTATTTATTTGACCTACAATTTTATTATCAACTTTTACATTAGACTCCATCACTCTTTGAACAACTAATCTCATTTTTATACCTCTTTATTTTTTTGTAAATATTATAATCTAATTTCTAAAAAATGTAAAGTTTACATAAACATATTGACAAAAACAGTAAATTTATGGTATTATAGTATTATAAATGCTATGAAGAGGAAAAGTAACTTTACAACTTATATCAGTGAGCTACGTATAGTGTGAAGTAGTTATAAGTGTTTAGTGAAAGAACACCTCTGAGCAGACTACCGAAAAGCTATATAGCTTAGTAGACTAGTTCGGAAGCAATCCGTCATCATATTGCTATGCTTGTTGGAGCAGAATAAAAAAGTGATTATTAAAGTAATGAGATATAAGTGTCTTTAATAATAAATAAGGTGGCACCGCGGATACCTGTATTCGTCCTTATTGTAGGATGATACAGGTATTTTTGTATTTGAAAGGAGGAAAGCCTTATGTTATTAAAGATAATAAATTAGAGTAAATAAAAATTCAAGAAATAAAGTGAGGTGGTTAAAAAATGGAAAGTGAAAATGATAATAATAATGACAATAATCATAAAACATGAAATAGATTTATTCATTTTGTTTTAAATCTATTTTATGTAAAAATAAAATAGATATGTCCTACAAGTATCTTAATTTATTTAAAAAAATTAAATTAAGAAAGAGGGAATTAAAATGAAGAAAGAAATTAGTTATTTAGAAACATTAAAGGCTATTGACGAATGTAAAAAACATTTTGAAAGCCAATTAGAAGTAAGATTAGGATTAATCAAAGTACAAAGTCCTATATTTGTTAAAACATCTACTGGATTACAAGATAAATTAACTGGAGTAGAGAAAGCAGTAAGTTTTAAAAAAGGAGAAGAAAAATTTGAGATAGTACATTCTCTTGCAAAATGGAAAAGGTCATCACTTGGAAAATATAAAGTACCTATGCACAAAGGGATATATACAGATATGAAAGCAATTAGAAAAGATGAAATTGTAGATGATATTCATTCTTTATATGTAGAGCAATGGGATTGGGAAAAAGTGATTGATAAACAAGACAGAACAATGGATTATTTAAAAGACACAGTTAAAAGTATTTATAAAGCAATAAGACAAACAGCAATTTTTATGAAAAAGAAATATCAATATTTAAGTTTAGATTTACCTAAAACTATATATTTTATTACAAGTCAAGAATTAGAAGATATGTATCCTGATAAAACACCTATTGAAAGAGAACAATTAATAGGAAAAGAGAAAAAGGCAGTATTTATAATAGGAATTGGAGATAAATTAAAATCTGGAGTAGTTCACGATAAAAGAAGTCCAGATTATGATGATTGGAAATTAGATGGTGATTTATTAATTTACGATAAAGCAATTGATAAAACGATAGAAATTTCTTCAATGGGAATAAGAGTAGATGAAACATCTTTAAAAGAACAACTAGAAAAGGCTAAATGTATGGATAGAATAGAGTTCCCATATCATCAAAAAATACTAAAACAAGAATTACCTTATTCAATTGGTGGTGGAATAGGTCAGTCAAGAATATTGATGTTAATACTTGAAAAACAGCACATTGCAGAAGTTCAAGCATCTTCGTGGGAAGAAAAAACAGAATTAGAATTAAAAGATATGAAAATATTATAAGAAAGAGGTATAAGTATGGAATTAGTGATAAAAGAAGGCTATGAATTTAAAAACGAATTAAAAGAATTATTTACAGAATATGCTGATTTAGTAGTAAAAGGAGATAAAACTTTTGAAGAATATTTAAAATTACAACATTTTGACCAAGAAGTTGAGCATTTAGAAGAAAAATATGGATGCCCAAATGGTAGATTATATATTGCATTTTATGATGGTAAAATAGCAGGATGTATAGGATTAAAAAAGATAGACGATGAAATTTGTGAAATGAAAAGATTATATGTTAGACCAGAATTTAGAGGAAAACATATAGGGAATGTTTTAGCTAAAAAAGTTATAGATGAAGCTAAAATAATAGGCTATAAATCAATGGTATTAGATACATTTCCATTCTTAACAAGTGCAATAAAGATGTATAAAAAAATGGGCTTTTATGAAATTGAGCAATATAATGATAGTCCTATGAAAGATGCAGTATATTTGAAACTAGATTTATAGAAAATGGAGGGAAAAATATAATGGCAAATATTATAGTTGCAAATGTAATTTTAGGCATAAGCTCATTAATAAGTGTAATTACAATGCAATTTAAAGATAAAAGACAAATATTAATAGGCATGATTTTAGTAAATACAGTAGCTTTATTTAGCTTTTTAATATTAAAAAAATATTCAGCAATAATTGTATGTTTAATTGCAACTGTGCAAACCTATATAAAATATAAATTTGACCAAAAGAATAAAAATGTACCAATTATTATTCAAGTAATTCTAATTGTTATATCAATATTGAGTGGCATTTTAACATTTAAAACATGGTTTGACATATTACCTGTTGCAAGTTTGGTATTTTATATATTATCTGTTCTTCAATCAAAAGAGAAAAATTTCAGACTTTATACATTAGGTAAAGTTAGTGGCTGGATAATATATGATTTTTATGCCAAAGCTTATACTGGATTTATATTTTATATATGTATATTAATATCTACAATAATTGCAATAATTAGATATGATATTAAACGAGAAAGTGTTATTAAAGTATGTGAAGATTCCTAATAGCACTATAAAGAAGGGGGAATTGTATTATGGAGATAAAAGAAATTTATGATTTATATAAAGAATATTTAGGTAAAGAAATAGTCGTAAAAGGTTGGATAAGAAAGCATAGAAAACAAAAAGAAATTGGATTTATAGATATTTCTGATGGAACTTGTTTTGAAAAATTGCAAGTAGTTTATGATAAAGATTTATCAGATTTTGATGTGATTCAAAAAATACATTTTGGATCTGCAATTGAAGTAAAAGGAATATTACAAACTAAAGAAGATGTATTTGAATTAAAAGCTACAGAAATAAAAGTTATAGGAGATTGTGATGAAGACTATCCAATTCAACCTAAAAAACATACAAAAGAGTTTTTAAGAGAACAAGCCTATTTAAGACCTAGAACAACATTGTTCCAAGCAGTATTTCGTGTAAGAAGTGTAGTTTCAATGGCAATACACGAGTATTTTCAATCACATGGTTTTATTTATTTACATGCACCAATTTTTACTGCAAGTGATTGTGAAGGTGCTGGAGAGATGTTTCAAGTTACAACACAAGAATTAGATAAAATTGCAAAAGAAGGAAAACTAGATTATTCAGATGATTTCTTTAAGAAAAAAGTTGGTTTATCTGTATCAACACAATTTGAGGCAGAAACATTTGCTCAGAGCTTTTCAAAAGTTTACACATTTGGACCAACTTTTAGAGCAGATCATTCATGTACTCCATATCATGCAGCAGAATTTTGGCAAATTGAACCAGAAGTTGCATTTTGTGATTTAGATAAAATTATGGATATAGCAGAAGAAGTTTTAAAATTTGTTATTAAATATACTCTTGAACATGCAAAAGATGAATTAGAATATTTAGACCAATATGAAGAACAAGGCTTAATAGCAAAATTGGAAAGAACACTAAAACAAGAATTTAAAAGAGTAACATACAAAGAATGTATTGATATTCTTCAAAAAGCAGAAAGGGACTGGGAGTTCCAACCAGAATATGGAGCAGATATTGCAAAAGAACACGAAAAATATTTAACAGAATATTTTAAATGTCCTATTTTTATAACAATGTGGAAAAAAGAGTTAAAAAGTTTTTATATGAAGCAATTAGATGATGGTACAGTTGCATCAGCAGATTTAGAATTACCAGGCATAGGAGAAACTTTTGGAATGAGTCAAAGAGAAGATGACTACGAAAAATTATTAGAAAGAATGAAAGAACTTGATATGAAAATAGAAGACTATGAATGGTATCTAAAATTAAGAAAATATGGCACTTGTGAAAGATCTGGATTTGGAATTG
Organism: Clostridia bacterium; assembly: GCA_017430135.1. GTDB lineage: Bacteria > Bacillota > Clostridia > TANB77 > CAG-508 > CAG-269. The sequence continues at coordinate 214,206 of JAFRNM010000018.1, read as the reverse complement.
GTTTTGAAAGACTTTTAATGTATATTACAGGAATTAAAAACATAAGAGATGTTATACCATATCCTAGAACTTATGGAAGTTGTGAATACTAAAAAAGATACAACCTTTTTTTAAAAAATTTTAGTGAATGGTACAAAAATCGCTAAAAATCAATAAGTATAACATTTTTTAGCAACTTCGATAATTGACAAATTATGTAAAATTTGGTATAATATAATTGTATCAATTTTTTTATGCCTTTAAAAGGCAAGTGTGTTAGCCCTTAAGGAGGGGGCAGATTATGAAAATGAACTGTCTGTATGTAAAGCGTGATGAAACTGGCAACCCTGTACTGTATGGAGCTCACAAAGATGGGTCTACCATGACCGTCTATCTCAGCACGAAGGATGCGGATGATCTTTGCACAAAAGTCTACAATCCGGCTGTATTTCCCACTGCTACCGCAGAAAGAATTCGGAAAGCTTTGAAAGACCGTCCGACTCATGATTTTGTAGGCAATATTGGAGCGAGCGTTCTGACTATGCCGGCTGACTGGAGCAAGATGACCCTGAACTTTGTGTAAAACACATTGTGGACACACGAATGCCCCAGAGAGAAGATGTATGTATGCAATTCTTCTCTCTGGGGTTTTTATTGTTATTTATAAGGCATAGTTACTTTCCTCAATATACTTTTATATAATGTGAAAATAATACTATTGATAGACAAAACAATTGAATTCTTTTTGTTTTATGCACATTTTTCTAGCAATTCTTCAACAAATAATTCACTAAAAATAAATTCTAAAACATTTACAACAATACTATTTCCTGCCATCTTGTAAAGTTGTGTGTCTGAAATTCCTACAGCTTTAGCTTTATAAAAGTCCTCATCATCAAATCCCATAAGTCGCCAACATTCAAGAGGAGTTAGCTTTCTAATTCTCAAATAATTTTCGCCATCCTCAGAAATTAAAACTGTAGAACTAGAAGTAGTACATCCACAAGTTGCTGTTTGAGTAGGTGCTATATCTGTAATTTCTCTGTCATTATAAGGATTATACATTTTTCTGTATTTATTTATATCAATTACCTTATTAGCATTTTCTAATACTGCAATATTAGGTGAGGTTAGAATAGTATTTGATACTTCTTTTCCTACTCTGCCTCTTTTAGTTAAATTATTAGGATAAGCAACATTTATTGAATCTCCTTCTGTAGCTTTAACATATCCTTTTTTTGTTCCCTCATTTACTAAAATATAAGGTTGCTTATTTCCTCCATTTGACATAGTAGTAAGAGTAGGTGATAATCCATTCGGATCATACACACTTCCTGCTTGATGCTTATTATTTTCATCATCATATATACCAATTATTTTTTTTACCTTATTATCTGCAATATATTGATTATTTCTACCATCCATCTTGTAATATCCTGCAACAATACAGCTACTAACATTTGGATTTTTCATATCTTTAATAAGTTTATTGTTCCTTCTTATTAATCTTCCGAATTCCTTTTTCTGAAAGATAATATTTTTCATCTACTTTATCTTCTAATAAGTCTTTAAGTTTCCACAATAAAGGAACTTTTTGTGGAAAACAGAAATTACTTTTTGCTACATCTTGGCGAATAGATATAATAAAAAGTCTTTCTCTATTTTGTGGAATACCAAAATCCTTTGCATTTAAGATTTGCCAGTAATTAGTATATCCCAAATCTGATAAATCTTTTAAAATAGATTCAAATTGATTCTTGAACCTTTTACTTGTAAGATTTTTAACATTTTCAATTACACTATACATAGGCTTTTTTGTTGCTAATATTCTAAGCCCTTCATAGTATAAACCACTTCGTGTTTCACCTTCTTTAATTCCTTGCATCCTTCCGAGCAATACTAACATCTTGACATGGGAATCCCCATACTTGTAAATCATAATCTGGCAATGTATTTGCATCTATTTTTGTTATATCTCCATAATTTAAACTTTCTGGAACATTGTGTATTGCACAATACGATTTTACAGCAAATTTGTCTATTTCAGAGAAACCTACTAATTCAAAAGGTATTTTTAATCTTTCTAATGCTTTTTCAAAAGCTCCTATTCCTGAAAATAAACTAAATATTTTTAGCATATATAAAATTATCCCTCCTTTGTATAAAAAAAGACCACAGGCTATTCTGAGGTCAAATAAGTATATTTAAAATTGACTATACATCTTGTCAATTTCTTTTTTCTTATCCAGTACATATTTTTCTAATTCAGTACCAGTTATATTTCCAATTTTTTGATTGTCTTCGCTATATATTTCATAGTCTTTATCATCCACTAAAAAAAGTGTATAGTATTGATATTTTTCATTATAAGCAATAAACTTTTTTGAAATATATATTTTTTCTTTTGTGTATGGTAGGTTTATGCAAAACTTATCATCATCTGATAAGTTGTAATCAATACGATTACCTCCAAATTTAATATTGTGTATAAATAAATTGCTGTTAGTTAATTTTTCTTCTTTAATTGTGTCTAAATGATTTAATTCTCTTTGCAATTCTAATACTTGTTTTTTCTTTTCATTTATTTCAATTCTTTCAGATCGAGATGCTTTTATTAAATTTTTTGCCTCATCTACAGAATGAATATTTAATTCTTTTTGTAAATTCAAAAATATTTGAATTTCTGGTGGAAACTTATAATCTGTATCTACTTCTTTATAAGACATAGCATATTCATAAACCTTATATAATTGGATATAGTCCTGTGCTTTTTCGGTTTTTGAAACAATTTCATCATATTCTTTTTTATGCTTTTTCAAATCTATATTGATAGATTTAATCTGACTTCTCTTTAATTCAATTTGTCTTTCTATATCATCAAAAGAATTAATGTTGTATTTATCAAGATATTCTAACTGTTGTTTCAATTGATAGAATCTTTTTACTTCTTGATATTTTGTTTTCTGATATTCTGTATAAACTTTTCCCATAGCTGATAATTGACTTTTTTCAATTGCAATTTTAGATTCATTTGCTTTTTGCCATAAAATAGAATTGAATTCATTTTGTTCCACTTTAATTCCTAGAAGTTTTATATCATTTTTAGATTTAAAAAACTTATATAAATTTTGCACACTATATTTTCCATCTATTGTAGATATTCTTGCGAACCTTTCCATACTTATACTTTTAACAGCAATATGCTTTCCTCTTTTAACTTTATATCCCATAATTGAAAGCTCATCTAAAAATTCTTCAAGACTATTGCATTTATAAATAATACTTTCAAGATCAGTTTGTATTTTTTCTTTAAAACTCTGTTCCTTGTATTGATAATAAAAATCCTTTTTTGCATCTTTTAAATATGTTTTTCTAGGCATAATATAACATCCATATTCTGCTGCAATCTTATCACTTGTATCACTTAATCCATAAAGACCTTCTTTTTCATTAGACAATCTATCTTCAAGTTTTCTACCATTGAGATTTATAGCATTTATAGATATATGATTGTGTATGTGTCCTTTATCTGTATGAGTGGATATAACACATTGGAAATCTGGATATAATTCTTCGCATAGTTTTTTTCCAATTTCATTTGCTTGTTCTGGTGTAATATCATCTTTTGGCGAGAAACTTTGAATAATATGATATGCTACTCTACGACCTTTCATATCAAACTTTTTTTGAATATCCAAATATTCTGTTAATGCAGTTTCTAAATTACAATTTAATGAGGATGCTATACCAACTTTTTCTCCATCATGCTTTTCATCTAGGATATAATTAATTAATTCTTTTGGCGAACCATAATGTGCATCTCGTTTTGTTATAGGCATTTCTTTGCATCCTCTACAATTCGATTATGATTTAGTTCTTTCCAAACATCTAAATCTAATTTATTTTCAATAAGTTTTAGCATATCTTTTTGCCTTTTTAAAATTGATACAATCATTAAAGAAATATTATCTAAATCCTCACTGGAAAGCTGTGTTGCATATTTATTTAAGTGTCTAAATTCTTTTGCTATTTTTTTTAATTCTTGTGTATTGTCAGAATATGCTTTTAATAATTCATTTTTATTTTTTAAATCTACCATTGTAACATTTTCATAAATTGCAGAATCTCTTATGTATTCTGATAAATGTTTATATCCATAATGTTCTGCTTTTGCCTCTAGTAAAGCTCTTTCTTCTTCTGAAATCCAAACTTTTAATCTTTTTCTTCTTTCATTAGGATTAAATTCCATATAAATTCCTTTCCACCAAAAAAATAGAAGTAAGAAAAAAATTCTTACCTCTATCATTATGGTATATTTAATTATTTTTGTGATATTCTTCTAAAATATCTTTCATAATAGCAAGACTTTCTGCATCTGAATAAATTAAATTATATCTTATACGACCTATAGCAGTTCTTATACATCCAGAAGTGCAATTATAAAGTAATGCTAAATCACATAATCTGTAATTTTTGTTTTCACCTTCATCTAAATTGTAAAATAGAAAAAACCTTTCTTTCTGTTTTTCAGTTCTATTCGTAAATCCCTTTACAATTTCATAAATTTTTCTTTTTTGACTATTATTAAGTTTGTTATCTTTTAATAACTCTAACAATTCATATACCATATCACATCTTTCATTAAATTCCAATTTTATCACCTACAATCTTTTTCAATAATAAAATTTTATCTTCGGAAATATGATAAAGTGCTAAATTAATTGTATTAATAGAACTTCGTACAGAAGATTCACTACATTCATAAAATGTTGCAATTTTAGACATAGAATTTTTTTCTTTTGCATTTGGCCCTAAACTATAATACATACAAAATCTTGCTTTTTGTTTTTGAGTTTTACCTTTTAAACTCATAACAATATCATAAACAATCTCTTTTTCCGAATCACCCAGCAAATTTTTCTTCATACAGTTTAGGAGAATTGTTATAGTATTTCTTTTCTCCTCAAACTTCAATAGATACATCCCTCCTTTACAATCGAAGTATATATACTTTTATAATTTCAATAATTAACTATCAATCATGGTATAGCGTATATTTCTAATTTTGTCAGCCCTTTTTTTAATTTTTATTAAAAAAATTATCGTATATATATCCTTCTTTGATATGAAGTTCTGTTAATTCCATTTTATATTGTTCGAGAAGTTCCAAATATTTTTGTTTGAAACAATTTTCACAAAGCCATTTAATGCCTTCTTTTGAAATAATAAATTCTCCATTTTCAATATATCTATAATTTTCATCTGTAGCCTTTAACATTTTTATAACTGCTTTTTCAATAGTTCTATATTTTCTTTGAAAGAAATTTATTAATTCATTCATTGACATATCTTTTGTAAATAAATCCTTATCTTGTACTTTTAATTCTTCCTGATATTGTTTTATTCTCAATAAAAAGAAATCTATATCAGCATCTATTTGATTTTTTTCATATTGAAAATATACATACACTAGCCAATAAAATCCTTCAATTAAAATATAATATCTTTTACTTCTTATTTTTTCACTTTTCCATCTACAGCTAGGATGTTTTTTCTCCATAATTTTAATTGCATATCTTAAATCTTTATGTGTAATCTCATTTCCACTCTTGGTTTTTATTCCTAACAGTTTTAATCTTTTTAAAATTTTCTTGTATGATAAAAATACATCATCTAAATTATTAGCACTCATTTGAACCACCTATATAAAAGTATTAAAATTAGCGTAGCGAAATTTAATACAACAGAACAAATTTATTTGTTCCGAAAAATGATGGCATTTTTTACTGCCCATTTTTCGCCAGCTTGGTGTCAAGACCCCCTTTTCGCTGTTTAGGGAAAAATCCCTAAGACCCATTTTGCTCTCCGAGGGACATTTTTTGTTATTAAATTTTGAAAAAAGTGGAGCAAATTTACTCCACTTTTGTTAAAATATTTAATTATAATCATATTCAAATTCTTTATCATTTTGTACCTCATTTTTAATTGAATTTTCATAAAAGATTTTGTAATTTTCATATATAGTTGCAATATTTTCTGTTACTGCTTTTATACCATTCCAAGCCTCAGTTTCAACCTCAATTTCTTTTTCAGGATCAAAAGCAATTGTTGTAATATACTTACCATCAGAGCCTTCTTTATCTCTAGTATTTACATCATAATATTGCATATCAAATTTATTCATAATTTTCTTATACATATCAGATAATTTGTATAATCCTTCATCATTATCGCTACCATAATCCATTAAATTTTTGATTTCATTTTCCCTAAAATAACTTATTACTTTTGGAAGTGCTAAATCAAAATTAGAAATACTATGCTCTTTATATTCATTAATAAAATCTTTATATGTAATCAATCCACAAGCCAATCGAAGAATATCACTATTAAATAAATAATCTTCTTTTGCCTCTAAAGTTCCACTATCTTCATTATAGATAATGCTACCTTCTATAAAAAATTTTTTTAATGAATCTTCAAAATCATCTAATTCCTCTAATGTAAAATAATTATAAAATTCAAACTGTTTATCTTCTGGAATTGCATACTTTTCTAATAATGGGTAGTGGTCTTTTACCATAAATCCATATCCTACTTGTTTTAATTCTTCAAAAGTAATATAAAAATCCCAATTACCAATTTCATCAAATAAAGCTAAATCATTTAAGTCGTATGCTATATTATCCTTTATTGCAGAATCATATAATTCCTTATAAAATTTATATTCTTCAACTTCAAAATTCCCATCTAAATATTGCTCATAATTATCTGAATTTATAAGTCCTTGTTCTTTCAAATCAATAAATTCATCTTCAATATATATGTGAAGTATTTTGTCATTAGTTTCTAATAACATCTCTTTTGACATTGTATTTATATACTTTTGGCAAACACTTTTGCAAAATTTTTCTTCCAAATCTAATATTTCAAAAATATCTTTGAATCCAAATTTTTCTTTTTTGCTTTTTATTTCTTTATATTCTTTAGCAGTTATTTCAGACAATATTTTAGCAACAGTATCACTCTCTAAATATCGTTTCGCAGTTAAATCCCAATCATCTTTTGGTATAATTTCTCCTGCATCTTCTCGTTCTTCTAATGACCTATAAATATAATCTTCATGGGGAGAAGATAACCTTTCTACTATATCAGCCAAAGTATAAAATTCATCTTGCTCAATTCCACTCCAATTAGCACCTTGTCTGTCATTTAATCTAAATACATTCTCCATATCCGAATTTATATCTACCAATAATTCAAACTCATATAAATCTAATAATTCATTCAGAAAATCAATAACAATAGCTTTTTTTCTTTCCATATATCCTCCTTACTCACACATATCATAGTCGTAGTCATCTTGTTTGTGATTAGTATAATCTCTTTCATTAAAGTATTTGCCAATCTGCAATTCTTTAAATATATGGTTTACATCACTAAATCTAGTATTCATCATCCAATTATCTTTAAGTAAAGTATTTTCTAATTGCTGAAATGAATAATTATAGTATGCTTTAAACCCTCCTAAATCATAATGTGCAATATCACCACAAGCATATATAAAAAAGTGGTACATATCATTTGATAAATTATCTAATGAACCACTTTTTTGTAATTTTCTATATGCTTTTACTATTTTTTCAAAAGGATATACAGTATTTCCATCATATAAAATATCCGATTTCAGTTTGTTTTCATCAATACATCTCTGTATTAAAATTCTATCTATATTTTCATTTCCTGTAAGTTCAAGATTTTCAATAATTGATTTTTCACTTTCAATTATTTTTTTGCTACCATATAATGCTATCCTTTTACCATTTATATTTAATTCAGTTTTATTCATATATTAAACCTCCTCAAAATCATAATCTATTTCATCTTTATTGATATTTTTTTCATAATCTTTAAGCATATAACTTGGTGGTGTAATCCCTGTTAATTTCATTGCTTGAATCAAATCACAATTTTCTGGCATAAATTTATCTTGTTCTACTGATAAACCAAATGGCAATTCTAATTCTTCTAATTGTGATAACATTACATATCCTAATTCTGCCATTTCATCATATCCAAGATGACAATATCCAAACATTTCATAATCACCATTTTCTAGTTTATTTGCTTCTGTTATTAGCCAAGTTCCTACTCCTGTTGGATTAAAAAATTTTGCAATAACTTTTGCTTTTCCACCTAATCCATCTTGACTTCCAATTGGATATTGTTCAAATATTTTTTCTAATTCCTTTGTTATTAATTTCATTTATACACTCATCTCCATTTCATTATCCATAAACTTTTGATAAATTAATTCATGATATTTTGTTGTAAAATTGTTTGCCAAATCTTCTAATTTTTTTTGATATTCACTAAAATCTTCTAAAGACTGACTTATTGTAAAATTACTCTTATAATTTTTATCTTGTCTATACATATCGATTTCATCATCTATCGAAAAATTTTCAACTAACTCTTGTAGCTGTTTTTCTACATTGCCTATATCATAAATTTCTTGATAATCATTGCAAAAATAAAAGGTATGTATCATATCCACTCCACCATTGGTCCAAGTTTCAATTTCCATACCACTAATCATTCCATTTTCATATATAAAATTCACATTATAATTAAATGATTCTATTGTTTTTATAATATTGTCTAGTATAATTTCCTGCTTTCTAGTTGGAATATACTCTTTTGTACTTAATTCATCAATTTCTATTTTTTCATTTATATTTTCTCCAAACGAAATTCTTGTATTATTAACACATTCGTTATAATCAGCAATTAAAATTTGATTTGGTTTTAAAACATAATTTCCATTACTGCATACAATTGTTATATCCTCATTAGACATATTTTTAATATAGTTACTATCACTTGTATAAATATAATCTCCATCATCATCTTTGAAAAATTTGAATTGATTTTCTGTTTGAGAATATTCAAAAACAAGATTTCCATTATTATCAATATATGGACTATGTTGTTCATCTGGAGAATAAGTCATTATTTCATCAAAATATTTAAAAAATTCATCATCAAAATCTCTAATCATAGCATCAAATAATGATGACTCTTTTAGATTTTTTAGCATTTCATACAAATATTTCCCATGACAATCTATTCCCATTCCTCCATTAAACTCTGTAGATTTTTCTACTCTAAATTCATCTTCTTTATCTTTAGTTATAATAAAAGCTGTTCCTCTGTGCATCTGATACCTCCTAATAATCATAATTCAAATCATTGTTTATTTCTTGTGTTTTACAATCGTGTAACAATGCTTTTTCTTTTAAAACTTCAATAAGTTTGTCAATTTTTTCATTTATTAAAGCTCGTTCTTCTCCTTCTGGAAATGCTTTTATAAGATCAATATCTCCATCATTATTTGCACCTAAACCTAAATCCAATTCAGCATGTCCACATAAATAATCACTTCGATTATTTAATTTATCTTTGACATAACAAGCAAAAGAACGAGCAAACATTTCAACTATACTTTGCCAATAACCATGAGAAGTTTTTGAATATAAATCATCAAAAGTTTTAGAATTTTTATAAAAATCTGTATCAATTTTTGTTTCTTTGCCAATATTGTTTTTTGCATTAAATAAATCATTTTGCAAATAACAAATTCTTTCTCTTTCTTCTTTTGGTATTATTCTTCCTACAGTTTCTTTTCTTAAATTAGATAATTCATTTACATCTTGATTTATTTTTCTACCTCCACCAACATAGTTAAGTAAATCAGTAGAAATTGTTTCCGCATTATCAATTACATTTTGAATTAATTTATCCTTTAGTTTTATTTGTTCTTCGCTTAAATGTTCTTTTGGAAAGAAAGTATTTATATGATTTCTTAATTTATTTATTTTTGCCTCATATACTTTAGTTTGCTTTTCAATTGTCTTATCATTACATACAGTTTTATATCTCATAGCATTTATTAATTCTCTTATTGTTTTTGATGGAGAATATTCAGTTAAAAAACCTCTGTAACCTAATTCTTTACCAAAAATATCATCCAAAGCGTGAGCCCATTCGTGAGCCAAACTTCCTGCACCTTTCATTTTTGTTAAGTTAATTACTTCTCTATCTGGTTCATAATGTGCTAAAGCATTACCACTTCCACGAGAGCCGAAAGCAATAGATAAACGATTTCCTAGAGAAATATCTGTAGGTAAAATATTTAATGCTTTGCTTAAATCTAATAGTGCATCATAACCATAATTTAAAGATTCCTGTCTATCTTTTTCATTTAACCAATTGCCAAATTCTCCACCTTTAAAATTAAATTTCTCCATCATATCTTCACCAGTAATATCTTTACTATTTCTATAATCTTCACCATCTCTTACAATGTGTTCTAATTGTTTAGGTTTAAAAGATTTTTTTCTACCTTGTGTTTCTTTTTCTTTTAATTTATATCGTTCGAGTATATATTTTTCAGCCTCATCAATACTATCAAGATTGTTCTTTATAACAGTTCCACCACGAGTTATAAATATAGTATTTTCTTGCCAATTTTCTGGATTAGCAAGTTCATCTTTAGGATAAATAAATCTTTTTCCAAATCCCATTGGAATTTCTAACATAGAAGAACCTCTGTAATCTTTAGAAAATTTTATATCTTTATTATCATAAACATATATATCAAAACTTGATAATACCTTTTCATCATCTGTATATAAAAATTGTGATTTTTTAATTCCAGAATCTATTTCGCTTAATCTTCTTACTTGTGCTGCTTTTAATAATTTATTGTTTATACATCCAGAAACTTCTGGTGAAACTTTTACAGTAAAACTATATGGAGATTTTATAATATACTGGCTAAAAAAATCATTATAAAAAGAAAGAATCTCGTTATCATCTTTTAGATTCATAACGAAATCCCTCAATTTACTTACAAAAGAAATATAATTTTCTTGTTTTTCAGCTACATTATCCATATAAGAAATTTCTGGTTTAGTAGGAGTAGCATCTCTTATTGTTTTTATAAAATATACTACTCTAGTGGATAATCCACTATTAACTAATTCTTGATAATCTGGCTTTTTCCATACATTATCTTTTTTTACAAATCTAGTTTTTTCTGCATCATTCATATATGATAAATCATCTACAGAAAGACCTCTTTCTTTCCATAAATCTTTTTTTGCACCACCAATTTTTTCACCAAAATCTTGTATTTCCATTTTTCCTCCTTCAAGCATAAAAAAACTAAGTCTAATTCGTTTCAGAATCCCCATATTTTGATTTTATAGGTACACCATAACAAACTATATACTTAGTATTTTTATGCTCTAAATTTTTAATTTTAATTGTTCTAAAAATCATAATCCATATCATCTTCTTGTTCTAAATCTTCCTGTTCCTTAGAATAATTAATTGCTTGTGCTTGAATTAAAGGATTGTCCTTTGATTCATTAAAAGTATCAATTATATCTTGGCTTAATAAATGAAAATCCTTCTTTTCAGTTTTTTGTTTATCTTCCATATAATCGTGTGTATAAGATATTGCAATTTGTTCATTAACTCTTAAATCCTTTGGATTTATTCCCATATCTATACATAATAAGGCTTGCCTAAAGTATTTTTCATCTTCTTTTCTTAAAGCATTTAATTGGTTAAACATTATATTAAGAAACTGCCTACTTGTTATTTCTCCCATATATTTTTCTTGAACTTGATTTAATATTTTTTCATAATGTGCTGCAGGTACTACTGTAGGTTTTTGTGTATCTGGATCAATATAAGTATAAGTCATATCACTTATATTTTTGCACATATCTTTTAGTTTCATTTGTGTAAAATCATCATATTGTTTTCTCATAGAATTCCTCCTTCTCATTTTTAATATAATTCATAATAATATCTAATTCTTTTTCTTTTGTATCTAATTGTGTTTGTAATAAAAAAATATAATCTTGTGTTTCCTTTTTTTGAATAGAATCGTGTCTTTTAGTTCCTTTAATAACATCCCAAAAACTATATTTTTTATCTTTTAAATCATTCAGATCAGTTAAAGCCTCATCTAATTTTATTTGGATTTCAGCTTGTTCTCTTTCTATTTTTTGAATATTATCAAATATACTCATAATAATTTATCCTCCAATTAAGCAACTTGTCTAAGTTCTTGCGATTCAAATTGTAAATTACAGCAATCATCTTTATTTGGATTTACTTTATCTCTCCAATAATTGTAATGTTCTGTAACATCTTCACATACAGTTAATTCCTTAAATCCAGTAATTTTTTCTATTTGCTTGATTTTTTCTTCTAAAGGCAAATGCAAGTAATTACTTTGTTTTAGAGTATATTTATCAAAGTCAATTTCTGTAAACCATCTCTTTATAAAAGTATTTACTCTTAAAAACTCTACTAAAATACGATTGCAATTTATAGAATTAAGAATATCAAAATCAATTAATTCTGGAATAAAAGGGGAGAGCCTTAATTGAACATCATATCCTAAAGAATCAATTTTTTCTATTGCTGCAATTCTTCTTGATGTACTAGGTGCTTTTTCATATTTTAAAGCTGTTTTATCATCTGTACTTGTAATTGAAATTTGTATATGTGCCAATTCTTTATCAAGAATTTCTAAATACTTATCACTTGCTACCATATCTGATTTTGTTACAATTAAATAGTGAATTCTTCTCTTATTAAGTAATTGAATAGTCTTATATGTAACTCTATAAGCATTTTCAAATACTTGGAAACAATCTGTCATTCCTCCTAATCGAACCACAGTACCAGGCTCTATTTTATTGATTGTTTTCTCAATTTTATTTATATCTGCAACTCTTGGATTTAATGGATTCCATAAGTTTCTAAAATCCAGTAAAGACTTTGCATAGCAATAACTACAGTTATGGCTACATCCACATCCATAAGTATCTAATCTAGTTAAATATTTGCATTTACTTAATTCGTTATTTCCTGTAGGTTGTTTATAAAAACTTTTAAATTCTAATACTATAAAAATCACTCCTTCCTTTTAAGTGCATAAAAAAAGAGATATTCTCTTAATATCCCATCCTAAAACTCTTTTTCTAATATTTCGTGTTCAGAAATTGAATAACCCATTCTATCTCCAAACATATCATCAATTTTTCTTTCATCTTCTAAGCTAGAACCAGTATATAAATCATATATTTTTTCTCCTAACTCGACTTGAATACTTGATTTTTGTAAAGTTTCTGGAACATCATTTTTATCAAACAATAAAAAATAATATCCAGATTTTACTGCAATTTTTTCAATCATAAATTTTGTCCCTCCTATCCACACATATCAATTTCATCTTGACTTTGTTCTGCCTCTAATTCAATAGTTTCTTGCTTTTTTATTTCAATTTTTAATTTTTCTGCCATTTCAATTATTTGTTTTGAATAGTCATAACTTATAAATTCTTGTAATTCTTCGTTTGTCATTTGTGTAGCATTTTTATTAATATATTTAATATTATTTTTGCAAGTTTCAACATCCTCTTTATCTAAATATTCAGAATTTTGCCAATTTTCAAAATCCCAATCCATATATTGTTTTGGTGATAAAATTTGCATATCATAATCAGTTAAACAATATTTTATATTTCCTTTTTCATCAACATCTATAAATAATTTACCATCATTATTGTCTTGTGCATTAAATATATAATCATTTACTTCTTCTAACCCATAATATTTAGATGAATATTCAATCCATTCTTTTATTATATCTGTACTAAGTGCTACATCTTTCATATCGAAATTAACATCAAATATTTTACTGATTCTTTCTTTAACAGTATCACTTGAAAGATATTCAGCACAATCTTTAATATATTCCATTCCATATCTTGCACGAGAGATCATCCTCTCTGCAAAATTCCATTGAAAATATTTTGCAATTAATGTAGGTTTTTCATTATAATCATCTGTAATTCTAATATATATTTGACTTCTTTGGCCCATTAAACCACTCCTCTCGTAAAATTAATTTATTTCTAATTCATCTTCCCATTGAATTGAATTATATGAATTTCCTTCATCATCTTGATACACACTACGAATCACAATTGCCTTGTCGAAATCTTCTTTTTGTTCATTATAAAGTTCTATTACTCTTTGTTTTCCCAGATCTTTAATATAATCATCTTTATATCGTGAATTTAGAAAATCTGTATTGTAACATAAACAACTATTAATCATTTCTCGACAATCCAATTCTCTATGTAATTGTTTTTGCTCTTTAATTAATTCACAAGAAAATCCATTATTAAATCTTGGATTCTCTTTTCTTAATTTTTTGATTTCTTTTTCTGTCATTTGTTTACCCCTCTCCAAAAGACATAAAAAAAGCAATAGATATATAATCTATCACTTTATTAATAATATAAAATTGTAATTTTTTATTCTAATACTTGTTTACAATACCAAAATATTGCGAACATCTCAACAACTTGTAATTTTTGTTATAAATATCAAAATCTTCTGAACAAATTTATTTTTACAATAACCTAAATATTTCATCTGATTTTTTTCTTATATTTAATATTGATTTACTATCAAAATACGTCTTTTTAGGATTTATTTGAACTATTTTAGCATTTTTATTTATATGATTCCCATAAGACCAATAATATGAACCATTTGCTCCAATTATGATAATCAGTTCTGCAAGTTCTACCCATCTTCTTGCTTTTTCTGCCTCTGTTCTTAATTGTCCGACATGAGCATATATTGGAAAAGCCCCAATTACTCCTCCACACTCGCATCTTGGTGTTTTTCCTTTATTCCATATATTTATATCATTATACTGTTTACCACATTTTAAACATTTATTAACTGCAAAACTTCCCTGTATTTCAGCAACATTTTTTGACCCTGCAATAGAATGTAAATGATCTATATTAGTTGTTATTATTCCTTGTATTTTACCTTCATTTTCTAATTCTGCAAGTTTCCTATGTGTTACAGTTGCACCATTATTAAATATAGGTTCTAAAAATGAGTTCCAAGCTGCTTTATAATACCTTTTAGGCATAGTTTTTAATATTATTTCTGAACTCATTTGTAGAACTGTTGGTAAATGCCAATGTTCAACATCTCCTATTCCAGAAGATACTGATACACCTGCTCCTGTTATAACAATTGTATAATTACTATTATTAATAAAACTTTTTAATTCTTCAATTTGACTATTCAATAGTATCAGCCTTTCAAGTTATTTGAAATTTCCTCTATCTTTTTAGTGATAGAAATATATTGCATTATTTCTTCATTAGTTAATTCTTTTATAATACTTTCTATAAATATAATTGCATTTTTTCTTTTTTGGAGAATGTCTTTTTTTCCTTTTTCTGTAATTGTAATAATAGTCTTTCTTTTATCATTAGGATCTGTTTTCTTAATTACTAACATTTTATCTTGTAATGTATTTATTATTGCAGCTACTCTAGGCATTGTTATATTTAATTTCTCACTTAACTCACTTTGACTTACACTATCGTTATTAAGCAAATATAATAAAACTCCCGATTCTCCTTGTGAGATATTAGATGGCATTTTATCTACAAATTTTTTTCTATTAGTTAAACTATTAAATATTTCTTCTGCCTTTTCATTATAGTTCATTTCTAATTCTCCCATTCAAAATTTCCTTTTCCTGCACCTAGTTCAAAATGATATTTTATTAAACCAACATTACTGCCTGTAAATATACCATTACTACATTCTATCTTTACTCTATTCCCATTTCCTATGAGCATAAAGTCTTGTTTGTTTAATGCTGTTGGAGCAAGTAAGGCTCCATCCACACCACTAATAAACCAAGATGGAATAATAGTACCTTCATATTTAGAAACATCTTCTACATTTTTTGACTTATGTGGAACGCCTTGTGTTTGACCATATCCAATAGCAATTATTCCAGTTACCTTTTTATTATCTACATAACTACTTACAGACCTATTAAATGTTCCACCAACCCACCAAGTATTTAATCCTAATGTTTGAGCATATAACATTATATCTGCTCCAGAATATCCTAATCTTTCATCTAAATTTCCACTTACATCTCCTGCAAGAATTATAAAGTTATTTACACCTTTAGCCATTATTAACTTCATAATACTACTTACACCTTTGCTATTATTAATCATAAGTTTCATATTAAGATTATAAGTTTTATTATTCAGTTCAATTCTTTCATTTATTTTTGCAATAATCTCATCGGATAAAGGTTTATCTGTATATTTACGAACCATGTGTCTTTTTTGCATAGCTTCTTTAAAATCCATAGCAATCACTCCTTAATTATTACTTAATACTATTAACTAATTTATCATATTATATTAATTTTGTAAAGATAAATACAAAAAAATTAGAAAGAATTTTAATCTTCCTAATTTCAATCCATTGTATATTTTTGTTCTAAATATCTAAATATTGTGCACATCACAATAACAGGTTTGTTATTGTTTTTGAATTAAAATATGATAATGGTATGATTCTGTTGTACCATCTTGTTTTTCATAATAATCAATTTCTTGATGTATATTAATTATTTTAAAATCAATAAATAATTCTTTTGCTAAATTATAATCTACGTAAAAATGAGGCACTTTATATTCTGGTCCTTCATCCATTCTTAATCTTGTATTTTCATCAATTAAAGGCCAACTTTCTTGTTTAAATCCCCAAGTATCTTTAGATCCTAAAGTTAGATAACATTCTCCGTTTTTTTTCATAACTCTATATAATTCTTTTATTATTTGCTTTATACCTTCTGTATCTGTATGAGAAATTACATTTCTACAATAAATACAATCAAATTGCTCATTATTATAAGGTAATTTAAGCATATCTCCAACTTTATAATCAAACATTAAATTTTCTTTTTCAGCCCATTCTTTAGTTCTGTTAATAGCTTCCTCACTGATGTCAAAACAAGCAACATCAAATTCATTCTTTCCAAACAAAATTGAGTGTCTACCCAATCCGCATCCTAAATCCAGAAAGTATTTTTTATCTTGTGATTTCCACCTATTTAGTAAATAATATGATTCTACACTTGGATTTTTCCAAATCTCCTCTTTTTCATTCTTAACAATTTTCCAATTCCAACCTTTAGACTCTACCATATTTATTCCTCCATATTTTTTATTATCAAACTTGTTTACAATATTACAATATTGTTAACTTGCAATAAATTACTATTTCTGGAAGTCATTATAGCATAAAAAACATTATTTTACAATTAATAGTCATAATCAATCTCATTGAATTTGACATTTAGGTTATGTTCTATATTATCTTTCATTTTCTCAAACATTTCATTATTCTTTTCAATTGCAATACTGTTTCTTTCCTTGTTATAACAAGCAATAACAAAATTACCACTTCCTGCATATTGGTCGAGTAATGTTTCATAAGGTTTAGAAATATATTCAATTATTTCTTCTATTAGTTCTACTGGTTTTTCAGCCTCCATAATTTTATCTTTCGTGTTTTTAGGCTGATAATCAAAAGCAGTAGGGAGCATCCCATTTGTCCCTTTCATATAACAAACATCTAAATTATGTTCTTGTAATAAATCTCTAACCTCATAAGAAGATAATCCTTTTACATCTAATCCATTTTCTTTTGCAATAGCAAGGTTTTTCTTTGCATCTAATTTTAAATTTCGAGGTTCGCCATTCGAGAAAATCATAACATCTTCAACATTTTTGCTTTTTCTACCAGTATTTGAAATAAAGTTTCCTTTTTTCCATGCTACTTTTGCAAAATATTTAAATCCATTATCTTGTGCCATTTTCTTAATTTCATACAAATAATCGAAATTAACTTCTGATTCTTCTGGGAGAAATTCAACAAGAAAAGCACCATCTTTTAAAACTCGTTGCTTTTCCTTAAAATCTTTACTTTCATATCTAAATAATTCAAATGTAGCAAATTTTCTATTTCCACCAGTAAGAGCCTTTTGTAAATCGTAAGGATGATCAGTTATTATTCCATCAATAGATTTATCTTTTATCATTGACAAATCTCTGCCATCACCATTTACAAGAAGGCAAGTATTTTCATGACCTTCAATTTGGCTAGTTACTTTGTAAACTCCTCTGGATATTTTCTTAAAAATACCTTTATCAACGCCCTCATAAATACGAGCCCTTATAGATTCGTTATTTACTTGCATTTCTTTCACATTTTTTACAAGATTTGTAGCATCTTTAATTGAAAACTGTTCTTCATCCATAAAATATTCAAATAGATTCATTTGTATTGTGTTATCCAAAATAAAACCTCATTCCTTATATTTTCTTAGCATAAATTACATATCTATACACTGTATGCCCTTTGCTATCAAAAGGATAGCAAGTATATATCATCAGTATTTCTTCATCTTTTTGTATTGGCAATTTTTCTGGTTCGGTTTCTAAAACAGTTTGAGATTTATATAGCTTATAATAAAAATCCCCATAAGATGTTTTAACTTCAATAATATCTCCGTTTTTTAATTCTCCTAATCTTCTAAAGTTATTCATATAGTTATGTTCGCACATAATAATAGCTCCACCTTCGCCAGGAAAGTAAGAGCCACTATCGTGTGCTACACCTTTTAATAAAATCTCATCTGTAGCACCAAAATATACTGGTGCATTAATGCCTATTTTATGAACAATTAAAGTAGCATATTTATCTCCAAAACTAGGATAATGCTTTAAATATCCATCCTCAAAAGAATTATCATCATAACTAGTTGATACATTTTTATTTTCTTGTGGAGTTTCTTTAACTTCGACTTTTGTTGTTTTTTCAGTAACTTCAACCTTTGTAGTCTTTTCAGTTTGTGTAATTTCCTTTTTTACATTTTCTTTTGATTCCTCATTCTCATTATTATCTTCAATAGTTTCATTCTCTGTAGTATTTGATATTTCATCTTCAACAATGTTTTCAACATCTGGAATTTCAATATTTTCTTCAATTTGTACTTCGTTATTTGAATTCTTATTCTTGTGTGTTTTAGAATATATTATTCCAATTGAAAATATTGTTAAAATGATAAGTATTATACTTCCAAAAACAATTTTTTTGTTCTTATACATCCTTCATTTTCCTTTCCCTTTTTATAAAGTTAAAAAAAGAGAATAAGTATGCAAAAATTACAATACTCATTCTCCAAATCATTTTTTCAAAACAAATGGCTAATAATAGCATTTGTACGAAAAACATACAATTCAATATAAAATTTAATAAATGTTTCATTATTTTAACCTGCCAAATCCATAGAAATTACTACCATTCCACCATCCATTCTTGTATTTTCTTATTCTTACACCAGATGGATTGCCACCAGTATCAATAACCCATTCATCTGTTTCACCATTTATAGTAAGTTCACCCATATAAATACCAATATGAGAAATACTGCCAGGAACTCCTGTATCGTAAGTATCTTTCATAAAGATTAAATCTCCTGCTTGTCTATCATTTACATTTATAGGATTACAATATCCACTATAAATTCCTTGTGCCCCTGTGTTTGGTATAGTTATAATTCCAGTATGTGCTAAACAATGTATAACCCAACTTGAACAATCATAATAATCCATACACTCATCATATTTCAAATTACTATGATCCATTAAATATCTTTTACCTGCATTTCTTAAAAATTCATCATATATTGCTTGTAATTGTTCATCTCCAATACTTACAGAAAGATAAGCATATTTGTTTTTAAACTCACCACTAAACAAATCAAAAAAAGCTGTAGATTTATGTAATAATTTAATTTGTTCTATTTCATCATCTGTAAATGCTGTTTGGTGAGAATCATAATTTAATTTCTTTTTCTTTTTGTAATTATTAATTACACTAAAATTGTTATTACACCAATTTATATAATCATCTATTGAGGAATATGTTATTACTTTTTTCTTTTCTGTAACTGTTTCTGTAGTTTTGACTTCATTTCCGTTTTCATCTGTTTCAATTTTTTCTTTTTCTACAGTATATTGGGCTTCACTAATCCTCTCGTATAATCCTGCATCCTTGAATTTATTTAATAATTCTTTTTCTGCATCATCATAAGTTAATTCACCATTAAGCATTTGAACTATTGATAGAGGAGCTCTCCAATTTATCATTCCTTTTCCTTCAATAGAGCCATCTACTATTTTGCCTTCATTATAGTAAGCTATAGTATCTTTGTCATACTCATCTTGTGTAGTTATCATATAATTTTCATAAGCCTTTTTTGTATCTTCACTCATACTAATACCAAAAAAGCTACAGAAAGCAACTACCACTAAAAGAATAATTATAATTGGTGCAATAGAAGGGAGCATAGATAAGATGATTTTTACTGCATCAGCTACTAATTTTGCAAATAGTTTAGTCATTTTGGTTAAGGCTTTTGTTGTACCTTTTATTATCTTTTTTCCACTTTTCTTAACTACTTTTTTACTAACATTAGTAACCTTATTTGTAGCCTTGCTTGTAATCTTGTTAGTAACCTTCTTAACTGGTTTTGTCATAATTCTACTAGAACTATTTTCAAAACTTTTTAATCCACCTTCATTCATTGCTGTATTAAGTGTTTTTCCAGTTTTGACAATTTTATTTGTAGCATTATTAACCATCTTCACACCTTTAATTGCTGTAGATATTCTTTTAGGCATTTTATTAACTTTTGTATTTAAAGATGGTGGTACTTTTACAGAATATTCATCCTCTGTTATGATTTCTTCATCTATAGATAATTCATCAATTAAACTATCATCAATTGATACATCATCATTTGAAATTACTTGTGTTTTTAGTTTATTTGTATTATTAAGGTTAAGAAGATTTTTATTTTTTAAATTATCTGTTTGAATTTCATTATATTCTTCTACTTTAGTTTCAATTTTACTTGTAAAATTATTGTTTTCTAGTTCATCTGTAGGAATTGTATTATCTACATTTGTTTCAATCCTACTGTCTGGAACTTCACCCTCTGAAATTTTATTTAATTGCTCTGCATACCATTTGTTTATTTGGTTTGCTCCATCTAACAAAAGGTTTGTTCCTTTATTCATACTATCAGTATAATTATTTAATGAATTTGCTACATCTTTACTATTATTTTGACCTTCCATAGAAAAAACCTCCTATGCTGCTCGTTGCTGTTGCATATTTGAGGTTTGATTTAACTTATAAATATATGATTCTTTTGACACTTGATTTCTAAATGCAACTTTATCCTCGCCATATACTACAAGTCCTTGACCTACTGGGGAATCTATAACATATCTAGCCTCCTCATCACTTATATCAAATATCTTGCAAATAGCAGGTAAATCCAAAGGCTTTTGTTTTAAAATCATTGCAAATTCAGAGTTTGAAAGTATCTTACAGCCTTGTTCACTTTTTAATACATCAGCAATATTTTGAGTTATTACTGTAGGAATAGCATTTTCTTTTCTACCAGTTTTATATATTTTAGCAATATAATCAGCAGAATATTGATTTGCAAGTAAAATATGAAACTCATCAATAAATATCCAAGTATGTTTTCCTAAGTTTTTATTTCTCTTTAATCTATTCATAATATGTTCTAGTACAACTAAATATCCAGTAGTTTGAATAGAATTAGGTAAGTCAGATATATCAAAAGAAATAAAACGATTCTTAATTTGAATATTAGTTTTATTGGCGAATATATCCATTCCACCTTTTACATATCTTTCAATAACAAGTGCCAAATTCTTTGCCTCTCTTTCTGGTTGCTTTAATAGTTCTTCATAAAATATTTTTAAATCTGGCTCAATTTGTTTATTAAAATTACGAAATTGATATTCTTCATAAATATTTTTAGTGCATCTATCAACAATAGTTTTTTGTCCTTCTGTTAAACCAACAATTGATTCAATAAACGCTAATACAAATTCAGATTTTTCCTTTATAGCCTCTGTACCATCTTTTGTATATTGTAAAGAACTATCAAATGGATTTATATGAGTATTAGTATTCATACTAATATTTAACGTTTGCCCATTAAATGCTTTTATTAGGGGATAATATTCTCCTTGTGCATCTATAACACAAATTTCATCTTGTGGATAGCGAAGAAGAACTTGCTCTATTATTGTTTTTATAGAGAATGATTTTCCTGCTCCACTCGTTGCTAGAACACAGCCATTTCCATTTAGGAGTTTCTTTCTATCTGCAAATACTGGATTCTTAGATACAAGATTTACACCATAATAAATTGAATTTTCGTGCATTATATCTTTTGTATTGAAAGGCACATTTGTAGCTGTAGATTCAGATGTTAAAGACCTTTGCATTTGTAGATTATTCCATCCAAAAGATAAACTATTTTGAATTCCCTCTAATTGTTGCCAATCCAAATTATAGATTGAAATTAGATATTCATTGCCAATACTTTTGATGGCCTTTGTTGTTTTGTTTAATTCCTCCAAAGTATTCGCTTGAATACATATTAGAATATTATTTGTAAATAACTTTTGTTTTTTCTTTTGAAGTGCATCTCTTAAAGCCTGTGCATCTCTTATTGAATCTTCTAACTTTTCATCTTTTACAGCCTCATAACTATAATTATTCTTATTAGCTTTCTTGATTTTTTCAAGTCTTTCAGTTTTCATTCCACTAATTTTTTTATTTACTTTTCTAATAACTTTTGCCGGATCGGTAGGAGTTATATTTAAAGTAGTAATTATATTGCTATTTTCAATAGTGGTTATTCTATTATAAAAGCGAGGAGTTATAGATTTAGGCAATTTGCTAACATATAATACTCTAATAAATTTCTTATCTCCAATGTTTATATAATTTTTCTCCCTTAAAGATACATCTTCTTTAGGAGCAATAACATCATAAACACTCAAATCATTGTGTTTTGCATATTCTACAATATTATTTATTCCATCATCTTTTAAAAGAGTGGTATGGAACATATTGTATAAAAGTTCTAATCTTTCTTGAATTGTAACCCTTCGTATTTTTGATTTTAGTTCCTTGAATTTTTCTTCTGTTCTGAGTTGGTATTGAAAGAATATATCTTGTGCCTCTTTCATACTTTCAGCTTTTGTAGTAATTGTAATTTGCCTTATTTCGCATAATACTTCATCTTTATTGCCTATACAAGTTTCTATAAGGTTATTAAATTCATTTGCAATTTTAGATTCATTTGGATTTGTTCTTTCAGATGAATATATATAATTTTTCTTATAGTCTTGTGTTTTAACTGGTGTAGCTGCACACATTACTTGTATATGGTCGTTAAAATTAAATGAGTGAAGATACTCCACCCATTTTAAAAAGATACTTTCTTGCTCATCATAATTTGCTTTAGAGAAGGAAATATCTTGATACTCAAAACATACAGAATAATGTAAATCATCCAACTGCATTATTGAATTGTTTTCATTATAATCTTTAAAAAACATCCTCATAATTTGAGATGTAGTATGAGGTTTAGCAATTTTATTTTGTTTATGTTTTTTTATTAATCTACTTAAAAAGCCTTCTTTTTTAGGCTTTGTCTGTTTCTGTTTTTTTGTTTTTATAATATCATTCCTCCTTGTTATTTTCTAGGAGATGGGGAATAAAATACCATTCTCCTGCAATAAGTGTTTCAAACATATTTGTATATGTTTCTTTGCCTGTTTCTGCTTGTTGTTTAAGATGCCTTTTATAAATTGTAAAAAAATCAACTGTAGTAGCCAGAAATGGATGCTTGTTATTAAAAACACGCATCCACTTTGCTTTATATTTATTCATATAATAATTTAGGAAATATCGTTCCCACTTAGTTAAATTCATTAAAATTTCAATCCTTTCAAGTTTGGAAAAGAATTAAATTTTGGCAAGGCAAAATTTTGTGCAAAAAGCGGAGCATACTTTGTGTATGTGAGCATTTTTAAGCAAAATTTTAACACAGTCAAAATTATAATTATTTTTCAAACTAATCACCTGTCTAGCAATTTAAAAAGAACATCCCTTTGTTCTTTAGTTAATTTAGAAAGTTTTTCTACTAATTCACTTTCATTATTTTCGTTTTTCTCAATAGTTTCTGTAGTATTATTTTCTGGTTTTTTTGTTTTTTCTTTACTAGCTTTCTTATTAGCTTTTTTTAATGTTTTTTCTTTTTTTTGTTTTGCTTTTAATTCTTTAATTTCAGCCTTAGATAATTTTTCTTTTTTATCTTTTTTTACCTTTTTATTTTTCTTTTGATGTAATTCTTCATATTCCTTATCTGTCATATAATGAATAGGTTTTGCAAAAAAGAAATAATGTCTGGCCCAATATGGAAGTATTTTTTCTGCTGGTAATTCATGAATTTTTACGAATCCAATAAATCCCAAAAATCCTGCAATTGCAATAACTATATAACTTGTAATTTCATCACCAATTCTATCTTTTAAAAGAATATAAGTAGGAACGACTAATCCTACAATTATTATTGCAAATATCCATTGCCTAAAATTAAAGAAATATATTTTTTCTTTGTAATCGTTTATTTCATCAAAAACTGTTATTTCTATATTATCCATAATCTAATGCCCTCCTGTTAATCTTTCTGCAAATTGACTTGCATATTGTATTACAGCTAGATACATACCATTTAAAAATAGTATTGCTACTATTGTAGAAATAGCATTTGTAGAACCTAATGTACCACTTAATCCTGATAATCCTATAGCATAAATATTTGTTGCTATATAAATAATAACTGCCTCTAATCCTACACTTGCAGAAAATAAGAAATATTGTACTGCTTTTCCTCTTGCCTCATCATCTACAGAAAGAGCAATTGGTATTGGTGCAAAAGCAAAACAAAGGATCAACTTTACTACTCTTAAAAAGATTTGTGTTAAAATCTGTACTATTGTAGTCATAAAAGGTATAAATAGTATCAAATATAATCCATAAGTCATTATTTTATCAACAAATCCACTAGGAACCGCATTTATTAAAGTATCAGCTATATTAATACTTGTATTTCCGTTGCTTATTGCATTTGTAACAGAAATAAATATGTCATTTACAATATTCATAATAGTAGATAGGAAAGAGTAGCCATTTTGTATTAAATATTTCAATATAAGAAATGATACAAAAGCCATAACAACTCTTTCCCAACTTATTCTTTCAACTTCCATTGATTTTTTAATCAAATTAATCATAAAGAAAAGTATTAATAAACTTAAAGCTACTGGAACAATACAATCATTTACAACCCTTCCAATACTCCATATATTAATTGTTTGAACACTAGAGAAGTTAGTTAATTTTTGTACTGAACCAATTAAATTTCCACTATCTAATTCAACCCCAAAAACACTAAATTTGAAACTATAGAGAATTCTAATTAATTCATCCAATTAATTTCCTCCATTTCCATATCGTTATCTATATCAGATTTTGAAAATTCTTTTAAATAATCTTCTAAATACTTAACCATGTATTCTTTTAGACTTCCTTCACTCATTGCAGAAATATCTATTTCTAACACATCATCATCAATTAATTCATATACATTGTTAATAGAATCTCTTTCATATATATCAATTTCAAACCAGTTATTATCAATTATTTCAATTCTATCATTATCAAAATAATCGCTTTGTTTTAGAATATTTATTAATTCTTCTGGATAATTACAAGCAGATTTATAAACTTCATCATCAAATATAATTCTCTTATCACCAATAATTTCAATAGTAACCTTATATTCATTGGTTTCTAAAGATGCAATTACATCATGATCGAACAATAAACTATCTGTATATTCACTTAAATTACCAGAAATCTTAAAATCTAATACATCAATTTTATTTTTAATATTACTCACTTTAATTCACCTACTTTTATAATCCAAATAAGTTTTTAGATTGAGCAATTGCTACTAACATAAAACCTGCCATCAATGTCATAAGTCCACGAGATTTGCCTTCTGCATCTTCTCTTTGCCATCCTAAAGCAAACATTACACCACCAACTAAGGCTATAACTCCACCGATTTTTGTAAGCCAATCACAAGCAAAGTTAATAAATGAATCAATAGAACCAGTATTTGAATCAGCATATACTCTTGAACTTGCTAAAATAAATGTGCCTGTAATAGTAGCACTTAAAACAGTTAATTTTTCTTTAATTTTATTTAATGTTTTATTATTTTTTAATAATTTCATAAATCCTCCTAACTATAAAAAGAGATAATCTCTCTATAGTTAGTCAGTAATTTTACAAACTAGCGAACAATAAGAGGATTATCTCTTAAATATTTAATTATTTGTTTTTAAATCCTCGAACTGTATAACACCAGTTCGCATTAAAGCCTTCAATTCTTTCTCATCTACATTTTCTATTTTTAATTTTTCAATAGGTTTTGCAAATGATAATCCAGAATCAGAAAGCAATCTATAATCAGAATTTTCTTGATATTCTAGCTCTTTTTTATGATTATATAATTTTTCTTTATTATTGGCCCAAGGCTCATATAATTGTGAATAATTTGGATGTTCCCTTAAATTATACAATTTAGAGTAAAATGCTCCTATTGTAGAAATTATAAGAACACAATTACATTTAGGCATCTTAGACAATTCATCTAATGTTGCGAGTTCTCTTCCGAACTATATCCCAATTTGTACTACTAGAACCTTGCTTTGAGAATGTTCTTCCAGTAGATTTTTTATACCATGTTTTTTTACCGAAGTAGAGCAACTATATATTCCAAAGTTTCCTTTGAATTACTACCTAGAAATAATGTAGTATCACAGCAATCCAAAACAGATTCCCAACTATCTTTATATTTCTTTTTTAATTGAGATAGAGATTGTAAACCTATTGTAATACCTACATTCAAGCCTCTTAAATAAGCAAGTTCTTCTACGAAACGAGGAATTTCTCCTAACTGTGCCCACTCATCCATATATATTTCAAGTGGATTTGCTAGACTTCCTCCACATCTTTTTGCATTTTCATCTATCATTGCAAATACTTGTGTGTAGAATATACTTGCAAGAAAGTTAAAAGTCGAATCACTCGGTTTTGTAACAATAAAATAGGCAATTTTACCATTCTTTATATTCTTTCCAGTAGATTCGTTTATTTCTTTTAGTATAGAGGAATTATCATCTGTAGGCATACCAATTCTGTCTAATTCCATATCATCAGTATCAGTAAGTTCTGCAATTTCTTTAATGTTAAATGCTGCAAGTCTTGCTGTTGCTACCATAATGATTGTACTCATCATTTTAGGAGCAGAGGCTGCTACTTTAAAATGCTTATATTGTTTGACACCGAATTGCATCTGGTTCTTGTTTTGCCCATTTATTGAATAATCTATCTAATTCAGAAACTCCAGTAGCATCTGGATTACTTAAACGAATCAACTTCAATATTTCTGTAAAATTTTGATGTCTTTTATCATAATGCCTTATAACATAATAAAATAGGGATTGTAAGAAAATCATTTCTGATTTTTCCCAGAAAGGATCGCCACTTGTATTTTCTATATTTTCGCTTTTAGTATTAGCCATTAAAGTATTAATTAAGGTCATAACATCATCCTCTTGTATTTTATGATGAGGAGATGTATCTTCTAATACTTCATCAAAAGTTTTTAATTCTTTAATATAAACTAAAGGATTATAATGATTTGATGTAGTTTTATCATCCAAATTTAAAACTTTAATTGTATATCCTTTTTGTTTTAGCGAATATCCACAATCTCTAAGGAGTTCGGCTTTCGGATCAGTAACGATTATTGTATTGCCATTAGCATTTAATAAGTTAGGTTTAAAATAATATCGAGATTTTCCGAGTGCCCGGTCTACCTAGTAAAATTACATGGCGATTCATTCCACTAATTTTCATATTCCTTGAAATTAGTTCGGTTTGTGTAAGAATCATATTATTTTCAAAGTTTTTATCTCGCTTTTTAATAATATCTTTTGGAGTTCTCCATTCAGCAGAACCATAAGTATTTTCTTGCACATTTCTTTTGTTTTGTAGTCTATATGTTTCATAAACCATAAAAACAAAAAAAGACACACCACCAGATATTAAAAGGTTTTTCCCTTGAATATCTAGTGGAGTGTTTATTTTATATAATTCATTAAGAGCAATAGAAAAGAAATCAAGATTCCAATTACCACCATTAGAACTAACTAATGTTGTAACTCTCATCATATAGTAAGATATAATAATAAATACTATAATCAAAAGTATAATTGACCTGTTTTTCTCTTTCTTTACGAGCATATTATAGGCATCACCATCCTTTTTTATTTTAAAAATTAATAATCTAAATCAATTAATTCTTCTTTTTCTTTTTTATTTTTTATAATATTTGCATTATATTGTTCTTTTGCCTCATCAAGAGTATATGAATCCCAAGTCCATCCTATAGAACCAAAATCATATACTTCTTTTTCACCATCTTTAGTATTTATTATTTTTTTCTCTGCCATATCAACTTGTGAAACTTTGTCATTCTCAATAGTTTTACATATATAGCAATCAGTATATTTATCATAAACTATTTGAAAATTGCTTGATGAGAAATTATGCTTTATAAGGTCTGCAATTCTTTTTTCAAAGTAAGGCATAGCCCATCCATTCCAAGTTTTACCTTTTATATGATAACCTTCATAATATTCAGTATTACCAATGTTAAAATAAGCTATTTCTGATAATTTTTCTATTTTAATCACCTACTTCTTTTTCAATATCATTGTCAAAATTAACTTCAATGTCTTTTACATTTTCAGAAATTGTAGGGGAGTTATCTACAGATTTTTCTAATTCTTCAAAAGTATGCAATCTTTCTAAATCTTCACCTACTACATCTCTTTTTTTTTCTTTTTCTGCGAGTTCTTTCAAGTCAGCTTTTAGAACCGTCCAAAGACATTCATTTTCTTGTCTTTTCATAATATAATCTTTACCAGATAATACTTCATAAGTTTGTTTTTCTTGCTCACCTGTTTTTGTAGTAAAAGATATAATTTCATCTTTTGATTTTATATTCCATTGTAGATTTTTATTATCTTTTCCGTAAACATGGATTTGACCTACAGTATTGAATCTTAATTCATTATATCTTTCTAAATGTTTATTCTCAAAGTATATGTGTGCTATTTTTTCATCATCTTCATTAGTAATAACTTTTACACCATAAGGAATATTGCTACTTTCTAATTCATCTTCAATATTCATAAATGATGCAAATGGTACTTCGTGAATACAATAATCATTTGTAAAATCATCAATTTCAACTTCACCCATTTCATGCAATTTGAATTTTTCTGAAAAATCTCTTAATTGTTGAGAGTTTAGATTCATTCCTTTATCTCTTATTTCCTCAATTGCATCTTTTACATCTTTATCAAATAATTCTTTAGAAACTCCCATTCTATATTCTAAAATATCAGCAATTCTATTTCCCATATATGCTGCTTTTGATTTATTAAAATAAATATTAAAATGCTTTTCTTTATGTTTTTTAACTTGTTCATTTTGTTTATGTTCAGCAATTTTCATTAATTTATTTAACCCAATATATTTTGCAATTGTAGGGTGATTTGATTTAAAATTACTAATTAGTTTTATTCTACGAGCATATTTTGTAATTCTTTTTTGTTGATACATAGATTTTTTCTTACCAAATTCACTATTGTCGGAATCTAGTTTTCTTTCACTAGCGACAACTCTAATACCATCTCTTTGACATTTTTCCATAACTCTAATTGTTTCATCATAAGATAAATTAGTTAATTTTTCTAATTCCTTTGTTGGCCCATCTTTTTGCACAGCACGAATACCCTCTACAAAATAATGATAGCCAAATATAGTAAGTGGTTTTAATAAATATTTAAAAGCTCCTTTTGTACCAGTTCTTGATGATTTTACAGCACCCTCATAAACTTGTGTAGCATCTGATTTATTACTTGCCTGCATTAAGCCATCACCTCTTTTTCCATTTGAAATTCGTATAGATTAATATATTTATGATAAAAGTCCTCTAAACTTAGTTTAGAAAAGAATTTCATCTTTTGTTCGTTATTGTCTATTTTATATTCACTCATTCTTGCATTATTAGATTCGCTATTTAATATTTCAAGTTTTTTATCATTCTTTTTATAAAGTGTTTTAGGTATAAATATTTGATTTTGCTCGTCTACTGGAAGATATATTCCTCGATAAGATTCTCTTTCTTTACCAGACAAATTTATAAAAATAGAATTTGTTTTTTTCTTGGTTTCTTCTTTTTCTACAACCTTTTCTTTAACCTTTTGAATCTCTTTTTCTGTCTTTTCTTTCTTGATATTATCTGCTGTTAATCCTAGAATGTTTTTGTTATTATTAAATACTAATAAAGTTTTAAATGTGTCATTATTTACATATCTTCTATCCAGTTTGTCCTTTATATCATTTGAAAATGCTGCGGCATACTTAATTACTCCCATTGTTCCATTATTTTTGAAATTATTTATAGAAGAATCTCTCATATTTTCTTCATAGGTTTTAGGAAATAATTTTTTAAATTGCTCACTATTAGTCGCAATAAACATTTCTTCAAATTCTTCTGGATGATTCTCGATATATTCTCTAATTGAGGCATCAAAACTTTCATTATATTGTTTAATAACCATTTCTTTTTGTTCTATAGTAAGGTTCAGATCAACTTCTTTACCTTGATTATCAAAAGTTTTAACATTATTTAATAAATTATCTAAAATAAAAACTTTATTATTTTTGAAATTTATATAATCCTCTGATTTGAAAAGAAAATCTCGTATATAGCCACCAATATTGATAGTTAGTTCACCATCTTTTAAAAATTCTGTATTATTTAAAGAAGTCATTAAATAACTTGATTGTAGCTTATCTAATTCAATATACTTTAATAAAATAGTATCTTCGTGCTTGATAGCATAGCTTTTTATTAATTCTTTTATGTAAGAATAAAATAAAACATCCTTATATCTATCAATAACATTTTCTTTTGGTTTATCAACCTTTTTAGGATTGATTATATTTTCAATTTCATCATCTTTAAATTTTGTATTTCGCATAATATATTCCTTAAAATTTAAAATATCTTTTGTGTCTTTTATAAGACCATCTTTCCACATTTTATTGTATATACTGTGGATATTTTCTACTGTTAATTCATTATTTTTAATATAATTTTGTTGCATTAAAAAAGTAAATGCCGATATTTTTGCTTGATAAATTTTTTCTCTTGACATTCCTGCAATTTGCAAGTCGCCAAAATCTTTATAATTACCAAGTTTTGAAATATCTATAACATCTACTTTTAGTTTTGCTTTTTGTAATTCTGGAATAATTCTCGCCATAGCATCTTTACCAGGCTCATCATTGTCTAAAGCTAGTATAACATCACACTTTAGTTTCTTTAACATTTCGATATGTTCTTTTGTTAAGGCTGTTCCCATTGTTCCTACTACATTATCCATTTTCATTTCTTTGCTACTAATAACATCCATATAGCCTTCAACTATAATTATTTCATCATTTCTTGCATAGGATTTCGCTTGATGAAAATTAAATAATAATTTACTCTTATTGAACAATTTATTTGCCTTTGTATTCAAATATTTTGGTTTGATAGCATTATTTATTGTCCTAGCTCCAAAACCGACAGGATTTCCGTTCTCATCAAAAATAGGTATGGTTATTCTTTCATTAAAGACATCTAAAATATTACCTTTTTCATCTATTTTTGAAATGCCTAAATCCACTAAATCCTTTGTTTCATATTTTTTACTTAATGTTTCAGTAATATATGTTTTATTATTTGGAGCATATCCAATATGAAAATAATTTATTGTATTTAAAGATATATGCCTATTTTTCAAATACTCCAATGCTTTTTTACTTTCTGAATTATTGATTTTTAGATTTCTCTCATTAAGATTCAATACATCTCTTAATATACCAGTTTGCCTTTGAAATTGCTTTTGTTCTTCTGTTAGTGGAGAATAATTGCTAGATGGAATTGTTATATTTAATCCTTGTATATCAATTGCTTTTTGCATTGCCTCTCGAAAAGATATAGGATTATTATTTATTTCACTTTCATATTTTTGTATGAAAGAAACAGCATTTCCACCAGCTCCACAAGAGAAACAATGTGCAATTCCTTTCCCAGTATGAATACTCATAGATGGGTTAGTATCATTATGAAAAGGGCAGAGGCATTTATTTTTAGATATATTTAATCCATAATGTTCTAATATTGTTTGAATATTGGAACTACTTAATATTTCCTCATATACATCACTCATAATCAAAATCTTCCTTACTTAAATCAGCATTTTGCTTTTCTCTGTGTAAAACATCACACACATATCTATCATCAAATTGTCTTGTTATATTAGGATATTCTAAATCTTCTTCACCTTCTAATGTGGAAGTATATGAATATTCTTCATACTCATCTTTTTCTTCGCCAAGTCTATAAAATCTGTATGAATAATTATTATCTGCTAATTCAAATAATCCATTCATAACTAATTCTACATTTTCATTTGAATATTCATTCCAATTATAATTATTCCATCCCAAATAACATTGTCTATTACTCTCATATTTCAGATCAGGATTGTCTAAAATATTAGTTAATTCTCTATTATATGAATGTTCTTTTATATAATTATTTATATATTCTTTTAATTTTTCCAAACCTTTAATACTTGTAACAATTCTAACATCAGATTTTGTCATTTAAAGCCTCCTCCAAATTTAAGAATTCACGAATATGCTGTTTTAATAAATAATCTTCTTTATTGCTTATAAATAAAATATTGCATATCCTAGTTTTTGCATTAAATAAAGTAAATAAGATATTTGTATTTTGTCTTAATATCTTAATTAAGTCATTGATTTGTTTAGTAGTATATTTATCTTTTGTTTTAAAGCTAATATGTTTTACAATATTCATAGGCTTAATAACTTTACTTATTTCTATAAATATATCTCTCATAGCTTTTTCTTGTCTTTCAACATCTACAAAATAAGGCTCATCCAATATCAAATAAGATGTTCCAATTTCTGTGTTTGAAGATATAATATTTTTCAAATCATCAAAACTAAAAATAATTTTTGTTCGTATAAAAATCCCTCCTTTAAAAGAAAAGAAAGAGTGGGGAATACCCACTCAAAAATTATTTATCTTTTCTATTTTTTCTCTTTAATACTACAATTCCTGTAGTTATACCAATTACTGATAACCCCATTAATGTTGCAAGTAATATATAACTTATTTCATTACCAGTTTGAACCTTTGGGATTAATTCGTTATAGAAAGTAAAGCTATAAATTTCATCTTTTTCTTCTATTTCAGTATTATCAATGAATACACCTTTATCATTAATTTCTAGTTTTAAAACTTTATCTGATAATTGATAGCCATTAGGTTGTTTTGATTCTTTGATATAGTATGTTCCAAATCTCAAATCTTCAAATGTAACAGTACCATCCTCTTTATTTGATTTTACTTCTTTAATAAGTTTAGTACATTCTGCATCTTCATAGATTCCAAATTTGAAATCATCTTTTATTACTTCTTTAGTAGAACTATCTGCCTTTATAATTCTTATAGTTTTAAGAATAGGCATATCTTTCATTTCTATAGCTTGTGTTTCTTTATCTTCTGTAACTGTGAATATAATGCTTTCTGTAGTTTCGTACCCATAAGGAGCAGTTTTTTCAGTTAGAGTATAAGTTTTGCCTTCCTCTAATCCAGAAATATGATGTGGTTCTTTTGTTGAAGTCCACTCATCAATAACATTTCCATCCTCATCTGTAACAACTAATTCAGCACCTTCCAATTCTTCACCATTCGTTAAGTCAGTTTTAGTAACTTGAACTATTTTATCAATCATTTGTAGCTTTTGTGTTTCTTTATCTTCTGTAACTGTAAATTCAACATCTGTAGCTTTAACATATCCTTCAATTGCTACCTCCTCGTGTAGTGTATATGTTTCGTTTTCAACTAAATTGTTTATTCTGTGTGGTTCTTTAGAAGATACCCATTCATCTACTAGGTTATTATCTTTGTCAAATACCTGGATTTTTGCACCCTCTAATTCCTTACCACCAATATCAACTTTAGTCATTTCAACTATTTTGTCAATCATCTGTAGCTTTTGAGTTTCCTTATCTTCTGTAACTGTAAACTCTACATCAGTAGCTTTGACATATCCCTCAATTGCTACTTCCTCGTGTAATTTGTATGTTTCATTTTCTACTAAATTATTTATTCTGTGTGGTTCTTTAGAAGATACCCATTCATCTACTAGGTTATTATCTTTGTCAAATACTTGGATTTTTGCACCTTCTAATTCTTCGCCACCAATATCGGTTTTTGTCATTTCTACCACTTTGTCAATCATTTCTACTTTTTGAGTTTCTTTATCTTCTGTAACTGTAAATTCAACATCTGTAGCTTTGACAAATCCATCTGGTGCAACTAATTCGTGAAGTACATAAGTTTTTCCTTCTTCTAATCCAGAGATGTGATGTGGTTCTTTTGTAGAAGTCCAACTATCAACTACTTCACCATTTTCATCTGTTACAGACATTTCAGCACCTTCAACTTCATTACCACCAATATCAGTTTTTGTCATTTCTACTATTTTATCAATCATCTGTACTTTTTGAGTTTCTTTATCCTCTGTAACTGTAAATTGAATATCTGTAGCTTTGACATATCCTTCAATTGCTACCTCCTCATGTAATCTATAAGATTCGTTTTCGGTTAATCCGTTTATTTTATGAGGTTCTTTAGAAGAAATCCATTCATCTATTAAGTTATTATCCTTATCAAATACTTGGATTCTTGCACCTTCCAATTCATCGCCACCAATATCAATTTTAGTCATTTCAACTACTTTATCAATCATTTTTATTTTATGAGTTTCAGTAGTATTTTCTATTCTAAATTTAATATCTGTAGCTTTAACGAATCCATTTGGTGCAATAGTTTCTCTTAAAATGTACTCTTTTCCTACTGTTAAACCTTCAATATAATGTGGTTTATCTGTAGAAGTCCATTCATCCAAAACATTGCCATCAGAATCAATTACTTGCAATTTTGCACCTTCTAATTCTTTATCACCAGTAATATCTTGTTTTGATATTTCTGTTAAGGTAGTGTCATTTACTAAATTTCTTGTTTCAGTATAAACTTTTGTAATAGTATCTCTTTGAGTAAATTTTATTTCGTGTTTTGTATCATCTAATACTAAACCATCTAATGTTTTAATTTCTTGAATTTCATAAGTTCCCATAGGGATATTTTCAATCTTTAAATCACCATTTTTATCTAAGTTATACACTTTGATTTCTTGGCCCTTTTGATAGATTATACTTCCATCTGCCGGATCTATCACATCCTCTTTTGCAGAGAACTTAAATTGAATTCCACTTAGGTCGCTAGTATCTATAAGAGATGTATCTACATTTTCTCTTAATGCTATAGATTTGTCTATAATTAAAGTTCCAAAAGGTTTAGCATTTTTTACTACAACCTCTTTAATATAATCACCTTCGTTGTCTTTGTCATAATCTCTAACACCATCTACAGTAAATTTTACTGGATTTTCTAATTGTAAGTAACCTGTAGGGATTTGAATTTCTGTAATTTCATAACTTCCTACTGGTAACATTAGAGGAGTTATAACAGTTCCATTATCTTCTTTTTTGTTAGTATAGCTTTTATCTGGTACTACAATATTTTTAGAATTTGTTGTAAAAGAATTGTAAACTGTACTACCAACTTTTTGAGTGATTACTTCACCTTTTTTATAAACGATTTTTCCATTTCCACGATCGTATATATCTTTAGTAGCTTTTATTTGGAATGTAGCACTTGTTAAAGAAACAATCTTTCCAGAATCAGCATCTTTCTTTACTAATTTGACATATGTTTCCATTTGTTCATTATTAACAAATAAATCTTTTACTTTTTGAGCCACTTCTGATATTTCAGATTCATCTTGTGAAATTGTAAAAGTAAAATCTTCGGCTGTAAAGAAGTCTTTTGGAGTTTTTGTTTCCTTTGTGATGTATTTTCCAAATGGTAATTTTTTAGTATAAGCATTTCCATTTTCATCTGTAACAACTGTTTGATATGATGGTGCAATTACTTGTGCCTCTGCAACTCGTGTACTATTTACTGTTACAGAATTTCCATATTCATCAATACCATTCCAGATTTCCTCATAAGAATATCCTGCATTTAATGCTTTTTGAACATCAGAATATAGTTTAATTGTAAACTCTGCTCCTTCAAGTCCATCAACTAATCCAGATTGTACTTTTATTCCAGATTTATAGATGTGTATTTGTTGTTTTTTAACAACTTCATTACTTGTAATAGCTTTTGAAATTACTTTAGTGTATTGGTCTTTATATTCTAATTTTGCATCATATACTTGTGTATCAAGTAAATATCCTTTAGATGCTGTTTCTTCTTTTACAATATAATGACCTAAAGGCAAATTATTGACCTCTTGTGCAATACCTTTATTATCAGTAGTACGAGTAGCAACTAAATCACCTTTTGAATAGAATTTCTTTGTTCTTGCTACATTGTATATATCCTCATTAGCATATACTTTATATACAGCATTTTCTAAAGAGGCATCACCTTGTGGCACAGAACCAGTTTGAGTATCTTTCTTCACAATTGATATAGTTCCAGTAGGCTCGTGATTTACTACACCCTCAATTTTTATTTCAACTATAGGAGTAGTAGAATTTTTATATTCTAAATTTGCAGGATATACTGTTTCATTTAATAAATATCCTTGTGGTGCATTTTTTTCTTGTACTTCATATTTTCCCATAGGCAACCCAGTTTGAGATGCTACACCATCATTATTTGACCTAATTGTAGCAACTACTTGACCTTGTGTATAGAATGTTTTTGAACCAGAAACATTTTTGATTGTTTCTGCTGCCTTAATTGTAAATTCAGCATCTTTTACTTTGTCGCCATTCTCACTAATTTTATAAATTCTTATTTCTCCTGTAGGCTCTGAATTTTGATATGATACACTAGATGTTTTTCCATTTTCAACTACAACTCTTTTAAATTCTGTATTTAATAAATATCCTTGTGGTACTGATAATTCTTTTACATAGAATGTACCAGGTACTAAATGATTAAATAAAATATTTCCAGAGTTATCTGTTGTAGCTGTTGCAACTTCTTGTGTGCATCTTTCATCTTTGTATAATCCAAATTTACATCCAGATACTTTTGTTCCAGTAGAATCTGTTTTTGCTAGAGAAACTTTGCCCTCTTGAATTTCTATATTAAAGCTAAAGAAATTTGGATCAACGAAATTTGAAAACATCAAATTTTGTATTGAACCAGATTCAAACTCAAAATATAGATAACTATTCATTGTACTTGAATTATAGCTTTCACCATTTGGCATAAGTCTATAAATTCTAAATCTATTTGAACCAAAAGATGCAGTACCAGAATTAGCATTTGAAGAAACTTCAACTTTTAAATCATTACTTCCTTGCGAATGTTTGAAGGTAACACCATTTACTGATTCGTTAAATGAAGGATATGATGCTAATACTCCATTAGTATCTGAAAAAGTAGCATTTTCTCCGACATTTACTTTGTTTGAACCTCCATTAAATGAAACATTACTATTATGATAAGTATTATAATTATTTTCTGCCTCATTTAACCAACTTGAATATATAGAAGATGACATATAACTAGAATTCCAAGAATCTCTTGAAGGGGCAGGTAGTGAACTGTCTATATTATTATGAATATATTCCCAGACATATTGTTGAGTAGCACAAGCATCTTTTTTCGCTTGTGTTGAAGATGGAAGACCAGTTCCATGTTTCATTGTATATCCAAAATATATCATTTCAGCTATTTTCTTATATGCTGCTCTATCATTATTTATCTGAACAATAAAGTCAGAATTATATTGGTATGTACTACCATTAGGAGATTTTATTCCCCTTTGAGTACAAAAAACGATATATGTTGCACCATCATATTTTGCATAATGCAACTCGTGATTGTAGGCACTTAAACTCCCAGATAT
Organism: Clostridia bacterium; assembly: GCA_017430135.1. Lineage (GTDB taxonomy): Bacteria > Bacillota > Clostridia > TANB77 > CAG-508 > CAG-269. Next base: position 176,093 of record JAFRNM010000018.1, on the reverse strand, counting down.
AACACCAAATTCGGCATCACTATTCATTTCGGTAATATATGCTGCAAATGAAGATATTGGAAGTGTATTGCAAAGCATCAATACAAGCATTAATGTTGCAAGTACCTTTTTAAAACTTTTATTCATTTTTAACATTTATTTATCAAATCCTTTCCACGAAAAAAAGAGCCTTAAAAAGCTCTTTCTCGAATTAATATTTTTAATCTTGTTTACAATAGAAATAGTATTTATTACATCCTAAACATTGTTCTACATAATAGTTTCCAGAACTCATATTTTCCATATAAACAGTTAAGGCATCCCATGCTTGTTGCCAAGAATTATAATATCCATGTTCGTATGGACCAGTTCCTCCTAAATGTTTGCTGCCACCTTCATAACAATAAACTGGTGTCTTTTTAGTTTCTTTTGGTGGAGTAGATGGAGTAGGAGAAGGGTTACTATTAGAACTTGTAGATGTTTCTGTTTTTGATGCTTGACTATCACTATTTGAATTTTTAGTAGTTTGTTTAGATGCAGTAGTAGATTTATTAGTATTTACACTCTGATTTGAAGATGTATTACTTTTTCCACTAGATGCACTATTTGATGTTTTAGGTTTTGAAACAGTTTCCTTTGTTTCAGTTTTTTCTGGAATTACTACTTTTTCATCAGTAGGATTATTTTGTTCTGGTTCTGATAGAGGAGTTTCTTCATTTGTTGAAGTTTTATTTTCTCCATCATTTAAAGGAATAACAATTTCCTCATTTATTAAGTTTTCATCTGTAGCAATTTCATTTTGAATTTCTGGTATATTATTTATTGAATTTTCTTTAGATTGATTATTTGCAATCTTGAATCCTCCAATACCAGTAATTGATACAATTGAAAGTATAATTGTTATAATAACTTTTTTCATTTTACATCACCTCTTACTTTAATAATAGCGTGGATAATAAAAAAAGTCAGCCCTTTTTCCACAATTTTTTCACTTTATGTTATTTAAGTATTCTGTAGAATTGTTTTCCAGTTTTTCATAATCCCTTTTAAAAGTGTATAGTTTCTTTAATTTTACATCAATTTCATCAATCTCTGTCTGTATTTGAGATTGTTTATCAACTTTAGTTTGTTTTTGTTGTTCTAATCTTTGAATTCTATTTAATATTTTCTTTAACATATATTCTCCTTCCTAATATTCGTAAGTAGGGGATTCCTTTTCACCTTCGTTTTTTCTTTTTGCCTCCTGATCTCGTTTTTCTTGTAGCCTTTTATCTTGTATGTGTATCTCATCAAGAGCAATATCATATAAATCTTTTTTCTTCATAATACCTCCATTTTTTATTCTGTAGGAATAAGATTTGCAATAATATAATATCTCTGGTTTGTAGGATGTGTCCTTGCATTTATATATGAGCAAGTAGATAATTTAACAATTTTATTAATTTTATCTGTTGAATCCATCTTATACTTACTAGCTTTTTTATAATATTCTATTTTTTTATTAAAATCTAAAGGCTTTATATTACTATTTTCAGTTTCGATTCCTATAGAATAACAACTAAAAATTTCACCAATATAGTTTTGATTTGGTGTATAAATCTTTATATTTCTATGAGAATATAAAAAATCTTTATCAAGATAATTTCCTAATTGAGAAAACATAGACTTATTATTTCTCATATTATGTCCGTAAATTAATGTTTCTTCAATTTCAAAAGGCTTATTATCTAGTGTAAATATAGAACCATTGCTATTATATTTTTTGTTATAGGAATGTTTTAAATAATAAAGATTATCATTATCTTTTAGTATTGGATAATTGATATTTGTATCTTCAATTTCTATCCATCCTATAATATCTTGATTAGTGGATTTTAAATAATTCCAATCAATAGATGTTTTTACATCTTCATCTTCTGTATCTGCAATTATTTCAATTGCATCTTCAATTAATTCTTCTGTATCTTCATCACTTTCTTTTAATTCAAAGAAGTCTTTTAGAAGAAAATACGAGCATGAAAAAAAGACTATGAGAAAAATAAGAATTAATAGTATTCCTATAATCTTATTACATCTCATAGTCATTATCTTTTTCTATGTTTAAATCCTTTTGGATTTCATCACGAGTTTCATCTTCCTCAAGCCATACCGATACACCTTGTTCAACTTCTCTGTGCGTTAAATATATTTCATAAGAATCATCTGTTTCTTCAATGGTATAATCATCTAAATCAAATTCTTCGTTTTGTTCTTTTATACTTTCTATACATTCTTTCAAATATTTTTCAGCATTTTCTTTATGAAAAAAAGTGCTTATTCTTATGGTATGGTCTGCCTCATCTATGTCATGACTTTCATAGACAACTCTATAAATCTTCATAGAAAATCTCCTTCCTTTTTTTGTTTTTATGTGTTTATATCAACTCCTTTCTTTGTTTATTTTCTAAGTGTTCACCTCCTTTAGCATATTATTTTTTATTGCAAGTAAAAAGATATACTGCAAAATATTTGCTTGTATATCTTTTTGCTCTTTTAAACTTAATTTTAATTTTTCTTCAATTTCAGAAGAATCCATTTTTAAGAAGTATTTTAAGTGCATAAAGTTATAAAATAATTGATTGTTTTCACCATATTTTTTAAGAGTATTTTCAATTAAACTTTTCCATTTGTTAAGTTTTAAGATTCTTCTTTCAATATCCATATTTTTTATTACCAAATCTTCGAGGCTACTGCTTTTATTCCTTATATATCTCGTATAGTTTTGATTATATTCTGATTCTAGTATTTCATTTTTTAAAATATTTACTTTAGCATCAATGAAATCATAGTTATATAAATAATATTCAATTTTTTTATATGTGTTTGATGTTGTAAAATCATTCATGTAATTTTAACTCTGATAACTTTCTTTGAAATGTTCCATTGAATATTTCATTAATGCTATCTAAAACAATTACACCAGAATAATTGCCTTTTGTGATAATTAATAAATATTTATCTTTGTTCTGACAGAATATGCAGTAATAATCTTCAAAAGTAAATTCTGCAAGAATTTCTTGCTTATTATCCTCATCATTTGGTATTTCTTCATCTTGACAATCTTCATCATTGTCAGTATCTTCATCTTGTGTAAATAATATTTCTAATAAATCATCTATTTCTAAATCAAATAAATCCTTTATTGTAGTATCTTGTGCCTCTAAAACTTCAAGTATATTTGTAACAATAAAATCTACAGAGAAATCTGTTACAATCATACATTTTTGTATAATGTGCATTAGTTTTTCCATTTCTCCAATTGTTTTAATTTTTACATCATACTCATCAAATAAAGATATTAAAGTTTGATAAGTATATAATAATTCTAAGTCATCTTTGACTTCATCATCCAATTCATAATATTTTTTTATTAAATTTTTCATATAATTTTTTTACCTCCAATTTATTAATTGCAATATAAAGAATCAAAAAAATCAGGGGGATAATCCCTCTGTTGAAAATTTGGTTTAGTATTTGTTTTCTTGTCTTTTCTATCTTTGAAATCTTTATAATTTGCATCCTTTTTTTCTAATTCTCGCAATCGTTCAGTAACCCAATAGAGTATAGCTGCATAATCGCTTTCATAACTTTTGCCCTTAGCTTGTTTGTAAAGGCTTAATTGTTCTATTAATTGATTTGTCATATCTTTGCCATAAGTTTCAATTAAATCTTGATGTTCTTTTTCTGTCATTTGAACTTGTGTAGCATATTCTTTTTTTTCTTCAATCGGCGAAGGCTCGTGTGTGTGATTTTTATTATTATTATTTTTATTATTATTTATATCAAATTTTTCTTCATCTTGTTGTTCATTTTTTTCATCTCTTGTTGTATCATTTTTTAAGTTCTTGTTACCTAAATTTTTAGGTACTGGATTTTTAGGGCTTTTCAGCAAGTTTTCTTGTGTATCTCTGTAGCAATTTAAAATGTTAATTTCATTTAATTTATAGTATATTTTACAAGGAATTCCCATTTTTTTAGTTTCAATTAATCCCTTTTCTATTAGTTTATTGATTGCTACTCTTTGTCTATATTCTGATAATCCAGTATTATCTTCTATATTTTCTCTAGTGGAATAAAACCACATTCCATTAAGTAATTCATCTCTTTGTTCCCAATAATTATATTCAGAGCATAATTCTCCAAGTATTATTGCTGCATCAGTTCCTACAGCTTTAATCATAATTTTATTAGTCATTATAAAACTGCTACTTGATAATAAACTCGCTAATATCATTTAATATTCCTCCTTTCCAAAGCCTCATCTGATCTTTTTCCAGTTAAAATAACTGCATATAAAAAAAGACTTATATTAGCACCTAATACAAGTCCAAGAATCAATCCTACCCAAAACATTGAAATCATCCTTTCAAAAATTATTTTTCAAATCTTTAAAATGCAGTAATCAGTAGGCAAATCAGCATTTTAAATATCTAAAATTTTTTATTAAATTTAATGATTTTTGATGTTTTTTTAGTGATTTTATTCAATTTATCTAAAATATATCTAAAAAACTTTTTAGATTTTATAATTTTTAGCTTTCCTAAAATACCAATATTTTTTTGGTCAAAACCTCTTGACAGCCCTAATTTTATGGGTTATAATAGATACCAGTTAAAAGAGAAGGTGAGCAGATAACAAGTGAAGTCATTGACTTCTAAGCCTGGGGTCGGGGGTTCGAATCCCTCCTGGCTCACCAAAAGTAAGAATATATAATTATTCTTACTTTTTTTAATGCAAAAAATTCTCCAATTAAGGAGAACTTTTAAAATAATTTTATCTTTTATTCTTTCACAGCAGAAACAATTGCTTTTACACCATCAATTTTTACTACAACAACTTCGGCACCTTTTTCAAGTTTTTTATCATTTAATTCTTCAGCAGACCAAACTTCATGACCTACTTTAATTTGACCTTTTCCTTGAATTGAATCAAAGTCTTTTATTACAATGCCATGTTTTCCAATAATAGAAAAAGCATTAGTATTTACTGAGTCAGTTTTTAAAAATCTATTTACTAATGGTTTAGTAGCAAAAATCAAAATAACTGAAACTATTATAAAGATAACTGTTTGAATTACTAAATCCGGTATAAAGAAACTTGTTATCATTGAAACAATTCCACCAATACCAAACCAGAAAACTAAAAATCCGGTTGTAAAAATTTCAGCAATAAAAAATATTCCAGCAATAATTAACCACATTTGCCACATAATATTACCTCCTTTAATTTTTCATATTATAATTATACTACATATTTCCAAAAAAATAAATAAAAAAATAAAAAATCCACAATGGGATTTTTTATTTTTTATATTTTATTCATTCCAAAAAGCTTTATAAGTTCTAAAAGCTTCATAAATATCAAATTTACTTGTTACTTCATAAGGAGCATGCATAGAAAGTAGAGGAACACCACAGTCTATTACATCTACTCCTTTGTTAGCTAAAATGTAGGCAATAGTTCCGCCACCGCCAATATCAACTTTTCCAAGTTCTGTTAACTGATATTTAATATCATTTTTTTCTAACATATTTCTAGTCCAAGCGACAAATTCAGCATTTGCATCAGATGCACCAGATTTTCCTCTTGCACCTGTATATTTAACAAGTGCAATTCCTTTTCCTAGGTAACCTGCATTATATCTATCAGAAACGCTTGCATAAATAGGGTCATATCCTGCATCAACATCAGATGAAAGCATTTTTGAGAAACAGAATACTTTATCTAATAGATTTGGTCTGTTTATACCAGCTTTATTTAATAATTCTGATACAAAGAAATCAAACATGTGTGATTCCATTCCAGTATTACCCATACTTCCAATTTCTTCTTTATCAGATAATATGCAAACAGCAGTATTTTTAGGGTTTTGTAAATTCATCATTGCCATTAAAGATGTGTAAGCACATATTTTATCATCTTGACCATAAGCAGCTACCATGCTTTCATCAAAACCTAAACTTCTTGCTTTAAATGCTGGAACTAATTCTAATTCTGCACTAAATAAATCGTCTTCTGTTATACCATATCTTTGGTTTAGAATATTTAAAATATTAAGTTTTACTTTTTCAGATACTTTATCTCCATTCATTGGAATGCTTCCAATTAGTAGGTTTAGAGCTTCTCCTTCAATACCATTTTTTAGTTTTTTCTCCATTTGGTCCATTGCTAAATGTGGTAATAAATCTGTAATTGTGAAAATAGGGTCTGTGTCTTTTTCACCAATATTTATTTCTATTTTTTCACCATTTGCTTTTACAATAACACCATGAATGCTAAGTGGAATAGTAGTCCATTGATATTTTTTAATTCCACCATAGTAATGAGTTTTAAAATATGCAAATCCTGTATCTTCATATAATGGATTTGGTTTTAAATCTAGTCTTGGAGAGTCAACATGTGAACCAATAATATGAAGTCCGTTTTCCATGCTTTCTTGACCAATTACAGCTAAATACATGCTTTTATCTCTGTTTACAAAATATACTTTGTCTCCAGGATGTATTTCTGAAAAGTTTATTAGGTCTTTGAAACCATTTTCATCTGCAACTCTTCTTGCTTGTTTTATAAATTCTCTTTCAGTTTTTGCATTATTTAAAAAGTTCATGTAACCATTGCAAAAGTCAAATATTTCATTTTTTTTGCTTTCTTCTAAGCTTTCCCAGCCAACAACTTTTTTGCTGAATAATTTTTCTTTTAATTCTTCCATATAAATCCTCCTATGTAAAATTTTATTAAAAATCATGAATTTTATTTCATATTTTTAACTTTTATTAGAGTATATCACTTTAATTTATATTTTACCAGTTTTTTGGAAAAATTATTCATTTTTTTATTGACAATTATGGTTCTTTTTGCTACAATTTCAATAATAAATATCATATATTTATATTTATTTTTTGTTTATTGAACTAGATTTCTCTTTAACAGGACGTCTAGTTCTTATCTTTTTATTGTTAAAAATCCAATTAAACCAAATATTATAAATAGCAAGTTTGAAACAAAGCTAATAACTTTATTGTCAAATTTTTTATATAAAAATTTTCCAAATATAATTGCAAAAAAGTTACTGCATGCCATTCCGCATATTGATCCTAAAATTAGTGCAAGCTTGTAATTTGGGTATTGAATGCCCATTCCTAATGAAGAAAGAAATGTTTTATCTCCAATTTCTCCAATAACTATACAAATTGCAACTATTAGAACGTAGTTAAGCTTTAACTTTGAAATTTTGTTAAGAAATTTGTTTTTTGAACCATTTTCGTTTTCATTTTCTCCTATAAAAAATCCGGTTATACCAATTAAAAGAAAAGATGAATATGTAATAATATCTAAAATATGTTTAAAATTTCCATCATCTAATGTTCCAAGTTTACTACCAAAAAGAATGGCAAGACCATGGCTGAAAAATGTCCCTAAAGACACTCCTAATAAAATTGAAGATGTTTTACTTTTGCTTGAAAAAGAGAGCACAAGAAGTTGCGTTTTATCTCCAATTTCAGAACAGAATACAATAAAAAAACAAACTAAAAAAGCATATAAAAAATTCATAATATCCCTCGCATTTAATTTGTATGCAATAAAATTGAATTTTAGAAGAAATCTGGAAGCATTTTTGAGGTTCATAACAGCTATGTCGAATTTTGTCGAACGATTTATGTTGACAAATAAGAAAAATTTAATTATAATGAGAAAAATTAGATTTAAATCATATAAATTTTATTTCAAAAGGAGGTATTGAAATTTTAAAATTAATAATTTTTTTATCAATATTTATTTGTATTAGAAAGATAGTTATAAAAATTTTGACTAAAATTCTTTTGAAAATGATATCCAACACATAATTATAGTTTTTAACTTTGTGGGAAAATAAGTTCCCCTCAAAAAATAACAATGGTACTTTTTTATTCTGTTTAGCCCTTAAAAAATCCCATGTGTATTCTTTTATTTTCCCACAATAATTTTATAAATTACTTATGATAACTTTCATTATTTGAAATTTTGAAAGCTCTATATATTTGTTCAACCAAAAATATTCTAATTAGTTGATGAGGAAATGTCATTTTAGAAAAGCATATTTTTTCATTGCAATGGCTTAAAAGATTGTCTGTTAATCCAAGAGAACCGCCGATAATGAATGTTATTTTGCTATTTGTCATAGAAAGACTTTCCAATTTTTCAGAAAATTCAACAGAAGTGTATTCTTTTCCTTTTAAATCTAAGGCGATTATGTAAGAATCTTTTTTTAGATGTTTCAAAATGTTGTTGCATTCTTTTTCTTTAACAATATTTTCTATTGTTTCATTTGGATTATCTGGTATTTTTTCATCTGGTAGTTCTAAGATGTCCAATTTACAATATTTTGAAAGTCTTTTAGAATATTCTTCAATTGCACTTGAAAAAAATTTTTCTTTAATTTTTCCTACACATATTATATTAATATTTAACATGTTATTCCTCCAATATATATTTAGCTATATATAATGTTAATTAAATTTGAATAATTTTTCCATGAACATCTCTACTAGCAACACTTAGACTCAAAGAATTTTCATCATAACTATTACTAATAAGTTCTTCAACAACTGATTTGTAAGCTAGTTCTGGAAAATTGTTTTCTTTGCTTAAATGACCTAGCATTGCTTTTTTTAAATTACTTTTTAAAAGATAAGATATAGTTTTTCCTGCCATCTCGTTTGGTAAATGTCCATTTGGACCAGCAATTCTTTGCTTTAAATGATATGGATATGGTGAACATTTTAAAACTTCAGGGTCATAATTTGATTCTAATAAAAGAAAATCACTAGGTTCTAATTCTTTTAAAATGTCAGTTGTCATGTGTCCTATATCTGTTGCAATACCAATGGTTTTGCAATTATCTGTTATAGTAAATCCACAGGGATTTGCAGCATCATGTGGAATTGAAAATGATTTAATTTTTAAGTTTTTAATTTCTAAATGATCTCCAACTTCGAAATTAGTTATGTTTGCATTACAGCTTTCCAATTTTTCCTTTTGTTTTGGCATTGCATCTAGTGTTTGTTTATTTACAAAAACTGGCACATTGAATTTTTTAGCAAAAACACCTAAACCTTGAACGTGGTCACTATGCTCATGGGTTATCAATATTCCATCTATTGAATTGGGATTTATATTTAAATCAGTTAATGCTGTTTCTATTTTTTTTGCACTTACACCACAATCTACAAGAAGATTAGTGTTTTCGGATTGCACAAATAAACTATTTCCACTACTGCCACTGTATAAGCTACAAAAGTTTAACATTTGTATTTTCTCCTTATTCTATAACTCTTTGAATATTAGCTCCAATTGCTCTAAATCTTTCTTCTATATTTTCATAACCTCTATCAATATGTTCAAGGTTATAAACTTCTGTTGTTCCTTCAGCAGCTGTTCCTGCTATTATTAAAGCGGCTCCTGCTCTAAGGTCTGTTGAGTAAACAGGGGCACCATATAATTTTTCTACTCCTTCAAAGAAGGCTGATTTTCCTTGTGCAGTTATTTTTGCACCCATTTTATTTAATTCATCAGTATATTGAAATCTTGATTCCCAAATACTTTCGTTTATAGTGCTTGTTCCATCTGCTAAAGATAATACAACTCCCATTTGAGGTTGTAAGTCTGTTGGAAAACCTGGATATGGAAGAGTTTTTATACTTGCTTTTTTAGGTCTTTGGTCACAATAAACTCTTATACTATCTCCATAATCCTCAACTTGTCCACCTACTTCAATTATTTTGGCTGTAATTGATTCTAAGTGTTTTGTAATACAATTTTTAAGTAATAAATCTCCTTTGGTTGCAACAGCTGCAAGCATGAATGTTCCTGCTTCTATTTGATCTGGTACAACACTATATGTAGCGCCACCACTAAGTTTTTCAACTCCATTTATTTTTATCATGTCTGTTCCAGCACCTCTAATATCTGCTCCCATAGTGTTTAAGAAGTTTGCAACATCAACAATATGAGGTTCTTTTGCGGCATTATCTATTACTGTTGTTCCTTTTGCAAGAACAGCAGATAGCATAACATTTATTGTTGCTCCAACAGAAACAACATCCATATATATAGTATTTCCAACTAATTCTTTAGCTTTAGCTGAAATAACACCTTTTCCAGTGTCTACAACAGCCCCTAGGGCTTCAAAACCTTTAATATGTTGGTCAATAGGTCTTGCACCTAATTTACAACCACCAGGCATACCAACTTCTATTTCACCCTTACGGCTAAGCATTGCTCCAATTACATAATAAGATGCTCTAAATTTACTTGTTAAATCTAAAGGTGCTTTTGTTGTTGTAATGTTTCTAGAATCTATTGTAATTGAATGTTTTCCATTTCTTGTGATTTTTGCACCAAGTGCTTCTAAAATTTGACAACAAATATTTACATCACTTATATTTGGTAAATTTTCAATAGTACATATTCCATCTATTAAAAGTGCTGCAGGTAAAATTGCAACAGCTGCGTTTTTGGCTCCATTTATAGTAACTTCTCCTTTTAAGGGAGTAGGTCCTTTTATAACTAATTTTTCCAATTTAATTCCTCCTAGTTTGTTTTTTAATATAGTCTAATATGAAATATAACATAAATCTAAAAAATAAGCAATAAAATTTTAAAAAGATTATATATTTAGCTTAATTGTTATTACTTTTTAGCAGTAAGCATACCATGAGAGCCAAAAAACTCAAGAAGCTTAAATTTAAATTGGATATCTGAATTTTTATTATCAGAAATAAGAGCAAATTCCTCTTCATTCATATTATTTTTCATTTCATTTTTTGATTTTTCAGGAACTATACCAGTAGAAATGTCTACAAAACAAAGTGGGGGAAACATTACGCACCACCAATTTTGACCTTCTGCTTTTCCAATTTTTACTTTTAAAGCATCATAGAAACCTGCTGGAAAGCTTATATCACCATAATGTTTTGTAGGAAATTCAAAATTACCAATTTCAACTTCAACGTCATAATCATAACCTTCTGAAATTATGGTATTTTTAGCAATTTGTTTAAAATCTTCTATATGTTCTTGAGCTTTAGAGATTACTACTTTTTTATTTTCGCATTGAGGAATTAAAGAATTCATATATTCAATTAGATTATCACGAACTTTATATTTTAAATTTTGATCTTCCTCGCTATCGCTATTTGCAATTACATGAAGTCTAAATACGCTATCTGAAAGCCCCTGAGATACACTTTTAGCATACGAAATTGCACAAATTGTTGTATATATAAATAGAAGAAAAGTCAAAATACTAATCATTTTAAATTTGGGATTTTTAATAATATTTATAAATTTTTTCATAAATTACCTCCAAAATACTTTTAAAATAATTATTTACTTTTTTTCAAAAATTATACATTTTGCCTTTAAATACAGAGAAAATTAAGCATTTGTCGAAAAAACACGATGAATTTATTTGAAATAATATTGACATATTTGTAATGAAATGGTAAAATTTGGAAGTCACGCAAAAGAAAACATTAAAATATACAAAAGTTAAATCGAAAGGAAGGTTCTATATGGCAGTACCAGATAAAAATGCTTGTGCATTCTATGCTAGTGATTATCATATGGAAATGATAATGCTCCCATATATAAATGAAAATTTTAAAAATAAGAAAAATGTGTATGTTTTTACACAAAACAATTTAGAAGAAACAATAAAGCATTTAGTTAAAAATGTTAATATAAATAAAGATATAAAAGAGAAAGTATTAAATATAAATTGGAAAAATGAAGATGAAAGTAAATATAAAACATTAATAGAAGATAAAAGTGAATCAATAATATTTGTAAAAGGTAATGAAAATTATATAGAAAAAATAAATAAAAATTTAAATCAAATAAAGAATTATAAAAATATAGAAATTATAGATTGTTATTCATTAGAAGAAGTAGGAATTAAAACAGAAGAAATCAGACAAAATTATAAAAATGTACTTATGACCAATGGAAAAATATAAAGTTTCTATGTTTTTTTATATTATAAGAAAGTTCTTTGAACTTCCCTATAATATAAAAGCTTCGCTAACAGATGTACAGAAATTTTCTTTGAAAATTTGCGCGCGAACAATGACGCGGACATTTGCATTAAATTTTATCTTTTGTAATTATAATAATGTTCGCTATTGTTCTTACATAAAAAATCCTTCTAAAATTACTTGACTAAACATAAAAATTGATATATGATTTAAATACCATAAAAAAAGAACTTAGGAGGATTTTATATGGATAAAAATTTAGAAGAAATTAAATATGAACTAAAGAAATATGGACAAGAACATCTTTTAAATCATTATGAAACACTTGATGACAATAAGAAGAAAGAGCTTGTTCATCAATTATCAAATATAGATTATGAATTAATAAATAGCTTATATGCAAATACAAAAAAAGAAATAAAAAATGACAAAGATGTAATAGAACCAATTGAGTATTTAGATAAATACAAATTAAATGAAGAATATAAAACTTATGAAGCAATAGGAAAAAAAGCTATTAAGGAAGGTAAACTTGCTGCCGTAACTATGGCTGGTGGGCAAGGTACAAGATTAGGACACAATGGTCCAAAAGGTACTTATGATATTGGGTTAGATTCTCATAAATCTTTATTCGAATTATTAGCAGACGGAATAAAAGAAGAAGCACAAAAATATGATGTAACTATTCCATGGTTTATAATGACAAGTAGAGAGAATAATGAAGAGACAATAAAATTCTTTGAAAAAAATAAATTCTTTGGATATCAAAAAGATAAAAATCTATTTTTCTTTATGCAAGGTGAACTTCCAATGGTAGATACAGAAGGAAAAATCTTAATAAATGAAGATGGATTAGTAAAAGAAGCAGCAGATGGACACGGTGGAATATATGAAGCTTTGGTAAAAAACGGAATGGTAGATAAAATGGAAGAACTAGGCGTAGAATGGGTATTTATTGGCGGTGTTGACAACTGCTTAGTAAAAATGGTAGACCCAGTTTTAATGGGAATTGCAATAGATAAAAAAGTATCAGTTGCTGGAAAATCATTAGTAAAAGCAAATCCACATGAAAAGGTTGGAGTATTTTGCAAGAAAAATGGTAAACCATATGTTATAGAATATTCAGAAATTACAGATGAAATGGCAGAAGCAACAGATGAAAATGGTGAACTTTTATATGGAGAGTCTCACATTTTATGTAATTTATTTAGTTTAGATGCAATAAAAAGAATGGGAGCTAATCCATTACCATATCATAGTGCGTATAAAAAAGCTAAATACATAGATAAAGATGGAAACTTAGTAGTTCCAGATTCACCAAATGCATATAAATTTGAAGCTTTCTTATTTGATGCATTTGGAGCAGTAGATGATTTAGCTGTATTAAGAGTAAAAAGAGAAGAAGAATTTGCACCAGTTAAAAATGCTGATTCAGCAGGTGTTGATTGTCCAAGTACTGCAAGAAAGTTGTATGAAGATTTCTATAAATTAAAATAATATAAAAACCGAATTTTATTAATATAAAATTCGGTTTTTATATTGTATTTTTTTTCTAATTAGTATATATTAAGAAAGGAAATAAGGAGGTATAAATATGAATTATTTAGAAGAATATAAAAAATGGTGCGAAAGCGATGAATTCGATGAAGCAACCAAACAAGAATTATTAGCAATAAAAGATGATGAAAAAGAGATAGAAGATAGATTCTATAAGGAATTAGAATTTGGAACAGCAGGTCTTCGTGGAGTTATAGGAGCAGGAACAAACAGAATGAATAAATACACAGTAGGAAAAGCAACACAAGGATTAGCAAATTACATTGTAGAAAAAGGAGTTCAAAACAAGGGGGTTGCAATTAGCTATGATTCAAGAAGAATGTCAAAAGAATTCAGCCTTCAAACAGCTTTAATTTTATGTGCAAATGGAATAAAAGCATATTTATTCGAAAATTTAAGACCAGTTCCAGAATTATCATTTGCTGTAAGAGAATTAGGTTGTACAGCAGGTGTAATGATTACAGCGAGCCACAATCCACCAAAATATAATGGATACAAAGTTTATTGGGATGATGGGGCTCAAATAGTGCCACCTGTAGATAAAGATATTACAGCAAAAGTAAGAGCAATAGAAAGTTTTAAAGAAATAAAAGAAATCACTGAAGAAGAAGCAAAACAAAAAGGTTTATTAACAATAATTGGAAAAGAAATGGATGATAAATACTTAGACGTTCTAAAAAAATCAGTTTTAAATCCAGAAATTGTTAAAAAGAATGGAAAAGATTTAAAAATAGTATATACTCCATTGCATGGAACAGGAAATACAGTAGTAGAAAGACTTTTAAATGAAATAGGATTTGAAAATGTATATGTAGTTCCAGAACAAAAAGATCCAGATGGAGCTTTCCCAACAGTTGATTATCCAAACCCAGAAGATCCAAAAGCTTTCAAATTAGCATTAGAATTAGCTAAAAAAGTAGATGCAGATGTTGTTTTAGCAACAGACCCTGATGCAGATAGATTAGGAATTTTTGCAAAAGATATAAAAACAGGAAGCTATGAAACATATACAGGAAATATGTCTGCTCTATTAATTGCGGAATACAGAATTTCTCAAATGAAAGAAAAAGGAATTCTTCCTAATAATGGAATGTTAATAAAAACAATAGTATCTTCAAACCTAGCAGATGCAATTGCAAAAGAATATAATTTAGAATTAATAGAAGTTTTAACAGGATTTAAAAATATAGGAAAAGTAATGAAAACAGCAGAAGAAAATGGTGATAAAACTTATGTGTTTGGCTTTGAAGAAAGCTATGGTTGCTTAATTGGAGATTATGCAAGAGATAAAGATGGAATAGCAGCTGTAATGGCATTATGCGAAGCAGCAGCATATTATAGAGAACAAGGTATAACACTTTGGGATCAAATGCAAAATATTTACAAAAAATATGGATACTATAAAGAAACTCAAGTATCAATAGTAAAAGAAGGCCCACAAGGTGCAGAAGAAATCAAAAAAATGATGACAGATATGAGAAATACACCAGTAGAAAAAATTGGAGATTACAAAGTTTTAACATTTAAAGACATAGAGAAAGATATATCAAAAAATATGATGACAGGCGAAACATCTACAACAGGACTACCAAAATCAAATGTGTTATATTATGAACTAGAAGATGACAACTGGTGCTGTGTTAGACCATCAGGAACAGAACCAAAAATCAAATTCTATATGGGAGTAAAGGGAACATCAAACGAAGATGCAGATAGCAAATTAGAAGCACTAAAAAATGCAATGATAGCATTAAATAAATAGTGGAGGTAAAAAATGGAAATTAGAAATTTTACAAACGATGATAGAAAAATCGTAAAACAAATGGGAAACTTTAGCATTTTAGAATATGCAAAGGATTTAAGTGTAAGTCCTTATAATGCAACAGCACAATATTTTATGTCACAAATGAATGTAAGACGTCGCCAAGTAGTTGCAAAATTAAATGGGAATTCTATTACATTACAAGCAGGTGCTTTACAATGGATGACTGGAAATATCAAAGTTGAAACAAATGTTAAAGGGGCTGGAGATTTCATTGGAAAAATGTTTAAAGGTGCTGTTACAGGAGAATCTGCTGTAAAACCTGTATATTCTGGAAATGGAATTGTAGTTTTAGAACCAACATATAAATATCTTATTTTATGTGATGTAGGAGCTTGGGAAAATTCTGGTGTAACAATAGAAGATGGAATGTTCCTAGCATGTGATAATAATGTAGATATCGGAATAACACGAAGAAAAACAATATCATCTGCAGTACTTGGAAATGAAGGATTATGGAATGTAAATCTTAAAGGAAATGGTATTGCGGTATTAGAAAGTAATGTACCAGAAGAAGAATTAATTGAAATAGAGCTTAATAATGAAGAGCTAAAAATCGATGGAAGGCAAGCAGTTTGTTGGACAACATCTTTAGATTTTACGGTTGAAAGAACAACAAAAACATTAATTGGTTCAGCTGCTTCAGGGGAAGGCCTATTAAATGTATATCGTGGAACTGGAAAAGTTTTAATGAGCCCTGTTGCTCCTACAAATTCATTATTTTCATCTACAAATTCTGTAGCTCCAAATGCAGCAGATACAAAAAGCAATACATTAGGTGGAATAATAGGTGGAATTTTAAACTAAATAATACTTGCTTTTTTATAAAATGCAGTATATAATATAAAAGGTTATTTTTAAATACCTAAATAATTATGAATGGAGGCTTAAATAAAGTTGAAACTTTTTCAAAATTTATTTAAAAGTAAAGCAAACAAAGAAGCAATGGAACAGGATGACCCTGAACCGAGGCTGAGTATAGAAGAAATTGAAAGAATAGTTGAACAAAATGTAGACGAAAAAATAGAAAGACTATGGAATAACTAAAAAAAGCCAAATAGGAAAGTTAATATAACTTTCCTATTTAACCTATAAATGTGCGCATAGCTCAGCAGGATAGAGCAGTCGCCTCCTAAGCGACCGATGGGGGTTCGAGTCCCTCTGGGCACACCAAAAAGCCATGTAATTATAAATTTAATTACATGGCTTTTATATTATATGGAGATTCTTATAATTTTTGTATAATATAAAAAGATTCCCTATAAGATATAGTTATAAAAAATAAGCGAATGACATAAGCTTAAGCGAAGAGGTGTTAATATATGGAAATAGCAAAAACAGCTTTGCTTGGCTTATTTTTTGGTACAGCCGGTACAACAATTGGTGGAATAATTGGAGTTGTTATAAATAAAAAATCAAATAAGTTCTTAAGTTTTATTTTATCATTTGCATCACGGGCTTATGATGTCAGTTGTTTGTTTTGATTTAATACCAGAAGCATTAGATATTAGTCAAATATCTTATGTAATAATAGGAGTTTTGGTTGGAATTGCAGTAATGATTTATTGTGATTTACTTGTACAAAAAAAGTTTAATATAAATGGGATAAATAAAAAAGGCTCCAATAGTCTTTTAAAAACTGGAATAATAGTTAGTATTGGTCTTGCAATACATAATATACCAGAGGGCTTAGCAATTGGGTCGGGTTTTGAAACATCGGTTAAACTAGGATTAGGCTTAGCAATTGCAATATGTTTACATGATATTCCAGAACGGTATTAGTATGGCTGTTCCGATGAAAAATGGTGGAATGAAGGCATGGAAAATTATCTTTTACGTAGTTTTATCAGGAATTGCAACAGGTATTGGAGCCTTAATTGGTTCAATAGTAGGTTCAATATCTCAAAAAGTAATATCAATTTGTTTAAGTTTTGCTGCAGGTGCAATGCTTTATATAGTATCACGGAGAATTGTTACCAGAAGCCAATAAATTATATAGTGGCAGAATGAGTGCAGTAGGAAATATGTTAGGATTTTTATTAGGAATTTTAGCTACAACCATATAATAGTTAAAATAAAACACTCACAATATTATATAGAAATAATTATGTGAGTGTTTGTTTAGCCCATCTGAAATTTTGAATTAAAATTAATTTGATTTTAATAAATATATTTGATCTTCATGTTTGTTTAAAATTGAATAAATATTGCTGATATCTTGTTGAATATTATCAAGTTTTTCGGAATTTGCCTTATAGCCATCAAACAATGCCTCTAATTTCGTTCCATGTTCTTCTTCTATAACAGCAACTGAATTATGAATTCTTTTAGTAAACTCTATGTTTTCATTAAGTTTATCATCAATCTTCTTAGTAAACTCTATGTTTTCATCAAGTTTATCATTAATCTTCTTAGTAAACTCTATGTTTTCATTAAGTTTATCATCAATCTTCTTAGTAAACTCTATGTTTTCATTAAGTTTATCATCAATCTTCTTAGTAAACTCTATGTTTTCATTAAGTTTATCATCAATCTTCTTAGTAAACTCTATGTTTTTATCAAGTTTATCAACAAGATTAAGAAGAATTTCATCTCTTTGAGTATCTGTCATTTATTTCACCTCCTAATGTTAATAATTAAAAAATATATAATTTCCAAAGACTTATTGGGCAATAGATTATAAAAAATATTAGAGAAGAAACGGAGAAAAAAATGCAAGATATATTAAAAGGATTAAATGATAAACAATATGAAGCAGTTGTAAATACAGATGGTCCATGTCTTGTAATAGCAGGAGCTGGAAGTGGTAAAACTAAAGTATTAACACATAAAATAGCATATATATTACAAGAAAAAAATGTAAAACCATGGGAAATATTAGCAATTACATTTACAAACAAAGCTGCTAACGAAATGAAAGAAAGAATAGCTGGATTAATTGGTGATGTTTCAAATGATATGTGGGTTGGAACATTTCACTCAATTTGTGTGAAAATATTAAGAAGATTTATTGATAGAATTGGATTTGATTCAACATTTCTAATTTTTGATACATCAGACCAAAAAACATTGATAAAAAATTGTCTAAAAGATTTACAAATGGATGACAAGCTTTTTTCAGAAAGAAGTGTTCAATCTGAAATAAGCAATGCTAAAAATGAAATGCTTGAGCCTGCAGACTTTTTAGCGAGAGCACATGGGGATTTTAGAAAAGAAAAAATTGGAAATGTATATGAATTATATCAAAAAAGATTAAAAGAGAATAATGCAATAGATTTTGACGATATAATCAATTATACAATAAAGATTTTAATGGAAAATCCGGATGTCTTAGATTATTATGCAAATAAATTCAAATATGTTTTGGTTGATGAGTATCAAGATACAAACAAAGCTCAATTCACATTAATAACATTATTAGCATCAGTTAATGGAAATATTACAGT
Organism: Clostridia bacterium; assembly: GCA_017430135.1. Lineage (GTDB taxonomy): Bacteria > Bacillota > Clostridia > TANB77 > CAG-508 > CAG-269. Next base: position 157,236 of record JAFRNM010000018.1, on the reverse strand, counting down.
CGTAGGAGATAACGACCAAGGAATATATAGCTTCAGGGGTGCAGATATAACAAACATATTAAACTTTGAAAAAGATTTTCCAGGTACTAAAATTATCAAATTAGAGCAAAATTACAGATGTACGGGTAATATATTAAAGGTTGCTAATGCAGTAATAAAAAATAATGAAGTGAAATATGAGAAAAAGCTATGGACAGAAAATGATATAGGTAATTTGCCTAAAGTATATAATGCAGATAATGAATATGATGAAGGAAGTTATATTGTTGAACAAATAGAACATTTAAAAAGAGAAGAGTATTATAAATATTCTGATTTTGCGGTTCTTTATAGAATGAACTCACAATCTCGTGCAATAGAAGATATATTTAGAAGAGAAGGAATTCCTTATAAGATTATAGGTGGATTAAAATTCTATGAGAGAAAAGAAATTAAAGACGCAATTGCATATTTAAGACTTATTTATAATACTTCTGATAATATAAGTTTAAAAAGAATTATAAATGAGCCTAAGAGAGGAATTGGAAAAACAAGCCTAGATGGAATTGAAGAAATAGCAAATGCAAAAGGAATTTCAATGTATAATGTAATTAAAGAAGCAGCTGATTATGGATTAAATAGAGTTTATCTAAAATCTAGGGAATTTATAAATGTAATAGAAGAATTAAGAGCTAAAGCTCAAGATGAGGAATGTAAAATTTCAGATTTGATAAAACTAACATTGAAAAAAACGGGTTATACAAAGGCATTGGAAGAAGAAAAGACAACAGAAGCAGAAAGTAGATTAGAGAACTTAGACGAATTTTTAACAGTTGCAATAGAGTTTGAAGAACAATTCGCAGAAAACTCTTTAGCTGAATTCTTAGAGGGTATTACTTTGTCAAGTGATTTAGACAACATGGAAGAAACAGAAGAAAGTGTTACACTTATGACATTACATAGTGCAAAAGGTTTGGAATTTCCAGTTGTATTCTTAGTTGGAATGGAAGAGGGAATATTCCCAGGACATCAATCTATTGGAGAACCAAAGGAGCTTGAAGAAGAAAGAAGACTATGTTATGTTGGTATTACAAGAGCAAAAGAAAACTTATTTTTAACATGTAGCAAAAAAAGAACAATATTTGGTTCAACAAGTTGCAATCCAATGTCAAGATTTTTAAAAGAAATACCTCAAGAGCTTTTAGAAGGATATGAGGATGCTTTTAAAAGTACAAGTAGTTCAAATAGCTTTGGAGATAGCTCATACAAATGGACTTATGGAGGAAATACTACTGGAGGAAAAATTAAAACATATAGTTTGGGAGAAAAAGAACCTGCAGTTGCTGCAAGTAGTGCTGTAAATAATAATGGATTCCAATTTAGAACAGCAGAAAGCTTTTTAAGTAAATTAACATCAAAGAAAAATACAAATGTCGATTTATCCCAATATAAAGAAGGACAAAGGGTATTCCATAAAAAGTTTGGTGAAGGTACTATAAATGTTATAGAGCCAGAAGGTGAGGATTTAAAAGTAGATATTAGCTTTGATAAAGTAGGGCATAAAAGGCTTATGGCAAAATTTGCTGGATTAGAAATAATTAATTAAAAAATAAAACAACCATAGGTTGTTTTATTTTTTGTTTTTCTTAATTATTAATGTAATTGCAACTATAATAATAATAGCAATAATTATTCCAATTAAACCTGCCCAACCAAGTACTGCTACTATTTTGCTACCTACTGACATAATAATTCCTGCAATAAGAACTCCTAGCATTACAGCAATTATGCTAGTTTTAAATCCTAGCTTTAAAAAACTTGCTGCAAGTGTTCCGGTCCATGCACCTGTTCCAGGAATAGGAATTCCAACAAATAAAAGTAGTGCAAAAAATGTTCCTGTTTCTCCAGCTTTTTCTTTTAATTTGGCTCCACCTTTTTCACCTTTTTCTAAGCACCATGTAAAGAATTTTCCGATGATTTTTTTGTCTTTACCCCATTCTAGTACTTTTCTTGCAAATAGATAAATGAATGGAACAGGAATCATATTTGCTATTATTGCTATTGGATAATAGATGAATATGTCTAGGCCTAAGCTTTCGGCAACAGGGATTGCGCCTCTTAATTCAACAACCGGCACCATACTGATTAGTGCCACAATTATATATTTCATAAATATTGGTAATGTGCTCATTTTTAATTTCTCCTATCTTTATTTTGTTATATATTTTACCAGAACTAAATCTTAAAAATCTTTCTAAATATAAATTTTAAAACTATAAAATCAACTATTGTCAAAATTGCAATGCCACCAATATATTTTAATATTGGTACTAACTCTACAATATTAAACCACCAATTTAAATATGTCAAGCCTATTATGAATAATCCAACTAATATTATTGATAGTATAAGTCTATATGGTGATACAAAAAGTTTTGTTTTTTCGCTTTTTCTGGATTTAGAAAGTGTGAATAATAGTGAGAATCCAGATATTCCAGTTGCAATTACGCATAATGTTGAGTATGCACTTTCAGGTATTTTGCCTAATTTTAATGCGAATGCGATTACTAAAATACTAATAATTGTAGTCAAAGCAGTAGGTATTGCTTTTGATATTACATTTTTTAAAAAGTTTCCATGTATTCTATCATTATTAGGTTCTAATGCTAGCATAAATGATGGAATTCCAATAGTTACTACACTAATTAAACTTAAATGTATTGGCTCAAATGGATATCCCTGGCTCAAAAATAAGAATAACAATGCTAATACACTAGAATATATTGTTTTTACCAAGAATAATGAGGCAGAACGCTCGATATTATTTATTGTTCGCCTTCCTTCACCAACGACTTTAGGCATAGATGCAAAGTTAGAATCTAATAAAATTAGTTGAGAAACATTTTTGGTTGCATCACTTCCATTAGCCATTGCAATACTGCAATCTGCAGTTTTTAAAGCAAGAACATCATTTACACCATCACCAGTCATGGCAACTGTTTTTCCATGTTTTTGTAAAGCTGTCACTAAATCTTTTTTCTGTGTAGGGCTTACTCTGCCAAAGATTGTGTAATTTAAAGCGGCATTTTCTATTTCTTCTTCTGTATTTAAAGTAGACATATCTATGTATTTATCTGCATTTTCAACTCCAACTTTTTTGGCAATTTTTGAAACCGTAATTGGATTATCTCCAGAAATTATTTTTATATCAACATCTTGCTTTTTAAAATATTCTAAAGTTTTAGAAGCTTCTTTTCTAATAACGTCAGAAATTAAAATAAAGCCAATTGGTTGAAGCTCATCTGGTAGCTCTTTTACAGTAAATACCGAATTATTATTGCTATCAATATCTTTAAAATTATTTTTTGAATGTGCAATAACTAAAACTCTATAATTTTCTGTATAATTCTTAATTTTGTTTTCATATTTTTGAAAATTTTCTTTTAATATAAATTCAGGAGCTCCAAGAACATAAGTACCTTCATTTTCAAAGCTTATTCCAGACCATTTTGTTTTAGAAGAAAAAGCAATTTTTTCTTTTACTTCAAATTCTTGTGCTAGTGAATTCGTGAATTTAGCTTTAATTGCTTGCATTGTGGGATTTTCATCTTCTGAGTATTTTGCAATATTTGCAAGGATATTTTTTATATTTGCGTTTGAAGCATTAATTGAAGAATTTTCATTAAAATATTCAGCATCATTTAAAATTTCATTTTTTATACCTACTAATCCACTTACTTCCATTCTACCTTCTGTTAAAGTACCAGTTTTATCTAAACAAAGCGTATCTACTCTTGCTAAAGTTTCAATACAATATAATTCTTGAACTAATACTTTAGACTTAGAAAGTCTTATAACACTTACAGCAAGTACTGTACTTGTAAGAAGGACAAGTCCTTCAGGAATCATACCAATAACAGCAGCTACACTTTGAACAACAGCATCTTTTAAAGTAGCGCCATCTAAGTTAATTTGATTCCAAAATAAAAGGGCACCAATAGGTATAATTGCAATGGATAGCCATTTTATTATTTTATTTAAAGATTTCATTATTTCAGAATTGATTTTTTTAACATATTTTGCCCCACTAGAGATTTTGGCTGTATAGTTTTCCTCTCCAATATGTTCTACTTTTGCATAACACTTTCCACCAACAATATAACTTCCAGAAAGTAACATTTCGCCTTCAACTTTTGTTATACTATCCGGCTCTCCTGTGATGAAAGACTCATTTGATAAAACATTTCCTTGTAAAATAATGCAATCTGTAGGTATTTGACTACCAGTATTAAATACAACAATATCATCTAAAACTAAGTCATTAATTGAAATTTCTTGTTCTTTACCATTTCGAATAACTTTAATTTTTGATTGTGCCATAATTGCTAGTTTATCTACTATTTTTTTAGAATGAATTTCTTGGAATGTACTTATTGCAGTATTGATAATCATAATACATAAAAATAGCATATTTTTGTAAGAACCAACAGCGAAAATAGCAATTCCTAATACTAAATTTAATAAATTAAAAAGTGTAAAGAAATTATCAAAAATAATTTGTTTAAAGCTTTTGGTTGGAACTGAAGAATCATAATTTACAAGATTTCCCTCAATTCTATTTTTTATCTGTTCATCTGTTAAACCTTCATTTATTTGTGGATTAAATCGTTCTATTTCTTGTTCCATTTTTTTACCTCATAAATAATTTTTAAATACTATCTAATATTAGCATAAAAAAATAAAATTATCAATTCTTTACAAAAAAATTACATGAAAAAATGCTAGGGAAATAAGGAGTATATCAAAATAATAAATAAAAATTAAAAAAAATGAAATATTAGTAACAAAAATGACAAGAAAAAATAAAAAAAAAGGACGCATTGCGGGTATTTGCGCAGGAAGAGAACACACTATTATCGACATATTTACAAATATAATAATTGTGATATTCTAAAATATGTGAATTAAAAAAAAGAAGGAGAGGCATTAAAAAATGAACAGAATTAAGATTAAAAAAGGATTACTTGTTATTATTGCTTTATTATTGATTTTAGCATTTTGGTTTGCTGAAAACAAAAATATAATAACAAATACAAAAAGGGCAGGAGAATTAATTGGGTATGCAGGTGGTAATAGTGAAAACGATGCATATGTATTAACAAATGACGATGTAAGTGTTCTTCAAGATAAAGTGGAATTTTCTGCTTTTTTTACAGAAAGTCAAGATAATCCTTATGCAAGAAGAATTAAAAAGAAAACTATTGAGATTGGTTCAAAAGATGGAGAAGAATTATATTTTGAACTTAATATAAAAGGTAATGGACATCTAGAAGGTGGAGAAATAAGAATAGAATCTCAAAATTTTGATTGGCAGGCTTCTATATTAGAAGATAATATTGTAGATGGAAGATATGTTGGAAATATAAGAACTATTAAATTGAAAAATCAAGTTAATAGTGGAAGTCAAAAACTTTTTGATGGAATTGCATTAGCAAAAAATCCTGGAAATAATATAAATAATTACCACAATGAAGAAAATATAATTAGATTAACAGGTAATTATGTTGAAGGAGATGAAGTAACTCCAATAGATGTTACAAGAAATCTAATTGTTGACTTAACAGGACATGTTAATGCTGAAATTGATACTAGAATAAGAGAATATGAATTAACATCAACAGTAGATGAAATGAAAATATCATTTCCTGTAAAAACAGAAGAAACATCAAAAAGCAAATTGATATTAAAAGATTATAATTTTTATGTAAATGCTCCAATATTAAATGAATGCAAAGAAGAAAAGGTTTTAATAGATGGATTAGAAGCTCAATATAATGAGGATTTAGGCTATTATTATATTAGCCAATCTAGCATTCTTAATGAAGAGGGTATTGTAACCAAAGCAATTTCAAGAACTAATACACATATGGTTGAAATCATATATCCTATAGAAGCAAATGGTAATAACAATAATGATAATAAGTTATTTACAGTTATAGAAGTACCTATAATAGCAGAATATATAGGATATAAAAATGTAAATAAAGATACAATCATTTCAACAGATTCAAAAACAATTATTACTGTTGAACCAAAAGGAATTGAGGTAGTTGATGAAGATGCATTTAATGTGTTTGTTGCACCTAAAAACAATAAAATTGTATCTAAAGTAAAAGCATTAGAAACATATAATAATAACGAAACAGACCAAGATACATATGAAGTTCAATGGATTTATTATCATGGAAATCCAGATACAAAAGGTAATGCAATTATGAGAGAAACATTACCAGATAGCTTTGTTTCAGTTAAAAACTTTACTGGAACAGATAGCAAAAAATATAAAATGACAGATATAATATCAAATAATGGTTTATATTTTGACGAAAATAATACGATTAATTATGGAGCTAATGCAAAAGTTTATGTATATAATGATGAAACAAATGAACTAATCAAGAAATTTGATAGTACAGAAATAAAACAATATAATCATAATAATCCATATATGTATGAGAATAAAATAAAATCAATAAGAGTTGAAACAGAAAATGTAAATGTAAATGGATTTATAACAGTATATCAAATAAAAGAAATTGAGGATAAAGAACTTGTAAGAAAAGTATCAAAAGAAGATTTCGATAATATAAATGGAATATATTCATATTTAACAGCTACTACATCAGATAGTCCGATATCTCCTGAATATTTGGGTTATGCAGATTACGAAAATGAAAAATCATTTTTATCTTTAACAACTTCAGAATCTAGTTTGGATAGTTCAAAACTAGAAAGCCAAGTTAAATTTTACATTAATGCAGATAAGAGTAGGTATAATTCAGCAGGATGGCTAAATGGAGAATTTTTAATAGAATTACCATCAGATATTATATTAGCAGATATTAAAGGTTATACAATTAATAATGAAAATGTAAGTATTATAGCATGCGAAGCTTTTCAAGAAAATAATAAAAACTATATAAAAGTTTTAACTACAAACCAAGAAGAGGAAAGTTATAGAATTGAAATTAATGCTAACTTATATGTTAATCCAATTGCACCATCTGGAACTAAAGAAATATATCTATATGGAGCAAATGAAGGATGCCAAAATTATAATAATAGTATTAAAGATAAATATGATATAAATGATAATAATAACACAAATGATTTTGTTGGTTATGATATTGATTATATAACTATGGAAGCACCAAATACAATGATTACAAGTCAAATGGCTAGTAATTATGATGAAAAAGGAAGCGTAGTAGTGGCTCCAAATACGTCAGATATAAGTCCTGATTGTAAAACAGTTGATATAAATGTATATGTTGTAAATAATTATAAGGGTAGAATAACAGATACTCAAATACTAGGAACAATACCATTTGAGGGAAATACATATGTAAGAAATAACATTCAATTAGGATCTCAATTTACAACTAAAATTATGGCAAATGGAATAAAAGTACCAGATGAACTTGAAGGAAAAGTAACTATTTATTATACAAATAATAGTGAAGCAACAGAAGAATTAAATAATAATGAGAATGGATGGACAACTAGCCCTGAAGACTGGTCAAAAGTTAAGAAATATTTAATTATATTTGAGAACCCTATAAGTTCTGGAAAAGCATATCAATTTACATATACTGTAGAAATTCCAGAAGGATTAGAATATAACAAATTTTCATATAGTGAACATTGCGTAAACTTTGCTTATGAAACTCCAGATGGAAAAATTGCAGCAAGCATAGAGCCAGCAAAATTAGGAATTAGAACATCAAGAAAGTATAATGCAGAAATTACAAAGAAAAATGAGGAAAACCAAAAAGTAGTACCTGGTGCTGTCTATAAATTAACAGAGCTAGATGATAATGATAATGAAATGGCTACAAAACTAGTAACTTCAAATATAGAAGGAAAACTATCAATAGAAGGATTATATGTAAATGGAATTTATATATTAGAAGAAGTAAAAAATCCTGTTAATTATAGTTTAAACAATGAAAAAATAAAATTTGTAGTTAGAGAAAAAGAAGATGATAAAGAACACTTAGAAATTGAAGTCCTATCTCAAGATAAATTTGCTACAGAACCTGTAATAGATGCTAACACACTAATTGCAACAATAGAAGAAACACCAAAATACAAGTTAGGAATTACAAAAAAAGATAGTGAAACACTAGAAAATATTTCAGGTGTATCATTCTATCTAATGCAAGAAAATAAGGAATACACAACAGATAGTGAAGGAAAGATATCTTTAAGTCCATTAGAACAAGGAAAAGAATATACTTTAAAAGAAATATATGCTGATGGTTATTATTTAATAGATGATGTGAATTTTAAATTAGTAAAAGAAAATGGACAATTTAAAATCCAAAGTAATAATACAACATTTGCAAATGCACAAGTAGATGTAATTGAGAATGAAGACTTAATAAATATTGAACTAGAATTGTTAAATGAAAAACAACCACAGATATTAATTAATAAAACAAATAAAGAAACAGGTGAAAAATTACAAGGAGTACAATTCACAATAGAAAATAGAACAGGAAAGGTATATACAACAAATGAAGAAGGGGAAGTTCTAATAAATGGATTTGAAGAAAATACACAATATACAATAAAAGAAACAAAAGCAGAAGGATTCTATTTACAAGAAGTTACATTTAAAATAGTAAAAGATGCCAATGGACAATTAAAAGTTGAAAGCGATAATGATGAATTTAGTGCTGCTACTGTAATAGATGAAACAAACAAAATAATAAAGGTAAACATGACCAATGAGGAAATTCCTTCATATAGTTTAAATATAACTAAATTATCAGAAGGAACATCAGACCAAACATTAAAAGGAGCTGTGTTTAATTTAATTAAGGAAGATACAGGAACAGTTAAAGAATACACTACAAATGATGAAGGGATAATAACAATTTCTGGGTTAGAAGCATACCAAGCTGGAAAAAATGTTACAGGAAATTACACATTACAGGAAGTAAAATCACCAGATGGATATTCTAATAATGCAGAAATAATTAAGTTTAGAGTAGTAAAAGAAGACGAAAACTACAGAGTAGAGATAGATAATAAAGAAAATCTAAAAACATTAAAAAATGTTGAAATTAATGCAGATAATTTAAGCTTTATTATAGAAGATAAACCATTATTTACATTAGTAAAAATTGATAAGGATACAAAAGAACCATTAGAAAATGTAGAATTTGTAATTGTAGAATTAACAATTCCTATGGATTATGCAAAAGATATTAATGGTAACTATATTGGTACTTACGATGAAGAAAACGAGAGATATATTGTAAAAACTGATGGAAATGGAAAAATAGTATTGCCATTAGGAGATGGAAAATTTTATGCAGTAGAAGTTAAAGCTTTAGAAGGATATAGTGAAAAAGATAAAATTCAATTTTTTGAAGTAAATACGGGTAAAACAGAAGAACCAGAAGTTCCAGAGGCAACTGGACCAGTTGAAAAAGAAGAAATAGAAATAAACTATATAGAAGATTTAGTTGCAATTGCTAATTCTGTAAATAAAGATAAAAATACATTTGAAAACACTACATTTAAATTAATGAGAACATTAGACTTTAATGATAATGATTCATATAAAGATGCAACAAGCACAAAATATGGAGATTTAAATGGTAATGGAACAGTAAGTAATATAAAAATAGAATTAACAACAGGAAGAGGTTTTGATGGAATTGGATTTAAAAATCCATCTAGAGATGATAATAACGACATTGCATTTATGGGGGATTTTGATGGACAAGGAAATGAAATAAGAAATATCTATATATATCACACATCAGGATATGGAGCAAAAGCATTGTTTGCATCAGCTAGTAATTGTAAAATAGAAAACTTAGGAGTTACTGGTAAAGTTACTTCAACATATTATAATTCAACTTGTGCCGGGATAGTCGCTACTGCTGACAATGTAACAATTAATAATTGTTACAATAAGGCTAATATTTCTGCTAGTGGGTCTAATGGAGTTGCATCAGGAATAGTTTGTGAAGGAAGTGCAATAATTAATAATAGTTATAATACTGGAAAAATTACAGCTAATACTTTAGCAACTGGAATAGCAGATATAATATATACTAATATATCTAATAGCTATAATACTGCAGTGATAACATCAAACAATGGAAGTGCTTTTGGAATTGGTGGTTCAAATGTAAGCAAGTGTTATAATATTGGAAGTGTTTCTGGAAAAGGAAATGTAGCAGGTATTAGTCATAGTGCAACAGTAATGGATTCATATAATAGAGGAAATATTAATAATGGCACTATATCTAGCGTTACTAATTATAAAACAGCCGGTATTGCTATTGATGGAATTGTTATTAATTCTTATAATACAGGTAATGTAATAGGACCAAGATATAGTCCAGCAAAATATAGTTATATATATCCTATTACAGGAAGAGAGGAAATGAATTCTTACTATTTAAGTACTATAACTCTTACAGGACTAAATATAGAACGTAATGGTATTGCAATAAATGCTGATACTTTAAAATCAGATGAGCAACCTAGTAAATTAAATAGATATGTATTTGAGAAAGATACAGAAAACCTAAATGCTGGTTATCCAGTAATAAAACAAAATATTGAAATAAATAAAATCACTACAATTGAAAAAATAGAAGACTTAGTTGAATTATCTGAACAAGTAAGAAATGGTATTAATTATGAAGGAGTTGAGGTTAAACTAGCAAATAGTTTAGACTTTAATGATAATAATTCATATAATGACTATACAAATACAATATATGGAGATCTAAATGGTGATGGACAAACAAAAGGAATAAAAGAAGAATTAACAGATCAAAATGGAAAAGGTTTCACTCCAATTGGGTTAATAGTAAAATTACCATTTTCAGGTTCATTTAATGGACAAGGTAACGAAATTAAGAATATTTATATTAATGCAACAAATGTAGATGCTGGATTATTTGGCTACGTGCTAAATGGTAAAATTGAAAATATAGGAGTATCAGGAAATATTACTGGTACAAACAATGTAGGAGGAATTGTAGGATATTATTCAGGACAAAATGATATAAAGAAATGTTATAATAATGCTAATATAAATGGAACATGTGCAGGAGGAATCGTAGGATACTATTCTGCAAAATATAAAAATATAATAGGTTGTTATAATACAGGAAAAATTGAAGGAAACAACTATGCAGGAGGAATAATAGGAAATAAAACCGATTATGTTGGAGTATATAATTGCTATAATATAGGTAATGTATCAGCAAATAATAATAATGGATATGCAGGGGCAATTACAGGAAACAATGCAATAGTTAGCAAATGCTATTATATAGATAATGTTAATATTGCTGGGAAAACAATAAACAATTTAGGAATTTCAAAAGATTCAGAATATATGAAGACTGAAGAATTTATAAATGAGATTTCAGATAACTATTTTACTAAAGATACAGAGAATATAAATAATGAATTTCCAATTATAAAATTTGAAAATAATGAAACAACAGATAATTTTATAATTGAGAAAATTGAAGATTTAGTAAAACTATCACAAATGTCAAATTTGGGAGAATTAGGAAAAGATGTTAAAATTGTTTTAAATAATACAATTGACTTTAATGAAGACGCTTCATATAGAGATATTAATGACGTTTCATTTGGAGATTTAAATGGAGATGGAGAAGTTAAAGGAATAAAAGAAGAATTAACAGAACAAACAGGAAATGGCTTTACTCCTATTGGCAAAAATGATAAATATGCATTTAGTGCATCATTTGATGGACAAGGTAATGAAATAAGAAACATTTATATAAAAAGTAATGATAATAGTAGTAATTTAGGTTTATTTGGATATGCAATAAATGCTAAAATAGAAAATTTAGGAATAACTGGAAAAATTATATACGAAGGAGTAAGCTCTAATTATAATTATGTAGGAGGAATTGTTGCAAATTCAAATAATACAGAAATTACAAATTGTTATAATAAAGCAGAGATTACAGGAAATACATGTGGAGGAATAACAGCAAATAGTAATAATTCAAGAATAATAAATTGTTATAATGAAGGAACTATCAAAGGAATTGGTTCAAGTGGATATATAGGTGGAATAGCTGGATATGCTGATAGTTTATACATTGAAAAATGTTATAATAAAGGTAAAGTAGAAGCTAATAGAGGTTATGCAGGAGGGCTAGTTGCGTACTTATATAATAATGTAAATAGTAAACTTGAAGGATTATATAATGAAGGTGAAATTATATGCAATAATGAATATTATGCAGGAGGATTATTTGCATATTTATCTAATGGTGAAGAAGTAGAATTGAATAATTGCTATAATACTGGAAAAATTTCTGGAAAGAATTATGCAGGAGGATTAATTGCAAATAATTATAGAAATATAATTATAAAGAATAGTTATAATAAAGGAGATATTTATGGAGATGACTATGTTGGAGGTTTAATTGCATATTGTAGTCTTAATAATAATATAACTAATTGTTATAACTCAGGAGAAATCCATGGAAAAAGATGTTGTGGAGGATTTATAGGACAAGAGTATGCCCAATCAAGTATAACTAATTCTTATAATGAAGGAAACATAATATGCGAAGAAGGTAATGACGCTTATGCAGGAGGATTAATAGCTTATCAAGGAACAAGAAACGAAATTAAAGATAGTTATAATCTTGGAAATATAAAAATTAATTCAAACAGAAGTGGATATGCAGGCGGATTGATGGCATATATAAATGATAGAGGAGATTATATCAATTGTTATAATGAAGGTGATATGGATATTAATACTCCTAATGATACAACCTATGCTATATATATAGGAGGTTTAATAGGATACCGGAAACTATAATTCTAATGAAAAATGTTGTTACAACACAGGAAATATTAATTTTTCAGGTAAAGATGTACATATGGGAGGCTTGAATGGATATCAAGGAAAAGCCGAAGATTGCTATAATACAGGAACTTTAAATATTAATTCTGAAACAGGATATATCTATTGCGCTGGTATAATTTCTAATTATGGATATATAAAAAATGCATATAATACAGGAGATATAAATTGTGTTGGAAATAAAAACATGGAAATAGGTGGAATCGGACGGAAATACTGATACTGCTGAAAATTGCTATAATTTAGGAAATATTACAGTAAAATCTTTTGGCTCAGGTGCTGAAGATAAAAAAATTGCAGGTATTGCTACTGGAAGCGGAACAATTAAACAATGTTATAACATGGGTAATATAAAAGTAAATACAGAAAAAGTATCAGATAGTACATATATAGGTGGAATAGGATTTTTTCAAACTATAAATAACAGTGTTAATATGGGAAATATAGATTATAATGCGACAAATCAAATATCATCAGCTCGTATTGGAGGAATAGCATATTCAAGTTATATAACAGATAGCTATAATGGAGGAACTATCAATTATAATGCTGAAACAGGATATAAAAGCTATATAGGAAAAATATCAGCAAATACATCTTATCCAAATACAGCAGGTTCAAACTATTATTTAGAAAATGAACTAATAAATTTAAATTCACATGATGAACAATGTCAAATAATAGAAAATACTGGAGATACAGCAGTAGAACATATTGAAATACCAGATATAAAATCAGAAGAATATTATAACATATTAAATACTAATGGAGTATGGACTCATATTGGAGGATTAGAGCCAAAACTTTTAATAAATTATCCTACTCAAGAGAATCCAATCCAGGTTGATGTTACAAATAAAATAAGCAAATTTAATATTACAACAGAAGTTGATAGTAAATTTGGAATAAAAGGTGGAACAATATCTGGAGAAGAAGAAGAACCATATGAAGAGGTAAGATATGGGGAAGGAAATCAAAAAGAAATAGTAATGACACCAGATAGTGGCTATATTATTTCAAGTATTACTATAAATGGAAATAATATATTATCTGAAGAATATTCAGATGGAATATATACAATTCCAGCTAATTATTTTAGCAATGTTCAAGAAGATAAAAAAGTTGTAGTTTCATATGCAATAAAAGAAAAAATATTAACTATAAATAAAATTGATAGTAAAAATAGTGAACCACTTGAAGGAGCAGAATTTGAAATTGAAGGATGCGTTAATTTTGGTCCATTAACAGCTAATTCACAAAATGGATTTGTTAAAGTAGGAAATAAAATTGAAACAAATGGATATAATTCAGCAAGTTCATATATAGAAGTTGACTTAAGCAATAAAGTAGGGGCTTACAATGTTTTAGTAAATGTTCAAAAAACTTCAACATCACTTTTAGCAGTAAATATTTCAGATAATACTAATGAACTAACTGATGGAAGTCCATATAATAAATTTGTATATTTAAATACAATAACAGATGCAGATACATATTCTTCACCAGTTCTACAAGGTGGAAAAAAATATTATTTACAACTTAAATGCTTTGGTGGTGGAGGAATAACCATTAATAGTATAGATTTAGTAGAAACTGAAGAAATAGAAAAATTTGAAAATAAAGAAAGTGAAATATTTGGACAAGTAAATAAAAATAGCAATGATTCATATTATTTTGAATATACTGATGGAAAATTAGTGCCAAACAATAATAATAGCCAATCAGATATAGCCAAATCATATATAGAAGTTGACTTAAGCAATAAAACAGGAAAGTATGCTATAGAAATGAAAGCAGAGTCTAATTACAACAGCATGGTAGCTAAAATAGCTGAAAATCCAGATGAAGCACTATCTGTAAATGATTACACGTCTAACCAAAGCTTTATGTGGATAAATGGTGGTTCAAAAGGATATGGCGTTTCAGAAGATTATTCATATGTTTCTAAAGTTTTGGATGGCGGGAAAAAATATTATATATTAATGTCATCATCATCAAGAACATTAGATAAAACAATGAGTATAAATAGCGTTAAATTACTAAAATATACAGAACAAGAAAGCTTTAATGAAACAGAAGGAAATAAGTATAAAGAGACAGGACTAGTAACTGATTCAAATGGTCAATTAAAAGTAAAAGTACCATTTTTAGGAAAATACGTAATAACTGAAACAAAAGCATTAGATGGTTATAAATTACTAGATTCACCTATAGAATTTGAAGTTAAAAATATTGAAAACAATACAATAACTATAGAAAACTCAAGAAATGGAAGTAGAGTTACAACACATCATTACTTAAAAGAACCAGATGGAACATATACAAATATTAAAGTTGCTGAAGATGAGATTAAAGATTATAATATTGGCGAAAGATATGAAACTAAACCAAGATTTGACTTAGAAAATTTGACACTAGAAAAATCAAATGGTAACTATATAATAACAGATGAAGCATCTGGTGAAATTGGAAATAATGATATTGTAGTTAATTATTATTATGAAACAGAAAAAGCAGAATTAACAATACATCATTATTTAAAAGGTACTACAACAAAAGTAGCAAATGATGAAAATATAACTTACTGGCCTGAAATTGAGATTACAGATAATAGAGTGCAAAAAGTAAATATAAACCATATTTACAAATTATATGAAAATAGTAATTACAATAACTTAAAAAATGAATTTTCTTTAGATTCAATTAAACAAGGTGAAAACATTGTTTATGAAAAAGAATTACAATTTAATGAAGATACAGAATTAACTTATTATTATACAGATGCAATTGGAGTTTTAAAAGTTCAATACTTAGAATATGAAACAGAAAAAGAACTTTTAACTCAAGAAGAAAAAACTGACGAAATAGGAAAATTATATAATGTATCTGCAAAAGAAATACCAGGTTACACACATATAAGTACTATTGGAAATACAACTGGAAAATTTGAAAGTGGAGAAATAGTTGTAAAATTCTATTATCAACAAAATGCCAAAGTTAAAGTAAATCACATACAAAGAAAAACAATTAAAGCTGAGGCGACTCAAACACAAGAACCAACACAAGAGCCAACACAGGAACCAACAATAGAAGAAATTGTTTTGGATAGTAAAACATCAACAGGACTTGTAGGTGAAGTGTTTAAAGCATCATCAAAGAATTTCAATAATTTATTATTAGTTGAAAAACCTGCAAACGAAACAGTAATAATGCAACCAGAAGAAATTCAATTAAATTATTACTACTCATCAGTTGAAGTTGAACCTGAAAAAGGAAAAGTTATAGAAAAGCATATAAATAGTGTAACAAATGAGCTAATTGAAAATGAGGAACATGAATTCAATGTAGGAGAGCAATATAAAATTGAACCTAAAGAATTTGATGGTTATGATTTAGTAAAATCTAAGTTACCTACAAATGCTGAAGATGTTGCCATAAATGGTGTTATAGAAGTTAATTATTATTACATTAGAAAAATGAGTGTTGTTGCTAAATATATAGATGAAGCAACAAATCAAGCATTATTTGATGAAATAACAATAAATGGATATGAAGGGGATACATATACAACACTAAAACAAGAAAAAGAAGGTTTTGAATGTATAGTTCCAGAAAATTCAAAAGGAAAAATGACTCCATATACTACATTAGGCGAAAATGGAAATGAAATTATAAATAGTACAATTTATGTTGTATATAAATATAAGGAAATCGTTCCAGAGCCAGAAGAACCAGAACCAGAAATCCCTACAATACCAGAGAAAGCAAAAATCTTTGACTTGAAAATAGATAAGTTAATTACTAAAATACTATTAAATGGACAACAACAAAATATATCAAATGGAAAACTTGCTAAAGTTGAAATCCATAGAAAAGAATTAGATAAAACTGATATTGTTGTTGAATATACAATAAAAGTAAGCAATGTTGGAGAACAAGCAGGGTTCACAACATTATTGGAAACAATACCAGAAGGATTTACAATGAAAGCAGAAGAAAATAATGGATGGACAATTGAAAATAATACTGCAAAATTAAAAACAGAGCTTCTAAATTCAGGAGAAGAGAAGGAATATAAAGTTATTCTACACTGGAATAAAGGTGAAAATAATATTGGAACAAAAATAAACACTGCAAGCTTAACAGAAGAAACAAACGATAAAGGAACGCCGGATAATAATGCAGAAAACAATACATCATCAGCTACATTAATAGTTACAATTTCTACAGGAGAATTATTAGTAGAAATTGACCCAATATTAGGACTAATGATTGTAATAACTTATATAGCTTCAATTCATGTAGCATCAATAATAAATAAAAAATAGTATAATAAATCTAATTTTTACAAATATTACATATAGGTGGTAATATGAGTAAAAAAAGAAAATTTACTATTGAAATATTAGGAACAATAATAGGAGCAGGAATAATGGCAATAGGCATATCACTCTTTTTACTCCCAAACCAGTTATCATCTGGGGGAGTGAGTGGTATTGCAACTATTGCCTATTATATTTTTAATTTCCCTATGGGAGTTGTTATTGCATCAATTAACATTCCATTATTCTTATGGGCATTTTATAAACTTGGAAAAGGATTTGTTTTAAAATCTATAATTGGAACAATTTCTTTATCAGTTTTTATTGATGTATTAGACACATTAAAACCATTAACACAAGACAAGTTTTTAGCATGTATATATGGTGGAATAATTACAGGACTAGGAAGTGCAATAATACTAAAGGCGCATTCATCAACAGGTGGTTCAGAATTAATAAGTAATATCTTGAAAAAATATCAGCCTAATATAAGAATGAGTTATGTAATAATGATTTTTGATATTATTGTTGTAAGTTTAAACATAATATTCTTAAAAAAGATAGAAATAGGGTTATATTCAGCTATAGCTATATATCTAATGGGAAAAATAATAGACATTGTTTTTGAAGGTATATATTTTACTAAACTGATAATTATCGTATCAGATAAAAGTGAAGAAATTTCAAAGGAAATCGGTAATGTAGTAAGAAGAGGGACAACTGGATTATATGGGAAAGGAATGTATACAAATTCGGAAAAGCTTGTTTTAATGTGTGCAGCATCTCGTGGAGATGTTTCCAAAGTGAAATATGTAGCAAGAAGGATTGATCCAAAGTCTTTTATTGTAATTACTAATTCAAGGGAAGTTGTTGGATTGGGGTTTTAAAGAAAACTCCCCTAAATAGTTAAGCTATTTAGGTATATTCTACAACATTCAATAAAAACACTATTCTAATTAATCTAATTGTGATATAATTAGATTGTAAAATACAATAGGAGTTAGTGAGATGAAAGAACAAGAATATGTTTTAGAAAATGCAACTTCCTTCGAATTAAAAGACATTTTTGATTGTGGGCAATGCTTTAGGTGGAATGAAGAACCAGATGGAAGTTATACTGGAGTTTTTAAAGGAAACGTTTTAAATGTAAAAAAGGTTGGGGAAGATATACAATTTAAAGGAATTTGCGACGGTGATATTAAAGAAATTGTAGAAGATTATTTTGATTTAAGTAGAGATTATGAAAAAATAAAGGAAACACTTTCAAGAATTGATGAAAATATGAAAAATAGTGTAAATTATGGAAGCGGAATTAGAATATTAAATCAAGATTTATGGGAAACAATAATATCTTTTATAATTTCAGCTAATAACAACATTCCAAGAATAAAAGGAATAATAGAAAGATTATCAAAAAAATATGGGACAAAAATAACTTGGAATTCACAAGAATATTATGCTTTCCCATCAGCTAAACAATTAGAAAATGTAACAGTTGAAGAATATAGACAACTAGGTTTAGGATTCAGAGATATCAGGCTTTTTGAGACAACACAAATGATTTTAAAAAAAGAAGTTAATTTAGTAAAATTGTATCAAGAAAAGGATACAAATATGGTTAGAGACGAATTACTTAAATTATCTGGAGTTGGGCCAAAGGTTGCAGATTGTATTTTGCTATTTTCAGATTTAAAAAGATTTGATGTTTTTCCTATAGATGTATGGGTTAGACGTGTTATGAATGATTTATATTTAAAAGAAGCGGATGAAACAAAGGTAAACAAGAAGAAAATAGAAAATTTAGCAAAAGAAAAATTTGGTGACTTAGCTGGAATAGCTCAGCAGTATTTATTTTACTGGCGTAGAGAAGCGTAAATTTGAAAAAAATTGACTTAAAATGAAAAGGTATTAATTTGTGTTTTTTCTCGGATACCCGACGACGACGCTAAAAACACAAATTAATATCTTTGGCTTTTTAATTAAAATATTCACAATAAATGTTAATGGGACATTCTTTGCAATTTGGCTTTCTGGCTATACAGCAATTTCTACCATGCCACATTAGTAGATGGTTAATATCTTTTATGTATTCTTTTGGGATTATTTTCAACAAATCTTGTTCAATTTTTTCAGGTTCTTTATTTTGGGTTAAACCAAGTAAAGTTGTAATTCTTTTGGCATGAGTATCAATTGCGATACCTTGTGCAATTCCAAAGGCTTCTAACATTACAACATTTGCGCTTTTTCTTCCAACACCTGCTAAAGTTATTAGTTCATCAGCCGTTTGAGGCACTTTTCCATCAAAATTATTTTTAATTTGATTAGCACATAGTTTTATATTTTTTGCTTTGTTTTTATAAAAACCACATGGGCGAATAATTTGCTCTAATTCTTCAATATCAATATTTATAAAATCTTCTAAAGTTTTACATCTTTTAAATAATATAGGAGTTGTTTTATTAACTCTTTCGTCAGTACACTGAGCAGAAAGCATTACAGCAAATACTAATTGTAATGGAGTTTCAAAATCCAAACTGCATGTTGCATCGGGATAGGCTTTTTTTAATTTTTCAATTAAATCTATAATATCTTTTTTCTTCAATTAATTAGTCCTTTCATTTAATATACTAAAATTATAATAACATAAAAAAAGTCTGAATACAAGATTATATTTTTGGAAGAAAAGTAAAAAGAAAAAGGACGGGTAAAAAAAATAATATATCTTTATTCCCATCCTTTTAAAAGTATAAAAATAACTATTTTTCTACGGCTCTATTAGCTATTTCAATTGCTGTACTAACTATTTTTCCGCAGTCTTTTGAAGAAACATTTTGCCAACTTCCACCATCTTGTTTTACTTGGTCATAAACACCAAGTTCCTTTGCTATTTCTTCACGTAAATTTTCAGATATTAATCTTCTATTCCTAGACATAATAACATCCTCCTAATCTAATAAAACTTTTCAAATTTAGGTATAAATAATTAATAAAAAATTAAAAATACTAAATAAGTTTTATCAATATTATTTTGTGAAAAAAATTAAAAATTATTTTGGTAATTTTTTTTACAATTTATATTATAATCCTTTAAAAAATAGATATATTAAATGTGAAAAAATTTTAAATTTATATAAATTTATTCAATATGTATACAACGATAATCAGCAAAAACATAATCATATAGTCTTTTATGAAAAACATCATAAGTATGAGCAGCAACAAAAGTATTATATGTTGATTTTCCATTTTGTACTACAACTAAACTATGTGAAAAAGAATTTCCGTCAAAACTAAGTTGAATAACATCTCCAATTTGTAATTGGTCAATAGTTGCCTTTGTACCGCGGGGACCTGTGCCTGTATTTGAAATTAAAAAATTATATAAAAATTGAACACCAGTCCAAGATGGAGATTTGTTATTTGCATTTATATAATACCAGCCATTATTTTTGTTGTAATTCATTTGCTTACAGCCAGCAAAAATACATTGAGAAACAAAATTAGTACAGTCACCACCAATATTATCATAATTATAATATCTTGGATTTCTTACTAAAGCCCACTTTTTAGCATATTCATAAACAGCATTTCTATTATATCTCATAAAAACCACCTAGATAATAATATTAGGAAGAGGGAGAAAGTGTGAAATCTATAAGTTAAATTATAATAAAACTATTGACAAATACAAACAACTATTCTATAATGATGAAAATTAACAAAGGATGTTGATATTATGGAAAATGAGTTACAAAAAGCAGAAAACAATAGTATTATAGAATATACAGAAAATAATGTTGAGATAAAGAATTTGATATACACAATAAGAGGAAAACAAGTAATGCTAGATAGTGATTTGGCTATGTTATTTAATACAGAAACAAGATCAATAAATCAAGCTGTCAAAAGAAATATTGAAAGATTTCCTGATGAATTTGGATTTCAATTATCAGATAAAGAATTTGAAAATTTAAGATCACAATTTGTGATCTTAAATTTAAAATTAAATAATGGTAAGGTAATAAGAAAGTATAATCCATATGTATTTACAGAAGAAGGAATAATAATGTTATCTTCTTTATTGAGAAGTGAAATAGCAATTAAAGTCAGTTTAAGAATAGTTGAGACTTTTGTTGAAATGAGAAAATTTTTAAACAATAATGGTTATATATTTCAAGAAATCAGTAATATAAAGGGAAAACTAATGGAACACGATAAAAAATTTGATGAAATATTTAATGAATTACAACATGAAGAAAATATTAAACAAAAAATATTTTTTGAAGGGCAAATTTATGATGCTTATAGTTTAATTATAGATATTTTTAAGAAAGCTAAAAATAAAATAACAATTATAGACAACTATATAGATGATAGCATATTAAAAATGCTATCAAAGAAAAATAAAGATGTAGAAGTAGTGATATTAACATCAACCAAAAGTAATATACAAAATATAGATATTCAAAAATTTAACAAAGAATATCCAACATTAAAAGTAGCAAAAACAAACAAATTTCACGATAGATTTATTGTAATAGATAACAAGGAATTATATCATTGCGGAGCATCCATAAAAGACTTAGGTAACAAATGCTTTGGAATAAATAAAATTGAAGATAGTGAGATAATAGAGAATTTTATAAACAAAATAATAGCTTAAAACAAGTATAAATTTTCCACAATTTGCAAAAAATATGTGTAAAACATTTTGCAAGGAGTGGAATTTTTTGAATATTAATAAAGTATTAAAACTAAATGGCACATTACTGGATAAAAATCAGCTAGAAAATCATTTACAAAAAATTGCAGCAAACCATAATGTAAAGTCAAAATCAAATAAAGAAACATACCCAGTGCCAGAGTTAAAAGAAAATTTTGAATTTATAAAAGAAACATATAATTTATTAAATGAACACTTAAAGCTAGAGATAGGTATACATCCAGCAGGAGAGTGGCTTTTAGACAATTTCTATATAATTGAAGAAACTGTAAAACAGATAGAAAAAGAATTAACATTAAAAAAATATGTTAATTTTTTAGGCATTTCAAATGGTAATTACGAAGGCTTTGCAAGAATATATGTGCTAGCTTCTGAAATTGTTGCATACACAGAAGGCAAAATTGAAAAGGAAGATTTAGAAAAATACATTGAAAGTTATCAAACAAAAAGAACTCTAAATATGGACGAAATCTGGAACATAGGCTTATTTCTGCAAATTGCAATTATAAATAATATAAAAGAGGTGTGTGAAAAAATATATAGTTCTCAGCTTCAAAAATATAAGGTTGAAGAAATTGCAGAAAGACTAATTGAACATAAAGAAAAGGATGAGCAAAAGTTTAAAAACGGCAAAAGCTTGAGCAAAAGTGCTTTTCAAGATATGAGATATTCTTTTATAGAATATATGGCTTATACTTTAAAAAGATATGGCAAAAAGGGTTATAGCTATTTGAAAGTGTTAGAAGAAACAGTAGAAATGGCAGGTTCAAGCGTATCAGACATCATAAAAAAAGAGCATTTTGATATTGCCGTAAAAAAGGTGTTAATGGCAAATTATATCACAAGCATTAAAAAAATTCAAAGAATTGACTTTTTAGAGCTATTTCAAAAGTTAAATGGTGTAGAAGAAATTCTAAAACAAGATCCAGCTGGTGTTTACAGCAAAATGGACCATTCAACAAAAAGTTATTATAGAAATAAAATAAAAGAAATTGCAAGTAAAACTAAAATTTCTGAAATATATATTGCAAAAAAGATTTTAGAGTTGTGCCAGAAAAATCAAATGCTAGATGCTGATGCAGAAACAGAGCTTAAAAAAATAGCAAATGAGAAAAATATAGTAGAGGCAGAAATAGAGTTAAGGGAATTGTCTAGGAAAATAGAAGAAAATAAGATAGAGCAAAACACAGTAGAAGAAAAAGAAAATGCTATAAAAAAGGAAGCACATATAGGCTATTATTTAATAGATAAAGGAATAAATGATTTATACAAAGAATTGAATTTTAACAAAAGACCTAAAATGAGCAATGAAAGTAAAGCAAAAATCTATATTTTTACATTTGTATTTTTATCAATTCTTATAAGTGCTGGAATAACTGCAATCGTAAATCTAAAAAATATCTGGCTAAATATAGTTAGTTTTGTGTTATTGTTGATACCATCAAGTGAAATTGTAACTCAAATAATGCAGTATATATTAAGCAAAATTGTAAAACCAAAACTAATACCAAAAATAGATTTTTCAGATGGAATAGATAAAGAAAATGCAACAATTGTAGTAATTCCAACAATTTTAAAAACAAAAGAAAAAGTAAAAGAACTAATGCATAAATTAGAAGTATTCTATATTGCAAATAAATCAAAAAATTTGTATTTCGCGTTACTGGGAGACTGCTCAGAAAGCGACCAAAAGGATGAAAAATTTGATAAAGAAGTAATAGAGGAAGGCCTAAAACAAGTAGAAGAGTTAAATAAAAAATATAAAAAGGAAGAAGAAGCAATATTTCATTTTCTATATAGAAACAGAACATGGAACGAAAAAGAAGGCAAATACTTAGGTTGGGAGCGTAAAAGAGGATTGCTAAATCAATTCAATGAATACATTTTAGGCAACATTCAAAACCCATTCAGAGTTTCAACTTTTGAACACTTTGAACACTTAAAGTATGTTATAACCCTAGATGCAGATACAGATTTAATTTTAGGTTCAGGCTTTGAGCTTGTGGGAGCAATGGCTCACATTTTAAATAGGCCAGTAATGGATGAACAAAAAAACATTGTAATTGATGGATATGGAATAATTCAGCCAAGAGTAGGAGTCAATCTAGATGTAAGTTTCAAAAATCTATTTACGAAGATATTTGCGGGCAGTGGTGGAATTGATTCATACACAAATGCAATTTCAGACGTTTACCAAGACAATTTTGGAGAAGGAATATTCACAGGAAAAGGAATTTATGATTTACATGTTTTCTCTAAAGTGATGAAAAATACAATTCCGGATAACACGGTTCTAAGCCATGACTTGCTTGAGGGGAATTATTTGAGGTGTGGTTTAGCTTCAGATATAATGCTAATGGACGGGTATCCAACAAAATACCTAAGTTTTATGACAAGACTTTCAAGATGGATAAGAGGAGATTGGCAAATTTTTTATTGGATGCAAAGAAAAGTTCCAAAAAGAGAAAGTAAATCAAATGAAAAAGAAAGTACTACAAGATATTATAAAAGAGGATTATCATTTATAGCAATTATATTAGGAATGATAATCAAAGTTGCAAAGGCTTTTAAAGTAATTTTTAATGTAATAAAATACATTTTTTTAAGAGAAAACAGAAATAGCGATGAACAAAATAAAATCTCAAATCCTTTAAATTTATTATCAAAATTTAAAATTTTTGATAATTTAAGAAGAAGTTTACTAGAAATTTCAATAATTATAGCTGCTTTATATTTTATAATTATTAACAAAGTGAATGGCACAAATATAGTAATTAGCCAATCTGCTTTAATAATAATAGCAATTTTTCCATTTGTATTAGAATTTTTAAATTTAATAATTGGAAGAAAAGAAAATGAGAAAAAACAAAAAGATTTTTCTCCTAGAATTGCGGGAGCTAAAGGTGCATTTTTAAGACTTATACTAACACTAGGATGTTTACCATTTAAAGCATATACATCTATAAAAGCAATTACGAAAACTTTGTATAGATGTTTAATTTCTAAAAAACATTTGCTAGAATGGACAACATCAGAAGAAGCAGAAAAAATGTCCAAAGGAGATCTATTCTCTTATTATAGACAAATGATAATAAATGTACTTCTAGGAGGATTACTTGCTATTTTTTATCCTAATATTGCGGGATTATTGATAGGGATTCTATGGATAATTATGCCGCTAATTATGTGCGAAATATCAAAAGAAAAGAAGAAAATGAACAACTTAGAAAAACTCGATAAAGAAGAAAAAGATTATGTACTAGATATTGCAACAAAAACATGGAGCTTTTTTGAACAATATTTAACGGGAGAAAATAATTATCTAATAACAGACAATTATCAAGAAGATAGAAAGGAAAAAGCGGTTTCAAGAACCTCTTCGACCAATATAGGGCTTTCAATGCTTGCAGTAATTTCAGCTTATGATTTAAGGATAATTAAATTAGAGAAATGTTTAGAATTATTAGAAAATATAATAAAAACAGTGGATAGTCTAGAAAAATGGAATGGGCACTTATACAACTGGTACAATACAAAAACAAAAGAACCACTAACGCCAAGATACATTTCAACAGTTGATAGTGGAAACTTTGTGGGGTATTTATATGTTTTAAAAGCCTTCCTTGAACATTTTGGGGACACTTCCCAAAATGTACAGAATATGTTACTGATCGTTTCTAATTTGATTGATATGACTGATTTTTCTAAACTTTATAATAGTGAACATCAAATATTTTCTATTGGCTTTAATATTGAGGAAAATAAATTAACAGATTCTTATTATGATTTGTTGGCTTCTGAAGCAAGACAAGCAAGTATAGTGGCTGTTGCCAAAAAGGATGTGCCTAGTAAACATTGGAATTCATTAAGTAGAACAATTACAACTTTAAATGGTTATAGTGGGCTTATTTCATGGTCTGGAACAGCTTTTGAATATTTAATGCCAAATATAAATATTCCTAAATACGAGGGGAGCTTGCTAGATGAATCATGTAAATTTATGCTTATGAGTCAAATGGAATACGCTAAAAGGCTTAATCTTCCTTGGGGAATTTCAGAAGCGGCATTTAATTTAAAAGATTTACACAATAATTATCAATATAAAGCCTTTGGAATTCCATGGTTAGGTTTGAAAAGAGGCTTAGCTGATGAGTTTGTAGTTTCAAGCTATGGAACAATTTTAGCAATAAATGATGTAACTCAAGAAACAATAAAAAATCTAAAACTATTAGAAAGCTATGGTATGAATGGAAAATATGGCTTTTATGAATCAATAGATTTTACTCCAGAAAGAGTAGAAAAAAATAAAAAAGCAAGTGTAGTAAAAACTTATATGGCGCATCATCAGGGACTTATATTGCTTTCCATAAATAACTTATTCAATAATAATATTTTACAAAAAAGGTTTATGCAAAATCCAGAAATGGAGGCTGTTTCAATCTTACTGCAAGAGCGTAAACCAGAAAAATATATAGTAACAAAAGAGGATAAAGAAAAGGTAGAAAAATTAAAATATAAGGATTACGAAGATTATATTGTAAATTCATATAACAAAATAGATGAAAGATTAATCAGAGGAAATGTTATTTCAAATGAAAACTATACAGTTGCAATAAATCAAAAGGGCGTTGGATTTAGTAAGTACAAGGACATTTATATAAATAGATTTAAGCAAACAGCAGATTATGCACAAGGAATATTTTTCTATATTAAAAATATAAAAACAAAGGAGATAATTACAACAAATTATTATCAAAATGAAGTAAATAAAGGAAGTTATGAAATAAGCTTTAGCCCAGATAAAAACGAAACGAAAATAAAACAATCAAATTTAAAAATTGATGTTATAAATACGGTAGATAGCAATACTCCAATTGAAATAAGAAGGTTAAAGCTTTCAAATTTAGGCAATGTTGAAGAAGTGCTAGAAATAAGCTCATATTTTGAACCAGTATTATCAAGAAAAGAACAAGATTATGCTCATCCTGCCTTTAATAACTTATTTTTAATATACGAATATGACGAGAAAACAAATAGTTTAATTGTAAAAAGAAAAAATAGAGAAGAAACAGCAAATAATGTATTTTTGGCAACTTCAATGTATACTTCTTGTAATGATGCGAGTGATTTAGAATATGAAATAGATAAAGAAAAATTTATAGGTAGAGAAAATTTTGATATACCTAATATGGTTAAAAACTCTATACCATTTTCAAATAGACAAGAATTTGTAACAGAACCTGTTGTAGCGCTTAAAAGAACAGTAAAAATCAAACCACAAGAAATAGTAACTTTAGATTTAGTGATATCTGTTGAAGAAGACAAAAACCTTGCTATTGAAAATTTAGAAAAATATAAAACAACAGAAAATGTAAAAAGAACTTTTGAACTTTCAAAAGCAAGATGTGAAACAGAAAGCAGATATTTAAGGATAAAGGGAAAAGATATTTCTAATTTCCAAAAAATGATATCATATATCTTATTCCAAAATCCTGCAAAAGCAATAGCAACAAGTAAAATACCTAATGTTAAAAATAAAAAGTATAGTCAAAGTGAACTTTGGAAATACGGAATTTCTGGTGATTTACCAATTATTTTAGTAAAAATAAAAAATCCAACAGAAAGCTATGTTGTAAAGGAAATTCTAAAGGCTTATGAATTTTTCAAAAATAAAAATATTGAAACTGAACTTGTAATACTAGATGAGGAAAAACATAGTTACGAAAATTATGTGAGGGAAGAAATAGAAAACAGTATTTTAAATAATCACATGGGGTATTTAAAAAATGTTAGAGGTGGAATTTTTGAACTTTCAAGTAATGAAATAAGCAAGGATGATATCGAGCTTCTTGAATTTATTGCTAGCATTGTAATAGATAGTAAATATGGTGGAATAGAAAATAATTTAAAAGAAATAGAAGATGAATATTTAGAAAATTATAAGGAGATTCCAAATGACGAAGTAAAGCAAGAAATAATAGAAGATAATACTCAAGATATAGAACTTTTAAAAGATACAGAAAACTTAAAATATTACAACGAATATGGTGCATTTACAACTGATGGAAAAGAATATTGGATGACTTTAAACAAGCAAAATAGACTTCCATCAGCATGGAGTAATGTTCTTGCAAATGAAAAATTTGGAACAATAGCAACAGCAAGTTATGGTGGATACACTTGGTATAAAAATAGTAGATTAAATCGTTTAACAGCATGGGAAAATAGTCCAAACTATGATGCGCCAGGAGATACAATTTATATTAAAAATATGGAAAATAAATCTGTATGGTCAGCTACTTTAAACCCAATGGCTGATAATAAAAATTATAATGTAGTATTTGGATTTGGTTATAATAGATATATTCACAAATGCCAAGGAATAGAGCAGGAGTTAACAATATTTGTGCCCAAAGAGGATAGTGTAAAAGTTGAACTTATAAAATTAAAAAATACCACACCAACTAAGAAAAAACTAAAAATATATTATTATGCAAAACCAGTTTTAGGAGAAGATGAAATAAAAACAGGTAAATTTATAAACTTAGATTTTGATAAAAATAGTAATACTATAATTGCTAGAAACCTATATAATAACGAAATAGATGGATATTCTATGTTTTTATCTTGTAGTGAAAAAATTAATTCCTATACAGGAGATAAAAATTTTTTCTTTGGAAATGGTGGCTTACAATATCCAGATGGAGTTTCAAAGATTAAACTCAATAATGAAAATTCGCTTGGTAAAAATTCTTGCATAGCTTATGAATTTGATGTAGAACTGGAAAGCTTTGAAGAAAAAGAAATTGCAATGCTACTTGGCGCTGAAGAATCAGTTTTAGATAGCAAAAACATGGCTTATAAATATAGCAAAATTCAAAATTGTAAGGAAGAATTGTATGTTGTAAAAAAATATTGGGATGAATTACTTGGAAGATGTGAGGTCGTTACGCCTTTAGAAAGTATGAATATTATTTTAAATGGATGGGCAGCATATCAAACTATAAGTAGTAGGTTGTTTGGTAGAAGCGGATTTTATCAATCTGGAGGTGCATTTGGATTTAGGGATCAGCTTCAAGATACTTTTGGTTTAAAATACCTAGAGCCTAATTTCTTAAAAAATCAAATAAGAAAGCATAGTTCACATCAATTTGTAGAAGGAGATGTTGAACATTGGTGGCATGATGAAACAGGCAGAGGAATAAGAACAAGGTTTTCGGATGATTTATTGTGGTTACCTTTTGCAGTTGCAGAATATATTAATTTTACAGGAGATAATTCAATTTTAGATTTAGAAACAAATTATTTACAAGGTGAAAAATTACAGGAAAATCAAGATGAAAAATATGATTTATATTTGCCATCTGAAATAAAGGAAAGTATATACAAACATTCAATAAAAGCAATAGAAAAAAGTTTGAATTTTGGTGAAAATGGACTTCCTAAAATAGGCTCTGGAGATTGGAATGATGGCTTTAGTACTGTTGGAAACAAGGGCAGAGGCGAAAGTGTATGGTTAGGATTTTTCTTATATTATATTCTAGATAAATTTATACCGATTTGCGAGTTAAAAGGAGATAAAGAACTAGCGGAAAAATATGGGCAAATTAAGCAAAATCTAAAACATGCATTAAATACTGCAGGATGGGATGGAAGATGGTTTAAAAGAGCATTTATGGATGATGGAAACACCCTAGGAAGCATGGAAAATGATGAATGCAGAATAGATGGAATAAGCCAAAGCTGGAGTATTATTTCGAATGCAGGTGATAATGATAAAAAATTTATATCAATGGAAAGTTTAGAAAATCATTTAGTAGACAAAGAACATGGAATAATAAAACTTTTAGATCCTCCTTTTAATAAAGGAAAGCTTAAACCTGGATATATAAAAGCATATTTGCCAGGGGTAAGAGAAAATGGTGGACAGTATACACATGCATCTTGTTGGGTAATTATTGCAGAAGCAATGTTAGGTTTTGGAAACAAAGCATTAGAATATTTTAGAATGATAAATCCAATAGAACACACAAGAACAAAAGAAACCGCAAATAAATATAAAACAGAACCATTTTCAATAGCAGCAGATATATATGGAGTAGGAAATTTAGCAGGAAGAGGAGGATGGACATGGTATACGGGATCATCAAGTTGGTATTATAAAGCAGGAATAGAATATATATTAGGATTAAAAATAGAAAAAGGAATATTAAAAATAGAACCATGTATTCCAAACAATTGGAAGGAATATAGCATAAAGTATAAATGGAAGGAAAGCATTTATAACATAAAAATACAAAATCCAGAAGGAAAATGTACTGGGGTAAGTAAAGTTTTGTTAAATGGAAACGAAGTTCAAAATGCAATAAAATTAGATGGAAGTAGAAAGGTTTATAATATAATAGTGATAATATAAATATAAAAAGTGAAACAATTTTGCAAATAAAAGCAAATTTGTTTCGCTTTTTTTTGATTGTAATATTGGGCAAATATAAAATATTTTTTAAAAATGTAAAGTATACTTGACAAATATGGAAAGGCAATGTATAATAATGTAAAGTAAACTTTACAAAGGGAGGAATAATTATGAATAGAGAAGAGATTCTTTCAAAAGTCACAAAAGATAATAATGGGTTTGATGAAATGGAAATTGCTACTATAATAAAAGCATTAGGATTAAGTACAATTGTAGTGCCGGTATTTTGTTTAATATTTATGATTATTAGAATTACAAAAGGAACTGGGGTAATTACAGATTTAATAGCAATAACATTTTCTCAATTAACTGTTTATGAAATATATAGATATTTCATGGAAAGAAAAAAAGGAAAACTATTTTTAAGTATTATTTTCAGTATTATAACAATAGCTTCAATAATTATGTTTTTCTTTGAGGTGTAAAAAATGAATGAAGAATTAGTTTTAAAAAATAATTTAAAAAACTTAAGAAGTGAAAAAAAGCTTTCACAAGAGGAACTAGCAAATTTAGTAGGTGTATCAAGACAAACAATAATCTCAATTGAAAAAGGACAATTTTGTCCCAGCTCAAAATTGGCTTTATTAATATGCATAGCATTGGATAAAAAATTTGAAGAAGTATTTTATTTTTAAAAAGGGGGAATTAACATGAAAAAGTTTTTAAGAGTTAGAAATATTATAATAAGGGTGTAGTATGCACCTTATCCACTATAGATGGAAAAAATACACAAACTTATGCCAATTATTGTGGAGAACAAATGATATACTTTAATAAAGAACAATCAATTGTAGATAATAATGAAACTAAAAATGATATTTAAGAGGTTTTGAATTCATTGAAGGAAAATTAATGTATTTTGAACATTTTAAATTACATGATGGGAGTAGCGTAAAAGTATATTTGGAAAATGATGAAATAAAATATTTAAAATGCGAAGACACAGGAGACGACTATTTATTAGAACTTAAAATTGAGAGAATAAATAATTTTCCAAAAGAATGGTTAGAAATACCAAATGATTATGAAAATGAAGAAGAATTATTTGATGAGTCAATTTAAATTAGACAGTTTTCTTATTTGATAAAACAGGGCTAAGTTCAAATTCAAAAGAACTTAGCCTTATTAAATCTGCATAAAAATATAAAGAAAATTTTTTCAAAAAAACTTGTATATTAAAAAGAAGTATGATATAAAATATATATCTAATAAGAGAAAGGTGGATGCCAAATGGAAGAAAATTTAGAAAAGGAACAAAAAACAATATTAGTTGTTGATGATGAGCAACCAATCAGAGATATGTTGGAATTTAATTTAAAAAAAGAAGGGTACAACATAATTCAAGCAAATGATGGTGTTGCTGCTGTTGAGATTGCTTTAGAACAAAAACCAAATTTAATTTTATTAGATATAATGTTGCCAAAACTAGATGGTCTTTCTGTATGTAAAAGAATAAAAAATTCTTTAAATATTCCAATAATTATGCTTACAGCTAAAGATGAAGAAATAGACAAAATTCTTGGTTTAGAATTAGGAGCAGATGATTATATTACAAAACCATTTAGCATTAGAGAATTAGTAGCAAGAGTAAAAGCAAACTTAAGAAAAGTTGATGCTTCAATGATTGCAAATGTTAAACCAGAAAGCGAACCTGAAGAAGAAAAAATTAAAACACAAAAAATAGTTGTAGGAGAATTAGAATTAGATTTAGACAAATTTGAAGTAAAAGTTAGAGGAGAAGTAATTGATTTAACTCTAAGAGAATTTGAAGTTCTTAAGTTCCTTGCTAGTACACCAGGACAAGTAGTAACAAGAGAAACACTTCTTGAAAAAGTTTGGGGATATGAATATTATGGAGATATAAGAACAGTAGATGTAACAGTTAGAAGAATAAGAGAAAAAATAGAAAAAGATACATCTACACCACAAATTCTAATTACAAAAAGAAGTGTAGGATATTATATTGTATCTAAATAAAAATAAACTAAAAAATGCAATGAAAATTGCATTTTTTTGATTTAACTTAACTTATACATTGTATTTTTGTCGAATTTTGCGATGAAAAGGGGAAAAATATCGAAAAAAATAATTGACAAAGCAACAAATTATGTATATACTTTATGCAGAATTATATAATTTCTTTCGTAACAATTTTATTCAAAATTATTAATCTAATATGCCCAATAAAATGTTACTTTAATTTAAAGTTATAACTTTTTTGGCCACTTTGAATTTTTTCACCTAAAATAATAAAGAAGGAGGTTAAAATTTTTAGTGCACTAAATTTGTATAAAGTATGAACAGAAAATTTATAAAAAATAGTAATTTAGTTTTACGCAAAATATTAAATTCAGAAAAATGCAAAGATATTATTGCAGATTTTATTGAAACTTTTTTAAAAATCCAAATAAGTACTTTAAAAATCAATCAGAATCCTGATAATAGTAAATCCTATGGAATTGTAGATGTAAGAGTTATTACCAAAGAAAATAAAGAGTTCAATGTTGGTATTCAAATTATAGATGGTAATTATATTCAAAGCAAAATGTTATTGTATTATGCTAAAATTCATTCAAATCAAGTGTTATATAAAGATGGTAGAAGATTAGCAAAAACAATTACAATAAATATTTTAGATATGTCGTTTTTTAGTTCAACAAATTTTCATAAAATAATAAAATTAAAAACCAATGCTATAAATGATAATATTTTAGAAGAAGTACATATGCATGTTATAGAACTTCCAAAATTTATTATAGATGAAGATAAAAAATTAACAAAGGAAGAGGCATGGGGAATATACTTAAAAGGAGATAACAAGAAACTTGTAAGAAAAGCAATAAAAAAATATGAAAATATTAGGAAACTGGATGATTTATTAAAAGATTATTGGAGGGAAGAGAAAATATAATGCAAAAAGTTATGATAAAAATTGATAAAAACCAATTAAAAAAAATATTTAATAAATTGTTTAATAAAAAAGTTCTTAAATTTACATATTTGGGAAAGTGTAGATTAAATAAGATGATGGAATATAATTTTGTATTGTATGAATTTAATGTTATGCTAGAAGACTTTACGAATTATACTGTTTTTATAAAAACAATTACAGGTGATGATGTAAAGCAATCATTGTTTTGTTACTGGCAATTTTGTGAGGAAAATTACAATATTCATGGAAAGTTTTATCTGAATAAAGCCAGTATAAAAAGTGAAAACATAAATCAATATCCTAATTGTGTTCAAAAATATACATTACAATTGCTTAGCAAAAACAACAAAATTTGGAAAGCATCAGATATCGATATCATTGATTTAAAGAAACTAAAAGAAGAAATGAAAGATGAAAAACAAATGAAAAACCTTCACCAAAGAGAAAAAATAGATTATAAATATAATACCAAAGAATATTTATTTATAGGAATTATTTAATAGTCTAATAGGAATTTATATTTTTGCAAAATGAAACAAAAGCAGGATTTTCTCCTGCTTTTGTTTTGGTTAACTTTTTGGGACACTCTCAAAAAGTTAACTTAATGAGCATCTGTTAATTTTGCTTTTAAAATAACATTTACAACAGACCCCTCTGGTATTTGAGTATCTTTACTATATTCTTGAGAAATTACAATACCATTACCTTCGTAAGTAATATTTAATCCTTTCTCTCTTAAAGCTTCTGTTGCGTCTGTAAGATTCATATTTTTTAAATCTGGAACAGTTGTTGAATTTGCAACAGCACTTTTATCATATAAATAAATAATAGATTTTTTGTTTAATGCTATTCCAGGTTTTGGCGTTTGGTCTGTAACAAGTTCAGTATTAACATCACCTGTTGTAGAGATTTTCACAGTAAATCCTGCTTCTTCTAATATTTTTTGAGCTTCTGCAATTGTTTTATTTCTTACTTCCGGAACAGTAATTAAATTTTCATTTGTGTTGTTATTGCCAGTTGGTGAAGTTGAAGTAACATTTAAGTAAG
Organism: Clostridia bacterium; assembly: GCA_017430135.1. Lineage (GTDB taxonomy): Bacteria > Bacillota > Clostridia > TANB77 > CAG-508 > CAG-269. Next base: position 122,802 of record JAFRNM010000018.1, on the reverse strand, counting down.
GCAATATTTCAGATAACATTTGAGAAACTACTGGTCCAGCTAGTGTTCCACCTTGGTGATTGTTTGCAGGTGGCTTATATAGAGTTAATAAAAGTACAACTTGTGTATCCTCAACAGGTGAAATGGCAACATAAGATGCAACATAACCATCATCTTTTCTATTGCTTGGTGGTTCAGATGTACCAGTTTTACCACCAATAGAATATCCAGTAACTTGAGCGTTTTGCCCTGTTCCTTTTGTTGCAACATAATGCATCATTTCTCGAACTTCTTCTGATGTTTTTTTAGAAATTACTTGTCTAACTGTTACGGGTTCAACGTCTGTAACGGCTCCTGTATCCGTATTTGTAATAGATTTAACAATTCTAGGTTGCATTAAATAACCATCGTTAGCAACTGCACATATAGCTGTAGCCATTTGCAATGGAGTAATATTCAATCTTTGTCCAAAAGACATTGTTGCAAGTTCTACAGGTCCCACCTTGTCTAATGCAGTAAATAAACTATTTTCTTCTCCTGAAAGACCAACGCCAGTTTTATCCATTAACCCGAAAGCTTTATAATATTTATAAAGAGTAGGAGCTCCAATTCTTTTTCCTAGTTGCATAAAGGCAGGGTTACAAGAATTTCCAAGAGCCTGTGTTAAACTTTGGTATCCATGAGGGTTGTAGCTTCTCCAGCATGCAATATTACTATCTGCAACATGTTCATATCCTGTGCAGACAAACTCTCCAGGAACATTTGGGGTTGTAATATTTTCTTCAATAGCGACAGCTGATGTTATAACTTTAAATGTTGAACCAGGTTCATATAGGTCTTGAACAGACTTGTTTCTCCACATTTTTTGGATTTCTGTATTTTTATCTTCATCTGAAAGAGAATCATAAACTTTGGCTAGAGTTTCATTTGGAGTAAATGGTGTGTTAAGATTATAGTCTGGATAAGATGCCATTGCAAGAATATCACCAGTTTTTGGATTCATTACAATACAATTTCCGCCTCTTTCACAATTATTTTCATCAACAGCTTGTTTCAAATATTTTTCTACAATAGTTTGAATATACCAGTTTATTGATAAAGTGATGTCACTTCCATTTTCGGCAGGAATATATTTTTCTTGTGAATCTGGAATTTCTTGTAAGTTACTACCTTGTGAACTTATAAGTTTTCCAGGAGTTCCTGTTAGTACATCGTCCCATTTGCTTTCGATTCCGGTTATACCTTGGTTATCAGTACCACAAAATCCTAAAATTGCTGATGCCACAGAATCGTATGGATAATATCTTTTTGAATCTTCATCAATATTTATACCATCAGATATTTTGTTTTCTTTCATCCATTGCTTTAATTTATCAATCTTGTCTTGTTCAACTTTTTTAGCAATAGTTTGGAATTGTGATTTACTACTTACCTTTTCTAAAACAGTATCATAATCTAATTCGAATATTTCAGAAAAAGCTTTTGCAACTTTTTCTTTTAACTCTTTAGTTTTTTCTTCATCATCTTTACTATCTTTTATTCTAGAAGGATTTATAGTAACAGTGTCAACTCTTGCACTAATTGCTAAAGCTTTCCCAGTAGAATCATATATTTTACCACGCTTTGGACTAATTTCTTTATTAATAGTTTGCTGTTGATAAGCATATTCTTTTAGTTCATTACCTTGAATAAATTGCAAATATCCAAGTCTAATAATTAAAAGAATCATAATAATTAAAATTATAATAAAGATATTCCTAAGTTTTTTTGTGTGTATTAAATTTTGAGTTTCAAACGGATTGTCCATTTTAATTACTTTAGAGTTGCTTTTCTTCGGCTGATTGGACTTGCCGGTATTATTTAAAATATTATTTATAGTTTTTCCTACTATATTATTTTTGCTCTTTTTGGAGTTATTTTTTTTCTTTGAATTTTTTTTATTCATTATTAAATATTGCTAATAAAAATAGCAAATTCTCCTTTCTTTAGTTTTAATAATATTTTATATTATTAAAACTAAAATTGCAATATTTATTTTTTATTTATTTTGTGGTATAATTGTCTTAATAATTTTTATTAAATAGAATATATAAATTGAAAATTTATATATTCTATTTAAAATAAATTTAGAAAGAGGAAATAATAAATGGAAAATATAGCTAAAGAAACAAAGTTTATTTTAAATAAATATAATTTAAAAGCTAATAAAAGTTTAGGACAGAACTTTTTGATAAACAAAGAAGTTTTAGAAACAATTGTAAATTCAGCACAAATAACATCAAAAGATTTAGTAATTGAAATAGGACCAGGATTAGGAACATTAACAGAATTCTTGCTTGAAAAAGCTAAAAAGGTAATATGTGTTGAATTAGACGAAAATATGGTAAGAGTTTTAAAAGACAGGTTCATGCTATATAAAAATTTAGAAATTATAAATGAAGATGTTTTAAAATTGAACCTAAATGAAATAATAGATAATGAAAAGAAAACTCAAGAAATTGAAAATGTAAAAATTGTTGCAAATTTGCCATATTATATAACAACTCCTATTGTTATGAAACTTTTAGAAGATAGATTAGATATAGAAAGCATAACAATAATGATTCAAAAAGAAGTAGCAGATAGACTAATAGATAAGCCAGGTGGAAAAAATTGTGGAGCAATAACATATAGTATAAATTACTATTCAGAGCCAGAAGGAATAATGGAGGTAGACAAAACTTCATTCATCCCTGAACCTGAAGTAACATCAAAAGTACTAAAACTAAAAATTAGAAAAAAACCAAATATAAAAGTAGAAAATTCAGAAAAAATGTTTAAAATTATAAAATGCGCATTTTTACAAAGAAGAAAAACACTTTTAAATGCATTAGTATTAAATGGAATATTTGAAAACAAAGAACAAGCTACAAAAATATTTGAACAAGTTGGGTTAGATTTAAATGTAAGAGGAGAAAAACTTACACTTGAGGATTATGCAGAATTATCAGATTCAATTAATTAATTTCTTGGAAACTTTTTGGGACACCCTTGCTTTTCAAGGGTGTCCCAAAAAGTTTTAAAAAAACAAAAAATTCTTTTAAGCTATTCCAAATTACAATTTTATATGATATAATATTTTTGAGAAAATATTGTTAGGAGAAAAAAATAATGAATCAAATTTTGGTAACAAAAAAATTATATGTTACTCCAGAATTGAAAAGAAAAAAGCATATATATAAATTTAATTTCATATTTTCAATTTTTCTAATAATTGCATTGATTTCAGTGTATATATATGCTGAATATGATAGAAATAAAGGTGAGGAAATTTCACAAGATATTTTAATACAAATGTCAGAAGTTGCTGAAAATGTTGACAATACTATAAGAAAAGACTCAAATGTACTAGTAGTTGTTTTAGATGATTCTTCTCAAAGCTATGAAAAAGTGGAAGAAATAGTAGAAGAAAATACTGATCCAAATTTGAGCTATGCAAATATAGATACATCTTATAATAAAAAGACTTCTGGTGGCTATAAATACAGAAGTTTAGCAACTATCAGTATTCCTAAAATAGACTTGAATTATCCGATTCTAGAAGGGGAAACGATGAGCACAGAAGAAACAGACGCACTTTTAAAAATATCACCATGTAAATTTTGGGGTGGAAATATAAATGAAGTTGGTAACTATTGTATAATAGGACATAATTATAGAAATCAATTATTCTTCAGCAAGGTGCCAACCCTTGAAATAGGAGATACATTTACAATAACAGAAGTAAATGGTAGAGAAGTCACATATAAAATATATGATAAATATACAGTTGAACCACAAAATGTTAATTGCACAAGTCAATTAACTGGAGGAAAAAAAGAAGTTACACTTATTACGTGTACAAACGACAGCCAATATAGGTGGATTTTCAAAGCAAGAGCGGAAGAATAAAAATAACAAAATCAAATCCCCTTTCATAAAATATATTGATATTTTATGAAAGGAGATTTTTTTGTGGCAAGAATAATTGTATTTAACAATGATACAAATAGAATGGAAAACTATTATAGGGGCGAAAATGAGCCAATGCCTTATAATACAAATGGTACATTAAGGGTAAGGGAATTTCGTGGCTCTAGTAGAAGTAATATTTTGTGGACAACAAAAAGGACAATGCAAAGCTGGAATAGTCAAAGATATATATATGGCGCACCAATACCAGTTGGATTTGCATTCAAAAGACCGTATGAAGGTGGGCATGGGAACCAGTCGCAGCATTATGCCGGTGTGGCTTTTGATGTTGGGCAAACACTAACTCAAACACAAAGAAATAGATTATGGAATTCAGCAAGAAATTCAGGTATTTGGTCCTACGTAGAACCTTTAAGCATTACACCAACATGGGTGCATTTTGACAAAAGATTTGGAACTCCTGCATGTCCAACAGGGGGATATCCACAATTAAAAAGAGGAAGCATAAGCAACTATGTCTGTATAGCACAAGATGATTTAAACACATTAGGATTTACAACAGGTAGTTTAGATGGAATATTTGGGCAAGCAACACAAAATGCAGTAATAGCATATCAGAGAAGAAAAGGGTTAGCACCAGATGGAATAGTAGGTTGCAACACTTGGCGAGCATTGCAAGAAGATGTGGTAGGAACTGGTGCAACAAGTACTACGATAAATTAAAAAGAAAAATGAACAATCTGGGGACACCCTTGAATTTGGGGACACTCTTAAAAATCAAGGTTTTTGGAAAACCTTGATTTTTAAGAGTGTCCCCAAATTCAAGGGTGTCCCCAGATTGTTTTTTAAATTTTAACTTATTTTCTTTTTATCATCTTTTTGCATTTTAACTAATTGTTTAGCCAATGCATGAATAACTTCTTTATTATATTCGTCAAGTGCAAGGTAATCTTCTAAAAAGTTTTCTTTAACCATTTTATTAAAGGTTGGAGCTTCATTATTTATAATATCGCTAAATAAGAAATCAGAACTGATATTTAATGCTTTACAAATATTAACAATTGTTGTGGCGCTACCGAATGCAATTCCTCTTTCTAATTGGCTAATATACCTAGAAGATAATTGCAATTTCTCAGCAAGGTCTTCTTGAGTATAATCTGTTTGTGAACGAGCAAGTTTTATTCTATCTCCAATACTTTTTCTGTAAATTTGTTCATTTTTTGTCATAACAAATAACATTCCTTTCTTTTTATTAGATTATAAAATATATATTTCTAGTTAAAGTATAACAAGTATATAAAAAAATTGACACGAACTTATAATGAAAAAGGCTAAAAATGGTAAAACGAATACTGCGAATTTAAAAATTAAAAAATGTGGACAATGTGTGGAAAAAATGTGGATAAAAAAATTTTTAAAAAAAATTAAAAAAATTTTCAAAAAAGTATTGCAAAATATAAAAAGTTATATTAAAATTTTAGAAAAGTGGAGCAAAGTGGTGCAAAGTGGTATGAAAGTGAAGGAGGCGAAAAAACATTGCTAATTGGGGAATATGAGCACTCTTTAGATGCTAAAGGCAGATTAATTATGCCAGCAAAACTAAGACAAGACATAGGAGAAAAGTTCATTGTAACCAAAGGTTTAGATGGATGTTTATTTGCTTTTTCACAAAATGAATGGGAAAACTTTGAAGCCAAATTAAAAACACTTCCACTTTCAGATAGGAATGCAAGAAATTTTGTAAGATTTTTCTTATCTGGCGCAACAGAATGTGAAATAGACAAGCAAGGAAGATTCCTAATACCAGGAAATCTAAGAACAGCAGCAAAACTTGAAAAAGAAGCTGTTATAATTGGTGTTGGAACAAGACTTGAAATTTGGGATAAAGAAACATGGCAAAAGTGTGATGAAAATATTTCAGTTGATGAAATCGCTGAAAACATGACAATGCTTGGTATATAACTTGAAAAAGTTTATATAACACATAAGAATATCTGGGGGAGTTTTCTACAAATGTGGAAAAATAAAAAAACAGATACCAAAACACAAAAGATAAAAATACAAAAGATAAACGCACATAAGAAAGCAATAAAAACACAAAAGATAAAAAATTAAGTTTAATTATGTGTAAGCAAAAGATAAATAATTCAAAAGATTATTAAACATAAGAATTATTTAGGATTGCAAAAGACTAATCTTGCGAAAGAAAAGTCCAACCAAAGAATAATAAAATACATAAGATATAACAACAGCTTGGTAAAAAGTATAGGAAAAATTAACCTATACTTTTTGCCAACGTTGTAAAACTTTTAATAGCAAGAGGTGTAAAATTGGAATTTAAACATTTGCCAGTAATGTTAAATGAATGCATAGAAGGTTTGAATATTAAACCAGATGGAATATATGTGGATGGCACACTTGGTGGTGCTGGGCATAGCAGTGAAATTGCTAAAAAGTTAAACCCCAAAGGAAAACTAATTGGCATAGATAGAGATGAAGAAGCTCTAAAAGCTGCAAAAGAAAAATTAAAAGACTTTGCTAATGTAACATATATACATGGCAATCATGATAACATTAAACAGATTTTAGAAGAATTAAAAATAGAAAAAGTTGATGGGATTTTATTAGACCTTGGAGTTTCATCATATCAATTGGATGAAAGGAATAGGGGATTCAGTTATTTAGGCGAAAACAGCTTGGATATGAGAATGGATAAAACTCAAGAACTTGATGCAAAATATGTAGTAAACAACTACAAAGAAGAGGACTTGGCCAATTTAATTTATGAATATGGCGAAGAAAGATTCTCAAGGCAAATTGCGAAAAATATCTGTATTTATCGAAAAAACAAAGAAATTGAAACAACAAAAGAATTGGTAGATATTATAGATAAATCAATTCCAGCGTTTGCAAAAAAAGATGGACATCCTGCCAAAAGGACATTTCAAGCAATTAGAATAGAAGTTAATGATGAAATAAAACCTTTATATAATACAGTAAAGGATTGTATAGATGTTCTAAAAAGTGGAGGAAGGCTATGTATAATAACATTCCACTCTTTAGAAGATAGAGCAGTAAAAAATGCCTATACACAAGCAAATGGAAAATGCACTTGTCCAAGTGATTTACCATATTGTGTGTGTGGTGCAAAAAAAATAGGAAATATTATAACTAGAAAACCAATTATAGCTACAAAGGAAGAACAAGAAGAAAATTCAAGATCAAAAAGTGCAAAGCTTAGAATTTTTGAGAAATTGTAAAGATATGAATACAATTTTTCTTTGATGTTAAAATACAAGTGAAACTTGTATTTTAACGAAAAATTGTATCTATCTTTTGTAACGATGTAACGAAATTTATAAATATAAGTATTTATAAATTTTGACAAAAGATGAAAGATGAAGAGGAGGTGAAAAACTTATGACAAGAGCAAGTTATCAATATGAAACAAGCCCAAGAAAATTACAGCCATCATATAGGCCAAAAAAGAAACCAGATTTACGAGTTTTAGAAGTAAGAAAACAAAAAAATAAAGTTTCTGGTGCAGAAAAAAAGAAACAATTAAAATTGGCTATATATATAGTTGGAATATTTGCATTGCTTTTAACCATAAGTTATAGAAACTCTCAAATAAACGAAAAATTCAACAAAGTTCAATCATTAAAAAGACAAATATCATCACTTCAAAAAGAAAATGAACAAACAAAAGTAAATATCGAAAATAATCTAAATTCAAACTACATAGAGCAACAAGCAAAAGAAAAATTAGGGATGAGAAAACTTACCAATAAGCAAACAGTTTATATAAATCTTCCTAAAAAAGACTATGTAGAATCTCCTTCAGAGAAAGTAGTAATTGAAGAAGAGGAAGAAAAAGGATGGCTAGAGCAATTCTTTAGTTCATTATTTGGAAATTAAAACACTTAAAAATTCGCAGAATTTTTAAGTGTTTTTTTGAATTCTTTTGGGAAAACTTTTTGGGACACTCTTAAAAATCAAGGTTTTTATCATGCATATTGCTTTTTACTGGTTAATAAAATTACTAGAGGTGTTTTTATGGAACCAGTAAAACTTTCTAGTAAAAAGAAAATGAGGAACTCGCTATTTATAGTATTTATAATTTTAACTCTTTTAATTGGAAGAATAGGGTTTATACAATTTGTTCAAGGCAGTAATTTAAGACTCTTAGCTTATGAACAGCAAACTTTAGATAGATATATTAATCCTAAAAGAGGGACGATTTATGATGCAACAGGAAAAACAATTTTAGCTGTTAGTAGTACAGTTGAAACTGTTACCGTAAATCCTGTAAATATTGCAAAACAAGATAAAGAAAAAGTTGCAAGGGCATTATCAGATATTTTTGAACTAAATTATGAAACAATTTTGAAAAAAGTAAATAAAAGAATTTCAATAGAAATAATTGCCAAAAGAGTAGATAAAGAAAAAACAGATAAATTAAGAATCTGGATGCAGGAAAATGGTATAGATAAAGGAATAAACATAGATGAAGATACAAAAAGATACTACCCATGTGGCAATTTAGCATCTCAATTTATAGGATTTTGTGGAAGCGATAATCAAGGTCTGGATGGAATAGAAGCGCGATATGACGAAGTTTTGAAAGGAAAAAAAGGTGCAATAAAAAGACATGCAGATGCTAAAGGTGGAGAAATTGGAACAGAAGGAGAAAGCTATACACCAGCTATAAATGGGGATGATATTGTGTTATCAATAGATGCAACAATTCAATCAATAGCAGAAAAATATTTAAAAGAAGCATGTATTGACAATGTGTGCACAGATGGTGGAAACATAGTTATAATGAACCCCAAAACTGGGGATTTGTTGGCAATGGCTACATATCCTAGTTATAATTTAAACGAACCATATGCTCCATATACAGATGAATTAAAAAGCACCTGGGATACAATGGAACAATCAGAAAAAACAAAAAATTTACAAGCAGTTTGGAGAAATAAAGCAATTGCAGATACATATGAACCAGGTTCTGTTTTTAAATTGATTACAGCATCGGCATCCTTAGAAGAAGGAATAACAGATACGGATAGAGCGGGAGAATTTAGCTGTACTGGTGGAATTGTTGTGGCAGGAGTAAGGATCAAATGTTGGAGATATTACAGACCACATGGCGCAGAAAGTTTAAGGCAAGCACTAATGAACTCATGCAATCCTGTTTTTATAGGATTAGGTCAAAAATTAGGAGTTGAAAAGTATTATGGGTATTTGGAAAAATTTGGATTGTTAGACAAAACAGGAATAAACTTGCCAGGAGAAGCAAAAGGAATATTTTTAGCAAAAGAAAAAGCTGGGCCAGTAGAGCTTGCTACAATTAGCTTTGGGCAAAGATTTGAAATAACACCAATTCAGTTAGTTACAGCGGTATCTTCAATTGCAAATGGTGGAACAAAAATAAAACCGAGAGTAGTAAAGCAAATAATAAATAGTCAAACAGGGGAGGTTCAAAACATGCCAGTAGAGACAACAGGAGAAGTAATTTCAAAGGAAACATCAGAAAAAGTTTTAAGCATGATGGAATCAGTTGTAGCAGAGGGAACAGGCAAAAATGCAAAGGTTGCAGGTTATAGGATTGGAGGAAAAACAGGAACTTCAGAAGATGGCGTAAATACTGGAAAATATGTAACATCATTTTGTGGAGTGGCACCAATAGATGATCCACAAGTTGTAGTTTTAGTTACACTATATAATCCAACAGGGGAAGGAGGACACCAAGGAGGTGGAGTTGCAGCACCAGTTGGCGGTCAAATATTTAGTGAGATATTACCATATTTAGAAGTTAATCAAGGTAATCAAGATGAAGTTGAAGTAAAAGAAGAAGTTACAATACCTGAAATAACAGGATTAACAATACAAGAAGCAGAAAAAATACTAAAAGAAAATGGTTTAAAATTAAAAATAAATAATGAACCAGAAGAATTAGATAAATCAACAGCATTAGTTCAAAAACAAACTCCACAACCAGGGATAGTTGTGTTTAAAGAAAATGAAGTGTTTGTAGATTTGTAAAAAAATTGATTATATGAAAGTCAATAGATTTTATGTATGTTTTTACAAAATATTGAAAAAATATTTTTCCTGTGATAATATAATTAAGAAATTTTTTGAAAAGGAAGATAAGAAATGAAATTAAATGTCGTGTTAGTAGAACCAGAAATACCACAAAATACAGGAAATATTGCAAGAACATGTGCGGCAACAGGAGGAAAATTACACTTAGTTCATCCGCTTGGATTTAGCATATCAGAAAAGCAAGTTAAAAGAGCAGGATTAGACTATTGGGATAAACTAGAAATAGAAGAGCATATATCATTCGAGAAATTCTTAGAAAAATATAAGCCAGAAGATAATAACATGTTTTTCGTAACAACAAAAGGAAAACATGTTTATTCTGAGCCGGATTATTCTAAAATGGACGAAATATTTGTGTTATTCGGAAAAGAAACAAAAGGATTACCAGAAGACGTCCTTTTAAAATACATAGATAAAACAATAAGGATTCCAATGAGACCAACATTGCGTTCACTAAATCTTTCAAACTCAGTTGCAATAGTTGTTTATGATATTTTCAGACAATGTAGCTTTGATGGGTTAGAAGAAATAAGTAAATATTTTGATTAAAAAGAAAAGGATGAACAATCTGTGGACACCCTTGAATTTGGGGACACTCTTAAAAATCAAGTTTTTTAAAAACTTGATTTTTAAGAGTGTCCCCAAATTCAAGGGTGTCCTCTAATTCCTTTCTTTTTCTTGTTTAACTATTGCTAAAATTCGAAAAAAAATATATAATATATAAGGAATTTTACAAACAAAAGAGAGGAGAATGAAATTGAGCGAAAATAAAAAAACATTGCCAACTGGCCTATTAGTTACAATTGCGATTTTTATATTACTTTGTGTGACATTGTTTGGCTCTGATAATAAAAAAAATGAAACGGCTAATAAAAATGAACAAAAAGCCCAGATAGTAGAAGATGATGGGACTTTTAAAATTATTGCAAGCCAGGAAAATAAAGCATTAGAAGAAGTAATTAGAAATTATATTAGAAAAAAAGGCTATGATGTTGAAAATTTTGAATTTGAATATGCGGGTTCTTTAGAAATAATGCAAAAACTAAACAAAGGCGAAAAGTATGATGCAGTGTGGCTTTCAAATTCAATTTGGGGTTATATGCTAGATAGTTCAGTTAAAATGACAAATTCTAAATGCACAAATATAAGCCCAGTAATTTTTGGAATAAAAAAATCAAAAGCTGAAGAACTTGGATTTATTGGAAAAACAGTATATACAAAAGATATTGTAAAGGCAATACAAGATGGAAAACTAAAATTTAGCATGTCAAATCCAACAGTAACAAATAGTGGAGCTTCAGCATATTTAGGAATGCTTTCAACTTTAGCAGGAAATCCAGAAGTTCTAACAAAAGAACACCTTGAAAATGCAGAGTTAAAAAATAATTTAAAAGCTTTATTCTCAGGAATGGAAAGATCCTCAGGAGATGAAGAATTTTTAGAGGAATTATTCTTAAATGGAAATTATGAAGCTGTTGTTGCATATGAATCTTCAATAATAGATATCAACCAAAAACTTCAAGCAGATGGAAAAGAAACATTATATGCAATTTACCCAGTTGATGGTGTTTCAGTTTCAGATAGCCCATTTGCTTATATTGATAACAAAAATAGTGCTAAGAAGGAAATTTTTGAAGATATTCAATCTTATATTTTAAGCAATGAAGGTCAAAAGTTATTACAACAAAAGGGAAAGAGAACTTGGTATGGTGGAACAAACGAAAATGTAGATAAATCAATTTTTAATCCGGATTGGGGAATAGATACAAGTAAATATATTTCACCAATAAAATACCCAAGTACAGAAGTTATAAAATTAGCATTAAATCTATATCAAACAGAGTTAAGAAAACCCGTGCATGTTGTATTTTGTTTAGACTACTCAGGAAGTATGGCAGGAGAAGGAGAAAAACAACTAAAATCAGCAATGGACTACATTTTAACAGATAAAGCAACAAACGATTTTATTCAATTTGCAGAGGGTGATAAAATTGATGTAATACCATTTAATGGAAAAGTTGGGGAAACATGGTCAACTGCAAATGGAACTCAAACTACAGAACTATTAGAAAAAATAAATAGTTATAAAGCAACAGGAACAACAGCACTTCACCTGGCATGTCAAGAGGCTGTTCAACTTTTGAAAAATGAAGATATGAACAAATATAATGTTTCCGTTGTTTTAATGACAGATGGACAAGGAAATGTGGGAAACTTTGATATTTTAAATAAGACTTATCGAATAGTAAATAAACCAATTCCTGTTTATTCAATAATGTTTGGAGAAGCAATGGAATCACAATTAAAAGAAATTTCTAACATGTCAAATGGTAAGGTGTTTAATGGAAAAACTGATTTAGTTAAGGCGTTTAAAGAAGTAAGAGGCTATAACTAAATTTCGAAATAATAAAGCACAATTCTTTCAAAATTATAAAATAGAGAATAATTAGAGGAGAAAATAGGATGAAAAATTCTTCAATAATATCTGCAATAATTCGGAGGCACATTTTTTGCAGTTCCATATCTAGCTTTGTCAGCTGGAATTCTTCCATCTCTAGCTATAGGAGCATGTGCCTATGGCGCAGGAGAATTATTGTTACACAATAAAAACAAGGAAGAAATAAATGAACAGAATAAAAGTATGTATGATGTTTTAAATGAAGCTAAAAACAAGAATAAACAAATTATTGAAATGGAATCAAAAGTTGATAGCCAAGAACTTAGAAATAATATAAGAGAAATTGGCGAAACAGTAAGTAAAATGATAAAAACAATTGAGAAAAAGCCTGAAAAATTCAAAAAGATGAGTAATTTCTTTGATTACTATTTGCCAGTTACTTTAAATATTTTAAGAAAATATGATGAAATAGAAAATCAAAGGTTATCAAGTGAAGAGGGTAAAAAATTTATGGACCAAACAGAAAGCATGGTAGAGAAAATAAACAATGCTTTCAAAAATCAGCTTTCAAATTTATATCAAACAGATATGGTAGATACAGATGCTGAAATGAAAGTGTTTGAAACTATGCTAAAAGCTGATGGTTATGATTCTACAAACGATTTTAAGAAGGAGGAAAAATAAGTTGAAAAAGAAACAAATTATAGGAATTGTAATTTTCATTGTTTTAATTTTAGCAATAGTTGGAATAAAACTATTAAACAATGCTAAAGAAAATGAAAATAGTGGAACTTCAGATGCAGATTTAACAACAGTTTATGTTGCAACAGGTGGTGGAAAAGAGGACTTCCTTGCAGATGAAGATGTTGTTAAAATAATGAGAGAGAAGTACAAATTAAATGTTGTTTACGATTCTTGGAGTAATGGGAAATTAATTGTAAATCCATTAGTTAGAGAAGATGGAACAAAATATGATGTAATGTTTTCATCTGACCAAAGATTTTATGATTATTATAAATTAGCTCCAAACAAAGCAAACGGGGAAGCTGATAGATACCAAGTTCTTCAAGGTGGTTTGACTTTAAACACTCCAATTGTTATTTATAGTTGGGGAGAAGTAGTAGATGCATTAGTTAAAGAGAAAATAGTAACAGAACAAGATGGAGTTTACTATATTACAGATATGCAAAAATTGATGCAATATATTTTGGAAGGTAAAAAGTGGTCAGATATAGGATTAAATAAATTATATGGAAATATAAATATAGCATCAACAGACCCAGTTACATCTTCACCAGGTGCAACATATTATGGTTTATTACTTTCAATTTTATGTGAGAGCCAAGTAAATGATGCAAGTGTTAATACAAACTTACCCAAATTAAAAGATTTCTATGTAAAATCAGGTTATATGAACAATACACCAGCAGACCTATTTGAGAGATACCTAAAAACAGGTATGGGCGGAGAACCAATGATTGTTGATTATGAAAAATCTATAATAGATTTTGCTAATTCAAATCCAGATGGTTTTGAACAAGTAAAAAACAATATTAGAGTGTTATATCCAGCACCAACAATCTGGAACTCACACTGTATAGCATCTTTCACAGAAAATGGTAACAAATTCTACAAAGCATTTGATGACCCAGAAATTCAAAAAATTGCTTGGGAAAGATATGGTTTTAGAACTGGTATTACAGGTGGAAGTTATGATGTTTCAAAATTTGGTATTGGCGTGCCACAAAGCGTAACAAGTACAGTTTCAGGTCTTAAAATGGACATATACAACAAATTAATTGATTACTTAAAGAATAACTAAGTAAAAAGGGAGGAAAAAAGAAAATGGAAGAAATTCAAGTAAACGTAGCCAAGGAAGAAATGAAAGAACCAACAATGAAATCAATTGTTGATGAAGTTGAAATTAAAAAAGAAAATGTATCTAATGAAAAAATTGAAGAATCATTAAATTATGATTTATTAACTCAAGCAGAAAAAGATGCAATTGATGAATTCAATAAAAAAATTGATGTAAATGATGCAACACAAGTATTACAATATGGAGCAAAAGCTCAAACAAAAATATCTCAATTTTCAGATAGTGTTTTAGATGGAGTTAAAACAAAAAATGCAGGAGAAGTTGGAGATTTATTAGCAGATTTAGTAGGTCAAATTAAAAATTTTGATGCAGATATTGGAGCACCAAGAACAGGATTAGCTAAATTTTTCCATAGTGTAAAGAAAGATTTAGATACATGGACTGCAAAATATAGCAAAATTGAAACAAATATTGATGGTATTGAAAAACAACTAGAAAATCATAAACTCCAAATGTTAAAAGACATTACAATTTATGATACTATGTATGAAAAGAATTTAGAATACTTTAAAGAATTATCTTTATATATAATTGCCGGTGATAAAAAACTTGAAGAATTAAGAAACGTAGTTTTACCAGAACTTAGAAAAAAAGCACAAGAAAGTGGAGAACAATTAGATGCTCAAAAAGTTAATGATATGGAAAATACTATTAACAGATTTGAGAAGAAAATATATGACTTAAAAACAACAAGAATTATAGCTATTCAAATGGCTCCACAAATTAGATTATTACAAAACAATGATGCTCAATTAGTTGAAAAAATTCAAGGATCTTTAACAAATACAATACCTTTATGGAAAAATCAAATTGTATTAGCTTTAGGTATAAACAATGCAAAACAAGCTTTAGGAGCACAACAAGCTGTTACAAACTTAACAAACGATATGCTTAAGAAAAACAGTGAATTATTAAAACAAGGTTCAATAGAAGTTGCTCAAGAATCTGAAAGAGCAATTGTTGATATTGAAACATTAAAGAAAACTAACCAAGATATTATCGAAACACTTGATAAAGTAATCGAAATCCATGAAAATGGAAGAAGACAACGTCAAGAAGCAGAAGTTGAATTACAAAATATTGAAAAAGAATTAAAAGATAAAATGATTGAAATAAGAGTGAACTAAAAAAAGTCGCAAGTGCTCCACAAAGGAAACTTGCGACTTTTTCTTAAATTCCTAAGATTTTTTTTGCTCTATCTACATCTTCTTGTGTAGCAGGTTTTACATTTTCTAATTCATACTCAACTCCTAAGTCACTCCACTTATATTTTCCCATGTTATGATATGGAAGAAACTCAATTTTTTCAATAGTTTTAAGTGTTGAAAGAAAATCTTTTAATTTTAATAAATCTTGTTCATCATCTGTATAACCAGGAACAAGTACTTGCCTAATCCACATTTTATTTCCATTTTCTGATAAATATTTTGCAAATTCTAATTCTAACTTATTAGAAACACCAACTAAATCTCTGCACTTTTTATCGTCAATATGTTTAATATCTAATAAAACTAAATCTGTTAAAGTAAGTAATTCTTTAATTTCATCAGTAATAGGGAACATTCCAGAAGTATCTATGCAAGTATGAATACCTTCATTTTTTAGTCTTTTAAATAATTCAATTAAAAAAGGAGCTTGTAACATAGGTTCTCCGCCAGATGCAGTAACACCACCACTTGGAGTTATGTAGTTTTTATATTTAAGAATTTTTTCCATGAGTTCATCTACTGTAATTTTCTTTCCACCATTTCTTCTCCATGTATCTCTGTTGTGGCAATATTTGCACCTTAAGGCACAACCTTGCATAAAGAAAATGAAACGGATTCCGGGACCATCAACAGTCCCGAAAGTCTCGAATGAATGTATATTTGCAACTAAATTTTCTTCCATAACTTGTTCCTTCCTATAATTTAATAAATATATTTTACATATATAAATAATTAAATTTTTTCATGAATAGTACGATTAATAACATCCAATTGTTGTTCCCTAGTAAGCTTAGTAAAGTTAACTGCATATCCAGAAACACGAATAGTAAGTTGAGGATACTTTTCAGGATGTTTCATAGCATCTTCCAACAGACTTCTATCAAATACATTAACATTTATATGATGACCTGTTTGTGCAAAAAATCCATCTAGCATACTTACTAAATTTGAAACTCTTTGGTCTTGATCTTTTCCAAGAGTATTTGGTGTAATTGAAAAAGTATAAGATATACCATCTTCGGCTGATTCAAAAGGAAGTTTTGCAATTGTATTCATTACAGCTAAAGCACCATTTTTATCTCTACCATGCAATGGATTTGCACCTGGTCCAAAAGGCTCTCCAGATTTTCGACCATCAGGTGTGTTACCAGTTGATTTTCCATAAACTACATTTGATGTTATTGTTAATATTGAAAGGGTTTGTTTTGAATTTCTGTAAGTTGGATGTTTTCTCAATTTTCTAATAAAACTTCTTACAACTTCAACAGCAATTCTATCAACTCTATCATCGTCATTTCCATATTTTGGAAATTCTCCTTCAATTTCAAAATCTGTTGCTAGACCTGTCTTGTCTCTTATAACTTTTACCTTTGCATATTTAATTGCAGAAAGTGAATCCGCAACAACAGATAATCCTGCAATTCCACAAGCCATTGTTCTAATTACATTTCTATCATGTAAAGCCATTGCTAAAGATTCATAGCAATATTTATCATGCATATAGTGAATTCCATTTAATGCTTTTATATAAATTTTAGCAACATAATCCATCATTACATCTAATTTTTTTACAACTTCATCATAGTCTAAATATTCAGAAGTAATAGGGGAGAATTCAGGCGTTATTTGCTTTCCAGAAAGTTCATCTCTACCACCATTTATTGCGTAAAGCAATGTTTTGGCTAAGTTTGCTCTTGCACCAAAGAATTGCATTTGTTTTCCAAGTTTCATAGGAGAAACACAGCATGCAATACCATAGTCATCTCCTAAAGTGGTTCTCATTACATCATCATTTTCATATTGAATAGAAGATGTTTTTATTGAAAGACCAGTAGTATATTTTTTAAATCCTTCTGGTAGTCTTGTAGACCATAAAACTGTTAAGTTTGGCTCTGGAGCAGGACCTAAAGTTTCTAATGTGTGTAGAAGTCTGAAGGAATTTTTAGTAACCAATGTTCTTCCATCAGAACCCATTCCACCAATACTTTCGGTTACCCATATAGGGTCTCCGCTGAATAATTCATTATATTCAGGTGTTCTTAAAAATCTTATCATTCTTAATTTCATTACAAAGTGATCCATCAATTCTTGAGCATCTTTTTCTGTTAAAATTCCATTTTGTAAATCTCTTTCAATATAGATATCTAGGAAAGAAGATGTTCTACCTAAACTCATTGCAGCGCCATCCTGAGATTTTACAGTTCCTAAATATCCAAAGTATAACCATTGTATAGCTTCTTTAGCATTTGAAGCAGGTTGAGAAATATCTATTTCATATTTTGAAGCCATTTCCTTTAATTCATTTAAAGCCTTTATTTGCTCTGCAATTTCTTCTCTGTTTCTAACAACATCTTCTGAAAAACTATCAACATTTAAAGCTTCTAATTCAGATTTTTTTTCTTCTATAAGTAAGTCAACACCATATAATGCAACTCTTCTGTAATCTCCAATAATTCTTCCACGCCCATAACCATCTGGAAGACCAGTTAAAAGATGTGCACTTCTTGCAGCTCTGATATCTGGTGTGTAGATGTCAAAAACTCCTTCGTTATGTGTTTTTCTGTATTTATGAAAGATTTCTTCAACTTTAGGGTCAAGCACTTTGCCACATGCAGCAGTTGCTTTCTCAACAATTCTAATTCCTCCATAAGGCATAATAGCTCTTTTTAAAGGTTTATCGGTTTGAAAACCAACAATTTCTTCTAAATCTTTATCAATATAACCTGCTTCAAAAGCATCTATTCCAGCAGGTATTTTTGTTTCAATATCTAAAACTCCACCAGGAGAATTTTTTTCTTTTTCATATAATTTTAAAACTTTATCCCATAATTTTAAAGTTTTTTCTGTTGCTCCTTCTAGAAAGCTTGAATCACCTTCATAGGGAGTATAGTTATTTTGAATAAAATCTCGAACATTAATTACTTCCTGCCATTCTCCACCTTTAAATCCTTGCCATTGCTTGTATTCCATATCTTTCACTTTCCTTTCTTATAAAAAATAATTAAAATACCATTGTTTGGCTAATATTTTTATTATTTGTATTTTTCTAAAAAATATTAAATTTTTTAATACATAATTATTATATATTTAAAATAATAAAAATCTGTTGCAATAGCAACAGATTTTACCTAGATTTTTACTAAATATTGAAAAGTAAATATCTTCATGTTTTGTTACATTTTTGTTACAATTTAAAGAGTTATTTATTTACTTTTTACAATTGTTTTTACAATATCATAAATCATTCTTTGTTTTTCTGGTGGGCATTGTTTAAGTAGTTCAGCAAATTCTTTGTCTAAATAATTAGATTCGTTACTTGCTACTCCAGTTAGCATATAGCTTTCAGAAACATCTAAAAATCCACATATTTGATTTAATCTTTTTAAATTGATTTTTGAATTTCCTCTTTCAACTCTACTTAAAAATGCAACAGAAACATTTAATTTTTCTGCTAAATCTTCTTGAGTAAAGTTTTTAGCTATTCTAGCTTGTTTAATTCTACTTCCTATAATATCATAATCTAATGCCATATTTTACCTCCTAATTTCTGCAAACCATTCTGTAGACATGATTTGCTATGTATTAAACAAAATATAACATTATATGGGTAAAGTTTACAGAAACTAGTAACTTAATATGGAACCCATAAATTAACATGTTTATATTATTTCAAAAAAAAAATTATAATATTACAATAATGAAAAACAAAGAAAATACAAGAATAATTAAGTATGAAAGAGAAAAGATAAGGAAAAACAAATTTTGAAAACTATAATTTGGAATAAATTATAAAATTTGGGCATAATAAAGAGTAAGGAATTTGATTTTTCCCTTATTTTAGTGTATAATAAAGAATAGCGGTCTGGAAAAAACTGCTAAAAGGAGAGTGAATTTTATTTTAAAAAGGAAACTTAAATACTATACAAAAGAAGGCATTAAAGTATTAGGAATGGTAGGAATAGCATTTGGTTTCGTAAGTGGAATGTTATTTGCAAAATATAAACCAGTTTATGCGGTTACTTTAGGTGACCAAAATGTTGGGTATATTGAAAATGTTGAAGATTTTGAAAAAGAAGTAGAAGATAATGTAATTAATTATACAGCTAAAAATGTTGATAGTGTTGAAGTAAAAGAAACACCATCATATGAATTGACATTTGTAAAGAGAGAAGAAAAAACAAATGAACAAGAAATTATAATTGCAATGCAAAAAGATATGGATATAACATATAAATATTTTGAAATTGCATTAGAAGATGAAGTTATAGATTCGGTGGATACAAAAGAACAAGCAGAAGCTATTGTAAATGAATTAAAAGAAAAAGATGAAGATGTTGATTTAACAATTACTGAAAAAACTACTAAAAATCCTGAAGATATCAAAACAGATGAGGTAGAGGTTGCAAAATCAAATATTTCTACAAAAATAGAAGAAAAAGAAATGGAAGATGCTGTAGCAGTTGTAGAAGGCATAAAATTTGCTAAATTGCCTGTAACAGGAACTATATCTTCAAGATATGGTGTAAGCAGTAGAATAAGAAGTTCTACACACACTGGTCTAGATATTGCAACAAGTTCAGGAACACCAATTTCTGTTGTGGCAGATGGAACAGTTACATGTGCACAATATTCTGGCGCATATGGTAACTTAGTAAAAGTAAGTCATGGGAATGGTGTAGAAACTTGGTATGCACATACATCTAAAATGTATGTAACAGTTGGGCAAGAAGTAAAAGCAGGAGATATAATAGCAGCAGTCGGTTCAACAGGTAATTCAACAGGACCACACTTACACTTCGAAATAAGAATAAATGGAAACCATGTAAATCCACAAAATTATATGTATAATTAAAAAGGGCACTCTTATTACAGAGTGCCTTTAAATAGTTAGGTGTGTATGGTTTTACTTGAATTCTTTAATTGATTCTTTAAGCGATTTGATAAGATCCTTTTTTTGAAGTATTGTTGGTACATTATTGCGTGGCTGTGACTTTTCATAGTTTTCGCATTTGCAGATACTTAATATTTCCATGCTGGAAGCGTTTAACTCTAATGTTTGATATCCAATATCTATAAAAGGATATTTTTCCAGCATTTTACGCTGATCATAAACCTTTCGGCATCCGCCTTTCTCAACTGGAAGCGGTGAAAGGTGACAGCAGTTTTTACACAGATGAGTATCATTAAAAATTTGTGTTGTAATAAAAGAAATTTTTTCCTTAATCTGTGCTACATAGTACTTGCCGTATTCCTTAAAAAGGAACAGCGGAGTTTTAAGTTGTCTGCTTTTTTGAAGCCGCCTTATTTTCTCTAATGTTTCCACAGAAATCTCTTTAAGAGGGATTTGAATGGGTTCGGTTGCTAATATTTCTTGGCTCTTGTTTAAAAAGCCAGCAGGATTTCCATTGGACCCTTTTCTGTAACATTTTATCCATTGAGTTGTAATTTTGTCAGCAGTCAGCATCGTGCGTTCTGCATTGATATTGATATTGCCAATTGATCTGACAGTTGAAAACTTGAAAACAAATTCTTCTGTTGTTTCAGATCGAATGTTTTCTTCGACTGCCTCGGCATTGTTGTCGATGATCTCATCGTAAGTTGTGTCTAGGTTGTTTTTTTCGAAGTTAGTCTGCATTGATAAGCCGCCCTCCTTGGTTGTCTTGGTTTTCACTGTTTTTACCGATGTTGTGTTTGCCATAAAAAAACTCCTTTCAAAATTTGTCTAGGGTTGTTTACATACCGAACTATTTAGAAACGTGCGAACGAATCTATATCAATTATAACATATTATGTAAAATAATACAAGTTTTTTCAATAAATTTTGGAAGCAATTTGGGACAATTCCAAGCATTTTGCAAGTATCCCAAATTGCTTTTATTAAATTATAATATAATACAAATTAATCCACCAGAGCCTTCGTTTACAATTCTTTCCAAAGTCTCTTGAAGTTTTGACTGAGCATCTTCAGGCATTTTAGAGAGTTTAGTTTGCAAACCTTCATTTACAAGTTCGTGTAGGTTTTTACCAAAAATATTAGATTCCCAAATTTTTTTAGGATCATTTTCAAATTCGGAAAGTAAATAATTTACCAATTCCTCAGATTGCTTTTCAGAGCCTACAATTGGCGAAACTTCAGTAGTTACATTAGTTTTTATTAAATGTATTGATGGAGCTGTAGCCTTTAGTTTTACGCCAAATCTTGAGCCTTGTTTTACCATTTCTGGTTCATCTAAAATTAGTTCATCAATTGAAGGAGTCACAATGCCATAGCCCTTTGCATTAACTTCGTCTAAAGCATAAGCGATTTTATCGTATTTCTTTTTTGCAGAAGAAAGGCTAGATATTGTACCAAACAAGTCACCTTCATTTGTAATTTCTACTCCAGTCATTTCTGAAAGGGCTTTGTAAAATAAATCTTCCTTTAATGTAATAGAAAGATTAACATTTCCATTACCAAGTTCTATGCTGTCAATAGAACTTTTCTCAATTATTTCGGTTTGAGATATATTGTTTACAGAAGAAGGAATTTCCCTTAAAATATTTGCACTATCAAAAGCATTTTTAATTTCATTAAAAAGTTCTGTTTTTAAAGGATGAGAAAAGTCTAAACCATCAATCCATCTAGGAAATTTTATATTTATTTGTTCAATTGGAAATTCATATAAAATCTTTGAGAAGATGTTTGTAATATCATCAATTTGAAGGTTTTCACAATTTGTAGGTATTACAAAAGTATCATATTTATTGCTTAAATTTTCTGCAAGTTCTTTGGTGTATGTTGAATCTGGAGTTGAAGAGTTTAAAAGAATTACAAAAGGTTTATTTAATTCTTTTAATTCATAAACTACTCTTTCTTCAGCTGCTATGTAGTCTTCTCTTGGAATATCTGTAATAGAGCCATCAGTTGTTACTAAAATTCCTATTGTAGAATGTTCTTGAATTACTTTTTTAGTACCAATTTCAGCAGCTGTTTCGAATGGTATTTCTTCTTCAGACCAAGGAGTTTTAACCATTCTTGGCATTTCGTCTTCCAAATAACCAATTGCATTATCAACCAAATATCCTACACAATCAACTAAACGAGTTTTTAATTTTAGGTTGTTTTCAAGAGTAATTTCAATTGCTTCATTTGGGACAAATTTTGGCTCAGTTGTCATTATTGTTCTCCCGCCAGCACTTTGAGGCAATTCATCTCTTGCTCTTTCTTTTTTATAGTCATTTTCAATATTAGGAATTACAAGCAAATCCATAAATTTCTTGATAAATGTAGATTTTCCAGTACGAACTGGTCCTACCACCCCGACATAAATGTCACCTTGTGTCCTTGAACTAATATCTTGATATAGATCTATATTTTTCATCTATATACCTCCTTGAATAATTTTATTTATGCTTAAAAACATGTACTAAACTTTACTTAATTTATATGGAGTTTTTTAAATAATATGACAGACCGTATTTAAAATTTTTATAAAATTTCAACAATACCACTGTTATAATAAAAAAGTATTGAAATTTAAAAAACAATGTGGTACAATGGCAAAAATAACAAAAGAAACATATTATGTAGTAATAGATTAAAAGCCTTAAAAATGGTTTTTTAAGCAAAAAGGAGATGTAGAATAAAATGAACGAAATTGAAAAGGCAAAAGAGATTTTGAATGAATACAATCAAATCCACATAGTAAATTTATTTGATAAAATTGATGAAGAAAAACAAGTAGAACTTGCAAAGCAAGTGCTAAATATTGACTTTCATAAAATGGCAGAATTATATGAAAATACAAAAAAGGAAATAGAAATAAAAGAAAAAACAATAGAACCAATAAAATATTTAGATAAGGCAAAACTTACATATGAAGAAAAACAAAACTTTGATAATTTAGGGATTCAAGCAGTAAAAAATGGCGAATATGCTGTAGTAACAATGGCAGGTGGTCAAGGAACAAGACTAGGACATCCAGGACCAAAGGGAACTTTTAAATTAGATGTTTATGGTAAAGGAAAATATCTATTTGAAATACTTGCAGAAAATTTAAAAGAAGCGAATAAAAAATATGGTGTAACAATTCCATGGTATATAATGACAAGTAGAGAAAATAATGAAATGACAAAAGATTTCTTAGAAAAAAATAACTATTTTGGATATGATAAATCTTATGTAACATTATTTATGCAAGGAGAACTTCCACTAGTAAACACAGAAGGAAAACTTTTAATTAGTAAAGATATGAAAATAAAAGAAGCATCAGATGGAAATGGCGGAACATATTCATCTTTAAGGTCAAGCGGAGCTTTAGCTAACATGAAGGAAAGAGGAGTAAAATGGGTATTTATTGGTAGTGTTGATAATGCCCTATTAAAAATGGTAGATGTTACTTTACTTGGAATGACAATAGATAAGAACTATCAAATTGCTTCAAAAACTGTAGTTAAAGCAAATGCACATGAAAGAGTAGGAGTATTTTGTAAATTAAATAATCATCCAAAAGTTATTGAATATACAGAACTTCCAGAAAAAATGGCAGAAGAAGTTGATAGCAATGGAGAACTTAAATTTAGCGAATCTCATATTATGTGCAACTTATACTCAATAGATGCAATTGAAAAAATAAGTACAGAACCATTAATGTATCATACAGCATTTAAGAAAAATTCTTATATTGATGAAGATGGAAAAGAGGTAATTCCTGAAGAACCCAATTCATATAAATTCGAATCTTTTATTTTTGATGCATTTGAGTTTTTTGATGATATCGCAATATTAAGGGGAACAAGAGAAGATGACTTTGCTCCTGTTAAGAATAAAGAGGGAGCAGATAGCCCTAAAACGGCAAAGGAATTGTATGAAAAATTCTGGGCAAGACAAGGAGAAAGATAAAAATGAATATAAAAATTAATGATTTATATAATTTAGATGAAACAATAGCAAAAGACATTTTTCAAGGAGCCACATATCCTTGGGAAGTACTTCCTAAAATAAAAGAATTTATATTAGAATTAGGAAAAAAACTAGATAAAGAAGAATATGAAGAAGTTTCAGAAAATGTTTGGATTGCAAAATCAGCAAAAGTTGCTCCAACAGCATCTATAACTGGACCTGCAATCATTGGAAAAAATGCAGAAGTTAGACATTGTGCTTTTATTAGAGGAAATGCAATTGTAGGAGAAAACTCAGTTGTAGGAAACTCAACAGAATTAAAAAATGTTATTTTATTTAATAATGTGCAAGTACCTCACTATAATTATGTTGGAGATTCTATTTTAGGCTATAAATCACACATGGGGGCTGGTTCAATTACATCAAATGTAAAATCAGACAAAAAGCTTGTTATAGTAAAAAATGGAGAAGAAAAAATAGAAACAGGTTTAAAAAAATTCGGAGCAATGGTAGGAGATAACGTAGAAGTAGGTTGCGGTTCAATATTAAATCCAGGTACAGTTGTTGGAAAAAATACAAATATATACCCCCTTTCTTCTGTAAGAGGTACAATTGCTGAAAATAGTATTTATAAAAAACAGGGCGAAATTGTTGATAAACACTAATTTTCTTGAAAAAATTAAAAAAATATTGTATAATATAAGTGAATAATATTAGACGCTAAAGAAGGTTAGGAGGTAATGCCATGAAAGATGAAAAAGAGAAAAAAGAAATAGAAGTTGTAGATGGAGATGGTAGTAACTTGGTTATATCTCCAGTATATGAAGATATAAATGAGTTTAGACCAAAACCAAATGACAAAAAACCAAAGGACATAGTTATACCAAAATAAAAATCAAAAAAACTAGTATTTTACTAGTTTTTTTGATTTTACCTTGAAATTTTGAGGAAAAAAGTGTACAATAGATGCAATACTTTGGAAATGGGGTAAATAAATGGAAATAGATAAAATAAAAGCAATAATAGAATCTATACTATTTGCTGCAGGAAGAGCAGTAACAAAAAAAGAATTATCTTTGATACTTGAATTATCAAAAGAAGAATTAGAACAAATAGTAGAAAGCATGAAAGAAGATTATAAAGAAGAAAAACATGGAATAGAGATAATTTCAATAGATGATAGTTACCAATTATGTACAAAAAAAGATTTATATGAATACATTTATCCAGTAATTGATAAAAGAGCAAAGCCAAATCTTTCAAATGCAGCATTGGAAACTGTTTCGATTATTGCGTATAATCCAAGAATTACAAGACCGGAAATAGAGGCGATTAGAGGAGTAAGTGCAGATGGATGCATTTATAAACTTTTAGAATATGGTTTAATAGAAGAAGCTGGAAAAGCAGATTTACCAGGTAAACCAATGACATATAAAACAACACCAGATTTCTTGAAAATGTTTGGATATAGTTCATTAAATGATTTGCCAGAACTTCCAAAATACAAATTAGATAGTAATAAACAAATTGTTATAGATGAATTAATTGAAAATAATGAAGATGGTGAAAAAGAAGATAAACCTGAGGCTCCAGAACCCAGTAATCCATCTTTAAAATAATTATAAAAGAAATATGTAAAATAAGAGTGAGGACGCGTAGACGTAGCGAAGCGGTGAAGAAACCTGTCATAATTAGATAAGGGAAAGGTTGCGACAACAAGGACGAACGGGTTTTACATATTTCGTATGGAATATTAAATTGGAAGGAAACAATAGTTATGGGAAAAAATGAAAATTATGTTAAAGATATAACAAATATAGAAGAAGATTTTGCGCAATGGTATACAGATATTGTAATAAAGGCAGAACTAGCTGATTATTCAGAAGTTAAGGGATTTATAGCATATAGACCTTATGGATATGCATTATGGGAAAATATTCAAAAATATGTAGATGCAGAATTTAAAAAAAGAGGAGTAGAAAATATAGCATTACCAATGTTAATGCCAGAACACTATTTAACAACTGAAAAAGAACATGTAGAAGGCTTTGCGCCAGAGGTTGCATGGGTTACCTTTGGGGGAGGTAAAGAATTAGAGGAAAGATTGTATATTAGACCGACATCAGAGCCTATGTTTTGTAGAATGTATGCAAGATGGGTAAAATCATGGAGAGATTTACCAATGAAATACAATCAGTGGTGTAATGTTTTAAGATGGGAAAAAGAAACTCGACCAATATTAAGAAGTAGAGAATTCTTCTGGCAAGAAGGACATACAATGCATGCAACTGAACAAGAAGCAAGAGAATTAACATTAGAAATGTTAAATGTTTATGCAGATACTATAGAAAATTTCTTAGCAATACCAGTAACAAAAGGACAAAAAACAAACTTAGAAAAATTTGCGGGAGCAGTAGATACTTATACAGTAGAAACCTTAATGCATGATGGAAAAGCACTTCAAGCTGGAACATCACATTATTTAGGTCAAAACTTTACTAAACCATTTGGGGTAAAATTCCAAAATAAAGAGGGAAAAGAAGAATATGCTTATAATACATCTTGGGGAGTTTCTACAAGATTAATAGGAGCAATAATTATGGCTCATGGTGATAATAGAGGATTAAAACTTCCACCAAAAGTTGCTCCAATTCAAGCTGTAATAGTTCCAATTCAAATGCAAAAAGATGGAGTATTAGAGAAATGTCAAGAAGTATTTAACAACTTAAAAGAAACATTTAGAATGAAATTAGATGATAGAGACCAATATTCACCAGGATATAAATTTAATGATTGGGAAATGCGTGGTATTCCAGTAAGAATTGAAATGGGACCAAGAGATATAGAAAACAACAAATGTATAGTTGTTAGACGTGATACAGCTGAAAAAATAGAAGTGAGTTTAGACGAGTTAAACGAAAAATTAGCTTGGTTAATGGAAGATATTCAACAAAATATGTATAATATGTGCCTAGAAAATATGAAAAATAAAACATCAGAAGCACATAATATGGAAGAATTTGAAAAAAACTTAAATGAAAATCAAGGTTATATTAAAGCAATGTGGTGCGGTGATGACGCATGCGAAGAACATATTCACGATGTTACAGGAGCAAAATCAAGATGTATTCCATTCCAAGAAGAAAAAATAGATGATAAGTGTGTAGTTTGCGGAAAGCCTGCAAAACACATGGTAATGTGGGGAAGACAATATTAAAATACAATAAAAAACTTTGGCAAATAGCCAAAGTTTTTATTTGCTTAGATTACTTGCAATTTTCCTAAAAATATTATATAATATTTTACCGATAAAGGAGAAAAACAATGCAAAATAAAAGCTTCAACAAAATAGTAAATATATTATATAACGAAGAAATAGAAAATATAAATGGAGAAGAACAAAATGCTGGAAAGCATGGAGAAATAACCATCGAACCTAGAATTCTATACGACAAATTTTCTGGTAATATGAAGATGGAATTTAAAATAGGTAAAAGCAAAATGTATAAAATAAAGAGTTTGGCAGAATTTTATTCTAGAATGATAAACAAAGAAAATTATAAATATAGAGAAGGTTTACAATTTATACATGATGAAAATGAATTTACAGAAGAGAGTAAACCACTGCTGAAATTTATTCTTAAATATGCTGAAATGATAAAATTTGCAAATTCAAACTCTAATAGTAATTACAAATATTTTGGAAAAGCCTTAAATGAAAACACAATTCTTATAGGAAATAGTGGAATAGATGAAATATTTGAAATTTTAAAAGGCAAAGAGGTAGAATTTTACAAAGATGCAAAAGATGAAAATGTTAAATTTGTAGAGCAAAATCCTAAAATAGAATTTCAATTAAAACAATTACAAGATGGAAAATATGTATTTGAATCAAACCAAGATATTTATAAAATAATATTAATTAAGGGGAAAGATTACAAATACATATTAAATAAAAATAAATTATATAAATGTGATAAAAACTTTGAAAATACAGTAATAAAGCTAATTGAATTATATAGGCAAAATTATTTAACAGAAATAACATTAGAAAAGAAGGATTTAAGTGACTTTTTCTCAATTGTTATGCCAAAAATGAAAAATGCAATAAAAATAAAAAATATAGATGAAGATGAATTAGAACAATACAAACCAAAACAATTAGAGGTAAAAGCATTTTTTGATTTTGATAATGCAGGAAATGTTATTGCAGATTTAATATTCAAATATGGAACAGAAGAATTCAATCCATTAGATGAAACAAAAAAGATTACATTTCCAAGAAATATTATTGACGAAACAAAAGCTCTAAATATGTTTAGAAGAACAGGCTTTATGTTTGATGCTAAAAATTTACGTTTCATTTTACCAGATGAGGATAAAATATTTGAATTTATTTCAGTAGATATTCAAAATTATTCAAATAGATTTGAAGTGTTAGTTACAGATAACTTCAAAACAAAGCAAATTAAAAATTTAAAAATTGGTGGAATAGGAATTAAAATTCAAAATGACCTACTGTCAATAGATTTAGACAACTTAAATATAGATATAGAAGAATTAAAAGGTATAATGGAAAAATATGAACTAAGAAAAAAATACTATAGACTAAAAGATGGAAGCTTTATAAATTTAGAAGACAGTAAAGAAGCGGATTTTTTTGATAAGCTAATAAATGGGATGGATGTAAAATATAAAGATATAGAAAAAGGCGAAATTACACTTCCAATTAATAGAACAATGTATTTAAATACAATATTAAAAAGCCTAAATTCAACACCTATAAATAAAAATGATGAATACAAAAAAATAGTTACAAATCTTGATAAAAATGGTATAGATGAAATACAGGTGCCAGAAGAATTGGACTTAGTTTTAAGATATTACCAAAAAACAGGTTTTAAATGGCTAAAACTACTAGATAGCTATAAATTTGGAGGAATTTTAGCAGACGACATGGGACTTGGAAAAACAATTCAAATCTTATCTGTAATATTGGATTATGCGGAAAATTATAGTAATAAAGATGAAATTGTTGGACAGAAAAGTATTGAAAACAAAAAAGCAAGTTTAGTTATAGCGCCTAGTTCATTAACATTGAATTGGAAAAAGGAAGCAGAAAAATTTGCAAAAGACTTAAGGGTAATGGTAATAAGAGGAAATCAACAAGAAAGAAATACATTAATTAATAAAATAGATGACTTTGATTTAGTTATAACTTCTTATGATTTATTAAAAAGAGATATCGAACAATACAAAGAAAAAGACTACAATTTTAGATTTATAATAGCTGATGAAGCTCAATACTTAAAAAACAGTAATACTCAAAATGCTAAAGCAATAAAGGAATTAAAAGCTGATACAAGATATGCTTTAACAGGAACTCCAATAGAAAATTCTTTGGCAGAATTGTGGTCAATATTTGATTTCATAATGCCAGGTTATTTATATGATTATAAGAAATTTAAAAATATATATGAAGCACCAATTGTAAGAGAGGAAGATGGCAAAGCGCTTGATAAACTAAGAACTTTAATAGAACCATTTGTATTAAGAAGAACAAAGAAAGAAGTTTTGACAGAGCTTCCTGAAAAAGAAGTAACTGTATTAGAGAGTGAGATGCAAGAGGAACAACAAGAAATATACTTATCTTATTTATCAAATGTTAAAGAGGATGTAGCAAATCTAATTCAAGAAAATGGTTATGGAAGAAGCCAAATGAAAGTACTTGCAGCACTAACTAGGTTAAGACAAATTTGTTGCCATCCGGGATTATTTATAAAAGATTATCAAGGTGAAAGCAGTAAACTTGAGCAATGCATGGAAATTATTGAAGAAGCAACAAAAGGTGGACACAAAATACTTCTATTTTCTTCATACACTTCGATGTTAGAAATAATAGAAGAAGAATTAAATAAAAAACATATTAAGTATTTTAAACTAACTGGTGCGACTAAGGTTGATGAAAGAATCAATTTGGTAGATGAGTTTAATTCTAATGAAGAAATTAAAGTTTTCTTAATTTCGTTAAAGGCTGGTGGAACAGGTTTAAACCTTACAGGAGCAGATATGGTTATTCACTATGATCCATGGTGGAATTTATCTACGGAAAACCAAGCCACAGATCGTGCATACAGAATTGGACAAAAGAATAATGTGCAAGTGTATAAGCTTATTACTAAAAACTCTATTGAAGAAAAAATTTATGAACTTCAACGTAAGAAGGAAGCGTTGATTGATAATGTACTTGACACTAAGACTACATTTATTAATAAATTATCTAAAGAGGATATTATGAGTCTTTTTGAGTGAGCATTTTGTGAGCATTTTGGGGACACTTCCCAAAATGTACAAAATAAGAAAGGATTTTTATTATGAAAGATTATATTACAATAATTGGAGGAGGATTAGCTGGTTCGGAAGCGGCTTTTCAGATTGCCAAACGTGGAATTAAGGTTAAATTGTATGAAATGAAACCTGTTAAATTTTCTGAAGCACATAGCAATAAAGATTTAGCTGAAATTGTTTGTAGTAATTCTTTTAAGTCTAATCTTTTAACTAATGCTTGTGGACTTTTAAAGGAGGAACTTAGAAGATTAGATTCTCTGCTTATACGTATTGCAGATGAAACTAAAGTGCCTGCTGGACAGGCTTTGGCTGTTGACAGAGAAGAATTTTCTAAAAGGGTTACAGATGAGATAAAAAATAATCCTTTGATAGAAATAATAAACGAAGAGGTTACAGATAATTTAGAAGATTTGGCAAAAGACGGAATTGTAATTATTGCAACAGGACCATTAACTTCTTCTGGGTTATCAGAACAAATACAAAAACTAACCGGACAAGATAAATTTTATTTTTATGATGCAGCAGCACCAATTGTTAGCAAAGAAAGCATAGATTTTAATATTGCCTTTTATGGAGATAGATATTCTCAAGAAAAGAAAAAAGAAGAAACTATTGAACAATGGCATAAAAGACTTGAAGAACAAGAAGAACAAAGTTATATAAATCTTCCAATGAGTAAAGAAGAATATGAAGAATTTTGGAAAAATCTAGTTGAAGCAGAAGTGGTGACATTACATGATTTTGAAAAAAGAGAAATATTTGAAGGATGTATGCCAATTGAAATAATGGCAAAAAGAGGAATAGATACTTTGCGTTTTGGACCATTAAAACCTGTTGGATTTGATGATCCAAGAACTGCAAGAAGACCTTATGCAATAGTTCAATTAAGACAAGATGATAAAGTAGCAAGTATGTATAATTTAGTAGGATTTCAAACAAATTTAAAATACGGAGAGCAGAAAAGAATATTTAGCATGATACCAGGCTTACAAAATGCAGAATTTGTAAAATATGGAGTAATGCACAGAAATACATATATAAATTCTCCAGAATTACTAGATGAAACATACAATCTAAAAACAAATAAAAACATATACTTTGCAGGTCAAATAACAGGAGTAGAAGGGTATGTAGAATCCATCTCCTCTGGAATGGTGGCAGCACTAAACGCCATCCAAACTTTTTGGGACACTCTTAAAAATCAAGGCAAACTTTTTGGGGATGGTTACAAAGAATTTGAAGAAATTGCATTCTCAGAAACCACAATAATAGGGGCATTAGCAAAATATATATCAACTCCAAATTCAAAATTTCAACCAATGAATGCGAACTTTGGAATACTTCCAGAGTTAGATGGAAAGAAAATAAAAGATAAAAAACAAAGATATATGGAATTAGCAAAAAGAAGCTTAGAAAACTTTACGTAAAATATAGAAAAATTCCAAGTTTTTCTTGACTTTCAGCAAAAAAAGTGATAAAATATAAAACGCTATGGTAAATTGCATAAACTATGCAGTTCCGTAACGTTTTATTATATTTTATAGGAGGTGAAATTTAAGTGCCAACAATTAATCAATTAGTTAGAAAAGGAAGAAAAACAGGCGTAACAAAATCAACTGCACCAGCTTTACAACATGGATGGAACTCTAAAAACAAAAAATTAACAAACAACAGAGCTCCACAAAAAAGAGGTGTTTGTACAGTAGTAAAAACAGTTACACCTAAAAAGCCAAACTCAGCTTTAAGAAAAGTTGCCAGAGTTAGACTTTCTAATGGTTATGAAGTTACATCTTATATCCCAGGTATAGGACATAACTTACAAGAACACAGTGTTGTATTAATCAGAGGTGGTAGGGTAAAAGACCTTCCAGGTGTTAGATACCATATCATCAGAGGAACATTAGATACAGCAGGTGTTAAAGATAGAATGCAAGCGCGTTCTAAATATGGGGCTAAGAAACCTAAAAAATAGAAAAATCGACTAAATCAGGCATCTTGCACATTTTCGTTTCATTAATCAGACTTCGACGTACCATCGTACGCCTTCATCCTGATTAATTTACGAAAAATGTACAATATACCTAATTTATTCAATTTTTTAGTGCCTTAGGTAAATTTAGCACAAAAATAGTTTAATAAAATAGTGCTTGTAATTATATCTAAAATTTGGTACTTAAGTTTTAGAATAGATTATATGCGCTATACGGATAGGATAGCCTATCAGAGTACCTTTCTACATTATGTGTAGAAAAAATATTAAAAGGAGGGAAGAATAGTGCCAAGAAGAGGATTTATAGCAAAAAGAGATGTATTACCAGATCCAATATACAATAGCAAAGTTGTTACAAAATTAGTAAACAACATCATGTTAGATGGTAAAAAATCAGTTGCTCAAAAAATAGTATATGATGCATTTGACATTATTAAAGAAAAAGAAGGAAAAAATCCTTTAGAAGTTTTTGAAGCAGCTTTAGAAAATGTAATGCCAGTTCTTGAAGTTAAAGCAAGAAGAGTTGGTGGTGCTACATACCAAGTTCCATTAGAAATTAGACCAGAAAGAAGACAAACTTTAGGTTTAAGATGGATAGTAACATATGCTAGAAACAGACATGAAAAAACAATGGCTGAAAAATTAGCTGGAGAATTAATCGATGCTGTTAATGGAAACGGTGGAGCATTCAAGAAGAAAGAAGATACACATAGAATGGCAGAAGCTAATAAGGCTTTCGCTCACTACAAATTCTAGTTTTTAGATGTGTAAAAATTAAGTAAAAAATAAAGATAAAATCGTTTAAATTATTAAACGAAAGGAGGAAAAATATATGGCAGGAAGAGCATACCCCTTAGAAAGAACAAGAAATATAGGAATAATGGCTCACATCGATGCTGGTAAAACAACAACAACAGAAAGAATATTATTCTATACAGGAAAAACACATAAAATAGGTGAAGTTCACGAAGGTGCAGCAACAATGGACTGGATGGAACAAGAACAAGAAAGAGGTATTACAATAACATCTGCTGCTACAACATGTTTCTGGAACAATAACAGAATCAATATTATTGATACTCCAGGTCACGTTGACTTTACAGTAGAAGTTCAAAGATCTCTAAGAGTTCTTGATGGTGCAGTTACAGTTTTAGCTGCAAAAGGTGGAGTTCAACCACAAACAGAAACAGTTTGGAGACAAGCTGATAAATACAAAGTTCCAAGAATGGTATATGTAAATAAAATGGATATTACTGGAGCAAACTTCATGCTTTGCGTTGATCAATTAAAAAATAGATTAAAAGCAAATCCAGTTCCAATTCAATTACCAATAGGAGCAGAAGATCAATTCAAAGGAATTGTAGACCTAATTCAAATGAAAGCATTCTTGCATAAAGATGATTTAGGAAAAGAAATTGAAGAAACTGAAATACCAGATGATATGAAAGACTTAGCTCAAGAATATCATGATAAAATGGTAGAAGCAGTTGCTGAACAAGATGAAGAATTAATGATGAAATACCTAGATGGTGAAGAATTAACAATAGAAGAAATCAAAAAAGGTTTAAGAGCTGGTACAATAGCAAACGCAATGGTTCCAGTAGTATGTGGTTCTTCATACAAAAATAAAGGTGTTCAAGAATTATTAAATGCAATCGTTGATTTCATGCCATCACCATTAGATATACCACATATCAAAGGTGAAACATTAGATGGAGAAGAAACAGAAGCTAAAACTTCAGATTCTGAACCATTTGCTGCATTAGCATTCAAGATTGCAACAGACCCATTTGTTGGAAAACTATGTTTCTTTAGAGTTTACTCAGGAGTTTTAGAGTCTGGTTCAACAGTATTAAACTCAAGTAAAGACAAAAAAGAAAGAATAGGAAGAATTCTACAAATGCACTCAAATCACAGAGAAGACATTGATAAAGTATATGCTGGAGATATAGCTGCAGCAGTTGGATTAAAAGATGTTACAACTGGAAATACTTTATGTGATCCAGATCATCCAATAATCCTTGAATCAATGGAATTCCCTGAACCAGTTATTGATATAGCTATTGAGCCAAAAGATAAAGCAGCTCAAGAAAAAATGGGTATAGCATTAGGAAAACTAGCTGAAGAAGACCCAACATTTAAAGCTTATACAAATCAAGAAACAGGTCAAACTATCATCGCAGGTATGGGTGAATTACACTTAGACATTATCGTTGATAGATTAAAAAGAGAATTCAAAGTTGAATGTAATGTAGGTAAACCACAAGTTGCTTACAAAGAAACAATTAGAAACAAAGTTAAAGTTCAAGGTAAATTTATCCGTCAATCTGGTGGTAAAGGACAATACGGTGACGTATGGTTTGAAATGGAACCATTAGAAGCAGGTAAAGGAATTGAATTTGAAAGCAAAATCGTTGGTGGAGCTGTTCCAAAAGAATATATCAAACCTATTGAACAAGGTATGAGAGAAGCAGCTGAAACAGGAGTACTTGCTGGTTACCCAGTTATAGACTTCAAAGTTGCATTAGTAGATGGTTCTTACCACGAAGTAGACTCTTCAGAAATGGCATTCAAGATTGCAGCTTCTATGGCATTCAAAGAAGGATGTAAACAAGCTCATTCAGTAATCTTAGAGCCAATTATGAAAGTTGAAATAACAGTTCCAGAAGAATACATGGGAGACGTTATAGGAGATGTAAACTCTAGACGTGGTAGAATGGAAGGTATGGAAGCAAACGATGGAATGCAAGAAATTAGAGCATTTATTCCATTATCAGAAATGTTTGGTTATGCTACAGACTTACGTTCTAAAACACAAGGTAGAGGTTCATACTCTATGGAACCAAGTCACTATGAAGAAGTTCCAAAATCAGTTCATGAAGCTATAGTAGCTTCTAGAAAAAAAGCTGAATAGTAAATCGAACTAAAATCACTATCCTGCACATTTTGTTTTGAATTGAAAACTTCGACGTACCAACGTACGCCTTCATCTTTCAATTCAAATCCAAAATGCACATTATAGCAATTTTATTCCGATTTACAGTGCCTAAAAATAGGTTAGGCAAATTATTAAAAAAAACACTTGCAATTTTGTTAAAAATGTTATACAATGCAAGTGCTTATGTAAAAACGTTATTAAGTTTTAAAAAATAAACAGCCGGAAGGCTTTAAAAGGAGGAAAATTCAAATGGCAAAAGCAAAATTTGAAAGAACAAAACCACATGTTAACATTGGTACAATTGGTCACGTAGACCACGGAAAAACAACAACAACAGCAGCTATTACAAAAGTATTATCATTAAAAGGTCAAGCTCAATTCTCAGCTTATGACCAAATCGACGGAGCACCAGAAGAAAAAGCAAGAGGAATCACAATCAACACAGCTCACGTAGAATATGAAACAGATAACAGACACTATGCACACGTTGACTGTCCAGGTCACGCTGACTATGTTAAAAACATGATCACAGGTGCGGCTCAAATGGATGGAGCTATATTAGTTGTTTCTGCAGCTGATGGTCCAATGCCACAAACAAGAGAACACATCTTATTAGCTAGACAAGTTGGTGTTAAATACATCGTTGTTTACTTAAATAAATGTGATATGGTTGATGACCCAGAACTATTAGAATTAGTAGAAATGGAAGTTAGAGACTTATTAAGCGAATATGATTTCCCAGGAGATGATATTCCAATTATAAAAGGTTCTTCATTAAAAGTATTAGAGTGCACATCTCAAGATCCTAATGATGAAGTTTACAAACCAATATTAGACTTAATGGATGCAGTTGATAGCTATATCCCAACACCAGAAAGACCAATCGATCAACCATTCTTAATGCCTATCGAAGACGTTATGACAATCTCAGGAAGAGGAACAGTTGTAACAGGTAGAGTAGAAAGAGGACAAATCAAATTACAAGAAGAAGTTGAAATTATCGGTCTTACAACAGAAAGAAAGAAAACTGTTGTTACAGGTCTTGAAATGTTCAGAAAATCATTAGATTCAGCTGAAGCTGGAGATAATGCTGGTGCATTATTAAGAGGTATTGATAGAAAAGACGTTGAAAGAGGACAAGTTCTTTGTAAACCAGGTTCTATCAACCCACACACAAAATTCACATCAGAAGTTTATATCTTAACAAAAGACGAAGGTGGAAGACATACTCCATTCTTCAACGGATATAGACCACAATTCTATTTCAGAACAACAGACGTTACAGGTGTTATTGAATTACCAGCTGGTACAGAAATGGTTATGCCAGGAGATAACATATCAATGACAATCGAATTAATCACACCAATCGCTATAGAAAAAGGATTAAGATTCGCTATAAGAGAAGGTGGAAGAACAGTAGGTTCTGGAGTTGTTGCTGATATTATAGCTTAGTTAACAACATAAAAAGATGCAGTTTACTGCATCTTTTTTGATGTTTTTATACATAAACTATTGCATTTTTATAAAAACAATAATAAAATAGAGATACTTAAAAAAGGGAGGAAATTCCATGAAAATAATATTAGATGCAATGGGTGGAGATAACGCACCAGACGCAACAATCAAGGGTGCTGTAAAGGCAATTAACAAAGTAAAAGCTGAAGTTATTTTAGTAGGGCAAGAAGAAGTTATTAGAAGTAAATTTAAAGAATTCTATGGAAAAGAAATGGAAGAAATTTCAGATAGATTAAAAATAAAAAATGCAACAGAAACAATAGAAATGTGTGATATTCCAACACAAGCAATAAAACATAAAAAAGACTCTTCGATGGTAGTAGGTTTTAATATGTTAAAAGCTGATGAAGGAGATGTATTCATTTCAGCAGGAAATTCAGGCGCATTGCTAACAGGTGCTACTTTATTAGTAGGTAGAATAAAAGGAATAGATAGACCTGCAATGGGAGGAATTCTTCCTGCATATAAAAGCCAACTATTGTTAATGGATGCAGGATCAAACACAAATTGTAAGCCAATAAATTTACTCCAATTTGCGCAAATGGCAACTATATATTTACGCAATACATTTGGAATAGAAAAACCTGCAATAGGCTTATTAAATATAGGAACAGAAGAAACAAAAGGAAATGAATTAGTAAAAGAAAGTTATAATTTATTAAAAGAAAAAGCAGAAGAATTAGATATAAACTTTGTTGGAAATGTAGAAGGAAGAGATGCTTTCTCTGGCAAAATAGATGCAATAATAACAGATGGATTCACAGGAAATGTATTCTTAAAAACAGCAGAGGGTATTGGAAAATTAGTAAAAACAAACTTAAAAGAAAGCTTTACAAAAAACATATTTACAAAATTATCTTATTTATTTGCTAAAAAGCCAATAAAAGAATTATCAAAATCAATGGATTATAAATCTTATGGTGGAGCACTATTCTTAGGTGTAAAAAAACCAGTAGTTAAAGCGCATGGAAGTAGTGATGAAAGATTATTCGAATATACAATAATTCAAGCAGAAAAATTTGTTGAGAATAAAGCTGTACCACAGATGATAGAAGCTTTTTCAAAAGATAATTAGAACGAGCGGTCTAAAAAATAAAATTCTTTGCAAATATACTTGACAAATGCATAAACATATAATATAAAATAAATATGAAATAAAACATTTCATTGAAAACTTGAGAGGAGGTGAACTCGGCATGAGTTCAGAAGAAGTATTTGATAAAGTAAAAGGAATAATAGTTGAACAAT
The DNA here is from genome assembly GCA_017430135.1 of Clostridia bacterium. Lineage (GTDB taxonomy): Bacteria > Bacillota > Clostridia > TANB77 > CAG-508 > CAG-269. The sequence continues at coordinate 84,356 of JAFRNM010000018.1, read as the reverse complement.
TAGGTGTAGCAGAAACATCAGTTACAATGGAAGCATCTTTTATAGATGATTTAGGAGCTGATTCATTAGATATAGTTGAATTAATAATGGCTCTAGAAGAAGAATTTGATATAGAAATACCAGATGCAGATGCAGAAAAGGTTGTAACAGTTGGAGATGTAGTTGACTACATAAAAGAAAATGTTTAATTGCAATATATTAAAAAAGAACTTTTAAGTTCTTTTTTGTTTTATATAATCAGATTAATTAAAATAGCCACTCCTTGACTTCCCGTGCGAATTGAAACTGTATAAAAACAAGTTTTTAACAGTTTCATATTCTCCTTCCAAGCTGCGCGTTGCGTTGCTTTATTTTAATTAATCTGATTTCTATAGCTACATAAAATCTCAATAAAATAATCAAACATATTCTTTTTTAATATATTGCAATTAAGAAGAATATCACAAGATGTTAAAACTTCTTCTCCTGAATAAACCTCAATTTTACCTAAATAACTATCTTTTAACACAGGAGCATTAAGTATTTGTTTACAGTTTATTAATATATTTAAATCTTTAATGCTATTATTATTAATAGGTAATGTGCTATATTCTAAAGGATTAATTTTTAATTCTACATTTTGAGTTTGACCTTTTATAATTTCAAAACAATTTATATTTTCATGTTTCCATTCTTCAAATTTTTTATTTACCAATTCTTGAACATTTACGGGAGTAAAGGTTTTGAAAGAATACTCAATTAATTTTATACTGTCTTGCGTTCTGAATTTTTTTGTGTCAGCTCCAAGAACGACACAAATTATATCTAAATTATTTCTTTTACATGCAGTTACTAAACACCTATTAGCACCATTAGTAAAGCCTGTTTTTACACCATAAACTCCATTTAAATTTCCAAGTAATTCATTAGTATTAGAAATTGTTTTAGGATAACCATTAATAGTAACTGAATATGTTTTAGTACCTACAATTTTAGCAAAGATTTCATTGTTTAGAGCATAATTAGTTAATTTCGCAAGTTCATAAGCTGTTGTATAATGTTCATCAGCATCTAGTCCGTGTGGAGTTACAAAATGAGTATTCTCCAATCCTAATTCTTTAGCACGATTATTCATTATTTCTGCAAATCCTTCTATACTTCCGCCAATATGCTCAGCAAGTGCTACGGCAGTATCGTTTCCAGAGCATAACATTAATCCGTAAAGAAGATCATTTATTGTAATTTTATCTCCTGTTTTTAAACCTAATCTTGAGCCACCTGTTCCAGCTGATTTTTTAGAAACTTCTATGGTTTCAGATAAATCACAATTTTCTATAACAAGTAAACATGTCATAATTTTTGTGGTACTTGCCATTTTTCTATGTTCAGTTTCTTTTTTGCCATAAAGAATAGTGTTTGTAGCTCTATCTATTACAACTGCAGCTCTTGAATTTATATCTGGTAAATTCGTTTCAGGTGAACTTGTTTCAAGTGTTTCCACAATTTGACTATTAATTGTGGAATTATCATCTAAAATTTCATTGTTATCATCAGCTAAAATACAAGGAGTAAGAGAGTATATAAGCATTAAAGTTAATAAAAATATTTTTAAAAGTTTCCAATTTTTAAACATAAAATCACCTATATATATTTATGCTTTTTTATTTTTTTAATACTATATTTATATATTTTTTCCATTATCTCCATCCTAAATTTTTCTAAAAGTAAATCTTTCAGAAAAATTTTAATGGTCCACACAATTACACTACAAAATATAGTATTAAATTTAAATATAAAAACTTTTGAAACCATAAAAATATCAATGAAAATTGACGTAAAGTCTTGATTTTGTAACAAAAATGTAATATAATTGTAATATAGGGCATATTTTTTATGTTACAAATAAAAAATATACTTCCGTAGCTAATTACAAGCCGTTTTTAGAATAATGTCAGAACTTAGAAAAATAAGGCATTGACATTATTTTAAAAGAGTGTAAAATAGATTTTAGAAATGTGCCATTATAATAATGTAAGGAGAGTAAAAATTATGAAAGTGAAAAAAATTATTTTAACAATGGTAAGCACACTAATTTTATGTGCAATGGCTTTTGGTCAAACTGCATATGCAGCAACAAATGCTTTGCCAGAACTTAAAGATGGAAAAGTTTATTTTGTAAGCTTAATAACAGGGGTTAACTATGACATTAATTATGAAGAAGGAAAACAATATGCTTTAGGAAATAATATACGTCTTATAAATAAAATAGGTCTAGTAGAAAATCCAACAGCAAGTGAAATTAACTATAGTAAAGTAAATGATGCATATTGTGCAAAAGCTGGGCAAGGATTTGAATATAGAGACTATATTGATGGATATAATTATCAACTAGATGATTTAAAAAATGGTGATACTTATATAAATTTCATAGATAAATACATATCAAGAGATGAATTAGCAGATGGTAGAGATGAAGTTAATACTGGATGGGGAGATAATTATAATAATATACTTCGTTTAACAGATTTATTTTATTTAGAAAATGATAATTTTGAAACATATAAAAATGGTACATTAAAAGAAGCATTAAAATCAAATCCAGAACTATGGGTTAACTTGGGAGGAGACGCTAATTATTCTAATTTAGCTGATGCTGATTTATTAAATGTAGATCAAATAAAAGCAATCCAACAAGCTGCATTATGGTATTTTACAAATTCTGATGATAATAATTACCATAAAGAGAATCTGGAGATTTTCTGTAAGGAAAATAATGAAGGAATTTATAAGCAAATAGTTGATGAAACAGATGTTAGTTATTTAGGTTCAGAGGCTAATGCATTATATAAATATTTAATTGAAACTGCAAAAGTTATTCCTACTGGAAATACTCAAAGAGATACTAAAGTATATTTTTATACAAATGCTTCAAGTGAAATAGAGAAAGAAAATACTCAACCGGTTATAGTTCTAAAAAGAGAAAAGAAAGAATTCGACTTAGCTTTAAGAAAATATATTTCTTCAATAACAACAAATGGTACTACAACAGATTATACAAGTCTTGGAGAAAGAATGCCAAATGTTGATCCAGATATATTAGTATCAGGAGAAGATACAACAGCTGAATATAAACATGCTAAAGATCCTATAAAGGTTGAAAATGGAAGTGTAGTTCGTTATAGATTATCAATTTACAACGAAGGTGAAATTGATGGTAGAGCAACAAAAGTTATAGACCAATTACCAGAGGGATTAATATTTGTCAGAGTTGTAAGCGGTAACTTTGTAAGTGATGGAACTTACGATGATGAGTCAAATAATAGATTAACATTAGTTAGAAAAGAAAATAAGACAGATAATTTATTAGCATTTAATCCAGATACTATGGATAAACCGGATTATGAAGAAATTGAAATTGAATGTGTAGTAGTAGTAGATGAGTCTATAATAAGAGATGATACAGGAGTATTTTTAACTAATATTGCATGGATAGCAGAAGATTATAATGATAAAGGGGTAAAAGACAGAGATTCTGTACAAACACAACCATTAGAAACTTTACCAAAATTAGTAACAGATTCTTTGGGATATACAGGTTTAACTACATATACAACAGTAAATGACTTAAAAGATAAAAATACATATTATAAAGGTCAAGAAGATGATGATGACTTTGAAAAAATATATGTATTATGTCCAAAAGGAAAATATGACATAGTATTAGTAAAAGAAGATAAATCAGGTTCACCATTAAATGATGAAAACCAAACTGCTACATTTGAACTTAAAGATGAAAAAGGCACAGTTACAAAAACAGTAAATGGTACTTTAACAATAGTTTCAAATAAAGAAATTAATACAGCAAATTTTGAAACACCTGATGTTTACGAAATAAGAGAAACAATACCACCAGATGAATATTGTGCATTTGATGGAGTAATAAAAATTGAAGTTTACAAGAAGAGAAGCGGAAGTCATTATATAGTAGAGAACATTAAATACTATGTAGATAATGTAGAAGTTACAGAAAATAGAGAAGATTTAGATGTATTTTTAAATACTAATGGAAATATAGAAGTACATGTAAGAGACTATCAATTCGACTTAGCATTAAGAAAATTCATTACTAAAATAGCTACAAAATCATCTGACTATACTGAATATACAGAATATACAGCAGAAGGAAACAGAGTACCAAAAATAACTGGTGAACAAGTTATAATTGATACTGAAACTAATGCAAAAGAAACAACAACTGCTGAAAAACAACATACAAAGAATAAATTAGCAGTTGCAAAAGGAGATAAAGTAACATATACAATAAGAATTTATAATGAAGGTCAAATAGATGGATATGCAGCAGAAGTTACAGATTACTTACCAGAAGGATTAAGCTTAATTCCTCAAGCTCAAAGTGAAATAAACACAACATATAATTGGGTAGAAGGAACAGATGCAAATGGTAAAGCAGTTATAAAATCAACATATTTAAAAGATAATAATAAAGTAATAACAGCTGCAGACGATGATTTTTCAAAATTAAAAACAGAAGGATATTATCAAGATTTACAAGTAGAATGTATAGTAAATGACAAAGCTACAACAAATAATTTGAAAAACATTGCAGCAATTACAAAATATGAAGATAAAAATGGAAAAGAAGTAACAGATAGAGATTCTGATGATGACTCAATAAATACAGATAAATATAATCCTAAAAATTCTACAGATGGTATAGGAGAACAAGATGATGATGACTTTGAAGATTTACAATTACAAGAATTAGACTTAGCATTAAGAAAATTCATTACAAGAGTTGCAGATAATGCAGATATGACAGGTGCAACAGAATATGATAGAGCACCAATAGTTTCACAAGAAGACATAAAAAAATTGTTTAATGGTGAAATAACAACAGCAAATTATAACCATACAAAAAAACCATTAAAAGTAAATGTTGGAGACTATGTAGAATATACATTAAGAGTTTACAATGAAGGTTCAATGGAGGGTTATGCAAGAGAAATAACAGACCATTTACCAGAATATTTAGAATATGTTAATTGCGAAGCAAATAAAACTACATATAAATGGAATGTTTCAGAAGATGGTAGAACAGTAACAACAGATTACTTAAAAGATTTTAAATTACCAGAAGTTCAACTTTCATATAATATTGGAGTTGGAAGAGATCTTGAACAATATGTGATGTATTCAACAAGTATGTATAATAGAGAAGGAAATGACAACGAATTAAAAATTATTTGTAAAGTTAAAGATACAATACCTGTAGAAATAAACCAAACAAACATAGCAGAAATCACAAAATATGGTGATAAAGATAACACACCATTAGATGTTGATAGAGATTCACAAACAATAGATAATAACAAATATAATGGTTTAGTTGACCTACCAGAAGACAAAGACTTACCAAACTATAAAAAAGATGAAATAGATTCTGGAAAATCTTATATTCCAGGTCAACAAGATGATGATGACTTTGAAAAAATCTATGTACCAAAATTTGACTTAGCATTAAGAAAATTCATAACAAAAGTTGAAAAAGTAAATGAAGACAATACAAGAGAAGATAGATATACAAAGGCAGATTATGATGCTAGAGTACCTCAAATTTCTCAAGAAAGTTATGAAAAACTAATTAAAGGTGAAACAACAACATTAGAATATACACATTCTAAAGAACCAATGAACACAGTTCAAACAGACATAGTAACATATACATTAAGAGTATATAATGAAGGAAACATGGCAGGATATGCTTCTGTAATTACAGATGATATTCCAGAGGGAGTAGTATTCTTACCAGAAGATGCTACAAACGTAAAATATGGATGGAAAATGTTTGAAGAACTTCCAGAAGGTGCAACAGCAAAAGCTGGAAAAGAAATGGTTGAATTAAATATTAATGAAAGCTCAGAAGTTAAAAAATATGTTGAAACAGATGATGTTTCAAAAGCAAAAATAATCAGAACAGACTATTTATCAAGAGAAAACGGAGCAACAGAAAACTTAATTAAAGCACTTGATAAAGAAAATGGATTATCAGATGCAAACCCAGATTATAGAGATGTTCAAGTTGCTTTCAAAGTTGTAGAACCATATAGAAGTGATAGAATAATAATTAACTATGCTCAAATTTCAAAAGACCAAGACGAAGATGGAGACGAAGTAACAGATATCGATTCTCATACAGATGAATGGATAAAAGATGAAGATGACCAAGACATCGAAAAAATCAGAGTTCCACAATTTGACTTGGCATTAAGAAAATGGGTAACACAAGCTATAGTTACAGAAAATGGTGAAACAACAGTAACAGAAACAGGACATCAACCATTTGATGACCCAGAAGAAGTTGTAAAAGTTGAATTACATAGAAAGAAACTTTCTAATGTAACAGTTAAATTCAGATATTCAATAAGAGTATATAATGATGGTTACGATAAAGAAACTGGAGCAGCATTACCTGGATATATTGCAGGTTATGCAAAAGAAGTTAAAGACCACATTCCAGAAGGATTAAAATTCTTACCAGAAGATAACCCAGATTGGAAAGATGAAGGAAACAACATCATTACAACTAGAAAATTAGAAAATACATTACTAAAACCAGGAGAATTCGCAGATGTTGAAGTTGTATTAACATGGATAAATGGAAATGACAACTTAGGATTAAAAATAAACTATGCAGAAATCTCAGAAGATGATAATGATTGGGATGTTCCAGATAATGATTCAACACCAGATAATATGAAAGAAAGACATGAAGATGATGATGACGACGCACCAGTAATTCTTTCAGTATCAACAGGTGTAGAAGCAACATACATTGTTTTAGGATTATCAGTTCTAATTACAATAGCTGGTGGAATAGCACTAATTAAAAAATTCGTAATGTAATCTAAAGATTATAAATAAAAATCAAGAAGATTATTAAATCTTCTTGATTTTTTGTTTACATTTTAAAAATCTTATGTTATAATTTCAATGAGATTTAACTAAAGAGGGTGAAAAAATGAATCAAATTTTATCTACGGAAAATATAAATAATAAAAATAAAGGATCTAAAAAAAGCAGTGGATCAAAAGATATAAGATCTGTAACAAAATTCTTTGCATTTGGATTGCTAATTTTTGGAATATTCTTAGTAATTAATAGTTCTTATGCAATGTTAAAAAATGATGGAGCAAAAGCTAAAAAAGATGTGGGAGAACCTACAATAGAAATCGAAGAAAAAGGCGAAGATAAGCTACTTATAAAAGTAATGCATGAAGATGATGTTGCAACATTAACTTATTCTTGGAATAATGAAAATCCAACAACTGTAAAAAGTATTGGTAAATTCTACCAAAAAGAATTAGATATTCCAAATGGTCAAAACACTTTATATGTAACCGCAACAGATGTAAATGGTACAGTTAAGAAAACAGAAAAAGATTTTGAATTAACACTTTCAACAAATATTGATGTATCAATAGCTGGAAATAATATAAAAATAAACTTAAAAGGACAAGATGTTATAAAAGAATTCACATTTGCATGGGATGAGGAAGAACCAAAGAAAGTGGATGTAAATAATACAGAATATTCTATGGAAATAGAAGCACCACTTGGAAGACATACTTTAGTAATTAATACAACAGATATAAATGGGGAAAAAGCTGAAAAAACACAAGAAGTTGTTGGAACAAAGCAACCAACAATACAAATTAAAAAAGGAAATAATGCATTTGCTATATCAGCTCATGACGAAATAGGATTAGATAGAATAGAAATTACAACATTAAAAGATGGTAAGGTTACGAAAATTCAAGCAGATGGAAAAGATTTAGATTATAATTTCCCATTAAAACAGGGAGATGAAAACCTAATAGAAATTGTGGCTTATAATGAAAATGGTGTAATGTCAAAGAAATTAAGGGCTAAGTGGCCAAAAAAATAAACAATTAAAGCCCTCTACCTAAATAAGTAGAGGGCTTTATAAATGGAGAGAAAAATACATGGAAATTAACGCATTTAATTTATTAGCATGCTTTATTGTATACTCATTTTTAGGGTGGATAATGGAATCTATATTTAGGTCTTTTTGTGAAAAAAAAATAATAAATACTGGGTTTCTAATAGGTCCAATGTGCCCAATTTATGGTGTAGGTTCAATAATAATGATAACTTGCATGGGATGGTTACAAGGCAGAATAATAGAATTATTTATAATATCAGTTGTTATTCTAACTTTTTGGGAATATATTGTTGGAGTTTTTCTTGAGAAAGTATTTCAAACCAAATATTGGGATTATTCAGACCATAAATTTAATTTCCAAGGAAGAATATGTTTAACAAATTCAATACTTTGGGGATGTTTAGGAGTTGGATTCATCAACATTATTCATCCGTTTGTATGGGGAGTAATATCTGGCTTTGACCAAAATGTATTTGCATGGATAATTTATGGTACGACAGCTTTAGTGATTATAGATACAATAATAAGTGTAATAAAAGTAAAAAATATAAAAGTTGACTTAAAGAAAGTAGAAGACATAAGTGAAGAGATAAAAGAAAAATTAAACGAAATAAAAGAAATAACAAAAGAAAAATCAACAGAAAAAATAAAGATAAAAGAAAACTTACAAAATGTAGTTGAAAACCTAAAAAGAAAACAAGCAAGAATGTCGAGAAATCTATATAGATATGTATATAGGTTGAAAAAGGCATTCCCAGCAATAAACACCAAAGAAATTACTGAAATATTAAGTAAAAAGATTTCAATAAAATCAAACAAAGATAAAAAATAAGATAAAAAATAGTTTCAAGGAAAGGAGAAAAAATGCAAGACATATACATAATAGACGATGACGATTCATCAATAATGGTATTTAGAGAATTATTTAAAAACGATCCAGAATACAAATTCACAAATGTAAAATCAGAGCAAATAGACATAGCATTAAGAAACATTCCATCAATAATAATAATAAATGAAGATGCAGTGCAAAGAGACATAGTCGAACTCTGCAAGCAAATTAGAGGAGATGAAGACAACGCCATTACACCAATAATAGTTGTATCATCTAATACTGAAAAAGAACATAGAATAATGCTTTTAAGAGAGGCAATAGAGTATTATATTAGAAAACCAGTAAATGAGGACTATTTGTATTATACAATTAAAAATTTGAACAGATTATTAAATATAAATAGAAGAATAAGTCCTTTAACCGGTTTGCCTGGAAATGTTCAAATACATGCAGAATTAAAGAAAAGATTATCTAATAGAGAGGCATTTACTGTAATGTATTTTGACCTAGATAATTTCAAAGCGTATAATGATGTATATGGATTTTTAAAAGGTGATGAAATAATAGTATATACTGCGGAGACAATATCAAAATCTTTGCATAAATGTTGGAATGAAAATGTATTTGTGGGGCATATTGGAGGAGATGACTTTGTTGGAATAATACCAGATATCCATTGTGAACGAGCATGTCAAGATATAATTGCAAATTTTGATGCAAATGTTAAAAAGTTTTTTACAGAAGCAGATAAAGAAAAAGGATATATAGAAGTTGCAAATAGAAAGGGAATAATAGAACAATTTCCGCTTGTTTCACTTTCAATAGGTGTTGTTGTATGTGATATTGGAAGATTCCATAATATACTAGAAATAGGCGAAGTTGGAGCACAAGTTAAACATGCTGCTAAGTCAGTAATGGGAAGTTGTTATGCAGTTGATAGAAGAAAATAGGTAATAAAAATGTATGAGACATGGGAAGAATTAGAAAAATCAATAGAAAATTGCGAGAAATGTAAGCTTTGCAAAATGAGACAACACATTGTATTTGGTGTTGGAAATAAAAATGCAGAAGTAATGTTCATTGGTGAAGGACCTGGTGCAGACGAGGATAGGCTCGGAGAACCATTTGTTGGGAAAGCCGGAAAACTAATGGACATGGCTTTTGATGTGGTTGGAATTAAAAGAGAAGAAGTTTATATTGCAAATATTGTAAAATGTAGACCACCAAATAACCGAAATCCAGAAGAAGATGAATGTGAGGCTTGCTTGGATTACTTACGAAATCAAGTATTACTTGTAAAGCCTAAAATTATTGTGCTTTTAGGAAGTGTAGCATTAAAACATATACTTGGAAAAGAATATGGAATTACAGCAAGTAGAGGGAAAATTATTGAAAAAAAGGGGATTACATATATTCCCACTTGGCATCCGGCTGCATTACTTCGTGATGAAAACAAGAAAATAGATTTTATTAGAGATTTACAATTAACTTTTAAATTTTACAATATTGTATCTTGAAAAGAAAGGATAATAGAAATGGAACAAATAAAAGAAAAATCAAATTATTGTTTAAATTGTAAAATAAAACCATGTAGCGTAAAAGGATGTCCTTTAAACAATGACATACCAGCATTTATAAAATGTATAAAAGAAGAAAATTATAAAGAAGCATATAAAATGCTATCTAAAACAACAGTATTACCAGGTGTGTGTGGAAGAATATGTCCACATACAAAACAATGTCAGGGAAGTTGCATAAGAGGAATAAAAGGTGAACCAGTCAGTATTGGAGAATTAGAAGCTTATGCTTACGACATGGCTACAAAAGAGGGAATGACATTATTAGATTGTTATAAAGAAGAAATGGAACAAAATAAAAACAATAATAAAAAAGTTGCGATAATAGGTGGAGGACCTGCAGGTCTTACATGTAGTGCTTTTCTTGCAAAAGCAGGAATAAAAGTAACAATATACGAAAAATATGATTATCTTGGTGGACTATTAGTTCATGGAATACCTGAATTTAGGCTTTCAAAAGATATTGTTAACAAAACAATTCAAATGATTTTAGATTTAGGAGTAGAAGTAAAATATAAACAAGAATTGGGAAAAAATCTAAATTTGAAAGACTTAGAGAAAGAATATGATGCAATATTTCTTAGTTTTGGAGCCAATATATCTTCAAAAATGGGAGTAGAAGGAGAAGAGTTAAATGGAGTTTATGGAGGAAATGAACTATTAGAGCATAACCTACATCCAAATTATGAAGGAAAAACAGCATGTGTTGTGGGTGGCGGAAATGTTGCAATGGACTGTGCTAGAACAATAAAAAGACTTGGAGCTAAAGAAGTAAAAGTAATTTATAGAAGATCCAGAGAAGAAATGCCAGCAGAAGATAAAGAAGTGGAAGACGCTATAAATGAAGGTGTAGAATTCCTATATCAAAATAATATTGTTAAAATAATTGGAGATGAAAAAGTAGAGCAAATAGAACTAATAAAAACAGAGCTAGTCCAAAAAGAAGGAGAAAATAGAAAAGTACCAGTAAACATAGAAAATTCTAATTATATAATAGATGCAGATTATGTAATAATGGCACTAGGCTCTGGACCAGAAAACATTGTAGAAGATTTGGACTTAACATTAACAAAATGGTGCAATATAATGGTAGATGAAAAATTTCAAACATCAAACCCTAAAATATTTGCTGGGGGAGATTTAGCAGGTGCAAAAGGAACTGTAGCTTGGGCTGCACGTTCTGGACGTGATGCAGCTAGTGCTATAAAGAGTTTTCTAAAGATTTAATATGTTGTATTTTTTGTATAATGTAACTAAATTGTAATAAACATTTAATGCTTTTGAAATACTATATGAGAAATTTTAGTGTATAATTATTCTAGGACAATTATACAAGGAGATTTCGAATGAATATAGAATCTAAGTTAAGAAAAGAAGGAATTGAGGTTACACAAGAAATTGACCCAATTATAAAATATAATATAATAAAAAATGTTGTTACAAAAATAATAAATACATTTCCAGAATATGGATTAGAATCAAATGACTTAATATCAAGACTTTCAGAATTAAAAATGTATAAAGCCAAAAGACCAGAAGGAATGAGTGAAGCAAATTATTTTTACAAAAATACATCAATTTATTTTAATAACAACATTCCAAATGAAGATTTAGAAGAATTTGCTGTACATGAATGCATTCATTACTTACAAGAGGTAAAGGACAAAAAAGGAAATTTAGTTAGGATGGGGCTTTCAGATTATAAAGAATCAAAAGTTACTGGAGAAGGCATAAATGAGGCATCTGTACAACTTATGGCCTCTTATGCAAATGGAATGGAAAAAGAAGCTGTTAAGTATTATGGAATAAGTTTTGAAACAATAAGTCCATCATATTATCCATTAGAATGCTGTTTAGCAAATCAATTAGCATATTTAATTGGAGAAGATGTATTGTTTGAAAGTACAATAAATAGTAATGACAATTTCAAAAATAAATTCATAGAAGAAATGTCATTAAAAACATATTTATGTGTTACAAATGCAATAGATAATATATTAGAAGCAGAAGAAAATATTGTAAAGCTAAACAATAAAAAATTCGAAATCGAAACAGATGAAGAAAAATGTGCAAATATTACAGGAAAAATAGAAGAAATAAAAAATGAAATCTTATTAACATTCTTAAAAACACAAAACCAAATAATATCAAGTTATTTCAATAATAGCTTCAAAAAAATAAAAACATTAGAACAAGTAGAAAAATATAGACAAAAACTATACAAGTTTAAAGACTATCTAGGTTCAACAGATGGTTATACATTCTATCACGATTACTATGTAGAGCAAATGGCAGCATTAGAACACAAATATAATGTGATAGAAAATGGGGCAGAAACAGCACTAGCAAGAACCAAAAAAGAAAGTTTCTTTGCTATGTTAATAAGAAAATTAAAAGAAATATTTGGAAAAAAAGAAACTGTTAAAGTTGTAAAATAAAAAGTTGCCTAAGGCAACTTTTTATTTTACAACTATATTATATATTTTATTTTTAACATAAATTTCTTTTATAATAGTTTTTCCATCCAATTTATCGCTAATTGCTTCATGTACTTTTTCTTTAATAGTTGCTTCATCTTCATCTAATGCAATTTGAATCGTACCTTTTAATTTTCCGTTAAATTGAATTGGTAAAGTTATTTCATCACTAATTGCTTTTTGAGCATCAAATGTTGGCCAAGGTTCATATGTAATTGTATCATTATGTTTTAAGAATTTATTCCATATTTCCTCAGTAACAAATGGTGAAAATGGATTTAACATTTTAACTAAGCCTTCAGCATATTCTGTTGGAACTTGATTTTCTTTATAAATGGCATTAACAAAAATCATAATTTGGCTAATTGCTGTATTATATTGAAGTCTATCTAAATCTTCAGTAACTTTTTTAACTGTTTGATGATATACTTTTTCAAGATTTTTGTTTTCTTTATCAGAAATTTCTTTTTCTTCAAAAATTCTATAAACTCTATCTATAAATCTTCTAGCACCTTCAACTCCATCAACATTCCATGGTTTGTTGGCTTCAATAGGTCCCATAAACATTTCATATAATCTAATTGTGTCAGCACCATAATCTCTAACAATGTCATTAGGATCAACTGCAAAATCAGGATATCTTTTCCCCATTTTAATTCCATTAGCACCAAGAATCATTCCTTGATGAACTAATTTTTTAAATGGTTCTTTAACTGAAACAATTCCCTTATCATATAAATAATTGTTCCAAACTCTTGCATAAATTAAATGTCCAACTGCATGTTCAGGTCCACCCATGTATAAATCAACTGGTAACCAGTGTTTTATTAATTCAGGATCTGCTAAAGCTTTATCATTATCTGGATCTAAGTATCTTAAGAAGTACCAGCTAGAACCAGCAGAACCAGGCATTGTACTTGTTTCTCTTTTGCCTTTCTTTCCATTAATTTCAACATTAACCCAATCAGTTGCTTTTTCTAGTGGACTATCTCCAGTTTTGCTTGGAGCATAATCTTGTAGTTTTGGTAAAACCAATGGTAAATCGTTATCGTCTAGAGGGATGTGTGTTCCATCTTCCATGTTGATAATTGGAATTGGTTCACCCCAATATCTTTGACGAGCAAAAATCCAATCATGAATTTTGTAGTTTACTTTTTTAGTTCCTATTTTTCTTTCTTCAAGCCATTTAATCATTGTGTCGATTCCATCTTCTTTATTTAGACCATTTAAGAAATCAGAATTAATGTGAACTCCATCACCAACAAAAGCTTCTTTTGAAATATCTCCACCTTCTAGAACAGGGATTATTTCTATTCCAAATTTAGTAGCAAATTCATAATCTCTTTGGTCATGAGCAGGAACAGCCATAATGCTACCAGTACCGTAACTTGCTAGAACATAATCTGAAATCCAAATTGGGATTTTTTTGTTATTTACAGGATTAATTGCATAACTTCCAGTAAATACACCAGTTTTATCTTTATTTAAATTAGTTCTTTCTAATTCAGATTTTGCTGATGCTTCTTTAATATAATTTTCAACTGCTTCTTTTTGAGATGAAGTTGTAATTTTTTCAACAAGTTTATGTTCAGGAGCAAGTACGCAATAAGTAGCACCAAATAAAGTATCTGCTCTTGTTGTAAATACAGTAAATTCGGCATCTTCAAAACCATCAACTTTAAAGTTTATTTCAGCTCCAACTGATTTTCCAATCCAATTCCTTTGTATTTCTTTAGTTGATTCTGGCCAATCAAGTTCGTCTAATCCTTCAAGTAATCTTTCGGCAAATTTTGGTGTATCAATAACCCATTGTTTCATGTTCTTTCTAACTACTGGGTATCCACCTCTTTCACTTTTTCCATCAATAACTTCGTCATTTGCTAAAACTGTTCCAAGTTCTTCGCACCAGTTAACTGGCATTTCAACAATTTTTGCATAACCATCTTCAAATAATTTTTTGAAAATCCATTGTGTCCATTTATAATATTTAGGATCAGCTGTAGAAATTTCTTTTGACCAATCATAAGATAATCCTAAGTTTTTGATTTGACCTTTAAAAGTTTCTATATTTGCTTGTGTAAATCCATCTGGGTGTTTACCCGTTTTAATAGCAAATTGCTCAGCAGGTAAACCAAATGCATCCCATCCCATTGGGTGTAGAACATTATAGCCTCTCATTCTTTTATATCTTGCAACAACATCTGTTGCTGTATAACCTTCTACGTGACCTGCATGTAGTCCAATTCCTGATGGATATGGAAACATGTCTAATGCATAATATTTAGGCTTTGAAAAGTCCCATACATCTGTGTGAAATGTATTGTTTTTATCCCAATATTCTTGCCATTTTTTCTCTACTTCTAAATGATTATATGTCATAATAATTGCTCCTTTCATTTTTAGTTCTAGAAAACTAATATTATAAGAGATTATATAACATATTTCGCTGAAAATCAAGGAAAATAAAAAAAGCCACAATAAAATTTTACAAAATTTTTAAAGTGTTCGCTTGTTTTTTCTTTTATTTTATTATATAGTATGAAAATAGGAAATGAGAATAAGCAGATGTGGTTTGCCTCCTGCAAGGAGGTGAGGCGTATGATAGAAGCAACATATGAATTAATAATAAAATTATTATTTGCTGGTCTTGTGTCAGAAACT
This sequence comes from Clostridia bacterium, assembly GCA_017430135.1. Taxonomy (GTDB): domain Bacteria; phylum Bacillota; class Clostridia; order TANB77; family CAG-508; genus CAG-269. The sequence continues at coordinate 68,843 of JAFRNM010000018.1, read as the reverse complement.
ATCATTACGTTTGCCTTGATTATAGCATTAGTTGTAGTTTTGAGCAAACAAAAATAAACCAATAAAAAAACACATCTGTTAAAACTTTGACGAGTTTGATGTGTTTTTTACATATTAACCGGCAAACCACAAATGTGGCTTTTCATTTCCTATTTTTATTATATAATTTTTTTGAAAAATTGTCAAATTTTTTTACAAATTAAAGGAAGTAAACATGGGAAAAAAACTACTAATAACAGAAAAGCCATCAGTTGCAATGGAATTTGCAAAGGCTTTAAAACTAAATAGTGCAAGAAAAAATGGATATATAGAAGGAAATGATTGGATTATAACATGGTGTGTAGGTCATTTAGTAACGATGAGTTATCCAGAAAAATATGATGAAAAACTAAAATTTTGGAGATTAGATACATTGCCATTTATACCATCAGAGTGGAAATATGAGCTAATTCCAGCTGTTCAAAATCAATTCAATATAATTCAATCTCTTATGCAAAGAGAAGATATAGAAGAAATTTATAATGCAGGAGACTCTGGGCGAGAGGGAGAGTATATTCAAAGGCTTGTTTTTATGATGGCAAAGCCAAATCCAAATGCAAAAATGAAAAGAGTATGGATAGATTCTCAAACAGAGGAAGAAATACTAAGAGGAATAAGAGAAGCAAAAGATTTATCAGAATATGATAGCTTATCTGATAGTGCTTATTTAAGAGCAAAAGAGGATTATTTGATAGGAATAAACTTTTCAAGGCTTCTATCAATAATTTATGGAAGAAATCTTGCAAACAAAATAAATGAGGAAAGAGCTTCAATTTCAGTAGGGCGTGTTATGACATGTGTTTTGGGAATGATAGTATCACGCGAAAGAGAAATTAGGAATTTTGTTAAAACAAAGTATTATAAAATAGTTGGAGAATTTGGAGATGATACCTCTTCATTTAAAGCAGAATGGAAAGTAAATGAAAAGTCAAAAGTATTCGAATCGCCTAAATTATACAATGAAACAGGATTTAAGAAGGAAGAAGAAGCAAAAGATTTTATAGCAAGTTTAGCAGGAAAAGAAGCAGTTGTGACAGAACTAAAAAAATCAAAACAAAAAGAAAATGCACCATTGTTATTTAACCTAGCTGAAATTCAAAATGAATGTACTAAAAGATTTAAAATAAAACCAGATGAAACTTTGGAAATAATACAAAATCTATATGAAAAAAAATTAGTTACATACCCAAGAACAGATGCCAGAGTGCTTTCAACAGCAGTAGCAAAAGAAATAAAGAAAAACTTAAATGGAATAGCAACAAAATTTCAAGATGAAGAAATAAAAGGTTTTGTAGATAAAATGGTACAAGAAAAATATTCAACAGACCTTACAAAAACCAAATATGTAAATGATAGCAAAATAACAGACCACTATGCAATAATACCAACAGGGCAAGGGTATGAAAATTATGATAAACTACCAGACCTACAAAAGCAAGTTTATAGGCTAATTGTAAAAAGATTTTTAGCAATATTCTATCCACCAGCAGAATATAGCAAAGTAAATGCCACTATTCAAATAGAAAACGAAACATTTTATGCAACTGGAAAAGTCTGTGTAAATAAAGGTTATTTAGAAATTTTAAAACCAGAAAAAAAGAACACTAAATCAACAGAAAATGCACAAAATGTGGAAAACTCTAATAAAAAAGGAGAAAATGAACAATTAGGGGACACATCTAAAAATGCACAAAATGATGAAGAACAAGATGCAAACCTTGAAATTCTAAAAAATCTAAAAAAAGGTCAAACAATATTAGTAAAAAATTATGAAATAAAAGAAGCAGAAACATCTCCGCCAACAAGATATAATTCAGGCTCAATAATACTTGCAATGGAAAATGCTGGAAAATTAATCGAAGAGGAAGAATTAAGAGAACAAATAAAAGGTGCAGGAATAGGGACATCTGCCACAAGAGCAGAAATTATGAAAAAACTTGAAAAAATTAAATATATTGAGATAAATTCAAAAACTCAAATAATTACTCCAACATTAAAAGGAGAAACAATATATGATATAGTTAATCGTTCAATGCCAGATATGCTAAATCCTAAGCTTACAGCAAGCTGGGAAAAAGGACTAGATATGGTAGCTAAAAAGGAAATACAGTCAGATGAATTTATGGTAAAGCTTGAAAATTACATACGCAATAAGTTTAATAAATTAGTAATTAAGTATTAAATTGAGGTGAAAAAATGGAAAATTATATACATAAAGTAGCATATTACGAAACTGATAAAATGGGAGTAACACATCATTCTAATTATATAAGATGGATGGAAGAAGCAAGAGTCGATTTCCTAGATAAAATAGGTTTTAGTTATAGAAAACTAGAAGAAAGTGGTGTAATCTCACCGGTAATTGGAGTTGAATGTGAATACAAGATTTCAACACTATTTGATGATATAGTAGAAATAAAAGTAGAAGTATTTGAATTTAGTGGAGTAAAACTAACTTTTAAATATACAATAATAGATACAAAAACAAAGAAAATAGTAGCAATAGGAAAAACAAAACATTGCTTTATAAATCAACAAAATAGACCAATAAGATTAAAAAAAGAATACCCAGAGCTTGCAGAAAAATTAGAAGAATTAGCAATAAAAAAATAAACTTTTTGGGACCACCTAACTTTTTGGGACACTCTTGTTTTTCAAGGGTGTCCCAAAAAGTTTCTCACTCTTGATTTTTAAGAGTGTCCCAAAAATCATGAATTTTTAAGAGTGTCCCCAAAATCATCCAAAAAATCAAGCTTGACTTTTTGGGGAGATTATAGTATAAAGAAGGTATAAATATAGGGAGGAAAAGTCTATGAAGATACACAAGAAAACAATTGCAATGTTTTTGGTTGCAATATTATTAATTTTTAATCTTACAATTAATTCACATGCAAATGTTCAGTCTGTTTCAAATGGAGAAGGCAGAGGTTTGGTAAATAAAACTTCAAGTCAATTTTTTGCTTTAATAAGGCAAATGGAAAGCAGCACAGGTCCTATGGGATTAAATGCTGAAATTGATAGCTCAACAGGTGAAGAAACTAGCCAATCTAATGGAATAGATGTGCACATGATAAAAAATACAGAATGGGGGGCTGTAACACTGCTTATGGATTCAGATTTTGGAGCAAAAGCAGCAGGAACAGGAACTAGTTTAGCAGAAGATGTGCGCTCTACAACAGGAAATGCAACAGGTGTATATGAAATGTATTCAGGTTGGGAATATGTAGCAGGTGTTTATGAAAATATGACAAGCCAAACATATAGGGCAAATTTGTATAATGCAATTCATGATGGCACTAATTTAAAACCAAGCAAATATGTTAATGCTTATTCAAACCCAACAGATGTTAATACAGATTATTCTGGGCAAAAACCAGGAGATGCTACAGGAGAAACGGCTAGATGGAAATCTGCGTCCGGCGCTGCTTTCGTTACGTCGGACGCCCCCGTGTTCAAGCGTGGCAATTCAGGTGCGTTCTACTTCTTTGGGGACTATGGCTACGACCGTTCTTCCCTCGGTTCTCGTGCTACTGTGGTTTGCGGGCTGCGGATTTTAATCATACACTGACATTAACTTTTTGGGACACTTTCAAAAAGTTTCACGAAAAGTTGGGATGAGTTCCTAAAATTTTCAAAAAAACGGAGGAAGCAAGAATGCAAAAAACGAAGGATAATGCTGGTATAACTTTAATTGTGTTAATTACAACCATTGTGGTGCTTCTTATTTTAGCTCGGAATTACAATAAATGCAATTACTGGTGGAGATGGAATAATAGTAAATGCACAAAAGCAAAAATTTGTAAGTCAAATAAGAACATACCAAAGTGAACTTGGAGTTTATTTAACAGGTGTGCCAGTTACAGATAAAACAAATCCAGAAGATATACATCCATTAACAACAGTCAATGTTGGTTTAGCAAATCAGCCAAAAGTTGAGACAGTAATAAAAAGCATAAATGATGAGTTTAAAAATAAAATAATAGTTCAAGAAGATGTTTTGTATTATTATTATACAGAAAAATATGGAAGCGAACAAGAAGTAAAATGGTGTTTTGAAGCTGGAATTCCAGTGTGGGGCTATGACGATTTTGATGATTATAAAGATGACATAAACCCAGCATCTGTTACACTTGGAGAATATAAAGAAAGCGGAGAAGTATTTGTGTGTGCTCCAGATTTATCAGGCTTTAGCAGAAAAAATACATATTACGTAACATATAAAGACAAAACAAAAAATGAGCCAACATATACATCTATAAGAAAAGGAATACCAGAAAATTGGTATAACTACGGAAAAGATCATAAAGAATGGGCAAATATTGTAACAATTGAAAATGAAAATGACTTCACAGGTGGTGCATACTTTGTGTGGATACCAAGATATATTTATAAATTAAACACATCTACTCAAGATGTAGATATACGCTTTGTAGACTCAAAAAATGTTTATAAATATAGAGATGGTGATGGTCAAATAAAAACAATAGAATATGAATTGGCAAATACGCAAACGGGTGAAATGAGAGTAAAAGGAAGCACAGAAAACTCAGGCTATAAACTTCCAGAAGCCTTTTGGTGGGATAATGATGAAAATGGCCAAAGAGCTACACAAGAAGAAATTTCAGGCTTTTGGGTAAGCAAATATGAAGTGAGCGCTTATATAAGTGCAATGTTCAAAATAAACTCTACATCAGTTACAATTACAAGAGTTGATTCAAATGCACCAGCTTATGATATATACGTAAACGATAATTTCTATGCAACTGTAGCGAAAGCAAATATAGAAAACTACAAAATAGAAGGCTTAAATCCATATACAGAATATAAAATAACAATAAACACAAATGGAGAAAGCATGGTTGGAAAATATGAAGAAAAAATATTAACATTAAAACAAGACATAAATACATTAGCAAAACCAGACTTAAGTGGATTTGATTTAAACAACACCTACTATGTAATGTATGATTATAATGGCAATGAAGTGGAAATAACAGATGCCAATAAATCAGATTATGTAATAGGAGATGGAAACGGAAACATAAGGCAAGCACCAAATTCTAGCTTAGAAACATGGTATGATTATGATAATAAACATTGGGCAAATATAGTAACAATTTCAAATGGCAAAAAAGCATATTTTACATGGATACCAAGATATGAATATAAACTAAAAGATAAATTCCAAGAAGTACAAATTCGTTTACTTGCAAAAGACGAAACAAGTGCAACAAATGGTTACAAAATACCAGAAGCATTCTGGTGGGACAATAACGAAAATGGCAGAGTAGATACTGAAAATAGAAATGGCAATGTAGATGAAAGACTTTCAGGATTTTGGGTAAGTAAATATGAAGTTTCTCAATATCCAAATTAAAAACTTTTTGGGACACTCTTAAAAATCAATGTCAAAATAAAAAAATCTCAATTTTTATTGAGATTTTTTTACTATTTAGAATTGTTTTTTTTATATTAATATGGTATAATTTGTATTAGTATAAATTTAGAATAAATAATTATAATAATACTATATAGATAGGGGAAATTTCAATATGGTTTATGAATTTGCAAAATATCCTGATGAAACTTTGGTTGTTTTCTCGGATATAAGAAAAAAAGAAAATGGTGAAGAATATATACATGTTACATTTGAAAGACCAATGGAATATGGTTTTGATACTGTTGTATTTGAACTTCCTAGTTATGAAATTGTTGAAAAAGATGGTCACTTTTCAGATGAAGAAATACAAGAATTTAGAGAAACAGTAGAAAAGGGAGCACATTTATTTTATAAATATGCTAGACAAGGAGGACTTAAATTTGCCTAATATTTTAGAAGTAATGCGGATATAAAATTTATTTTTGGTCAAATGAAAATAATGAGCCAATACATGTACATATTTCAAAAGGCAAACCAATGCCAAGTTCAACAAAAGTGTGGTTAACCAAAGCTGGGGGATGCATTTTGGCAAATAATAATAGTCATATTCCTCAAAGAGAGCTGAATAGTTTACTTGAAATTGTGGGATTATATTATTTTAAAATAGTTTCAAAATGGAAAGAAAAATATGGAGAAGATGCAATTAAATTTTATTGCTAAATTTAACAGAAAAGATTAAATTAATCCAACAAAAAAATGAGATTTACCCTCAACAAAGTACAAATCTCACCCAATCACACAGATAAGGGCTTTTGCTCTTATCTTTTACAATTATATAATAACATTAAAATGATAAAATGTCAATATAAAAAAATAAAAAAGGAGCATTTGAAGTGAACACTATAATTGGAAAACTTGGCAAAAGTGCTAAGTTTGTGGAACTCATAAAGCAAATAGAAAATAAAAAAAGTCCGATATCAATATCGGGCTTAATTGGCGTTGGAGGAATAAGCCTTGTTGCAGGGCTAAATGAATACTCTAAAAAACCATTATGCATTGTTACATATAATGAAATTCAAGCAAAAAGAATAAAGGAAGATTTGGAATATTTTACAGATAAAGTAACTATGTTTCCAAAAAAAGAAGTTGTAACTTATGACTTTGTTGCAGAAAGCAAAGACTTACCTTATGAAAGAATAGAGGCCTTAAACCAAATTACAACAAAAAGAAATATGATAGTTGTAACAACTATAGAAGCCTTAATGCAAAGACTTCCTGCAAAAGAAGTATTATATAAAAATTCAATAGATTTCAAAATTGGAGATTTAAAAAACTTAGAAGAAATAAAGCAAAAGCTTGTAGAACTAGGTTATGCAAGATATGAATTAATTGATGGTAGAGGTCAATTCAGCATTAGAGGCGGAATTCTAGATATTTCTATAACGGAAGAATTGGGAGTTAGAATTGAATTTTGGGGAGATGAAGTAGATTCTATAAGAACCTTTAGTATATCAAGCCAAAGGTCAATAAAAACTATAGATAAAGTAACAATAAACCCTGCACACGAGTATGTTTTAGAAATTCCTAGAGAAAAAGTAGTAGAAAAAATTAGAAGAAAAATTTTAACAGACAAGCAAGAGGAAAATGCTGAAAGTGATATAGAGCAAATTCTAAATGGAGACTATATAAGTAAAGTAGATAAATATTTTGATTGTTTTTATCCAACTCAAGCTAATTTGCTAGATTATTTAAACAAAAATTTTGTTGTAATCCTAGATGATATTTCTAAAATAAACCAAAGGCAAAAGAACATAAATCAAGATAATTCAGAGCTTATAAAAGCTTTAATGGATAAGGAAAAAATAGTTCCAGAAGCAATAGAAAATATGCTAGGAGAAGTAGAACTAAAAGATAAATTTGAAGAGCATCAGTTAATATATTTAGCAAGATTTGATGAAAACACAAAAATAGAGTCAGAAAAATATAACTTCAAATATAGAGAAATAAATTATTTTAAAAGCGAAGTAGAGGAATTAATAAAAGATATTCGTAAATGGTGCAATGAGAAGAAAGAAATTATAGTTTTAGTAAATAGCAAGGAAAAGGTAAAAAAACTTAAAGCGATATTTGAAAAAGAAGAAATAATTTACAAAGTAGAGGAAAATTTAGATAAAACAATAATTTCAAAATCAGCAGAAAGTATTGTAACACTTTCAATTGGAAAAGTTTCAACAGGTTTTGAAAACTTTGAGCTAAACCAAATTGTTATTTCGGCAGATAACATTATAGAAGGCGACAAAAAGAGAAAAGTTGTAAGTTCAGTTTATAAAGATGCAGAAAAAATAGTATTTGCAGATTTAAAAATTGGAGATTATGTAGTACATAAAACTTATGGAATTGGTGTGTATATAGGCGTTAATACAATAAAAGCAGATGGAATTACAAAGGACTACATTAAAATAAAATATCAAGATGACGCGATTTTATACATTCCAACAAGTGCAATGGATACAATTAGAAAATACATTGGTGGAGATGGCGTTGCTCCTAAAATGAATAAATTAGGTACAAAGGATTGGCAAAATACAAAGGCAAAAGTTAAGAAAAACCTGCGTGAAGTTGCAAAAGAATTAATTGAACTTTATGCGAAAAGGGAACATGCAAAAGGCTATGCATTTAGCCCAGATACACCATGGCAAACTCAATTTGAAGATAGATTTCCATACCAAGAAACAGATGACCAATTAAGATGTATAGAAGAAGTTAAAAAAGATATGGAAAATCAAAGACCTATGGATAGATTGCTTTGTGGAGATGTTGGTTATGGTAAAACAGAAGTTGCAATAAGAGCAGCATTTAAAGCTGTAATGGACCAAAAACAAGTTGCATATTTAGCACCAACAACAGTACTAGCAGAGCAACAATATGAAGAATTTAAATCTAGAATGGAAGAATTTGCAATTAAGGTTGAAGTTCTAAATAGATTTAAAACTCCAAAATCTCAAAAAGAAGTAATAAGAAAACTAAAACTTGGAGAAGTTGATGTTGTAGTTGGTACACACAGAATTTTAAGCAAAGATGTAGAATTCAAAGATTTAGGATTATTAATAATAGATGAAGAGCATAGATTTGGTGTAAAAGATAAGGAAAAAATAAAGCAATACAAAACAAATGTAGATGTACTAACAATGACAGCAACACCAATACCTAGAACAATGCACATGTCAATTGTTGGGGTTAGAGATATGTCTGTAATTTATGATCCACCTCAAAATAGAAAGCCAGTTCAAACTTATGTGTTAGAATATGATGAAGAAATAATAAAAGAGGCAATTACAAAAGAGCTAGAGCGTGATGGTCAGGTATTTTATATATTCAACAATGTTGAAGGAATAGAAAGAAAAGCAGATAGCTTATCTAGGCTTGTGCCAGAAGCAAATGTAGCTTTTGCACATGGTAGAATGACAGGAAATCAAATAGAAGATATAATGAAAGAATTTACAGAAGGCAAGACAAATGTGCTAGTTTGCACAACAATATTAGAATCTGGAATTGATATTCCAAATGCAAATACAATAATAGTAGAAAATGCAGATAGAATGGGCTTGGCACAATTATATCAAATAAGAGGTAGAGTAGGAAGAGCCAATAGACAGGCATATAGTTATATAACATATAAAAAAGACAAAATGCTTTCAGAAGTTGCTGATAAGAGATTAAAAGCAATAAAAGAATTTACAGAATTTGGCTCAGGCTTTAAAATAGCAATGCGTGATTTGGAAATAAGAGGTGCAGGAAGTTTACTTGGAGAAATTCAGTCTGGTCACCTAGAACAAGTAGGTTATGAAACATATTGTGCGTTGTTAGATGAAGTTGTAAAAGAAACAAAAGGTATAAAAGTAGAAGAAATGCCAGATATTCAAATAGACTTAAATGTTACAAGCTACATACCAGATGAATATATATCAGATTCAAGCCAGAAAATTGAGATATACCAAAATATTGCTCTTTGTAAAAATGAGCAAAATATACAAGATGTAATTGATGAAATAATAGATAGATATGGAAATATGCCAAACGAGTTAGAAAACTTAATTGGAATTGCTAGAATAAAATATCTTGCAAAAGAACAAAAAATTTCAAAAATTGCAAGCAGAAAAACTGCTGTTGTGTTTACTTATGAAGGAAATGGAGATAATATAGATATACAAGGTTTGGTTCAAAAATATGGAAATAAAATTAAGTTTTCGGCAGGTATTAAACCAATGGTAACATTTGAGATTGGCTCAACTGATGAACATACTATTTTAAAGGCTGTTACAGATTATTTAAAAAATTAAAATTATTTAATAATGGGGGAAGTTATGCAAAAAATAACCAGCAAAGATAATGAATTTGTAAAACATGTGAAAAAATTAAAAGACAAAAAATATAGAGACATGAATAATGAATTTGTAATAGAAGGAATAAAACTAGTTCGTGAAGCAATTCAAGAAAAAGCAAAAATCAAGCAAATAATAATATGTGATGATTGTGAAAATTCTGATATTCCAAAGGATTTAACTTATGAAATTGCAAAATATGATTGCGTTTATGTTTCAAAGCAAGTTTTTTCAAGTATTACAGAAGTTAAAAATCCACAAGGGATTTTAGCAGTTGTTAGCAAAGAAAATGCTGAAAATGATATAGATTATTCACAAGATATAATAGTTGCATTAGATGATTTACAAGATCCAGGTAACTTAGGTACAATTCTTAGAACAGTTGATAGTATAGGCCTTACACAAATTTTAGTTTCAAAAGGTACAGCGGATTGCTTTAATCCTAAGGTAGTTCGTTCTACAATGGGAGCAATTTTTAGAGTTAAAATTATAGAATGTGAAAATTTAATGGAAACTCTAAAACAAGCTAAAAAACATCATTTCAAGGTAATGGTAACATCACTTCAAACTGATAATTCTATTTATGATGTTGATTATAATAAAAAAGTTATTGTAGTTGGAAATGAAGCAAATGGCGTAGAACAACAAATTCAAGATTTTGCAGATGAAAAGGTTAAAATTCCAATGCTTGGAAAGACTGAAAGTCTTAATGCTTCTGTTGCAACGGGCGTTGTACTGTATGAGTATGTAAGAAGAAAAGTTAAAATTGACAAATAATTGCGTTTTGGCTGTGTTAAACTGCGCATCGAAAATCCTCAACGTGCCTATGCACGCCTCCGGTTTTCTCGCTTGTTTGCCTTGCCAAAAGCACAATTCTTTGCCAATTTAAGTAATATGGAAAAGAGGAGTAAGAAATGGACTTGTCAAATAAAAATGTGATACATGTTAAGAAAGATGGAGTTGAGTTTTTACAATTTAGGAAATTGTTAGAATACAAAGACATAATAAATCATGCATATTCTTTGGGGACAGATTTGAATTTTAGAGTAGCACAACCTAATAAAGATCCATTGCCAAAAGATGAATTTGAAAGCAACTGCAAGGACTATGAGAAGCTATGTAATAACATGGGAGAGAATTGCATTAATGTTATCTTGTGTAATCAAAATCATACTAAAAATGTTCAAGTAGTTGATAGAAAGATAAATTCAAATAAACCTGATTTTAATCTGAGCGAAAATGATTATACTGATGGATTAGTTACAAATAAATCAGATTTAATACTTGCTACAACAAATGCAGATTGTATTTTGCTTTTATTCTTTGACCCGGTAAAAAGGGTAATTGCAAATGTGCACTCTGGCTGGAAAGGAACGCTTCAAAGAATCTCAGTAGAAGCGGTTAAGAAGATGAAAGAACAATTTAATTGCAAGCCAGAAGATATCATTTGTTGTATTTGTCCAAGTATTAGAAAATGTCATTTTGAAGTTGATAAAGATGTAAAAGATCTATTTGAAAAAGAATTTTCAGATTTAGATCTGACAGAAATAATAGAGGATAATAAAGAACAAAACAAATGGCATATAGATACAGTTCAAATAAATAAAGAAATTTTAAAAAATGAAGGATTGAAAGAAGAAAATATTATAGATAGTGGACTTTGCAGTGTATGTAATTCAAATCTAATTCACTCTTTTAGAGTTGAAAAAGAAGGCTATGGTTTGAATACAGCGTTAATAAATTTAAAATAAAAACATAAAATACATAGTTAAAAAGCTATGTATTTTATTATTTTAAATAATATAATTGAAATTTTGCTTTTTTTTTAGTATAATAAATGAAAGAAAGGAGAGAAGTCATGGAAAAAATTGCAATTATAAGTGATATTCATGCAAATATTACAGCTCTTGAAGCAGTATTAAAAGATATAAAACAAAGAGAGATTTCTCATATATATTGCTTGGGAGATTTAGTGATAAAAGGTGCTAATCCAGATAAAGTAATAGATTTAATAAGAGAAAATTGTGAAGTAGTTTTAAAAGGTAATTGTGATGAAATTGCTTGTTCTGAAAAAGCAGTTGAAAGAAAGTTTTGGACTACCGAAAAAATAGGAACTGATAGAATAAAATATTTGAGAACATTACCAGTAATGCATGAGTTTTATTTAAGTGGACAATTGGTAAGAGTTTTTCATGCATCTCCATATAGTTTGGAACATATATATAACCCAATGTATTCTAATACAGACAATAGATATTCAAATTTAGAAATAAATAATGCTATAGAAATGTTTGAAAATACTGAACTTATTGGTAGAAACGAAAATGATCCAATACCAGATATAATAGGATATGGTCATATACATACTCCAAATATATATAAATATCAAAATAAAACTATATTTAATACAGGCAGTGTAGGAGCTCCAAATGAAATGGAAAATGATGGAAAGGAAAATAATACAAACTCATTTTCAACACTTGCATCATATGTTATATTAGAGGGAAATATAGGTTCAAAAGAACTTGGACCACTTGCTATTACAAATGTAAGGGTACCTTATGATATAGAAAAAGAAATTAAAAGCTTGGAAGAATCAGATATGCCATACAAAGAAAGGTCGATATTTTGTTTAAGAACAGCAAGTACAAATTTTGAAAAGGAGTAGAGAATTAACTTATGGATGAAAAGTTAAAAGAAATAATTCCTATTTTAGAAAAATATGAGCAGATACATTTAATAGATTTTTATGATGAATTAGATGAAAATGCAAAAGAAGATTTAATAAAACAAATAAAGGAAACGAATTTAGGATTCTTAAATAAATTATATTTAAATTCATTTAAAAATGATATTATAGATTCCAAAAGAATATCTCCAATAAGATATTCAAGTAAATTTAATATGCCTAAAGAAGATAGAGAAAAATACATACAAATTGGAGAAAATATAATTAAACAAGGAAAATTAGCTGTAATAACTTTAGCTGGAGGAATGGGAAGTAGACTTGGTTTTAAAGGGCCAAAAGGTTCATACGAACTTGAAATGCCAAATGAAGAAAAGAAAAAATCATTATTTGAATTTATATGTGACAAGTTAAAATTTGCAAATGAAAAATACAATTGTTGTATACCGTGGTATATAATGACAAGTCCATCAAATGATGCAAAAACAAAGGAATATTTTGAAACGCATAATTATTTCGATTATCCAAAAGAAAAAGTACATTTTTTTAAACAACATACAATTCACATTTTAGATATAAATGGAAAAGTAATGCTTGATAATATTGGAAAACTAAAAAGAGATTCAAATGGAAATGGCGATGTTTTTCAAGCATTTAGAGAAAATAAATTAGAAAATACATTAGAAGATATAGAATGGATTTCGGTTTCAGGAGTAGATAATATTTTATTGGAGGTTGTAGATCCATTATTTATTGGATTATCAGCACATAATAAATCTAAAGTTGCATCCAAATCTGTTTCCAAAAAGGATTTGACTGCTAAAACATGGGTATTTGCGAATGTTGATGGTAAAACGGATATAATTAATCCAATATTTTTAACTGATGAAATGCGTTTTGGAAGAGAATATAACCAAATTAACATACTAGCTCATTTATTTACAAAAGAAGCATTTTTTAAATGTTCAAAACTTGAAATTCCATACCATAGAGCCTTCAAAAAGACAGACTATATAAACGAGGAAGGAATGAAAATGGTTGTGCAAGAACCAAATTCCTTCAAATTTGAAAAATTTATATTTGATGTTTTTGAAAATTTTGAAAACTTTACATTATTAGAAGTTGATGAAAGCCAAGAATTTGCTCCAATAAAAGCATTTACAGGTATGGCAACTCCAGAAAGAGCATTAGAAATGTATGAGAAAAAAATGAAAAAAAATCAAAATAAGAAGTGAAAAATTAATTTTTCACTTCTTATTTTGTAGTGTTTACCTTGAATTATCCAAATTTGGGTCATCTATTGAAATTTTTAAGAGCTCACATAATTTAGATAAATCTTCTGAAGACATTGTTACTAATTGAGAATTAATTGCTTTGATCATTTTGAGTTTGTTTTGTTTTTCAACTCTTTCTTTTTCATTTTCTTCCTTTTCTAATTCCAATACTTTTTTTATTTCTAGGATTTCGGATAATATTAATTCGTCTGCTTTCCTGCGCATTTTAACATATTGGTCAGTTTTTCTGTCACGTTGTATAGTACCGATATATATTTCATTTAAACCATAAGATTCTGCAAGAATTTTTTTTGATTCTATACGTTCAGAAGATAATAAGCTATTTGCTAAACAATCTAGATATTCTTTATCGCTTTGCATTTTAGAAAAATCCAAGCCATCTGTGTATGCATTTATAGTCTTAGTTAAATCATTATTCTGATCAACTTCACTTAATTCGACTTTTTTTAATGAAGAAATATCAGACTCTATCTCGTGAATAATTATTTTAGAATCATCGGCTCTTATAACTAAAATGTCTTCTAAATATTCATAACCAAATTTATCTTTTCTTCTTTCATCATATCCTGCATTTTTGGGAATAGGTCCTGCTTTTTTATCTAAATATTCAAATGGATCTTCGTTTTTCGTTTTTGCTTCTTTTCTTATTTTTTTTGTTGGGATTAATACGTAATTATCCATATAATCACCTCCATATATTATAGCTCTATTATACTATAAATTAAGGAAAATTGCAAAAATAAAAAGATAAGTTCGCTATTGTATTATAAAATTAATTATGATATTATATAAAAGATTAAAGAGAAAAATGTAAAAAAGGTGAATTTATGGAATATAAAATAGGAGATATAGTTAGAACCAAAAAAGTCCATCCATGTGGTAGCAAACTATGGGAAATAACACGAGTTGGAGTGGATTTTAAACTAAAATGCCTTGGCTGTGAACATGTAATTGTATTGCCACGAGAAAAGGCTTTAAAAATAATAACAAAAAAAGTTGAGGGATAAAAGATGTATTTGAAAAGACTAGAAATGCAAGGGTTTAAATCATTTGCAGATAAAACAGTATTAGAATTTATGCCAGGAATTACAAGTGTAATTGGGCCAAATGGCTCAGGAAAAAGTAATATAGTAGATGCCATAAGATGGATACTTGGAGAGCAAAGTATGAAATCTTTAAGAGGAACAAAATCTCAAGATATTATATTTGCTGGGACTCAAAACAGAAAATCTTTAGGTTTTGCAGAGTGTTCTCTTGTATTTGATAATGAAGATGGAGCTTTACCAATTGAATATACAGAGGTAACAGTTACAAGAAAGCTATTTAGAAGCGGAGAAACTGGCTATTTTATAAACAAAGTGCCATGCAGATTAAAAGATGTACTTGAATTATTTATGGATACTGGTATTGGGAAAGATGGGTACTCTATAATAGGACAAGGAAAAATCGATGAAATTTTAAGTAATAAATCTGAAGATAGACGTCATATTTTTGAGGAAGCAGCAGGTATTGTAAAATACAGAACAAGAAAAGCTGAATCTGAGAAAAAGCTAGAAAGTACTAAATTAAACTTACTTAGAATAAACGACATTTTGGCTGAAATAGAGTCAAATTTAGAACCATTAAAACTTCAAGCAGATAAAGCAAAGAAATACTTAAATTTGAAAGAAGAACTAAAAAGCATAGAAATTGGATTGTTCATTTTCAATATTGAAAAATACAAGCAAACTTTAAATCAAGTTATAGATGATGAGGAAATTCTAAAAGCAAACTGTAATGACGAAGAGGGAAGACTTGAAAGAGTAAAGAATTTAAAAGAAGAACTTAAAAATGAAATAGATGAAATAACTTTAAAAATTGAACAAATGTCAAATTTAGGATTTGAAAGTAAAAAAGAAATAGAAATGTTAAATTCTGACATTAATGTTGCCAACACAAGAATTGCTAACAATTTAGAAAATAAAACAAGATTTGAAAATGAAATAGAAGAGTTAAACAAAAGGTTAGCAGAACTTGAAAATGAAATAAAGCAAAAAGAAGAGAAAAAGGACAACCTAAAAAATAATAAAGAAAAATTTGAAAAAGAGTTAGAAGAAAAGCAAAAAGAATTAGATGAACTTACAAAAAAATTATCTAGCAAAGAGTTAGAAATAGAAGAACATAAGAAGAAAGTTGAAGAAAATACAGACCAAAAATATGAGCTTGCTTCTTACATAAATGAGCAAGATATAAAAGTAGAAAATTACGAAAAACGCCAAAGACAAATAAAACAAGAAATTCAAAACAATATATCTGAATTGGATAGCACACGTTTAACAAAAGAAGAAGTTTCAAAAGAATTTTATGATATTCAAATAAAGAAAAATAAGGTAACAGAAGAATTACAAGAAATTAGTAAAAAAAGAGAAGAAGCAAATTCTAAAATAAAAAGCTTTGAGACAAGTATAAACACACTAGAAAGTGAAATTAGAATTAAGGAATCAAGATTAAAATTTTTGATTGAAACAGAAAAGGAAAAAGAAGGTTATGTAAAAAGTGTTAAATCACTTTTAAAAGATTGTGAAAATATAAAAGATTTAGGCAAGGGAATGCATGGCGTTTTAGCAAATATAATAGAAGTGCCAAAAGAATATGAAACTGCAATTGAAATGTGCCTTGGAATGTCTCTTCAAAACATAGTTACAGAAACTGAAGAAGATGCAAAAAAACTAGTAGAGCATTTAAGAAAAAATAATTTAGGTAGAGCATCATTTTTACCAATTTCTTCAGTTAAAGGTAAAAAACTAGAAAAAATAAAAGGTAAAGAGCCTGGTGTAATTGGAATTGCTTCAGATTTAGTAAAATACAATAAAAAATATGAGCAAATAATTTTAAATTTACTTGGTAGAACAGTAATTGTAGACAATATGGATATAGCAATTAAGGTTGCAAAAAACAATAGTTATACATTTAGAATTATTACATTAGATGGAGATTTAATTAATCCATCTGGAGCTATTACTGGTGGATCAGTAGCAAAGAAGACTGTAAATATTCTAGGTAGAGGAAGAGAAATTGAAAATCTAGAAAAAGAGATAAAAAATGAAAAAGAAAAATTAGCTAAATTAGAAGAAGAAAAACAAGCCTATGAAAATTCAATTGAAGATACCCTAGAACTAGCAATGAGCTTAGAAAAGAGCTTGCAAGAGATTGAGATAGATTACGCAACTAAAAAACAAAAATTAGAAGCAATAGAAGGTGAAATTCAAAAAGTTGAAGCAAGACTTGAAAAGTTAAAAGGTGAAACATCAGAAATAGATAAAAGCAAGGAAAATTGTAACAAAGAAAAAGAAACGTCAATTGCTAAAACAAAAGAATTAACAGATGAAATAGAAAAGTTAAATAAGATAATTACAGAATTTGCTTTAGATAATAAAGATAATCAAAAATACATAGACGACTTGAATTTTGATATAACAAACTTAAAAATTTCTGTATCATCATTTGACGAAAGCGAAGCTTCAATTGAAGAAATAGTAGAAAGAATTAATGTTGAAACAGAAAATACTAATAAGAGTATTGAAAACAAAAAGAATCAAATTGAGCAAATAATTCAAGAAAACGAAGAACTAAAAAATTCAATTGAAGAAACAAATAATAAAATTGCAGAAATTAAGCAAGAGGTTGAAACAAGCGGAAGTAAGATTGAAGAATTAAAACAAGATAGAATAGAAAAGAATAAAAAGCTAGAAAATCAAGAAAAAGAAATATCAGATAAATTCCACGTAATAGAAGATTTAAAAGCACAAATTGTTAAAATTGATGTTAAGAAAACCAAATTAGAAGATGATATTAATGCAATAATTAATAAAATGTGGGAGGAATATGAACTTACTCCAAATAATGTGGGTGAGGTTAAAAAGCCAGATAATGTTCAACAAACACAAAGAAGAGTAAATAATTTAAGAACAGACATTAAAGAACTTGGTAGTGTAAATGTGGATTCAATTGAAGAATACAAGTCATTAAAAGAAAGATACGAATTTATGAGCACACAACGCTTTGACTTAGAAGAAACTATGGCGAAATTAAGAAAAATTATTTCAGAAATGACTACAATTATGAAGGAACAATTTAAAACTCAATTTGATATAATAAACAAAAACTTTAGTGAAGTGTTTAAAGAACTATTTGGTGGAGGACAAGCAAGTTTAAAACTAGCAGATGAAGATAATATTCTAGAATGTGGCATAGACATTACAGTTCAACCACCAGGAAAGAAACTTCAAAACATGATGCTTCTATCAGGTGGAGAAAAGGCATTTACAGCAATTGCTCTTCTATTTGCAATACTAAAAATAAATCCAGCACCATTCTGTGTGCTAGATGAAATTGAAGCAGCACTAGATGATGTAAATGTATTTAGATATGCTGAATATTTAAAGAAATTCTCAAACGAAACACAATTCTTAGTAATAACGCACAGAAAAGGTTCAATGGAAGCGGCAGATACAGTTTATGGAGTTACTATGGAAGAAAATGGAATTTCTAAGTTATTATCAATGAAGTTGAAATAAATTTTCCCAAAACCCTTGCCAAAGTAACATAAATGTGGTAAAATAGGTATGCTTTAAAGAGCATACCTATTTAAATTCTCTACTTGTGTTAAAAGAACACAGGTTGTAAATCCAAAGGGAGGTGAAAATAATGAATAAATACGAAAGTGTTATCATTGTTAGTCCAGAAGTTGATGAAGCAGGTTTAAAATCTGTTGAAGAAAAATATACAGGACTAATCAATAAAACAGGAAAAGTAGAATCTGTAAAGAATTTAGGTAAAAAACAATTAGCTTATGAAATCAAAAAATTTAGAGAAGCTACATATATGCAATTCAATTTTGATGCAGAACCAGAAACAATTGCTGAACTTGAAAGAAATTACAGAATATCAGATGAAGTAATAAAATTCATCACAGTAAAATTGGATGCTTAATTTTGCATCAAAATCTAATTATAGAAAAATTGAATAAAGATAAGGGCCTTTATTTGAAGTAAGGAAAGGTGATAAATATGAACAAAGTAGTATTGATGGGAAGATTAACAAGAGACCCAGAAGTAAGATATACACAAACAAACAATACATTAGTTGCTTCATTTAGCTTAGCAGTAAATAGAAGATTTGCTAGACAAGGTGAAGAAAGACAAGCAGACTTTATAAATATAGTTGCTTGGAGCAAAACAGGAGAATTTTGCAGTAAATACTTTAAGAAAGGTCAACAAGTAGGTATTATTGGAAGAATTCAAACAAGAACTTGGGATGATGACCAAGGAACAAAACACTATGTAACAGAAGTTGTTGCTGAAGAAGCTTATTTTGCAGATAGCAAAAGAGATGGCGAAGTAGGTAGCGCAGCATTTGAAAATGCATTTGGTGCAACAGCTCCAGGAAGCATGGGTTCAGATTTTGAAGTTTCTTCAAGTACAGATGACCTACCATTCTAGAGTATAAGGAGGGGAAAATTTAAAATGGCTGATAAAAAACAAAATAAAAGAAATAATAAAAACTATGATGAGGATTACAATCCAAAATTCAGAAAACAAAGAAAAAAAGTTTGCGTAATGTGCAGTGATAAAAACTATGTTTTAGATTACAAAAATCCAGAACAATTAAGAAAATTCATCAATGATAGAGGTAAGATATTACCAAGAAGAAATACTGGAGCTTGTGCTAAACATCAAAGAGACATCACAACAGCAATCAAAAGAGC
Source organism: Clostridia bacterium (assembly GCA_017430135.1). Classification (GTDB taxonomy): domain Bacteria; phylum Bacillota; class Clostridia; order TANB77; family CAG-508; genus CAG-269. Next base: position 49,315 of record JAFRNM010000018.1, on the reverse strand, counting down.
TAGACATATTGCTATATTACCATATAGCCAAAACTAATTATATAGAAATAATTAACCTAAAACCGCTGAATATCAGCGGTTTTATTGACTTTTGAAAACCTGGATTTTGGGGACACTCTTAAAAATCAAGGTTTTTTGTTGTTGCAATAAATAATAATTTTTTTAAAACCTGGATTTTTAAGAGTGTCCCCAAAATCCAGGTTTCCAATTTTTTAAAATTGCATTTGCAAAAAATGTGAAAATATAGTAAAATATTGGTATCATTAGTTAAAAGAGAGGGAATGAAATGTTAGAAAATTATGGAATTGATAAAGAACTTGTAAATTTAGCAAAAAATGTAGAAGAAAAGCTAAAAGATAAATTTATTGAAATTGACGAAATATGTGAGGAAAATAGCTATAAGGTAATTAGTGCTTTTCAGGAATGCAATTTATCTGAGCCACATTTAAATTCTGCAACAGGATATGGAATAGATGAACCGGGAAGAAATAAAATAGAAGAAATTTATGCAAAAATTTTTAGAGCAGAAGATGCATTAGTAAGAGCTCAACTAATTTCTGGAACACATGCTTTAGCTATAACACTATCAGGATTATTAAGACCAAATGACACAATGTTAAGCATTACAGGAGCACCTTATGATACACTTCAAACAGTAATAGGTTTAGGAGAAAATTCAAGTAAAAGCTCTTTAAAAGCTTTTGGCGTAAAATATGAAGAAATTGATTTAATAGATAGTGAATTTAATACTAAAGCTATAGTAGAAAGATTATCCACAAATGATGTAAAATTAGTGGAAATCCAAAGATCTAGAGGGTATTCTACAAGAAAAAGTCTTACAATAGAAAAAATTGAAGCTATTATTAAAGAAATAAGAAAAGTTAATAAAGATGTAATAATTATGGTAGATAATTGCTATGGAGAATTTGTACAAGATAGAGAACCAATAGAAGTTGGAGCAGATATAGCAGTAGGGTCTTTAATGAAAAATTTAGGAGCTGGAATTGCAACAAGTGGAGCATATATTGTAGGAAGAAAAGATTTAATAGAATTATGCGCAGAAAGATTAACAGCTCCAGGAATTGGTAAAGAAATAGGTCCATCTTTAAACCAAAACACACAGTTTTTAAAAGGATTATTTTTTGCACCATCTGTTGTTGCAAATAGTGTAAAAACAGCAGTATTTGCAAGCGCACTATTAGAAGAATTGGGCTACAACGTAGAACCAAAATGGAATGAAAAAAGAGCAGATATAGTACAAACTATAAGCTTAGGTAGCGCTGAAAAACTAATAAAATTCTGTCAAGGAATTCAAAAAGGCTCTCCAATAGATTCAAATGTAATACCTGAGCCAGGTGATATGGGCGGATATGAAGATAAAGTAATAATGGCAGCTGGAACATTTACACAAGGTTCAACAATAGAATTAAGTTGTGATGGACCAATTCGTGAACCTTTTATAGCTTATATGCAAGGTGGACTTACTTATGAGTATGGTAAGTTTGGGATTTTAAAGGCTATTCAGGAGATTAGAAAATAATTGGCAAATTTAGTTTTTTTCTAATTTGTAATAATAGAAAAAGGGGTTTAACTAAATGAGGGTAATAGTAATAGGTGGAGGACCTGCTGGAATGATGGCAGCAATCACCTCTGCTGAAAATGGAAATGAAGTAATTTTAATAGAAAAAATGCCAAGCTTGGGTAGAAAACTTTGCATAACTGGAAAGGGAAGATGTAATATTACATCTTCTTTAGAGATGGAAGATTTTATAAAAAATACACCAGGAAATGGAATGTTTTTATATAGCGCGTTTAATAATTATACAAATCAAGATATAATAAGTTTTCTTGCAAATCAAGGATTAAAGGTAAAAGAAGAGAGAGGAAACAGAATATTTCCAGTAACAGATACTGCACGAGATGTATTAAATTGCTTTATTAAAAGATTAAATGAATTAAATGTTAAAATAATGTTAAACACAAAAGTTACAGAAATCATAACAGAAAATACTGATACAAATTCTAAAAAAGTTGTTGGAGTAAAAACAGAAAATGAAGTAATAAAAGCAGGTAAAGTAATTCTTGCAACAGGTGGAAAGAGTTATCCAACAACAGGTTCAACAGGAGATGGATATAGTTTTGCAAAAGCATTAGGGCATACAATAAAAGATGTTAAGCCATCATTAGTGCCATTAGAAAGTTATGATAAAGAGTGCGTTAAAGAATTACAAGGACTAAGCTTAAAAAATGTTGAAATTAATATAATTGACGAAATAAAAGGAAAAACAATTTATAATGATTTTGGAGAAATGCTTTTTACACATTTTGGCGTGTCAGGTCCAACAATTTTAAGTGGTTCAGCACATTTGGTTAGATATAAAAATATAGATGGTCTATTAAAAGATAAAAAAATTGCTCTAACAATAGATTTTAAACCTGCTTTAACAGAGGAAAAACTAGATAGTAGAATATTAAGAGACTTTGAAGAATTAAAAAATAAACAATTTAAGAACAGTTTGGATAAATTATTACCTAAAAAATTAATTCCAGTAATAATTCAAAGAACAGGTATAAATGAAAATAAAAAAGTAAATGAAATTACAAAGGAAGAACGCAGAAAAATAATAAAAGAGCTTAAATCTTTTAAAATTTATATAAAAGGATTTAGACCAATTGAAGAAGCCATAATTACAAGTGGTGGAATAAATATAAAGGAAATTAATCCTAAAACAATGGAATCTAAAATAGTTAATGGCTTATATTTTGCAGGAGAAGTAATAGATGTAGATAGCTATACAGGAGGTTTTAATCTTCAAATTGCGTATTCGACAGGTTATACAGCAGGTAAAGAATAAAATGAATGAGGAAATATAAATATGTTGGATTTTATAACAATCAGAGAAAATACTGAATTTGTTTTGAATGAAAAAAAGTCAAAATTTATTGCAAATTTAATAAAAATAAGTAGTCAAGGGGAAGCGGAAGAGGTTATAAAAAAATACAAAAAACAATATCATGATGCAAGACATAATTGTATTGCTTATAGAGTGCTTGAAAATGAACAAATTATTGAAAAATCAAGCGACGATGGTGAACCTTCTGGAACTGCAGGGGCTCCCATGCTAAATATTTTACAAAAAAATAATTTGTGTAATGTTTTAATAATTGTAACAAGGTATTTTGGAGGGATTTTATTAGGAACAGGTGGCCTAGTTAGAGCTTATTCTGATGCATTAAATGGTGCAATAGAAGAAGCGGATAAAGTTACTCAAACAATTGGATATATAGTAGAGTGCACAGTAGAATATAATCAATTTGAAAAATTTCAATATTATTGTAAAACAAAACAAATTGATATCATAAATGCTGAATATTTAGATAATATTGTTTGTAAAATATCAATAGAAGAGGGGAAAAAAGATAAACTTTTGCAAGATATCAATGAAAAAAATATAAATATAATTAATTATAAAATATTTAATAAAACATTGGTTACAATAAATAAAATGAATTAATACTTTTGTAAAAAACTGGAAATTCTTACCAGTTTTTTCTTGCTTTGAATCGAAAAAACAATTATAATCGAAATTGCGTTAAGCAAATTTTAATTTATACGAAGGAGGATAAAAGGTGAAAGAGAAAATTACAGTACTTATTGCGGATGACAACCAAGATTTTAGCAGAACATTATCAACATATCTAGAAGGACAAGATGATATGGAAGTAATAGGGAGAGCAAGAGATGGGCTAGAAGCAGTAGAAATGATAAAAAATACCACACCAGACGTAGTTTTATTAGATGTAATAATGCCACACTTAGACGGACTAGGAGTTATAGAAAGTATAAATGAAATAAATCGCGAAAAAAAGCCAATGTTTATCATGTTATCAGCAGTGGGTCAAGACAAAGTAACACAACAAGCCATAAATTCAGGGGCTGAATACTATGTTGTAAAACCATTCGACATAGAGTTGTTAATTAAAAGAATTAGAGAACTAAAATATTACAAACCAGAAGCTAACAACAATTTCTTTACAAAGGAGGTTAAACCAAAATATATTGATATTGTGAATCCAACAACAACAAAAGAAGATAATTTGGAAGCACTAGTAACAAATTTAATACATGAAGTTGGTGTTCCAGCTCATATAAAAGGATATCAATATTTAAGAGAAGCTATAATTATGGTTGTAAATGATATAGATGTAATAAATCAAATAACAAAGAGCTTATATCCAAAGATTGCAAAAAAATATAATACAACTCCATCTAGAGTTGAAAGAGCAATTAGACATGCAATAGAAGTTGCTTGGGGAAGAGGTCAACAAGAAGCAGTTGAAAACATATTTGGATATACAATTTCAGCAGCAAAAGGAAAACCAACAAATTCAGAATTTATTGCAATGATTGCAGATAAATTAAGATTAGAATTAAAAACAGCATAAAAAAAGAAATAAAACCTCAGGCTTGACCGGAGGTTTTATTTCTTTAATTTTTTTCACTTATTTTTGCATATTTCTTTAATTTTTCATAAACTTTATAATTTACAGTACCAGCAGGGAATTTCCCGTCTTTATCTTTCTTTCCAGCAGGAACTCCAGTTAAAACTTCGATTCCTTCTTCAATATTTGATACTGAATAAATATGGAATTTCTTGTTTTTTACAGCTTCAACTACTTCATCAGATAGTTGTAAATTATTTACGTTTTGAATTGGTATCATTACACCATGTTCACCAGTTAAACCACGTAGTTTGCAGATTTGGAAGAAACCTTCTATTTTTTCATTTACACCACCAATTGGTTGGATTTGACCTTTCTGATTTACAGATCCAGTAACTGCTATTGATTGATTTATTGGGATTCCAGATAAGCTAGAAAGTAATGCATATAGCTCTGTACTAGAAGCACTATCGCCATCTACACCATTATATAATTGCTCAAAACATATACTGGCTGTTAAGCAAAGAGGAATATCTTGTGCAAACATTTCTCCTAAATATCCAGTTAAAATCAATACACCTTTTGAGTGAGATGAACCAGAAAGCTCAACTTCTCTTTCTATATTAACGATACCATTTTTTCCAGTGTAGGTATTAACAGTTATTTTTGCAGGTTTACCAAATGTATAATCTCCTATTGTCATAACTGTTAAACCATTTATTTGGCCAACTTCATGTCCTTGTGTATTTATTAAAAGAGCGTTATCTTGAATCATTTGAGTATATCTTGCATCATATTTTTTAACTCTTTCTATTCTTTTTACAAGAGCTTTATCAATATGTTCGCTTGTAACAACTTTTGATTTTGCAATTTTTGCCCATGTTGCAGCTTCACCAATAATTTGTGCTAAATCATTAAATCTAGTAGATAGCTTTTTGTGGTTTCCGGCTATTTTAGAAGAATACTCTATAATTCTTGCCATTGCGGTTCTATCTAGATGAGGTAATTCTTCTTGTTCACAGAAACCATGAACAAATCTTGCCAATTTATTCGCATTTTCTTCATTTATTGGAGCATCATCTTCAAATTCAACTTTAATTTTGAAAAGTTTTTTAAAGTCAGAGTCCATTGCTAAAAGTGTATGATAAATATCACTATTACCAATTAGAATAACTTTTAAATCAAGTGGAATTGGCTCTGGCTTTAGAGAGACCATAACCATAGAAGATCTTTGATCTTGTGTATTTTCTATTGATAGTTCTTTTACTCTTAAAGCTTTTTTCAAAGCTTCATAACAAGCACCATTTGTAAGTAAATCTTTGGCTTGGAAAATGATATAACCACCATTTGCTTCATGTAATAAACCTGGCTTTAACATTGTGTGGTCAGTTTTAAGAGCACCATAGTAATTCTCATATTCAAGTTTCCCAAAGATGTTGTGATAAGAATAGTTTGAATCCATTATTACTGGAGCTCCTTCACGATTTGAGTTATCAACAAATAGGTTAACTCTGTAATTTAAGCATGGGTCTTGGGGTTGAGGTCTTGGACTATTTTGATTTGGATTATTTGATTTATCTTCTTCTAAAAATACTGGAATGTTTTTCAAAACATCCTGTTTTACATCATTTAAAAATTTATTGATTTTTTTATTTCTTTTATATTTTGATTTTAGGTAATTTATATGAACATTTACAGTCATAAGAGCAATATTAGATTGCCATTCAGAAATGCGTTTATCTGAAGCTCTTTCAATTTGCTTGATTTGACCAATTACATTCATAATCATATCTTGAACTACAACAGATTTTTCTTCATATTCTTGCTTTATAGTTTCATCTAATTTATCGAATTCTTCTTCATCAATTGTTTTTCCCTCAACAATTGGCATCATATAAATACCGTTTTGAGCTGATTTTACTTGAAAATTATATTTTGAAGCGTCTGCATTTAGTTTATCCATTAAAACAGAACGTTTTTCTTCGAATTCTTTTTTAATTAAAGTTTTTTCTTTTTCAAAATCATCTGCATTAAAGGTTTTCTTAATATCTTTTTTTATTTCTTTGATGAATCCGTCCATAGAATCTCTGAATTCCTTGCCTTGACCAGCTGGAAGTGAAACACTGATTGGTTCATTTGGATCATCAAAGTTGTAAATGTAACACCAGTCATTTGGCGTTTTTTTCTTGGCTGCAATTTCCTTTAAATAATTTTTTGTGTACATAGTTTTTCCAACACCGCTTGGACCTTCTAAGTAAAGGTTATAACCTTTTACATCAATTTGTAGACCAAATTCAAGAGCTTGAATTCCTCTGTCTTGTCCAATACCGGTTCTAATTGACTCTAATTCTTCGGTTGTTTCAAAGTTGAAAATATTAGGATTACATGTTATTTTTAAATCCCTATAACTTAGTTCATTTTTATTTTTCATTCGTTTTCCTCCACTATTATATTATTAACATTAGTTAAAATTTTATATCCTTATTTTATATTAGAAAGAAAAATTTGTAAATGGATTTTAAAAAAATTTTGAACGTTTAGTATAACAAAATAAAACTATTGCAATATTTTGTAAAAAAATATATAATATAAGCAGTAATTTTCTAATCAATTTTAGAAAGGAATTCAAAAAATGAATAAAACCAAAAGGAAAATATTCGAAACATCTATGAAATTATTTGCTGAAAAGGGTTATGATGCAACAAGTATAGAAGATATTACAGCAACGGTTGGAGTTGCAAAAGGAACTTTATATTATCATTTTTCAAGTAAAGAAGAAATTTTCAATTTCTTGGTAGAAGAGGGAATTAAACTTTTGCAAAATAGTATAGATATAAAAACTTCAAAGCTTACAAGTTATATAGACAAAATAAAAGCAATAATATTAATAGAGATAAAAATTGTTGTAAAATATGAAGATTTGATTAAAATTTTGCTTAATCAATTTTGGGGTAAAGAAGAAAGAAATCAAAAATGCCAAAATCATATTTATGAATATATAAATAAAATTGAAGAAATTGTAAAAAACGGAATAGAAGCGGGCGAGATTAAGAACGGAAATAGCCAAGCAATAGCTTCTGAAATATATGGTTTAATATGCTCAACACTAGTTTTTAAACTAAGAAACGATGGTGAGATTGATATTATGAAATTATATAAAGAATTTGAATCTACAATTATAAAAGGATTAAAATAAAAGGAGATTGTTATAAATGAGAGAACCTATACACAAGATCGAAAAAATTGAAAATATAAAAGATATGCTAAAAAAATCAGGTGAGCAATTTGGAGATAGACCGGCGTACGTCTATAAAACAGAGGTGGAAGGGAAATTTCGTGTAATCACTCACAAAGAATTTAGAGAAGAAGTAGATTGTTTAGGAACAGCTTTAATTAATCTTGGGTTAAAAGATAAAAGAATAGCTGTAATATCAGAAAATAGATATGAATGGGGAATGGCATATTTAGCAACAGTTTGCGGAACAGGAGTAGTAGTTCCACTTGACAAATCACTTCCAGAAAATGAAATTGAAAGCTTAATAAATCGTTCAGAAGTAGAGGCAATTTTTTATTCAAAAAAATATGATGATGTAATGAATAGATTAAATGAAGAAGGCAGTACAAAAATAAAATATTTTATCTCAATGGATTTAGAGGAAAAACAACAAAATGTATATTCTCAAAAAGAATTAGTAAAACAGGGTAAAAAACTATTAGTAGATGGAAATAGAGAGTTCCTAGATGCTACAATAGATAATGAAAAAATGGGAATAATGCTATTTACATCAGGAACAACAGCACAATCAAAGGCTGTAATGCTATCACATAAAAATATAGCAAGCAATCTAATGGACATAGCTTCTGTTATAAAAATAGATGAAAATGACACGTTCTTGTCTTTCTTGCCAATGCATCATACATTTGAGTGTACAGTGGCATTTTTATATGCCATGTATAAAGGAGCTGCTACAGCATTTTGCGAGGGTATTAAGCATATAGCTGAAAATATAAAAGAATATCAAATAACAGCAATGATATCTGTTCCTATTTTATATGAAAACATGTATAAAAGATTAATGAAAGCAATAGAAAAACAAGGCAAAATGGAAAAAGTTCAAAAGGGAATAAAAATTACACAATTTTTATTAAAGTTTGGAATAGATATTAGAAGAAGAGTCTTTAAAGATATTCATAGCAATTTTGGAGGAAAACTAAGATTGTTTGTTGCAGGAGGAGCTGCTCTTGATCCAGAGACAGAAAAAGGATTTAATCAATTAGGAATAAAAATGCTTCAAGGATATGGATTAACTGAAACATCTCCAGTTATTGCAGCAGAAGATGATAAATATACAAGACTTGGTTCAATTGGAAAGGCATTTCCTAGCCTAGAAGTTAAACTTGCCGATGTTAATGAAGAAGGTGTAGGAGAATTGATGGTTAAAGGACCTACAACAATGCTTGGATATTATAACAATGAAGAAGCTACAAAAGAAACAATAGAATCAGATGGATGGCTACATACAGGAGATTTAGCTAGAATAGATAAAGATGGATTTATATTTATTTCTGGTAGAAAGAAATTTGTTATAGTTCTAAAAAATGGGAAAAATATTTACCCAGAAGAATTAGAAACATTAGTAAATAAAATTGAAGGAATAAAAGAATCTTTTGTTTATGGTTTACCAGAAGAAGATGGTGACTATAAAATTTGTGCAAAACTTCAATATGATAGAGATATAATGAGACAAGTTTATAATGTTAGTACGGAAGAAGAGGTTAAGGAAGTTTTATTAAAAGAAATTAAAAAAATAAATAAAACAATGCCACCATATAAATACATTAGGGATATCTTAGTTACAGAGGAAGATTTTATAAAAACAACAACACAAAAAATAAAAAGAAATGAAGAAATGAAGAAAATATTACAAAAGTAAAAATCTGGAATTCTGGGACACTCTCAAAAAGCAAGGTTTTGATAAGCAAAACCTTGCTTTTTGAGAGTGTCCCGGAATTCCGGATTTTTTGTAATATAATTGTAATATTTCTGTAACTAAAAAGTAATGAAAAAAATGTAGAAACCTCTTGTAATTTATTGTAGTTTTATGTATAATGATAAGTGTAGATAAACAGCAAAGTCGAATATGCGTAAGTAAAAAGGAGGGAAGTTTACATGTCTAGATCTGGCATAGTAAACGTGAGAATGGTTATCACGGAAGAAAAAATATTATCAAACATAGAAAAGGTACAAAAGTTAATAAACCCTAATAGTAAAAAGCAAATTGTACAATTAGATGAAGATACATATTTTAAAGATATGATAGAATCAATAAAAGCATATTTAATAGAATATCCAAAGAAAAATAATTTTCCTGCAAGCGTTTATAAAGCTGCTTATGGGCTTGTTGAGTATGCAACAAATCAATTTGAAGAAAATACAAAACAAATTGAAGAACTAATTAGACAAAGAGAACAAAATATAGGTTTATCTGGCGATTTAAAAGGTCTAATAGAGGTGGCAGATGCACAAGGAAAAGGATGGAAAGAAGAAGTTAAAAATTTCGAAGGGAAAATGCCTGAGGATATTATTGAAACATTAAATATTGTTGGAAAATGTAAAGATAAAGAATCAGATGAATATAAAGATGCTATGAAACTTCTAAATGCTAGAGTAAACAACCTAGAATCTAATTTACATATAGAAATCGATATGGAAAGAATTGAAGATAGATCAAAAGCTCTAAGTTATATTGGAATTGAAGTTGCAGATGCATTGAAATCTATTCCAACACCTGTTGAAGAAGAAACACAAGTTTCTCAAGAGCAAGTTCAAGCTGAACAATATGTTCAAGAAACAACATTTGAAGTTAAACCAACATTATGGCAAAGATTTAAAAATAGTAAATTTGTTAGAGCTATAAAATATGTCTCAAAAATAAAATTAAGATTAGATGTACCTAGTAATGCCTTACCAGAAGGACAACAAAATAATAATTAATTAAAAATAGAAAATAAGTTAGAGGAAACTCTAACTTATTTTACTTTACTTTATATATATTATATTTATCACAAATAGATATTGTAGATTTATTTTTGTGTTTTAAAGTTCATCAATACTTCACCTCTTCGAATAAAAGTTCGCAATGATATAAAAATAAAAAACAAGTAACCTTGTTTTTGGTGGTGGGCAGTCTTGGATTCGAACCAAGGAACTCAAATGAGACCAGATTTCTTACTACTATAGTTTTCACTACCATTTTAAATGTTTGTAGTCTGGACTTTCTCTTTATCTTAATAATATAAGATACCAGGTATAAAGTCTCTACACTCGGAATTTTATTCCTAGCTCGGGATTAGCATCAGCTTAATCTGTTAAGCCTTCCCCGAATTAGCCTAGTTTTCACCAAATAATCACTTACTTGGGCTGCAATTTAGATTTGAATCTTATCAAAATCAAAGACTACAGTCTGGCGGTTTTAGCCACTCACCCAACTGCCCATATTAACTTAAAAATGGTGCTCCCTCAAGGATTCGAACCTTGGACCCACCGGTTATGAGCCGGTTGCTCTGACCAACTGAGCTAAGGGAGCATCAATTGCTTAACGCAAGATAAAGTATAAACTATTTTTTACTACTTGTCAACACTTTTTTGAAAAAAATTTAAAAAAGTATATAAAAAAATAATGTATAATTTTAAAAAAAGGAAATATACTATTGATATATATAATTTTGGAAAGGAATGAAAAATATGAAAGTAATAGATTTAATTGCTTTAATTCTTGTAATTGTTGGTGCTATAAATTGGGGATTGATAGGATTATTTGGATTTAATCTAGTGGATACATTATTTGGAGTAGCATCAGCATTAAGTAGAATTATTTATACATTAGTTGGAATATCTGGAATATGGTGTATTAAATTCTTATTTGCAGATAGATAAATATAACAAAAACAACATATAATTGTAAAAAAACAATTATATGTTGTTTTTTTACAAAAATATTAAATTTGTATAACATTTTTGCAACATTTGACACATAATAGAAAAATAATGATATAATTTTTCTATATATTATTGTGTGAGGTATAACCATGGAAAACAGATTTCAAAAAATGGAAGAGTTTTTAAATAAAATTGTTGTAAATGTAAAAACTCAGAAAAAACGTAGTTATAAAGATGATATCTATATAAATTTATGTTTGTTTGGAATAGAAGAAGATGAAGATGAAAATATCAATTCTTTAAAAAATATACAAAATAAAATATATGACGAATATAGATTCCATGCTTTCACAACATGTAAGATATTCAAAAACATACTATTTTACAGGGATGAACAAGTAAATAGTATATTAAATCTAAGAGATAATATAGATTCCAAATATTATGAGCAAATAAAATTGTATATACCTATAAATCAAAAAGGTGGCTTAAATCTTGTTATGTCATTATTTGATTTTCTTGAAAAAGAGTTAATAGTAAATGATACAAAATTATTATCAGATATTAGAACAGATAATCTAGTTGTAAAAACATTTTCGAATGAAGATGCAATGAAAATCGCTGAATTTATTAATAAAAATTATGCAGATAAAGACATTGAAGCGAATCCTTTCTTAATAAATGATGAAAAAGTAGGTTTATCTATTGAGGGAGATGTACGATACAATGAAAGGGTTGCTTATTTTATAAATGATTATCTTCTTGAACTCAGCCAGAACAATAATATTGATAATTCTAATATAGAAGGATTTAAAAATTATCTAGAAAATATCCAAAGTAATTATTTTGTGGATAAAAAAGTTATTAAAAAAATATTAGATTCAAAGGAAGAAATATTTAAAAATCTTACTGATGAAAAATTCTTATTTGATATAAAAAATATTATTGATTTATTACTTATTGCAATAGATAAAGAAAAAGGATTAGCTGATTTTGATGAATTATGGAACAAATTAAATACAGATGAATATAAAAAAGAAACTATATTAAGTATTCAAAAAATATTAGAAAAAGAAGATTCTGAAATACTAAATGAAAATGAATCAGAAGGAGTAAAATTAGATTATGAAAATATAGATGAACCTGATTTTATAGATAAACCTGATGAACAAGCAGATTTAAAATGGAATTCAGCAAAAAAAACATCTACAGGAATACTATACAAAAAATATTTCCAAGAAAATAGTTTAGTACCAATAGAGAAAGAGAATGTATTTAAGAAAATAAAGAAATTTTTTAGAACTCTTTTTTCTAGAAGAAATAAAGTTGTAGAGTATTAGTATTTTAAAGTACATAGAAGAGAGGTGAGGAACCTCTCTTTTTGGTGAACGCCAAAAAATGAAAAATTCATACATAAAAAACACAATAATTGGAAAGTTCATTTAAAATTATTGAAAAAAAATCCTGATTATAGTAAAATATAAGAAGAGAAATCAGGTGAAAAAATGTTATTAAAAGATTTAAAAGAAAAATTTCCAAAAGATAATGCAATAATAAGAGATATAAAAGAAAAAATGCCTTTTCAACCCAATAAAATAAAGGTATATTCTTTTGTAGGACCATCTGGAACAGGAAAAAGTTATAGGGCGCAGATGGTAGCAAGTGAAAGAAATATTGAGTTTATAATTGATGATGGACTTTTGGTTTATAATAATCAAGTAATTGCAGGAGAATCTGCTAAAAAGGCACCTACCAAAATTGAAACAGTAAAACATGCTTTATTTTACTCAGATTCAGAGAAACAAGCAATTGTAAAAGCTTTTAAAAAATATAAACCACAGAGCATATTATTACTAGGTACATCAGATGGAATGGTTGATAAAATTGCGGCTAACTTAGGATTACCAGCAATCTCAGAAAGAATATATATTACAGATGTTGCAACAGAACAGGAAATGAAAACAGCAAGAAAAATAAGAGTAACAGAAGGAAAACATGTAATTCCAGTTCCAACATTTGAAATAAAAAAACAATTTTCAGGATATTTGTTGGATCCTTTGCAAATATTTAAGTCTAAGGGAAAAGGACAAAAACCATATATATCAGAAAAATCTATAATTAGACCTACATTTAGTTATTTAGGAAATTTTACAATATCAGATGCGGTATTTAGACAAATTTTAGATTACCTAGCTGGAAATACACCTGCAATACACAGAGTTATAAAAATGAGAGTAAATAATTTCGGCGAGGGTGTAAATGTGTATATGGAAGTAGAAATTGTGTATGGATTTAATGTTGTAGATGGTTTAAATACATTTAAAGATAAAGCTAAAAAAGAAATTGAGAAACTTACAGCAATGAATGTTGAAAGATTAGAAGTAGTTGCAAAAAGCTTATTTATACCAGAAAAAAGGGAGGAAAATTAAATGGCATTTGTAGTAGCAATAGATGGACCAGCAGGTAGCGGGAAAGGAACAGTTACAAAATTAGTATCAGAAAAATTAGGATTAGTAAATATAGATACAGGAGCAATGTATAGATGTGTAGCTTTAAAAGCATTAAGAAATGATATAAAAGAAACAGACTTGGAAAAACTTGAGGAACTTTTAGAAAATATTTCAATTGATATGAAAAGAGAAGATGGAAAGTTAGTAGTGATTTTGGATGGAGAAGATGTATCTGAAGAAATAAGAACTCCAAAAGTAGATAGTTGTGTAGCTAAATATGCAGCTGTAGGCATTGTAAGAAGTAAGATAACACCATTACAAAGAAAAATGGGAGAAACAGGAAAAGTAATAATGGAAGGCAGAGATATTGGAACTGTTGTATTCCCAAATGCTAATGTAAAAATATATTTAGATGCTTCAGTTGAAGAAAGAGCCAATAGAAGATATAAACAAGATGTTGAAAAAGGAATAAATATTACTTATGCAGAAGTATTAGAAGAAATAAAACAAAGACATAAATTAGAAACTGAAAGAGAAATTGCACCTCTAGTTCAAGCAGAAGATGCAGAATATGTCGATTCAAGTAACTTAACTATTGAACAAGTAGTTGAAAAAATAATAGATATTATAAAAGAAAAAGGATATGAATGTTAATGAAAAATTTTTTTAAAAGAATTGTTAAATTTATAGTTAGAGGAGCAATTTATATATGGTGCAAAATATATTACAGAGCAGAAATAAAAGGACTAGAAAATATTCCAAAAGATGGAGCGGTTATTTTTGCTGGAAACCATAGATCATATTTAGACCCACCTCTAATAGTGGCAACAGCCAAAAGAGACATGAGATTTATAGCTAAGGAAGAACTTAGAGATAATACATTTTTAAGATTTTTAATTTGGACATTTAACGCAATAACAGTAAAAAGAAACGATAAAGATGTTGGACCATTAAAAGAATCTTTAAAAACATTAAAAGATGGAAGTTGTATTGCATTATTCCCAGAAGGAACAAGAAATGGACTTGAAAAGGGAGAAAAAGCCAAAGATGGAGTTGCTTTCTTTGCAGTAAGAAGTGGTGCAAAAGTTGTACCATGTGGAATTAAAGGCGGAGAAAAAGGAAACAGAAAAGTAACAATTACATATGGAAAGCCTCTAGATTATAGTGCTTTAAAAGGAAATAAAGATAAAGAAGTATTGGACAAAATAACAAATGAAATTATGGATAATATAATAGAACTTGCGAAATAAAAAATTCTGCCGATTTGGCAGAATTTTTTATTTTGTTAAATTTACATTTGTTGATTTCCAGGTAAAAAGTAATCAACAACACCGTAGATTAAAGCACCAATAATTGCAGCCATCCAAGAAATTGAGTAACCAGCTACAAAAAATTGAGTTACATATAATGTTATGGCAGCAAGAGCAAAACCTACAAAACCTTTACCAAAAGGACTTGCATCTAGCCCAGTAAATTTTATAATAAGATAATCCATAACGCTTAATATAACAGCAGCTATAATTAAAGACCAGATATTATTTATAGTAAAACCTGGAGTGAAGAATGCTGTAATAGCTAAAACAACTGCTGAACCTATTAATCTACCTATTATTTGCCATGCAGTAGAAGTACCAGATGAACTTCTTGATTGTGAATTTGCCATAAGTCTTAACCTCCTTAAGTAAAATTGTTACCCAAAAATGTAGCGAAAATAAGTCAATTAAGGTAACTTTATAAAATTATTATTTACAAATTTAATCTATTTATTCAGAAAAATTTGTATATTTCTAATTTGATTTGTAAAAAATATATAAAAATGATTCTAAGGAGAGTTTAAAATGCTAATAACATTTTTTAGAGCGGTAATTTTATACATAATCGTTTTAATAGTAATGAGATTTATGGGAAAACGTGAAATTGGTCAGTTACAGCCGTTTGAATTAGTTATTTCTATAATGATTGCAGATCTTGCTTCAACTCCAATGTCAGAAATAGGAATTCCAATAACGAGTGGAATAATTCCAATATTAGGATTACTTGTAATGCATTTAATAATATCTGTATTAAATATGAAGAGTATAAAAGCAAGAGAAATACTTTGTGGGAAACCTAGAATTTTAATTTATAGAGGAAAAATAGATGAGAATGCTTTAATTAGAGAAAAATTTACAATTAATGAATTAGAAGAAAGACTACGAGGAAAGGATGTTATGAACTTAGCTGATGTTGAATATGCGATTTTAGAAACAAGTGGAGAAATTTCCGTAATACTAAAACCTGAAAAAAGAGGTACAATTCCTGAAGATTTTGGGATTACTCCTGAATATGAAGGGATGGCTTATGATTTAGTTATAGATGGTCAAGTAATGTATCATAATTTAAAAGTTTTGGGAAGAAATTATGAATGGTTAGAAAAAGAATTAAAAAAGTTAAATATGAAACCAGAAGAAGCTTTAGTTGCAACAATTGACGGAGGAGGTTCAATTTTTGCTCAAAAGAAGGAAAAATTTGAAAAATAAATAGGAAAGGAAAGTATTAAATGAAAAAAGAAGCAATAATATGTTTAATAACAATAATTCTTATATTTATTGGGAATTTAATAACAGGTAATTATACTAAAAGTTCAATAGGAAGTACAAATCAAGAATTAAAAGTTTTAAAGGAAAGTTTAAATTTAGAGGAAGTAAATCAGGAAGATGTAAAAAGTAAAATATATAAAATACATGAAAATTGGGATGGAAAATATAATACATTAGCTTTTTATATAGAGCATAATGAGCTAGAAAAAATTGAAACAGAATTAACAGGATTAAGAACATCAATAGAAACAGAAGAATACGAAGATGCATTAAATGAGCTAGATAGAGCAGTTTATTTATTAAACCATATTGAAGAAAAAAATAAATTAAGTTGGAAAAACATATTTTAAATAATAAGTTTTTTTATGCAACTATTAGCGAAGCTTTTATATTATAGGGAAGTTCTGAGAACTTTCCTATAATATAAAAAATCTCGCTTTTTAGCGAGACTTTTAAAATTATTTTATTTGTCACCTTTATAGATGATTGGATATGCAATTGATGCTACTACACCAACAACCATTAACCAGAAACCAAATCCTAAAGATATTGTTCCTAGTCCACCTGTTGAACCAGGTAGTGAAAGCGCATTTATTAGTACTGCTACTGCAGAAATAATTGCAGCAATTAAAGCAAGTTTTTGGTTTTGTAGTTTTGCAAAAAATGGAACTTTATCAGCTAATTTATCTGAGAAGATTACTAATAATGCGAATACAGATGCAGCTAAAGTTAATATTCCCCAGAATGGCGCACCAGAAATTAAAGATAATGATGCTCCACCAGCTGAAACTCCAAATAGAGATACAGTGATACTACAAAATGGTAAGAATACACCAACTAATGTTAATATGTTTCCAATCATACCTAGATATCTTTTTTCTTTTAAAATACCCATAATTCATCCTCCTTTTGCATAAGTATACTAAAAATGTCAAATAAAGTCAAGAAAAATGAAATAATTTCCAAAAAAAATAATTAAATTTCAATAACTATTGACAAACCATAGTAGTTTAAGTTATAATATCAAAGTGATACTAAAAGATATGTGAACAACATGATGAAATCCCAAGTATACAGAAAAAGGTATATCTGGAAGGAGGGGAATTAAATGTCAGAAATAAAAGTTAAAGATGGAAATATAGAAGATGCTCTAAAAAGATTTAAAAGACAATGTGCTAGAAATGAAGTTTTACAAGAAGTTAGAAAAAGAGAGCATTATGAAAAACCTAGCGTTAAAAGAAAAAAGAAATCAGAGGCTGCAAGAAAAAGAAAATTTTAATTACATAATTGCTAAAAGTGAAAAACTTTTAGCAATTTTTTTGTTTATTTTGCAAAAAAATCTTGAATAAAGTTAACTAAATGTAATATACTAATGAAGTAAAAATGAAAGGAGCGAAGAATAAATGAATTACAAAAAAATTAATATAAAAAATGGAATTACATTACATGAAATAAACACAGAAAAATTTAAAGTTAATATGATGGCTGTTTTCCTAACAACAACATTGAATAGAGAAAATGTAACAAAAAATGCCCTAATTCCTGCAATTTTAAAAAGAGGAAGTAACGCTTTAAAAACACAAGAAGAAATAAGCAAAAAATTAGAAGAAATGTATGGGGCTAGTTTTAATTGTGGAATTGATAAAAATGGAGATAATCAAGTTATAAAATTTTATATGGAAACAATAAATGATAATTTTTTACCACAATCTGGTGAAAATATGTTGAAAGAATCCATAGAAAATATGTTGGAAATAGTGTTTAATCCATTATTAGAGAATGGAACTTTCAAAGAAGAATATATTAATCAAGAGAAAAATAATTTAAAACAAAGAATTGATGGAAAAATAGATAACAAGTCAGCATATGCAATAGACAGATGTGTAGAGGAAATGTATAAAGATAAACCTTATGGATTATATAAATTTGGATATGTAGAAGACTTGGAAAGTATAAATTCTAAAAATCTATATGAATATTATCAAGAACTTATAAAAAGTTGTAAAATAGATATATTTGTTTCAGGATTAGTAGATGATGAAGTAAAAAATATAGTTGAGAATAATGAAAATATAAAAAAATTAGGGGATAGAGAGGCCAAGTTTAATGCATTAGAACCAGAGGATAAAGAAAAGGGAGAAGAAAAAATTATAGAAGACAAGATGGATGTAACTCAAGGAAAATTAAACATAGGACTTGACTTAGATTTGGAAAATGAAAAAGAAAGATATGATGCAGTTTTATACAATAGTATTTTAGGTGGTTCGGCTACATCAAAATTATTCCAAAATGTAAGAGAAAAAGCACATTTATGCTATGTTGCAAGTTCAAGCTATCTAAAAAATAAAGCAAATGTATTTATAAAATGCGGAATAGAAATTGAAAATTATGAGAAAGCTTTAAAACTTATTAGAGAACAAATTGATGACATGAAAAAAGGAGATTTCTCAGAAGAAGATATTGAAAATGCTAAAAAGGGAATTATAGCACAATTAAAAACAATAGATGATGAGCAAGATACTCAAATCACATACTATTTTGGGCAAGAGCTTTCAGCAAATCCAATATCTGTAGAGGATTATAAAACAAGAATAGAAGCAGTAAACAAAGAAGATATTATAAATGTTGCTTCAAAAGTATCTATAAATACAATATATTTTTTAAGAAATTAGGAGGAAAAAATGCAAGTTATTGAAAATTTAAAAATTAAAGAAAAATTATATATAGAAAAATTAGAAAATGGCTTAACAGTTATGGTAATTCCCAAAAAAGGAATTCAAAAAAAATATATTATATGGGGCACTCATTATGGATCAAATGAAAGCAAATTTATAGTGCCAGGAGAAACAGAAGTAACAACTGTACCAGATGGTGTTGCACATTTTTTAGAACATAAAATGTTTGAACAAGAAAGTGGAGTAAATAGCCTAGATACATTAACAGCTCTTGGTGTTAATGCAAATGCATATACAACAAATGACCATACAGCATATCTTTTTGAATGTACAGATAATTTCTACCCAGCAATGGACGAATTAATGGATTATGTTCAACATCCATATTTTACAGATGAAAATGTAGAAAAAGAAAAGGGAATAATCGGTCAAGAAATTATGATGTATGATGATTACCCAGAGTGGAGAGTATACTTAAATACCCTAGAGGCTATGTATCATAATAATCCTGTGAAACTTGACATTACTGGAACAATAGAAACGATAAGTCATATTGATAAAGAGGTTTTATATAGATGTTATAATACATTTTATAACCCAGGAAATATGGCAATGGTAATATGTGGAGATTTTGAACCAGAAGCAATTTTGGAAGAAGTTAAGAAAAGATTAATTCCAAATAAGTCTAATGGAGAAATTAAAAGAATTTACCCTGATGAGCCTGATACAATTGTAAAAGAAAACATAGTACAAAACATGGAAGTTAGCCAAAGTTTATACTCAATTGGAATCAAAGACAAAGTAGTAGAACAATGTGAAAAAGTTAAAAGACATATAGCAATAGAAATATTATTTAATGAAATTATAGGAAAAAGTTCAAATTTATATAAAAAGCTATATGATGAAGGGATTGTTTACTCAACTCCAGGTATAGATTATGAATTTACTGAACAATATGCACACATAATTATTTCAGGTCAATCTAATTCACCAGAAAAAGTATATGAATTGTTTAAACAAGAAATAGAAAATATAAAGGAAAATGGATTAAATAAAGAAGACTTTGAAAGATTAAAGAAAAAAATTTATGGCTTGTATGTTAGAGAATATGATGATGTTGCAGATATTGCAAGAATGTTTTTAGCAGACTATTTTAAGGGAATAAATAGTTTTGATTATTTAGAAGAAATTGATGCAGTAAGTTATGAATATACAACACAAGTATTCAAAGAATTATTTGAAGAAAAAAAGATGGTTTTGTCAATTGTGAAAAAATAAAAAATATAAAAAAAACAGCGTTATTTTTTGTAAAAAAAGTAATGCTGTTTTTTAATGTCAAATATTGTCGAAATATATAAAAATAGCACATACGAAAGATTTAAATATATGACATTTTTTATTGACTTTATTGTAAAAATATGGTAATTTATATTTGTAAGACAAAAATAAAATAAAAAAAGGAGAGATGGCTATGTTAAATGATGAAATTTGTAATTTAAGAGAAAAATTAAATCAAAGTATAATATCTGGTGATGATTATAGTGTTATATATCAATTAAGTATTGAATTAGACGAACTAATAGCTCAATACTATTTACAAGCTACTCCTGAAAAGATATATAAATAAGTGCTTGCTTTTGGCAAGCTTTTTTCACGCTTTATGCAAACCAAACATATTATAAAAGGAAATTGTATAAAGTGTGAAAGGAATGATAATATGCAAAAGTACATAATAAAAGGTGGCGAAAAATTAGAAGGAATAGTGCAAATATCAGGTTCTAAAAATGCAGCACTCCCAATAATAGCAGCCACAATGCTAAATTCTATGAAAAGTACATTATATAATGTTCCAGATATACATGACACTCAAATGATGTTTGAAATATTAAAGTCGCTTGGCGCAAAAGTTGAAAAAAGAAAAAACAAAGTAATAATTGATACAAGCAAAATAAATAAATATGAAATACCAGAAGATTTAATGCGTCAAATGCGTTCTTCTGTAATATTAGCAGGAAGTTTGATAGGAAGATATAATAGAGCAACATTTTCATATCCACGGAGGATGCGATATTGGTTCAAGACCTATTGATTTACATTTAAAAGGTTTTGAAAAGTTAGGTATCAGTATTGAAAAGAACTATGGAAATATAATTTGTAAAACAGAAAAAATAGTAGGAGAAAAAATTGATTTAGATTTTCCAAGTGTAGGTGCAACAGAGAATATAATTTTAGCAAGCGTTTTAGCCGAAGGTCAAACTATTATAAATAATGCAGCAAGAGAGCCAGAAATAATAGATTTGCAAAACTTTTTAAATAAAATGGGAGCGAAAATTAAGGGAGCAGGCACAAATCAAGTAATAATCCAAGGAGTGAAAGAGTTAAAAGAGGTAAGTTATAATATTATGCCAGATAGAATAGAAGCAGGGACATTTCTATGTGCTGCAGCAATTACAGGGGGAAATATAAAACTAAACGAAGTTAATCCAGAACATATAACTCCTGCAATAGCAAAATTAGAAGAAGCAAATTGTAAAATAAAAATCCAAAAAAATTCAATAGAAATAAATGCTCCTAAAAAAATAAAAGCATTAGAGATTAAAACAATGCCATATCCGGGATTTCCAACGGATTTACAATCACAATTCGTATCAACACTTACAATTGCAAAAGGAACATCTTTAATGATAGAAAATATATTTGAAAATAGATATAAATTTGTTCCAGAATTAGTTAGGATGGGAGCGAAAATAATAATAGAGGGAAAAAGTGCAATTGTAAAAGGAGTAAGAAAATTATATGGTGCAAATGTAAAAGCAACCGATTTAAGAGGAGGAGCAGCTTTAGTTCTTGCAGGTTTAGCGGCAAAAGGAGTTACCACTATTGAAAATATTGAGTATATTCTACGTGGCTATGAAAATTTTGATAAAAAACTAAAAAATTTAGGGGCTAAAATTGAAATAAAAAGCTGAAGTAACAAATGTTGCTTCAGCTTTTAAAAAAATTTTTAAAAACTCTTTTAAAATAGGGGATAAATGTGATACAATATAAAAAGTGAAAAAATAAAAGAAGGTGAACAAATGGCAATTATTCATAAAAAACATAATGAAGAAGCGGAAAAGAAGAGACAAATGAAAGAAAGAGAAAAAAGAATTCAACAAAAAAATAAAGAAAAACAATCTATAGAGGATGATTTTGATACTGTAATAAATATGACGAACAGAAATAATAAAAAAGTTACAACACAGCATAAAAAACAGCAAGAGCAATATAATAAAAAAGTGCAAAAGAAAAAAATTAGAAACAAGAGAATTGTTAAATGGACAAGTATTGGAGTTATTGTAATAGGTGGAGCTATATTTGCTTTGTGCTCACCAATTTTCAATATAAAAAATATAACAGCAGTAAATAATAATGCATTGTCACAAGAAACTATAGTTAGTCTTTCTGGACTTAAGACAGACCAGAATATATTTAGATTTTTAAAATCAGATGTTGAAAAAAATCTAAAGGAAAATCCATACGTAGAAAGTGTTAAAGTAAATAGAAAATTGCCAGATACAGTTGAAATAGATGTAAAAGAAAGACAAAGAAATTTTAGTATTAAATTTTTAAATGGATATGCTTATATAAATAACCAAGGGTATATATTGGAAATATCAGAAGAAAGTGGCGGATTACCAGTAATACAAGGAACAGAGACATCAGAAGAAAACATTGTTCCAGGTAATAGATTAGAAGTAAATGATTTAAAAAAATTAGAAACAGCTATAAAAATTATGAAAATAGCTCAAGAAAATGAAATTGCCGAAAAAATAACAGGACTTGACATTTCGAACAAAGATGAATATATTGTATATTTTGAAGGAGAAAAGAAAACAGCTTATTTGGGAGATAACAGTAATCTGAATACAAAAATGCTTTACGTCAAAGAAATAATGGAAAAATATGAGGCTGGAAAAGAAGGTAGTATTTTTGTAGATGGAGATTTTAATAATAAATTTAAGGCTTATTTTAGAGAGAAGGTATAAAATTCAAAAATCTTTGGACAATTTCGTTGTTAAACTGCACATCGAAAATCCTCAACGTGCATTAAGCACGCCTCCGGTTTTCTCGTTTGCTTGCCTAGAAATTGTCTCAAATATTTTTGAATTATAGATATATAGAAGGGGAGAAACAAAATGACAAAGTTAAAAAACAGCATAGTTCTTGGATTAATGTGCGTGCTTCTTACATTTGGGATTTTTCTTCAAATGAGAACAGTTGAAAATTCAAATGTAAAGGTTAGCCAAAATTATGAAGAAAACAATTTAAGAGCAGAGGTTTTAAAATTTAAAGAAAAATATGACAATGAACAAAAATTACTTGAAAAAGCAGAAAATCAACTAGAAAAAGAAAGAGAAAGTGCAACTAAAAATAATTCAGAACTTGAAGATGCAGAAATTTCAATAAAAAAAGCAAATAAAATGATTGGACTTTCAGAAGTTAAAGGACCAGGAGTAATTGTGACTTTAAAAGATAGTCAAAAAAATATGGCAAATGTTATGAATATTGCTGATTTTATAGTTCATGATTTAGATATATTAAGTGTAATAAATGAACTAAAAAATGCAGGAGCAGAAGCTATATCTATAAATGACGAAAGAGTTGTTACAACATCTGCAATATTATGCGATGGAAATGTTGTAAGCATTAACAAAGAAAAAGTTGGGGTTCCATTTGTAATAAAAGCGATTGGGCTTCCAGAAGGCTTAGCTGCATTAGATAGACCAGGGGGATATTTACAATATCTAAGACAATATGACATTGAAGCTTCTTTGGAAAAATCGAATGAAATTACAATTCCAAAATATAATGGTAAATTAGAATTTTCTTATGCAAAAAGTCTAGAGAGTTCAAATTAAGAAATTATACATTAAGTATAGAAAGGAAATGATTTTTTAATGAAAAAAGGCAAAGTTACAATGATATTTACAATTGCGATAGCGTGCTTTGCATTAACTTTGGTAATGTTTATGCAGTTTAAAATTGTAAATGAAACAGATATAACTTCAATTGAAACTATGAGAGAAGAGGAATTAAGAACAGAGCTTGCAAATTGGAAACAAAAATATGAAGAAACTGTACAACAATATGATGCAACCCAAAAGAAAATTGATGAATATAAAACTAAAAAAGAAAATAATGTAGAAACTGCAGTATTAGTACATGATGAACTAGAACAATCAAATATATTACTTGGAAAAACAGACTTAATGGGAGAAGGGATAGAAATAACAATAAAAGAAACTCAGGAGGATGAGTATTCTAGAGTTAAAGATTCAGATT
Organism: Clostridia bacterium; assembly: GCA_017430135.1. Lineage (GTDB taxonomy): Bacteria > Bacillota > Clostridia > TANB77 > CAG-508 > CAG-269. Next base: position 24,903 of record JAFRNM010000018.1, on the reverse strand, counting down.
TAATAACAATAGTTAATGCCCTAAAATATGCAGGAGCAGAGGCTATTTCAATAAATGAAGAACGAATTATCAATATGTCAGATATTGTTGATATAGGTTCATCATTTATAAAAATAAATGGACAAAGAATCTTGGCACCTTATGTTATTAAAGCAATAGGAAATAAGGCTTATTTGGAAAGTTCACTTTTAGGAAATGGTGGAGCAGCAGAACAAATAAAAAAAATGGGGCATGAAGTTCAAATAACACAAAATAATAATGTTTTAATAAAAAAATATAATGGAGATATAAATTATAAGTATATTTCAGATTAAAAAGATTAAATTTAGTAAAAACACAATTTTATTTCAAAGAATTTGGAGGTTTTGAAAATGGTACTATTAGCAATAATCATAGGATGTGTATTGGGGGCAATAATAGGAATAAATGCACCAATGATTTCATACACATATTCAAGCTATCTTGCAATCGCAGTTATAGCTGCATTAGATACAGTATTTGGAGGAATAGCATCAGTTGTAAACAAGAAATTTGATATAAAAATATTTATAACAGGATTTTTTGGAAATGCAATACTTGCAATTCTTTTAACAATGCTTGGAGAAAAACTTAATGTGGACATTTATTTAGCAGCAATTGTTGTATTTGTATGGAGAATGTTTATAAATTTGGCGATAATTAGAAGATATTATGTTGAAAAATGGAGCAATAAATTCTCAAAGAAAGATAAAGAAAAAAATGTAGAAGAAGATGAAGAAATAGCTAAAAAAACTAATCAGAACTAAGATTTTAAAAAAGAGATTTATGTAAATAAAATCCCGCAAATCTACTGGTTTGCGGGATTAGTATTTTTATTACAAATTTATTACAAAAATATTACAAAAAAATAACAATTTCTATTGACAAATTTTTTAAAATATAATATAAATATCACTAGAAAATTTATTACTTGGAAAATGGAGGAATTAACTTGGCTATAGGAGATATCATAGTAGGTATTGACATAGGAACTACCAAGGTTTGCACTGTTGTAGGCGAAGTCAACAACTTTGGACAAATAGAGACTATAAGCAGTACATCATGTAAATGTAATGGCCTAAAAAAAGGCAAGATTATTAACGAAGATGAAATTAGTTTAAGCATATCAAAAACTATTAAAGATGCCGAAGATGAAACAAATCTAAAAATCAATTCAGCATATGTAACTATTCCAGGTAAATACATAACAATAGTTCAAAATAGTATTTCCAAAGAAGCTAAGGACAAGTACTCTGGTATCACAACAAAAGATGTTCAAGGAGCAATAGCTCAAATAAAGGATATAGAAGTGCCAGAAGGAGAGGTCTTAGTAGATATAGTGTTAGATAAAATAACACTTGACAATGGAACAGTAGTAACAGACCCAGTAGGAAGTTTAAGTTCAAACTTCACAATAAGTGCACAAATTATACTAGCTGAAAGAGAATATGTTAGAAAACTAAGTTCAATATTTAAAAAAGCAGGATTAGAAATTGATGGAATAGTGCCTACAACACTAGCAGAAAGAAATCTAATATTGGACAAAAATGAATTACACGATAATATTATGCTTTTGGATATAGGAGCTGGAAATGTTGACATAGGAGTGTTTGAAGGAGAAACATTCATTTACACAAATTCCATACCGGTAGGTGGAGATAACATTACAAATGACATAGCTTTAGTTCTAAATATATCAGAAGAAGAAGCAGATAAATTAAAGAAACAATATGGTTTAGCTTTAAAATCATTTATAGATAATGATAATGATATTATTTTAAATACATGTAAAGATACTGATAAAAGCAAAATAATAAAAAGCTCTGAACTAATAGAAATTATTGAAGCACGTATAGAAGAGATGTTTACAATTATAAATAGAGACATAACAGTTCAAGGAATCAAACCTAAAATAAATAATGTAATACTTACAGGTCAAGGAATTGTAAATATAAATAAAAGCGATGTTGCAGGAAAAATAAATTTAAATATTCCTGTAAAAATAGCAACAGGAAGAGCAATAAGTACTGTTAAACCAAGCTTTAGAACAAGTTACGCATTAGTAAGGTACATAGCAGCAAAACCTTTTGCAAAAACGGTTTCAAGCAACATAGATACACAAAATAATAGTAGTTTTTTAAAAAACATATTAGAAAGAGTAAAAGACTTTTTCTATAGTTAAAATTTTAGTTATTAAGTTTAAAAATAAATAAAAATTAAGGGAGGATTACCAAATGATGGAATACGAAGATAATAACAACTTTGCAATGATGGATGGAACAGCCACAATAAAAGTAATAGGAGTTGGAGGAGCTGGAAATAACGCTGTCAATAGAATGATTGAATCAGGAATTAAAGGTGTAGATTTTATAGCTGTAAATACAGATAGACAAGCTCTACAAACATCAAAAGCGAGTACAAAAATTCAAATAGGAGAAAAAGTTACAAGAGGATTAGGAGCAGGAGCTAACCCAGATGTTGGTGCTCAATCTGCAGAAGAAAATAAATCTGAAATAGCAGAAGTATTAAGAGGCGCAGATATGGTATTTGTCACAGCCGGAATGGGTGGTGGAACAGGTACAGGAGCAGCTCCTATAGTTGCGGCAACAGCTAAAGAAATGGGAATTCTTACAATAGGTGTTGTAACAAAACCATTCACATTTGAAGGAAAGAAAAGACTTTCTCAAGCAGAAAGAGGAATAGAAAGCTTAAAAGGAAAAGTAGATACATTAGTTGTTATTCCAAACGACAAATTATTACAAATTATTGATAGAAAAACATCAATCATTGAAGCATTTAGAATGGCTGATGATGTATTAAGACAAGGTGTACAAGGTATATCAGACTTAATCGCAGTTCCAGGTTTAGTAAACTTAGACTTTGCAGATGTAAAAACAATAATGTTAAATACAGGTATGGCACACATGGGTGTTGGTAGAGCATCTGGAGAAAATAGAGCAGAAGATGCTGCAAAAGAAGCAATTGAAAGCCCATTACTAGAAACATCAATAGAAGGAGCTAGAGGAGTAATCATCAATATCACAGGTGGTGAAAGCTTAGGATTACATGAAGTAAACACAGCTGCAGAGTTAGTACAAAGAAGTGTGGATCCAGAAGCAAACATAATCTTTGGTACAGTTACAGATCCAAGTATGGAAGACGAAATTCAAATCACTGTTATTGCAACAGGTTTTGAAAAAAATGAAAACATTTCAAGTATTGGAGTAGATAACTTAGTATCAAAAACTTGGGAAAAGAAAATTAATTCAATTCCATCAAATTCAGAAATAGGAACATCACAAAATGATTTAGACATCCCAGCTTTCTTAAGAAAGAACAAAAATAAAAATATGTAATAAAAAAATATAAAAAAGCAACTATTAGGTTGCTTTTTTTACATATTTTTTAAACTAAATATAATATAATTATAATTATAGGTGATAATCATGACTATTTATATTGATGTTGTTTTAATAGAAAATTTAATTATGAATTATATTATTTTGTTAGCTACAGGAGTAATATTAAAAACAAAAATAAAACATTTTAAGATAATAATGTCAAGCTTAATCGGTGCTATATACACTATATTAGCTTATGTAATAACTATTCCAATATATTCAAGCTTTTTTATGAAATTTTTGCTTTCAATAATTATAATATATGTAGCATATAATCCCCAAAATGTTAAGAAAATGTGGAAAATCTTAATTGTATTTTACTTAACATCGTTTGTATTTGGTGGAGCAGCATTTGCTTTAATATACATCGTAAAACCACAAGATATTTTAATGAAAAATGGATTATTCCTAGGTACATATCCCATGAAAAGTGTAGTGCTTGCTGGAATAATAGGATTTATAATAATTGTTACAGCATTCAAAATTGTAAGAAATAGAATTACTAAAAGAGATATTTATAAAAATGTAAAAATAGAAATAGATGGAAAACAAATACATTTAAATGCAATACTAGATACAGGAAACATGTTAAAAGATCCAATTACAGGTTCACCAGTAATAGTAGTAGAAAAAAGCATATTATATGAAATATTACCAATAGAATTATTAGATAACATAGAAAATATATTAGGGGGCAATTTAGAAAAAATACCTGAATCTATAAAAAAACAATACATAAAAAGACTAAAATTTATTCCATTTTCTTCACTTGGAAGGCAGAATGGAATGTTAGTTGGAATAAAACCAAATTTTATTGAAATAATGGATGAACAAAATAGTTTAAAAAGAGAAGATATAATAATTGGAATATATGAAAAATCTCTAACAAAGGATGGTCGTTATAGAGCACTAATGGGAATTGTTTAAATAACTTAATAAAAGAATAAAAAGAAATAATCGAAAATGCTCGATTATTTCTTTTTTTCTACAATAAGAAAAGACAGAATTTTCATATAAAAAGTTGTACAATGTGAAAGTAGAAAATTTAATTTTAAAAAATAATGAGTAGAAAGAGAGGTTGATTCTATTGAAATTAAAGGAATTATTAAAAACAAGTATAAACACAATATGCGCAAAATATATAAATGAAAACAATGAAATTGAATATTTACCTATTTTTTACATTGCAGGAAGCCAAACCTTGCCCCCACCATTAGAACCAGAAGAAGAACAAAAATACATAAATCAATTAGATAGCGAAGATAATCTCCAAGCAAGGCAAGTATTGGTAGAACACAACTTAAGACTAGTGGTATATATAGCAAAAAAATTTGAGAATACAGGAATAGGTCTAGAAGACTTAATATCAATTGGAACAATTGGACTAATGAAAGGAGTAAATACATTTAAATCAGATAAAAATATAAAACTTGCAACATATGCATCTCGTTGTATAGAGAACGAAATATTAATGTTTCTTAGAAAAAGTAATAAAATAAAAGGTGAAATATCAATAGATGAACCACTTAATAAAGATGGAGATGGAAACGAATTACTATTATCTGAAATTTTGGGAACAGACCCAGATATAACTTCAAGAAATCTAGAGGATGAAGTTGATAAAACACTATTAAGAGCATCAATATTAAAACTAAATCAAAGAGAAAAAAATATAATGGAAATGCGATTTGGTTTTATTACAGGTAAAGAAAAAACACAAAAAGAAGTAGCCGATGAGCTACGGAATATCGCAAAGCTACATATCAAGGCTTGAGAAAAAGATAATAAACAAGATGAAAAAGGACATTTCAAGCAAAATTGGATAGTTTATGCGAAACTTTTTGGGACACTCTTAAAAATCAAGGTTTGGATTAACCAAACCTTGATTTTTAAGGGTGTCCCAAAAAGTTTTTTTGAATAAAAAACCTTCTTTTGGAAATAATATAAAAAAATTCAAAGGAGGTTTTCTTTTTGATAAACAAAGTAGAGATATGTGGAGTCAATACTTCTAAATTACCACTACTTACTAAAAAAGAAAAAGAAGATTTATTTGTAAAAATAAAACAAGGAGACGAAGAAGCAAGACAAACATTCATAAATGGAAATTTAAGATTAATATTAAGTGTAATAAAAAGATTCAGAGGTAGAGGTGAAAATGCTGATGACCTATTTCAAGTGGGATGTGTAGGATTGATAAAAGCAATAGATAACTTTGATATAACACAAGGAGTTCAATTTTCCACTTATGCTGTACCAATGGTAATAGGAGAGATAAAAAGATATTTAAGAGACAATAATAGTATAAGAGTAAGTAGATCAGTAAGAGATTTAGCATATAAAACTATGCAATTTAAAGAAAAATATACTAAGGAAAAGGGGGAAGAACCAACAATTTCACAAATTGCAAAAGAACTTGGGGTTGAAGAAGAAGAAATATCATTAAGTTTGGATGCAATACAAGATCCAGTTTCTTTACAAGAACCTGTTTTTAATGATGGTCAAGAAAGTATATTTATAATGGATCAGGTAAAAGATACAAAAAATACTGATGAATCCTGGACAGAAAATATGACAATAAAACAAGCGATGGAGAAATTAAGCGAAAAAGAAAAAATGATAGTAAATAAAAGATTTTTTGAGGGGAGAACTCAAATGGAGGTGGCTTCAGAGATTGGTATTTCACAAGCTCAAGTATCTCGCCTTGAAAAAAGTGCACTTTCTCATTTAAAACGTTCCTATAAATAATATAACTTGTTTTTTAAATTTTAAATAAAATATTGTAAAAACTTGCATAATGTTGTATAATAGATGGAGTAAATTAAAGGAGGAGTTTTTAAATGAAAAAAACAAAGAAAATAGCAATAATTTTTGCAATTATATTATTGATTGGTTCTGTTGCATTTGCATCAGTATATTATTTTACAGATATTTTTAAAACACCACAAGAAGCTTTTTACAGTTATATAACAAAAGCAACTAGTTTCAATAATGGTAGTGGTTACCAAGAAATGCTAGAAGAAATAAAAGCAGCACAAGAAAAATCATACAAAACAGAAACATCATTAGGAGTTGAAATAAACTCAAAAAAACTATCAGATGTAGAAGCACAACAAATGTTAAACATGATGAAAAATCTAAAATTAAATATCAGTACAAATGCTAAAGCAAGTGAGAAAAAATCAACAAGCAATATTTCTTTAAATTTTGGCGGATTTAGTGCAGGAGATATGAAAGTTGTAAGAGACGGAGATAAATTTGGAGTAAAATCACAACTATTAGGAGATAAATTCCTTGTGGTAGAAAACAATAATTTAAAACAATTAGTTGAAAAACTTGGAGGAAATGCAACAAACATTCCTAACAAAATTGAAAGTATAGATGCATATGATTTGTTATATATAAGCAAAGAAGATGAAGAAAAATTAGAAAAAACATATAAAGATATTTTCAAAAACAACATTTCTTCTGAAAACTATACAAAAGAAGAAAATGTTAAACAAAAAATTAACGGAGAAGATGTAAACACAACAGCGTATAAATTATCATTAGATGAAAAAGACTTTATAAATGTAATGACAAAAGTATTAGAAACAGTTGAAGAAGATGATACATTATTAAATATAATTACAGAAAAAATAAATAAAATAATTGATAGTGATTTAATTAACAACATGAATGTATCAACAAGTTATTCATTATCTAGCACATCAAAAACAAGAAAAACAAAAATCACAGAAAAAATATCAAAAGAAACATTAAAAAATGGAGTTAGAAGTTTAATAAATGAATTAAAAGCTGAAGGAGATTATGCAAGCTCAGCAAAAGCAGAAATAATAGTATATGCAGCAAATAATGATATAGCAAAAATGGAAATAAAAACAAATAATGAAGTTCTATTAGCAGCAGATTTCTTCAATAAAGACAATAGAAAACATATAGTTTTATATGCAAACGATACTTCATATTCAACACCAAATTATTATACAGATTATTATAAATCACCAAAAAGAACATCAGAGTTAGTAAAAATAATGGAAATAGAATATAAAAATTCCAAAATAGGTGATGACGAAACCGTATATGTAAGCTTCACTATATTTGAAGATGATGAAAAAGTAGGAACATTTGGAATAGATATGACATCAAAAGGAAAAATGGGGCAAGGAAAATGCGAAACATCAGGAAAAATTTTCTTTGAAGTAGATGATGCTTCATATGCATTAGTAATAGATTCAAAAACAGAATTTACAGATAAAGTTGAAGTTGAAAACTTGGATAGTTCAAATTCAAATATCTTAAATAATATGTCAGAAGGAGAAATAAAAAGATATTTTCAAGGAATATCAAATGATTTTGAAAATACACTTTCAATGTTTGGACTAAATAATAGCAAAATAACAAATAATAAATTTAATAATAAAAATAATTACACTTTTGATAATGATGAATTTGATGAAGAAGAATTTGAAAAACAAGTAGAAGAACTAAGAAAGCAAGCTCAAGATGCGCTTGAAGAAAAAGAAAGTGAAATAGAAAATCAAAATGAAAAAACAATTGAAGAAAAAGTTCAAGAAAACAAAGAAAAAATAAATGAAAAACAAAAACAAGAAAGAGAAAAATTAGAACAACAATTAGAAGAACTTAAAAAATCAATGGAACAATTGAAAGAAAGTAATTTATAAAAGTAAAAAATCCAGTAGTAAATCTACTGGATTTTTTATTAAAATGTAGATTTTTATTTTTATATATGGTAAAATACAAATTGACTATACTAGGAGGGAAAAATGGAAGAAAAAGTAATAATAGAAAGAATGAAAAAACTAAGAGAACATATCGAACTAAAATATTTAAAAGAAAAGTTAGATAATGAAATTCAAAACAATGATTGTGAAAAACAGGTTAGAAATGTTAAATATATAGGAAATGTTAATATAGAAGGAGAAACGAAAGAAGTTTATTTAATTCAAGAACAGGAAGTCGAAAATAAATACAATGTTATAAAAGAAAACTTAAATTGTTATACTGAAGATGGGGTATTGGTTGGTAGATATTTAGAATATATGGATTCAATAATTTTAGTGGAACAATTCAAAGATGTTGACGATATATACGATCAGATAAATAAACTTGATTTGAATGGAAAACTAGATTTAGAAGAAATAGAAAAAGCTCAATTAGAACGAATTGCGAATACACTTGGGATTGAAAAAGAAGATATAGAATCAATGTCTTCAATTGAATTAGCTCAAAAAATAGAAGAAAAAGAATACAAAGAAGACGAAGCAACACAAGCAAATCAAAAAGAAGATGAAGAAAAACAAAATCTTAATAAAAAAGAAACTAAAAAAATAACTGATGGAAAACAAGAAATAAAATTAGGAACTAGAGTTGATGAAACGAAAACACTTGGAAAAGTTCTAGATTTAAATGAAAGTGAATATTCAAAAGTAGTAATAGTATATTCAGAAAAGTTAAAAAAGTTACAAGGAGAAAATGCAACGATAAACAATACAATGTATTCTTTTGTTGCAATAAAAAAAGATGGAACATCAGAATTAATAAACGATAGATTAAAAGTTGATGAACGCTCTGGGAATGATTCATTAAAGGATTCAATCAAAATAGATGCTGATGAGAAAGCAAGAAAAGATAATAAAACAAAAACAAGATTTCAAGTAATAGGAAAAAACGGCGAAAATGAAGGCAGGTCAGATTATGAAAAAGAAACATTATCAGTGGAACCTGGACAATATGGAGAAATTAAAGCATATTATGGTAAAGGAAGAACAACAGATAATGTAAATATTGAAACTCAATTAGAAACTTCAAATATAAAACCAACATCAGTAGAATTAAGAAAAATGCAGGCAGAAAGAAAAGGAATTCATAAAGAAAGCAATGAAAAAATGGCAAAAGAAGCGGATTATTACTTTAATAAAGGCGCAGACGAAATAAGTATGTATAGTGCAGATGGGGATAAAAATACGATAGTATTAGCAGATTATATTGAAAGTAATAAAGAAGAGATAGTCACAAAGATAATGCAAAATGAAATAATAGCAAATAGTCAATTTGGAAAAAAAGACATTGAAGAGAAACTAAAAAGAGTAACAGATGATGAAAAAACAAAAACATATACACAAGAAGAAATACAAGAAAAAATAAATAAAATAGAAGAAGAAATTGAAACTGATGCAGGATACTTTCAAACGAGAGTGAGAAGATAAGTATCTTAAACTATTCAGAGAATATAAAAAACTCATATTAAATATTAAATAATATGAGTTTTTTTGCATATATATAATAAGAATAAAAATATCGGAGGGAATAACAAGTGGATAAAGGTATGGATTTTAAACATAAAGAAGTAATAAATATAAAGAATGGTAAAAGAATGGGATATGTTCAAGATGTATGTGCAGATTTGGAGACTGGAATGATTACATCTATAATAGTTCCGGGTGGAAACAAGTTGATGAGTTTCTTTAATCAAAATAATGATATTATTATACCATGTGGTAATATTACAAAAGTACACTAATGTAATAAGATTGTTCAATTGTATTACAGCACCAAAAAAATTGGAACCTTTTACTAATGTAAAATGTAAGGTTTTTCTTACATTTAAATAACATTAAAACTATAATTTTTAGCTTGACTTTAGGTCAAGTATTTTTTTGTGAATTTTTCTGACCATTTATATATTATTTTAGGTACCTTTACTGTATCTTAACTATATAAAAGGTGGTAATTTTATGATAATTATAGAAAATGTAAAAAATGAAGTTGCAATATTACAAAAATTGATTTGTAATGGTAGCAAAGATATGTATAAAACTTTAAAAGAAAAGAATGTAGGAATAATTGATATAGACTATTCTTTATTAAGGTATCTTGCAAAAGCTCTAGTTTATAAAAGTATGAGTATCAATAAAAGCGGTTATCCTACAATAGCGAGAGATGATAATAAAACAACAACACTAGGAAGATTTATTTTAGAATATTATTCAAAATATGATGAGGAATTAAAACAAATTCTAATTAATACTGAATATGAGATAAATCATAAAAATAGAAATAAATTAGATAATAGGTTGGAAAACTTGGAAATAGTTACACACTCAGATAATATAAAACATAGTAAAGGTACAAGTTATGAGGTTTTATATTCAACAGACAAGCTAAAGCAATTGCAGGAGCAGAATATTCAGGACAAACAACAGATAGTAGATGAACAATATTTAAAAAGAATGAGCGGATTATTTTATAGCTATATGAAAAATAATATTTTAAATGAAAGTCTATTAAAATGTTGTTATTTAAAATTTAAGGTTATAAAAAATGAAGAGAAACAAAATTCATCAAATAGTACAAATACCAATAAAAAGATAGATTTAAATAACTATAAATTAATGACAATTTTTTATACAAAAAAATTAATTAATTTAGAATGTAAAAAAAGAAAAATGATATATAAAGATACAATAGATAATAATATTAAGCTATTAAAAAGATATGTTAAAAGATATCCATATTTAACAACAGTTTTAAAAAAATTTAAAATATTAGATTTAGATTATAAAGAAGAACCTAATTTTGTACATTCTAATACTAGAAATCTACTAATTGATTTATATACAGATGTATACTATATGAATAAATACACAATAAAAGATGGGAACATACTAAGTATTATATCTTTAGAAACTTTTTTTGATGTTAAAGGAAAATACAAATCTTTTCATGTAGCATATTTACTTGGTTTATTACAGAGAAGAAAAGTTGTTGCTAAACCTAATACTATGTCTATATATGATGTTCATACTCCTAGTTTTATCTGGATTCCAAAATATACTAATGATTTACTAAAACAAGCAAATGAAATAGCTAAAAAAATTTTACAATTAAAACTTAACAGATTTACTTACTTTATAGTAGCAGAAATTTTTGGAGAAGATTTAGCAGACAGAGTTTATAGAAATGATTATTTAAAACTATATTATAAAAAGTGCTTAAAAACTAAAGATGAAATTTTTAAATTTATTAAAGATGATAAAGATGTACACATACATGGTTTTATGACTAAAGAAGATATATTTGACCACTTACAATTTCTATACCCTAATATTACAAATGGAATCTTAAATTTTATCACTCCACTATTACTATACAATACAGATTTTAAACAAGTTTTAGATGATTTAGAACTAGCTTATATTACACTAAATAAAAATACTATAGAAAGTATAAAAAAACATCAAAAAGAATATGAGCTTAAATTTACTATAGATTTAAAACCTGGAAACAAAGCTATAGTATTGAAAAAGTTAATAAAATAACAGTTAAGTTATATATTTTAATAAGAAAAGTTATATAGAAAGGTAGGTTTTAAAAATGGTAACATATACAATTAAAGAATTAGAGCCAATTTTGAAGAGAAAAGCAAAAACTATCAAAGAATATATAAATTATGGTGGTTTAAACGCTACTAAATTAAATGGAAGATATTTAATAACTGAAGAAGATTTAAAAGAATTTCTAGAAAGTAAAAAAATATTAAAAGAATCAAAGGTACATACTTAAAATTGTACCTTTTTTATTTTTTATTCAAAATATTTAAATTATCATATTTCTTAATCATTAGAATGACATCAGATGAATTTTTATATTAAGTTAAATAAATTATATATCTAAATACCTATATTGTATTATTTTAAATTGTGGAGTAAATTTAGAATTACCTATTTACGAAGTGAAAACAATGTAATAATATAAATATGGCATAAGCCAAATTGTTTATTTGTCAGGCATTTAGAGAATTTACGGATTTAGTCTTTAAATTCTCTAGCCCCCAATTTAAAATTGAAAGTAGGTGTAAAAATGCAAATTAAGATTTATAAAAAAATTTTAAATAGTTCGTAAAACTCTCTATTGTTAAGCTGTAGAGAGTTCTTTTTATGAAGGGAGATAAAAATGGAGAAGAATAAAAAAGAAGATTTAAAAGATATGGAAATCCAGGAGTTAATAAAAATTTTAATAGAAAAAATTGGAGATAATATTCCAAAAGATGATAATTCAGAAAAAACAAAGGAAATTAAGATAAATAAGGCGAAGAAGAGATATAAAGATTATTTGCAAGTTTTAAATGATGAATACAAGACAAGAATAAAAATAGAAAATGAAAAAACACCAGTATTATTAGATTTATTTACTCAATATGTAGAAAGTATTTATAAACAGAGTGAAATATATAAAATTGCTTTAACAACATATTGTAAAATAGAAGATATATTGTTAAGAGACTTTTCAGACAAGCAGAAAAACCTTTTTGAACAAATGATTTATTGTAAAGACAAAATGTTAGATGATGGAATAGAACAAGCTTTTATTTATGGTTATGCAATAGCTTGCCAGATGAAAAATGAAGCAATACAAAAATACCCATTAAAAAAAGAATAGTGTATTAACTATTCTTTCAATTACTATTATCTGAAAGTAAAGATAGTAAACGGTCAAAGAAAATTCTATCTTCAGTAGATAAAGAATTATATTTATTGATAATATCAGATTTTTTTACAATTTCTGAATTAATGAATTTTGTGGGAGTTGGAATATCTGTTACACCTAAAAGATAATCAACAGAACAATTAAAATATTGTGCAATTTTTATTAACATATTAGGCTGAGGAAAAGAACTACCTAATTCATAACGAGAAATTAGTTCTTGACTTACACCTAAATCTATACTTAATTTTAATTGTGTAATATGTTTTGATTCTCTTAATTTTTTAAGATTATCTAGTTTGTTTATAACATTACTATCATTCATAATGAGCCTCCAATTCTACACAATATTATATAAAAATTTCTCATAACTATTAGCAAAAATTCTTGTAGACAATATGAGAAACGCTTGTAAAAAATATGAATATATGATATACTTTCAAAAAAAGATTTTGGGAGGTATATCATGGAAAGAGAGGAAAATAGATTGTTTAAATTTGCAACAAAGGAGTTAAGCCAAGATGCTTTTATAAGTTGGTGTATAAATTGGTTTAATTATAAAGAAGATGTAAAAGGAAATAAAAATAAAGAAAAATTATGTAAGATGTCAGAAGAGATTTTAAATAAAATTTTAAGTAGTAAAAAAATATCTGTAAAAGATATAGGAAAAGTAGATATAGTAAGACAATTTGAAAATATTGATATTTTAGTTGTCGTTACTTTAAAGAATTTGGAACAATACTTAATCATTATTGAAGATAAAGTAAGTGCTAGTTTAAGTAATCATCAAAGAAAAGATTTATATGTAACTAAGTTAATTAATGCACTTGAAAATAACAAAGAAAAACAATATTTATTATCATTATCAAATTTTAATAAAGATAATATAATACCAGTATTTTGGAAAACTAGCGAATGGAGCGAGAAGAAAGAAGATTTAAAAAAGGAACTAGAAAAAAATATTGGAAAAGAAGTAATTTGTATAAATGGAAATGATACTTTAGAAATGTTAAAGGAATTTACACAATGCTCTGACATAGTAGAAGATTTTTATACTTGTTTACAGGAATATTTGAGATTTAATAACCAACTTCCAGAAGATGATTATTGTGTAGAAAAAATAATTAAAAATGAAAAAATACTTGAAGGAACTACATTTACAAAAAATTATTATGCTTATAACTGCTTTTCTAATTTAATTGGAAAAAAATACAATGGAAAAAGTCATCCTCAAACTGGAGGAATTGTATTAAATAAATTAAGCAAAAGGATTTTAGATGAAAAGATTTTAAATAATAGTAATAAATTAGAGAGAAGAAATAATAAAGAGAATGTTATAGCAGTTGATACAATTAGATTTTTTACTTTTGGAACAAGTTATAAAAATTATTTATCAGTAGACAATAGAATTTGGATAGAAGAGGTTGAAAAGAAAATAGTTGATAAAGGAGAATTTTACACTAATTTAAGATACATATTCTTATTTGCTAGAAAATTAAATCCATTTAGAAAAGAACAATATGAATTTTTAGGTTTATATAAATTAGCAAAATACGATGAAAAGAAGAACACTAGACAATGGGAAAAATGTGAACTTGCAGATAATCAAATTCCTTTAAATGAAGAAGGAATAATAAAGGTTATTAAGAAATTGGAAAAATAGTGCGAGGAGAAAAAATTGAAAACAGAAATTAAAGAACTTGATAATATAGTGGATTTAGAAAAATCAAAAATAATATTTATTGGTGGACAAATTTCTGCTGGAAAAACTACATTAGCGCTAGAGATGATAAAAAATGTAGGTATAAATCAAAATATACCAGTGTTATTATTTAGTTTAGGATTATCTAAAGAAATAATCGTAAAACGAATTATTGAAAGTAGCGCAATGGTAGATAATAAAATTGTAAATGATAAAATATTGAAATTATCTAATGCTCCAATAAATATATCAGATGAAACTAATATTACAATAGATTATATAAAGGAAAAATGCAGAGATTTAAAAGAAAGAAAAAATATAAAATTGGTAGTTATAGATTATATACAACTAACCCAACAAAATAATGTTAATATAAGTAAAGAATTAAAAGAGCTTGCAGAAGAATTAGATATTACAATTATTATTTTTTCACAATTACAAAAAGGCGATGAAAATAGTGTAGAAAAAAGACCAATTTTAGAAGATTTAAAAAATTCTGAACAATTTATTGAGAATGCTAATGTGATGATGTTTTTATATAAAAATAAAGAAAAATCAGAGCTTATTGTTGTTAAAAATGATTATGGAAATACTGCAACAATAGAATTATAAAATAAGTTCTATAAGTAGAAAAGAGTGATTTATGAAAGTCGAAGATTATAAATTTAAAATTGGAGATGTAGTAAAGGTTAAAGCAAGAGATGACGAAGATTATTATAATAATAACTATATGGAATATTGGAGACCAGATAAATTATATGTAATAAGATGGCAACCTCAAAAGAATGGACCAAAGGACATACAAAATACCTATGCTTTAATTTCAAATTATAATGAAGATGAATATATAAAAGGTTTATTTACATCAACACATTGCGAGAGAGATATTGAAAAATTTGAAGGAAAAATAGATAATAATTCTCCAATTGGATTCTTACAAAAGATAATAAAAAATGAAATTATAGTTCCGAGAGAGATTTGGACTAAATTGAAAACTGGCGAAATATTACTTGATGAAAAAGGAGAGTATAAAAATTTAAATGAATTTAAAGAAGGAGAAAATTGGAGACTCTATTCAAATATGTTAAATAAAGAATTTACAAAATTACCAGTAGATTTATTTATTAGTTTTGAAAAATTTTACACACCAATAAAAGATTTTATAGCAAAAGCAAGAATACATAGTACAAACAATTATGAAGAAGATTTTTATATTTCAATTGAAGAAAAACCAAAAGTAATAATTGGAAAAAATATACTTGAAGAAAATGAATTAAATGTTATTTGTAAATTTATATCAGATAATTTAGATGTATTAATGGAATATTGGAATAGTAATGCAGAAATGGACATTATTGATTTATATGAAAAATTAAATATACATATACAGAAGAAATCAGATTAAATTCAGATGAATTAAAAGAAAAAAGAAATATAATTTATTGGCTAGAAAGAGAGAGAACAGATATGGAAAACACAAAAAAAGCAATTATATTAGATATGGACGAAACTTTAGAACATGGAATATCTTTAAGTAGTTATGATATAGGAAACGAATATATAATGGTATTAAGACCTTATTTAGATGAATTAATAATAAAATTGAAACAAGCTAAAGAACAAGAAATTGATATTATTTTGTGTACTACTGCTCGTGATATTTGGGTTAATAGATTTCTCGCACTAAAGCCGGAGTTTAAGGATTTATTTGACAAAAAATATACTCGTGATAATGAAGAAGAATGGAGAAATTATAGTAAAGAAACGAATCCATTAGAATATGATGCTAGAAATCAAAACATTAATTTAGAATATTCAAAACCAGTAACTACTTTTGGTTATGATTCCATATTATTTATAGATGATAGTAAAATAGAAAGTGTGAGATTACAAATTTTATTTGAATTAACACAAGGAAAATTAAAAAAAGATGTAACTTTTTTTACTGGTTTTGGTTTTAATGGTGGAAAAGTTGCTTGGAATAAAATAATAAGTTATAAAAAAGCTTCTAGTCAAAATCAAGAATTATCTGAAAAATTAAAAGAGTATATTGAACTTGAAAGAAATAATATAGGATGTTTGTTAATGTGTTCTGCAATAGATAGATTTATAAATAAAGAATTTAAAGCTGGACTAACTTTAGTAGATGAGGTATATATAGAAGAATATAATGTATTTGACAGAAAAATATCATTATTACAAGAACAGCTTGAAAAAGTTAGTTTAGAAATGAACAACCAATTATTTAATTGTGAAGAAGATGACTTGAAGCAGATTTTAAATGCAGATAAAAAATATGTATATGAAGGAATAGAAATATAAAAAATTATAAGTAGAAAGTGAAGAATTATGAAAATTGAAAATTATAACTTTTTCGTTAATGAAAATAAAGTTACATTTGAAGAATGGATTGTAGAATTTAGAAAATTATATAGAACGGATCGTGCTTATGAATTAAGTAAAAAAGAATTATTAGATAAAATAGAAAACGGAGTAGAAAATTGGAATTGGAAATCTAAATTAGAAAACTTACATTTGAAAATTGAAAAAATATAAGAATAGTTTAAGGGAGATTAATAAAATGAGCGAAAATATTTATTGGGGAATGAACGAAGAACTTAGGAAATATGCAAATGATAAAAATAGAGAAATTGCTGCAAAAGAAGCGGAAAAACAGACAAGAATAATAGAACAAGCAGAAAGACAGAAAATACAAGCAATGTACGACATAGCCAAAAAACAAGATTTAGCTAGAGAACAAGAGAAAATAGAATATAATTATAGAAGAAATCAACAAATATTTGACAATATAGGTTTTAGTTATGATGTTGTAGGCACTATTTATATGTCATTAGCATATATGGAAAAAAAGTTTTCTATACTAGATGAGTTAAAAGATGAAAATAAGGATTTATTAGATATTAAATTAGAAAGCAAAGAAAATAAAGACTTTATTGAATCTGACGGTGGCTATGATAAATATGAAAAATTTAAAAATGAATTTGAAGAAGAATATAAAAATAATGACATCATATCAAAATACAATAGTAGCCAAGTAGAATTATTTGGAATAATGAACAAAGTAGAAAAAAATAAAAAAAGAATGAAACTAGCTCAATTATTAGTAATAATTACATTATTCTTTTTAAATAGTGGATTCATTGGAATTGGTTTATTTTGTTCTTATTTAATAATAATGTTATTATTAGAAGTTAATTGGATTAGATTAAATTCTAAAGAAAATAAACAAAGCGAGATAAATCGTTCATATAGTGATGAATACGGAGAACTTTATGATACATATTTAAACAATAAAATAAGTTCATTAAAAAGCAGATATGAAAACTTATTAGAAGATTTTCAAGAATTTAGAAAAAATAATTATAATAAAGATGTTGAGACTGCGCTAGATTTAATAGGAATAATAGATAAAAATATTTTAGATGAAAGTATAGGAACAAAAGAAGCATATAAAAGATACTTTAATGAATTTAGTGAAAAAATAAAAAATCTTGAATATGAAGCTGAAGAAATTCCATTATTTTAATGTTTAAAAAATTATAATTTAATAAACATTAGAAAAGTTAAAGATTTTATATTTAAAAAGTATATATTTTAGATTTTAAACATATTTAAAAACATAAACCACTTTTTTGAATAAATTTAAGAGATATTGTTTACAAACAAGAGTTTGCAATATATAATTAAAAAAAGAAAAAAGGTGGTTTTTATTTATGGAAAAATTCGTAGCAAATTCAAAAAATGTGTATGGTTATGCACGAGTAAGTACAAAGGAACAAAACGAGGCAAGACAATTAGAGGCATTTAAGGAGTTTGGAGTTCCAGAAGATAACATATTTATTGATAAAAGAAGCGGAAAAGATTTCGAGAGAGAAGAATATCAATTTTTAAAGAAAATTCTAAAAAGAACTGAAAACAATGTACTTATAATTAAATCTATTGACAGATTAGGAAGAAATTATAAAGAAATTCAAAACGAGTGGAGAGAAATAACGCAGGAATTAAAAACAGATATTGTGGTTTTAGATATGCCAATATTAGACACAAGACAATATAAGGACCTTTTAGGTAATTTTATATCAGATTTAGTTTTACAAGTATTAAGTTTTGTAGCTGAAGAAGAAAGAACTAAAATAAGGAGTAGACAAAAAGAAGGAATAGATATAGCTTTAAAAAATGGAGTAAAATTTGGTAGACCTAAAATTGAAATTCCAAAAGACTTTGAGGAACAATATAAAATATGGAAAGAAGGTCGGACAAACTGCAAAGGTAACAATGGAAAATCTAGGATTAAAAAGAGGTAGCTTTTACGGAATTGTAAAAAAATATGAAGGGAGAAATTGAAAATATTTTGTAAAAACAGTTACTTTGATTAGTAACTGTTTTTTTTACATGGATACTTATTAAGAGTTACCTTTTCTAAAACTTCTTGTTTAAATTTTTTTAAATCTTCTATTTTTGTATTAAGTCTCATTCTACTTTGAGAAGATAAGGCAATTATTCTATTAAACTTATATTTAAAATCATCATTCCAAAAACTATAATAATTTTCTGTTTCTTTATAATATAAGATGTCGTTTA
This sequence comes from Clostridia bacterium, assembly GCA_017430135.1. Lineage (GTDB taxonomy): Bacteria > Bacillota > Clostridia > TANB77 > CAG-508 > CAG-269. The sequence goes on along the minus strand of JAFRNM010000018.1, from coordinate 5,676 downwards.
TTATAGCAAGTTTATGATTATCTAAATTTTTGGCATAACTAATTTTATCTTTACAATTAGAACAATATTTTTGATTATTACTTTTTCGTATAAATTGATTATGACAATTCTCACAAGTAGAAATTAATGTTTTATGTAGCTCGTTTAAAGCAAGAGTATCAGAAAAAGCATAAAGACATAATGCATATATATCAGATGAAATAACATTAAAAGTTATAAATTCATTGTTAACCAATTCTAAACGGATTTTCAAAGTACAACAAAACTGTTTTGAAATTAAATCTAATACAAGGTTATATAAAGAATCTGAATTGTTAATTGTTAAGTCTGTATAATCTTCTTTTAGTATCTTCATATATTCATTTACCTTTTTTAATTGTGTAGATTTTAAAGGTATTAAATCAAGCATATTGTAAAGGGAATATAATAAGTAAAATTGTATAAATTTATTTTTTAAATCTACTATTGTATCATAATTCACAAATACAACTTCATAATTACCTACTACAGTATCTTTGGAACTATTTTTCATATACCCAATTACTTTATAATAATCAATGAAAATATCTTGCATATTTTTTTTATTTTCTGTACTTATTTCTGTTTTAAAAGAATCTTGCTTAAAAATTTCATATAGTGATTTACCATATTTTGCAATTATTTCTATAATATCGTTTCTAGAATAGGATTTTTTTGATAAACCTTTTTTCCCTTCTAATTTTATATAATTTTCAAATGAATGAATATTTGAGTATATATAAGCATTTTTATATAAAAAATTGTGTTTTTCCATTTTTATTCTCCTTACTTGTAAATAGAATTAAAATAAAATTAAGCCTAAATTATGATTATTATAAATGTAAATCATAAAATAATCAATAGTTTTTCAATATTTTTGGATGCGAATTTATCGAAAAAATCTGAACTATGTCGAAAAAAGCATAATATAAGTAGACGCGTCAAAGAAAAATAAATTTGAAAGGAAGCAATATAATATGAGACAAGTTAAAAAAACAAATATTAAAGTAGAAGATAAGAAAGGAAACAAAAAACAGATGAATATTATAGAACGACATAAAAATGTGGAAAAAATATCAAATATAAATCGAGGAAAAGTATTTGAATTAACTTGCAGAGATGTTAACAATATTAGTACAAGAGATTTTTTAAATATAATTGCAAGAACTAACGAATTAAATCGTAAAGGAGATAAACTAACAGATTTATTAGTGACATATGGAAATATGAATGTAATGTTTGAAAATAATTCAAATGATTTTTGCGTTGATTTTGCAGTAATCCCAATATTTAAAGATAAAGGAATAAGGTTTATAGTCGAATATCAAAGAATTTTAGAAACATGTTGCCAAGCAATAGTTAGTCCATATCTTAAAGATGATTTTATAAAAAATAATTTTAAAAAGTTAGATGATATTTTTTCTGATATATTTACAAAAATATATCAAGAAAAGATAAATCTTACATATGATGTGGAATTAAGAAAATTCCTTAGAAGAACAGGAAAAAAAGAAATAAGCAATTATAAAGAAGCATTAGAATATGCAAAAAGGCTAAAAAAAGCAATAATTTATCAGTTTGGTGAAAATTTTACTGAAGGATTATTTAAAATGATTAAATTTGAATGCTGTGAAAAAATTGAAGATTTGTTTTTCAATTATATTGTTTTTATGAATGAAGGGAGAGAAAAATGGAAGAAATAATTTATACCATATTTGATGAACCAGTTCCAATAAAAGTAGATACTAAAAGGATAATGGAAAAAATGAAAAATAAGATGATAAAACTAACTAAAAAAGAAAAAGATGTTTTAAAAGTCTTTAATGATAGAAAACTTATTAAAGAGTTACAAGAAAGAATTAAATTTGTATTTGAAGTAAAAATTAGCAAAATAGGGGCAGAATATGCGTTAACTACATTTGTGGATGTTCCTTTAACTAAAAATGAAAGCAAAAAAATCTTAATGAATGTAATAAAGAATAATTTACGGAGCAAATTGTGAAGATACAATATCAGAAATAGTAACATTAAGTGTTTTGCAAGAAATAACTAAAATATAAATAAGAGTAAAAGCATGTAATAATTTAAAAATAAATTTGAGATATTAAATAATATGTTTTTATTTAATATCTTAAATATCTATAAAATAAATCTGTTGTCAAAGAAAGGAATGATTAATCGTGGAAAAAATAAATATAGATGAAAATATTATAGAGAGAACTAAGGAGATGAAAGAGATATCAAAACAAATAAAAGGATTATATGATAATTATGTAATTGATAGTTATTTGGCAATGAGAAGAATATTAGATTTTTTAACATTACCATATAGTACAAGATTCACAGATGACTATCATTGTAATGAAGAAATGCTGGTAGATCAAAGAGTAACAGTACCAAGTTTGTATTTTACAGATGGAGAAGAATACAAATATACTGTATGGTGTTGCCAAAAAGTTGAACAAGGACAAAAAATTTTAAAAAAATATAGAAATATTACAGAAAAAATGTATAGATATATGTTTGACTATATAATTATTGAGAATGTAGAACAAAGAAAAATTATTGAAGAAAGAATTGAAACTAATTTTGAAAAATTAGTTGAATTAGCACACAGTAAAGTTCTTGATGAATTATATTGGACACGTCAAGAAATATGGGATATAACATCAAATTTATGGGACAAAAAAATAATTAATGATAAAACTACTTCTATAGAAAGAGAAGATGGAAGAACATATACGAGAGAAGTAGTAAAAAATACTATAAAAAGATTTCCAGAAATATCAAAACAAGACATCAAAGAAGCAATGAATATTTATGGTAATTTTGAAAATATAAACGATTATGAATTTAAATTTGAAGATATTGAATGGGAGTTGCTATATGATGAATGTAAGAGTTGAAAGTAGCATATCAAGAAAAAGACACATTTGTACTTGTTCTATTATTAAAGATGAATTCATTTATAGAGAAATAGAGTTGTGGTACGGAAGAAAAGGGTTTTATATACTCTTTCCTTCAAGAATGTACCATCCTATAAAAGAAGAAATAAGACAAAAAATTCTAAATGCTATCATAAATGAATTAATAAAATATCCAGAATTCATCAGATTACATTCAGATAAAATCAAAAACATTGATAAATAAATAATATATACGGAAGATAAAATGATTTAAAAGGTTTATACAGACTTTTAAATCATATTGCTTAACGAAGATGAATATTTTGTATAAATATATTATTTATGCAAAGGTGATTAAATGAAAAGTTATGTAAAATTCAAAAAAACCGTTTACAAACTTGAAAAAAAGAATAATAATTATAAAAATACCCTTTTTTCAATAATTTCGAAGGAACTAAAAATATATGTATGATAAATACATAGCTTATTTAAAAATTGGAATTATAAAAGAATTAACAGAACAAGGGGTATTAACAAAAGAAGAAGAAGAAAAAATAATAAAACAAATGGAAAGTAAATACGATATAGAGGTGTAAAAATGAAAAGAGTTGTAGCGTATTGCAGAGTAAGTACAGATTCAGAGGATCAAGCAAATTCGTTAGAAAATCAAAAAATGTACTTTAATAGAGAAATACAAAATAATCCCGAATGGGAACTAGTAAGATTATATGCAGATGAAGGAATTACTGGAACGAGTACAAAAAAGAGAAAGCAATTTAATCAAATGATTAGAGACGCAGAAAATAAGAAAATAGATGTAATTTTAACAAAGGAAGTAAGTAGGTTTGCTCGTAATACGGTGGACGCTCTTGAATATACGAGAAAATTAAAAAATATGGGTGTTGAAGTTTACTTCTTATTAGATAATATATCAACAGCAGACAAGGATGGAGAACTACGACTTACAATAATGTCTAGCCTAGCACAAGAAGAAGCAAGAAAGATAAGCGAAAGATGTACGTGGGGAGCTAGAAGGAGTATGGAAAAAGGAGTTGTATTCGGAAACTGCATTTTGGGTTATGATTTAAAAGATGGAAAATTAACGGTAAATAAAAAGGAAGCTAAAATAGTACAAGATATATTCCATAAATATTTATATGAAGGAAAAGGACTATTTACTATAAGTAGAGAATTAATGGAAAAAGGAATACAAACTGCAAGAGGAAATAAAAAATGGTTCCCCACAACAGTAAAAGCAATATTGGAAAATGAAAAATATATTGGAGACCTTAAACAAGGTAAAACATACATAGAAGACTTTTTAAATAAGAAGACAAAAAAGAATAAAGGAGAAAGAGAGTTTGTAATTATTAAAAATAATCATGAACCAATTATTAGTAGAGAAGACTTTGAAAAAGTACAAGAAGAGATGAAAAATAGGCACAGAGATACAGTAAAAGAGGATAAGAAAACAAAATATTCTAATAAATATGCTTTCTCTGGAAAATTGATTTGTAGCGAATGCCGGTAGAGGTTATCGGTGTTCGGCTCTACTAAAACATTAATAAGTGGAGCGAAAAGAAGAAGTTACCGTTGTCGAACTAGAGTTGAAAATGGTAGAAAAACAATAAGTGAACAAGGAGAGACATTTGGATGCAACTCCGATATTGTATACGAAGATGTTTTAAAAGAATGTGTAAAAAGTATAATAAAAGAAATAGTAAAGGACAAAGAAAGAATTATAAATGATATAGAAAAAGTAGTAGAGAATACAATAAATAAAAGAGTAAAAAAAGAAGAAGAAGGAAATCTACTATTAAAAAGGAAGGAAGAAATCCAAAAAGAAAGACAAAGAGCTATTGAATTATGTATAAAAGGTTTAATAACAGAAGAAGAACTACAATTAAAAAAGGAAGAAAAAGAAGAAGAACTAAAAATAATTGATAGAGAGTTAAAAGAACAAGAGGAAGAATTAAATGCAGTTGAAAACAAAACTCAAATAATAGATAAAGCAAAACAAACAATAGAAGATATAGTAGAAAACAAAGTAATAAGTGATGAGGTCTGCAAAAGTCTAGTAGATAAAGTTATAGTTCATAGTAAAGCTGACTTTGATTTTTATTTGAAAGGAAATCAAGGGGATTTTTTTAAAAGAAAAGGTGTACTATTGTATAATAACCATGGCAAAACATAAAATGCATAGGGGATGATTTAATATTAGTAGATTTTTAGTATATAATTATAAAAATAATAATATTTTTTAAAAAAATTTACTAAAAGTGAAAAACAAAAATACTGATATTTCAATGCTTTCAAAGCTGGAAAAATTTTTATTAAAAAAAAGTTAAAAAAATTTCAAAAAATATGTTGACAAAAAACGACACTCGTGCTATTATAATTAAAGACCAACAAACAAGAGAAAATTTAAAATAAAAAGTAGCAAAAGAATTAGTAAGAAATTAAAAACTTTATTGGTAAAATGCATAGATTACTAGTTTTTTATTTTGTCCCAAAACAGGTCAAAAAATTTTTTAAAAAAATTTTCAAAAAAGTGTTGACAAGGTCAAAAAAATGTTGTAAAATACAAATCGTTCGTTAAGAACGAAACAACAAAGTACATTGAAAAGTAAACAGTAAATATCCTTTAGAGAAATAAACCGAAGCGGTATATTCTTTAAACCTAAAGAATAGTACCGAACAAGTAAATTTTTAAAAATTTTTCATTTGAAAAAATAAGAAGCAAAAAGAGCTT
>JAFRNM010000003.1 GCA_017430135.1 Clostridia bacterium | reverse complement strand
TTTTCCAGGACCTATCTCAATTATAATATCGTCGTTACAAATATTACTCTTTGATAACAAAGTCGCTACAAGTTGTTTACTATGTAAATAATTTTGCGAATGTTCTATTCCCATAAATACCTCCTTTACAAATTACTATTTTTCTTTATCCAACATGTTAACAAGATTACAATATTGTTAACATGTTTAAAATCAGCAATTTGATAAATTTATTTTTTTATTGCTACCATTAATTGATTATCTTCTACTTTCTTTGTTCCCCTACAATAATATTCTTGACCTGTTCTATATATTTTGTAATTATTATTTTCTAATTTTGTACTTACTAAATGGAGAAAATTATATGTTTCTTCTGTACTCAAGTTTAATTTTAGTCTTAATTCATAAAATGTAAATTCAATAATATTTTCATTGTTTTTTAGTTTGTTTTCTAGGTATTGGTCGATTTCTTGCAAAGTCATTAATTTCACTCCATTTCAATTAAAGTTTTATTTAGTCAAATTATATACTAACATTACAAAAATGTCGATACTTTTTTGCATACAAAATCTTGTTTTGTATTGATTTAACAATATGTATAAGAGTATAAGCTATATATGAACTTATACTCTTTAAAAATTAATATAATGGTGTTCCATATCCCATTATTACTTCACTATTTATATTATATTCATTTTGTTTGCAACAATCGCCTTTTGTATTTCCCTCTATTGTGTAAACAGTTTCATTTTCACATTTTTCTACAATTCCCACATGGTCTGAACTACCATCGTGTTTGTCCATCCAGTCAAAGAATATGATATCTCCAGCTTTTGGCTCATATCCACTTGTTCTATCTTGCCATAGTCCACAACCTTGAAACCACTCTACTCCGTGTTCTTGACATTCTGCAAATTTCGGAATTGCTCCACTATCTATATATCCACATTCATTTGCACACCAACTCACGAAACAAGCACACCATTCTACTCTTGCCTCAAAACCATACCAAGACCAATACGGCTCTCCTCCTACATTTCCTATTTGAGTTTTGGCAACATCTACAATACTTTGACTACCTAATAAAGAATTAGAAAGCACTTCTTTCCATACTTCATTAAATTCATCTTTTTGCAATTCTGCTACTTGTGATTTTTGTTCCTCTATAAAATTATATTCATTCATCATTTCTTCAAGTGTTTTACTTGATACATCAATATATAATACTTTTACCATTTTCTTTTCTATTCTTTTTGTTCCATCATCATTGATGTACTCTATATCTTTTTCCGTTTCTTCCACTCTGAAGGTAATAGTATGCATCTTCCAGAATATTTCTTTAACTTTTGATTTCATCATATCATATAAGCTATCTATATTTTCTCCTTGTGGTTGATTTAAAACTTCTACTGCATATATTGAAAAAATATCTTTCCATTTTGCTCTATTGGAATGCATTTTACATTCTTCATATTCTTCAGCTTTCTGTATCTCTTTAATTTTATTCATAAAATCAACATTCACTTCATTTACGATGTTGCTCATAAGATGTGTATCAACATTTATAGCATCTGGAAAAAATATTCCTTTTATAAAATTAAAAGCCATTCCAAGCATACAAATAATTATTACAACTACAACTGCAACCCAACCTCCAGCAAGTAAAAATGTTATCATTCCTTTTATAGCCATAACCATTGCTTTTGAAACATTAATTGTCTTCTTTATTATTGATTTTGTTCCTTTAGCTATTTTTTCTGCAATTTTTTTAGATTTTTTTGCTGTTTTCCTTGTTGCATTTATACTTGCATTAGTTGATTTATTTATAGTTTTTATAGCAACTTTATTAGTATTTTTTGCTGTTTTTATTGTCCTATTAGTTTCTTTTATTGTTCCTTCTATTTTTTCAGCCTGTTTCATTTTATTTATTATTTCTCTTGCATTTTTAAATTGTTGTTTTGCTTGTTTTATGCTTATTGCTGACTTTTTAGCACTTTTCTTTCCTATTTGATTTGCTTTTTTTATTCCATATCTTGTAGTATTTTTTATATTTTGTTCAATAGTATTTTGAGCATATTGTTCATTATTATTTTCATTGTTTTCTAATAATCTTGTAGTTCTTTCTTTCGTATTTATTATTTGATTTTTAATATTCCCCCTTAACATATTTTTTCTATCATATTTTTTTATTGTTTCTGCATCTTTTTTTCTTGTTTTTATATCTGGCATTTATTCCACCTACCTTACTTTTCTAGTTTTTTGGCTATTACAACAAATCTTCCATTTTGTTGTGAATAATCACAAGTAGATAGCGTTAATAATTTTTCTCCATATTCTGCTGTTGTATCTATATTATATAAAGATAATTCTTTACATTTATCTATGAAATTTTGATATTCTTCTTTTGATTTTGCTTTTTCAAAATTATAGTATTTAAAGCCATTGTCTGTATTTGTTTTAAATACAGAAATTATTTCATAATCAAATTTACCATATAAAGTGTTAAAGTTTATTATTTTATGATTATTATAAAATTGTTTATTTCTATACTTTTCAAGCTCCCCAAACATCTTATTTCCGTTTATATGATGACCATAAATAATCATATTATCACTATTTAAAATATTACAATACTCTGCAATATAAGGTGTTCCCCATTGTGAATATTCTTTATAAAAGTTTTTTCTTAAATAATAATCTTTTCTTGCATTTTCCGTTTGCATTACTGGATAATTTATACTTGTATTATCAATTTTTAGCCACCCTACAAAATCACTATTTTTTTGATGTAATTGGTTAATATCAATTCTCTTTTCTTCTTTTATCGTATTAGATATTATTTCTTGTTTTTCTTCTATTTTTTCATTTTCAGTATTTTCTTCTGTAACAACATTAGATAATTCTTCAAATATTGTTTCTTGTTTTTCATCTTCTTTGTTTTGAAGAATTAAATATATACTACTAGCAATTAAAATAATTGCTAGTAATATAATAAGAATTGTGTTTATTTTCTTATTCATTCTTTTATGCTCCCCCTATACTACCTCATTTAATTTTGTAGTCATTAACCTATATAGTTCAGTATCTTTAGGGAATTTATTTACAAATGGTATTAAGAAGTTACCTATTTTTATTAGTCCGTGTCCTGCATCTACATTAGTTATATAACTTAATTCTTCATCAGAAATATTTAGTAATTTTGCAAGTTCTAATCTATCTGTTGTAGCTTGATTTAACATTATTATTAACTCACTATTGGCTAACATAGTTCTTGCTAATTCGTTTCTTAACAAGTCTTCTACATTTTGTGTTATTCCTGTGCAACAAGCTCCATATTTTCTAACCCTTTTCCACAAAGTAAAAAGGAAGTTAGCTGAATATTCATATTGAAATAATAAATATATCTCATCTATGAATATATAAGTATTCTTCCCTTTTTGTCTATTTGCTGTTATTCTATTAAAGATACTATCTAATATTACCAACATTGCTATTGGTTGTAGTTGTTTCTTTAATCCTAAAATATTATAAGAAACTAATCTATTATTAATATTTACATTGGTCTGTTTAGCAAATGTATTTAAGCTACCATTACTAAATAATTCTATTGCAAGTGCTACATCTTTTGCTTCTTTTTCATTTTGCTTTAGTAATTCCTCTCTAAAATCTTTTAAAGTTGGTGGTGGACATTGATAATCGGACTTTTGATATTTAGCATATACCTTTGCAGTACATCTATCAATTATTGACCTTTGTTGTGGCTCTAAACTTTTTCCCATAAGTTGCTCACATAAAGACAATATAAATTCAGATTTCAATATTATAGGATTAGCATTATCTCCATAATATCTATTCATATCCATTGCATTTATATGATTTTTACTTGTTGATGATATTTCTACAACCTCTCCACCAAATTCTTTAACTAATCCTGACATTTCATTTTCTGGGTCTATTATTATTATATCTGCATTAGGCTCTTTTAACATTATTGAAGCAATTTCTTGTTTTGCAGTAAATGATTTACCACTACCAGAAACTCCTAAAATAAAGCTATTTCCATTTAATAATTCTTTTCTATCTAACAATATCATATTTTTTGAGATTGCATTTTGCCCATAATATATACCATTTCTGTGTTGTACTTCTTGAACTTTGAAAGGCATAAATACTGCCAAACTTTCTGTCGTTAATGTTCTTAATGTATCTATTTTTGCATCTGCTATTGGTAGTGTTGTATTAAGTCCATCCATTTGTTGATAATTCAATATTCCAAATTGACAAAGATTTTTTCTTGCTGTTGTTAATACCGAATCAGTTAAACTTTCAAGTTCTTTTTCTGTATCTGCAGTTATTAGTATTGTAATTATACCTAGAAACATTTTTTGATCTCTACTCATTAAATCATTAAGAAACTCTTTAGACTCTTTTTGTTGTTGCTCCATATCAAATGGTATATTTCCTATATAATTATTATTTTCCGCTTGTTTTCTTAAATAATTTGATATATTGGTTTCTATGCCTAACAATCTATTTTCTGCTTCTTTTATTGCTTCATCTGTATCAACTGGTTTTATATCTATTGATAAAACTAGATTTTTGCTGACATCTGTTAATTCTGAAATAAAACTATCTTTTATAAAAGATGCATATTCTTTCAAAAATATTGCTTTACAATATTTTTCTCCCATAACAAAACAATTCTTTCTAAATTCAAAACTATCTGGACAAATATAATCTTTAAAGCTATGACCTTTTTGCATTGTTGAAAGCATATCAAAATTATAGCTACTTTCTTCGCCTTGTCTATAAAAATTATGCAATAATCTTAATCTATCATCTGCATTTAATTCTTCACATTTTGAATTTAATCTTTTAAAGTGATTATTTAATTCTACTGCTATTCTTCTAAAAGTTGCTCTTGCCTCATCTATATCTTTTTTCATTATCGTAATAGTTACATATTTTTCTTGTTTTATTCCATTAGCTGTATTAGCACTTTCTTCAATCATTTTGTTATATTCTTCTCTAAATTTATCTAATCTATCTCCCTTTTTCTCTATCTTAATATTTTTTTCTATTTTATCCTCATCCAATTTACTATTCAAAATAGTAAATTTCACGAACATATCACTTTCAAAGGAATTAATTATTTGCATATAGTCAAGAAACATAGTTTCCTTATCTTCTTCACTAGCTACAACATAATTTATATCAGAAAACTTAAATGTCTTGGAATACTTATTTTTACCCATCAAAAATATTCCATCTCTCCAAATTTTCTGTACAGGAATAACATCTTGTACTCCTTTTGGTATAATTGTTTCTTCTTTATCTTTTATATTTTTAAAAAATTTTAATTTTTGAAAAATCTTTTTTAACATTTTAACCTCCAAAATTTATAATTTTAGAAGGCTAAAACCATACTTGTTTTTCTTGCTTATTTCTTTTTATTCTTTTTAAATTTTATAAGTTTCTTTAACTTTTCTTTCCTTTTCTTTCTTCTTGATTTCTTATTATCAAACTTTCTATTTTTTTGCATTTCTTTATATGTTTCGTAATAGTAGTTTGTAGGCTTAAATACTAATTTTTTTGGAGTTAGTATTTCTGACTTTATCCAAGCCTTAAAAAAGTTCTCTGCTGTCATTCCGTTATATTTTACAAAGCCTAGTAATACAAAAGGAATTGCTCCTGCCATACATAACCAGGATACAATTCCTACATCTAAAAATTGTTTTGCAACAAAATATATTATTACTGCAGTTGCACAAGCTAATATCGAGCATATAAATTGCCTTAATGAAAGTCCAAAGAAGATACTTTCTGTATATTGTCTTATTTCTTTATTTATTTTTACTTCCATATTATAACTACCTTTCTCTTTCTCTGCTTTCTTTATAATGTTTCATTGCATTATAAACATTGTTTGATTTCGTTTCTTTCTCAATTTTACCTTTTGTAATCTTATTTTCTTTGCAATATTTTAGATATTCTTGCACTCCTTTTTTATATTCAATATCTTCAGGATACATATCTTTTAATGTTTCCCATATATTATAGTGCATATTAATACTCATATATGAAATTTTTTTGTTTTCTTCTAATCCTTGAAAAATATCTTCATCAATATTATATGCCCAATCTGCAACATCACTTATTTCTTTTGTAATAGCATTTATCTGTATAATATTATCTCCATCCATTGCAATAATAAATGATTCTTCTATATTATTCTTATCTTCTAAAATATAGCAAATTTCCATATCTCCATATTCTTCATTATTTATGAGTAATTCTTTTGTTTCACTTATTATCTTTGTAATATCTAACTTATCAATAGATAATAAATCATCTATTTTATCTACTTGCTTATTTTTCATACAAAAATCAAAATAATTAACAAAATCATTTGGGCTTTTTCCAAATTCAATTTTTTCATTTGTAATCATATTGCTAACTTTATTTACAAATACACTTTTTTCTATATTTGCAATTTCATCTCCCATATCGCTTTCTCTTAAATCATAACAATATAATCCTTTTCTTTCTAATTCTTCCTTTTCGTTTTTATCTACATCTTTTATTAAATATTTCATAAACTTTTTATCCTCCTACAATCCCATCATTTCTTTAACTACTCTATCTGACATCTTTACTACTCCGACTAATACAAGCATATTGAATACTAATTCTCCTATATAACTCCATATTATTGTTATAGCTTCTTTTCCACTTACTGCTGGTACTGCTGAAGCAAATTGTGAGTAGATTATACAAGCTAATACTATTATTGCTCCTTCCAAACATACTGCTACATAATTTTTCAAGAAACTCTTGCCAATGTTTTGAGTTGGCTCTCCTGCAAATGTTGAGAGTGGTATTGGTGCTATTGCTGTATATAAGTAGAGTTTGAAAAATCTTCCATAAACAGTCAATATCATTACAAATGATATGACAGTTACAAATAATCCACCAATTATAGTTACTGCCCACACTGGTATACTTTCAAAAAAGCCTATATTAAACACAGATAAAATTATTTCTGGAGGCATTACTGCTTGAATACTATTTCCCATTCCTGCAGTTTGCATTATAGTATTTGTTATTCCTTGTACAATTTGAAATAAATTTAGCATTAAATCTAGACCATAAGTTACAACTAAATGTGCAATTGCAAATCTTACAAATAATTTAAAAGCATGTTCTGGCTTTTTAGCTTCTGTAAATGAGCCACAAGTTTTTATTACTCCAGTAATAAAAAAGATTACAAGCAATGCTAAACCTATTGCTTGTAATGCTCCGTGAATATTTACAATTACTTGCCATATTGTGCCACCTTTAAAATTTTCTGGTGTTTGACTTACTAACTGCCATATCTCGCCCAATTTACCATTCCAAGTATCTAACGAATTTTGTAAATTGCCTACTATTCCAGCGCCCATTTTCTAACCTCCCATTATTAATTCTAATATTTGTTTAGCAAATGCTATAATTATTCCTCCTGCTAAAGTCATAAAACCATTTGCTCTTTGGCTTGGGTCGTGGCTCTTAATTGCCATACCAACTTGAACAACTCCCCATAATAATAAAATAATACCAATAGCACTTATAATCTGAAACATAAAATTCTTTAAATTGTTTATAACTGCAAGTGGGTCATCTGTTGCACAAAAGCCAGTTGTACATATACTAATTCCTGCTATACCTACTATTCCTATTTTAGCTAATCTTTTAAAATTAATTATTTTTTTCATAATATAAAAAACCTCCTAATTTAATAATTAGAGGGTTAAAATATACTTATTTTTCTAATTTATTCATTTGTTTTTTTATTCATAAGAAATTCGTTTATTTCTTCATCTACAATAATCTCATATTCATTTATATTAGGAATATTAATATCCTCTATATTCTTAATATTTGTTGTATTTTCTAATTCAATTTCACTTATTATTGTTCCAATTGAATTATTAACATTTTGATGAATATAAGGTTTGTAACCACCATCTTCTGTATATTTGAAATTTTTATGTTTAAATGTATTGAACTTTCTGTCAATTATTGGTCTTTCGCCTCTAATGAATAATAAAGCATATTCATTTTCTAACATTCTTACCTCGTCTGGAGTCATCAATTCTCTCCCTGCAATTTGAAAGTTCGTTGAATAATTTCCATTTCTTCCAGAGCTTTTACCATAAGTTGTTGTATCTATTGTTTCTTTACCTAGTAATTCACTTATATATTTATGAGTTGATTGCTCATTTCCACCTAAATATAAAAGTTCATCACAATTTCCTACAATGCTTTCCCATTGTTTTTCAAATAATGCTTTTAATTGTGCCATATTTTGAATTATTATACTTACTGAAACACCTCTTGACCTCATTGTAGCAAGTATTTTATCAAAATCATCTGGTAGGCTTACATTCGCAAACTCATCCATTATAAAATGAACTGGTATAGGTAATGCTCCTTTATATTTATGGTCTGCTATATAAAATAATTGTTGAAATATTTGTGTATATAGCATTGAAACAATAAAATTAAAACTTGTATCATTATCTGGAATTAAAGCAAATAGCACAGTCTTTTTTTCTCCAAGAGTTACTAAATCCATTTCATCTTCTAATGTTAGATTAGACAATTCCTTTAAATTAAACTTTTCTAGTCTTGAAGCTAATGTTACTTGTATTGATTGCAAAGTCTTTCCAGAGCCTGAATGATATTCATTATAATATTTAACTGCAATATGATTAGGGTCTTGCTTTTCTATATTTTGAAATAGTAAATCTAATGGGCTAGGGTCTGTATCATCATCTTCGTTAATTTGTCCATTTCTTAATAATTCTGCAACCATTTCAAAATTTTGCTCATTCTCTGGTGCTTCATACTTTAATACTAATATCAATGCCATAAGTAGCATTTGTGCAGCAGTGTCCCAAAATGGATCACTGCTGTGGCTTCCTTTAGGAGTTGTACTCTTAAAAAGGTTAGTTACTAATCTTTGTACATCATTGTCATCTTTAATGTATTTAAACGGATTATAGCCATTGCTCTTTTGCATATTAACTAAATCTAATACTTTAATTTCATATCCCTCTTTTTTTAATAAGTACCCCGTATCTCTTAATATTTCTCCTTTAGGGTCTAAAACAATATATGAGTTATTAGATGCTTGTAATAAATTTGGTTTAGCATAAAATAAAGTTTTTCCTGCACCACTTCCACCTATTACTAAAGTATTTAGATTTCTTCTATGCTTTTTTGCATTTAAACCTAATCTAATATTTTGAGTTAATATTCTATTTTCACTCTCTGGTAATTGCTTATACTTTTTATTTATTGTTCTTACATCTCCCCATTTTGCCGAGCCGTGTTCTTTACCTTTTTTATAATTTTTTCTTGTTGATATATACATTAGTATTGCAAAAACATATATCAAGATAAAAATAAAAATAGTCTTAAAACTATTATCTACAAATGTTATATTAAATGGATTACTTATTGCATTTGGCAATTCTTTAATTATACTTGGCAAACCACCATTTATAAATGGTGCAACTAAAAGTGCTAACCATATTACAGGTATCAAACCAATAAAAGACATTATAAAATAATTTCTTTTATCTTGCTTCATAAATCTCCTTCCTTTTCTTTTTAAATCTTCCTTTGGGTTTTGTTGGTGCTTTAATTGATAATTTTATAACTTTATCAACTAAATCTGTTTCTTTTTGTTCTTGTATCATATTTCTTCGCATATTCATTAAAGCATTTATAACAATCGCAAAATCTTTTTGATTAAGTTCCATTACTCTTTTTTCATCTTCCATTTATAAAACCTACCTTTCGTGTACTCTTGAAGTTTTAAATCTATTTTCTATTCCAAGTGTTCTATCCATTCCATCAATTAGACTTTCCGAACATCTTGCTACTGGTGTAAGTTCTTCTTTTATTTGTTTTGCATCAAGTTCAGATAACTCCTTTGGAATATCTGTTAAATCAATATTATCTACTGGCAAATTGTACTTTTGGCTTATCATATAAGTTACACATTTATTCTTAAAATTATCTAATGGCTCATCTCTAAATGTTTGTAATTGAATACTTGCAATTTCATTTATTAAACCTTGTAACATTTCATTTACTTCGGTATTTTGTTTTATTGCAATTTGCCTATTATCTAAATCCAAACACACAGATTTATTATTTTTTAATTCTGTTTTACTAATCACTACTTTTACTGGTGCAATACTTAAAACTGCTTTTAATATATTTTCTGTCTTATATGGTAATTGCTTTATAGTTTTAGCTTGTGTTTGAGAAATATCATATAATTCTTTTGGATTATATGTTGTTATTATTTGTCCTTCATTATTTTCAAATTCTTGAGGCTCTAAAATAACAATTTCCTTTGGATTTCTTTTTAAATATACTTTTTCTTTTTTCCATCCATCTCTATCTTTCAACATTGTTGCTTGAGGATATTTGGCTGTTACCAATAAAGCATTTCCTACTGAATAACTTGGGAAGTTTGATTGTACTTTGAGATATTGTTTCAATTTATCACTATCTACTACTATTTTTTCTGCCATTAAATCTTGTGTTTTATATGCCCATTCTTTTTGGTCTTGCTTTTCTTTTTTCCATTTTTCTTTATCAAAACCACCATTTGCTCTATTGTTTATTGCTTTTTCAATAATTTCAAACTCTTGGCTCATTTAATTTTTTCTCTCCTTTTCTTTTTATATCTTTTTTTAGGTTGCTTGTGCTTTGTTTCTCTTATTTCATTTTTCTTTGGATTGTCTTTTATTTCTTCTTGTATCTTAACTTCTTTTTTATCTTCAATTTGTTTTTTATAAACCTCTATTTTCTCTCTTATTGATGGTTTTTCATCTATTATTTTTGTTTCTTCGTTCTTGTTCAATATATTCTCTAATTGAATTTCTTTCTCCGTAATATTACTGGGAGTAGAATCTTCCATTTCTTCAAACATATCTTCTTTTGGGCTTAATAAACTACTTATTAAATCATCAGAAGTATTGTGTTGTAATATTTCTTGATTTTCTTCTATTTGTGGTAATTCTTCTTGTTTAATATTTGAAGTTTCATTTAATTCCTTTTCAACAGCTTGAATATCCACTTTTGTAATATTATATCTTTCAACAAGCCTATTTACTCTTGGTGCATCCTCCTCTTTTATTATCAAATCTACCATTCCATCACTTGATCTTTCATTCTTGTTATATAAAGCTGTATAAGTTATTTTGTAAGTTTTAGCTTGTTTTTTAAAATCTTCTAAATCTTCTTTTCTTATTGTAAATATTTCTAATTTACTATTACTTTTTAACAATTTATTAAGACTTGTTTTCCCTTTTGGATTTTTAGATTTATCTTTTGAAATTGCATAAACCATTGCTATAAAATTCTTTGCAAGGCTTCCAGATAATCTTGCAATCATCTCTGTTCCTTCTAATGTTATTTTTACAAATTCATCTGCACTTTCACTTGATGTACTCATTTGTTTTTTCGCTCCTTTCCTTATTATTATTTTTTTCTTCAATCTCTTTTATATTTTCTTTTATCTTTGGTGTTCTTTTCAAAATCTCATCACACATCTGTAATTCTTTTTTTATCATTTGTAATTTTCCTGCAATTTGAGAGAGTTCTTCATAATTTACTTGTCTTTCTTCTTTCTTTAGCTTTGTATTTTGATAATACAATTTATCTCGCTTTTCTTCGAGATTTTCTTGCTCTTGTTTTAATGTTTTTATATATAAAGAAAGCTCTCCAGTAGTTTTAATATCCATTCTACTTAAGAGCTTTGCTTCCTCTGATATTCTCCTTAACTTTTGTACATCTGCACTAATTTTTAATGGTGCTTTCTTTTTTACACTTGTTTTGGGGAATATTTTTAACAAATAACAATAATATAAATATAATGCTTTTAAACCAGTTGCTTTTTTCTTATTTTTTATAATACTTTTTTTAGCATAAAACTTTTTATTTCTTGCCTCTGGGAATGGAACTTTTACTGCTCTTTCTTTTCTTATTCTTTCTTTAATTTTTTCCATTGTATAATCTTCGCCAAAGGCTCTTGCTACTCTTATATTTCTTGTGTATGGTTTGTGCCTTACACTTAATACTCCAGCTCTATAAATAAGTTCATAATCCATTCTCTTTAACAAGTTTTCAAATTCTTTATAAGTGTCTGCTTGTGTAATTGCAAAATCTATATCTTTTTTAGTTGTTGTATGATAATTTGATTTTTTAATTAAATTTTTATAATATTTTGTATAGTCTATATTGTATTTTCCACAAACTTTTTCTTTTAAAACAGACAAATGATTTTCTCTGCATAAATTATCTGAAGTTTGTCTCATAAATGCATAAGTTTCTCTTGTATTATAATATTTTTTACCATCTACAAAAGAAACTGAATTTAGCACAAAATGGTTGTGAATATGATTCGTATTTAAATGTGTTGTTACTACAACCTGAAATCTATCTCCCCACAATTCTTCTGCAAGTTGTACTCCAATTTTGTGTGCTAACTCTGGTGTAACTTCTCCTTCTGCAAAAGATTGAAAAGCATGATAACCTTGTATTCCATCTTCTTTGCCATAAACCTTTTTTATTTCCATCATTTCTTCAAAAACATTTTCTTCTGAACAATTTAATGCTGTTACATATAGTTGTTCTTCAGTTTTATAAGAAGCCTTTGCATATTCAATTACTCTGTGCAAATTATAATAACTTGTTGTATCTGTTTTCTTTTCATTTACCGCATAATCAATTACATTATCTAATCTAAAATCTATTTTCCATATTTTTGTTGTTGCCATTTTTCCTCCAACTTATTTTAAATATTTTTCTATAATTTTCATTCTTAATTCATCAATTTGGTCTAATGTTTTTGTTACTTTTTTGGCATCTAATTGTCTGGTATATCTTGCTTCCTCTTTTATAGTTTTTATTTCTTTCCTTAACTCCAATAATTGTTTCAATGCTATATAAAAATCATCTGTAGGTTTTTCTTTTATAGTAGCTCCCATAACAAGTTTTCTTATAACTTCTGCTTGTGTTTTTCCAGAATAACTAGATAAATTTTTTAATGAATTATTTTCTTCTTCATTAAACCAAAAATTCTTTTTTATTCTACATTTTCTCATTCTAACTTTCCTTTCACATATATTTTAAAAGGGGATTGGGGATTTCCCCATAAAAGAGAATTTTTTACTCTAGGGAGTAAAAATTCATTGCTTGTTAGGATTCTGAGTGGTATATCCAATCATCAACTTTTATAAGATTTCCACAATTTTCACAATATATTTCTATAGGTTTTTCTAAAAAAATTTCTTCATTTTCTTCTAATTTTTTTGTATTTTTTTTAGATTTTCCTTTTGTTTTTTTCATATTTTTTTCAATTTCTTTTGATATTTTTTCAAATTCTTCTTGCAAAAATTTGTCATCATCTAATAAATAATTTATTAAATCTTCATTTACTTCGTCATTATCTTCATAGTATATTTTTTTAGTTTCATTAGTAAATTCTTTTAAAAACATTGTATAAAAGCTCTTTTCTTCTAATAATTTTTTATAAAATTTCTTATCTTTGGTTATTATAAATCCTATTAAATTTGTTAAAGCCTCCATTTTATTTTTGGCTTCAATTTCAATATCATCTTCTATTATTTTTCTAATTTTAAATCTATATTTTTCCATTTTACATTACCCTTTCTATATCTTTTTTATTATTTTTTAAATATTTTAAGCAAAGATATTCATTCATATCTTTACCAAACGGAACAGGAGAATCTACAATTTTGTAATTTTTTTCTAATACTTTTTTCAAAAAATCACTTGCATTTCTTCCTGCTAAATCACGATCAAGATGTAAATGAATTTCATTAACATTTTGATTTTTTTCTAAAAAATTAGTTAAAGAAATTGGTATTTTTGAAGTTTTTTCATCATATTTAGATGTATAAATTCCACCAAGTGATAGTAGATTTTCTTCTTTCCAATTTCTATTATTTAATTTTAAAAGAGTAGCAAATGATAATAAATCAATGCTACTCTCAAATAAATGAACTATATTATTGGGCTTTTCAGCTACCATTTTGAATGAATATTTTTTATTACTACCTGTTGCCTCTCTCATAAATCTCGTTTCATTTGTTGCTCTGCAAAAGGCATATTTCATATTATTATTTTCATCATAACCAACAAAAACCACATTATGATTTTGTTTTTCTTCGTATAATAAATTGTTTTCTATACAATATTTTATTATTTCTTTATCTATTCCTCTGCTTAATAGATAGTTAATTGCTGTTTCATTATTTAATGCTTTTTGTGGTATTATCATTTGTTTTTCTTTTACTTTTTCTTGTTTATATATAACTGGTGCTTGTGTTTTTACATTGCCCATTACTATTTTTACTGCTTCAATAAACTTATAATTTCTTACTTTTATAAGATAATCTATTGCACTTTTCCCTCCTATTTGCCTAGTAAACCAAAACCAAAGTCCATTAGAAATTTTTAAACTATCGTGTGTTTTTGTGCTATAAGTCCCTACACATTCTTCGACTAATTCGTACGGCTCATAGTTTTTCAAATAAGTTAATAGGTCAATTTTTCTTGCTTCTTCTACTATTTCTTTAGGAATAGGTAACATTTTTACACCTACCTTTCCCTCTGTTTTTTTCTTTCATTTTGGTACTTTTCTTTAATATTACCAATAGATAATTCCACATTATCTTCTAATCCTTCGAATGTTTTTCCATCACTGGTATGCCATCTTTCCCATAATGTATCTAAAATATTATTCTCTTTTAGTAAAGCTTGTATTTCTTCTTTTTCTAAATCCTTATAAGAAAATATATCTATTAATTCTTCTTTTGTTAATGTTTCAAATGATTTAAGCACTATTTCTTCTGGTTTTTGTTTTAATAAATCTTGTTTATAACTAGCCATTTCCTTTTGTAATTTTAATGCTAACATATTATTTAATTCTTTTATTGTCATTATTTCAACCTCCTTTTAACACAAAATGAGATATTATATTTAATATAATACCTCAAATATTTTACTGACATTCGCTATATACTTCACAAACAATCTCATTACTAATATTTACTTTTGAATATTTTAATTGTCTTATTTCTTCTGGTGCATCTTCAACTTTTCCTCTATATATTTCATTTCCATCATAATTTACTACTATATTATAAAGCCTAATACTTCCCACTTGCAAATATGCTTTTTTATTATTTTCTTCCATTTTTCTTTCCTCTTTTTTATGATTTAATGTCCTTCTCTCAACATTCCTAAACACATAATTCCTACAATATAAAATGTTATAACTGCAATTATAACCGATATTACAATTGCTATTAAAATTTTTACAGCAATTTTCATATTATTTCTATATATTTTCTCTATATTTTCTTCACTTTGCTTTCTTCTTTTTCTTCTTTCACTTAAAGCAATAATCATAAATTGAATAATAAGTGATATACAAAAAGCTACTATTGAATATGAAAAAAGTTCCATTTTTCCCTCCGTATCTGCAAAACAATTATATTTATCTAAGTATTATTATATCATTTTTTTATTTATTGTCAAAAAAGGAGCAAAACATTTTAGTTTTACTCCTTTTTAAAATTTAGTAGTCCCATTTCATTGAAAAATATTAATGCTTCTTTAAATCCTAATTTAAAGATTTCTTTTTTCTCTATCTCCTGCAATTCATCATCTAACATCATCATTTTAATAAGATTATTCTTTTCTAAATAGCTTAATTCAAGTGTTTCATTATCTTCAATAGTATCATCTAGTAATCTTAATTTTGGATTATTTTCTTTTATCTTTTTTAGTTTTTCTTTTACACTTTTATAATCTTCTCTATTCTCCAATTTATTTTTTGTATAGTCTTGGATAAACCCCAAAAAATCATCAGAATACTTATTAAAAAAACTTTCTTGTAATTGTTTCATATACTTTACCTCCTGCAAATAGTCTAATCATTTAAGTCATTTTTCTCAAATGTGTAAATTTTGTTTTTAATACATTTGACTATCTATTAGGAGTTTCTTTATCTTTTTCTTTAGTTTCTTTTTCAGTATTTTCTTGTTCTTCATCCTCCATCTCAAAACTTGACAAATCTTCTTTTTCATCTAAATTTAATAATCTATTAACCTCTTTTAGTCTTTTTTCTTTTTCTTCAAGTTCTTTTTCTTGGGCAAATGGTACTAATACCTCTTTTTTAGCATTTTCAAATTGTTTTTCTAAATTTTGTAATGTCAATTTCGCATCTTCAATTTTATTTTCTATATTTTCTAAAGCATTATCTAATCTTGTTATATTACCAAAAGTATCAGTTCCAAGTTCAACGGAATATGAAGCATTATTTTTTAATACAATTACAAAATTTCTGCTAAATGTATTTATTTCAAGAAACATCTTCATTCCTCTATATTCTCCAATTTCTTCTTGTTCACTTTCTGTTTTCTTATTACATAATTCAAGTATCTTTTTTCCAGCCTCTTCTTTTTGGCTATACATCTTGCCATTAATAATCATTGGAGAAAACTTTTCTTTTTCATTTGTTTTAGTATTTTCCTTTACAATTTCTAAATCTTTTTGGTAATTTTCTATTAATGTGTTAGTATTCTTAATATTTACTGGGTAATACTTAACAATTGCATCTTCCAACTCGTATATTTGACTTAAATGACTTTGTTTTAAAAGATTTAATTTAGATACTGCTGTTTCTAATTCATTCTTTTCTATAATCATTTTATTACCTGTTGCTAATGCTTTTATTTCGGCATAAGAAAGTGCCTTTTCATCTATATCTTCGTGAGCTCTTTCTGTTGTTTTTGATGTCATTATTTGTGAAATAAATGTCTGTTTATTTTGTACCAACTGATAAAGGTAAGCATCAAATGTTTTTTCTGTTACATAAGTAAATATTACAACTTTATCATTTATATTTCCTTGTCTTATTCCACGACCATTTCTTTGAGTTAAGTCTGCAGGTCTCCACGGACAATCTAAATGATGTAATGCTTTTATTCTATCTTGCACATTAGTTCCAGCACCCATCTTATTTGTTGAGCCTATTAAAATTCTTATTTCTCCACTTTTAACTTTTGCAAACAATTCTTTTTTCTTATTTTCATTTGTTGCATCGTGAATAAATGCAATTTCATCTTCTGGTATTCCTCTTTCTATTAGTTTTCTTTTTAAATCTGTATAAACATCTGTAAATTGCCTTTCTTTTAATTGCCATTTTCCATTAACTAATTCCATTTCGTAAGGATTATCTTCAGAGCCTAAAATTTTAGGAGTTGATAAATCACAAAATACTAATTGAGTTCCTTTTTCTTCCTTTGAATCTTCCCATATTTTATATAAATTATTAGCACAAGTATTAGTTTTACTATCTTCATAATCAGCAAACATAGGATTTAATATTCTTGGATCAAGTGCTAGTTTTCTACCCTCATTTGTTATTTTTAACATATTATCATCTTTTGGAGATACTTCTTTATTTCTAATCTTTTCTGCTCTTTCAGCAAGTCCTTTTACTAATTCTAATTGCAATTCACTTGGTTTAATTACTATATTTTGGGTAATAGCTTCTGGCACAGGTAATTTTAATGTTTCTGCAGTTTGTATATCTGCTACTTCTTTAAATAAACTCATCAACTCTGGCAAGTTATAAAATTTTGCAAATCTTGTTTTTGCTCTAAAGCCACTACCTTCAGGAGATAATTCAATAGCAGTCGTAGTTTCTCCAAAAGTAGATGCCCATTCATCAAATTGTACCAGTCCTTCTTGTTCTAATCTATGATATTGTAAATATCTTTGCATAGTGTACATTTCTACCATAGAGTTTGATATTGGTGTACCAGTTGCAAACACTACTCCTTTTCCTCCAGTTAGTTCATCTAAATATCTACATTTCATAAATAAATCTGTACTTTTTTGAGCTTCTGTTTGTGCAATTCCCCCAACATTTCTCATTTTCGTAAATAGAAATAGATTTTTAAAATAATGTGCTTCATCTACAAATATTCTATCACAACCTAATTGTTCAAAAGTAATAACATCATCTTTTCTACTTTGGTCATTTAATCTTTTTAGCTTTTCTTCAACTTTCTTTTTAGCTTTTTCTAATTGCTTAATACTATAGTTTTCTGCTTCACTCTTTTTTAAATCTCTTATACCAAGTGTTATATCTTCTATTTGTTTTTGAAGTAATCTTTCTTGTCTTTCTAATGACATTGGTATTTTTTCAAATTGAGAGTGTCCTATAATTATTGCATCATATTCTCCAGTAGAAATCTTACTACAAAACTTCTTACGATTATTAGTTGCAAAGTCTTTTTTAGTTGCAACTAAAATGTTAGCACTAGGATATAATTGTAAAAATTCACTAGCAAATTGTTCAATTATATGGTTTGGAACAACAAATAAAGACTTGTTACAAAGTCCAAGCCTTTTACTTTCCATAGCAGAAGCCACCATTTCAAATGTTTTTCCTGCACCTACTTCGTGTGCTAATAAAGTATTTCCACCATATAATGTGTGTGCTATGGCATTTATTTGATGTTTTCTCAATTTTATTTCAGGATTCATCCCACCAAAAGTAATATATTGTCCATCATATTCACGAGGTCTAATACTATTGAATTTTTCATTATATATCTTTACAAGTTTTTCTCTCCTAGCTTGGTCTTTCCATATCCAGTTATTAAAAGCCATTTTTATAGCATCTTGTTTTGATTGTGCAATTGCTGTTTCTTTTTTATTAAGAACTTTTTGCTCGTGTCCATCTAAATCTACAATAGTATCAAAAATTCTAATATCTTTTAAATTTAATGTAGTTTCTAATATTTTATATGCATTTGCTCTTTTTGTACCATAAGTTTGAATAGCTTTTATATTTCCTCTATCTTCACTTTTTCCAGATATATTCCACTCTGTTGTATATTCAGAATAGTTTACATGAATATATTGTCTTATATAATTGCCAACATCAAGTAATTCAAACATAAATTGTTCAATGTACTCTTTTGGTATCCAAGTTGCACCTAGTCTAACAGATATCTCACTAGCCGATAAATCTTTATTTTGTACTTGTTCTAATGCCTTAACATTCTTTTCATAATTTGTATCTTCTTTTGCATATTCTCTTGCTATTCTTAATTTTTCTCTAACATTTCCAGACAAATAATCATCTGCAGTTACATATTGATTTGTTTCTGGGTCGAGATAAATACTTCCCTCTAAATCTTCTACAAGTTCATTTATATTTTTTCCAGTAAGTTGCTGCATATATTCCATATCTACTCCAGCTTTTTCTGATATAGACAGAATTAATGCATCAATACTATTATCCACTTTACTAACTACTTTATGTGGTTTAATAGTTCTTTTTGAAAACATATCTGCTTTTCTAACAAATCTTTTATTTTCGTCAAGAATTTCAAGTGAACATAGTAAAAAGTAACTACTATCTTCAGAAAAAGCTCTCTCATTTGCAACACTATTTATCAGACCATATTGCCCTTTAAATCTATCATATAGATTATTTAATTTAGCTTGTTCATTTCTAATTTCTTCATCTGAACCATCTTCCATTTGTAAATCTATTAAGTTTCTTACACAATCTCGAATTTCTATCATTCCTTTAATTCTGTTTCCAGTAGTTAAAGGTAACTCTTGTAAATACATCTGACTATTTTCTCTATAATAAATTTGATTATCAACTACCGTATATGAGAAATTTCTAACATTGGCACTAGCTGGAATACTTTTTATTTCTTCATCACTTATTTCATCTATTTGATAATCTTCTATTTCTGCATTTAAATATTGTATTGCATTTCCTAACAAAACATTTAAGTCAGCATCCTCATAAGGTTTACAAGAAAAATCTTTGCCATATTGTGTTGTAATTTCTTCCATTGTTCCTAAAATCATTTCTGGGTGGTCTATAAAATATTTATTCATTCTAATTCCATCTTCTCTTGTATCAAGATGTACCCAGTCTTCATCAATATCTGTTATTTTATCTCTCTTTTTTAAAAATATAATATCAGATGTAACCTTTGTCCCAGCATTTTTTGTAAAAGTATCATTTGGTAACCTTATCGCTCCTATCAACTCTGCTCGTTGAGAGATGTATTTTCTTACACTCTCATCTTCTTTGTCCATAGTTCCCTTACTTGTAATAAATGCAATTACTCCATTTGGTCTTACTTTATCTAATGTTTTGCCGAAAGAAATAATCGTGTATTAAAAACTTATTTTTATCATATCTTTTATCATATAATTTAAAATCCCCAAAAGGTACATTTCCAACAGAAACATCAAAAAAAGAGTCTGGAAGTTCTACTTCTTCATACCCTTTTACTGCTATTGTATTTTTTTGATATAATTGTCTTGCAATTCTTCCAGAAATTGAATCTTTTTCAATTCCATACATTTTGCATTGTTTTAAGTTGTCTGGTAATAATCCCATAAAATTTCCTACACCGACAGCTTGGCTCTAAAATATTACCTCGTTGTAGTCCCATATTCTGAATAGCTTTATAAATAGATTTTATAACTATTGGTGGAGTATAAAATGCTGTTGTAGTAGATGCTCTCGCCTCTCTATATTCATCTTCAGTAAGTAAATTCTTTAGTTCTTCATATTCTTTATGCCAATTATCTTTTCTACTATCAAAAACATCAGCTAAACCTCCCCAACCAACATATTTTGCTAGACTTTCTTGTTCTTCTGGTGTAGCATATCTATCTTGTTCTTCGCATATTTTTAGTATCTTTATAGCTTCAATATTTCTTTCATATTTTTCTTTTAATCCTCCAACTCCAAGTTCATCATTATTTATAATATAATTGTTTCTTTCATCTAATGGAATCTCTGGATGTAAATCAAAATATTCTATCTTATTCCTTTTCTTTTTTATTGTTTGTGGCTTTAATAATTTATTCTCTTGTATTTCTGGCTCAACTATTTCTTGTTTTTTATCTTTTTCTATTACTTCTTTATCTTGTTTTTCTTGTTCTTTTTTATCTTCTATTCTTTTACCAGTTCGCAATTTATCATTTGCTGAATTATCTTTTACTCTTTCGTCAAATACATTTCTTTCTAATTCCTTTGTAAATAAAGGAAAACTTGTATCAGCAATTACTACTCTATTATCATCTATAGATCTAATTATATATTCTTCTGTACCAATATAAACTATATCTCCATTATGAAATTCATAATATGGTAACCTTTTTTCTAATTCAACAATTAAGTTTCTTGCTGTAATAGATGTTTCATCATCATAATCTAAATCCTCATAACTTGCTTTCAAAAAATCTATATAATCTCTAATATTAAGTTCATCATTTATATCTGCCATTAGTAATTCTACATTTTGTTCTATTGTATTATCTAATGGAAAATTATTATGATATGCTACCAAATCATACTCCATCATATAATCGTGTAATTTTTTTGCAAACTCATAATCTTCACTTTTTAAATTTATTTCTTCTTGATTTTCTGGTATTATTCCATTACTATCTAACCATTCAATATATTCTGTTTGTTGTTTTTCCGATAAATATCTATTTGAAGATATAAGTTCATTAATTCTTTTTGCTACATCATTCCAAGTTAATTTTAAAGTTTGATTTTCTCTTGATAATGTTAATCCTTTTGCATCATACCATTTTGCTATTCCATCTTCATTAGCACTTGTTCCACCAATTCCATATTCATTTTTCAAGAAATTAGCATTTTCATTAGAAGAATATCCGTGTGATAAAAACTCTGTAATTCTAAATTTTCCATCTTGAAAACCACTACCAATTTTTAACACATTATCAATTTCTTCTTGAGAAAATGAAAAAACAGAAGCATTTTCTGCCTCTGCTATTATTTGCTTTTGTTCATCTTCTGTTTTTAATATTTCTGTTAAACTTTGTTCTTCTAATTGTAAATTAGTTCTTTCACTACTTGTTCCTCTGCTATCTGTTGAATGTTGTTCATCATTCCCACCCAAAGCATTTGGTCTTGAGCTTTCATTTCTTCTGTTATCTTCTGTTCTTTCTTCATTTTCTCCACTATTTGATTTATCATTTTCGTTGTTTTCTCTTGTATTTGAGTTAATTCCTCGTTCAGTTTGTTGTCCATTAATAATATCAAGTATTCTGCTTTCTTGTGATTCTTTAGATAATTCAATCTCATTCTCGCGTATTTGCCCTTTGGTATCTGCTCTTTCTCCATTACTAAATTGGGTATTTGATAGTTCCCCATTTGGTTGTATTCTATTTTCTCCATATTCAATTCCTCCTTTGATTTCTTCTTTATTTTTAGAATACTCTTGTTCATTATTTTTTACAAATGTGTAATTCAAATTTTTTTCTTGCTTTTGCAAATTTATAACTGTTTTTGCAATTTCTCTTATTCCCATTTCAGCAATATCACTTATTGCAGTACCTAATGCAGTTATTATTTTATCATTATTAAAATCTTTTATTAAAGAAAATTGTTGAATATCTATATGTTCTCGAGCATTTATACCACATCTTTTCATCATCATATATGATACACTTGCCCAAGTAACCAATGTTGTTATATTTTTTATTTCATCATCTGATATATTCTCTAACAATGTTCCATTCTTATTATCATAAATGCTAGATAAATAATCTTGAATATTATCAGTAACCATATTATATGCATTTGTTATAATGTTTTCAGCCAGTTCATTATTTGTATTTTCTCCACCAAAAGTAGTTTCTAAAGTTTCAATTATCTTTTCTTTATACTCTGGTTTTACACTCCATAGCTTATATTCTGTTCCTTTACTATTATGAGTATCTGAAACATCAAAAACTAATCTAAAAGGATACGGATTATCATCATCTTTGGCTAATACAAATATTCCTTTAGCATCTTTATTAACCCATCTATGACATTTTCTATTCCAATCTTTTTCCATTTCTGCACAAGCTGTTGCATCTGGTCGTTGTGCATAAATTAAAACTTTATCAACAAAATTGTATTTAAAATGCCAACTACAACTATCTAAAAAAGAAAGCCAATTTTCTTCTGTTTTTGCTATTTCGTCTATTTTTTCTTTATAGAGTTTTCTTGTATCTGCTATCTGTCCCAATTTGTCCCCCTCCTTATTCACTATTTGTAAAGAATTTCAACAAGCCATCTTTTCCAATTGCATCTTGCATAAGCCATATCATTTCAACATCTTTTAATGTTAAATTCTGTATATCTTCTATTTGATTAATTTCTTTTAGTTTTGAAACTTTTAAATTTAAAATATCTTTTTCTGTATTTACATTAATTCGATTTAGTTTTTGAGCTAGTTTATTTTTTTGAATTGAATTAAACTCTGCCATATTCCCTCCTTAACTTGAAATAAGGTAGCCACCTAAAGTAGCCACCTTATTATTAGAATTTATTTTTTATTTGTTTTTTTAGCTTTTTTTCTTTTAATTATAAGAAGTCCTATTCCAGAAATTGAAATCATAGTAAGTGATATAGCTAGTCCTATTTTTCTTCCATCTGAAGTATTTGGTGTTTCAATAAGTTGATTAAAGAATTTAACCTCTGTTGTTTTCTTATCTTCTACAACTACTTTTTGAATATCTGGTATAGTGTAATTACTATTTATTTCGCCTTTCAATTCTTCAATAGTATATTCTCCAGTTAAAACTTCATCAATAAATATTTCTCCTTTTTCATTAGTTTTAAATGTTGCTTCGTAGTCCTCTCCTGTTAATGTTTTTCCTGTTACTTTAAATTCAATACCTTCAATGTTTTGACCATCAGAAGATGTTTTTATTATTTTTATTGAGCCATATTCTTTGTAGTTTTTAAATGTTAAAGTAGTAATTTCATCTTCAGTTAGTTCAACTACTTGCTTTTCTTCAGATAATACATAACCTTTTTTAGTGCTTTCTTCATAAACTTTGTATTTTTCATCTATTGCAAGTTTTTTTGTTGTAGCCTCTCCATTTTTGTCTGTTACAATTTTATCTACAATATTTCCTTTTGAATCTTCTACTACAAAAGTAACTCCTTCAAGTTTTACCTCTGTTTCGCCATCTGTTTTTATAACTTGAATTTGTCCTTTTCTTTTCTCATTAGTAAATGTCATAGTAGTTATTTCATCTTCTTTTAATGTTACTTTTTCTGCTTTTTCATTTAATTTGTACCATTTACCTGTTTTGGTTTCTTGTACTTTATATTCTTGGTCAATTGGTAATCTTTTACTTGTAGCCTCTCCATTTTTATCTGTTTTTAATGTATCTACAACATTACCTTTTTGGTCATATACTTTGAATTCTACATCAGGTATTTTTACTTCATTGTTATCTAAATCAACTTTTATAACTTTTATTTGACCTTTTTTCTTTTCATTAGTAAATGTTATTGTTGTTATTTCGTTTTCTTTTAATGTTACTTTTTGTGGTTTTTCATTTAATTTATACCACTTACCTGTTTTTGTTTCTTTTATTGTTAAAGTATCATAATCTCTTATTGGGTAATCTTTTGTTGTAGCTTCTCCATTTTTATCTGTTTTAATTGTTTCTAAAACATTTCCGTTTTTATCTAATACTTGAAATTCTACATCTGGTATTTTCACTTCTTTATTGTCTAAATCAACTTTAATTACTTTTACTTTTCCTTTTTTCAATTCATTTTCTATTGTTTTTTCTTCTGTTTTATTCCATTTAACTTCAATTGGTGTTTCATCTGAAAGGTTATACCATTTATTAGTATTTTTTTCTATTAACCTATAATTACCTGTTCTTAAATTTTTGATTTCAATTTCGCCATTTACATCTGTTTTATAAGTTCCAATAACTTTTTGTAGTTCTTCTGAATATAAGTCAAATTCAACATTTCCTAATACTACTCTATTATTATCTTTATCAACTTTATAAATTTTCAAATTTCCTTTTTGATGATCGTTTTGAATATCCATTGTAGTTGTTTTATTGTATTCTACATCAACATTAAATTCGACTTTATTTAAAATATAATCTTTATTTGTTTTTGTTTCTTTTAATTTATATTTTCCTTGATATAGATTATCAAAACTTGCTTTTCCATTTTTATCTGTTGTAACACTACCAACTAATGTCCCATCAGCTTTATATAATTCAAAAGTAACTCCTTCAATAGCTTTACTTGTTTCACTATCTGTTTTATTTATTTGTATTTTACCAGTATTAGTTTTTACATTTAAATTTCCTGTTCCTGCAATGTCGCCATAAGGGTCAAATGTTAATAAATAATCTTGTCTTCCTGCAATTCTACTTTTTCCATAAAACATTGGATATGTTTTACATTTAGCTCTTGCATTAACTTTTATATCTATATCACTTGAAAATTTATCTTTTGGTATTTGTACTTTAAATTCTTCATTTCCACCAAATTGTATTTTATCATTTCCTGCTAAATCTGTTATTCTGCTACCATCTGGAAGTCCTGCTGTTGCTATAATTGTATAAATTGATGTTTCTATTGGAGATGTAACATTAAACTTTTGTGAATAATAAGCTCCATCTTCAAATATTCCACCAACTTTATTTATTGAAATATTTGTATTTTCTGGTGTTTGTGAGCCATTATAAGCAATATCAACTAATCTTACAATAGCATTTTTTATTCTTTCTCCTGTTTCATCGCCACCTCTATAATATTCGCTTGGATTCCATCCATAAATAACACTATATATAGCTTGTTTAGTTGCAACAAAGGCATCATATTTATTATCTAATCCTAAAGCTTCTGGACTTTGATAAGGATATGAATTTATTACTAATCTCCATATTCTAACATCTTCTATAAGTGATGTTACATCAACTCCATATTCTCCTGCTTCGCCAACTCCTTGTGTTGTTCTGTCTAAACAATAAGCTGGGTATTCAACTCCATTTTCTGTGTAATATACAAATGTTGTAATTATATATGACCAAGCATTTTGGTTTGTATCAAAAAATTGTAGGTGGTAATCACATTGTCCACCATTTCTTAATTCTGCTCCAGTAATTTCAGTACTTGCAAATGCTATATTAGAAATACTTGAAATTATTGTAATTAGTAGCATTAACAAAGCTACACTCTTTTTCATTTTTGTTTTCATTAAAATTTTCCTCCTTAATTTTGGCAATAAAAAAAGCACTATAAAAGTGCCTTCGCCGTTTTTTATTATAATATATAACATTCAGTCATAATTAACTGACCATTAGAGTAATAGTCTTCTGCATATATTTTTATTGTCCCAAAAGAATATCTAATCATATTTTTTACTCTATTTTCTGTAAAAGTAAATTGATTTACAGAGTTTTTTATTGAACTATCAACAACTATGTTATAACCATATTTTTTCATATCTTCAGTTGCATTATTATTGATTACTTGTCTTATTCTTTCTATCATTGCATCATTTCTTACATATTTCGTTTCATTTACAACTGGCTTTTCTTGTACTGGTTGTTGTACTTGCTCCTGTTTTGGTTGTTCAACAACTTGTTCTTGAACTTTTGGTGTTTCAATAACTTGTGACTCTGTATTAGTTTCAGTCTGTTTTTCTTTTACTGGCTGAGAACTAACCGTAACACTTTTTTGTGGTTGATTAACCTCTGCTTTTTGACTATTCTCTTGTTTTTGAGTTTCTATAACTCTGTTTGTCTGGTTATTTTCACTTTCAGATGGTATTGAAACTTGTTCTTGTATTTGTTCAATATCCTCTGTTTTTTCCTTTTGTTCTTCTGTTTCAACTACATTTTCTGCTTTTGTTAAATTTTCATAGCTATAAACTCTTTCCCCTTTTTCGTTTACTGCTCCATAATAACTGCAACTTGAAATTAAAATTATAATTAACAATATTAACTTTTTCATTTGGCATCTCTCCCATCTGTCTTAATTATAAAATATTCTATTTTTTTCGACAAATGTGTAAATTATTATTTTATAAAATTAATTAAATATTATATATAATTTATATATTCTGGCTCCGTTCGTCAAGATCGACAATCTGGACTATCACGAAGTCAAGCAGTGCGTACAATCCTTCATCTACGGTGTGAATACACCCAG
>JAFRNM010000017.1 GCA_017430135.1 Clostridia bacterium | reverse complement strand
TTTTTGTTTTCTTCTAATTCTCTTAATTTTTCTAATTCGCTATTTTCTTTTATATATTCGACAATTTTATTAGAATCTTTAATTGCTTTAAATAATTCATTAGGTTTTTCTTCTAAAATATCTATCCAAGATTGCACATAAGCAATATGATTCATAATATGATTTTCATCATATTCTAAATTTAGTTCCTGCATTAAAAAAGATGAACTTATTTCTGCTCTTAATTCTTCTTTTGCATATTCCTTACTACCAAACTTGTTATTTAAATCTCTATTTAGTCTAGAACTATGCCCTGTTGAATGGCACAATTCGTGTAATTGTGTAGAATAATAAGAATATTGATTTTTAAATAATTCTTTTGGTGGTATAACAACAGTATCATCAATTGGAGAATAATAAGCCTTAGTTCCTTTTTCTATATATTTAACATTAATATTATTAATAATATTTTCAATTACTTTTTCACTATTTATATCATATTTAACTGCTTTTTCTTTTTCCATTCCTTCAATGCAATCTTCATTAAAAACATAATATATTTTTGAAGTTAATCTAAACTCTTCTTCTCTTTCAGGTTGGCTTTTTACTATTTTTTCATATTCTTCAAATGTATATTTCTGCTTATCTTTAATATTGTATACAAACCAAAATTCTATAGGAACGCTTTTACTATCCTTTTTTAAATGCCATTTTTGGTTTGGGTGGTATTTTTTATCCTTGTCTGCAATTTGATTAAAAGTACACCATCTGTTCCCACTATAATTGCGTTCAAAAGCAATAAAAGATAATAATAAAGCATTTACACCATTATATTTTGTATTTGTTATTCCATTTCGTGGTATATCTAATTTCCACCCTTGCTCCCAAGGTAATTGTTTTTGTTTAAGTGATTCTATATATTTTTGAATAAGCAATTCTCTTGCTTTATTTAATGATTGATTACTCATTTATTATCTCCCTTACTTCTTCTTTATTACTTTCATCATATTTTTTTAATTCCTCAAGTTCTTTTTTACTACAAAGGATAATACCTTCTTCTTCAATTATTTCTTTTATAGTTTTCATATTAGAAACTCCTTGTTTAAATATTAAATTTAAATTCCTCTACTTTTATTGTTGCCTCTACTTCTTTATTATCTTTTACAAATTTAATTGTTGTATCTTTTAATTTGTTGAAAGATTTTTCATTTATTTTTAACTTATAATTATTACTTTTTATTTTATATGCGTATTTATTTAAATATATTTTTTTATTTTTTCTAATTCTTATTTTTGCTAATTTAACAAATTGTCCCTCTACATTATTGTAAATTGTTGCATTTCCTCTGAAAATAAAATACATTGCAATTAGTACAATTATAGACATTCCACCAATAATTACTGGAATATAATTATTTTCTTTCTCTTCAGCAATTTCTTTTTTGTTATAAGACACTTTATATTTGACATCTTTATTAACTTTTTCAACTGAACCTGTATAGTTAGCTTTAACATTATATAAATCTGGATATTCTCTTGTTAAAACTGCTTGATATGTTGAAACACCATTATATTTAGTTGGAACTTCTGTATTATCAATAGTTATGTTATTACTTACACTCCAATCAGTTCTAATTAAATAATATCTAGTTCCGTTTATTATTCTTTCTTTTTCTACTTTATCTAAATCATTTTCATCAACATTACTTATTGTAATTGTCTTTGTGTCTAGTATTTCATATGTACCTTGATCTACAACTTGAACATCAAAGTTTTGTAGAATTAATTTTCCTTCATATCCGTTTTCATCAAAATTAACTTCTTGAGGGAAATTATTTTTTAAGTACTCTTCTGTATTACTTCTTAAACTTTGTTTCTCTATAACTTTAGTTTCAGTTTTAGAATCTTTTACTTCTTCTTTTTCGTATGTGCTAAATTGATATTCAATTCCATTTTCAGTTAAATTGTTTTTTAGCTTGTTTTTTTCGAATTCTTGTACTTCGCTTTCACTAATTACATATGTTTTGGTCTTATTGTCATTGGCCAAAACATAACCTGAAGAACATAATACAAGAACGGCAATTAATAATAATTTGATTTTTTTGTTCTTTTTCATTTTAACCTTCCTTTCTAAAATAAAAAGAGTCAAAAAAAGAAGAACTTTGCAGTTCTTCCTCTCTTGACAATTTTTGATGATAGTATTGTATCATCTTCAAAACCTATTGTCAAACAAGATTTTATAAAGCTTTTATAAAGATTTTATAAAACTTTATAAATGAAAATTATTACAAATTGCATTATATATATCTTGAATATTTAAATTAGGATTTATTAACATCGTAAATCCTATTGTTATAAAAACAAATATTGCAATAACAATTATTGCTTTTATAATTTTCTCTATTACATTAAAAATTAATGACAATATTTTTATTCCTGTATTTTTATTTAATTCTACAACAATTTTATCATCTTCATTAGTTTTATATTTATTCTTTTTAATTTCTTGTTCTTTTTTCTCTTTATATGCTTCATATAATCTTTTTTGAGATTTAGACATATAATTTAACTTCCTTTCTTAAAAAGTCGCTTAAAATTGATTTTAGAAGGTTGTTTTTTCTTCTCTATTTCAGAATCACATATATAATTCTTAAACATCTCTTCATAATATGTTTTGTTTTTCACAACAAAAGGATTTACCGAATATTCTGAAAAATAACTATTAAATTCTTGCATACTTTTTCTAAATAATTCTTTTTCTTCTTCAGGAACAAAATTAAATATATAATTAATATCTGCTGATTCCCCTACTTTAGAAAAAACTTCAAATAATTGATCTTCTTCCCATTTCTTTGTACCTGATACAACAAATTTAATATCCTTTTCTAAAAATGAAGCAATTTGTTCATCACTCATTTCCTGAAAATTGCTATAATCATATATATTTATACTATAATCATTTTTTACTATATCCTTTATATTGTCTTTATATTGGAACATATCTATATTTTGATATGAAACTTTTCCTATGTTCTCAAAATATTCATCAGCCCATTCAATAAAATTATCTACAAATTTATGATTATTATATTCAACATAACAAGCAGAAGTATTACAAGAATCAACTAAAAATTTTGTCATCATTATTGCTTGTGTTGTTGTTCCTATATGAGTTTGAGTTCCTGCAACTCCAACGGAAACATATTGTTTAGCTTTTATAAATTTTTTCTCTACAACTTTATTAGTTGAATTGATATTTAAAAGCACATTTTCTAGTTTGAATTTTTTACTATTTCTAAAGCTCATACCTTCTTCAGATAATGCTTTTCTCAATTCTTCTTCTAATATCTTACTATTTTCAGCTGTAATAATATTATAAATTCCTAAATCAAAAATATTTGACAATAATTGACTTCCTCTTTTATATCCTTCAGCAATGTATATAATTCTTAAATCGTATAAATCCCTTATTTTAGTTAAAGCCTTAATGATTTCACTTTCGCTTGTACTTTTAGTAACCGATTTGTTATCAATAATAAGTATATTAATTCCATTGAAAGAATGAATTTGGTCTGTTATTATAGTATTTAAGTTATATTCATTTATATATCTTGATGTTATTCTTAAATCATTTGATTCATTTATAATATTCTCTAAAACATCATTAATTTCGTTGCCTATATATATAATTTGTTTTCTTCTTTGAATTTCCATTAATCTACTCCTTCTTTATTATCCATATCTTTAAGTTCTTCATCAATCTTTTTCTCAATTTCATCTACTGTTTGGTTTCCTAAATATTTTTGCATATCTTTATCAACTACATTTGATGATTCAGCTGAAGTATTTTCTTTTTTCATAGAATTTAAGAACATA
Source organism: Clostridia bacterium (assembly GCA_017430135.1). GTDB lineage: Bacteria > Bacillota > Clostridia > TANB77 > CAG-508 > CAG-269. Next base: position 1,090 of record JAFRNM010000017.1, on the reverse strand, counting down.
GTTCCTATCATACACATTGCAACAACTACAATTAAAATTATTATCCATAATGCAAGTTCGTTCATATTCTTTTTATCTTTCATAATTACCTCCAATTTAATGTTACATATATAATTGTGGATCAACTCTACAAGTATTGTAATCATAAGGACTCTTTCTTACTTCAAAATGTAAATGAGGACCTGTTGAATGACCTGAATTTCCTGACAGCATTATTTGTTGTCCTCTATTTACTTTTTGACCTTTAGTAACCAAAATAGAATTAGGCGTTCCGTGAGCATACCAAGTTTGAATACCATTTTCGTGTTGTATTACAACAAAAGTACCATAGCTTGTCTGTAAATTTGCAGTTTTTACAATTACTCCATCTGCTCCTGCATAAACTGGTGTTCCAACACTAACACCATAATCAATTGCTCCGTGAAATCCACCACTAGGATAATACATTCTAGCAGTAATTTTTCCTTCTTTTACTGGTTTTTGTAAAAATCCACTACCACCTTCTATATATGTGCTTTCTTCAGCATTTTCTGAACTAACTTTATCTGAAGATGAATTATCCTTAAATAAATAAGTTATATAATACCAAGCACAAATTATTACAAGAAATATTGTTATTCCAATTGCTAATGCTATTTTAAATTTTATTTTAAATAAGTTTTTTACTAAATCAAACTCCATATTATCTTCCACCTTTATTACCAAAGACTTTTGTTTCGAATGGCAAACCTTTAATTCTAACTAACGTTCTTGCTGTTCCAACTTGTAAAAGTCCTTGACCTTTAATTAAGCTTGATAATATATGAGATTCTTCTTTATTAAAATTCCATATAGTTTTTGCTTGTTGTAAATTCTTTCCGTCCATTCCAAAAAATAATTTATTAGTTGAGTTATCTAGTATTGCTTGACCATATTCTTTAATTCCTTCAGCTGTAAAATCAACAACAGATTGAGTTATTATTATCAAAGATGTTTCATATTTTCTTGCTCTCTTTGATAATCCTTTCAAGAAATCTAGTGCTTGTGGAACTTTTTTGTCTATTAATAAATGGGCTTCATCACAAGCAAGTACACATCTTTCATTTCTGTT
>JAFRNM010000016.1 GCA_017430135.1 Clostridia bacterium | reverse complement strand
TGAGACAGTTCGGTCCTTATCTGTCGCAGGCGCAGGATATTTGAGGGGAGTTGACCTTAGTACGAGAGGACCAGGTTGAACTTACCAATGGTGTATCAGTTGTCATACCAATGGCACGGCTGAGTAGCTAAGTAGGGAAGGGATAAACGCTGAAAGCATCTAAGTGTGAAGCCCACCCCAAGATAAGATATCCCATACCATAAGGTAGTAAGATTCCATGAAGACGACATGGTGATAGGTTGGAGGTGTAAGTGCAGTAATGCATGTAGCTGACCAATACTAATAAATCGAGGGCTTAACCACAATTTTAAAAAAAGTAATCGAAGTTTAATAAACGTCTAAAACTAATATTTCATCTATGTATTTTTGAGTGTGCTTTAAATTAAATAAGTATACTAAAATTTTCTAGTGACGATTACATTTGGGGTAATACCTGTTCCCATTCCGAACACAGAAGTCAAGCCTAAATGTGCCGAAAATACTTGTGGGTTACCCTGCTGGGAAGATAGGTTGTTGCTAGATTTTTTTTATTTTCTTATATTTCAAATTTAGAATGTTTATATATTAATTTTTAAATACTTGGGGTCGCAACTTCCATATTTTGTAGTTGAGCACTTTGTACTCCATGCTTGTATGTCAGTTGCTCCAGTCGCCCTGCGTTTCGCTTCGGTTGGTCGCTTACTTGGATTTTAAAATTAATATATAAATATTTTAGATTGAAGAATTTATAATTATATGTTAAAATACAATATAATAAATAAAAAAATCTAGGAGGTTAAAGAGGATGGCAAAGGTTGTATGGAAAGCTGGAACTTTTGAATATCCTATTCCAGCAGTTATGGTTTCTTGCGGAGATATGGATAATTCTAATATTATAACAGTTGCATGGACAGGAATTTTAAATACAAATCCAGCTATGGTTTACATTTCTGTTAGACCAACAAGGTATTCATATAATATGATAAAAGAACAAGGTGAATTTGTTATAAATCTAACGACTGAAGATTTGGTAAGACAAACTGATTGGTGTGGTGTTAGAAGTGGCGAAAAATTTGATAAATTTAAAGAGATGAATTTACACAAAGAAAAAGCTAATTTTGTTAAATGTCCGCTTATAAAAGAAAGTCCTGTATCAATTGAATGTAAAGTTAAGGAAATTAAAGAGCTAGGTTCACATCATATGTTTATTGCTGAAGTATTATCCATAGATGCTGATGATAAATTTATAGATGAAAAAGGTGCTTTTGACATTTCTAAATGTGATTTAATTGCTTATGCAAATGGAGGATATTATCCTTTAGGAAACAAGTTAGGTAAATTCGGATTTTCAGTTCAAAAAAAGAAATAAATAATTTATAAAAAAGGTGAAAATTTTTAAATAAATTTCACCTTTTTTGTTGACAGAATAAGCAAAAAGTGGTAAAATATTCAAGTATATGTATTACGGCATATACTCACATCGTTTAAAAAATATAAAAAAGTAAAGAAAAAATACGGAGGTGTATTTAAATGGCAGCAAAAGGACCTAGAGAAAATATAACTTTAGAATGTACAGAATGTAAAAACAGAAATTATATGACTACAAAAAATAAAAGAAATAATACAGATAGACTAGAAATAGTTAAATATTGTAAACATTGTAAAAAACGTACAACACACAAAGAAACAAAATAATTTAGACAAGCTATTTTAAGGAGGAAATAAAATGGCTAAAAAAGAATCAAAAGCATTAAATAAAAAAGAAAAAAATAGTAAAGACAAAAAAAGCTTTTTCAAAAGCTTTAAAGGTGAACTAAAAAAAGTAAGTTGGCCAACACCAAAACAATTAGTTAACAATACTATTGCAGTTATCGTGATAGTTGTGGTTATCGCTGTAATTGTATTTGTTTTAGATTTGGCATTTGATGCAGTTAATAAATACGGAATTGACAAAATTAAAGAAGCTGTTGTATCAACATCTGATGAAACAGAAAATACAGAAGCTCCAGAAAATACAGAAATAGATGAAAATGCTGAAAATACAGAAGCAACTGAAGAAACTTCTACAGATGAAACAACAGAGGTTAATGAGTAATATTAATAAAGTCAAATAATTTAAAGGGAGGCTTAAAATATGTCTCAAAAAGATTATGACATGGAGCCAAGGTGGTATGTTGTTCATACATATTCTGGTTATGAGAATAAAGTAAAAAAAGACTTGGAAAAAACTATCCAAAATAGAAATCTTGAAGAATACTTTTTTGATATAATTGTTCCTATGGAAGAACAAATCGAAATTAAAGATGGAAAAAGAAAAGCTAATTTAAAAAAGGTTTTTCCAGGTTATGTTTTAATTAAAATGATTGTAACAGAAGAAACTTGGTATATAGTTAGAAACACAAGAGGAGCTACAGGATTTGTTGGTTCAGGAACGGATCCAATACCTCTTACAGATGAAGAAATAAGAAATATGGGATTTGAAGATGTACCAGTTAATGTCGATTATGAAGTGAATGAGCAAGTTCAGATAATGAACGGAGCTTTTGAAGGATTTGTAGGTACGGTTCAAGAAATAAATACAGAAAAGCATAAAGTAAAAGTTTTAGTTTCAATGTTTGGTAGAGAAACACCGGTTGAATTAGAATTTTCACAAGTACAAAAAGTAAAATAAGTTTAGCAAGCACAATTTAAAAATTGATGCCAGCCATAAAGAAAGGAATGAATTTTAAAATGGCAGAAAAAGAAATTTCAAATATTATTAAATTACAAATAGAAGCTGGTAAAGCAACTCCAGCTCCACCAGTAGGACCAGCATTAGGTTCATCAGGTGTAAATATCATGCAATTTGTTAAAGAGTTCAATGATAGAACTGCAAATCAACCTGGAATGATAATCCCAGTTGTTATTACAGTATATAAAGATAAATCATTTGAATTTATAACAAAGGTTCCACCAGTTGCTGTTCTAATTAAAAAAGCAATTAAAATTGAAAAAGGTTCAGGTAAACCAAATAAAGAAAAAGTTGCTAAAATAACTAAGGAACAAGTAAAAGCAATTGCAGAACAAAAAATGCCAGACTTAAATGCAGCATCATTAGAAACTGCTATGAGTATGGTAGAAGGTACAGCTAGATCTATGGGTGTGGTTGTTACAGAATAAGATTAGATTATATTTAAAAATATAATAAATATTATGGGAGAGCATAGCTCGTTTGTACCAAGGGAGGTAAAAAAATGAAAGCAGGAAAAAGATACGCAGAAAGTGCAAAACTTGTTGATAAAAACAAGGAATATGAAATCAAAGAAGCTTTAGATTTAATTGAAAAAATGCCTAAAGCAAAATTTGATGAAACAGTTGAATTACATGTTAAATTAGGAGTTGATTCTAAACATGCAGATCAACAAGTTAGAGGTACAGTAGTACTTCCAAATGGAACAGGTAAAACTCAAAGAGTTTTAGTATTTGCTAAAGGACCAAAGGCTGACGAAGCTACAAAAGCTGGTGCAGATTTTGTAGGTGCAGAAGAATTAGTTCCAAAAATCCAAAATGAAAACTGGTTCGATTATGATGTAATCGTTGCAACTCCAGATATGATGGGTGTTGTAGGAAGATTAGGAAAAGTATTAGGACCTAAAGGTTTAATGCCAAACCCTAAATCAGGAACAGTTACAATGGATGTAACAAAAGCCATAAATGAAATTAAATCTGGTAAAGTTGAATACAGATTAGACAAAACTAATATTATTCACTTAGCATTTGGTAAAGTTTCATTTGGTGCTGATAAATTAGCTGAAAACTATGATACAATTATAAATGCTATCATAAAAGCTAAACCAGCAGCTGCAAAGGGTCAATACATTAAGAGTGTTGCAATAACAACTACAATGGGACCTGGATTATACATTAATCAAAAATAATCTTTAAATAAATATGTAGCCAAAGACAGTAGGCAAATGTAAGCCCTACCGAGGTATATAAAATTGAGTTTAAACGCTCTTTATATGCCTATGGCTATAAAGAGTGTTTTTTATACACTAATTAAATTGTTATTAAATTTTAAAGAAAATATAACATTTTCTATTTATATTATTTCAAATACTCAAACCAGGAGGTGAAACTAATGGCAAGTGAAAAAATCTTAAACCAAAAGAAAGAAGAAGTTACAGTATTAGCTAATAAAATAAAAGAAGCTAATCTTGTACTTTTAGTAGATTACAGAGGAATCAATGTTGAAGATGTTACTAATTTAAGAACTTCAGTTAGAAATACTAATGCAGAATATAAAGTTATCAAAAACAACATAACAAGAAGAGCATTAGCAGAAGCAGGGATTGAAGGATTAGAAGATAAACTAGTAGGACCAACAGCAGTTATAATGACTAACGAAGATTACCTTGAAACAACTAAAGCAATCTACAATTTTAGTAAAGATAATGATTACTATAAAATTAAAGGTGGAGTTGTTGAAGGTAAAGTAATGACAGCTGAAGAGATAATTACTATAGCAAAATTACCATCAAGAGATACATTATTATCTATGCTTGCTGGTGCATTGCTTGGAAATATTTCAAAACTTGCAGTTGCACTTGATCAAGTTAAGTTACAAAAAGAAAACGCTTAAAACAAATAAAATGAAATAGAGTGGCGAGCTTATATTGCCAAATAAAATATTAAATTAAAATGGAGGATTTTAAAATGAATAAAGAAGAAATGATTGAAGAAATCAAAAAAATGACAGTAGTAGAATTAGCTGATTTAGTAAAAGCTATTGAAGAAGAATTTGGAGTATCTGCAGTTGCAGCTGCAGCACCAGCAGCAGCTGGAGCAGTAGCAGGAGCTGCTGAAGAAAAATCATCATTCAACGTTGTATTAGCAAACGCTGGTGATCAAAAAATTAAAGTAATCAAAGTAGTTAGAGATGCTACAGGATTAGGATTAAAAGAAGCTAAAGACTTAGTTGATGGAGCACCAAAAACAGTTAAAGAAAATGTTTCTAAAGAAGAAGCTGAAGACTTAAAAGCTAAATTTGAAGAAGTTGGAGCTACAATTGAATTACAATAATTCATATATGAAAAAGAGCTATTAAGGCTCTTTTTTATATTATAGGAAAGTTCTCCGAATTTCATAGAATATAAAAAACTTTACTAACAAATCTTATAAAGTTATTTAAATGTAGACAAAATTATAAAAATAATATATAATTCTTTTGGAGGAAATAATAATGAATATTGGTATAATAGTTGCAATGAGTGAAGAAAAAGAACCTATAAAAAGAATGATGAAAAATAAAGAAGTAATAGAAAAATTCAACTTGAAATTTGAAAAAGGTAATATAGAAAATAAAAATTGCATACTAGTTGAAAGTGGAGTTGGGAAGGTTAATGCTGCAAGAACTACTCAAATTTTGATAGATGAGTTTGGGGTTGAAAAGATATTAAATGTTGGTGCGGCAGGCGCTATAACAAATTCTATGAATATTGGCGATATTTTAATAGCCAAACATGTTGTACAGCATGACTTTGATATTACTGCTTTTGGTCATAAAAAAGGCTATATAAGCAACGTAGGAGAAATTATAAATTGTGATAAACAATTATTAGATGAATTTAAAGTTCTTCTAAAAGATATCAAAATAGAATATAATACTAAGATTGGAATAGTAGCTTCTGGGGATATTTTTTGCACTGAAGAAAAAATGAAAAATAAGATAAATGCAAAATTTAATGCTGATGTTGTAGATATGGAGTGTGCATCAATAGCGCAGGTAGCTTATTTAGACGATATTCCTTTTATAAGTATAAGGTGTATATCTGATATACCCAATGGTGAAAATGCATCAACATTTGACGAAAACCTAGAATTAGCATCTAATAGATGTGCAGAAATAATAAAAAAATATTGCTTAAATTCTAAAAACTAGTATAAGTACGGAACAACTTTTCTAAAAATACTTGATTTATAAGATATTTTATGATAAAATATATATAATTTATTAAAAAGAGGTGAAAAATTAAAGGAAAGCCTTTAAAAAATTATGAAAAGTAAAGTTGAAAAAGAATTAAATAAAAAGAATAAAAGATTTGATTTTAGAGGAGTAGTTAAAAACTTTATAGCCGGTACACAAGAAGAATTATCACAAAAACAGGTTATTTTAAATGATTCCACTTTAACTATGGAACAAAAGAAATTATTAATAGATTGTTTAGAAAATGAAGAAGAGAGAGCTAATCAATTAAATATACATGAAGTAGTTCATTCTGAAGAAAGAAAAAAATTGGGGACTGTTAGAAATAATAAAAAATATAAATATGATTCAAAAAAAGAAAATAATGAATCTAATAAAGATATTGAAAATGTAAATTCAATAATTGCCCCTAGATCACATACAACAAATCAAGGACAACAAGGTAGATAAAGCGGATTATTAAACAATATAGTTTGATGTTATGACAATTAAAAAAGAAAAACACAAGAAAATTAAATTTTCTTGTGTTTTTTTCTTGACAAAATGCCAAACTACTAGTATAATAGTTATTGTCGTAGAAATAAATAAAACATGGCGAAGTAGCTCAGCTGGCTAGAGCGTTCGGTTCATACCCGAAAGGTCGTGAGTTCGATCCTCTCCTTCGCTACCAAAAGTAAACAACTATATTTCGGTCAACTTGAATATAGTTGTTTTTCTTATTTTAAATAATTAAAAAGGCGAATATTATAGGTATATTCGCTTTTTAGTCTTTTAATAATAAATTTAAAATACTAGGATATATTTCTTGAGCATTCTTATTCCAATTAGCAACAATCCTTTTGGCTCTTTCTCTCGAACCAGCATATGTTTTAACCTCAAAAATAGTTTCATTATTTTCAACAATTTTACATTTAATAGTATAATCATTTTCACTTTTTGGGGTAAATTCAGCAATTACAGATGAAGCTTCTTCTATATTTATAAGCTCTTGTTTAAAAACATTGTCAGCTTTTAACTTTAAAATTCCTGGTAAAATATCATTTGTAAGAGATAATGCATTTTTTCCTTCAGATGTTATCTTTATTAAAGGCTCGTTATCTTTTGTGTAGATTCCTACTAGCTTTGAGTCGATTAAATCTGTTAATATTTCTTTAAAATAAAAATAATTAACGTTATTAATTGAAGATACAATTTTGTATAAATCATCTTGTTTAATATCTCCATTTATTTGTTCTAATAAATATAATATTAAAACTTTATTTTCGGCCAAAGCGTTATTATCTGAATTTAATTTCATAAATAGCACTCCTTACCTTTTTTTCTGCATTATATCACATAATTGTGGAAAAGTTCAATATAAATCAATAAATTTTGTCAAATAATTAGTGGAACGTTCTTATGTTGACTAACTTGAGAAAATATGTTATCATATAGAAGATATAATAAAAAAGGGGGAGGATGAATTTCAGTGGCTTTTTTTTACAGGAACAAAAATAAAGAAAAATCAAATTTAAAATTAGCGATAAAATTTAAAGAAACAACAGGATTAAATATTGCAGACTATATGAATGGGATTGATCCAAGAGAGGTTTATAGAAATTCATCAGATTGTTTAATAAGTATTTTTGATAGGGAAAAAATTACAAAGAAAAAAATTGAAAACATATTTAGTTATTATGGAGATAGAATCTGTTTAGAATACTTGAATGACTTATATATAAAAAATAAAAGTATTTTAACACGTAATTCTTATGGATTAATGGAAGACCATGTAAAAATTTATGGTGAAGATGATCTAAAAGAAATAGTTAAAAAGTATTTTAAAGCTGAAGAACTTTCTGAAAAAGAAAAATATATTCTAATGGGAATATTACAAAAAATTGCGGAATTGGTTGATATGTATAAATATAGAAACATTGTACATCATGAAAGGTTTATAAAGGCTGAACTAGATTTGGGAATATTTTATAATATTGTGGTAAAAGGAAAAAAATATACTAATCAACAAAGGAAAAAGTTAGTAAAACTTTCACAGGTCTGGGATAAAGACACATTAAATAAATACGAAAATCTCGAATTATTAAAAGGAAGAATAGCTCAGATTTCTCACGATTCAAAATATTTAGAGGAAATAAATACAATACAGAAAATGGATTATTTAGATATTATATATATATCAAATGATATAAAAGAAAAAATTCAAAGTTTATACATGGAATATGAAATATATAATAGAGAGAATATAATAAATAGAGCATATTCGCCTAAGAAATTTGGGTTAAAGGATGTTATAATAGACGATTTATCTCAATTAGGTGAAGGTGCAATTTTACATTTTTTTGGAACTTATCAAAAAGTATTTTCTTTAGATTATTATATATATAAATTAGAAAAAGAGTATGGGAGAAAATTAACTTCTGAAGAGAATGAAAGTGCAAGAAAAAAATATGAAAGCAAAAGTAATAATTTTATTCCCAATAGGTCGCTAGATTTAAACGCTATTGGACAATCGGATGATGGCGAGTTATATAATGTAAACACAAGCAATCAATTAAGCTGTATGTTAATAAAATTTGAAAATATTTTAAAAATAAGGGGAACAAGAGGAAATTTAGCTTTAGGATTTTCAAGAAATACTTTATCACCAGATTTAATTGCAACAATATCGAATAGAAATATGCATTCTAATAAAAATATAGAATATATCGAAACAGAAAATGATTTTAAAGATTTTTCATGTAATTATGAAGAATTATTAAATCTAGATGAAGCCGAACAAAATACTGAATTAGTGATGTTTAGAAATACTGATTTAGCAACCTTGAAACCATCTTATGTGATGTATATTTCATATAGAGATTTATCTTTTGAAGAAGAAAAAAGAAATATTGAAGTGTATAAAGAGAAGATGAGACAAGCTGGATTAGAGATTCCATTTGTAATATTTGATACTTATACAATGAATAAAAAGATGAAAGAAATTGAAAACGAAGAAAGATAAATTTAAAAATCTCAGAAAAATCTGGGATTTTTTAAAATTTTGCTTGACATACGGGAAAAATCATTATATAATATATAGGCATGAATTAAGCGAAGAAGCCAAATGTGGCTACATCCTTACGGAATAAGGGATGGAGGGAACTTTGGTGGAGTATGTCATGGCAAAGACCAGGCGGTAAGTTAAGTAATTTGCGTTATCCGTAAGTCGCAAAGGACGTTGCATATGTATATTTAAAGTGTAATCTTAATAAAGATTGCAAATTTAAAATGCTGTGTTAAAAACACACTTATCCCAAAACTATCATGCATATTTTGGGTTTTTATATAGGTGATATTCAAAACACCAGAGTGCGTTTTAACTTGCCAACTAGTAATTTTTAAAAAGTCCTTAAATAAAAGGCAAAAAACAATATTTTAAAAGGAGGGAAAATTACAATGGCAAAAAGTACAGTAGTAAGTAGTGAAAAAATAAGAATAAGACTTAAAGCTTATGACCATGTAGTTTTAGATCAGTCTGCTGAGAAGATAGTAGATACTGCTAAGAAAACAGGAGCAAAGGTTTCAGGACCTATTCCACTACCAACACAAAAAGAAATCGTAACAATATTACGTTCTCCACACAAATACAAAGATTCAAGAGAACAATTTGAAATGAGAACACATAAAAGAGTTATAGATATTCTTTACCCAACACAAAAAACAGTTGAAAGTCTAACAAAATTAGAATTACCAGCTGGTGTTGATATAGAAATCAAAATGTAATTGCATATTTAATATGTAAAAAAATCAAAAACCAATGCTGGAGGTTATAAGACTAATTGCATACAAATTGCAATTAGAAGCGAGCAGTACAAGGCGAAGTTTAACACAGTATGCGAAGCTTATAAATGACAATTCAGCCAATAGGAGGAAAGAAAGAAAATGAAAAAAGGAATAATAGGAAGAAAAGTTGGAATGACACAAATCTTTGATGAAAAAGGAAATGTTATTCCAGTAACAGTTATAGAAGCTGGACCATGTGTTGTAGCACAAGTAAAAACAGTTGAAACAGATGGATACCAAGCTATACAATTAGGATTTGGAGATGTAAAAGATAAACACATCAACAAACCAGAAAAAGGACATTTTGCAAAAGCAAAATTAGCTAACAAAAAACATTTAAGAGAATTCAGACTAGATTCAGTAGAAGGAATCAAAGTTGGAGATGAATTAAAAGCTGATGTATTTACAGCTGGAGAAAAAATAGATGTTCAAGGAACATCAAAAGGAAAAGGATTCCAAGGTGTTATCAAAAGACATGGACAACACAGAGGACCAATGGGACATGGTTCAATGTATCACAGAAGACCAGGTTCAATGGGACCAACATCAACACCAGGTAGAGTTTTCAAAGGTAAAAAACTTCCAGGACATATGGGAAGAGCTACAATTACAATTCAAAATTTAGATGTTGTAAGAGTAGACCTTGATAAAAATGTAATATTAGTAAAAGGAAGCGTTCCAGGAGCAAAAGGAGCAATTCTAAAAGTAAAATCAGCTGTAAAGGCTAGTAAATAGTAGGAAGGAGGAAAGAAAATGCCAAAAATAGATGTATATGATTTAAAAGGTAAAAAAGTTAGTGATGTAGAATTAGCAGATAGCGTATTTGGTATCGAACCAAACGAAGCTATAGTACATAGCGTTTTAGTAAACTATTTAGCTAATCAAAGACAAGGTACACAAAGTACAAAAACAAGAGCTGAAGTTAGCGGTGGTGGTAGAAAGCCATGGAGACAAAAAGGAACAGGTAGAGCAAGACAAGGAAGTATTAGAGCTCCACAATGGATTAAAGGTGGTATAGCTTTAGGCCCAAAACCTCGTTCATATAAATATACAGTTAACAAGAAAGAAAAGAGACTTGCTATTAAGTCAATTTTAAGTTCTAAAGTATTAGAAAAAGAATTAACAGTAGTAGATAAATTAGAATTAGCTGAAATTAAAACAAAAACAATGGTTAAAGCATTAGCAGACCTAAAAGTTGAAGGAAAAACATTAATAGTTCTTCCAGAAAGCAACAAAAATGTTGCAATGTCAGCAAGAAATATTGAAGGTGTAAAAACAATTTTAATAAACAATATAAATGTATATGATTTATTAAAATACAATAAATTAGTTCTACCTCTAGAAACTGTTAAAAAATTAGAGGAGGTGTATGCTTAAATGTTAGCTGAAGAAGTAATAATTAGACCAGTAGTTACAGAAAAAAGTAACGACGAATTACAACAAGGAAAATACACTTTTGAAGTAAATAAAAAAGCAACAAAAGTTGATATAGCAAAAGCTGTAGAAAAACTTTTCGAAGTTAAAGTATTAAAAGTAAATACAATGACTGTTAAAGGAAAAACAAAAAGAGTTGGATATCATATTGGTAAAACATCAGACTGGAAAAAAGCTGTTGTTACAATAGATACAGAATTAGCTGAAAAATCATACCTAGGAAAAGGTGGAAAAGCAGTTAAGATGACTAAGAAATATAAAGATTCAATTGATGAATTCATGGGAGCATAGTTCCTAATTAATATCGGGAAATAACCCGGAAAAGAAATTTTATCTGTTATGCGGAGCAGGAAAAAATATCCGTAAATATTAAGAAAATAAGAGAAACGATCAAAAGCGAGTAGTGCAAGGCAAAATTTTATGAAAAATGCGGAGTGTACAAAAGTACATGAGCAATTTTGAATAAAATTTTAACAATGCAATGCGAAGGTTTTCATCGTTTTGAGAGGAGAAAGTAATGAAACATTTTAAAGCTTACACACCATCTAGAAGAAATATGACTGTATCAGATTTTGCTGAAATAACAAAAACAACTCCTGAAAAATCTTTATTATCAAAGAAAAAGAAAAATGCAGGAAGAAACTCATATGGTAGAATCACAGTTAGACATCAAGGTGGCGGAAATAGACAAAAATACAGAATAATAGATTTTAAAAGAAATAAAGACAACATGGAAGCAACAGTTATTGGAATCGAATACGATCCAAACAGAAGTGCAAACATAGCTTTAATCCAATATGAAGATGGAGAAAAAGCATATATATTAGCACCACAAGGAATTACAGATGGAAGCAAAGTTGTATCTGGAGAAAACGTTGATATTAAACCAGGTAACACAATGCCAATATCTAGCATACCAGTAGGTACATTAATTCATAATATAGAATTAAATCCAGGACAAGGTGGAAAATTAGTTAAAGCTGCAGGACAAAGTGCTCAATTAATGGCTAAAGAAGGAAAATATGCACATGTTAGATTACCTTCAGGAGAAATGAGATTAATCCTAGCTAGATGTAGAGCAACAATAGGAGTTTTAGGAAATTCAGAACATGAAAACGTAAAACTTGGTAAAGCAGGAAGAACAAGACATATGGGAATTAGACCAACAGTTAGAGGTTCTGTAATGAACCCAGTAGATCACCCTCATGGTGGTGGTGAAGGTAGAGCTCCAGTAGGACACGCAGGTCCATTAACACCTTGGGGTAAACCAGCACTAGGATACAAGACAAGAAATAAAAAGAAATTATCAAATAAATTTATTGTTAAAAGGAGGAAATAGAGGATATGTCAAGATCAAGTAAGAAAAAACCATTCGTAGCTGAAAAATTATTAAAGAAAATTGAAGCTATGAACGAATCTGGAAACAAAGAAGTTCTAAAAACATGGTCAAGAGCTTCAACAATATATCCACAAATGGTTGGTCATACAATAGCTGTACATGATGGAAGAAAACACGTTCCAATCTACATTTCAGAAGAAATGATTGGCCATAAATTAGGTGAATTTGCTCCTACAAGAACATTTAAAGGACATGCAGGAGAAAAGACAACTAAAAAATAAAAATAGAAACTTAGAAATAAGAGAATAGAGAAATCTCTAACAAAATAAGGAGGGAAATATAGTGGAAGAAACAGTAGTAAGAGAAGCTAGTGCAACTCTAAAATATGCAAGAATTTCAGCTAGAAAAGTTAAAATAGTTGCAGATTTAATTAGAGGAAAAGATGTTGACGAAGCTTTAGCAATTGTAAAATTTACACCTAAAGCATCATCAGAAATTATAGAAAAACTATTAAAATCAGCTATAGCAAATGCTGAAAACAACCACGAAATGAAAACTGAAAGCCTATATGTTGCAGAAATCTATGCAAACCAAGGTCCAACATTAAAAAGAATTAGACCAGCTGCAAAAGGTAGTGCAGTAAGAATAAGAAAAAGAACAAGTCATATAACAATAGTTTTAAAGGAAAGAAATTAGTAAGAAAAGGAGGCTAAATTCAAAATGGGACAAAAAGTACATCCAACAGGTGCAAGAGTTGGAATCATAAAAGATTGGAATTCTAAATGGTATGCAGATTCTAAAAATTTTGCAGATTATTTAGTTGAAGATCAAAAAATTCGTAAATTTTTAAAGAAAAAATTATATGCAGCTGGAATTTCAAAAATTGAAATTGAAAGAACTGCTAAAATGGTAAAAGTTAATTTATTTACAGCAAAACCTGGAATAGTAATAGGAAAAGGTGGAGCTGGAGCAGAAAGCTTAAAACAAGAAGTTGAAAAACTTATAAATAAAGATGTAAACCTAAATATAGTAGAGGTTGAAAACCAAGATACAGATGCACAATTAGTTGCAGAAAATATCGCTGGACAATTAGAAAGAAGAATTTCATTCAGAAGAGCTATGAAACAATGTATGCAAAAATCACTTAAATCAGGTGCTTTAGGTATTAAAACTGCAGTATCTGGAAGATTAGGTGGAGCAGACATGGCTAGAACTGAATTCTATAAAGAGGGAAATATTCCTCTACAAACTTTAAGAGCTGATATTGATTATGGATTTGCAGAAGCAGATACAACATATGGAAAAATCGGTGTTAAAGTTTGGATTTATAAAGGTGAAGTTCTTCCAACTAAGAAAGTGGAAGGAGGAGAGCAATAATGCCATTGATGCCAAAAAGATCAAAATTTAGAAAAATGCAAAAAGGTAGAATGAGAGGAAAAGCAACTAGAGGAAATACTGTTTCAGATGGAGAATATGGAATTCAAGCTGTAACAGCTGGTTTAATTACTGGAAACCAAATAGAAGCTGCCCGTATTGCTATGACTCGTTACATTAAAAGAGGTGGAAAAGTTTGGATTAAAATATTCCCAGACAAACCAATTACATCAAAACCAATTGGTACTCGTATGGGTAAAGGTAAAGGAGCTCCAGAATACTGGGTTGCAGTTGTAAAACCAGGAAGAGTAATGTTTGAAATTGCTGGAGTATCAGAAGAAGTTGCTAAAGAAGCTTTAAGGCTTGCAATGAACAAACTACCTAATAAAACAAAAATAGTTGCAAGAGAAACTGAAAAGGTAGGTGATAGTGATGAAGATAAATAAAATAAGAGAAATGTCTTCACCAGAACTAGAAAAAGAATTAGGTGAACTAAAAACAGAACTATTCAAATTAAAATTTAGTTTAGCTACAAATGGATTAGATAATCCTATGAAAATAAAAGAGGTTAAAAGAGATATAGCTAAAATAAATACAGTATTGACTGAAAGAAAAATAGCAGAAGCAAAGAAATAGGAAAGGAGAGACTTTTAAATGGAAGAAAGAAATCTTCGTAAAGTAATGATAGGTACAGTTGTATCAGATAAAATGGATAAAACTGTAGTTGTAGCTGTAGAAACAAGTGTAAGTCATAAAGTATATCAAAAAACAGTTAAAAGAACTTATAAATTAAAAGCTCATGATGAAGAAAATGCTTGCAAAGTTGGAGACAAAGTTAAAGTTATGGAAACAAGACCACTATCTAAAGATAAGAGATGGAGAGTAGTGGAAATTGTAGAAAAAGCAGTAATTAAATAAGAAAGGAGTAACTAAAATGATACAACAACAAAGTATTTTAAAAGTAGCTGATAACACAGGTGCAAAAGAAATTATGTGCATCAGATGTTTAGGCGGGTCTTACAGAAAAACATCTAACATTGGAGATGTTATAGTTGCTTCAGTTAAAAGTGCAACACCAGGTGGGGTTGTAAAAAAAGGTGACGTAGTTAAAGCAGTTATAGTAAGATCAAAAAGAGGATTAAGAAGAGCAGATGGCTCATATATAAAATTTGATGAAAATGCAGCTGTTATAATCAAAGAAGATGGAACACCAAAAGGAACACGTATCTTTGGACCAGTTGCTAGAGAGTTAAGAGAAAAAGATTATATGAAAATCTTATCATTAGCTCCAGAAGTTCTATAGAAAAGGAGGAAGACCTTAAATGAGAATAAAAAAAGGTGATACAGTACAAGTTTTATCTGGAAATGATAAAGGAAAAACTGGAGAAGTATTAGAAGTAATTCCAAAATCATCTAAAGTTGTTGTTAAGGGTGCAAATATTAGAAAAAAACATGTTAAACCTAGAAAACAAGGTGAAGAAGGTGGAATAATTTCAGTAGAATGCAGTATGCCAATATCAAAAGTAAATGTTGTATGTCCAAAATGTGGAAAAACAACAAAAGTAGGATATAAAGAAGAAAAAGATGGAAAAGTTCGTATTTGTAAAAAATGCGGAGCTACATTAAAATAAGAATAAGAAAGGAGGATTAATAAATAATGGAAAAATTAAGAGAACAATATGAAAAAGAAGTAATCCCAGCATTAATGAAAAAATTTGAATATAAATCAGTTATGCAAGTTCCAAAACTTGATAAAGTTGTTATAAATATAGGATTAGGAGATGTAAAAGAAAATCCTAAATCATTAGAAAATGCTATGAACGATTTAATGCAAATTACAGGTCAAAAACCAGTTGTAACAAAAGCAAAAAAATCAATTGCAGCATTTAAATTAAGAGAAGGTGTAAACATTGGTTGCAAAGTTACATTAAGAAGCGATAAAATGTATGATTTTGTATATAAATTATTCAATGTTGCTCTTCCTAGAGTAAGAGATTTCAGAGGTGTTTCAGCTAATTCATTTGATGGAAGAGGAAACTACTCAATGGGTATAAAAGAACAATTAATATTCCCAGAAATAGAATACGATAAAATTGATAAATTAAGAGGTATGGACATAATCTTCGTTACAACTGCAAAAACAGACGAAGAATCAAAAGCTTTATTAGAGCTATTAGGAATGCCTTTTAGTAACTAGTTAGTCAAAGAAAGGAGAAAACTAAACTATGGCTAAAAAATCAATGAAAGTAAAGCAAGCTAGACCACAAAAATATACAACTAGAGAATATAATAGATGTAAACTATGTGGTAGACCACATGCTTATATAAGAAAATATGGAATTTGCCGTGTATGCTTTAGAGAATTAGCTCATAAGGGAGAGATTCCTGGAGTAAAAAAAGCAAGCTGGTAGTCCTTGGCTCTTAACGAGAAGTTATGAAATAACTTCGAGTATTAGAGATAAGGACATACCGCGGAGCCCCCAAAATAAGCGAAGCGTTTTTGGAAGTAGGCGTAGCGGTAAAACAAATATGAAATAAAGAAGGAGGTAAGTAATTAAATGAACATTACAGATCCAATAGCAGATATGTTAACAAGAATTAGAAATGCAAATAGTTCAAAACATAAAACAGTTGATGTACCTTCATCAAAAATGAAATTAGGAATTGCTCAAATTTTATTTGACGAAGGTTATATAAAATCTTTTGAGGAAATCAAAGATGATACTCAAGGAATTATAAGAATTACTCTAAAATATGATGAAAAAGGAACAAGAGTAATTGATGGATTAAGAAGAATCAGTAAACCAGGTTTAAGAGTTTACGCAAATAAAGATGAACTACCTAAAGTTTTAAATGGTTTAGGTATAGCTATAATCTCAACATCTAAAGGTTTAGTAACAGACAAAAAAGCTAGAGAATTAGGTGTAGGGGGAGAAGTTTTAGCTTACATTTGGTAATTATGAAAGATAGGAGGAAAAATCATGTCAAGAATAGGAAATAAACCTATTACAGTACCAGCTGGTGTTGAAGTTAAAGTTGATGGACATCATGTTACTGTAAAAGGACCAAAAGGAACATTAGAAAGAGAAATCCATAAAAACATTTCTTTAGAAATGGATGGAAACATTATTAATGTAAAAAGAGTTAATGATGAACCAGCAAATCGTGGTTTACATGGATTAACTAGAACATTATTAAATAACATGATAAATGGTGTAGTTAATGAATATACAAGAGAATTACAAATTAATGGTGTTGGTTACAGAGTTGCAAAACAAGGAAACAACTTAAATCTAACATTAGGTTATTCTCATCCAGTAATATTTGAAGCACCTCAAGGAATTTCTTTTGACGTTCCAAATCCAAATACTATTATAGTAAAAGGAATTGATAAAGAATTAGTTGGTCAAACAGCAGCAGAAATAAGAACAAAAAGACCACCAGAAGTATATAGAGGTAAAGGTATTAAATATGCTGAAGAAGTTATTAGACGTAAGGAAGGTAAAACAGGTAAATAATTTAATTCGAATGAAAATCGGCATCCTGCACATTTTCATATCATTAGTTAGACTTCGAGGTACCTTGGTACGACTTCAGCCTAATTAATTCATGAAAATGCGCATTATACCAATTTTGATTTGAATTATAGACTTTTCATTTAAATTTAGGAAAGGAGATAAGATAGATATGGTTAAGAAAACTGATAGAAAGTTTGAAAGAACTAGAAGACATATAAGAGTTAGAAGAAAAATATCTGGAACAGCTGAAAGACCAAGATTATGTGTATATAGAAGTAATACAAATTTATATGTACAAATTATTGACGACGTAGCTGGAAATACATTAGTTCAAGCTTCAACATTAGATAAAAATGTTAAAACAAAACATGCTAATAAAGAAGCTGCTAAAGAATTAGGATTATTAATAGCTAAAAAAGCTGCAGATAAGAAAATTGATACTGTAGTATTTGATCGTGGTGGATACATATATCATGGTGTAGTTAAAGAATTAGCAGAAGCTGCAAGAGAAGGCGGTTTAAAATTCTAATTAAATAAAAATGTATACAAAATTCATAAAGTGAATTTTGTATAAGAAATAAAAAATAAAATTTATTTTATAAATTTTGTATTCAAAAAAGAGGAGGGAAAACAAAACCAATGGAGGAAAATAACGAATTAAAAGAAAAAGTTGTTGCTATAAACAGAGTTGCTAAAGTTGTTAAAGGTGGTAGAACTTTTAGATTTAGCGCTGTTGTAGTTGTTGGTGATGAAAACGGACATATTGGTGTTGGTAATGGTAAAGCTTCAGAAGTTCCAGATGCTATAAAGAAAGCTATTCAAGAAGCTAAAAAGAACTTAATTGAAGTACCAATCGTTGGAACAACAGTACCACACGAATATATAGGAAAATTTGGTAGCGCTAATGTAATGCTAAAACCAGCTGCAGTTGGTACTGGAGTTAT
Source organism: Clostridia bacterium (assembly GCA_017430135.1). GTDB lineage: Bacteria > Bacillota > Clostridia > TANB77 > CAG-508 > CAG-269. The sequence continues at coordinate 39,742 of JAFRNM010000016.1, read as the reverse complement.
AGCAGGTGGAAGCGTTAGACCAGTATTAGAACTTGCAGGTTATAAAGATATTAGAACTAAAGTTATTGGAACAAATAACCCAAGAAACGTTGTATATGCTACAATCGAAGGATTAAAAGCAATGCAAACAGTAGAGCAAGTTGCTAAAAAAAGAGGTAAAAAAGTAGAAGATATTTTATAATAAGGGTTGCATATTTTTAAATAAAAATGTATTATATTGTTAGTCAGTAATATGTATTATTTAATTTTAAATATGTAGAACTAGAATACTAAAAAATTAAGGAGGTGCTAACCAAAATGAAACTTGGAGAATTAAAACCATCTGTAAAAAAAGAAGAAAGAAAAAGATTAGGTCGTGGTGTAGGTTCTGGATTAGGTAAAACATCAGGTAAAGGACATAAAGGTCAAAAAGCAAGATCTGGTGGTGGTGTAAGAAGAGGCTTCGAAGGAGGTCAAACACCATTATATAGAAGATTACCAAAAAGAGGATTTACAAACATCCATGCTAATACATATACAGAAGTAACATTAAAAATGTTAAATCAATCAAAAGCAACAGATGTAACAGCTGAGACTTTACTAGAAGAAGGAATAATAGGTAAAGTAAATGAGGGAATAGTAGTTTTAGCAACAGGAAAATTAGAGAAAAAATTAAATGTTAAAGCTGCTAGATTTACTGCTAAAGCAAAAGAAAAAATTGAAGCTTTAGGCGGAAAGGTTGAGGTGATTTAGTTGTTTAAAACTATAAAGAATGCATTTTCAACACCTGAGGTAAGGAAAAAACTTTTATACACACTATTATTAATAGTAATATTTAGATTAGGTTGTTATATTTCAGTGCCCGGAGTTGACACTATAAAATTAAATGAAGCAATAGGTGGAGGAACAGATGGAATTGCAGGACTAATAGATATGATATCTGGAGGTGCGTTTTCTAGATTTTCATTATTTGCAATGTCAATAACACCTTACATAACAGCTTCAATAGTAATCCAATTATTAGGAATGATAATACCTTCTTTAGAAAGATTAACAAAAGAGGGTGGAGAAGAAGGAAGAAAGAAAATAAACAGATATACAAAAATGCTTACAATAGTATTAGCAGCTGTTGAAGCAATTGGAGTTTATTTATCTTACAGATCTTCAGGAATATTCGTAAACGACAGCTTCCTAACAGCAGCGATGGTTGTTGGAGGATTAATAGCTGGAACATCAATATTGATGTGGCTTGGTGAACAAATCACAAGCAAAGGAATTGGAAATGGTATATCTATAATTATCTTAGTAGGTATTATTTCAAGACTTCCTTATGGTGTAATCAATATCTGGAATATGATAGTTACACCAGATGGATTTAGCACAACAGGGCTTTTAATGGCCTTAGGAGTATTAGTAGGTGCAATATTATTAGTTGCAGGTGTTGTATTTGTACAACAAGCTGAAAGAAAAGTACCAGTACAATACTCTAAAAAAGTAGTAGGAAGAAAAATGGTAGGAGCACAAAATACACATATTCCATTAAAACTTGCTATGGCAGGTGTAATGCCAATAATTTTTGCTTCATCATTCATGACTTTCCCAGCTATGATTATACAAATTTTTGTAAAAGATATAGCAACTCAAACTGGCTTCTGGGCAGGAGTATATAAATTCTCTATTGCTACATCATCATCAAATGTAGAAATAGGATATTCTATTGCAAACGCATTAGTATATTTATTATTAATAGTAGGATTTACATTCTTCTACACATATGCTACATTTAATCCAGCAGAAATTTCAAATAACATCAAACAAAATGGTGGATTTATACCTGGAATAAGAGCTGGAAAACCAACAACAGATTATTTATCATCAATAATCTCTAAACTAACATTATTTGGTGGATTTTTCTTAGCAGTAATTGCTATAATTCCTATGTTAGTAAGATTTTTACCACAAGGACTTGGAAACATAGCCTTTGGAGGAACATCAATCTTAATCGTAGTCGGTGTAGCGCTAGAAACAGTACAACAACTAGAATCTCAATTAGTAATGAGACATTACAAAGGATTCTTAGAAAAATAAATAAATTCATATTCAAGGTGTCAAAAATTATTAGATTTTTGGCGCCTCAATATGGTTTATATATCTAAGTTTATAAATTTATAAATTTAGATATGTAAATTATAAATTTACAAAATACCTTAAAGAATAGGAGTGGTTGAACATGATAATCTTAATGATGGGGGCACAAGGAACTGGTAAAGGAACAGTTGCAGGAATTATTAGCGAAGGGACAGGAATTGAACAATTATCAACGGGTGATGTATTTAGAAAAAATATTAAAGAACAAACACCATTAGGAGTAGAAGCTAATAAATATATAGCTAAAGGACAACTTGTACCTGATGAAATAACAGTTCCAATGGTTACAGAATATTTGGATTCAGACTTAGCTAAAAATGGTATTATTTTAGATGGGTTCCCAAGAACATTAGAACAAGCACAAAAGTTAGATGAAATACTTGCTGAAAGAGGAAAAAAAGTAGATTTAGTAATAAATTTAACTACTCCAAGAGATGAAATAATTGATAGAATAATGACAAGAAGGGTGTGTCCAAATTGTAAAACTACATATAACATAAAATTAAGCCCACCAAAAGTGGAAGGAATTTGTGATAAATGTGGTTCTAAAATCATACAAAGAGAAGATGATAGTACAGAGGAAGCTGTAAATCAAAGATTAGAAATCTATGAAACCAAAACAGCTCCTGTATTAGAATACTATAATAATAAAGGTATCCTAAGAACAGAAGAGGTTAGCATAAGAATTAATAGATTAGGAAAGGCTGTAGCGGCTGATATTGTCAAAGATTTAAAAAAATAGAAAAAGAGGAAATAAAATGGTAACAATAAAATCTGAAAGAGAAATAAAACTAATGAGAGAAGCATGTAAAGTTGTTGCACAAGTTTATGACAAGCTAGAAAAGGTAATAAAACCTGGAATGACAACTTATGAATTAGATCAAATTGCAGAAAACGAGATGAGAAAACTAGGTGCAATTCCAGCAGAAAAAGGATATAATCCAGGAATAAAAGGAGTTCCACCATACCCTGCAACTTTATGTGTTTCAATAAATGATGAAGTAATTCATGGAGTACCTTCAAAACACAAAGTAATTAAAGAAGGAGATATTGTAAGTGTTGATACAGTGGCATTAAAAGATGGGTATAATGGAGATGCTGCAAGAACATTTGCCGTTGGTAAAATACCAAAAGAAACTCAAAGACTTTTAGATGTTACAAAACAGGCATTTTTTGAAGGAATTAAATATGCAAAAGTAGGTTATAGAGTTGGAGATATATCACACGCAATAGGGGAATATGTTCGTTCTCAAGGTTATAGCGTTGTAAGAGAATTCCAAGGTCATGGAATTGGAAAAGAAATGCATGAAGATCCAGGAATTCCAAATTACGGAAAAGCCGGAAGAGGATTAAGATTAGAACCTGGTATGACTTTAGCAATAGAACCTATGGTAATAGCGGGAAAACCAAATATTTTAGAACTAGAAGATGGTTGGACAATTATAACAGAAGATGGAAGTTTGGCTGCACACTATGAAAATACAATTTTAATTACAAAAAATGAGCCGGAAATATTGACATTACTTTAATTTTAGTGTATAATGTAGAGGTTATAAATAGAATTGGAATATTTATGTAAAAAAGTAAGCAAAATATTTCAAAAAATAATTAAAATAGCTCTTTAAGGAGGCGAAAAAATGGCAAAAGAGGATGTTATAGAAGTAGAGGGAACAGTTGTTGAAGCTTTACCTAATACAAATTTCAAAGTTGAATTAGAAAATGGACATCAAATATTAGCTCATATTTCTGGAAAACTTAGAATGAACTATATAAAAATTTTACCAGGTGATAAGGTTAAAGTAGAACTTTCACCTTATGATTTAACAAGAGGAAGGATTACTTGGAGAGCAAAATAAACAAAATTAAATGTGTTAATAATTGCATTAGCAATTTAAATATAAAAATTAACCCAAAAATAAATATATAAATTTGGAGGTGCTAAATAATGAAAGTAAGACCATCAGTAAAACCAATATGCGACAAATGCAAAGTTATAAAAAGAAAAGGTGTAATTAGAGTAATTTGTGAAAATCCAAAACATAAACAAAGACAAGGATAATTATACCACAATAATCAAGTTTACAAACACAAATAAGGTAGCGGCTGTCAAGCAGAAATGCTTTTCATATCTATTTGTGTTTATATATATGTTTTAAAGAAACTTAAAGATTTAATAAGAAACTGAAATTAGCCTGTTTTTTATTAAATGCATTTCACCTTTAAGGTAATTTAGGACAAACAAATGACAAATCAAAAAGATTTGTAAAACAAAAAACAAAAATAATTTGGAGGTGCAAAAAAATATGGCTCGTATAGCAGGAATAGACTTGCCAAAAGAAAAAAGAGTAGAAATAGGACTTACATACATTTATGGTATAGGATTATCAAGTTCTCAAAAAATATTAGCAGAAGCAGGAGTTAATCCAGATACAAGAGTAAAAGATTTAACAGACGATGAAGTAAATAGCATAAGAAAAGCAATAGATGCTTCATACAAAGTTGAAGGAGATTTAAGAAGAGAAGTAGCTCTTAACATTAAAAGATTAACAGAAATTGGATGCTACAGAGGATTAAGACATAGAAAAGGTCTTCCAGTTAGAGGACAAAGAACAAAAACTAATGCTAGAACAAGAAAAGGTCCTAGAAAATTAGTTTCTAAAAGTAAGACAAAATAAGTAGATTTAAAATAAAATGATAAGTATGGGAGGAAGAAAGCAAAATGGCTAAAAATGTAACAAAAAAACCAGTAGCTAGAAGAAATAGAAAGAACATTGATAGAGGTTCAGCTCATATTCATTCTAGTTTCAATAATACAATAGTTACAATAACAGATACTCAAGGAAATACAATTTCATGGGGAAGTGCTGGAGAATTAGGATTTAAAGGTTCAAGAAAAAGCACACCATTTGCTGCAGGTCAAGTTGCAGAAACAGCAGCTAAAGCAGCTATGGAACATGGTTTAAAAACTGTTGAAGTATTTGTTAAAGGACCTGGTTCTGGAAGAGAAGCTGCAATTAGAGCACTTCAAACAGCAGGTTTAGAAATAAGTGCAATTAAGGACGTAACACCAATACCACACAATGGTTGTAGACCACCAAAAAGAAGAAGAGTATAATCCTTCAGCTGTTGAGGCATTTATGCCGATTACAGATGATGGGATACACCGAAGCCACCAAAGCAAGCGAAGCGTTTGGGAAAAGAGGCGGAGATGTAATAGTGAGAAAACAAAGAATATTAATAGGAGGTAAGATTTAAATGGCTAAAAGTACAGGTCCTTTACTAAAAAGATGTAAAAGCCTTGGGATTGATCCTGCTTGGTTAGGATATAGCAAAAAAAGTAAAAAGAATCCTAAAGCAAATGGTAAGAAAAAAGTTAGTGAATATGGATTACAATTAAAAGAAAAACAAAAAACAAAATTTATATATGGAGTATTAGAAAAACAATTCAGAAAATATTTTGAAATGGCATCTAATAAAAAAGGTGTAACAGGTGAAAACTTATTACAAATCCTAGAAAGCAGATTAGACAATGTTGTATATAGATTAGGTTATGCAAATACAAGAGCACAAGCTAGACAATTTGTTAACCATGCACAATTTGAAGTAAATGGAAAGAAAGTAAACATTCCATCATATTTAGTAAAGGTTGGAGATGTAATAACAATCAAAGAAAATAAACAAGATAACGCAACAATAAAAGCAAACTTAGAAGCTAACGCTGGAAGACCAATACCAACATGGTTGGAAATGGATGTTAAAAATGCCAGTGGTAAAGTTGTAAGATTAGCATCTAGAGAAGATATAGATCTTCCAATAGAAGAACATTTAATAGTAGAGCTTTACTCAAAATAATAATTTTTAAGTTAAAAATAGTTTGGGAATATATTTCTCATTTAGGAGGTAAAAATGATAGAATTTGAAAAGCCAAATATTGAATGTCTAGAGATTGATGATAACAAAAATTATGCAAAATTCGTATGTGAACCATTAGAAAGAGGTTATGGAGTAACAATTGGAAATTCTTTAAGAAGAATATTACTTTCATCACTTCCAGGATGTGCAATAACAAGCGTTAAAATTGATGGAGTATTACATGAATTTTCTACATTGCCAAATGTTGTAGAAGATATACCAGAAATAATAGTAAACTTAAAAAATGTAAGACTAAAATTCGATGAAAACGAAGAAAAAACACTAAGAATTGAACATAAGGGAGAAGGAGAAGTAACAGCAGGAGATATCATTGCAGATTCATCTGTTGAAATACTAAATCCAGATCTACATATCGCAACCATATCAGAAGGTGGAAGCCTAGTTATGGAAATGACAGCAGACAGAGGAAGAGGCTACAATTCTTCAGAGAAGAATAAAAAACCAAATCAAGATATATCAGTACTTCCAATAGATTCAATTTATACACCAGTTAAAAAGGTTAACTATCAAGTAGATAATACTAGAGTTGGTCAAATGGTGGATTTTGATAAATTAACTATAGAAGTTTGGACTGATGGAAGCTTAAAACCAGATGAGGCAATAAGCTTAGCGGCTAAAGTTATGACAGGACATTTAGATTTATTTATAGACTTATCAGAAGCAACAAAGAATACACAAGTAATGATTGAAAAAGAAGAAAATAAAAAAGAAAAAGTTCTAGAAATGTCTATAGAAGAATTAGAACTATCTGTAAGATCATTCAACTGCTTAAAGAGAGCAGGAATAGCTACTGTTGAAGATTTAACAAATAAATCAGAATCAGATATGCTAAAAGTTAGAAACTTGGGTAAAAAATCTTTTGATGAAGTTGTTGCAAAATTACATTCATTAGGATTAGATTTTGCAAGCGAAGATGAATAGAGAAAAAAATAAGGAAGGTGAACAAATTGGCTACAAATAGAAAATTAGGTAGAACAACAGATATAAGAATAGCAATGTTAAAAACTTTAACAACAGACCTTATATATCATGGTAAAATAGAAACAACTTTACCAAGAGCAAAAGAAGTAAAAGCTATAGCAGATTCTATAATTGCCTTAGCAATTAAAGAAAAAGATAACTTTGAAACAGTTGATGCTAAAATTGTAAAAGCTAAATTAGATTCTAAAGGTAATAAAATTACTGAATTAGTAAAAAGCAAAAATGGTAAAGAATATTTAAAAGTTGTTAAAGAAGAAACAACTGAGAAAAGACAAAAAGACATGCCATCTAGATTAAATGCTAGAAGAAAAATAATGAGAAAAATTAACAAAGTAAAAGATAGCGAAGGTAATAACGTAGACCTACCAGCAAAATTATTCAACGAAATTGCTCCAAAATACGCTGATAAAAACGTAGGAGGATATACAAGAATAGTAAAAGCTGGACCTAGAAAAGGTGATGGTGCAGAAAGAGCTATATTAATGTTAATTTAATTGATATCAAATAAAAAAATCTACTTTGTAGTAGATTTTTTTTTATTGAAAAAGTTATAAAAATCGTGTATAATAATTGTATGGAAAATAATATTAGTAATTGTTTAGAAAAATGTGAGATATGTCCTCACAAGTGTAAAGTTAATAGATTGGAAGGAAAGCAAGGTTTTTGTAAATCAGAAGATAAAGTTAAAATTGCATTATATTCAACACATAATTTTGAAGAACCATGTATAAGCGGTGAAAATGGATCAGGAACTGTTTTTTTCTCTAACTGTACAATGAGATGCATCTTTTGTCAAAATTATGAAATAAGCCAATTAGGGAAAGGAAGAGAGATTACAATAGAGGAACTTGCAAATATCTTTATGTTACAACAGGAAAAAGGGGTGGAAAATATAAATCTTGTAACTCCGACAAGTTATGTACCGCAGATAATTGAGTCTTTGAAAATTGCAAAGGGAAAAGGCCTAAAAATTCCTATCGTTTATAACACAAATGGATATGAAAAAGTAGAAACCTTAAAAATGTTAGAAGGCTATATAGATATATATTTGCCGGATTTAAAATATTATTACAATGAGCTTGGTAAGAAATATTCTGGTGTGAATAATTATTTTGAGATTACAACACAAGCAATTCTGGAGATGTATAGACAAGTAGGTGAGCCGATTTTAAATGATGAAGGAATTATGCAAAAAGGCTTAATGATTAGACATTTAGTATTACCAGGAGAAATTGAAAATTCAAAACAAGTTTTAAAATGGATTAAAGAAAATATGAGTGAAAAAATCTTTGTAAGCATTATGGCGCAATACTTTCCAACATATTTAGCAAAAAATGTGGAAAACTTAAATAGAAAGTTAACAAAAGAAGAATATGAAGAAATAGAAAACTATGTATATGAGCTAGATATTGAAAATGGTTATATGCAAGACTTAGGGGAACATGAAGAAGAATATGTTCCAGATTGGGATGAATGACTTTCGGGAAAAAAGCTGGAATTCGGGGAAGTGTCTCCGAATTCCAGCTTTTTTGGCACCGAAGGTTCATTCATTTTCTAGGATTTTTATTGCACATTTAATTCCGTCAACAGCAGCTGTCATAATTCCACCAGCATATCCAGCGCCTTCGCCACAGGGATATAGGCCTTCTATATTTGAAACTAAATTATCATTTCTTAAAATTCTAACAGGTGAAGATGTTCTAGTTTCAACACCAGTTAAAATACTATCTGGGTGAGCAAATCCTTTTAATTTTGTATCAAAATGAAGTAAACCTTCTTTTAAAGTTTGATTTACAAAATCAGGAAATAAGTCATTTAAATTACATAGTGTAACACCTGGTTTATAGCTTGGTTCAACAATTCCAATATGGTCTGATTTTCTGTTTTTCAAGAAGTCTTCTACTCTTTGGGCAGGGGCATTGTAATTATTTCCGCCAAGTTTAAATGCTTTTTCTTCCAAATTTTTTTGGAAATACATTCCAGCTAATGGTGAATTTCCCTCATAATCCTCTGGGGTAATTCCAACCAAAAGAGCAGAGTTGGCATTTTTTCCATCTCTTAGGAAATTACTCATTCCGTTTGTAACAATTGAATTTTCTTCACTAGAAGATGCTACAACTTGTCCACCAGGGCACATACAAAATGTGTAGCAAGAATGACCGTTTGGAGAATGGTATGCTAACTTATATTCAGCGGGTGGAAGTTTAAGTTTTGTTATTGTACCATATTGAGCTTTATTAATTTCACTTTGTAAATGTTCAATTCTAACTCCAACAGAGAAATCCTTTTGCTCCATATTAACACCTTTTTCGTAAAGCTTTTCAAATGTATCTCTACTGCTATGACCAATTGCAAGAATTACACTATCTGTTTCAATTTTCTTACTGCAATATATAGCAGAAATTTTATTATTTGTAAATTCAAAATCTGTAACTTTCTCATTAAATAAAAATTCTCCACCTTGAGAGATAATATAATTTCTCATATTTCTTACAATGTTAACTAAATTATCTGTTCCAATATGTGGTTTGCTTAAATACAAGATTTGGCTTGGAGCTCCAAAGTTTACAAACTCTTGAAGAACCTTCTTACAATAAGGACTGTTAATACCAGTTGTAAGTTTACCATCAGAAAAAGTACCAGCACCACCTTCGCCAAATTGAACATTGCTCATGTTGTTTAATCTGCCAGTTTTCTTAAATTCTTCAACATCTTTAATACGTTCTTCAACAGGTTTACCTTGTTCAATAACAATTGGTTTAATACCATTTTGAACAAAAGTAAGAGCAGCAAAAAGTCCAGCTGGTCCAGCACCTACAATAACAGGGCGTTTACTAGAAATTCGATTCACCTTAATTGGAGGTAATTCTAACCTTTTAACTTTATCTAATTTTTTATATTTATTCTCATCTTTAACATCCAAATCTATCGAATATGTGTAATGAACATCATCCTTTTTTCTTGCATCGATTGATTTTTTGGAAATAAAAACATTTAAAATATCATTTTTATTTATGTGAAATTTATCTAAAGCTAAGCTAATAACTTCATTTCCAGATAAATCTTTTTTTATTTTTAAATTATTAATTCTAAGCATTGTAAAATCCTTTCTAGTAACTATTTTAACACAAAAAAACCAAAATAGCAATGTAAACCATATGAGGTATAAAAAGGAACACAAATGGTTTACATTTTTCATAATATAAGATAGGTGATATTATGAAAAAATTTTTTATAAATCTATATGAAGATGCCAAAAATATTTATGAAAAAGACCCGGCGTGTAGAAGTATAATAGAGGCAATACTTTTATACCCGGGTTTTCATGCATTATTTTTTTATAGAATTTCACACTTTTTTTATTGCAGAAATTTATTTTTTATTGCAAGGTTAATATCACAAATTGCAAGACATATTACAGGAATAGAAATACATCCAGGAGCACAAATAGGTAGAAGGCTATTTATAGACCATGGAATGGGAATTGTAATCGGGGAAACATCTACAATAGGAGATGATTGTACAATATACCATAATAGCACTTTAGGTGGAACAGGGAAAGACAAATATAAACGACATCCAGATTTAGGAAACAATGTAATGGTAGGCTCAGGTGCTAAAATACTTGGACCAATTAAAATTGGGAATAATGTTAAAATTGGAGCTAATTGCGTAGTTTTAAAAGACGTTCCAGAAAATTCAACAATTGTAGGGATTCCTGGAAAAGTGGTAAATAAAAAATCATAAAAGCCCTCAATTCTAAATATGGGCAACTTTTAAAACACACTTGATTTTTAATGAAAAGTATTATAATATAATGAATATGAATAAAAATATGATGTAATTATTGTCGTAATAGCATTAATAAGTGAAGATCTAATAATAGAGAATAAAAAAATATACAGCGGTTGCTTAATTGAAGTGGTGAAAATAATAGAAGAAGCAATTCGTAAATAAGAGACATGGGGAGGAACAGGGATGAGAGATAGTATTAAAACAAAGGAATATTTTGATACTTTTATTCTTGAAGAACTAGAAGATATTCAAATGTTTCAGGATAGTCTTGATAATGGTGAAATTGAAGAAGATAGAGTTGAGTCAATAAAAGATGATATACTACTAATACAAATAGGAATACTTATAGCTAAATATTCAAGAGGAGATTCTATAAATGAAATAAAGCAGGAATTTGAAAGTATGCTAGATTTATTTTGTGAATCATGGAATGGTGGAGTGTATGAAGATAATCTTTGCGTTGCTTCATTAGCTTATCTTTTAGGATTAAATGATGTTCAGTTAAACAGAATAAGAAGTAAATTAATGGAAGCTGATACATATGATTTTCTTTTGGATTTTGTACTTTTAGGTTCCAAGGATAATCCGTATAAATCAAAAATATCGTTTTCTCGTTCTTACAAAGATTTAATACAATGTATAAATAGCAATAATATGGAAGAATTAGTGAAATATCTAAGGGGATGGTATAAAGGTAGTCAAGGAAGTTCATGGTATGATACCCACAAGATTAAAGATGAAAATCTTTATTATGGTTATTGGTGTTTTGAAGCAGGTGCCGTTGCCAAAAGACTTGGTTTCTTAGACGACGATTTGAAAAATGAGCAATATTATCCATATGATATGGTTCATTATATTAAATTATAGTGGAATTATAAGTGATTATGCAAAATTATATTCAATTATTTAATATATAATATGCAATAATCTTAATATTTTGATATTCGGTATAAAATATAAAATGTTTATCGGAGGATATGATGAAAAAACAAAGAGGTATTTATAGAAAAGTAAATACATTATTTAATAAAATAGATTTATTTGAACCAGTAATGAAAGATAATGTGTATGAAGAATTTGTAGTACCTAGTAATAATTTTTTAGATGAATCTCCAAATAGTATTAAAAGAAAATTCATACTTAAATGGCTCGAAATAACGGAAAAATTTATTAAACACAAAGATAATAATAAATTTTGTAAAATTGTAGGGATGATTGTGACTAACGGAATAAGTTGTTCCAGAATTATATTATTTTATGATGAAGAATATTATAATAATTTTTGGAAAAGAGAAAATTCGTATCAAACTTGGAAAAGATTAGATTCAGAGAAATCATTAAAGCAAAGATTGGATATTCAAACCAATCTAAAAGAAATAGGCTTTAAAGAAACTTTAAATGATGATGATTTTAAATATGAAACAGAATTATGGTTTTATGGAGAACTATAGTATAGGAGAAAATAATAAATGAAAATTGATAAGGAGATTGTTGAAGAAGATATTCCAGAACAATTACAATTTGAATTAGACAAGCTTGCAGAAAAAGGTAATAAATATTTTGATACTAAAGAATATGATAAAGCACTAGAAATATGGGAAAAAGCTCTAAAGTTAATACCGGAACCTAAGAAAAACTTTAGGGAAATAGTATGGTTTTTAACATCAATTGGAGATATTTACTATATGCAAGGAAAATATGAAGAAGCTTTTAATAAATTTGAGGATGCAAAGAATAATTTGTCTGGAGAAGGAATTAATAATCCTTTTATATTGCTTAGATTAGGACAAAGTGCATTTGAATTAAGGAAAAATGATTTGGCAACTGAAAATTTATTAAGAGCATATATGCTTGAAGGAAAAGAAATATTTGAAGAAGATGACAAAAAGTATTTTGAGTTTCTAGAATCAAATATTGATTTAGATAGTAAATAAAACAATACTGGAAGGAAATATACATATTTTAAAAATTACTATTATTTGGAATAAATTTGTAAAAATATTATAGGAGGAAAGATTTATGAATTACGAAAGACCATATTATGAAGATATTAATTATCACCCACTAATGTTCTATGTTATATTTGGAGCAAAAGAAGAAGAACTAGAAATTTCAAGAGAACGTCACAATATAGACGAAGTTCCAGAAGGTCTAAATATGAATATGCTTACAAGAGAACAACATGGTGAATATATGGATAATTTAATAGGAGGAACGTTAGGAAAAATACTAAGAGAGGAACAACCAAAATTATACGAAAAAATACAAAAAGAAAATATTTGGGCAATTGTAAATGGAGAAATTGAGCAAGATGATAATTTAAAATATTTGCGAAATACAATAGGAGTTGTACAAGCATTTTTAGATACAGGAGCAATTGCTGTTCTAGATATGCAAACGTTTTCATTATATTCAGCAGAAGAATTTACAGAAAAAATCTTTTCAAAGGAATTTGATGTGTATTCACATGTTAAAATATTACTTTCAAAGATGGAAGACGGAAATATATGGCTACATACAAGGGGGCTTCGAAAATTTGGACGACCAGATGTAAGCATAGAAAATATTCCTGAATCTGAAGAAAATAAAGCAGTAGGAATAGCAAATCAAATGATTTTTTATAGTGCTCAAGGTGTGCTTTTTAACAAAAAAGTAAGATTGCATCCATATAAAGATAAAGAAGAGGTTGTAATTATTAATCCTAAATTTATAGAAGATTATGAAAATGTGGATTTCAATAATGCCTATTGTAAGTTATTGTGGGAAGAGTGTGAGGAGGAATAGTTTATGAATAATTGTATAAGCAAATTTATTGAAAAATTTAAACCAGGAGAAAATTTGCAAAAGCCAGACGAGGAAATCAAGAATTTTTCGAAGGATATATTCTAGATAAAGATATTATAAAGAATGTATTAAGAGCTGATTTATATAAAAAAGCTTGTAAGATAAGTGATTTTTCGCTTGTTTAAATGGGAAACCAAATAACATGATATAATAATATTGAATAGAGGTGTTTTCATGTTAAAAATGATTAAAGGTGTAAAAATTAATGATGCAGATAAACTTAACGAAGAATATACTGTAGATAAAAATAGTCTTGTTGCTAATATTAATGCAGATAAAATACTATAAATAATTAATGATTAATAAATAATAATTAACATAACGATAAAATGACTGGTGATGGAGCCAGTAAAATAGTAGAATATGATTTCTACTATTTTTGTTTGTTCGCTATTATTTAAAGAAAAAAAGATGTAGATAATTTATATATATATAATACTTGAAAAATAAATAGGCAAAACATCGTTCTAATTAAACATTCATGCGAATAGAATTAAACAAAACTATTCGTATGGGGGTTTTCTATATGAAAAATATATCAATAGAAGAACGAGCAGTAAAGCTTGCACATTATATAATAGATTCAAAAGATACAGTAAGAGGAGCGGCCAAAAGATATGGCATAAGCAAAAGCACAGTACACATGGAGTTGCCAAAAGTGGAGATTTATAAAATACCATCAATCATACTATTATCAAGGGGAACAGCTTGGTCACCACAAGCAAAAGTTAAGTTAGCAGTTAGAGTGTAAAATAGATGTTACAGCACGATTCGACAAAAAATAAATAAAGAAAGGAATAACGACAAAAATTGTTATTCTTTTCTTTATTTATTTTTTTTGAATATTTAATTTTAAAATTTGAAAGAGGAGAAATGAAATATTGAGTTTAAAAATTGAAATACAAAAAAAGCCAAATAATAAAATTGAAAGAATAAAAGTTACTGAACCAGAACATGTATATAATTTAAAAGAAGTTCAAGAAATAAAGGATGCAATACAGGAACACTTATTATTAGTTGGCTTAGATGGAAAAAATAATATTAGAGATGTCAGCCTTATAGGAGTTGGAACAGGAAATCATGTTGAAGTTGATGAAAAATTTATTATTAGAACTGCTTTGGTATCAGCAAGTGAAAAAGTGATTTTGGTACATAACCATCCATCCAATGAATTAACACCTAGTAAATTTGATATTGAATTATCTAATATTGTTAATAAATTGCTGGATGTATTTAATATAAAATTTATTGACCATATTATTGTTGGAGAAGATAAATACTTAAGTATGGGAGCTGAAAATGTTATTAATAGGAATTATAAAAATGAGGATATTTTATTTCTTGAAAATGAATTATTAAAAGAAGAAAATAATAAGCTAAAAGAACAAATAAAAAAATTAAATTTGAAAATAAATAAATCAAAAATTAAAGAGGAAGAAGATGAGTTTGAATAAAATATCAAACTTAATATAAAAATGTCATAATTTGGATTGTGACAAAAAATAGAAAGGTGTGAGGCGAATGTTCATGTAATAAAAAACTATACATAAGAAATTTTAAATTAAAGAAACGGAGGAGAGAAAATTTGAGTAAAAGGAAAGTATATAAAAGATATTTTTTAACAAGTGAAAGTGTAACTGAAGGGCATCCTGATAAAGTTGCAGATTTAATTTCGGACACAATACTAGACGAGTGTTTAAAACAAGATAAAAATTCTAGGGTAGCAGTTGAAACAATGCTAAGTGGAAATAAAGTTTTTGTTGCAGGAGAGATTACGTCAAATGCAATAATAGATATTGAAAATATAGTTAGAAATACATTAGAGCAAGTTGGATATGATGATGAAAATACTACAATGGATTATAGAACTTGTGAGATTGAACAATGTATAAAACAGCAAAGCAATGATATTGCAATGGGAATTGACAAAGGTGGAGCAGGTGATCAAGGAATCATGTTTGGATTTGCTTGTGATGAAACCGAAGAATTTATGCCATATCCAATAACCGTAGCTCATAAAATAACACAAAGACTTGCAGAGGTGAGAAAAACAGGAGAGATTGACTATTTAAAATCCGATGGAAAAGCACAAGTCACAGTTGAATATATAAATAATTGCCCAATAAGAATTGATAGTATATTGATATCCACACAACATTTAGAAAATGTGGATATCTCAGTTCTACAAATGGACTTAATAAATAAAGTTATTGCACATGTTGTAGAGGCTGATATGGTAGATTTAGAAACTAAACTTTTTATTAATCCAACTGGAAGATTTGTTATAGGTGGAGCAATTGGTGATACAGGGTTAACTGGTAGAAAAATAATTTGTGATACTTATGGTGGTTATAGCAGACATGGTGGAGGAGCATTTTCAGGAAAGGATGGAACAAAGGTTGATAGGTCAGCATCATATATGGCAAGGCATATTGCCAAAAATGTTGTTGCAAATGGAATGGCGAGAAGATGCGAAATACAATTAAGCTATGGTATTGGAATGCAATTACCTATTTCAATATATATTAATTGCTTTGGAACAAATACAATTCCAGAGCATTTTATTATTAGAGCTATTAAGCAAAGGTTTGATTTAACACCTGCAGGTATTATTGAATATTTAAAATTACAAGAGCCTATATATAGTAAAACAACAAACTATGGACATTTTGGAAGAGAAGGTTTTACTTGGGAAAAAATTGTTCAAATGTAAAAAAAGTAAGAAAAGACTTGTATAAAAGGAGTTGCAGAGTTGAAATGCAACAAATTTTATACAGTCTTTTTCTTCTTGGAAAGGAAAAGATATGTGTATTATAGCAATAATAGTTACAGCAATTATAAGTTCAATATTAACACTATTTATACATTGTTGTGTAATTTTAGCAAAGGAGGAAGATGAGTATTGGGAGGAAGAGCAGATTACGAAGACAGAAGACAAAGAAGAATAGAAAGATATGAGGAATTATCTAAAAAAGCAAATGAAGAGGCAGAGGCAAGAAGTAATTCATCTGCAAATAGAATTTTAAGTTTAACACCTGGACAGCCCATCTTGATCGGACATCATTCAGAGAAAAAACATAGAAGGCTAATAGAAAAAGCCCATAATGATATAAAAAAATCAATTGAACTTTCTGATAAAAGCGAATATTACAAAGGAAAGGCAGAAAGTGTCTCAAATAGTAAAGCTATTTATGATGATGACCCAATGGCAATACAAAAATTAAGAAATAAATTGGAAAGGTTAGAAAATGAAAGAGCATCAATAAAAGCAAGAGAGCATAATACATGGGAACTTACTAATATTGGTGCTACAATTAGAGAAACTAAAAAAAGAATAAAAAGGCTTGAAGATTTGGAAAGTGTTCAATTTAATGATGTTGAATTTAAAGGTGGAAAAATAATAAGAAATGCCAATATAAATAGAATTCAAATATTATTTGATGATATTCCAAGTCAAGATATTAGACAAGCATTAAAAAGTAGAGGATTTCATTGGTCTAGGTCTGAAGGAGCATGGCAAAGAGAATTTACAGCTAATGCAATAAAAACAACTAAAGTTTTATTAAAAGATGTTCTAAATAAAGAAAATGAAGAGGAATTCGAGTGATTTAGAGGGTATCCGTATCCCTAAATCGATTTGAAAAGGGCACAGAATCGATTGTCGTGCCTCGAATGGAAGGAGTGGATTATTGTGATTTTAAGGATTGATATAGTAAATAAAAAACAATATGAAGAGTCAGAAGATTACAAAGAAATAAAAATAATTATACCTAAAAGTACCTTTGAACTAGAAAAAGATTTTAAATATCTAGATTTAGACTATGAAAATTTATCTATACAAGATACTCATGTTATTTCGTGTGAGATTATAGATAAAGAACATAAAAATTATAGCAAAGATATTTCAAAGGAAATTTCTAAAATAATTGAAAGAGCAAGTGAAAATGGTTATACAACACCATTTAATGAAGTTGTAGAATTATATAAAAGCATAAAAGATTTTAAATTTGATGAATTAGAAAAAGCATCAGCAATACTTGCATCAAGAAGTTCAGAAATAAAGCATATGCAAGATGCAATAAGATTTATGAATAATATAGATTGTTTTGAATTACATTGTGTGGATGATGATAAAGAATTTGCAAAAAAATTAATTTATAATTCTGATATAGATATCGAGGATGTAATGGATTATGCAGATTTAGAAAGGCTTGGCAGAGAATATGCAGAAGATAAAAATATAAAAAGAACGGAGTATGGTTATTTAGAACAACAACAAGATTTGAAAGAAGAATTACAAATTGAGGAGGATGAAGAATTTGAGTAAGATAATTAAAAAAGATATGGAAAAGCAAAATAATAATGTTGCTGTAAAGTCAGGTTATTATTTTTTTATTTTTGGAAAAGATGAAATACCAAGTACATTGGAAAAATCAAATATGAAGGTAAAATTCAATGACATTATTTATAATTTATATAAAGGCACAAGTTTAGAAGATGAAAGAAAAATTGACGAGATGTTTGGAGATAGATTAGGATATTATATTGATGATTATTTAGTTAAAGATTGTAATTATGAAGAACAAGAAGAAATGGAATAGGGGTGATAAAATTGAAAGAAAAACCTAAATGTGCTTTGATTGGAGAAGATGGAAACATATATAACCTTATGGGAATTGCATCAAAAACATTAAAAAGAAATGGAATGCAAGAAGAGGCATCTGAAATGATTAATAGAATAACTACCAATGCAAAAAGCTATGATGAAGCACTTATGATTATATCTGATTATGTTGAAATAACAAGTAAAGAAGAAATTGAAGACGAGGAATATTATTAAAAATCGGTAAAATATGACTAAATAAGGGGACGTCTAATTGACTACTTTGTAGAATAATAGCACCCAGCTAAAAGCCACGCTTTTAGGCAGTTTTCGGGTGACGCGACGTCGCCCTGATCCTGCAAAATTGCCTTAGGGCAATTTTGATTATGCTAGGGCAGAAAGCAAGGAGAGTGATTTTTAAAGATGGACAAGGAAGAAAAACTAGAAAAGTTGACAGTTAGGGTATCTAAAGAAAAGAAAGCAATGATGTTAAAAGCTCTTGGTAAAAGTTCATATGATAGTCTTTCAGATTTTATGAGAGCAGGGATTGATAAAGAATTAAATGTACAAATGTATAAAGATAGTTTAGATTTTATTATAAAGGAATTAGACACAATGATAGATGCAAAACTTGCTCCATTAATTAAAGCAGAAAGAAAGCTATCAGCAAAAAATTTAAGAACAAGTGCAATAAATACTTATCTATTAGGAGAAGTGCTTTGCAGATTACTTGGAGATGATATGCATAAGCAATTTATTGATATGCTAACTAAAGCTCGTAATAAAGCAAATTATTATATAAATCGTGATACAGAAAATATGTCAAAGCAAGATTTATTCGATTTTTATTCAATAGGTGAAATGTATAGAAATGAATAATGTAATATTTATATTTGAAGCATTTAATCCAAATAAAAAAACAACTTTCTTTAAACATAGAAACTATACAAAGTATTTGGCATATAGTGAATATGCAATAAAAAATAAAAATACAGAGCATGGTTTATTTGGTAAGATTCAAGAATTTCCCAATATTGAAAAAATGCAAGATGTTGAACTTGTAAATAAACATATTATAAAATTGGCAGAAAGAAAAGTTCCAATATATAGATGTACTATTTCTCTTGATGAGTACGATGCAGTAAGGCTTGGATATGATAATCAAGAAAAATGGAAGGAACTATTTGAAAGTAAGCTAGTAAGTATTGCTAAAAAGATGAATATAAAATATGAGGATTTGCAATATACTGGTGCAGTTCATTTAGAAAGTGGACATCCACATTTCCAATGTATGATTTGGAGCAAACAAAGGGATAAAATGAATTATTATATAAATTATAAGAGAATAAATAAAATGCGAGATGAATTTACAAATGCAATATTTAGAGAGGATTTATTAGAAATATATATGGAAAAGGATATTGCTAAAAAAGGAATAATTGAACAAAATTATTTATTACAAAGATTTAAAAATATAAGTGCTAATCCTAAATTTATAAAAGAAATGTTGCAGTATGAAAAAGATTTTGCAAATAAGAAGATAATGAGAAAAACATTTACAAATAAGGAATTAAAAACTATTGTAAATGAATTATTGTTATTAAAACAAGAATTAAAGCAAACACAAGGGAGCATTAAATACCAATATTTGAAAAAGTATCCTGATATTATAAAGCATATAGATAATATTTCAAAAAAGATTATAGAATTATCTCCAGAGTGTGAACAAGAAATTGAAAAGTATATTTTAGCAAAGCAGAAAATTGTTGCTTTTAAATATAATGATGAAGACAAAATTCTAGTTGTACAAAAGTTAGAAAAAGAGAAAGCAAATCAAGAAATTTTAAAAATGATAGGAAATCAAATATTAAATTTTGAAAGAGTCTTGATAAATGAAAAAGTTGAATATTCGAATATTAGATGTGTCAATGAAAGTAGAAATCTTATTTGGAGAGTATTTGATTGCATTTATTTTTCTACAAGGCAACAAGAAAAGGAATTCAAAATGTTTGAAATAAAATATAAAAAGCAATTGTCAAAACAAGCTAAAAAGGATTTAATGATAAATAAAGCAAATGGTTCATCATTTAATTGGGAAGAAAAATACTAATATAGGTAAAAAAAACTATTGAAAAAAATTACCTAAAATGGCAAAAATTTTCAATATATATAAGAAATAGAAAATAACAAGGAATATTTTAAAATAAAAAATTTTTAATTTGTATTGAAAAATACTTTAAAATAGTGTATATTATTAGTCATAGGGAATAAGGATAGCAGATGTGGTTTGCCACTTTTAATCCGTAACTTTTGTTACGAGGAGGAGGTGGTACATATGATAGAAGCAATGTTATTAAAAATTATACATATACTTTTTTTCGGCTTAATTGCTGAAACTATCGTTGTATTTGCCTTAATTATTATACTAGGTATAATTTTAAGCAAATAAAAAATAAAAAAACACATCTGTAACTTGGCAGTGAAGATGTGTTTTTCACACTAACTGGCAAACCACATTTGTGGTTCTTGTTCTCTATAATTATTATACTTAATTTTGGGTGATTTGTCAAATAAATTTTGAAATAAATTTTTAGAGCATTTACAAATAGTAGATGTTCTTTTTATTTGTGTGAAAAGGAGGAATGCAGAATTCCAATAGAGGAGAAGAAATATAAACAGAAAAATATTAATTATAATAGCGATCATATTTAGTGTAATAGTTTGTGCCTATTTATCAGTAAGCATACATTATATACTAAATAGTGATTTTGAAAATTTATTAAAAATAGATTTTGGTTTAATTATAAATACAATTACAACAGAAAAAAGAGTGTTAGCAACATTTTGCGTACTAGAATTAATAATTGTTTCATTTCTTGTACTATTCAAAAATGGAACAAAAAATATTTATCATAGTAAACAAGTTAAGCTAACAGACAAAATATCTATTCCATTGCCAGTAGGTGATGGTCAGCATGGAACATCTTGGTGGTTACAAAAGAAAGATTATAACAAGGTATTTAAAACAAATACAATAAATAGAAAAAATGATTATAATGAGATTTGTTTTGATTCAGGTGGAATAATTACTAATTTTGAAAGAAAAAAAGATATTGAAACAATTTATTATATTGGTGATAATTTGCATACTCTTTTAATTGGTAGTTCAGGCTCAGGTAAGAGTAGGTCTATTCTAATACCAAGTATTACAATGCTAGGTATGGCAGGGGAAAATCTATTTATTAGTGACGTAAAAGGAGAATTGTATTTATATACAGCACAGAAATTAAAGGAACTAGGCTATAATGTAATAGCATTGGATTTTATTAACTTTCTAAAAAGTAATCATTATAATTATTTGGATTTGGTAATTAACGCAGTAGAAAAGGATGACATTCCACTTGCCGAAAGTCTTGTAAACGACATTGTAAATGTATTAGTTGAAAAAAACGACAAGACAGAGCCTATTTGGGTTAATGGTGAAATGAGTGTTATAAAAACTGCAATAATGGCTGTTGTTTTAGAAAACAAGGGCAAGAGAGAATATCAAACTTTAACTAATGCATATTACTTTGTAGCAGAAATGTTTAAAACTGCTGATGATGGAGAAATGCTAATTGATAAATATATGAGGAATAAGTCGGCAGACGACCCTATTAGAAAATTTTTTGCAGTTGCATCAACAGCTCCAAGCAAAACTAGAGGTAGTTTTGTGGCTGCAGCATTATCAACATTGCAAATGTTTGTGAGTGATTATGTTGCAGATACAATACAAAAATCTGATTTTGACTTAAGAGATTTTGCTAAAAAGAAAACTGCAATATATATTCTATTAAGTGATGAAAAATTAACATACCATAAACTCGGAAGCTTATTGGTACAGCAACTTTATACTGCACTTGTTGATACAAGTAGAGAGCTTGGTGGAGAATTGCCAATAAGAATGAATTTTTTACTTGATGAATTCTCAAATTTCGCTAAAATAGAGACTTTTCAAAGTATGCTAACTGTTTCTAGAAGTAGAAATTGCAGGTTTGTAATTGCAATACAAAGTTTTGGTCAACTAGAAGAAAAATATCGGAAAAGAAGGGACACAAAACATTTTAGATAACTGTGTACTAATATATTTGAAATCAAGTTCAATAGAAACTGCAACAAAAATATCAGACAAGCTACGGAACTTATACAGCACAAAGTTATGGGGAAAGTAGCAATACAAATATAAAATATAATAATTCAAGTAGTAGTATGAGCTTGATTTCTAGAAAGTTGCTTACACCTGATGAAGTGTTGAAAATAGAAAGTCCATATATATTAGCAATGATACCAAGTGAACCACCTGCAATATTAAATGTTCCAGACATTAGTAAAATGTATTTTAATAAATTAAATGGAATGGGAACGAAAGAGGAAAATCAAAAGTTAAGGTTAGATAGGGAAAACGCAAGAGAAGAACGAAAAATATCTAAACCGAAAGTTTGGAATATTTGGGATAAAGTAAGAAATTATGATATAGAAGAAATTGGGGACGAAGAAGAACAAGAACTTGAAATGCTTAAAAAACAATGGAAAGCAAACGAGAGAAAGGAGAATGTGGATGTCCAAGAAAAACATAAAAAGAATTAAAATAATATTGAAAATAGCAGTAATTGTAATGCTGATGATTTCAATAAATCAAGTAGTTCATGCAGAGAGTTTTGAAAGCACAAAACTGGTCACAGGAACAAAGAATTTAGCAGATGCAGTAATAAAATGGCTAACAGGAATTGGTATAACAATTTGTGGTGGCTATTTTATTTATTATGTGTATTGCTTAAAAACAAATGATGAAGGAGAAAGACGAAGAAATATGCAAAATATAAAAACTACACTAATAAGTATGGTATTAATTACAACTGGTTTAGCATTAATTGATGTAATATTAAGTTTTTATAAATAGTTATGGAGAATGGCAGAGGTCATTCTTTTTATTATGGTAAAAAGAGGTGATGTAAAATATGGCAGATATGCTTGTGGAGTTAATTCAAAAATTTATAGATGGCTCGGAGGCAACACTAAATTCCCTATTTAAAAGTATGGTGAATTTAGTGTTTTATATTGAGCGTGAATTAAATTCAATACAAGTAGATGGTGGAGCGAAAATAGATTTTAATGCTATATATCAAGTGATTTTTAGTTTTGCTTGTTTTATATTAGTAATAGTTTTTATAAGTAAATTAATAAAAACATATTTTTTACAAAATGATGGAGATGCAGAAAAAAATCCAATTCATTTAGTAATAGGTTTGCTAAAGGCAGCAATTGTAATGATATGTTTTAAAGAAATATATGATATTTTTGTTGGTATTACAAGTGATTTATTAGGTAGTATTATTAATGCTATGCCAATTAAAACGGTAAGTCTAGCAAAAGCTTTAAGTGATAATATTGCAGGTGGAATATTTACAGCAATTTCTTGTTTAGTATTGCTTATAACATGGCTTATACTAATATGCCAGTTTATTATGAAAGGTGTAGAAATGCTTTTAATGAGAATGGGAATTCCATTTGCATCGATACGGATTGCTAAATTCAGATGAAGGAGTATTTCCTGAATATATAAGAGGATTTTTAATGACAGCATTTACATTGGTTACTCAATTAAGCTTAATGAATTTAAGCATATTAGTTACAACAAATGGACATTTAGTTTATGCAATAGCAATTGCAGTAATGGCTGTTAATACACCAATAATTTTGGGCAAATACTTAATAAAGCCAAATGGAAATGTTTTTAATAGTGTAGGTCATACAGCAAGAAATATAAGAGCATTATTACCACATTCAAGGAGGAGGCGATAGATATAGAATCTTTAAGAGAGATAGTTAGTGTATTAAAATATTTAGGTTTAACTATTGGAGGAGTAACATTTTTAGTATTTATGATAAAAATGGCAATAGAGCCTGATAGTAAAGCCAAATATATAAA
Source organism: Clostridia bacterium (assembly GCA_017430135.1). Taxonomy (GTDB): domain Bacteria; phylum Bacillota; class Clostridia; order TANB77; family CAG-508; genus CAG-269. Next base: position 15,491 of record JAFRNM010000016.1, on the reverse strand, counting down.
ACTTGCAAAAAATACAATTATAGCAAGTGTTTTAATTACTCTTGCATTAACATTTATAGAAATTCCAAAAGACTATTTTGGTGGTACTGTGCAAATCGCAGATGAAGGGCTGGGTGACCCAACATTTGCCAAAATAGAAGATAAAGATGCACAAAATAGAGAGGTAGTTACTATTAATGGAAGAAGGTATGTAGTAACAGATACAGGAAAGACAATTACATCTACACAATCAATTGATGGAAGTTTAAAGCAAGGTGTTGGATTGTATGGAGCAAGTAAAACAATTAAAAATGTATCATTTTTGAGACCATTTGGTGATTGCCAAGATTTTTGGAAAGGTTTTTATGCAAGTATTGATTATTATAGAGATTCTGATGGATTTGTGTTCCCATCATCATATTCTTATGATGATTATATAAATGCAAAAGAAGAAAAAGAAAAACAAAATCAAGTAAATGCTGAACAACAAAACCAAGAAAAAGTAGAGCAACAAAAGGAGGAGTAGAAAATGCAGGAAAAAAAGACAATTAATATTCCAGCTCAAATTAGATTAAAAACTGAATTTTTTGATGGGTATGGTGTTGAGGAATTAGTCAAAACAATTATAGTTTTAGTAGTCGCAGTAATAATTGCGTATATAATTTATCTAATTACAAATGTATTGTTAATTTCAACATTTTTTGTAATTGGATGTGTTGTAATGGCAGTTGTATTTTTTACTAAAAACAGAAATAATTTCTCAATGGCAGATAGTATTAGAAATATGGTAAAGTATGAACTTATGCAAAAAGGCTATAAGTATGAAAGGAGAGCATTTGATAATAAAGAAACAACAAAATAAAACATTAAATGAATTCTTAAATATAAAAGATATTGATAATAATTGTTTAAGAACATTAGATGGACAAGCCATTTTATTTTTAAAAGTTAATCCAATAAATACAGATTTATTTTCAGAGGATGAACTCGAAGTTAAAATGGACAAAATGAGCATTGAATTTAGCAACGAACAGCAACCATATACAATTTTTGTAATTCCGAGAAAAGTTGATATACAAGATTTTGTTAATGAACAACAAGAACTAAAGAAATCACTAACAGATGAAATTGGAATTAGAATTGTAGAAAATAGAATAATTAATACACATGAATTAGTTGCAGATAAAAACATAATTGAAAGTGAATTCTATTTGTGTATATGGGAAAAGGAGAGCGAAAATTCAACAGAAAAATTATTGAAAAGAGCAAACAATTGGAAACAGAGATTTAGCAATTCAGATTTTCAAACAAAAATCTTAGAAAAGAACGAAATCATATTGCTAGTTAAGAGTTTCACAATACCAGAATTTGCTCGTAAGGAGGATACGGATTATAGAGATAATATCGTAAAAATAAGGAGAAAGATTGATAGAATATAATAAAATTTATAACATGGATTGTATGGAGGGCATAAAGTTATTAGATGACAAAAGTATTGATTTAGTTATAATAGACCCACCATATAAATTAGATATTAACAAAATAAAGAAACCAAATGGTTTTAATAATTATGCAAATGATCTTTTAGATTTAAAAGATGGTTTTGATTTAAAAGTTTTAGATTTATTAATTTCTAAAATGAAAAAAATAAATATTTATATATACTGCTCTAAAAGACAAATATTAGAGTTATTAGAATATTTTAAAAATAAAAATTGTAATTTTGAGGTGTTGACTTGGCACAAACAAAATCCAAGTCCACTTACAAATAATATTTATTTACCTGATACTGAATATGTAATATTTGCAAGAGAAAAGGGAGTTAAGTTATATGGTAACTATCACACAAAGCATAAATATTATATCTCAGGAGTAAATCAAGTAGATAAAAAGAAATATGGTCATCCTACAATAAAACCACTAACATTTATTGAATATCATATAGAAAATTCAAGTAAAGAAGGAGATGTCATTTTAGATTGTTTTGCAGGTAGTGGAACAACACTTGTAGGAGCAATAAATAAAAATAGAAAATTCATAGGTTTTGAAATAAACAAGGAGTATTTTGAAATTGCCAATAGAAGAATAGCAGAGGCTGTTCAAAATAAAGTGGGTGAGGCAAATTGAAAAAACAAGAGACTAACTATGAATTAATTGATTTGATAACACCAACTCGGTGGCTTACAATTTGACAGAAACAAAATATATTTTGGAAATCGTTTCTGCAAAGTATATACAATAGTTCACTACCCATCTAATGTAGAATTAAAATGGTTAGGAAATTTAGTAAATAATGTAGGAGCAATATTTTCTATAAATATTGAGCCGACAGATAATGCAGAACTAATTGACAGCTTGGATTCTAGAATTAGAGATGCAACAGGTTTAGCAAAAATTGCAAAAAATGAATCAAGTAGACAAATGAAAGAAAGAGAGATTCAAGAGGCTAGTGACATTATTAATAGAATGATTCAAAATAATGAGGTAGTTTCTTACTTAACAATATATATTTTGGTTTCTGCAGAAGAAGAGGAAGAACTAAAGTTAAGATGTAAAGAGGTAGAAACAGAAGTACAAAGGCAAAAATTAAAAATAAGAAATCTAACTAATTTTTTACAAATGGAGGGATTTAAAGCAATTGCACCATTTTTTACAATACAAACAGAATTAAGTAAAAACTTTAAAAGAAACATATTAACAAGTACATTTACTGGAGGATTTTTGTTTAATACTGAAACATTTATAGACCAAAACGGATATTATTGGGGTATAAGTCAAAATGGCGGAATAATTATTTTTAATATTTGGAATAGAGATTTAGGCAGAGGCAATAGCAATATGTTTGTTGTTGGGAGTTCAGGTTCAGGCAAAAGTATGGCAGTTAAGCATATGATTATAAATGAATTACCAACTACAAAACTTTTAATAATAGATGCAGAAGATGAATATTCATACCTTTGTAATAATTTAAAAGGTAATGTAATTGCCTGTGATGGAACTAATGGAGGAGGAGTTTTAAATCCTTTGCAGGTTAGAATTAATAGAGATGAAGAAAATAGTAAAAATGCATTATCATTGCATTTTCAGTTTTTACAAACATTTTTCCAAATACTTTATCCATCACTTACAGAAATAGAATTTTCAAAGTTAGATTTAGTATTAGAAGAATTATACAAAAAATTTAATATCACAAAAGATACTGATATAAGCAAATTAAAAAATACAGATTTTCCAATATTGGAAGATTTGTATTTTTTATTAGAAAAGAAAAACAAGCTTAATAAAAGTGATGTATACGAAAAACTATTAGCATTATTTAGAACAATATGTATAGGACAAGCATCTAGTATTTGGAATGGATATACAAACATTGAAATAGATACTAAAATTTCAGTTTTTAATACATCTACAATGCAAAAATTCCAAATCCAATATAAGAGAGCTCAGTATTATAATATTTTATCTTATACATGGGATATTTTAAGCAAAGACCCAAACGAAAAAACAATGCTAATTGCAGACGAATGCCATATACTTGTAGATCCAAACATTCCACAAACATTGGAATATGTGAGATATATTAGTAAATTAGCAAGAAAGCATAACAGCAGTATTTGTGTTATCACTCAAAGTATTGAAGATTTTTTAGATGAAAAAATTAGATTATATGGGCAAAGCCTTCTTGCTAATAGTACCTATAAATTATTTTTTAAATGTGATGGAAAGGACTTACAAGATATTGTTACAACATTTAACTTAACAGAGCAGGAAGAAAAAATGATTTTTAATGCAAATGTTGGTGAATGTGTATTTATGGCAGGAGTAAGAAAAATGTATGTAATATTTAAACTATTTCAATATGAATTGGAGTTGATTGACTCCAAATTTAAGAAAGAGAGTAACTATGCGTAAAAGGTTTAGAGTTATTATTGGAATAACAATATTTATTATAATTTTATGTGGTACTTATATTAAGTTTTTTCTTTTTATGGGAAAAGACGGATATAAAAGAAATGAAGACAATACTACAGAAGAGGAAACTACACAAGTAGAACAAGGAAATATAGTTTATAAAGGGAAACTTCCAATGCCTGTTGAGAATTTTATTCAAGTTACAAGTAAATTTGGAAAGCGAGAGGCTCATGGAGTAGTACATTCAAACCATACAGGAATTGACCTTTGTGGTAGTTTAGGTAGTAAAGTAATGTCAGTTGCTGATGGTGAAGTTACTTGGGCAGGATGGCAAGGTGGCTATGGAAATTGTGTAGAAATAAAGCATACAGATGAAAATGGAAAGACATTTTATAGTTTTTATGGTCATATGCGAGATAGGTCTTTACAAGTAGAAAAAGGACAACAAGTAACTCTAGGGCAAGTGATAGGAACACAAGGCTCAACAGGAAATTCTACAGGTGACCATTTACATTTTGAAATAAGAACAAATTCAGGCTCAAATCAATATGCGATTGACCCTGCACCGTATCTATTTACGGAGAAAGAAGGAAGTAATGGATAAAAATAAAAAGGAGTTGTTTTGTTATATAGCAATATTTGCTGTACTTGTTATAGTTGTTGTATTAAATAATTTGTTTTGGAAACTAGGCAAGGAAAAAGACAAAACAAATAACATAGTTTACTTGGAATCTAACAATGTAATATATGATGTGCCTTATAGTGAGGAGGCTCTAGATTAGGAGGTGTAAGAAATGTTAAGTTACATTGCAAGTAATTCTATTGCAAACTTAATAGAAAATATTTGTGTAGAAACAAATATCATGATATTAAGTAGAGAAATAGAAGAGTTAGATTTCTTAAAATATATAAAACAAACAAAAGTAAATTTTTATTTGATTAAATTCTTAATAATTGATTTAAATCAAATAAAAGACACAGAAGAGGAATTTATAAATAGCATTAAAGTATTTCAAGAGCTGTATTTAAATACAAAAATTATTGTAATCGCAAAAGGATTTGATAATCAAAATTATATATTGACTTCGCTTTATGAAATAGGAATATATAATTTAATTAATAGTAGCGATGAAAACCAAATACAATTGGAAATAAGAAAATGCTTATTGCAAGGAGGACTAGAGAAAAAAGATGCCAAACGCTTTATAAGGCAAGTGGAAATAAAAGAAACAAAAGCAAATAAATTCAAGCAAAAATTTCTTGATGTCAAGGAAAAAATCATAAAGCATAAAAACAAAGAAAATAAAGTTGAAAAAGTAGAAACACATGAGAATCCTAATAGTGTTTATTTTTTTGCAATTTTTATGGAGGCAGTTACTAGATTAGTAAAGCTAATTTGTTATTTTGCAGTTTTTATTCTTACATCAATAGGCTTAACAATTCTGTTTAATGCAGAATTAAGAAATATTATATTTCAAACATTTAATAAGTAATTGGTGTTTTCAGAGGAAAATGCCTACAGGAAGGTGGTGAAAATTATATGGATAAAAAAGTTATAGCATTTAATGTTGATATTGAATTAGACAAAAGAATGAAAGCATATTTAGCAGGGTTAGAGCCAAGGACAACAATGAAAGCATATCTTACAAATTTAATTGAAAAGGATTTAAACGAAAAAACTGCAATTAAAACTGATGTAAAAGAAAATGCTAAAGTTGAAGCAAAAGAAGAAAATAAAACAGATGCTAAAGAAGATGAAAAAGTTTCTTTTAAAGAAACAGCTGAAACAGAAAATAAGAAAGCAGAATCAAAGGAAACAACTAAAATAGAGGCTAAAGAAAATTCAAAAGTTTCTTCAAAGGAAACAACTAAAACGGAATCTAAAGAGAATATAAAAGTTGAAAACCAAAAAGATTTTAAAAAAGTTGTTGATATAAAAGCTAATTCAAAAGTAAATACAAAAGATACAAAATTAAAAGTAAAACAAGTAGAGGAGGAAGAAGAATTTGAATAAAATAAGAGTTGTAGGTTTAGGTATGCTATTATCAGCATACCTTCTTTCTACTAATTGTTTGGCAAATACAAACAAATTAAAAACTCATGAAGAAATAAAAACAATTTCAGTAGAAAGCAGAGATAATTATAAAAATACTATTGAAAATGAAATATCAATAGGGAATGAAAAGTATAAATTAAAAGATATAAAGGAACAAGAAAATAAAGTTAATTTAACTAAAGATAAGGAAATTCAAGAAACAAAAATTGTAAATACTAATGAAAAATATTTAGTATTAAATCAATTTGAAACGAAAAAGCAAATAGAAGAAGATGGATATATTGGCTCATTAGAATTACAAATTGATTCATTAGATATAAAAGTAAATAATAGTTATACAGAACAATACAAAGTTACAATTACAAAAAATTATAATAATGTAACACAAAATGAATTAAATAATATACCAAAAACAATTGAACAAAATGGTACTACATATTATTTAACAAATCCTGTTTGGAATGTGACTCAAACACAAGCAGTTGATGGAGAGACTATTCCAAGTTTATATAGTGGTGTTATGAATTATGAAGGAGTAAAAGAAAGAACTATTGTAACAAGCTATATTGCAACTGCTAACTATAAAGGTACACTAGAAAAAGAAACAATAGAAAATATTACGATTAAAACTAATTATGAGGAAATACCACAAGAAGAAAAGGAATATAATTTACCTGCTGTTACAACAGCATCTACAGGAATTATAATATGTAGTGGAATTATATTGTTAAAAAGAAAAAATATTAAAGTATATAATTATAAAGATGGGATTTGGCAACTAGTAAAAAGAATAAATATTTCTGATAATGAAAGAATTATAGACATTACACCAATAATGCCTACTACAAGTAAATATAAAATTTGTTTAAGTAAAAAATTATATGACAAATTAGTTGGAGAAAATGTTACAATAAAACACTATGACCAACAATTTTCATATGTAATAAAAGACAGAAAATTTGAAATATTTGTGTAGGGGGAGTATTATGAGGAGTAAAACTATTGCATATTTGTGTGTTGTTTTAATGGTCATTGCTATTACAATTTTTGGTGGATTAGTTTATTATTTCAATAACTACGATTCAAACCTAGTAAATCCAAATGAAATACAAACAGATTTAAATTTTGAAAATGTAACTTATAATCAAGAAGAAAACATACTTGCTGAAGATGTACTAGGAATTCTAACTATTGAAAAAATAGGATTAAAAGCAACTGTTAAGGAAGGAAGTAGTGATGAGATTTTAGAAAATTATATTGGACATATAGAAAAAACATCGCTTTATGATGGCAATATTGGACTTGCTGGGCATAATAGAGGTTATGAAAATAGTTACTTTGCAAGAATTAATGAGTTAGAAAATGGAGATATTATCACATATCAAACCAAATTTTATACTAGACAATATAAAGTTGATAATATTCAAACAATTTTTGAAACAGATTGGAGCTTATTAGAAAATACACAAGAAAACAAATTATCATTAATAACTTGTATTGCAAATAAAAGGAATCAGAGATTATGTGTTCAAGCTACAGAAATTTTAAAAAATGACTTGAATAATTAACCGATGAGAGTTAAAATACACACAAAAAAACGAGGATGTGGTAAAAATGATAATTATAAGTAATAAAAAGAAGAAAAAAGATGATGAAAATGTAATTCGAGTTGTAGTCGAAGAAAAAAGAGAGTGGGATATTATGGCAAAGATATATTTTACTTTTTTCATAATATTTGTGGCTCTTGTAACTTATATTATGATATATAGACATGTCAATCGTGATCAAATAATTGAAAATGTAAAGAACAACGAAAAAAATATAGTTGTAGAAAATACAATTGAATAAAAATAAATAATAAGTAAAGCACTCGCAAAGAGTGTTTTTTTAATGGAGGTAAAGATGGTTAAAAATAAAAAATTAATAAGTATAATATTATTAGTATTAACATTATTGAATACTATGCAAGGCATAGTATGTGCATTTCAAGTAGATTCTGCTCATATTGAAGATTTAGGATTATGTGAGCAACATCTACAATTTTGGGATTCAAAAATTGGAAATTGGAGTTATATTATAACTCATTTAGTAGGATATAGGGATAATAATGGAACATTACATTATGCATATTGCTTAAATATGGATAAGCATGGAGTTGGTGATGAGCCAAATTATACGGTAAATGTTACAGAGATAATTTCTAATCCAAAAGTATGGAGAGCAATTATTAATGGATTCCCATATAAAACACCTGCAGAACTTGGTGTTGCAAATGAACAAGACGCATTTGTAGCAACTAAACAAGCAGTATATTCTGTATTAATAGATAGAGATGTTAACACATTCTATCGTGGAGGAGATGAAAGAGGTAATCAAATTCACAATGCAGTTATAAATATAGTAAATTCAGCAAGAACTGGTACACAAACACCAGAAAATAATGCTTTATTAAATATAAATAAAGTTGGAGATTTTAAAGCAGATTCAAATAATTATTATTCTCAAGAATATAAAGTATCAAGTAGTGTGGAAATGTCAAATTATACAATAACAGCAATTAATAATTTTCCTGATGGAAGTTATATTGCAGATACAAATAACAATGCTAAAACTACTTTTTCAAGTGGTGAACATTTTAAAGTTTTAGTTCCAAAAGACAAAATATTAGATAATTTCACAGGCACAATTTCAGCTACAGGAAATGTTAAAACATACCCTGTATTTTATGGTAAAAGTCCAAATGATGCATGGCAAGATTACGCATTAACATTTGATAGTTTTACAACTGCAAACGGAGAAGCAACATTAAGTGTTGATGCCTATAAATCAAGTATTAAAGTTATAAAAATAGATAAAGACACTAAAAAAGCAATTGAAGGTGTTGAATTTAATTTCAAATATTCTGATGGTCAAAATATTGGTGACTATAAAACCAATACAAATGGTGAAATTGTACTAAACAATTTGAGACAAGGAAAAGTAATCGCAACAGAAACAAAAACAAATAGTCAATATGTATTAAATTCAAGCGAAAAAGAAATTCTTTTAGATTATGATGTTTATAAAGAATTAACTATTGAAAACGAACACAAAACTGGTAATTTAAAAGTGTATAAAGTAGATGCTGATAATAACAAGATAACAATTGGTGGAGTAAAATTTGCATTATATTCTTATGAATTAGATAAAATAACAGGTTACTATACTACTGATATAAATGGCGAAATTTTTATACAAGGATTAAGGACAGGAAAATGGGCATTAATAGAACAAGATAGCGGAAAATGGTATAATCTTGCCGAGCCTGTTGATATAAAAGTCGAATGGAATGAAACATCTAATGTAACAATTGAAAATGAATTAAAGAAATCACAAGTAAAAGTTATAAAAGTAGACCAAGAAAATCATGAGGTTAAGTTAAAAGGTGTTGAATTTGATGTTTTAGATAAAGACGAAAATGTTTTAGAAACAATTAAAACAAACAAAGATGGTGAGGCTGTAACATCAAGATATGCTGTAAGAGATTATCCTGAACTTTATATAAAGGAAAGAATTACTAACGAAAAATATGTGCTAAATGACACAGTACACAAAATTACATTAAAAGAAAATGAAATTGTAACACAAACATTTGAAAATAAGAAAATAAGAGGTCAAGTTGAAATAGTAAAAACTGCTGAAACTGATAACAAAATTACAGGTGCAAAAGCAGGAGACCCAATTGCAAATGTTTCTTTTGATATTTTTGATGAAAATAAAAATTATATAGAAACAATTACTACAAATGAACAAGGTATTGCTAAAACAAGCTTACTTGAAAAAGGTGTGAAATATATAAAAGAAAAGGGTAAAATAAAATATTACCTTTTAAATACAGATGAATATAAAGCAGAAATCCAAAAAGATGGTGAGGTTGTAAAAGTAAATATAACAAATAAACCTGAAACACCTGATGTTGATATTGAAAAAAATGGTATTATTCAAACTACAGCAAATGAAGAAATTCGTTACGATTTCAAAATTAAAAATACTGGTAATGTGCCATTAAATAATTTTACTTGGTATGATTATTTGCCAACAGACTATGTAAGAATGACAAAATTAGTAACAGGAACATATAATCAAGATTTAAATTATAGTGTATATTACAAAACTAATTTAAATGATTATAAATTACTAAAAGAAAATTTGAACACTAAAACAAATAATTATATTGATTTTTCTAATCTAGAATTAGCAGAAGGCGAATTTGTAACAGAATTTAAAGCAGACTTTGGTACTGTTGATGTGGGATTTGAATCTGTAATAAGTCCTTATGTATTTGTAACTGTAAATAGCACAGTAAAAAATGATGATACATTTACAAATAAAACTAGAATCGAGGGAATCAATGATGGCTATTTAGTTTGGGATGAAGACAATCACACAACTAAAGTATATGAAAAGAAAATAAATATAAAATTGCCAAGAACTGGTTGTTAGGAGGAGAGCTTATAGGCTCTCTTTCGCATTTATATGAATTAGCATTTTGCTAATGGGAAGGAGTAAAAATGGAGCAAAAAAATAAGCTAACAAAAATGGAAGAATTAGATGCTAGAATTGAAAAAATAAGTTTTGATTTATTAGGTTTAGAATCTCGAAAAAAAGAGATGGAGGATAATAAATTTCAAAAGCAAAAAGAAATAGATTCATTAACAGAGGAGAAGAACAAAATATTAGAAAAGACTAATAAAATGAGCAGATTTCAGAAAATAATTTATATAATAATTGCATCAAGAACAGATTTAAAGCAAGTGGATTTAATAAATACTAAAATTACTGAAAATCAAAAGCAAAAGGATAATATACAAAATAAAATAGATATTCAAAATAATTTATATGCAGAGACTTTACAAGAAAAAGATAATTATATTAAGCAAAGAAAAGAATTATATTTATCTGAGACGATGACAAAATCAAGTGAAAACGAAAAGACAACAGAACAGCAAAATGGAAAAGTTTCAGAAATAAAAGGGTTAACACAAATTTATGAGATAGCAAAAAGTTTTAAGGATAATAAAATAATGCACGAATTAAGCCAAATTGTTGAAAAACAAATTAATGAGTATATAGGTTTAAACCAAAGCAAAGAAAAGATACAACCTAAAGAAGAACAAGAAGAAATGGAGTAATAGCATTGGAAAAAATCCTAAAAATGATAAGGCAAGGAAATATAGGATATAAAAAAGTTTATTCAAGAAAAAATGTGTTAATCAAATCTAAAACGAAAAAGTCAAAGAAAGCAGGTGATTGGAATCGAGGAAATACGAGAACTGTTAGATAGTACAGATATATTTGCAAAAGAATTATTCGAAAGCCAAGAAAAGATGAAAAGTTTCTTAATAACGCTTTCAAAAATGTATAATGCAAGTTATAGCAATATTTTACTGCTAAAAAGCAAAAGAGAAGATATAAGCTTAGTTGCAACTAAAGAAAAAATGGAAAGATACAATTTTCATATAAAAGATGGTGAAGAACCATTAAAAATAATAAAACGAATTCAAAGAGATAATGAGGTGAAATTTGTAGTAGAGGATGTATTTGATATAAGTCAAACAGATGCAATAAAAAAGCCTGAAAAAAGATTTTCAAAGGAATATATTGAAACGATGCTAAAAGGTATGTGTTCGAGAAGAGGACTCGTATTTGAGCCTAATAATCCAATGGCAAATATTGAAAGCATTGTAATGAATATTAGAGATAACTCAAGAAACGGATATTTCATATCATATAATGTTGATAGATATGCAAGGCAAACGCAGGTTGAAATCGAGGCAACAACGTTTGCAGTTGCAAAAAGATTAAATGTAAATACTAGAAATTATAACTTTAAGGATATTTGCAAATGGGGAATAGATCAAGATATAAATACCTTAAAAGAGAGTTTAAAATATATACAGAAATTTACAAATTATTTTGTGAAAGATTTTGAAATACAACAAAAATTACAAAATATTGAAAATGAAAATATGAAGGAAGAACAAGAATTAGAATAATTAAAAATCAAGCTCTAGAAGAATATTTCTAGGGCTCTTTCTTCTTGTGCCTAAATTTAATAAAAAACGAGAGATGCCGTAAACTCGTTGTAAAACAAGAAATTGACAGGTGTTATGAGCCGATGCTATAAAGTTCATTCGTATTAGTATTAAAAGTCTATTAATACAAAATGCGTAAGTGAGAATTTGTGACAAAAACTCACAATAAACAAAGAGTTCAGGAGGCAAAACTTGTTTAAGGGATATGCAGGTGTAAAAAGTTTGGGCAAGGATGAACAATGTTATTACAATAACAGCATCTGCAGTAGATATAAAATTTACATACTAGACTATCATAATTGAAACGATGGGATGAGGGGTTTCATTTATGGGGTATTATTTTTTTGGAAAAAAGGGGATAATACACCAACTTTTCACTCAAGGATTTCAGGGTTTCAGATTTTTAGATGAAGTTTTTGAAATACTCTTGACAAGGCTCTGCAACAGAGTTAACATCACACAACAATAGGAGGTGAGTGAAAAGTGAGCAATGAAGGTATCAACAATATAAGTGGAAAAGAAAATATTGATATTTCTAATACCAAAATTGATGAAGTAAAAGATACAACTGGCGAAGCAGACGATGCAACAAATGTAAAAGAGACTACTGCATTAGAGGCTTTATTTTGTGTAAGAGATAGGCAACTTGTTTGGATGACAGAAGAGGATAAAGAGGCAACAAAGGAATTAACACATAAAATACAAGAACAGGAAGAAAAAATAAAAAAAGAACTTGAAAAAATTCAATTAAAAGACGATGTAGTAAAAAAAATAATTAATATATTAGAAACTTATCAAACTTTATCAAATGACAGAAATCTTTATTTTAATAAAAAATATTATATGGCAGGATTCGATGATGGAGAAAGAATTATATTAAGAAATGTGAATAAATAAATGTTATATTTATTATAAAACAGGAGTTACAACTAAAATTGTAACCCTGTTTTATTTTTTTTATAATTATTATATTATATAGTTTTACGGGAAAGGAAGTGATAAATATGTTAGAAAATACAGAAGAAAAAGAGAATATTTTATTTAGTAAATGTTGTTATGATTGGCTAAAACAAAAAGAACATTCTGTTAAGGTATCTAGTTATTATAACTATAAATTTGCAATAGAAAAACATATTTCTCCAGTTTTGGGAGAAAAAACTTTGGCAGAACTTGAAAATTATGATTTTAATGACTTTATAAGGCAAGAAAAATCATTAATAAAAAACATTAAAAATGAAAAACAAGACAATTTAGAAGAAACAGATGATTTGGACTTAAAATCTATAGTAACAAAATTAAAATCTATTCTGAATTATATTACAAAAAAATATTGTATAATATTTGACTTAGATGCTTTTTCAGTTATATCTGCAAATTCTAATGAAGTTGCAGTTTTTAAGGATTATGAATCACATAAATTAACAAAATATTTAGTATCATCAAATAACATAAAAAATTTAGGAGTTTTATTTAGTTTATATTCTGGGTTACGAATTGGCGAAGTATGTGGATTAAAATGGTGTGATATTGATTTAGAGGATGAAGTTTTATATGTAAATAGGACAGTTCAGAGAATTTATTTGGGTAAAAAGGACACAGAAAAAACAAGGTTATTAATTTCAAAACCTAAAACCCAAAAATCAAAAAGAAAAATTCCAATTTCAAAAGTTTTATTAAAACAACTAAAAGAACTAAAAAATAAATATCCACCAGATGCTTTTGTGCTAACTGGTAAAACAGACAAGTTCTATGAACCTTCAAGTTATAGATATGATTACAAAATAATTTTACAAAAATGTAAAATACCATATCGAAAATATCATGCATTACGCCATACTTTCAGCACAAATTGCATTAAAGTTGGAATGGATGTTAAATCATTAAGCGAAGTGCTAGGACATAGTTCAATTGGCATTACAATGAATTTATATGTTCACTCAAATAATGAAATAAAAAAGAAATACATAAATAAGTTATAAAAATTAAAAAAGCCCAAGTTGTTAAGTAAAAAACAATTTGGGTTGATTTTGTTATTGTTTTAAAGTAAAATAGCCGGGATTACTTGTGCCACCATCTATGTGAGCGTAAGTTACACCATGTTTAGATGAGTTATACTTTGTGCCTGCACCACCTACTATATTATTATTTCTTAAAAATACATATTTCCCGTCATCAACATTTTGCGTAGTTTCAACAGCTACTTTATTTGTAACGAATTTATTAGAAACATAAATAGTTTTTAAATTAATACATTCACCAAACATATAATACATATTGGTTACATTACTTGTATCAAAACTACTTAAATCTAGTATTTTTATATTATGGCAATTTAAAAACATTGATTTCATAGTTGTAACTTTACTTGTATTCCAATTTGAGAGATTAATTTTTTGTAAATTCTTACAATAGTTAAACATAGACACTAAAGAAGTAACATTAGATAAATCAAAATGTGAGAGATCTAATTCTTTAAGATTTATACAATAATAAAACATAACTTGTAGATCGCTTACATTAGAAGTATCAAATGAATTAAAATCTAGCCTTTCTAAACTCTCGCAAGCATAAAACATATAACTCATATTTTTAACATTTTTTGTATCAAAATATTTTAGATTGACACTTTTTAATTTAGAACAACCAAAAAACATAAAATACATTGAATTGGCATTTTCTGTATGTAAATATTCAATATTTTCTATTTCTTGTAAATTAACACAATTATAAAACATTTGAGCACATGTTGTAGGTGCAATAGGATCATGAAATATTACTTTTTTAACATTGGCTTTTGTATAGCCAAAACTATTAGTTTGGGTTTCAACAGGTTCTAAATCTGTTTCAGCATTTGGATAACAATCTCTATAAGTAGTATTTGCATTACTACTAAAAATTAATGTTCCATCACTATATAATTTAGCATAAAAGGTTTGAGGAACCATATTTTCCCAATAAAAGTATTCTCCATTTTCATTCATTTTGTATAAATTATTGGTATCTTTAAAAGTAATTTTATATAATTTACCACTTTTTACAATATCAACATTTTTATTACTTAAAGCATTTCGCAAATTTTCTTCTGTTAAATCTCCCAATTTAGTTTTATTTGATGCAGTCATTACTGCATTTCCAAGAATAGTTTTCTCTTTTTGAATAGTTGCAGCATCTTTTTTACTCTGTGCTTGTCCTAAAATACCATATCCACCAGTAATATTAGCAATAGTAATCCCTGCTAATATAAGCAAAACAACTATTGTAATTACTAAAACTGCCAATGTAATACCTTTGTTATTTTCAATCTTTCTCATAGGTAATCCTCCAAATTTTTTTTTCGTTAAATATATAATTTAACGAAAAAATAAAATAAATAGAACTATTGAAAATACTGCACTTTTGGAATTTGGACTTTTGAAATATTTTTCAAGGTACTATTGCAATTTTTGCGGTAATATGCTATATTTTTAAGT
>JAFRNM010000015.1 GCA_017430135.1 Clostridia bacterium | reverse complement strand
GAATTTAATTATATTCCATATAATATAGATTATGATAATTTTCATTACAGAAATTTTAAGAAGAAAACAGGATTAGAAAATAATTATATAAATAAAATAGTTATAACTTCTAAACAAAAGGATTCAACAGAAAATCAATATCTTTTTAAAACAGATGACAACGGAGATATTAAATCTTTAAGCGAAAATGAAATTGCTGAACTTATAGATAGTGTTAAAAGAAATGATGAAAATATTATTGTAGTATAAAAAATGAGGTTGTTAATAACCTCATTTTTTGAAAGGAGTTTTTTATGTTTTCAAGTTTTGCTTTTTATAAAACTGAAGATAAACTACTAATTATTTTATTTTTAATAATAATGTTATTGATTTCTATTATATTATATGTTATAGAACAGAAATATAAAGAAAAAATTAATAAAAGTAATAATAAACTTATAAAATTAATCTTTTGTGATAGAAATAAAGCTTCAAAATAAAAAATAAGCTAATTTCATAAATTATTAATATAGTTATATACCTTTGGTTTTAAATTGTATTGCAGTACTATTGCAGTACAATTTTTTTAAAAGAATTTAAAATACTAATAAATAGTATAGTCTAGTAATTAATATGAAAAATATATCAAACCAGTCCAGCCAAAAAATAGCAAAAATTAAAAATTCTTGCTATTTTTTTTGTATGTTCGCTTTTATTTCAGTATAAAAAGATGTATAATAAGAACATCCTTTTTACAAAGGAAATCTTTTGTGAGGGGGTGAAGCCAAATGAATTATGCTGACATCATCTGGAAGTTGGTTGAAAGATTACTTGATGAAAAAGACATTAATAAACCAGCTGAAGACAAAGACAACAAGGCTGAGGCAGAAGATTAGTACATAGGCTAATCATGGGGGATAGTAACTTGCCATTGCTATCTCTATCTTTTTTATAAAAACAAAAAAGATACAATCTTGCCATTGCATCTTTTTCTAACCATTTGAATTATGCTGACTAATTCTTAATCTATGTATATTGTACTACTAAAAAATTAATTTGTCAAACGATTTTTCAAGAATATTGAAAAATATAAAATTATAAATTAATAGTTATTAAAATTTTCATTGACTTATTAATTGGTTAATATTAAAATTTTATGTGAGGAGATATAGATATGATAAAAGTATTATTTGTATGTTTAGGAAATATTTGTAGATCACCAATGGCAGAATTTATATTTAAAGATATGGTAAATAAAAAAGGAATTGCTGATGAGTTTTACATTGATTCAGCAGCAACAAGTAATTATAATGAATTAGATGGTGCTGGTATATATGCAGATGCTAAAAAGATGTTAAAACAAATGAACATACCTTTTACTGAGCACAAATCAAGGCAAATAAGGAAAAAGGATTATGATAAATTTGACTATATATTAGCAATGGAAGATAAAAATATTTCTAATATATTAAAAATTGTAGGAACAGATTCTCAAAATAAAATACATAGATTATTAGACTTTACTCAAAATCCTAGAAATATTTCAGACCCATGGTATACTGGAGATTTTGTAACAACATATTATGATATAGTATACGGTTGTGAAGAATTTTTGAACCATATTTATAAAGAACAATAAAAGAATCAGCTACCCCTAATAAGAGGATTGTAAATAATCAAATTTATGATATAATGGAGCTGATTAATAATTTTTAAAGGAATTAAGGAGTTTTATAATGAAAGCGTTAATTCAAAGAGTTAAACAAGCAAGTGTTACAGTTGAAGGAAAAGAAATAAGCAAAATAGAAAAAGGATTTCTAGTGTTAGTTGGAATAACACATACAGACACAGAAAAAGAAGCGGACTTTATTGCTAAAAAGGTAACAAATTTAAGAGTTTTTGAAGATGAAAATGAAAAGATGAATTTAAGCCTAAAAGATGTAGACGGAGAGCTTTTAATTGTTTCTCAATTTACATTATATGGTGATTGCACAAGCGGCAATAGACCATCTTTTACAGAAGCAGCAAAACCAGACATAGCAAATCCACTATATGAATATTTTTGTACCAAATGTGAAGAAACAGGAATTGAAGTTAAAAAGGGCATTTTTGGAGCTGATATGAAGGTTAGTTTAATAAATGATGGACCAGTTACATTAATGATTGAAAAAAATTTCTAAAACAATCTTGCAGAAAACTTGACAAATTTTAAAAATGCTTGTATAATCTATTAGTGATTAAAAAGTAAAAAAGAAAAGATATATAATGTATCTGTTGCGAGGAGGGATAAAGATGGCACAACCAAAAAGAAGATGGTCAAAAGCTAGAACACATTTAAAAAGATCAACATGGAAAAAAGATGCTCCAAAATATGGAACATGTCCAAAATGTCATGAACCAGTTTTACCACACAGAGTATGTGATAATTGCGGTTACTATGACGGAAAAGAAATAATTGCAAAAAAAGAAAATGAAGAATAATAAAGAAACGGCAAATTTAAAGCCGTTTTTTATATTATAGTAAAGTTCTTTGAACTTTACTATAATATAAAAAGCTTCGCAAACAGATGCACAGAAATTTTCTACGAAAATTTCGCGCGCGAACAATGACGCGTACATTTGCATTATATTATGACTTTTGTAATTATCACAATGTCAGCTATTGTTCTTATTATACTATCAGGTCAGTTATATGACATTTTTTATAAAATATGATATAAATTATATGTTGAAATAAAAAGGGGATAAATACATATTAAATAAGAAAGCGAGAAATATATGAGCGAGAAACTTTATAAAACAATAAAAATAGACAATTTAAAGGATATGCTAGAAAAATCAGGAAAGCTTTATGCTGATAATATTGCATATAAGATAAAAATTGAACCAGGAAAATATATTACATATACGCACAAAGAAGTTAGAGACATGATAAATGCATTAGGAACTGCACTGATAGATATAGATTTAAAAGATAAAAGAATTGCTATAATTGGAGAAAACAGATATGAATGGGAAATAGCATATTTATCAGTAGTTTGCGGAACAGGCATAGTTGTTCCTCTTGATAAATCTCTTCCAGCAAATGAACTTGAATCTGTAATAGAAAGGTCTGAAGTAGAAGCTATTTTCTATTCTGAAAAATATGAAGAAGCATTAACAAAAATAAAATACAAAGAAAGCAACAAATTAAAACACTTGATTTCTATGGATAAATTACAAAGTGAACATGGAATTTATTCAATGAAAGAGTTAATTGTAAAAGGAAAGCAATTAGTCCAAAGAGGAGATACTGAATTTATAAATGCAAAAATTGATAGTGAAAAAATGAGTATAATGCTATTTACATCTGGTACAACATCTCGTTCAAAGGTAGTAATGCTTTCACATAAAAATATTTGCTCAAACTTAATGGACATTGCAAGTATACTAGATGTTACAAGTGAAGATGTACTTTTATCAGTATTACCAATTCACCATGTTTTTGAATGCACTGTTGGATTTCTATTTTCATTATATAAAGGAGCTCAAACAGTATTTTGTGACGGATTGAGACATATTACGGATAACTTAAAGGAATATAAAGTAAGTGTAATGGCTTGTGTTCCAGGTATTTATGAAAAAATCTTTTTAATGGTTAGAAAACAAATGGAAAAGCAAGGTAAACTTGATGAGATTCTTGAAAAAGAAGAAAAATATAGAACCGCTTCTTTAGAAGAAAGAAAACAAGCATTCAAAGAAATTCATGATATGTTTGGTGGAAACATAAAGCTATTTATATCAGGAGCTGCTGCATTAGATTACAATATAGAGGAAAGATATAGACTTTTAGGCTTCAATTTAGTACAAGGATATGGACTTACAGAAACATCTCCAGTTGTGGCTGTTGGAACAAATAAAGAATATAGAACAGGTTCAATAGGAAAATGTGTGCCAAGTGATGAAGTAAAACTTTTAGATGTCAATTCAGAAGGAATAGGAGAACTTGTTGTTAAAGGACCTAATATTGCGCTTGGTTATTATAATGATGATACTGCAACAAAAGAATCTTTTGAAGATGGATGGTTTAAAACAGGGGATTTAGCAAAAATAGATGAAGATGGATATATATTCATTTGTGGAAGAAAGAAAAGTGTTATAGTATTAAAAAATGGTAAAAATATCTTTCCTGAAGAGATGGAGAATCTTGTAAACAAAATTGAAGGTGTAAAAGAGTCATTCATATTTGGTAAACAATTATCTGACGACAATGAAAATGTAAAGATACATGTAAAAATTGTTTATGATAAACAAATAGTAAAAGAAACATACAAAGTAGAAACAGAAGAAGAAATTTACGATGCATTAGCAAGTAAAGTTAAAGAAATAAATTCTCACATGCCTAAATACAAGGCAATTCGTGGCATTATTATTACTGAAGAGCCTTTAATAAAAACTACTACAAATAAAATTAAAAGGCAGGCAAATTTAGATGAAATTAACAAAGTTAAAAACTAATTATATTGCAAGACATTTTATATATTATGATGTAATAGACTCAACACAAAGCGAAATATGGCGTCTTATAGAAAACAATAAAATAGTAAATGGAACAATGGTTGCATGTGATATCCAAACAGCAGGAAAAGGAACTCATGGGAGAAATTGGATTACAGATGAACATGGGAATATTGCCTTTTCTATTTATATCGAAACCAATTGCTTAATTGAAAAACTAAATGGCTTAACACTTGATATTGCGAAGATTTTAGTTGAATTACTAAAAGAGGATTATTCTATAAAGATTGATATAAAAGAACCAAATGATTTAATGATAAATAATAAGAAAATTGGTGGAATACTTACAGAAAGCAAAATCTTAGGTGAGAATGTTAAATTTCTAGTTATAGGTATCGGAATAAACACAATTAAAATGAATTTTGAAAAAGAACTTGAAGATATTGCTACATCAATAAAAAAAGAATATGACGTTAATATTGATAGAGAAGATTTTATATCTAAATTTTGCAATGAATTAGAAATTAATATTAAAAAAAGAGTTGAAACAGAATTGGAATTTTAACAAGGCAAACAAGCGAGAATAATCCGAGGCGTACTAGTGTACGTCGCAGGATTTTCGAGTGATGTTTAACACAGTTAAAAGCCAATTATGTTTCAACGAGAGGAGAAAAAATGAAAATTGCATTACTATATCCCGGCCAAGGAACACAAACAATCGGCATGGGAAAAGATTTATATGAAAAATATGATGAAGTAAAAGAAATATATAACAAAGTAAAAGAAATAACAGGAATAGATATTGCCAAAATATCTTTTGAAGGACCAGAAGAAGAACTAAATAAAACTCAAAATACTCAATTAGCAGTATTAACAGAAAGTCTAGCTATTCTAGAAGTATTAAAGAAAAATGGGATAAAAGCTGAAATGTCTGCAGGACTAAGTTTAGGCGAATATACAGCTTTAATTGAAGATGGAGTATTTAACCTAGAAGATGGTGTTAAGCTAGTTCAAAAAAGAGGAGAAATAATGCAAAATTATACTCCAAGTGGTAATTGGAAAATGGCCGCTATTCTTGGACTAGATGAAAAAACAGTAGAAGATGTATGTAAAAAAGTTGATACCGGTTTTGTGGTTCCAGCAAATTATAATACAATTGGTCAAATAGTAATTTCAGGAGAAGAAGAAGCGGTAATAAAAGCAGGAGAACTTGCAAAAGAAGCAGGTGCAAAAAAGGTTGCTATTC
Organism: Clostridia bacterium; assembly: GCA_017430135.1. GTDB lineage: Bacteria > Bacillota > Clostridia > TANB77 > CAG-508 > CAG-269. The sequence goes on along the minus strand of JAFRNM010000015.1, from coordinate 46,590 downwards.
TTAATACAGCAGGTCCATTCCATACAAGCAAATTATCAGACTGTTCTGCAAAGCTAAAAGAAGTATTAGATAATACAACAATCAATTGTAAAAATTCTAAAGTTGTTAAAAATATAGATGGTAAATTATATAACGAAAATGACAATGTAGCAGAAGTTCTTGCAAACCACATTATGAATCCTGTTAAGTTTACGTCATGTTTACAAACAATGAATGATAATGGAATAGATACTTTTGTAGAAGTAGGACCAGGAAAAACACTAAGTGCTTTTGTTAAAAGAATGAAATTTGATGGAGAAATAAACATTTATAGTATAAATAGCTGTGAAAGTTTAGAAAACTTTTTAAGTGTTAATAATTAGATACTAAACAAAAAACTTTTCAATAGTTTTAATTAAATTATTGAAAAGTTTTTTCCATAAAATATATTAAAATAGGTTATTGACTTTTGATTTATTTTAAGATAAACTAATTTTGTAAGGATAAATTAGAGGTGATATACAAATGCTAAAATTAAAAGAGAATAAAGGAATAACATTAGTTGCTTTAATTGTAACTATAATAGTTTTATTGATTTTATCTGGTATAACTATTGCGAATATTACTGGGGGAGATACCACAATTGATAAAGCTCAAGATGCAAAAACAAATCATGAAAAATCAGATATAATGGAAAGAATACATGCGGCAGTTTTAAGTAGTGCAACACCTACAGGAGATTTTATTTTAGAAGATGTTAAAAGCGCTATAACGAAAAATGTAAGCAATGCGACATTTTTAAATAATCAATTTCCTTTAAATGTTGTAGTAAATAATGTTGGTGAATGGTATGTACTAGAAGATGGTTCAATTTATGAAGCTAAAGAATATTTAAAAAGTACAGGAACATAATAATATTGTAAAACCAATCAATAAAAATCTCAATTTCTATTGAGATTTTTTTCTTATTCTAACGCATATAATGATTTCTAAGCGACAAAGTCGCTAAGACAATCATTTATACCAAAAGGTCAGTTACGTGCATTTTCTTTTAAAATATGATATATTTTAAAAGATAGATACTTTTTTAAGAACGGACAAAATATTAAAAAATAACGAAAGGATGAATATATATGGGAAATGTAGCTTTTATTACAGGAGCAACTAGGGGAATTGGAAGACAAATTGCAATTACATTGGCAAAAAATGGCTTTGATATTGCTTTAAATTATAGAGCTGAAAATGATGATTTAGCACAAACTAAAAAAGAAATAGAAAATGAAAATGTAAAATGCTTTGCTGTTCAAGGAGATATTTCTAGCTTTGAAAGCGCTGAAGATATGGTAAATAAAATTATAGAGGAATTTGGAAAGATTGATGTTTTAGTTAATAATGCAGGAATTACTAAAGATATGCTTCTTATGAGAATGAAAAAAGAAGATTTTGAAAGTGTTATTGATGTAAATTTAGTTGGAACATTTAATATTACAAAAAATGTAATTCCATTTATGATGAAACAAAGAAGTGGAAGAATTATAAATATTTCTTCTGTTGTTGGAATAAGTGGAAATGCAGGGCAAACAAACTATTCCGCTTCTAAAGCAGGAATAATAGGCTTCACAAAAAGCCTAGCAAAAGAGGTTGGTAGCAGAAATATACTTGTTAATGCAGTTGCACCAGGATTTATACAAACTCAAATGACAGATGTATTAAAAGATGAAGTGAAAGAAGAAATTGCAAAACAAATACCATTAAAGAGAATGGGAACAACACAAGATGTTGCAAATGTTGTTAAATTTTTAGCTTCTGAAGAAAGTTCATATGTTACGGGGCAAGTTTTGCAAGTTGATGGCGGAATGCTAATGTAGGGTTGAAAAATAATTGGCGAATTTCGTTGTTGAACTTCATTCGGTAATCCTCAACGTGCACCACGCACGCCTGCGGTTACCTCGTTTGTTCGCCTAGAAATTCATCCAATTCTTTTCCAACCTGTTATATATAGAATTTATAATTAAAGGAGTTTTTTAAAAATGAATAAAAGAGTTGTAATAACAGGAATGGGAGCAATTACTCCTATAGGTAAAAATATAGAAGAAATGTGGGATGCTATCCAAAACAAAGTATGTGGAATAAATGAGATAACTTTATTTGATACAACAAACTTTAAAACAAAAGTAGATGCAGAGGTTAAAAATTATGACCCATTAGAGTATTTTGATGCAAAACAAGCAAAACGTCTTGATAGATCATCTCAAATGGCAATTATAGCAGCAAGAGAAGCTGTTAAAGATGCGGGAATAACAAAAGAAAATACAGATTATGATAGAGTAGGAATTTTCGTAAGTTCTGGTATAGGCGGATTAAAAACAATAGAAGAACAATGCAAAATTAATTTTGAAAAGGGAAATAAAAGAATTTCACCATTATTTATCCCAAACTCAATAGTTAATATGCCAGCAGGAAATGTTGCAATTGAATGTGGGTTTAAAGGAGAATCAGTAAGTATTACAACAGCCTGTGCATCTTCAACTCATAGTATAGGAGAAGCATATAAAACTCTTTTATTAGGTGAAGAAGATGTAGTTTTAGCAGGTGGAACAGAAGCTTCAATTTGTGAAATTGGTATTGCAGGATTTGAAAATATGAAAGCATTATCTGGAAGTACAGATGTAAATAGAGCAAGTATTCCTTTTGATAAGGAAAGAGATGGATTCGTAATGGGTGAAGGTGCTGGAATGTTGGTTTTAGAAGAATTAGAACATGCTAAAGCAAGAAATGCTAAAATTTATGCTGAGGTAATTGGGTTTGGTTCAACAACAGATGCATACCATATTACATCACCTTGCCCAGATGGAGAATGTGGAGCAAAAGCAATGACAAGAGCTTTAAAAAATGCAGGAATTGAGCCATCTGATGTAGATTATATAAATGCACATGGTACATCAACACATTTAAATGACTCAACAGAAACAATGGCTATAAAAACAGCTTTTGGTGAACATAGTAAAAAAGTAATGGTAAGCTCTACAAAAGGAAATACAGGACATTTATTAGGTGCTGCAGGTGCAGTTGAAGCTGCAATTTGTGTAAAAGCTTTAGAAAAACAAATTGTACCACCAACAATTAATTATAAAGTTGCAGATGAAGAATGTGATTTGGATATAGTTCCAAATGAACCTAGAAATGCTAAGCTAAATATTGTAATGTCAAATTCATTAGGATTTGGTGGACACAATGCAAGTATTGTAATAAAAAAATGGGAGGAATAGAATATGGAATATGATAAAATAAAACAATTAATGGAAGATATGGGAAAATCAAAATTAGATTCTTTGGAAATAGAATTTCCAGATGGTACAAAAATATGCATGACTAAAAACAATGGTAAAAAACAGAATGCTAAAAACATGAATAATGGAAGTGTAATTGAAGCAAGTGCACCTATGACTGTTCCTGTTGTTCAAAATAATGTTGGAAATAGTTTAGTAGTTACAGAAAAAGAAACTAATGGTAATGTTGTAAAATCTCCAATGGTTGGAACATTTTATTCAAAACCATCTCCAGATGCTGAGCCATTTGTAGAAGTAGGTCAGGTTGTAAAAAAAGGACAAACACTTTGCATAATAGAAGCCATGAAGTTAATGAATGAAATAGAATCAGAATTTGATGGAAAAGTTAAAGAAATTCTTGTTTCTGATGGTGAGGCAGTTGAGTATGGTAAACCATTATTTATTATAGAATAATTTTTATTGCTAATGTGAAATATATATATTTTGAATTTCTCTCGGCTACCCGACGACGACGTTAAGAAATTGTAATAAAAGCTCTTAACAAACCCCGAATTCAGGACCCTTTAAGAGCTTTTCTAACAATTTCTAGAACTGCTCTGGTCGCATTCGAGAAATTCACAATTTATATATTTCACTTATAAAAATAAAATAATTGTAACAGAACTAGGTAATGTTTCATAAATAGGAAGGAATTAAAAATGTTAAATAAAGAAGAAATAAAAAATATCATACCTCAACGCGAGCCATTTTTAATGATAGATGAGGTAGAAGAATTTGTGCCAGGTGAAATGGCTGTTGCATATAAAAATGTTGATGAAAGTGAATGGTATTTTAAAGGACATTTTCCAGGTAATCCAATAATGCCAGGTGTTTTAATTGCAGAAAGTTTAGCTCAAACAGGAGCTGTTGCAATTCTTTCATTAGAAGAAAATAAAGGTAAAAATGCATTATTTGGTGGAATTGATAAAATGAAATTTAAAAAAATGGTTGTGCCTGGAGATAGATTAAAATTAGAAGTTAAAATTATTAAGAAAAAAGGCCCAATCGGTGTTGGAGAAGGTATTGCAACTGTTGATGGCGTTTTGGCTGCTAAGGGTGAATTCACCTTCGCAGTTGTTTAAATTTTAATTTTATAAATACAATATGTAAAATGTGAGTGAGGACGCGTAGGCGTAGCGAAGTGGTGAAGCGACCTGTCATAATTAAATAAGGAAGGTCGCGACAACAAGGACGAACGGGTTTTACATATTGTAATAGAAAAATAAATGAAAGGATTTTAAAAATGAACAAAATTTTAATTGCAAATCGTGGAGAAATTGCAGTAAGAATTATTAGAGCATGTAAAGAAATGAATATAAAAACAGTAGCAGTATATTCAGAAGCAGATAAAGATGCTCTTCATACTCGTTTAGCAGACGAAGCAATATGCATAGGACCAGCAAATTCTAAACAAAGTTATTTGAATATAAAAAATATTATAGAAGCAGCATACTTAACAAAAGCAGATAGTATTCATCCAGGCTTTGGTTTTTTATCTGAAAATGCTCAATTTGCAAAAATATGTGAAGAATCAAATATAAAATTCATCGGACCAAAGTCAAATGTAATTAATCTATTAGGAAACAAATCTAATAGCAAAGAATTAATGAAAAAGGTCGGAGTACCTGTAATACCAGGTTCAGAAGGTTCAGTTAATAATATAGAAGATGCAATAATTGTATGTAAAGAAATTGGATATCCAGTACTTTTAAAAGCTTCTAGTGGCGGTGGAGGAAAAGGTATAAGAATTGTAAATTCTCCAGATGAACTTGCTCAAAATCTTAACATAGTAAAGCAAGAAGCTAAAAATGCTTTTAATGATGATGAAATTTACATAGAAAAATTTATTAAAGAACCTAGACATGTTGAAATTCAAATTCTTGCTGATGAATATGGAAATGTTGTGCATCTGGGAGAAAGAGATTGTACAATTCAAAGAAATCATCAAAAAATAATAGAAGAAACACCATCAACTATTATAGACGAGAAATTAAGAAACAAAATGGGTGAAGCAGCAATAAAAGCTGCTAAAGCTGCTGGATATACAAGCTGTGGTACAGTTGAATTTTTAGTTGATAGTGATAAGAATTTTTATTTTATGGAAATGAACACAAGAATTCAAGTAGAGCATCCAATTACAGAGATGGTAACAGGAATTGACCTTGTAAAAGAACAAATAAGAATTGCTGCAGGAGAAGAATTAAAAATAACTCAAAAAGATATTGGGTTTAAAGGTCATTCAATAGAATGTAGAATAAATGCTGAAAATCCAAGTAAAAACTTTATGCCATCACCTGGAAAAATAAATGAATTAAACTTACCAGGCGGAAATGGAATTAGAGTAGATACTGCAATTTATAGTGGATATATAATTCCACCAAACTATGATTCTATGATTGCTAAAATAATAGTACATGGTGTAAATAGGAATGAAGCAATAAGCAAAATGAAAAGAGCATTAGAAGAGCTTGTAATTGATGGAATAGATACAAATAGAGACTTCTTGTTTGATATTATCAGAAATCCAGATTTTATAAGAGGAAACTATGATACATCTTTTATCGAAAAGAAAATATTAAACTAAATTAAAAATCTGATATAAAAAGGGACAGGTTTGAAAAAGATACTTTACAAGTATCTTTTTTTGATATAAAATCTAAAAAAAGGAGGAAAATTATGGAACAAGTAAATTTTCAAGCAACAGATGGAGTGCAATTAAATGGATTTTTATATAAATCAAATACTAAAACAAAAACTGTAATTGTTTCAGTACATGGAATGGGAAGTAATTGCTTTAAAAATAGGGAAGTAGCAATTGCAAAAACTTCAATACAAAATGGAATAGACTATTTTTGTTTTAATAATAGAGGAAGTGAACTTGCAAGATATTTAAAGAAAACTACAAATGGTAAAACAGTAAAAATATTAGCTGGAACATGCTATGAAGATGCTTTAGAGGGTTATTTTGACGTTTTAGGTGCTATTTTAAAGGTTAAAGAATTGGGCTATGAAAATATATACATACAGGGACATAGCTTAGGTAGTACAAAAGCTTTATATACTTATAAAAAGTTAAAAGAAGATAATAATGAAATATTAAAAAACATCAAAGGTCTTATATTATTATCTTTAGTTGATATAAATACTGTAATGAAGTGCTATTTAGGTGATAAATTTAATTTTTATCTTGATTTTGCTGAAAAGAAAGAAGCGGAAGGGCATTTAAAATATCTTATGCCATCTGAAAGTTTTATCCATCCAATTAGTGTTAAAACATATCTAAGATATTTAAGAGATTATAAAGAAATAGATATAGATGATTACAATATGGTTTCAATTATAGATATTCCTGTATTCATGCGTTGGGGTACAGATAATGAAATGACAATATATCAGCCAGAAGAACTAAATCAGCTTGTTTCTGAAAAAATAAACCATAATAATAAGGATATTAACTGCATATATGGTGCAAATCATAGTTATGATAATTATGAAGAAGAATTGGCAAAACAAATAGACGAATTTGTAAAATTGTATAATGTATAGAAAGGTGTCCTTAAGGGACACTTTTGGTTTTAGATTTTTGGGACACTCTTAAAAAGTCAGGGGACCTTGAATTTTAAGAGTGTCCCAAAAAGTTTAATTTTTATAATTTTATCAAACAACTGTTTACAAACAATAAATTGTGTGCTATAATACAAATATAAGTTTGTAGATGGAGGTGTAAAAGTGAATAATAAATATGATAAAGTATATATTGCTATTGATTTAAAAAGCTTTTATGCTTCTGTTGAGTGTAAAGAAAGAGGTTTGAATCCGCTTACAACAAATCTTGTTGTAGCAGATAATAGTAGAACTGAAAAAACGATTTGTTTAGCAGTAACACCATCTTTAAAAGCGTATGGAATACCTGGTAGAGCAAGGCTTTTTGAAGTTATACAAAAAGTGGAGGAAGTAAATAAACAAAGAAAATTGAATGCACCAGGTCATAGATTTACATGTGCATCTTATGATGATATTGCTTTAAAGAAAAATAAAGATTTAGAGTTGTCATATATAATAGCTCCACCTAGAATGAAGTACTATATGGAATATAGTGCAAAAATTTTTAACATTTATTTAAAATGGTTTTCGCAAGAAGACATATTTTCATATTCAATAGATGAAGTATTTATAGATATAACACATTATTTACAAACATATCAAATGACTCCAAGGCAACTTGTTACAGCTGTTATAAAAAATGTATATGAAGAAACGGGAATAACAGCAACGGCGGGTATAGGAACAAATATGTATCTATGTAAAATTGCGATGGACATAGTTGCAAAACATGTAGATGCTGACGAAAATGGAGTAAGAATTGCAGGATTAGATGAAAAAACATATAGAAAATATTTATGGAGTCATAGACCTTTAACAGATTTTTGGCGTGTAGGTAAAGGAATATCGAAAAAATTAGAACAAAATGGCATGTTTACAATGGGCGATGTTGCAAGGATGTCTGAAAAAAATGAGGAATTATTATATAAACTATTTGGAATAAATGCAGAGTTACTAATAGACCATGCTTGGGGGTATGAACCTTGTACAATTCAGAGTGTAAAAGCATATAAGCCTATATCAAATAGTTTAAGCTTGGGGCAAGTTTTACATCGTCCATATAATTATGAAGAAACAAAATTGATAGTAAAAGAAATGACAGAATTGCTTACATTAGATTTAGTCAAAAAAGAGCTTATAACAAGTAAATTGGTATTAACTATAGGTTATGATGTAGATAACCTAAAAGACGAAGAGATTAGCAAAAGATATTATGGAGAAATAACACTAGATAGATATGGTAGAGAAGTACCAAAACATGCTCATGGAACGATAAATATAGACCATAAAACTTCATCAACTAAGATAATTACTAAAGCAGTAATGGAACTTTATGAAAGAATAATGAACAAAAATTTATTAACCCGTAGAATAAATATTTCAGCTGAAGAAGTTATTAGTGAGAATGAATATAAAAGTTTAAAAAACTATGAACAAATGGATTTGTTTGTTGATTATAATAAAATAGAAAAACAAAGAAAAAAGGAAAAGTCAGAAAAGGAATTACAAAAAGCAGTTTTGAATATTAAAGAAAGATATGGTAAAAATGCAGTGCTTAAGGGGATGAACTTTATGGAATCAGGGACTACTATTGAGCGAAATGGTCAGATTGGAGGCCACCACGGCTAAAAAATAATTGGCGAATTTCGTTGTTGAACTGCACTCGATAATCCTCAACGTGCACACGCACGCCTCCGGTTATCTCGTTTGTTCGCCTAGAAATTCACTCAATTATTTTTCAGCCTGTTAGAAAAGTTTAGGAGGTAGTAATGAATTTTAAAATTGATAAAAGTTATGATGATATTATAAATTTGCCTCATCATGTATCTAAAAAGCACCCTCAAATGTCTTTGTATGCTAGGTCTAGCCAATTTGCTCCTTTTGCTGCATTAACTGGCTTTGAAGATGTAATAAAAGAAACAGCAGAAAAGCATGAGGAAGAGGAAAATAAGAATTAAAAATCTCAATTTATATTGAGATTTTTTTCTTATACCGCAAGGTCAGTTTAATTCATTTTTATGCAAAAATATGATATAAATTATATATGTGTGTAGTGGGCAACATTGTGCTTAAAAACAAGTACAGGTAAGCCAAACACACCAATAAATTTAAGGAGGCAATTTCATGATTGTTGACAAAATCAAGAAAAGGGAACCAGGTATAAAAAAGATTAAGTCTAATATCGATATTCCAATTGGACAATGGATTAAATGCGATAATTGTAAAGATATTTTATACAAAGATGATGTTAGAAAAAATTACAATATTTGTCCTAATTGTGGTCATTATTTTAGAATGCATATTGGTAAAAGACTTGATTTAATTGTAGATGAAGGGACATATAAAAGATTTGATTTGAATTTAGATACCACAAATCCTTTGGGGTTGGAAGACTATCCTAAAAAGCTTAAAACCTTAAGAGAGAAGACTGATTTGGAAGAAGCGGTTGCCTGTGGTACTGGTAAAATTAAAGGAGAAGATGTTGTTATTTGTATAATGGATAGTGGCTTTTTAATGGGAAGCATGGGAGCTGTTGTTGGAGAAAAAATAACATATAGTATTGAGCAAGCTATTAAATTAAAATTACCACTTATTATTTTTGCAGTGTCTGGTGGTGCTAGAATGCAAGAAGGAATCGTATCTCTTATGCAAATGGCTAAAACTACTGCTGCTTTAACTAAGTTAGATGAAGCGGGACTATTATATATTTCTGTTTTAACAGACCCAACTTATGGAGGCGTTACAGCTTCTTTTGCAAGTTTGGGAGATATTATTTTAGCTGAACCAGGTGCAATGATAGGATTTGCTGGCCCAAGAGTAATTGAACAAACAATTGGAGAAAGCTTGCCAGAGGGATTTCAAACAGCAGAATTCCTACTAGACCATGGATTTATAGATAAAATAGTTGAAAGAAAAGACATGAAAGAAACTTTATATAAATTAATTCAATATCACAAAGGAGGCGAAGCATAATGGGAAAAGAAATATCAGCATGGGAAAAGGTAGAAATTGCTAGAAACCCAAAAAGAAAAACTTCTTTGGATTATATAAATTCAATATTTGATGATTTTATTGAACTACATGGAGATAGAAATTTTAAAGATGATAAAGCAATTGTATGTGGTCTAGGTAAAATTGGAAAGCAAAATTTTACAATAATAGCAGAACAAAAGGGGAGAACAACAAAGGAAAATATTGAAAGAAACTTTGGTATGCCAAACCCTGAAAGCTACAGAAAAGCAATTAGATTTATGAAACAAGCTGAAAAGTTTAATAGGCCTGTAATTACTTTTATTGATACCAAAGGAGCTTATCCAGGAATAGGCGCAGAGGAAAGAGGTCAAGGAGAGGCTATTGCTAAATCTATGTTTGAGATGGCAAAATTGAAAGTTCCAGTTATATCAATAGTAATTGGAGAAGGCTCATCTGGTGGAGCTCTTGCAATAGGAGTTGCTAATAAGGTGTTTATGTTAGAAAATGCAATCTATTCTATACTTTCTCCAGAAGGTTATAGCTCAATTTTGTGGAAGGATTCAAGCAGATTTAAAGAAGCAGCAGAAAAAATGAAGTTAACTGCAAAAGACTTGTATTCTTTAAAGGTTATAGATAAGATAATTAAAGAGCCTATAGAAATGCAAGAAGAGGATTTTGCAAAGGTTTCAGATGATATAAAGAAAGAAATTAAAAAAGAAATTTCTAGAATGAAAAAGCTTTCAAAAGATGATGTTATCGAAGAAAGATATTCAAAATTTAGAAATATAAAAGAATTAATAGAAAAGTAATTAAGATATTTGTAAAAGTATATGGGATAACTATATGCTACATAAAAAATGTTTTACATTATCCAAAGAGAAAGGAGAATAGAATGGGATTAATATTAAAAAATGTTTCAAAGTCATTTGCAGGAAAAAAAGCAGTTGACAATATTTCATTCAGCTTAAATGAGCCAGGTGTTTACGGATTACTTGGAACAAATGGGGCTGGAAAAACAACAACAATTAGAATGTTACTTGGAATTTTAAATAAAGATGCTGGAGAAATTACATGGAATGGTAAAACAGTAGATAGGAAAAATGTAAATTTTGGTTATTTACCAGAAGAAAGAGGAGTATACCAAAAAACACTAATAATGGATCAATTAATGTATTTTGCAGAACTAAAAGGCATGACTAAACGAGATGCTGAAAAATCAATTAAAGAATGGGCAAAAAAATTAAAAGTTGAAGAATATTTAAATAAAACAGCTGAAAAACTTTCAAAAGGAAATCAACAAAAAATTCAGCTAATGACAGCATTAATACATAATCCAGAACTTGTTGTATTAGATGAACCATTTAGTGGTCTTGATCCAGTTAATACAGATTTAATAAAAAATATTATTATCGAATTAGTTAGAAATGGTAAATATGTAATAATGTCAGCTCACCAAATGGCTACAATTGAAGAATTTTGTAGTAACATATTGATTTTAGATAAAGGTATAACAGTGCTACAAGGAAATTTAAAGCAAATAAAAGATTCTTACCCTGCTAATAGAGCGAAAGTTGAAGTAAACCAAAATATTGATAATTTCATAAAAGAATGTAATTTGGAAATCGAAAACGAAGTTGACAATAATTATATTTTAAAATTAGATAATGAGGAAAAAGCTCATAATTTATTGAAAATATTAATGCAAAACAATGTTGTTGTTAATAGGTTTGAGATTATGAAGCCAACACTTAATGATATTTTCGTAGAAAAGGTAGGTGAAGAATAATGAAAAATCTATTTACAGTAATGAAATTTACAATGAGAGAAATGGTTAGAAAAAAATCATTTATAATCTCAACAATTATAATTCTAGCATTGATTGTGGTAGGTTTTAGTATTCCTAAAATAGTAAGTGCTATACAGGAAGAAAAGGGAAATAAAAAGGTTCTAATATCAGATGAATCAAATGTATTTGAAGGAAGTTTAGAGTCTTTAAAAACTATGGATTTACCATACGATATTACAATTAGTAAAACTTCTTATGATGATATTAAAAAGAAAATTGAGAATGAAGAAATAAAAACAGCTATAATAATTGAAAAAGAAAATGAACAAATTAAAATGAGATATGTTGTTGAGAATTTAAGATGGGAAAATGAAGTACCACAAGACTTATTTGGTGCAATAAACTCAATTTACTCAAATTTACAAATAACAAAATTGGGAATTACACCAGAACAATTACAAGCAATTACACCAAATTTTGAAACAAGTGTTGAACAAACACAGGAAGATGAGGTTGAATTCCAAAATGTATTTGTAATGATGATTGTAAGTTTTGCACTTTCTATGGCTATTATATTATTTACAGCTCAAGTTTCTCAATCAATAACAACAGAAAAAACATCAAAAATAATGGAAACATTAGTAACTTCTACAAGCCCAAGAACAATAGTGCTTGGAAAAACAATTGGAATTGGTTTAATAGGATTATTCCAAGTTATTCTATTTATTACAACTGCAATTATTTGTGCAAATGTATTTTTAGATTCAGAAATGATAAATACATTATTAGATGTTTCTAAAATAACACCAGGATTTATAATAATTACACTAGTTTACTTTATTTTAGGATATTTTGCTTATGCATTATTATATGCTTTAACTGGTTCATTAGTAACAAAACCAGAAGATATACAATCAGCAAATACACCAGTATCAATGATTGCAATGATAGGTTTCTATTTAGGATATTTTTCAATATCAATAGATCCTACAAGTTCAATTGCATCATTTGCTGGAATATTTCCAATTTCGTCAGCATTTTGTATGCCATCAAGAATAATGATGGGATTAGCAAGTGCACAAGATATAATTATTTCAATAGTTTTATTAATTGCAATGGTTGCACTAATTGCTAAAGTTGCTATTAGCGTATATTCAAACGCAATATTAAACTATGGTTCAAAAATGAGCTTAAAAGAAGCTTTAAAACAATATAGAGAAAGAAAGTAAGGAGAAGATTATGATTTTAGAAAATAAACAAATTTTAATAATGGGAATTAGAAATAAATGGAGCATTGCCTATGGTATAGCAAAATCAGCTTATGAAAATGGAGCAAAACTAATATTTACATACATGGGAGAGGAAAATAAAGACAAAATTGAAGCTTTAATTTCAGAATTTGAGGGAAGTAAAGCTTATGTTTTAAATGATGCTTCTGTAGATGAGAATGTAAAAAGTGTTTTTACAAAAATTAAAGAAGAAAATGGAAAAATCGATGGTTTAGTTCATGCGATCGCTCATGCAAACACAGATGACCTACACAATGATTTTATATACACAAGCAAAGAAGGATATTCACATGCAGTTGATGTAAGTGCATATTCATTTGTACTTGCTGCCAAAACTGCAAAAGAATTAGAATTTTTAAATGAAAATGCTAGTTTATTAACATTAACATATCATGGTTCAACAAAAGTGATTGAAGGTTATAACATAATGGGCGTTGCAAAAGCTGCACTAGAAGCAAGTGTAAGATATTTGGCAGAAAATTTAGGAAAAGAAGGAAAAAGAGTTAATGCTGTTTCCGCTGGACCTATTAAAACACTTTCAGCTAAAGGAATTAAAGACTTTTCTTCAATATTGACTGTTGTTGAAGAAAAAGCACCACTTCATAGAAATGTTACTACTACTCAAGTTGGTAATGTTGCAGCATTTTTACTAAGCGATATGTCAGAGGCTGTTACAGGTCAAGTAATTTATGCGGATTCTGGTTATAACATTATGGGAGTTTAATATATTTTACTAATAGAAAAAAAGAAAGAAGGAAATAAAATGAATAAAGAAGAAATTTTTGAAAAATTAAAAGAAATAATAGTAAATCAATTAGGAGTAGAAGCAGAACAAGTAAAAATGAAATCAACATTTGTAGATGACTTATCAGCTGATTCATTAGATATTGTAGAACTTGTAATGAATATAGAAGAAGAATTTGAAATGGAAATTCCAGATGAAGCAGCAGAAAAAATTGTTACAGTTGAAGATGTTGTAAATTATATTGAAGAAAATAAATAAAACAGAAAAATACGAAAATAGAATAAGTAATAAAAATAAGAGCCAGAATAAATATCTGGCTCTATTTTGGGTTTACATATCTTTTTTTGTTATGTTCCGACTTTTACGATTAGCAATGTCTTTGTAAAACTCTCTCTTATCATTCAGCATTCTTTTTTCTGCTTCATCAATCAAGCTTTCTAAAGAAATATGCCTTATTGGGGAAACTTTGTAGCCTACTGCAATATGATAATTTTCTTTTTCTATTATCTCATTCATATTATGCAGTAAAGCTTCAATATCTTCTTCACTTTTGTCTGGTACAAAACATATGAACTCATCGCCTCCGATTCGATAAGTGAGTTCTGATGAAAATGTACTTTTGATCGCTGAGGCGATAAACTTTAACATTTTATCGCCAAAATCGTGGCCTTTTTCGTTATTAACTTCGTGCAGTCCGTTTACATCAATATAGATAATTGCAAGTGTATGCCTACATATATCTAAAATAGAGTTGTGCTCGAGTTCATACGCATTTCGATTTCTCATTTGTGTTAGTTGATCTATGCGACTGATCTCTTGCAACTGCTGTTCTAAAATATAACCTCGAATTTTAATGTTATTAACAACAAAACCACTGGCTAAACCAAGAATAGCAAAGGATATTGCATCGATTATATCTACTGAAAGTACAGCACCAGTCTTATTGTGATAACATAGCACAACGAAGATGGCTACAAATATACTTGTTATAGACACAACACGCATAGGCCAATCTACAAAGAGCGTTGGTATGAATACAAGCAAAACCATAAATGTAACAGTTTTGCTATTTGGGTCTGTAACGGTTCCAATTAAGATACCATACAAATAATAAACGGCATACGATAAATAAACTAATACTTTGACAACTTTTGAATTCATTCTAGCAACTGTTAAAGATAAAATCATAATTGTTACTGAGGAAATCAATCCAAAAATATACACAATTCTATTCTGTTCTATTCCTTTGGAGAAAAAAGACAATATAAGAATTGTTGCTATCAGAAATGTTGCAAATGTTGACAGTATAGTTGTCATTGTCAAATTTGCTTCAATGATTTTGGATTTGATCCGCTCCAAACTTACACGTTCGATTTTTGAATACGCGAACACACTTTTTAGCTTTCTAAGCATAGAATAACCTCCTTAAATCTGATAAAGACAACTTAATACTTCTACATATGTAAACCCTATCTATAATAAATTCTCATTTAAGAGAATGTATTTAAATTATAACATAATAGTTACATAAAAAAAAGATTTTTTAGTAAACTTTTTGGGACACTTATAAAAAGTAGTGCAAAAAACTTAATTTCTATTGAGTTTTTTTCGCATTTAATATAAAATATCTTTGAAAATTAAGTAAAGGATTAAAAAAATGAAACAACAATTACCAGATTTTTTTGTTAAAAAATTAGAGCAACAATATGGAAATGAACTTTGTGAAAAAATTAAAGAAAGCTTTGAGAAATCAAGATTTACTACGTTTAGAGTTAACACTTTAAAATCAAATAATGAAGAAATTGAGAAAGCTTTAAAAGATAATAGTATAGAATTTGAAAAGGCAAGCATTTCAGATAATGCATATATTGTAAAAAATGCTAATGAAGCTAAAATACAGGAATTAGAGGCATTCAAAGAAGGAAAAATCTATTTACAGAGTCTATCTTCTATGTTACCACCTATTATTTTAGAGCCAAAAGAGAATAGCGACATTTTAGATATGGCTGCAGCTCCGGGTGGCAAAACAACTCAAATGGCTGCTATTTCAAATAACAAATCGCACATTACTGCATGTGAACGAAACGCAATTCGTGCCGAAAAACTAAAATACAATATAGAAAAGCAAGGAGCAAGTTGTGTATTTTGCATGGTTAAAGATTCAAGAGAAATTGATGATTTCTTTTCGTTTGACCAAATTCTGTTAGATGCTCCATGTAGTGGTAGTGGAACTTTAGATTTACAAAATGAAAAACTTAATAAATACTTTACCGAAACTTTAATAGAAAAGTCAGTAAAGACTCAAAAACAATTGTTAAATAAAGCAATTAAAATTTTAAAAAAAGGTTCAGAAATGGTATATTCAACCTGTTCAATTTTGCAAGAGGAGAATGAAGAGGTAATTCAAAGCATTTTAAAAACAGGAAAAGTTGAAATTGTTCCAATTGAAATAGAAAAACTTGGCAATCTACCAGTATTACCTACTAGTATTAAAGGAACATTATGCTTGATGCCAAATGAATATTTTGAAGGATTTTTTGTTGCAAAATTAAAGAAAAAAGAATAAATTAGTTACAAACAAATTAGAAAGGATATGATAATATGTATATTGATAATAAAATTTTGGTTGGAAAAAGTGATGATAAAGAGCTATCTATTTTGTTAAATAAAGCAAATAGACATGGTTTAATTACAGGAGCTTCAGGAAGTGGTAAAACTATTACTTTAAAAGTAATGGCAGAAAGTTTTAGTGCAAGCGGTGTACCAGTATTTTTAGCAGATATCAAAGGAGATTTGGCAGCAACATGTCTTCCAGGAGAATCAAATGAAAATATTCAAAAAAGATTAGATAAAATGGGAATAACAAATTTCCCTTTTAAAGGTTTTCCAACAATATTTTGGGATGTATTTGCAAAAAATGGTCATCCTATAAGAACAACTCTTCAAAGCATAGGTTCAACTATTTTAGCTAGAATGCTAGGATTAAATGAAACACAAGAAGGCGTTTTGGCTATTATATTCAAAATTGCTAAAGAAAACAATTATCCAATTATAGATTTAAAAGACTTAAGACTATTGTTGCAATATGTAGCTGACAATAGTAAGGAATATACTGTAAATTATGGAAATGTTGCAAGCCAAAGTATTGGTTCAATTCAAAGAAGTTTAATAATGATTGAAGAACAAGGAGGAGATTTCTTTTTTGGAGAACCAGCAATCGAATTAAATGACTTATTTAAAACAAATGATGCTGGACTTGGAAACATCAATATTTTACACGCTGTTGATTTATATAAGCAACCAAAATTATATGCTAGTTTCTTATTATGGCTTTTAACAAATATGAATAATAACCTTCCAGAGGTAGGGGACTTGGATAAACCTAAAATGATATTCTTTTTTGACGAAGCACATTTATTATTTGATGATCTACCTGCATATATTCAAACTAGTGTAGTTCAAATTGTTAAACTTATAAGGTCAAAAGGAGTTGGAATTTACTTTATTTCCCAATCTCCAAACGACATTCCAGACGAAATATTAGCACAATTAGGAAATAGAGTTCAACACAATTTAAGAGCTTACACACCAGCAGAGCAAAAGGTTGTAAAAGCTGTGGCTAATTCATATAGAGCAAATCCAAGTTTTAATACTGAAGAGGCAATTTTGAATCTAGGAACAGGTGAGGCTTTAATATCATTTGTAAACGAAAATGGAGAACCAAGTGTAGTTGAAAAAGCAACTATATTGCCACCACAAAGTCAGATGGGAAGTTTAGATGATTCTATGAGACTAATGATTATAGCAAGAAGTCAATTCAATGGAAAATATGATACCATAGTAGATAATATTTCAGCTTATGAAATTTTAAGTGAGGAAATAAACAAGAAAAAGGAAGAAGAAGAGGCGATTAAACAAGCTAAAGAGGAAGAAAAACGCCAAATTCAAGAACAAAAGGATCTAGAAAGACAACAAAAAGCTGAAGAAAAAGCTAAAAGGGAAGAGGAGAGAGAAAAGAAGGCAAAAGAAAAGGAAAAAGAAATTGCAAGAAAAAATTCAGCATCATATAAAGTTGGAAAAGCTGTTGAAAAAACTGCAAATTCTGCATTGAGTTCAATGGGAAGAAAGATTGGAAATCAAATTATAAAAAGCTTGTTTAAATTTTAGTTTATATGGAGTAAGAATATGAAAGATATTTTAAAAAATGTTGCTACAACCGAAAACAATCCAAAATGGAACAATATTATAAAAAGAGAAAATGAATTGTACACAAGAGGAAATGACATCCGTTCAGATTTTGAAAGAGATTATACAAGAATAATACATAGTCTAGCTTTTAGAAGAATGAAACACAAAACACAAGTATTTTTCTCTCCAACAAATGACCATATTTGTACAAGAATAGAGCATGTAATATTAGTAGAATCAATAAGTGATACAATTGCAAGTTATTTAGGTTTAAATACAAAACTTACAAGAGCTATTGCTATGGCACATGATATTGGGCATAGTCCATTTGGCCATCAAGGAGAAAAAATATTATCTGAAATATCACAAAAAGAAATTGGAAAAACTTTTTGGCATGAACGAAATGGTATGGAAATGGTCGACAAAATAGTTATTTTAGAAGATGATAAACAAAATTTGCAAAATCTTAATCTTACATATGCAGTAAGAGATGGAATAATATCTCATTGCGGAGAAATAGACGAAAATAGTTTAAAGCCTAGAGAAGAATACATAGATTTATATGATTATAATTATCCTAATCAATTTAAACCATATACTTGGGAAGGTTGCGTGGTTAAAATTGCAGACAAAATTGCCTATTTAGGTAGAGACATTCAAGATGCAATTACTTTAGGAATTTTAGATGAGCATTTAGAAGAATTATATGAATTATTAAATATTGATAAAAATGAAAAAATAAATAATACAATAATAATCAATTATTTAATATATGATTTGTGTGAAAATAGTAATGAAATTGATGGTTTAAAATTTTCGGATAAAGCTTTTAATTTCATGAATAAATTGAAAGAGTTTAATTATAAATATATTTACATGGACGAAAGATTAAAACCAAGTACAGATTATTTTAAATTAGTTATAAATACAATATATGATACTTTAAAAAGATATTATGATGAAAGAAATCATATAAAAAATATATATCCAGAAATAATAGATGATTTTGAAAAATGGTTAAGTATGTTCTGGAATAAGGAACGCAAAGATATATACCAAAATAAGGTTATTTTTAATATAGATGATAAAAAAGAGCTTTACCAAGCTGTAATTTACTACATCTCTGGAATGACTGATAATTTTGCTATGGATATGTATAATAAAATAATTAAATTTTAGAATTTAAAAAATACAATTATCTGTCGTTAAATGCGTAAAATAATATTTGATAGTACATTTTAAGAAAATTTGAAAAAATCGACATAATGTGCTATAATATAAGATATAAGTGGGAATTCGCCCATTTTATGGAACATTGAAAACCTAATATAACAGGAGGTAATGGCAATGAACATTGCAGAGATCAAGAAGCTTAACAGGGAAATGTTGATGCAAAGTGAAAATTTTGAGTTCTTTAGAACCCTTTATATTCATTGCATCAAAGCATTGGAAATGGTTCCAGAGGATTTTATCAAAGATGTTTTTAGAAAGACCTATGACACAGAAAGTATAATTTCTTCAATATATATTGGAGGAAAAACAAACGAAGAAAGTGCATATGTGAGATTTGAAATTTATGATAAGATCGATGAGGATTGGAAATATTGCGATTATTCAGTAAAATGTGATCCTTTCGTTTATCGGGATGTTTCAGTAAAGATTCCTTTGGATAGTGAGGAGGAAGATGTAGTACAGTTTTATGTTGCTGATAGTTCCTTTACAATCAGAGATTTAAAAAGAACCTTTGGTAAATATCTGTGTCGCTTTGCGAATAATCAATTATATGTTGAAATTTCAACAAAATGTTTCGACTAAATAACCTTCTGTCATATACAGAGGTTTTCAAAAAAAGTCCCTTTCATTCGGGGACTTTTTTCATCTTGGGTAAAAAAAGTGGAGTAGGGGAAAATAGAAGAATTTTATATTATATATTTTTTTGAATTTTCAAAAATAAAAAACAAAAATAGAAATTAAAAAATAAATTTCATAATAAAATCAGGTATCTTCCTTTTGAATCCTATCCCTTTATGTACAAAACTTTGATACTTACTAGGCGGGTTTTTGTCCCTCTCTAGAGTGTCTGAAGATGGACATTTTTGGAAAATATAAGTATTATATAATGTAATTACTTTAAGGAGGAACAAAAATGATTTTAAATTTAAGAATTGTTAGAGTAAATTCTGATAAATGTAAAGAATATGACAAATAGTAATTTATTTTTTAGATAAACATATAGAAAATATCGATAATGTTATTGTAAAAAAACATTTTATGATATAATACAAGTGTTATGTTTTATTATTTAAGAAAGGGGTTTGAAAAATGAAAAGAACAGTATGTATTGTATTAGTAGTATTATTATTAATAGCAGGATTATTTATTTTAACAGGTTGTTTAAATAATTTAAATGAATCAGATTCTAAAAGACTTGAAGGATTATTATATGAAAAAGGAATATTATTAAAAACAGATGAATTCATTGAAACATATACAGATACACAATATGCATTTGTAAGTAAAATGCCAACTACATATTATATTTATAAACGTTCAACAGGAGAATATATAGCAGTTTATTATGGTAAAGCAAGTGATAAAAATAAAGAATGCAAATATGAAGTATCAATCCATTATGATGTAGAACCAAATCAAGCTTATACTCCAGTAGAAGACAATAAAGTTATTGAAAATTATGATGGACGTAAGTATTTATTAAATGGTAAGGTAGAAAATTATTGCGTAATTGATCATTCATTCTTATTCTTCCATGATTATGATTTTACTTTAGAAAAATAAAATTTGAACTTAATTTTTTAGTTCGGAAAATTACAATTTCTAATATTGAAAACGGTGGAGTAGGGGGAATAGAGGACTTTTATAATTGATAAAAATACAAAAATACAAATTTTTTTAAATTTTTAAAAATTAAAAGGGAAGAAGCTTTAGAAAAAATTTTCAAAAAAATAATTTTTACAAAATTAAAATAATAAAAAATTTTTATTTAAAATTTTAAATTTTAAATTTTTAGATTTTTAAAATTAATTTTATGATTTTAAAATTTGTGCAAAATTAAATTTTAAAATGTTTGGTTTATAATTCTAAAAAACGAACATTTGTTGATTTTGAAATTTTTTACAAATATTTTTGTATTTAATTATATTTTTACAAATCCAGACCTCTGAAAATCGTTTTTAAGACATTTTTATAATTAACTAATAAACTAATCGTCTAAATATTAAATACTTTATTTACATTTAATGAAATCTTCTTATATAAACACTTTTATAAGATTATTATTTAATTTTCATACATATTTATTATAATAATATGTGATTTTTATTGATTTGTATAAATCTTTGGAATTATTGCAGCAACTAGGATTTTACTCAAAAATTGCTAAAAAAATGACACACAACTTAGTTGCTGTTTGCGAAAGTGAAACTTGAGCAATTACAGCAACTTAATGGCTTGCCAGAATCGATTTTAAGCCGTTTTTAAAAATTAGCCATATAGTTTGTTGTCTAAAACATAAGGCTATTTTAAGACGAAGCTTAAAAATGGTTTTTAAGGCGTTTTTTTATTTTGGTAATATAAGTTGTTGTTTGAAATATAAGATTTAAAATAAGAATATAAATATAATGAATGAAAATTACAATAATGAATAATAAATATAGTAGAAATAAAAAATAGCCGTTTTACTGAAATATACTTAAAAACGATAAATTGCATAAAAATTAGATACTATAAGAGCTTGTAAGCGCGCCGTCGCAAGGCTCGAGGAAGGTGCTTGAAACAGGTATCTTCCTTTTGAATCCTATCCCTTTATGCACAAAACTTTGATTTTGTGCAATGTTATATATTTCTTTTTATACTATTTTTGATCCATATCCCTCTGCTCTCCTATGCTGTTTACTATGGATTAAAGTAGCTTCCAATTAAATCATATTTAATTATTAAATTAGATTTTTAATCTCGTTAATTATTTTATTCGTATTTTATATTAAATCTTAATTTTCATTTTATATTTTATCTTTTTAAATTTATGTTTTTATAAAATTATTTTAGTTTTTGTAATTTTAAAATATTTTTCCAAAATTCAATTTTTATAAAATTTTATAAATTTTTGTATTTTTATTAAAAATTTATCTTCTATTCCCCTACTTCCTTAAAAATTAATATTTTTGCCAATTTTAAGACAACAACTTTTTATTTGAAGATTTATTTTCTTTTTTATTTCTATATAGTTTTGTAAATATATTAAAATTCTAATGAAAAAGCACCCGAATGAAAGGTGCTTTTTTTGAAAACCTCACTGTATATGACAGGAGGAAAGTTTTAAAATTCTTTTTTCAATTTTGGCAATTACACCTTAATCAACTCGATTCAGTTCCTCTATGATTCCTTTTGCCCAATCAACGAATCCAAGTGTTTCCATTTTCTCAACAACTTCTAATAAAGATTTTCTTCCAAAATTTCGCATTGCACAAGAACTCAATCCATACATTTCAAGAATATCTATTTCAAGAATATCTGCAACCGTCTGTACACGTGTATGTCTTTTCAACCAGTTGTAAGAACGAACAGACAAATCCATCTCTTCAATGGTCATGTGTATATTATCGTTTTCTGCAACTGATTCATACTTTGAAAGACGAAGTTTCAGTGCCTTGTTCTCTGCCCGCAGGGTTTCGAGTTCTTCATTGAGCTTATCAAGCATGTCCTTAATTTCGTTAATACTATTCATAATGATACCTCCTGTTATAAGGTTTTCAATGTACTTCACTCTTGCGAGTCTTCAGTGAGCGACTTCTCACTTATACCTTAATTATAGCACATTTTATGTAAAATTACAACTTTAAATATACGCATATCAGCTTTTAGAAACGCTCTGGTGAATTTATATTTAGATTTCTATCTTCTTAATTCATTTAATGAATGTATAACTAACTTTAATTCATAATTATCTAATTTAATTTTTTTCATAACAAATAACACTCTCCTTATGACTACTTCTATTATAATTATAGAATGATGCCATTAAAAAAGCGATTGTATGAATTATTATTTTTAACTATTTGGAAATTTAAAAAGAAACAAAAACTCAATTTGAAACAATATCGATACTCTAATTCAAAATCCAGCAAAGTATTGATTTTTCAACATTCTAATCTGCGGAAACTTTGATTTTGTGCAATGTTGTATTTTTCTTTTTATAATATCTCAATCTCATATTTGCTTCTTACTCTTGTTGTTATTTTAGAATTTTTAGTGAATTTAATTTTAATTTTTATATTATAAATTATTTCTTTCTTTTTAAATTCCTATTTTTTATAGATACTTTCTTTTAATCGACTTAATATTCTCCATTATATTCACAAAATTCCTCATCTGTTTTAACAAGTTCAATATGCCAATAATCCACTTGATACTTTACCACATTTAATTCGTTCTTTAAATAATTTTCCATAATATCATCAATCATATCTTCGTTAAAAAATCTTTTATCTAAAAAGCCCGAACATATCACAGTTTCTTTATCTACTTTCTTTATTTTTATATATCCATAATCATTTGGGACAATGACTAAATCACGCATTTCTTCTGATTTCAAATCATTATCCATATTATTAAATACTATTACACTACTACTGTTACCTTCAAATACTTCAACATCACATTTAAAGTTTTTAAATCTATATATTTTTTTAATCATCATATCCGTTTACTCCTAATTATTTTTTTTATTTTACATCACATGTCTTAACCAATTCACCTTAAGTTTAAGTAAAATTTGTTAAATTGTTGAAATATCAACATTCTAATCCGCGGAAACTTTTATTTTGTACAATACTTCATATTCCTTTTTATACTACTTTTGATTCATATCCCTCTGCTCTCCTATGTTGCAACTATGAATTTTAAATAGCTTCTAATTAAATCATATTTTAGTATTTAATTAGATTTTTAATCTCATTAATTATTTATATTTTCATTTTATATTTTATTTTAAAAATATATGTGCTTGGACATATAACGAATTAAAAATATCATTATATTCTATTTCATTAATATTAGATAGTTTTGCATGATTTGTTACTTTTTTTATTATTTGCCATCCTAAAAAATTATCTTTTAATTTATATGGCTCAAATCCTAAATCTAAATATATTTTTACAGCAAGCCATGTATGAGTTTGTGTATGTAATAATGTTTTTTTATGTCCTAATTTTTTTAGTAATTTTAATGTTTCAACAATCAATGGTTTTGACAATTTTTTTCCTTGATATTCACTTTTCACTGAAACCCAATGTACATTTCCAGTAATATCTGATATTGGATTTTCTAGATAAAACGCTGTTGATGTAGCTACTTTCTCTCCTTTATTATTTTCGACAAATATACAAAGCTTTTTTAATTCTTCATAGTGTTCTCCATAATAATGTTGAAATGCTTTCATACCTTCTTTGAAACTTATGAATTCACCACTTGACATTTCTATTTCAACCCAATCTTTTTCATCTCCATCTTTAAATGAGACAAAGCGATATCCTTCAGGAAGTTGATAACATGGTATATCATTCAAATTTTTTCCCAAATATAAATCTACATATTTTAATGTTCTATCTATAGCATTCATTTTCTCATCTCCAAATAAATTATATAATGAAAATTGGATTTTTTCAATGATTTGTATAATTAATTTTGAATGCACGGACACTTTGATTTTGTGCAATGTTACATATTTCTTTTTATACTACTTTTGATCCATATCCTTCTGCTCTCCTCTGCTGTTTACTATGGATTAAAGTAGCTTCCAATTAAATCGTATTTAATTATTAAATATGAAAAAGACTGATAATTAAAAAACTATCAGCCATTTGTTTTGTTATTTATCTTTCTTCTGGATTTTTTTCTATTTCTTTAGCACATTTTATTATTCCGTTACTTATTAGTTTACGCAATTGTTTAGATGAGTTATAAAAATCTAATATTTTATCTTTCCCTTTTTCACATTGATTAATACTATATTGCATAATTAATTGCATTGTTCTTTTATCTAATGGTATGTGTTCTGAATGTCCTAGTCCAAGTAAAATTCTAGTTTGTCTTTTAAAATTTTCTAAAATTTCTTCTTCAGATTTATCTAAAAAATAATTGTAATCTGTCAGGTTCCATCTTAAGTCCATTGCAGTACCTTCTTGATTATAGTCAGTCTTAATATTAAACTCTTCAATAACATAATTTGTTGGGTCAAAAATTAAAAAAATTTGTTCTCTATTCTTTGTGCTTGTTAGCAATACATCTTCGTGATTTTGCTTAAATGAACTCTCTGGTAATTTTGATTTACTTACTCCGTCCAGTTGAATCTGCTACTCTTAGTTGAAAATTTTGTGGCATATTTCTATTGTCTATTTGAGCATTATAATGTTCAGAATTAACCCCTACACAAAGTGCCTTACTTTTATTTCCACTAATGGAACTAATTTCATTCATAACATCTTTTAAAAGTGTAGCAATATTTCTACAAACCCCTTTTCCTTCAACAATAGATGCCCCCAATAAATATTCCAACTCATGTTCTGATTTATCAAACTGAAATTTCATATCTTTTGAGAAATAGCCATTTCTATACAAATATACAAATAATCCAAAATACACTTCTTCTTTTTTTATATCTCCAGCAAGCTCAATTATTAATTTTGCAGCTCTATGCACTAAACTAGTATAATTATCATTTACATTATTTTTTATTAATGATCTTATCCTCTCATCTTGGATTTTTTTAATATTATTTTTAAAATGCTCATTATACATTTGAATACATTGTTTATCTATCTCATTCATACTATAACCTCCTTATAATAAAAATTTGATAAGCATACTTAGTATATAATTATTACTCACTATTTAGAAAGTTATGGTTCACCCTTAATTATACCACAAAATGCCTAAAAAGTCAAAACTAACGGGCTTTTAGCAACGTCAGGATTGTTCTTTATTTGTAATTTTTTCTTCCTTTTCCTCTTGTTCATCATTTATTTGATAAAACAATTTTTTCAAAAATCTGAGTTCTCGGATACTTTGATTTTGTGCAATGTTATATATAAGAAAATTGGTCGATCAATATTGTATCTTCTAGCCTCCCTCACTTAGATTTTTATAAATTTTTAAATGTTTATCTTTTTTAAATTATTAAATTTATTATTGTTTTTAAGTTTTTCTTTTATATGATTATTATAATTATAGTTTATTATATCTCTATTTTGTATAACTTTCAATAATTCTGTTTTAAAACTGATGTTTCCAAAATTTAAAATGACAAATTATTTGCAAAAGTTTTTTATTAAATTATATATTTATTTTTTTCTACTAATTATTCTAGGATTAGCCATATTTAATATAGGTGGTAATCCATCACTACTTGTAACAGAAATATTACTAAATTCCCTATTTAATTTATTTAAGTAACACCAGTTATAAATATTTTCTTTTTTTATCAACACTGGAAATTGCATTGCAAAATAAACTTCAACGGGTTTCCCTTTTAAAAATTGTTTATTTAACCACTTTTTAAAATAATCCAAACCTTTACAATTATTATAAAAATTAAACATTATTTCTCCATTATCATTTCCTTGAAACATGCTTTCTTCTATTTTAGTGCTATATGGTTGCCATCTAAAATGAGTACACAGCATTGTATCATACTTTCCTAAATCATCTTCATTAAACTTATTTTCTTGAAAATATGCATATGTATTTGTGTTTTCATCATATCTCCATCTTTCATTTCCAGTTAATATGTTTTTTCCAATTCTTTTTATTATGATATTTTTATCAAAGCTATATTCATCTCTAATATATGACTTTCCATCTTCTTCAAAACTATTACATAAACGATTCTTTAATATATTGTTATTTATTTCTAAAGAACCCAAAAAAATCTTTCTATCTTCCATTTAATTCACCTTTACTTAATAACCACCTAATTAGAACCGAATATGATAATTTTTCAACTTCACTCATTAAATGTTCATTATTCTCAAAAATATTAAAAATTTTCTGTTTTATTCTATTGTTAGAAATTCCCTGATGACTATATAAACTTCTAATATCATATATATAATCTATATATTCTTTAGTAACTACATTTTCATCATATAAATTACTAATCAAATTATATATTTTTTCACTTTTAGCTTCTTCTTTATTATCAAATTCATAATTAGCCAATGTTTCTAATGCAATAACAAAAAACATAATTTCTTTGCCATCACTTGTTTTTAAGCCTTCAATATAAGCTTCACACGCTTGTAAGTAAACACATTTATCATCGTACTTTAGTTTATAAAAAATAATAAAGCATTTATCAATATCATCATTTGCATATTCATCTTGATATTCTATTAATTTATTTCTGTTACATTTTAAAAATTTACCATTTTCTTCTGTATTGAGATTATATATAAAATCCTCATTATATTTATCATAATACATACCATCGGTAACTCTTTCAAATGTCGTTCTAAAAAATAACTGTACTAATTTCAAGATTATATCTCTATCTATTTTTAAAGTATCTACTAAACAATTCATATCTTCAACTTCTTCATTTAATATTTTTTTATATTTAATTTTAGTTTTTACTATAACTGGTTTAGCATAGATTTTTTGAAATTTACCAAAATCTAATTCAATGAAATCAAAATTATAATAATCTGCAAATCTACCATGCCTTAATTGAAAGCTTTCCAAAAAATAATTCTCAACATATTGATTTGATTTCATTTTTTCTTTTAAATCTTTTAAAAATAGAAAAGCTTTATTAACAATAAAACTAGTGATATTGTCATTTTTATCATTGTCTAATTTTACTTTTATTAGTAATTCTTTAAATGAATTACAATTAAAATAGATTATAAGTGAACATTTTTCCAATAAATTCATTTTTTCATTTAAAAAAAGATCATACTTTTGTAGATTATCTATTTCATAATATATAAAATGTTTACTTGTTTTAACTCTTTTTTCTTCAGATTCTTTTATGCTATGAAAAACATTTTTAATAAGCTCATTATAATATAATAAATCATATATATTTAAATCTTCTATATCAATCTTTTTTATTTTTGATTCAAAAATCATCCTATCTCCTTTTATTAAATTTAATATTCTGTTATTAAAGCTTCTATTTGTCTACAATATAACCAATATTCCTAATTTTCCCTAATTATATAATAAAAGACTGATAATTACAACTAACTATCAGTCTTTTTTGAGTTCTCGGATACTTTTGTTATATATTTCTTTTTATACTACTTTTGATCTATATCCTTCTGTTCTGCTTTTTCACTATCTTTTTCTTTTAGTCCAGATAATTCCATTCTTTTTGATTCTAATAAAGCTTTTTTTCTTAATACTTCAGCTATAAGTTTTTTTCTTTCTTCTTCTTTTTCTTTTTCAGTTTGAATATCATTTTCTACATTTGTGATTTCTTCATCTAAACCATTGCTCATTTGAGATAATTCTTCTATTGATAAATTTTCTACATCTGTTTCCTTTTTTCTTTCATCTATATCATTCATTATTTCTTTTTTAAACTCTTCATTTTGTATATATTGTAATGCTTCCATTTTTTTATCATCTGCTTCAATCATTTTACATATTTGCACTTTTACAGAATCAAATGGTGCTTCAGCCTTAACTTCTTCATCATTTTCAAATTCTTGATCTATATCAAGAATCAACTGTAATCTTTCATCATCATTTCCTTTAGTATAAATATTATATATTTTCTCTGTTCCACTTTGACTATATTGGTACATTTCTTCTGGAGCTTGAGCATATTGCTCTAGAATATATTGTTCAATTTCTTCTTCCCCAAAAGTATCTACTATTTTTCTTATACTTCCAGCTTTAAAACCAATAATATCAATCTTCCTTAAATTTTTAAACGCTTCTTTTATATTTCCTGCTGCACATTTATCAAATATCATACTCTCCAAAAAACTATCTCTAGCATAAATATTATTTTTTTCTTCTTCACTTAAATCTTTATATCCCATATTATTTCCTCCTTTAATACTCTCCTAATTATATTTTAATTGTCTAATTTTCATATCTACGTTATTTATTTCTTCATCATACATTTTTATAAGTTCTTTTAATCTCTCATTAGATAATTTATATATGCTTTTCTCATCATTTTCAATATATGTTATTATTCTTTCTCTTTTTTGTTGCTTTTTTATATCTGATTGTAATTGTTCTATAAAAACTTCCGTATTATCTTGTTGCTTTTTCTTTTCAATTATTATTTCTGAATTCAATTCATTTTTTTGATTTTTATTTTTAAAAAATAAATTACTAATAAAAAGTTTAATTTTATAAAAAATACTATCTCTATTTATTTTGACTGGCAAATTTGACATTAAATTCCCTCCTTTTTTCTTAAGTACATTTATATTAATAGTTTAATCTAATATATTTAAAATGTCAAGCTGACAAGTGTTTTTTGTTCATTTTTTTAACAAATAACACTCTCCTTACAACTACTTCTATTATAATTATAGAATGATGTCATTGAAAAAGCGATTGTATGAAATTATGATTAACTGGATTTTAAAAAGAAATTAAATACTAAATTGATATAAAATAAATGTCCTGATAGTTTCATTTTGTGCAATGTCCGATTTCTTTTTCATAGATTTGAGTTCTCGGATACTTTGATTTTGTGCAATGTTATATATTTCAAAATGGACTTATCAAAGTATGCTTCTTCTAGCCTCCCTCTCTTTAATTTCAAAAAATTTCAAAGTACTATTTTTTATAATTTTTACAATTTAAAAATATTTTATCAGATTTTTTATTTTTTATTTCTTTTACTGTTTTATAAATTTTAATTTCGAAATTTTCAATTTTCAAAAAATCATAATTTTTTATAGAATAACAAAAATTTGCAATTTGGAAGATTGTTAACCCCTACCTCCAAAACTGCAAATTTTCCTCTTTTCCATATTTACCAAAGTTTAATTTGTTGTGGCTTATTATATTTTGTTTTTATTTCAGCAAAATGTGCATTTGGTGCAATAAAAATGTAATTCTTTTTTGCACATGATTTATCAATCATTTTTAATACTGTTAAAGCATCTGGTTTATCATTTAAATCTTCTTCTTTTATTCCAGTTTGATCTGTATCCATTTGGGTTAAATGTAATCCATCTGGTGGCTTTATAAGAAAATCAACAGATGCTTTATCATCAATTTGATTTTGCTTTATTCTCAACAATCCAACTTCTATTGGTTCAGGTGATCTTCCTTTAGGAGTTATAGTTTCAAAATCGATAATTAAAAACTCTGTATCTTTTATTTGTTTCATTGCTATTGTATTCCTTTAATTATTTCTTTTTTGACTTTTTATCTTCAATTAATTTTTCATTATCAATATAGCTATAATTTAATGCATTATCCTTGCTAATAACAGATTTTCCTAACTCTTTTTCTAAATTATCACGTGTATTTTTAGCAATCTTTCCTCCACGTTTTGCCATTTCTCTATTTTCTTTTAAACCATATGGTTTATGTGTTTTTACTAATTCTCTAGTTGCAATTTCACCTAAATCTGCAAGAGTTACTTCAATATCAGTCATATTATCTCTTAAAGATTCTTTCCTTAAGCCTTTAAATTCCTTATATTGAGATGCTTTCATTCCAGACCATTCTTGATATATCTCATTTGTAAGTATTCCATATTCATAATTTTTAGTTATACCACTTTCCTTCCAAACATCAGTCAATTTATGCCTGTCTACAACTCCAGTTAATCTTTGTTTAATCCATTTATCATCATATCCGTTTACTTCTATAGTAATCAACTGCACGATTAACAGCAAGTTCTGGATCAAATACTTCATCAATTCTTTCTTTTCCCATTTGTGCAAGCCAAAGTTTAAATGGCTCTGCATTTTTACTTGGAATTGACTCAATTAATCTTAAAATCCCTTTAGTATCTAACGTATCTGTTTCACGCATTTTTCCATCATTTGCTTGCATTTTCAACTGTACGATTTTTTCGTACAGTTGGCTACCTTCTTCAGTTAGCTTTCTTTTTAAATCTGACCAATATCTTTTTGGTATTTTGCTATCAGTTAATGCACTTATAACATCTACAACGCTAAAGAAATATTCTTCTTTTTCACTATTCCAAATACTTCTTATTTCTTTTCCTTCAAACAGATTTGTAATTGTATCTAATTTGTTATCGTTCATAATATCACATCCTTTAATTTTAAACATTATATCATAACGAACAGCCATTTGCAAACAATTATCGAAAATAATTAAATAAAAAGTATTTAAATGTCCCGATACTTTGATTTTGTGCAATGTTATATATAAGAATTTAGACCAGTCAATATATGTTCTTCTAGCCTCCCTCTCTTTAATTTCAAAAGATTTTTAAGTTCTGTTGTTTTTATATTTTATACATTTTAAAATTATTTTATAAAATATTTTTATTTTCTATTTCTTTTTCTGTTTTATAAATTCGAATTTAGATTTTTCTTTTACATTTTTCATTATTTTTCTAAAATAAGAAAATTCGTAATTTTTCAATTTTGCACAAATTATTATAAATTTCAAAAATTCTTGATTTTTACAAAAATAACAAAAAATTTGCACTTTTGAAGATTTTTTTCCTATCCCCAACATTGCAAATTTATTATTTTTGTATTAATTTAATACCATTTTTACAGCTATATTTTATTCCTCTTTTCAGCATTAACTATTTTTTTCATACCATTCAGCAAACTTTTCTAGTGCAGAATATGAACCATCTACTGTCCTTCTCTTTTCTCTTTCTTCTTCATTCATTTCTGCTAAAGTCTTTTCAAATCCTTTAGGTTTAAATATATACCATAAATCAGACCATTTTTCTTTTCTATCTAATCCTTGAATTTTATATGATAAGTTCCCTGGATGTTTTCCGTAAAAATAATGTATTTCATTTCCGTCATGATAAGCCAAACATTCATTGAATGCACAACTTCTATTGTCCTTATTTTCCATTAATTTTAAAATCCCACCTATTCCAATTGTATCGAGAGAAAAATTAACAAAAGCCCTAGGAAAGCCATTCAATTCTTCAATCCTAAAATCTGTATCCAGTGCAATGCAAGGTCTATTTACCATTTTATATGCTTGTATTACTTTTGATTTAGCAATTTCTTGAATATCATCGCTTCTTGGTTCATCTAATTCGTAATTATATGTTGTAAATTTTAAATTTTTAAAATATTTTTCTGCTGATTTTATTTTACCTATATTATGTGTTACAAAAACAATTTCGTTATCCATTTTTGATTCCCTCCAATTATATGTTCAAAATTATAATCTCTGCACTTGTTTGTAATATTACTTATTATTTATAGATTTAACGTAAAATTTCTTATCTTTATAAACATGATAGTATTCATTGATTATAGTTCCAATCCAAGTAGCAAATCCAACCTTAAACCCAGATAGCCAAATATTTTCGTATTCCAATTTTAATATTAAATCAAAAAATTTTAAAACTAGTGTTCCACATAAGCACATAACAATGTACCTAACTTTCACAAGATGGTTTGGTACAACTTTAGAAGAAGGAGGTATCTACTATGCTTAATAATATTTTAAGCTGGTTGATTGGAGTAGAAATTTCTGCTTTATCTTACCAATTATTATGAACTGATTCTCTAATATACTTATTTATAAAGTATTTATTCGTCTATAATTTTATCTATTGAATTTTTTCTCATTTCTTTAATTATTCTACAACTATTATCTAATTTTTCCTGTTCATTTTTTGAAAGTTCTAATTCTAATAATTCTCTGACACCATTTTTATTTATCACAGCTGGTACACCAATATATACATCATCTTGTCCGTATTTACCATCTTTTAAAAATGTGGAAACTGTTAATATAGAGTTATCATTATCTAACACTGATTTTACAATTTTACTTAAAGACATACCTATTCCATAGTATGTTGCTTTCTTCTTTTCTATTATTTCATAAGCTGCATTAACCACATTTTGATGAATTTCATCTAATTTACACACCTCGTCACTATTATTTTTAATAATTTCTGTTATTTTTTTACAGCCCACATAAGCATGATTCCAAGGTACAAATGAAGAATCACCATGTTCCCCCATTATATATGCATGTATATTTTTACTTGAAACATTCAAGTAATCAGATAAAATATATCTAAGCCTTGCAGTATCCAAAACAGTTCCAGAACCAATAACTTGATTTGATGGAAGACCTGAAACTTTGTAAACAACATAAGTCATCAAATCAACAGGATTACTAGCAACAATTATAACACCATTGAATCCACTATTCATAATATTCTTTGTAATATCTTTAATTATTTTTGCATTAGTTTCAGCTAATTCTAATCTTGTTTGTCCAGGTTTTTGAGTTACTCCTGCTGTAATTACTATAACCTGTGCATCTTTGCATTCATTATAATCTCCTGCTTTAATTGTCATTTTTTGTGGTGCAAATGGCATTCCATGATTCAAGTCCATTTCTTCACCTATGGTTTTATTTTTATCTATATCTATTAGAACAAGTTCATTTACACCGCCTCTATTTAACATTGTATATGCCATACTCATGCCTACAAACCCTGTTCCAACTAAAACAACTTTTCCATTCTTCATACACATCACTCCTTATAAATTACTATTTATCTTTAAAAATTTTTTTCGCAATATTACTAATATTACGATTTTCTTTATTATATAATAAAAGCCTAATAATTACAACTAATATCTAAAAAAAGAGTTCGCACAAAGTGCGAACTCACGTCCGATTCATTTAGCACCAAAAATCTTAAGTATGACATCATCGTCATCTTCAGAGAAATTGGTTCCGAAGTCTCTATTCATTTTAGCAATTATTTTTGATTTGTTCTTTTCAAACATTTCTATGCTATCCTCAATAGATGCAGCACGATATTCCTCATATGAAACAAATTCAATATCAAGAACTTCTGCAATCTTTTGGCAGATTTCATCATTTGGAGGAATTCGAAGCCCCATTTCGATGTCACTCATATAAATTTTTGATTTTAAGCCTATTGCTTCGGCAAGCTGTGAAATATTCATTTCTTTCTGCTTACGCGCTGTCCGGATTTGTTGACCAATTTTTTTAATCCTCTGCATATTTATGCTCCTTTCAAAATTTGGATTTACTATGGTCATGCAAATGAAGATATTATAAAAATCTTTCTTCATCTGCTCTTACTATATACACTGGCAAATTGCCAGAAAACTAAAATTAACTATTATATCTTAACATAAATTTTATTATTTTGCAATAAATTAAAGGAACAATTTACTTTTTCCATCTTTTTCTAAATTTTGCATAGTATTTTTAATTATTTACTATATTTTTCTATTAGTTTAGCAAAGTTGGCATTATGATATGGTATTAAATTATCATCTATTTTTTGATATAAATAATATTCTTTTTTGTCCTTGGTTTTAATGATAATTTCTTTTCTTTTATTATCTAATAATGCAAATTTCTTTACCTCAATACTTTTAATATTTTCATTTTTTATAAAAGTATAAGAATCTTTATTAATAACTAGTTTTTCAAGTAATATTTTTAAAGATAATTTAGGTTGTACTAAATGAAAGAAACCAATTCCTTCCTCTGTAAAGTTTAATACAAGTGCCCAAAAAGGATATTCTGCCCCCTTAGCCATTCCATAATATTTTCTAGTATCTAGTAATAAAACATCATATATGTTTTCCTTTCCCTTGCATCCTTTTTCATCAAATAATTTTTGTACTTTTTCTAAAGTATTATATTCATCCATTTTATTTTTTCATTCCTTTCTTTTTTATTTAGTTGCTGACTCAGTCAAAATAATCTTCTTTTGTGTAAAATCAATCATTTTCTAAATATTATTTTAAAGATCATTATTATATATAAAAAGCCTGATAAAAACTATCAAGCTTTTTGTTTATTACTACAATAATTTATTAGCTAATTTATTATAGTTTTCTTGTTGATAAGATACTAATTTATGTTTTTTTGGTAATGTCCATGGTGTAGATCTATCACCTGTATTTTCGAAATAGATTGCTAATTTTTTTGATGAAAAATTTAAAGGTAGTTTTTGTATTTCCATTTTTTCTATTTCATCATTACTTAAAAATATATAGTTATCCATATCTGTTATAAAATCTTTTATTTTAGGAATTAATTGTCCACTATTTTTAAGTGGTATAATACCAATTCCATTAGAAATAACATTAATTAAAAATCCACAATATACATTTCTACTAAAGATTATTTTTTGCTTATCATTTAATTTATTGTTGAATTCTGTTTCGGCTTGTTGAACTGTAGAACTAATAGAATTAGCAACTGCTCCTCCTATTATGCCACCTGCTATACCACCATGTTTAGCGCCTACAATTGTAGCGTTAGTTGTTAATACACTATTAGTATCAATACTAGATGCAACATAATCTCTATTAAGAACTACTAAAAAACAATTATCATCTTCTAAGCAATTAACACTAGCAAATAAATTTTTAACAACGTTAATATCATTTATACCATCAATATTTACATTTTCCATATTTTTATACCTCCGCTAATAATTATAGCACACATTTTAATATTTGCAAGGATTTTTTCTCTTTATTTAATAAAAGCCTGATAATTACAATTAACTATCAAGCTTATTATTAATAATTTTAAAAATTTTTAGTTGTTTATTTATTTTCTAAATATTTTTTTGCATCTTCTTCTGATATTTCTTTCATAGTTTCATTACAACATTTGATACCACAATCCTTGCAAGTGCAATCTATTAATACTTTAACCATTGCTCCACATTTTTCACATCTTACGAATTTTTCCATATTTTCCCCTCCTTCCTTAGTTATATTAGATTTATTATTTATTAAATCTCTTAAACAAACTAATTAATTCATCTATTGTATCAAGTTCTCCATTTTCCAAATCTCTTGTTACACAATTATATAAATGATTTTCTAATATGTGATTTGATAAACTTTGAATAGAACTTTCAACAGCTTTTAATTGTATTAAAACATCATTACAATAAGTATCATTTTCAATCATTTTCTTTATTCCATTGATTTGACCACTTATTCTATTTAATCTATTTGTTATTAATTTCTTTTCATCTGCTCCTCTTTTAGTTTTTTTATTACAACAATTCCCTTCTTTCATTCCTTACCTCCAACTATATTATATACCCTTGTAGGTATTTTGTAAATAAGGGGGTATATAATAAAAACCATTAGTTTTTCAATAATTACAATGCATAAAAAAATATAAAAAGAGCAGTTATATGTTAACTACTCTACTATTTTATATTAATTATTATAAGCTAAGTTTTTCCAATAGATTTGAGAAACTTTTCCTTCTTTATCTATTGTAATTTCGTATGATCTAAATGCTTCACTAGATTTATATGTATATTTTTTGTATCCTAGGCTTTCTGATGTATATACGTTATCTGTTTTACCATATATTTTTTCAACATCTTCTAATGAATCACCTAATTTGATTCCACCAACTTCAATATCTAAATCTAATACATCTTTAGAAATTTTAGAATATGCATATTCACCTACATCACATGCACCAATAACAGCGTCTGCAACTGTAATTGTATCTTCAGTTGGGTTATATGGTGTTAGACCAAATACACTATTTCCTGCTTCATTTTCAATTTCATCTGCTCCTATAAGATAAACATTTTTCTTAATTTTTTCAGATAAAACTTTGTCTTGTTGTTTTAATCCAACTGTTTTTACATTAGAAATTTTATCTCCTACTTTGAATTTTTTTCCTTTAACTGAAATGTAGTAATTATCATTGTTGTCTATTGCTTCAACATCCTTGTTTTCAGAAACTGTTGAGTTTCCATTTTCTTGTTTTTCATTAGAACCTGTTGTTGGTGTTGTTGTATTGTTGTTTGAGAATATAAATACAAAAGCTACAACTGCAGCAACTATAACAGCTACAACGATTCCAATAATTACGTTTTTGTTTTTCATTTTAAATTCCTCCTTTTTATTTTTTAAAAAACCTTGAATAATATATCACATGAAAAAAATCTTGTCAACACCTGAATGAATAGTACAATACTTTTTTAAAATTATTTTACTAAAGCTGTATCTTTTAGTAAAACAACATCTTCGTTTTCTTTATGTATTCTCTTTAAAACAAGCGGATCATCATCTATTATGATAATAATTTTATTTCTTTTAATTCCTTTAATAAAGTTGGCTTTTAATATTGAAGATTTTTCAAATCCATTGCTTTCCCTTGAAATTATATTTCTATTCTTTTTTTGAAAGAATGGCGCATATTTATCAAGCCAAATATTTTTTTCTTCAAATCCTTTATCATATCTTGTAACTGAAAGAATATTCATTTCTATATTAGGATTTTCAGAAATTTCTTTTAACTTTTTTATATTTGATTTTAAAGGTCTTTTTTTATCGTAATCACGCGCTAATCCTACTTCATAATCAGCTATAACGCCATCCATATCAACAAATAATTTTATTTTTTTATCTTTATATTGTTCTAGGACATCATCTATATACATTTTGTTACTCCATTTCTACAAATATGGAGCACATAGTGCTCCATTATTTATTTGAATTTTTTTATAAATGAATCGATTTTTACCAAAAATTCTTTATTATTTTTTGTTTGTGTCATTAAACTTAAAATTTGTTCTGTTACATCAGCAACAGGCATACTATTCATTGCTTTTCTTAATGCAAATACTGTTTCTTTTTCTTCTGGTGTTAATAATAAATCTTCTCTTCTAGTTCCAGATTTATTTATATCTATTGCTGGGAATATACGTTTTTCTGATAATTTTCTGTCTAGGTGAACTTCCATGTTACCTGTTCCTTTGAATTCTTCGAAAATTACATCATCCATTCTGCTTCCAGTATCTACTAATGCTGTTGCTAAAATTGTTAAACTTCCACCATTTTCTATGTTTCTAGCTGCACCAAAGAATTTTTTTGGTTTATGTAGAGCTGTTGGATCTAAACCACCAGATAATGTTCTTCCAGATGATGGAATAACTAAGTTATAGGCTCTTGCTAACCTTGTAATACTATCTAATAATATTACTATATCTTTTCCTTGTTCTATTAATCTTTTGGCTCTTTCTAGTACCATTTCAGCAACTTTTACATGATGTTCTGGTAATTCATCAAATGTTGAATATATTACTTGACCTTTTATAGAACGTTTCATATCTGTTACTTCTTCTGGTCTTTCATCAATTAATAATACAATTAATTCTACTTCTGGATTGTTTGTTGTTATACTATTTGCTATTTTTTTGATTAATGTAGTCTTACCAACTTTAGGTTGTGCAACTATCATTCCTCTTTGCCCTTTTCCAATTGGAGAAATTAAGTCTATCATTCTCATTGCATATTCATTTGGAACTGTTTCTAGTTTTAATTTTTCTGTTGGATATATTGGTGTTAACTCATCAAAACGTTT
Source organism: Clostridia bacterium (assembly GCA_017430135.1). Lineage (GTDB taxonomy): Bacteria > Bacillota > Clostridia > TANB77 > CAG-508 > CAG-269. The sequence continues at coordinate 8,112 of JAFRNM010000015.1, read as the reverse complement.
TCTTTTCATTGCTTTTTCAGGATGTTCACCATTTACTTCTCCAACAAATATTAAAGATGGAAATTTTTCTCCTTCTTTTAATCTTGAAATTCCTTTTACTATATCTCCATTATCTAGTCTGAATCTTTTTATTTGAATTGGTGATAAATAAACATCTTTTGGACTTGATAAATAATTATCCCCTCTTAAAAATCCGTATCCATCTGGTAAAATGTCTAAAATTCCCTCAACAATAACATCATTCTCGTTTGTAAGTTTATAGTCAACTATAGGTTCTCCGTTCGCATCATATTTTCTTTCAACAGGTTCTCTTTTTTCCGGAATCTCCTCTTCAAATTCTTCGACATGTTTTTCCTCTACTCTAATAACACTGCTTAAAACAGTAATTAGATCTTCTTTTTTTAATTTTGAAATGTTTTTAACATTGTTTTCTTTAGCTAATTCTTTTAACTCAGCCAAAGTCATTTTTTCTAAATCTTGCATAAATGCCTCCTTGATTATTATTTTATTAATTTGTTTTTGGGGAAATTTTTATCGACATAAATTAACAATAATATTATATCATAAATTCTAAAAAATGCAATAGTTTTCATCGAAAAAGTGTTTTTGCTTATAAAATAAAAAAAGAGTAAATCTGTAAGCCGGGTTCTGTCATTTAAAATAGTCATTTATCTAGGATATGTATTGCTACATATCTCAAGCCACGCAATTTAGAAGGCGCCGAGCAGGCTTAATCTTCAATTTAGGTGTTGCTCCAGATGGGGTTTACACTGCCTGGTATGTCACCATACCAGCGGTGAGCTCTTACCTCGCCTTTTCAACCTTACGTCGAAGCAAACTTCGTGATACATTAACCATAGGTTAATGCTATCACTGCGTTGCTTCTCCTTCTTCCCACAAAGCAGAGCTTTGCGGGAGCCCTAGAAACCGCGGTTATTTTCTGTTGCACTTTCCTTAAGGTTACCCTCACTAGACGTTATCTAGCATCTTTGCTCTATGGAGCCCGGACTTTCCTCTCGTAAACCCTTTCGAGTTTTACCAGCGACTATTCAATTTACTCTGTTTTCTATTATATCACAAATTATTCAAATCTTCTAGTAAATTTCGATATTTTATTAAAAATAATTGTTTATCTTTTAAATTTGCTGAATTTTGAATTTCATTTAATAATATATAACATTTATTTACTATAAATTGATTATTTTCTTGAACATTTTCATTTGTTATTATTTTAGTAAATTTTTCTCTTGCTTCTTGTAAATATCCTGCTATTTCTTCCCAATTTTCACTATCCAACAAAGAATATGCTTTAAAAATGCTGTATTTGGTTGAATATGTTACTTTGGTTAGTGGATCTACATCACAATTTTTTATAAATTTAGGAAAGTATGAATAAACCATAACAAGCTCTTTTAAGCTTTCTTCCTTGTTTTCATTTTTTAATGCAATTAAAAGATTGTCATATTCTTTACTAAAATTTGAAATATCATCATCATTCAAGCCTATTTTATATAAATCCAGCGTCATTGTACATATTGAATTTTGTAGTGTTTCTGCTTCATTTTTTATATAATTCCAATTTATTTCTTTTTCAGAATTTAAAACACCTTTAGCATTTAAAGAATATTTTTGCGTTTTTTCAGCTGAATTTTGTTCATTTCCACCTGCTTCCGAACCTTCTTTGCTAGAACCAGATGAATTTTCCTCACCTTCAGATGAAGAATTTTTACTTGAAACTCCTCCTGAAGTATCATCCCCATTCCCCGCACTTGATGAATTTTCAGAAGACTTTTTGGATTTTTCACTTATCTCTTCAATTGATAGCTTATAATTTTGAAATTCTATATTATTTAAAGAATTAAACATATATAAAATTTTACTTTCAAAATATTCTAATTCTGTTTTTACTTTTTCTTTAACATCTTGCTCTATATCACTTGCAGAAATTGAATAAATTACAAATCCTAAAACAATTATGATTACAATTAAAAATACATAGGCAAATTTTTTCATGGTTATCATCCTCTCCAAATTTTACAATTATTGTTTGTATAAATTTCAAAAAATATTCTATAATAATTATTAAAATGATTTTTAGGAGAATTAAATGTTAGCTTTTGTAAATATAAATAGTTCCAAAAATGGTGAAGTAAATAGATTTTTAAGCAAATTTTACAATCATAATTTAAAGATAAAAGAAAATAATTGGGAAAAAAAGTTCAGCAATCCCATTGAAATTGCTGAACTTATTGGTGTTTATATTGATAACATAGAAGATTATGATATTTCCCTTTGGTTTTCATTAGATGATGGTATTATTGTAAAAGTAGATTCTTCTAATGCAAATGAAATTATTAAATACTTATATGAAAGATTTCCATATTAAGTTTTTAGTTCTTTTGGGGACACTTTTAAAAAGTAAACTAAAATTAATCTTCTGATTTTTTTGCTCTATTCATTAAAGTTGAAACTGCTTCTTTAGCATTTAATCCTTCATAAATAACTTTATAAACTGTGTTTACTATTGGCATTTCAACATTATAGATTTTTCCTAATTCGTAAGCTACATCTATATTGTCTATGCTTTCTATTACCATTCCGACTTCTTTTTTAGTTTCTTCTAATGTTTTTCCTTGCCCTATTAACATTCCTGCTTTTCTGTTTCTACTATGTTCGCTTGAACATGTAACAATTAGGTCTCCTAATCCACTTAGTCCATAGAAAGTTTCTTTTTGAGCTCCAAGTTCGACTCCTAAACGTGCTATTTCACTTAGTCCTCTTGTAAGCAATGCTGCAAAAGCATTATCTCCAAGTCCTATGGCATTCGCTGCTCCTGCACAAAATGCTATTATGTTTTTTAATGCTCCTCCTACTTCTACTCCTTTAACATCATTTGATGTATAAACTCTCATTATGTCACATGTAAAGGTATCTTGAACCATTTTCATTATTCTTGGATGGTTTGATGCACACACAAGCAAAGTGTGTTGTCCTTCACTTACTTCTTCTGCATGGCTTGGGCCTGATAAAACAGCAAGTTTTGCATTTGGCATTTCCTCTAATATTACTTCATCTAATGTTTTTAAAGATTCTTGTTCAAATCCTTTTGAGCAAATTATAATAGGTCTATTTTCAACAAAATCTTTATATTGTCTAACTATATTTCTTGTGAATTTTGATGGTGTTACATGTATTATAAAATCAGTTCCATCTATTACTTCTTTATAATCTGTTGAACACCAAATTCCATCTGGTAATTGAGCATCTGGCAAAAACTTACATTTTTTTTCATTATTAATTAAATCTCTTTCTTCTTCAGCAAAAGACCATATTTTTACTTTATTTCCAAGTTTTGCTAGGTGAATTCCTAAAGCTACTCCCCAGCTTCCACTTCCTATTATGGCTATGTTTTTCATTCTTTTGTTTTCCTCCTATTTCTTTTTAAAACTAATTTTATTTTCCTTACCTTGTAGTATTCTTACTATATTGCTTCTGTGATTAAATAGTATAAATACTGCTAAAATAATACTATATGCAAGGTATCCGCTTCCTTCTGAAACTATATAATTATCCTTAATGAAATATGTAAGAACAGCAAATAAAATTGCAGCTGAACAAGAACCTACTGAAACCATTTTTGTAATTGCTATTAATGTAACTCCGACCGCTAAGCATATTAATCCAATTTCCCAATTTGACATTATTAAAATGCCTAAAGATGTCGCAACACCTTTTCCACCTTTAAATCCAAAAAATACTGGAAAAGTATGTCCTACAACTACTGCAATTCCTGCTATTTGTACCAAAATTGATCTATTTTGTGCATTAAACAAATTTCCTAGAAAAATAGCTATAAGAATTGCAACAACACCCTTTAAAATATCACAAATAAGAGTAATTGCCGCTGCTTTTTTTCCAACTGAACGAAGCATGTTAGTTGTACCAGCATTTCCACTTCCCTTTTCTCTTACATCAAATCCTGCAAATTTCTTACTAAAAATAACTGAAAAATTTATACTTCCTATTAAATATGCGATTATCGCATTTACTATACATAATACTATCATTATTTTATCTCCTTTCAGAATTTACTATTATATTTCAAATTTCTCTGATTTTTCTCGTACAATTATTCTAACTGGTGTTCCTTCTAATCCAAATTCTTTTCTAATTTGATTTACAATATATCTTTCATAAGAGAAATGGAATAATTCCTTATTATTTACAAATATAACAAATGTAGGTGGCTTTGTTGAAGCTTGTGTACCATAGAATATTTTAAGTCTTTTTCCTTTATCTGTTGGTGGTTGAACAATTGCTATTGCTTCATTAATTACTTGATTTAATGTAGATGTATTTATTCTTAAAGCATTTTGTTCAGCAACATGATTTATCATTTCATATAGTTTTTGTACTCTTTGCCCAGTCTTTGCTGATATAAATATAATAGGTGCATAAGATAAATAAGATAATCTTGCATAAATATCCTTTTTATAGCTTTCTAATGTACCAGTTTCTTTTTCATATTCATCCCATTTGTTTACAACAATTATTATTCCTTTTCCTGCTTCATGTGCTTCTCCGGCTATTTTAGCATCTTGATCTGTAACACCTTCTAAGGCATCTATCATCATTAAGCATACGTCTGCTCTTTCAACTGCAAGTAATGTTCTCATAATACTAAATTTTTCAATTGATTCTGTAACTTTGCTTTTTCTTCTTATTCCAGCTGTATCTATAAAAACATATTTTCCAAATTCATTTTCTAGTTCACTATCTATTGCATCTCTTGTAGTTCCTGCAATATTACTTACAATAGCTCTATTTTCTCCAAGCATTTTATTTATTAAAGATGATTTACCAACATTTGGTTTTCCTATTACTGCTACTTTTATGATATTTTCATCATCTTCCCCATCTTCTTTTTCTGGAAAATGATTATAAATCTCATCTAATACATCACCTATACCTAGCGCATTTGACGCAGAAATTGGAAATGGTTCTCCTATACCTAAATTATAAAATTCATATATTTCTTGTCTATCTTTATCAAAATTATCTGCTTTATTACATACTAAAACTATTGGTTTGCCCGATTTTTTTAACATTAATGCTATTTCTCTATCTGCTGCTGTAACGCCTTGTCTAATATCTGTTAAAAATATTATTACATTAGCCATAGATATTGCAAGGTTTGCTTGTTCTCTCATTTGAGATAGAATAATATCATCAGATTCTGGCTCTATTCCTCCTGTATCTACTAATGTAAAATTTCTTCCTCTCCAATTTGTTTCGGCATAAACTCTATCTCTTGTAACACCTGGTGTGTCTTCTACAATTGATATTCTACTTCCTGCCAAATAATTGAAAAAAGTTGACTTTCCAACATTTGGTTTTCCTATTATTGCTACTATTGGTTTTGACATAATTACTCCTTTCATTTCAATACACATAGTATATCAAAAATTGAAAAATAATACAAGTATTATCTTTTATAGTCTTCTTTCTATCCAAGTTTTAGCATAAGAACATGTTGCTTGTATTTTTCCATTTCTTGTTTCTATTTCTTTTACCGCTTCTTCTACCAATTTTGAAGCAATTCCTTTTCCTCTCAAACTTTCATCTACAAATGTATGATATATATTATATGTTCCTTTTTCTATTTCTTCAAATTCAATTTCTGCTATAATTTTACCAGTTTCATTTTTTAAATAAATTCTGTTTGGTTCCTTTGTAAATTCCATAAAACACCTCTTTTTTATAATAATTCTGTAAAATCATGTATTATCTTATATTTGGATGATGTAAGAACTTTGTTTCTATCCATGTGTAAAACAGATAAGCCTTTGTCTACTGCTATATCTAGTAAATCTTCGTTGTCATCTATAAATAATGCTTCATTTTCTTTTATATTAAAATCCTTTATTGGATAATCAAAAAATGTTTTATCTTTTTTTCTTTCACCATAAACAGAAGATATGTATATTTTAGTGAAATATTGTTCTATATTATGTCTTTTTAAATAATTAAATGCACATGGCCAATTGTCAGACAACATAAGTATAGTATATTTTTTAGATAATTTTTCCAAGTCTTCTTTAACATTTTTATATAATATATATTTAGAATCATCTTTGTCATAAACAAAATTATCTACTATATTTTTAAGGTTTTCATATGTAATATTATAGTTGATTTTTTGAAATACTGTTTTGTAAAATTCCATTATTATTTTATATTCTTCTTCCAAATTTTTAGCTTTTCCATCTAATAAATATCTACTTTTTTGTATTGCTTCATCCAATCTTGTTTTATCTAATTGAGCTATATTTACATTTTTTATAAATTCATTTGTTATAAGCCAATCTCCAGAAGCGGGTTCTACTAATACTCTTCCCATGTCTAATATTAAATATTTTATCATATTGCTGCTCCTCTTTTATATTATTTTGAAATAGTTCTTTATTTGTGTAACGAGTTTATTAAAATTATATAATAAAGGACAAATAATTGCAATAATTATTTGTCCTTTTGCTACATACTTAATGCGTTTTTGTATTGGTTATAAAAAAGTTTAAACATTTTTATTTTTTATATAACTTCCTTCAAATTCATATTCAAGTATATCCATATGTAATTTATCATAATATTTTCCATTTAAAAATATTTCTTCTCTACTTCTACCAGCATCTTTAAATCCACATTTTAAATAACATTTATGAGCTCTTTCGTTTACAGAAAGAAGATCTAATCTTATACTATGTAAATTCAAATATTTAAAACCATATTCTAATAAGAGCTTTATTGCTTCTGTTCCATATCCATTATTTCTGTAATCTTCATCTCCTATAAAGATTCCAAGTACAGCACTTCTTGCAATCCAATTAAATCGTTCTAATCCAACTGTTCCAACTAGCTTATCATTATTTAAGTCAATAATATTAAAGCTTCTACTTTCAGTGTTTTTGGCTGAATTTTCAAGCCATTCCTTTTCTCCAAGTAAAGTTGTAATTTCTCCACTTCTTCCTATATAATCAGATACTTGAAAATCATTCATCCATTCAGTGAATTTTTCTATTTCTTCATCAGATGCTCCTTTTGGAGATAAATATATTCTTTCTCCTACTAATTTTTTAAAATATTTCATAATTATCTACCTCTTTTCTTTTATAAATTAAATTTATTTTTTATCATCTTTGCTACTTCTTCAGCAGAAATATTAGTATTATTAATTTTTAAATAGTTTTCAAAAAGCATTTCACCTTGTCCCGGATCTGAATTTAGTTTATGTTTATGAATTGAATTTAATAAGTCTCTTTCACTCCATTCTAAATCTCTTTTTGAAGCTTTGTGTTCTAGTCTGTTTTCTGTTTTATTTCTTCTTAATCTTTCTTCTAAATCCGCTTCTAGTTCAATAACAAATACATCTTTGAATGGTTTTACCCATCTTTCAACCTCAGCTTTATCTTGTTCTAATTCATTTCCAAAATCAAAACAACCTGTAAATATAATTCCCTTTTCATTGCTTTTGGAAAATTCTTCAAATATTAAATTTCTAATTTTAGTATTCATTTTCCAAAAAACATTTTTATCATAATCAAATATTAATCTTAACATTTCTATTGTCATATGATTATAAAACAATTTATAACCTGTCAATTTTGCTAATTCTTGACCTACTGTCATTTTCCCAACAGCTTGTGGTCCACATATCATTATAAAATTTGGCATTTTTATCTCCTCCTTAATTATTTCTTTTTATCATCTGAGTTCTATTTTTTCTTCATATATTATTGAATATTTTTCAATGCTTTCATTAACATTTATTTTATAGACTTTTACAATACAATTGGAATATTCATCATCGAAATATTCTTTTATCATTTGTCCACCCAAGGCCTCCATAGTTTTCCACGATGCAGGGTTATCTTTATCTGCATCCATCAAAACTTCTTTTATTCCGTATTTTTGACAAATTTTTAAACCTAAATATAAATTTATCTTATTATATCCTTTTCCTCTTTCGGTAGGTCTTATCGAATATCCAATATTTCCCCCATACTTTTTCAATCGTTCATTTAATGCTAATCTTATATTTATTATTCCAACAAT
>JAFRNM010000014.1 GCA_017430135.1 Clostridia bacterium | reverse complement strand
CTGTTTTTTCTAAAAAATAAACATTGTCATTAATAAAGTTATGTTCTTCAACTTCTTTTCTAACTTCATCTTTATAAATTAATTGCATATTTTCAACTAAATCACATACTTTGTCTTTGTTTTCTTCAAAACAAGGAGTTTTAAAACTTTTAATTTCATATTTTTCTTTAAATTGTTTGAATGTATAACCACTTTCTTTATTCATTATGAAATCTCCAGCATTACAAACATTTTTGGCAATTTGCTTTAATCTATTATTATTTTTTATAAATTCAGCTTTTGGATTGTTTTTACCTATATGCTGCTCTGATAACTCTTTATTTTGTTTATCTGCTTTTAAGGACCAATCTATTTTTAATGTATCTTTCAAAAATAATTCTTTACAATCAATTACAAATTTTTCTGACTTAAAATATTCATCTTTATCAGAAAAATATCTAGTTGTTCCCTTTTGAGTGATTTGTCCCTTCTTCACTACCTTTACTGCATCGGCTTTTCTTACTTTCTTACCTTTTGCATCGTAATAATAATTTCTAACTGCTCTTTGTTCTTCTACAATTTCAGGTATTTCCAATTTCTTTCTTTCACTAAAAATCAAATGGCAATGTTTATTAGGTATTTTATTCTTGATATTGTAATGTATTGCACAAGCACATTCAACATTATATTTATTTTTAAAAATATCACATAGTTCTTTAGCTGTAATTTTAGATTTTTCTGGTATTCCTATTATTAATTCTCTTGCTTCACAACATTTGCCACCAGCTTTTACTTCTTTATGTCTTTCTCTACTTTCTTTAGCTAATAATTTCCAAAATTCGTTATTTGTTGTGTTGTAATAATCAACTATATTTTCTTGTCTGTTTTTATCTATTACATATTCCATTCTACCTTTTACATTTGTTATTTTCTTACTCGATAAATACCCACTCACTTTTCTCACTTCCTTTTAAAAAATTACCCTAAAATAGTATAGCATACTTTGCTACTTTTGTAAAGTAGCGAAAAATCACCCATAGAACATTTGCTAACGCAAATGCACTATGGATTTTTCGTTGGGGATACCCCAAACCCCAGTAGCATATTTATAAAATAACTATGCTACACAGTACCTATGCTACAACACAGGTATTGCAGGGGCTATCTCGCCCCTACGAAAGACTTTCGCCTTTCTACCCTAGACTACCGCACTACATTGATAATTAAAAATTATCAATTTCGTTTGGTTTCATAAGGGCTTTGCCCTCTTGCTCCGCAATTCACCCAGAGTTTTTCTCTCCAGGAATTGTATGAAAAAAGAGCATATTTCTATGCTCCAATTCCTATCGGCTGGATTTGGACTCCTCCTCACCAGCACTTATTTTATATCACAACTTGCAAAATATGTCAAGATGTGATATAAAATAAATATAAAATAATTTATAAGATATTTTATCTTATAAAACATTGAAAATAAAGGAGATAGAGCTGAATGCAAGATAAGTTCATATATCAAAAAAAAGATTTTGTTAATTGTGGTGTCCCAGAAGGATCTTTTGGAAGATTAATAAAAAAATTAGAAATAGATAATTCTGATTATATGTGTCAAAAAGTATTACCTAATGGAATAAATGCAAAGTTCTTTACTGAAGAAGCTATGCAAATTGTATTAAATTATTTAAAATCAAAAGAAGAATCAAAAAATAAAAACGAATTACTGCTATTAAATCAAAACTCTGAAATGAAAAAGTTAAATCTTGAATTACAACAAAAAAATTTACAATTACAAAATGCCATTACATTATTAGAAAGCCAACACACAAAAGAAATATCTAATTTAAAAGATGAATGGCACGAAACTGAAAAACAATTACTTGAAAGGAATGGAAGTTTAATAAAAGAAGGAGTAGAAAAAGATAGACAACTTTTTGAAAAACAAAAGGAAATGGAATCTTTAGGAAATATGAATTTTTGGCAATTTAGAAAATGGAAAAAAGAACAAAGAAAAAAATAAGATATATTGTAATTACTTGTCGTTTATTATATAATACATCTGCACCAATTATTTGGTGACTCCTTGAAGGAAAGGAGGTACATATAATGACTTCTTATGAGCTTATATGGCGTTTAATCGTATTATTACTTTTAAGCAATAATGATAACGACCATAGCAACAAAGACTAGAAATAGTCATAACTGGGTAGTCCGACAGCTACCCAGTTTTTTTTATATAAAAAAGAAGATATGAACCGACATTCATACCTTCGTACATATATGACTTCTTTTGAGCCTACTCGAGTAACTTAATTATAGCAAAAGTATTTATATTTGTCAAATAAATATCAATTCCTGGAGAAAAAAACTCTGGGTGAATTGCGTAAGCAAGAGGGCAAAGCCCTTATTTATCTTTTTCATCTCTGTTTGCCATTGCATATTCAATACAATTTAGTATTAGGGTATTCATTGAAATATTATGTTTATTTGAATAAGTTGCTATATCTTGATGTAGTTCTTCTGGTAATCTTAAAGTAAATTTTATATCTACATTTCTATAATTTTCTGGTTTAAATTTTTCAAATTTCATTTTTATCACCCTTATATAATATAACCACTTTTAGACTTATGATTACACCATTAAAATTTGATGTTGTATTATAAGGTCATATGTGATAATATATATAATGAGGTGATAAATAATGTATTCAGATATAGCGCTAAAAGTAGCAATGAAATTTAATGAATTACCTAAAGAAACACAAGTAATTACAATGTTAATTACACTTATAATAATTGAAATAATAGCTTTTTTTTATATAAAAAACATTACAAAATGAAGAAAACCCTTTATTTTTCTTCATTTCTGAGAATTTATTTTATAAATATTTAGAATAAGAAATGCAAAAATTTCAAATGCCGATTTTCGTTGATATATAAACAAAAATCGGCATTTTCTAGGGTATCATTTTTGATACCCTAGGTAATCATTTTTGATACCCTTTTTTATCTATTTATTTCTTATTTCATCAAAAGCTTGTATATAATCTCTTAAATCGTTTATATCAAAGTTATTTGATTGAATATATCTATCTATATTTTTCAATTTATCACTATTCTTTTTGCTATTTATTACTTTTTTAAATTCTTCGGCATTTATTTTTTGTTTGCTAAATCTATTCCAATCGTTTACAACTTTTATATAACTATCACTATCTTTACTATAACAAAATCTAGGATTTACGATATATTCCCCTTTATGATCCGTAGGACATATAAATCCTAATTCAACAATTTTCTTTTTCTCTCTCATAAAATTAGATTTCAATAAATCTAATTTTTTAAGAGTCTTTTGATTAGCTTGTAAGAATACTCTATTATATAATTGATTTCTTTCATTTATGCAATATGTAAGCATTTTCATTTGTTTTGGCTTTAATTCTTGCATTTTTTCAAACATATCTGTATATATTGAAAAATAACCTTTTGGTCTTCCTATTTTCTTTTCTTCGGTTATATTCAAACTTGCATTACTATCTATTATCTCTCCTTCTTCAGTTATTATTTTTACTTTTTTACTTATCGAATATTGTTCTTTTTCTTTTTTCATTTCGTATTAATCTCCTTTGTAACTTAAATTCATTTAAGAAAACAAAAAATACTACCATCTTGCTAAAAGCTATGGTAGTATTGATAATTTTTACGAAATTTCAATTTACCCCTTGACATATTCTATGATAATATCTTATAATTATCTTATGGTAAGACTTATTTTGAAAGCTTAATACACATTAAGTCTTACAGAATATGTCTTGCTCTGAACCAGCAAGGCATTATTTTTTTATTCTCTTTTCAATGTTGAAGTAATTATATAATTATCAAAAGTATTTTGTCAATAAAATTTGACATTTTTTTATTTTAAATGATAATTTACCCTAGTTTAATACAAAAATCGTTTTACAAGCATTCTGGTGCAAATAAACTATCTAAAATTCATAATCTTCATAATCCTCATCTTCATAATCATTATTGTATTCTAAATATTTTTGTTCTTGTTCTTTAAAATAATCATCATTTTTTATAAATAATGTATTATCTGTACTGTCTTGCGTTATTGAAATTTGATTTTCAGGCTCAATATAAATAAATTTTTGTATTTTAATTAGTTTTTCAAGTCTTTCAAGTATATCAAACAATTTGTTTTTTAAATATTCAAGTAATTTTGGCTTACTTTTTATATGAGTCTTTGGCTCATACTCATCAATAATTCTATTTTGTATATTATTATAATCTGGACCTGTTTTTTCTAAAAAATAAACATTGTCATTAATAAAGTTATGTTCTTCAACTTCTTTTCTAACTTCATCTTTATAAATTAATTGCATATTTTCAACTAAATCACATACTTTGTCTTTGTTTTCTTCAAAACAAGGAGTTT
>JAFRNM010000013.1 GCA_017430135.1 Clostridia bacterium | reverse complement strand
TAACTAAAACAGTTAACTACAGTAGCTTAAAGTGCTTTTTTCGTTTTTTGTAAAAAAAGTGGTATAACTTTATTGTACCTAATTTCGGACTATAGGGGAAAGTATTTAAATTTCTTAGTCTAGAATTCTTAAAATTTATAATATATGGCACTCGATTTTTTTTATTAAGACATTATTGTTATTAAAAAATGTATTTTGGGGCATAGTGCCCCTTACCCCATAAAAATAGCTTTATGGAGCCTCGTATGATATAAATTTATATTATTAGAGTCGATATTCATTACAATATGAAAATCTATAAGAAAAGGCCTTAGAGCCACATATTGGGCATACAAATTCTTTTAGTTTTCTTTTTATATTGATTGAAAAATCGTTATTAACTCTTGTTCCAATTAGTATTCTACATAGTTTTATTATAGTTTTTTTACTTCGATTAGATAGTATTCCAAAATGTCTTATTTTTGTAAAACGATTAGGAAGTACATGAAGTAAAAATCTTCTAATAAATTCTTCTGCTGTTATAGTCATTAATTTTATCTTGCCTTCATCTTTATAATCTTTATATTCAAATGTTACTTTACCATTTGAAATATCTTTTATTCTTTCGTTTGATATTGCAACTCTAAATGAATATCTTCCTATGTATTCTATTACATTTTCTGGACTTCCTTTGGGTGGCTCTATGTACGTTATCCATGTTTTTTTATATAGTGGTTCTAAAAATTTATTAAATTGATATTTGTTTTTTAAATATTCTTTATCTTTGGGAAATGTTAAATCAGATTCTTTTAACATTGCTAGAAATTTACCTCTAAATAGAGATGATAAAACTTGTACTTTAAATAAATATTCCTTTTTGCTTTCTATCCATTTGTTATTTTGTAATCCTCCGCCTGTAACAATAGAATGAATATGTGGATGGAATTCTAAGGTTTGTCCCCATGTATGGAGAACGGATGTAATTCCAACTTTTGCTCCCAACCATTTTTTATCTGCTGAAAGTTTTAGTATTGACTCTGATGTAGCTTTAAATAAAATATCATAACAGATTTTTGTATTATATAAAACGATTTCATTTAATTCAATAGGAATTGTAGTGATAATGTGAAAATATGGACAATCTAAAAGATAAGAGTTTTCCTTTGCTATCCATTTTTCTCTAGCATATGCCTGACAGTTAGGACAATGCCTGTTCCTACAGCTATTTAAATAGCTATGAGTTTCGCCACATTCATCACATGTAATAGTGTGAAAACCAAGTGCTTGAGACTTACAGCTAATTATTGCGTTATAAACTTTCCATTGCTCTTTAGAAAGTTTATGTGTTTTTATATAATCTGGACCATATTCTCTAAAAATATCTTGTATTCTAAATTCCATCATAATTCACACCCTTTAGATTATTAAAATCCCTTCCCATGTGAATATAGATGCTGGTTGTACTCATAGAAGTATGTCCCATCATTGATTTTAAAACAAATGGATCTCCACCATTTTTTATAAAATTAGTGGCAAAAGAGTGTCTTAACAAATCCAAACGTTTGGATTTGTTAAGTTATCCAAACTTTTTTTAAATCCAAACTTTTTTTATGAAAGCCTTAGATATCAAGGATTTTGTAAATAAAAAGTTTGGATTTTATTTTTAATATATGATATAATTTTGTTAAGGAGTGTGATAAAGATATGAATTTATCTAATTTAGAAAATACCTATAATGTATTGATAACACATATGAAAAATAATAATTACTCCCAAAGATATATTTCATTAGTAAATTATGAAATTAAAGCGCTTTTAAAAAACGGAAGAAAATGTAAATCCTACTTGGATTATTATGAGACATTCATTAAAAGTACGGAAAAAGCTGGAAAAAGGAAATATCGACTAGATACACTTAATTTGATTATGAATTTTGATATTTATAAAATATTTCCTAGCAGATATCAATTGAAACATAAAATAATTGATAATTCAAATTATACTAAACTAAATAAAGCTTTTAAAGAAGTTATTGATGTGCATTATATAATTTCGAAAAATAATGGAAAAAAGGAAAATACAACACATAATGAAGCATTGAGAGGAGCTTCTTTTTTTATATATCTTCAAAATATTGGTAAATGTAACTTTGAAGATGTAACAGAAAACGATGTTTTAAATTTTTTTGTTGATGAAAACAATAAACTTATAAAAAGTTATTCTTATAAAAAACAAATAAGAGCTGTTTTAAAATCAGCAAGTACTCAAATAAAGGAATGCGAAAAAATCCTAAATTATTTACCTATCCTCAAACAAAATAGAAAAAATATAAATTTTTTAAAATCATATGAAATTCAAAAAATAAAAGATGTTTTAAATTCTAAAAGCTTGGAAATAGATTATAGAACCAAGGCTATTGTTACCCTTTTATTATATACAGGACTTAGAGGCTGTGATATTGCTAGTTTAAAACTAACTGATATAGATTGGGAAAATGAAATAATAACCATAATTCAAAATAAAACAGATAATGAATTACAACTTCCACTACTTCCAGTAATTGGAAATATATTATTTGAATATATCACAAAAGAACGCCCTAAATCGAACATTCAAAATATTTTTATAAGAAAAGATTCAGATCTACCTATAACAAAAAGTTCTGTTGATATTGCTGTATGTAAAGTAATGGATATGGCACAAATCAGAATGGAAAAAGGTGCTAGAAGAGGAACACATATTTTTAGATATCATCTAGCAACATTTTTATTGCAACAAAACATACCCCAACCAATTATCACTCAAACATTGGGGCATAGCCTACCTTCATCGTTAGATCCTTATCTTCATGCAGATTTTGTACACTTAAAAGAGTGTTCTTTAAGCGTTGAAAAATTTTCTAAAATGGAGGTACAGCAATGATAAAATATTGTTCATTTATGAAACCAATGATAGAAGATTTTATAAAATATCGTTCTGCTTCACAGCATTGGAATGAAGTTTCGTATGGTCAAAATTTAAAAACATTTGAAAATTATTGTATAAAAAATTTTCCTACTGCGACATCATTAACTCAAGAAATGGTTGATGACTGGTGTACCCAAAGAAAAACAGAACAAAATATATCTTGTGCTACAAGAATTTGTGTTATAATTAATTTTTTAAAATATACTAACTCAAGAAATCTAACAAATTTAAATGTCCCTGAAAAACCTATACCAAGCAAAAAAATATATATTCCACATGCATTTACTGAAGATGAATTAAAAAAATTTTTTTATGCTTGTGATAATATGAAAATAAAGAATAATAGAAAGTCTGAACAATCGAGAAAACTTGAAGTTCCAATATTTTTTAGATTACTTTATAGTACGGGTATGAGAACAACAGAAGCAAGGTTACTAAAGAGAAAAAATGTTGATATAACAAATAAAATAATTAACATTGAAGAAACAAAAGGATATGACCAACATTATGTACCAATCCATGAATCTTTAATAAAAATGTTAATTGACTATGATAAAAAAATAGATTTAATATATCCCAATAGAGAATATTTCTTTTCCAACAGTATCAATGGCTTCCATGGTAGAGAGTGGGTTTGAAAAAACTTTAAAGAAATGTGGACTACATATAATGAATCATATGCTGTTGCGTATGATTTAAGGCATCATTATGCAATATCTAATATAAATAAATGGGTAAATGAAGGATTTGATTTTAATCAAAAGTTGTATTATCTAGGAAAAAGTATGGGACATAAAACCATAGAAAGTACCAAATATTATTATGCAATTACTCCAAGAATTTCAGATATATTTAAAAATCAAGTAAACACAAATTTTGAAACTGTAATTCCAGAGGTGAATGAAGATGAATAAGAATGAAGCAAAAGAAATAACAAAGTATATAGCAGATTATTTAAATAATTATATTCATACTCAAACAGAAAGTTCACATACCTTAAAATCATATAGGATGGCGCTTCAATTATATTTAGAATATCTTGAAAGCATTGGTATAACTATATTATCTTTAAATTATGAATGTTTTAATGTATCCAATATTGAAAACTGGATGGAATGGCTGATTGATGTAAGAAAAAGTAAACCACAAACAGTGAATATTAGATTAGCCTCGTTAAGAATATTTTTAAAATATCTAGGAAAAAAAGACATTGCATTATTACATATTTATACTGATTCATGTTCTGTAACACGAAAAAAGACTCCTAAAATCAAAGTAAGAGGAATAAGCAAGGAAGCATTAAAAGTTTTATTTAGTGTAATAAATCAAACTACTAAAACTGGAAAAAGGGATATAACAATGTTTGTATTAATGTATAATACTGCAATGAGAATAAATGAAGTTCTATCTTTAAAACTAAAAGATGTTCATCTTGATGTTGAAAAGCCTTATATTGTAATAATTGGAAAAGGAAACAAATTAAGAAGTTTATACTTATTACCAAAAACTGTAAAATATTTAGAAAAATATATTTCAGAAGCTCATTCCAATAACTATAATGAAAATAATTATTTATTTTTCTCTAAATCTAAGGGAAAAGAAACAAAGATGACTCAGCCCGCTGTTGAAAAGCAATTAAAGAAATGGGCAAAATTAGCTCATGAGAAATGCAAAGAAGTTCCTGAAGGGCTTCACCCACATCAACTTCGTCATGCTGCAGCAAGTCATTGGCTAGAAGATGGTATGAATGTTGTACAAATTTCGTATCTTTTGGGTCATGAGCAATTGCAAACTACGATGATTTACCTAGAAATTACAACTGCACAAAAAGCTGAAGCATTAAGCAAATTAGATGATAAAAAAACATCACAAAAAATGTGGAAACAGGATATAAAAAAATTAACAGATTTATGCAAATAATCGAAAATAAAATCCAAACTTTTTATTTACAAAATCCTTGATATCTAAGGCTTTCATAAAAAAAGTTTGGATTTTAAAAAAGTTTGGATAACT
>JAFRNM010000012.1 GCA_017430135.1 Clostridia bacterium | reverse complement strand
TATTAAAATAAATAGAAATAAATATTAAATTAAAAAATTAAATCTATTTTTTAAATAGATTAATACCATATCTTTTTTAAAATAGATTTTAATAATTTAATAATTAGTCCATTCTTCATCAGGTAAAGACATCATCCATAATTCAATTCTAAATCTTTCCCCCCTGAAATATTTAGATATAAAATTAACATCTATTCTATTTGTCAGCAAAGGATTTTGATCTAAAGACCAAGTACCATTGGTTCCATCTGTCCAAACACTAACTATTTTCCAACCAACTATAATATGTTCAAAACTAGAACTAAATCTTCTTTTAATTTGTTGTGCAAATTCTCCATCACCTTTTTGTTCATTATTCAGAAGCTCAATTTTAGGATACTCATTTGGCTTGCATATGCCTTCCTGATATGTATCTTTTCTATTTTTAAAATTATATGAACTTTTTATATTTTTTAATTTTTCAATTTTTTCATAAAATTTTTTTCTGGCTTCATATTTACGATTGAGAATATTTATTGCTCCACTTAAATTTTTTTTAAATTCTTTAAAAAAAAAATTTGTTGCTTTCATAAAGTTTGAATATCCTACAATTTCAGCATTTTCTATAGTTATAGAATTTTTCCATTTTTCATAGTCATCTTCTAAACTATTTCCTCCTTTTACATCTTTAGAAGTTTGAGAAAAAATATTTTTTACAATTTGTTCCTCTGATTGATCATATTTTGATTTATTTTCACCATAAAAATAATTAATAATTGCACCAAAATTTCTTTTTAAATTTCTTTTTATATCTTCTTTTAAATTATCAGTTTTAACACTAAACATTCCACCTATTTCTATTTTTGTAGGGACATAAAATCCATATTGTTTTAATTCGTCATCAATAGTTTTAGCTTTTTTAATATCATTATAATCACTTTCAGCTATCTCTTTTAATTGTTCTTTTATATAATCACTAAAAGATATATCTTCAGGCCTTATTGTTAATTCAGCTAAAATATATTTATAGCAAAAAACTTCTTGTTCTATTTTTTGTTCCTTGACATTATTACTTATTTGTTTAAATTTAAATTCATTATGAATTGTATTTATATCTAAATCATTTTGAATTAATATATTTCCTGTTATATTTAATGATTTTTCAATTTTAATTAGATTTGATTTAAATTGATTCACTTTGTTATAAGTTATTTTATTGGGAGGGATTTTTACAAAACAACTATCATTAATATGAATATCATTATCTTTAAATAGTAAAGAACATGGAAATGGCTGTCGATGTTTTTTTATAAATTCTTTAATTTCTGGAGGATGTGAATTGTCATCTTCCAAAGGTATTATTTTAGTGGAAGATTTTTTTTTTTTACTATTACTATTACCCATATAAACCAGAAGATAAATTATTCTTTTATCAAAAACATGATTGCTTCTTTCATTGTTAACTTTTTTTAAAAATAATTTATTAAAAACACATTTTTTTTAAAATAAATTATAATTAAAATTATAAAATCTTTTAAATAATGAAAATTAATTTGGGGATTGGGGATTGGGCCCAATCCCATTTTCTCATTTTTTAAATTTTTGTTAACTATTTTATTTTTTTAATTATTTTTTAGAAAAGAAATAAAAGAGTTATGTAAAAAAATTAGTTACTTTAAATAATGCCTAAGTGTGACCTATGTAAAACTGAAAAAAATTATTGCGCTCAATGTGACTCTCATTTTTGCCCAAAATGTTGTGGTTTTGGAAATCTTTGTCCAATATGTGATATTTCATAAAAAAATAAATAATTATATGAAAAATTTAATATAAAAAACTTCTAAATCTAATTATCTTTTTTATAAATTTTTTCCTTATTTTCTTTGATACTAGAAAAAAAGATATATTCCTTTGATTATCAAAATATCGCTCTCGCCTCCCTGAAGTAAAAGCGAAATTCAAATAATATATTTCAGATAAAAAGAATTTAATAAGAAATGATTTAAAAAAACGAAGAAACAATGAAAGTTGAATACAGAAATATGGGCTTCGTCGCGGACAAGATATATTGGCTTATTTACATCCACCTGCGCAATCCTCGACATGCCCATTTGTTTTACAGATAGTTGAAGTGCTTGGGGAGAACCCAGAATCTGTATATAATCTCCCAAAGTTCAAGGATTTGATAATTTTCTATCCAACAGAAAGGCTGTTTTTGAAGTGTCCAACTGAATCCAAGTGGGATAATACTTCAATGAAAAACATTGATCTATTTGCTCCTATCGGGCTTGGACAACATGGACTGGTTGTTGCCTCACCACTTACCGGCAAAATTGTACTTTTGCAAGGTATAGCTAATGCGCTCTCTACAAATGGCCCGGATGTAAAATTGGTAATCTTTTTAATAGGTGAACGTCCAGAAGAGGTTACAGATTTCCACAGACAAGTCCCGAAAGCAGAAATAAAAAGCTCAACATTTGATGAATCGGCAGACAATCACATTCATGCTGCTGATATGGTTATTGACAAAGCTCGTAGGTATGTAGAGGCTGGAAAACATGTAGTCATTCTGCTTGATTCCATTACCCGCCTTGCATGTGCACATAATACTGAGAAACCTAGCAGTGGGAAATTGCTGTCAGGTGGTGTTGATGCTAGCGCTTTGCAGGCTCCTAAGAGGTTTTTTGGTACTGAACGCAATATAGAAGGTGAAGGAAGTTTGACGATCATAGCGACTGTACTGATTGAAACTGGCAGTCGTATGGACGATGTAATATTTGAAGAATTTAAGGGAACGGGCAATATGGAACTTCATCTGGATCCAAGGAACTTTGAAATTTACAGCAGAATTGTCCAAAACTCCTACTATACTATTCATAGATCCAAGCTTACAAGAGATCCCTCCTTCCATCTCCTGCATCGGGGAATCATCTATGTGTAATTCTGATTTTTTATTTTTAATATACTCTTTTAGAGATTTTGTTCTGCAGCGCTTTTTACTCAAATGGTTTTAGAGTTTGCATTTTTGCTTTTTGGCTTTGTAGCTCGTTCAGCATTATCTTTGTTAATTTCTAAATCATGATTATCGTAATCAATGTATGCGTTTTCTTCCAGATTGTTTTCATTCAAGTTGGTCTTTTGTGGAAAATTGTAATCGTACACAATTTCTTTAGAATTCACATTGCCTGAAATACCAATTTCATAATTATTGCATATCTTTTGACCACTGTGCTCAATAAAATTTTCATTTCTTCAAATTTTCTAAACAACATCTACAATAAATAAATTTTTTGGAATTTAACAATTTAAAAGAAAAGCAAAATTATTAAAAGAGAAATTAAAAATCAATAATTCTTATATATTTCAATTTATTTCCAAATTCATAAATATTTTATTCCTTTGATAATATATTATTATTTATTCTATTTAAGAAATTTAATAAATTAAAATAATAAGAATTAATTATTTTATTTAATTTTTACTTCTAGTTATTGGGGATTGGGGATTG
>JAFRNM010000011.1 GCA_017430135.1 Clostridia bacterium | reverse complement strand
TCCTCTGCTCTACCAACTGAGCTATGAAGCCATTTATGAATTTAATTTTTCTATAATTTTAATTTTATTCGCCAGTCGCAGGCAGCTTCATTTCATTCCGCATACTATATCTGTAACTCGCTACGCTTCGAACAGCTACAGCATCTACCAACTGAGCTATGAAGCCTTATATAAAAAAATGGCGACCCGGAACGGGCTCGAACCGTCGACCTCTAGCGTGACAGGCTAGCGTTCTAACCAACTGAACTACCGGGCCATATATATATTGCCATGATTTTAAATAAATGGTGGTCGCTATAGGGCTCGAACCTATGACCCCCTGCTTGTAAGGCAGATGCTCTACCAGCTGAGCTAAGCGACCATGTCCTTTCGACAAGAGTTAGTATACTAAATTTTTTATCTCTTGTCAATAGTTTTTTAAAATTTTTTAAAATTTTTCTATTTTTTAGTATAATTTATTATAATTTTATGATATATTATGCCAATTTACTATATCTGCTTGCTACTTAATTCTATTATCAAATCCATGTTATCATCTTTTGCAGCCTTATTTTTTCTTATTGCTCCACATTTTTTACACTTAAATACAATTACATAACCTTTTTTACTATCAATTTCCAAACTTGCCGGCTCTAAATCTCCATGACATTCTTCAGCCCTATCTCCTGGATTTTTGTCCACATGTTTTGAATGCAAACAATATGGGCAGTGATTTCTGCAAGAATAGCCCAATGGTTTAACAATTTTTCCACAATTTTCGCATATAAATTCTTCATCTATTTCTGTGAACTTGCTTGTGTTTAGCATTTTTTATTCTCCTAATTTATTTTTCCTAAATTTTCTTTCACTTTCTTTTTGGGATTCTTTTCGGGACCGCTTTCAATAGCATTACTTTTTGAAAGTGTCCCAAAAAGTCCCAAAAAGTACATATTTTAGTATTTAAAATCTCCTCCGCCCATGAACTCTTTTAATAATGAATTTGTTGGAACATATTCTGCTGGTATTTCTTTTATATATTTTAAGAAATTAACTAACCTACGAGCTTCTGCATATTCTGGTACATCGTTTTTTATTTCTTCTAATAATGGTAAAGCTATGATTCTAAGTACTCCTAATTCATATATTAGTGATGTATTAAACATTGCATCTGCCGTTTCTTGGTATGGGAATATATTTTTTTCTTCTCCATTATTTACACTATGCCATGTCTCTAAAGTGTGTTTGGCTGAATAACCTCTAAATTGATAATCTCTTACAATCCTTCTTATTAACCTATTATCTGTTGATGAAATTCTATTATAATAGTCCATATTTAAAACTGTTAAATCACTTATGTATATTTTGAATTTTTGTTCTTTTGGGATACTACTTGTTAATTTATCATTTAAGCAATGTATTCCTTCTATAACTAGTACTTCATCTTCAGCCAATTTCAATTTTTTGCCTTTATATAATTTTGTTCCAACTTTAAAATCAAATTCTGGCATTTCAACTTCTTCACCATTTAATAATTTTGTTAAATGGTCATTGAATAGTTCTAAATCTATTGCTTCAATATCCTCAAAATTATAATTACCATTTTCATCTTTTGGTGTATCTTCTCTTTCTACAAAGTAATTATCCACTGAAATTGTAACTGGCTTTATTCCATTTATTTTTAATTGAATCCCTAATCTTTGTGCAAATGTAGTTTTTCCTGATGAAGATGGTCCTGCAATTAGTATCATTTTTACATTATCTCTTTTGGCAATTTCATCTGCAATCAAAGCAATTTTTTTCTCATGAAGTGCTTCATCTATCATTATGATGTCTTTTATTTTATCTTCATCTACTGCTCTATTTAATTTATGAACTGTATCTACTTTTAATATTTTGTGCAAATCATCATATTCATTTAAACAAAATGCAAGCTTTTTGTTTTCTATTTTTTCGTCTACCACCTCTGGATTTTTTGAACTTGGATATTTTATTAAAAATCCATCATCATATTTTTGAAGTTCAAAATGATTCATTAAACCAGTGTTCGAAGCTAACATACCATAAGAATAATTATAATAATTTTCGCAGAAATACATTGTAATTTCATTATTTTCTGGTATATCTAATTGCAATCTTCCTCTTATAGTTCCAGTTTCCTCAAAGAATTTTTCTGCTTCTTGTCTATTCATTACTCTTCTTTCAATGTTAAGATTTTTAGCAACAATTTCTTTAATTTTATTTGAAACTTTTTCTATCATTTCATCTGTTACTTCCATATTATCTACTTCACAAAACATTGAATGTGCAAGTTGATAATCCACAGTTAATAGAGCTTCTGGATATACTTCTCCAAAAGCTTTTCCTAATATATATATAAGAGTTCTTCTATAAATCTTCATTCCCTCTTTATTTGACATATCTATAAATTCAACTTTTGAATCTTCTTTTAATTCAAAAGTCAATGTTTGATATTCATTATTTACCAAACATCCCATTATATTGTATTTGCTATTCTTAATTTCTTCAGCAAACAAGTCCTTTACTTTAATAGGTTCATTAATTTCTTTTTTATCATCTTTATATGTAATTATCATTTATAATTTCCTTCCTTTATATATGTACTTAAACGATTTGGAAAAGAATTGGATGAATTTCCAGGCGAACAAATGAGGTAACCGGAAGCGTGCATGTTGCACGTTGAGGATTACCAAATGCAGTTCAACGCCGAAATTCGCCAATTATTTTTCAAATCTATGAATACCATTCAAGTTCCCACTCATCAAGCTTAACACTATCTCCTTCTGTAACTCCCATACGAATTAATTCATCTTCTATTCCCATGTTTTTCAAGCATTTTTGTAGATAGTACATTGATTCATTATCTTCAATATTTATTCTGCCCATTAATCTTTGAACTGCTTTTCCTTCAACAATGAACTCACCATTTTCTTTTCTAATTGTCCATTGTTTTTTATCATCTTCTAGTTCATAAACCACTTTATCTTCTATTTCTATTAAATCTTCTTTTGGCAATGTTTTTAGAACTTGTGTAACATGATCTATTAAAGTTTCCACTCCATCTCCTGTTACTCCTGATATTTTAAATAATTCTAAATTTTCCTTTTTAGCTAATTCTTCTATTTCTTTCAAAATAGATTCATCTGTTATGGCATCAATTTTATTTGCAACTATTATTTGTTTTCTAGTAGAAAGTTTTTCACTATATTTCTTTAATTCTGTATTTATTGCATAAAAATCCTCAATTGGATTTCTTCCTTCTTCGCCAGAAGCATCTAAGAAATGTAGTAATAATCTTGATCTTTCAACATGACGTAAAAATTGAATTCCAAGCCCTACGCCTTCACTTGCGCCTTCTATAATTCCTGGAATATCAGCAATAACAAAACCACTACCATCTTTTGTTTTTACAACTCCTAAGTTTGGCACTATTGTTGTAAAATGATAGTTTGCTATTTTAGGTTTTGCATCTGTTACTCTTGCTAAAAATGTTGATTTTCCTACATTTGGAAATCCTAGTAATCCAACATCTGCTAAAAGTTTTAACTCTAAAATTATTTCTTTTTCGTCTATTTTTTCTCCATCTTCGCAAAAACGTGGGGCTTGTCTTGTAGCTGTTGCAAAGTGTGAATTTCCTCTACCACCGCGTCCGCCTTTTTGTATTAATTCCACTTGATTTTCATGAGATAAATCTGCTATAACCTTGCCAGTTAAAGCATCTTTTACTACTGTTCCAATCGGTACTTTTATATATAAATCTTCTCCATATTTCCCATTACAATGGTTTCCGCTTCCGTTTTCCCCATTTTTTGCTTTAAATTTTTTATTATATCTAAAGTCAATTAGTGTATTTCTATCTTTATCTACCTTGAAATAGATATTTCCGCCATTTCCGCCATCTCCACCATCTGGCCCACCAGCTGCTACATATTTCTCACGGCGAAATGTTGCTACACCATTTCCTCCATCTCCTGCTTTTATAAATATTTTTGTATAATCTGTAAACATACTCTCTCCTTAATTATTATTTTTTATATCACTATGTGCATTTTAATTGTTAAATTAATATAGTATATATTTTTATTTATAGTATATTTCTTCCTTGGAGTTTTTATACGCACCATAATTATACTACATTTGAAATAAAAAAACAACAAGAAATTAAAAAACAGCAATTTCTTGCTGTTTTTATGTAATGTTATGCCTTTGCTTCTGCAACAGGATATACACTAACTTGTTTTTTATCTCTACCTTTTCTTTCAAATTTTACTGTTCCATCTACTAATGCAAATAGTGTATCATCACTACCTTTACCAACATTAGTTCCAGGATGTACTTTAGTTCCTCTTTGTCTAACTAAAATATTTCCAGCTAAAACAAATTGACCATCTGCTCTTTTTACACCAAGACGTTTTGATTCTGACTCTCTACCATTATGAGAGCTACCTTGACCTTTTTTATGAGCCATGTCTTTCACTCCTTTCGGTTTTATTCATTTATAACTATTTGTTAAATTCTAATTTGTACTAAACATTAAGCTTCTTTAGCTTCTGTTTTTTTAGCACTAGCTGCTGCTTCTGTTTTTGTTGTTTTTGCAGCTGCTGTTTTTATTGAAGTTATTTCAACCTTTGTATATGGTTGTCTATGTCCTTGCATTCTTCTATAGTTCTTTTTAGGTTTCATCTTATAAACTAAGATTTTTTTACCTTTACCATGTGCAACTACTTTTCCTTCAACCTTTACACCTTTAACATAAGGAGCTCCAACTTGTACTTTTCCTTCTTCTGATACTAGAACTACATTTCCAAAAGTAACTTTTTTACCTTCTTCTGCATCTAGTTTTTCAAAAAATACAACATCTCCTTCTGCTACTTTGTATTGCTTTCCACAGCTTTCAATTATTGCGTACATCTAAAATGCACCTCCCTTATTTGTATACTCGCTAATCCTTAAGTATAGGTAACTATTTTTAATAGTATTTATGAACCTTGACTAAGCGGATTACAATTAGATATTTTAACATAATTTTTTCCATCTGTCAACCGATTTTTGGCATTTTTTTACACAAATTTCTCCCACACTAAATTTGCTAAATCTAACCCTTTATTTGTAAGTTTTATTGAGTCAATATCTACTTCAACTAAACCTTCCTCAACTAATATAGCAAGTTCATTTTTAAATAAATAGATTGGATTATCTATAAACTTTTCTTTGAATTTTGAAATCGATACTCCTTCTATTTTTCTTAATCCTAAAAGCATATATTCCTTTTTCTTATCTTCTATACT
The DNA here is from genome assembly GCA_017430135.1 of Clostridia bacterium. Lineage (GTDB taxonomy): Bacteria > Bacillota > Clostridia > TANB77 > CAG-508 > CAG-269. The sequence continues at coordinate 28,703 of JAFRNM010000011.1, read as the reverse complement.
TTGTATTTCATGTATTTCAACATTTTTTTCTTGTTTATTCTCGTTTGTGTTTTTTATGTATAAATCTAAATTGTCTGTATTACTAAATCTTTTATTATTAAAATATGAATGTGCTGCAAGCCCAAATCCTAGGTATTCTTCTTGATTCCAGCAATTCGTATTGTGTTTGGATTCTTTACCTAGTTTAGCAAAATTTGATATTTCGTAATGATTATATCCAGCCATTTCTAGTTTATTTTTTACATACCAATACATTTGCCTTTCCAACTCTTCACTTGGTAATTTTAATTTTCCTTGTTCTGCTAGTTTATACAATTCTGTTCCCTCTTCTAATATTAAAGAATATACAGATATATGGTTTGGATTAAGCTCTATTACTTTTTCTACGCTTTCTTTTAAATCTTGAATTGTTTGATTTGGAAGAGCTAACATTAAATCTACATTTATGTTTTCAAAACCAGCTTCTTTTGCCAAATTATATGTTTCTAAAAATTGTTCATAAGTATGAATTCTGCCTATTTCTTTTAAAATTTTATTGTTTGTACTTTGTAAACCTATGCTTAATCTATTTACTCCCACTTTTTTATATTTTGTTAGTTTTTCTTTGTTTGCTGTTCCTGGATTAACCTCTATTGTGGTTTCTATTTTCCCATCTATTTTAGTTTGTATTTTTTGTTTTACTACATTTAATATTCTTTCAATATGTTCAGAATCAATAAAAGAGGGGGTTCCGCCCCCTATGTATATAGTTGTTACTTTATAATTTTGGTTTATTTCATTCCAATTTTGTTTTTCTATTTCTTTTATTAAACAATTGATATAGTCATCTTGTTTTGCTTCTCTTCCTTGAAATGAAACGAAGTCACAATATTTGCATTTACTTTTGCAAAATGGTATGTGTATGTAAATTCCTAATTGTTTCATTAAAATTCTCCCCTTATGAATTTAACTATATTTTATAATTCATTAGCTATTTCTATAATTTTCTTCAATCTGTAATTTACACCAGATTTTCCAACAGGATTTGATAATAGTTTTCCAAGTTCTGAAAGTGGCATGTCTGGATTTTCTAGTCTTAGTTTTGCTATTTCTTTTAAGTTATCATCTAATTTATTAAATTTTTTATTTGCTTGTAGTTTTTTTATTGCATTTATTTGTTCCACTGATGCGTTTATTGTTTTGTTTAAATTAGCACTTTTACAGTTTACTAGTCTATTTACTTTTCCTCGCATTTCTCTTTGAATTCGTATATCTTCAAATTTTAAAACACTACTATTGGCACCAATTAAAGCTAAGAAATTTGAAATTTCTTCTCCCTCTTTTATATAAATAGAATGTTTTTTAGAGCTATTTAATGGTTTAAAACTAATTCCAAATTCTTTTAACAATTGTAGTATATTGTTAAGATTTTCTTTATTTGAAAATGTTATTTCTAAATGATATTTGTTTTCTGGATTATTTATAGAACCTGAGCCTAAGAAAACGCCTCTAATAAGCGCCTTTTTTTGTTCTTCTTGCAGGTTATTTTCTTTTTGAAATATCTCAGAATTTTCAATTGTTACTATCTTACTTTCTTTAAGGTTGAATTTTATTACAAATGTCTTTCCTTCCATTTCTATTTTAAAATCTACATTCATATTTTTTAGCAATTTTGAAAATCTATTTATATTATATTCATTTTCTGTTGCATATCTAACATTTTCTTTATTATCAACAGATGTATTACTAGAAATCAAATATCCTATTAGTTCTTGTTTTACCTGATCTTTTTTGGCTAAGTTATTTAGTTTGCTTAGTTCCTGTTTTAAATCTTTTGAAAAAGACATTTTTTCTCCCCTTTATAATTTTGTAATTACTACTCTATCATTATCATATAAATCTTTTTTTGAATATGTGTTGCCATATTTTTCTTGCATTTCGATAATTTTCATTACATCTTCTTTTTGATCATAACCTATTTCAAAACATAAATATCCACCAAATTTCATATATTGAAATGCTTCTTCAGTAATTTTTCTATAAAATTCCAATCCATCATATCCGCCATCTAATGCTATGATTGGCTCTTTTTGAACTTCTTTATCAAGCTTTTTTATAACATCTTTTTTTATATATGGTGGATTAGAAACTATCATGTCATATTTTTGGTTAGTAATATTTTCAAATAAGTTTGACTCTATAAATGTAATCTGATTTTGTACATTGTTTATTGTTGCATTCTTTTTAGCAATTCTAAGAGCATCAGGGCTTATATCAGTTGCTGTAATTTCAGAATTTTCTATATATTTGGCAAGTGAAACCGCAATTGCTCCACTCCCTGTGCATAAGTCTAAGATTTTTTTTGCATTTATTTTTTTAGCAATTTTTATTACTTCTTCTACCAAAATTTCTGTATCTTGTCTTGGTATTAGCACATTTTCATCTACAAAAAAGTTCATTTTCATAAATTCTTTTATGTGTGTAATATGTTCAATTGGAGTTCCTTTTTTTACTTTTTCTACATTTTCAAAATACCTTTTTTCTTGTTCTTTAGTTATTGTTTCCATATCGTGTACGATTAAATATTGCCTTGGTTTATCTAAAACATCTTGTAAAAGTAATCTTGCCTTCATTTTGGGGCTATCTAAATTTTCTCCTTTTAGCATTATTGTTCCTTTAGCTAATGCATCTTTAATTAACATATTATCACCTACTTTTTCTTGAATTATTTTATCATATATATTCTTTTTTGGCAACAATAGCCGAACCTAAGATTTTTTAACAAATGCAAATTTTAAAAAATTCTTAGGTTCGGCATATTTCTCTTGTACAAAAAATAAAAAACCCCGCCGTAGCCGTAGATGCTTTGAATTTTTAAGGACCTGCTCCTAAAAACAGGTGGGTTCCGTCCTAAATACTTCTGGGCTTCTTACTACTATAAAAGTGTAAGCTTGCACGCCATATTCAGAGAAATGGTCCCTCTTATAACTTGTAGGTTCTAAAAATTCTGTCAATACGCACTATGCAGGGAAAATTATTAACTTTATTTATTTGTTAATCCTATTTTAGCATATAGTATTTCCACTTGCAAATAAAATATTCATTAAAAAAAATTTTTAGATATATGCTATATTTATTTATCTCTTTTTTTCTTATTTTTTCTAACTATTTTAACTTTTTCAAGATTTGACAAACGCAAAAATATATGTTAAAATGAGTTAAGATTATGTGAGTAAAAAGTCGCAACAAAATGCGACTTTTTTCGTACTCTTTTGTTTTCCCTTTTGATACACTTTCAAAAAGTAAGCCAAATTTAAATTGCATATTTTTTCAAAAAAACCGCATAATAATTACGAAAGGAATGTGATTATTATGCAAAATGAAAATTTAAATATTTTAGATGAAGTCAACAAAGGTGCAACTATGGGAATGGACGCAATTCACTATGTTTCTGATAAGGTCGGTGACCAAACTTTTAAAAAGGTTTTAGATGTTGAATACAACAAATATAAAGAAATTCACAATAGAGTTTGCAAATTATATAATAATTATAGTGATAAAGAACCACACGAAACAAATAATATGAATAAAATGATGACTTGGTCTGGAATTCAAATGAAAACTATGACAGATCAAAGTAATTCTAAAATTTCCGAATTGCTTATGCAAGGTACAAATATGGGAATAATTGAAGGTCGTAGACTTTTAAACGAACACCATGAAATCGAGCCAGATGTTGAAAAAATCTTAAATGATTTTGTTGTAATGCAAGAAGATAGTGTTGAGACATTAAAGAAATATTTGTAAATGAAAAAGAAAAAAAGTGGATGTGTCTTTTCAGACACATCCACTTTTTTTCTTTTTCATTTTTTATTCTTTAATTTCCTTGGCAAGCTTGCTTATTGCTTTTGTTTCTATTCTTGATACATAAGAGCGAGAAATCCCCATATCTTCTGCTATTTCGTGTTGTGTTTTGGGTTTGTGCCCACCCAAACCAAAGCGAAGCTCTAATATCGTTTTTTCTCTATCTTTTAAAATATTTTTCATTTTTTCATATAATATTTTTACTTTCATTTTTAAATCTACTTCTTCTTCTATACTTCTATCGCTATTTTCTAGCACTTCCTCTAAAGTTACTACATTATCATCTTTATCTTTCCCAATCGGGTCATTTAATGCAACTTCAGCATTTAATTTTTTAGTTGCTCTTAAGTGCATTAAAATTTCGTTATCTATACATCGTGATACATATGTGGAAAGCCTTGACCCTTTTTCAATACTAAAGCTATTTATTCCCTTTATCAATCCTATTGTTCCTATAGAAATTAAATCTTCTTGCTCTGATTTGGTATTTGTATATTTTTTTGCAACATGTGCTACTAATCTTAAGTTTCTTTCTATTAGTAAATTTCGTGCTTCTTCATCTCCATTTGCCAATCTTTGTAAAGCTTCTAGTTCTTCCTCTTTAGTTAATGGCTCTGGAAATAAGTTACTACCGAGATATGTAACCAACTACAAAAATTGCAGATTTTAAAAATTGTAAAAAGCCTATAATTCCTGTGCTACAAAGTGCTAATAACATAAATGCACCTCCAATTTCTCTATACCCAATTATATGTTTTGAATTTTGAATAGTGCATGACCATTATTTTTTTCTTTAAAGCTTTTTTATAGTGTCCCAAAAAGCTTCATGATGTGCAGTAAAAAATGCATAAGATGTTTTGTCTTGAATATTTTTAATAAGGTGATTTGATGTTTTCTAATTTTTTTAAAGGTATTTTGATTGGAGCTGGGGCTATTCTTCCTGGTATTAGTAGTGGTGTTTTATGTGTGATTTTTGGTTTGTATGAAAATCTTTTGAATAGTGTTTTAGGTTTTTTTAAGAATATTAAAAAGAATTTTAAATTTTTATTCCCTATTTGTTCGGGTGGATTATTGGGAGTTCTTATCTTTAGCAAATTATTAAATTACATGCTTTATGCTTATCCTTTACAAACAAAATCAACATTTGTTGGACTTATTTTATCAACAGTTCCTAGCTTAATAAAAGATGTAAACAAAAAAGAAAAATTCAGGCTACACTACTTATTTTATTTAATTGCAGCTTTGATTTTGGGATTGTTAAGTGTTTTTTTAGAAAAAAAAGTACCAGTTATATCTGGCACAAGTTATAATTATTTTTATTTATTGTTTTGTGGCTTTATGATGTCTGTTGGAATAATAGTTCCTGGCGTAAGCAGTACAATTATACTAATGCTTCTTGGGGTTTATAGCAGTTACCTTACATCTGTTTCATCATTATATATGCCTATACTTATTCCAATTGCGATAGGTTTAGTTCTTGGTTCTTTGGTATTTATGAGAGTGACAAAATATTGTCTAGACCACTTCTATGCCGAAACATTTTATACGATAATCGGCTTTACTCTAGGCTCTATTCTTGTGATTTGGCCAGATTTCACGCCAGATTTAAGCGGGGTTTTCTCTTTTCTGTGTATGATGATTGGCCCAATATTTGCAATAATGAAGAAATAAAAATTAGTCTAAAAAAATATGTTAAAAAGAATGAGGACGCGTAGTGCGGAGCAAAGCGAAGTGTTGAAGCGTTCCTACTTACCCTAGTTTTTAAATAAGGAGGAACGCGACAACAAGGCCGAATGGTTTTAACATATTTTTTAGATCATTTTTTCCTTCTTATAACCCAATCATTATTGCAAACAATTGGCAACTTCATCATAACTTGTTGTCCTTTAACTCCAGGACTAATTTCAGAAATTTCCTCTCCAGAATCTATATCCCACAATTTTTCTATTGTGAATTGCACTGGTTCAATTTTATTTGGAACAATTATCTCCATTAAATCTCCAACCATCAATTTATTTTTAATTTCAACAATAGATTTTTCTTCCTTATATTCTACCACTTTTGCACCATATTCATATTTTTCATTATATTGTTTTCCAGCATATTCTTGAATATCTTTGTTTTTTCTATCATTGAAATAAAATGTTGTTAATCCTCTTGTTTTTACTTTTTCAAGTTCTTTTAAATATTTTGTATAATCATAGTTTTCTGGATCTTTTTTATAGTCGTCAATTGCATTTCTATATGCATTTACTATGCTAGCTAAATAATATTCTGTTTTTAGCCTTCCTTCTATCTTTAAGCTATCTACTCCCATATCAATAATTTCTGGAATTTCTTTTATTAAGCATAAATCTTTTGATGAGAAGATACTTGTTCCATATTCATTTGTTTCTATTGGCATTAGTTCCCCTGGATTATTCTTCTCTTCTGCATATAAATTATAACTCCATCTACAACTTTGAGCACAATCCCCTAAATTTGCGCTTCTGCATGCTAAAAAGTCACTTAAAAAACATCTTCCAGAAAATGCAAAACAAATTGCACCATGAATAAATATTTCAACTTCCATATCTTCTGGCTTATTTTCCATTATGTATTTTAATTGTTCTTTATTTAACTCACGAGCCATTATCATTCTTTTCCCGCCATTTTTATGCCAGAAATTGCAATCATGTAAACTTACAATATTAGCTTGTGTACTAACATTTATAGGAATTGATGGAGCATATTTTTTAAATATTTCCATTACTCCACCATCCGCTATTATTACTCCATCTGGTTTTAATTCTTCTAAAGTTTTAGCCATTGCTGTTATTTCCTCATATTTTTCGTCCCACGCAAAAATATTTATTGTTACATATACCTTTTTTCCTATTGAATGCGCATATTTTATTGTATTAACTAAGTCATCATCTTTCATATCAGCTCTTGTTCTTAACGATAAAGATGATGTACCACAATAAACTGCATCTGCTCCATATAAAAACGCAACTTTTGCTTTTTCAAATGACCCTGCTGGTGCTAATAATTCTACTTCTTTCATTTCTATATATTTGCCCATTATAATTATAGGCAATTCTCCTTTCACCTTTTTTACTTATTCATTATATCATGATAATTTTTTAATTTCAATCGTTTTTTCCGTTTTATGGTAACTTTTTCTTATACATATTTACTTTTGATTGATAATATGATATAATTAAGTAACCCAATTTTTTATAACTCTTTTAAAATGAAAGGACGGGATAATAATGACAACACAGGAAAAGAAACGGGTTAATGTAGAAGTAGTATTGGTGTATTTGCTAATCACTATATTTTTGATTTATTTGCTGAGTATATTTTTTAGCAAATTATCAATGAACATCTGTGATTACAAAGTAATGAGAGAAAAAGAATACAACACAGAGATGAACGTTGCACTCCCTATTGAAAGCAGTTCCTCAGTTGATTATCCTTCTCCCAATTACGAGCAACAAACGCCAGAGCAGATTATTCTGGAAAAGGCTGGTCTTCCAGCCGATACTGAAGTCAACATGGCTTTAATGCAAGGCATTGCATGCCTTACAGAACACGAGGTAGGGTTCGACCCTGACTACTTTATAGGCTATGACTTTGATGAAATTCAGCAGACCATGGCAGCGAGCGTGATAAATAGAATGCGCTCTGAAGATTTCCCATATGGATTTCCAAAAGTTGTTAATCAGGAAGGTCAGTATCCTGATATGTGGGAATACATTTGCAAAAATCACTCTTACGTTAGTAGAGAAACGCTTATAAATGTTTTAAAGGTATACTATCATAAGTCAGACTATAGCATCCCTAAAGACATTTTCTTTGAGCATTCTTTCCCTTATGATGAGAGTCTTGAAGAAGCAACAGACATAGGTGAAGTTACTCCCGCAGTTGGCAATTCATATCAGGCAGCAGAATGGCTTGCTGAGCAAGGCGTAAGTACCGGCTTATACTCATATTCTTCATACATATATGATGAAGGAAATGGTGTAAAAAGACTTCTTCTATTTTCCGGGTCTAGCACAGGTCCGTATTAATTCATTTTTCCCCAAGCATTAATTTGCTTGGGGCTTTTCTTTACTTTTTTTGTAAAATATGTTACAATAAATTAATAGCAAGTCAAGCTAAATTTTAAAAATTTTGAGAGGAATTAACATGACAAAGCCAAACAAAGAAAGAAAATTTGGTACACGGTTAGGAAAATTCGTAAAGAATTTTTCTTTGCTTATCTTGAAATTTATAAGCATTGTGTATACCAAGTGCAGAAAAAGTGAACGTATTAAGAACGCAAAGGAAGAGTTTGTACCAGCATTAATTACTGGAATCGTAATAACTATACTCGTTGTAAGTGCGTTATTGCCAGCACATTCACTTTCAATGTAAACAGAGCTTATGATAGACATCTAAAACAAAATTTACCCCCGCATTTTTTGCAGGGGGTTTTTTTAAGTATAGTCTAAAACATCTAACCATCTATCCAGTATTTCTTTTTCTTCTTCAATTCCTTTGGCTTTTCTTGATGCCGCTACTATTGGGATCCATCTTTGAACTAAGTTTTTGTTTATTCCACTTTTTACAGAGAATATTTCTAAATATTTTTCAGCTCTATCATTTTTTCCATCCATTATAAATTGCATATAAGTATTTGCTGCATCTGATGATGCATTTCCTATTGTTACATGGGCCCAATCTAATATTGATACTTCTCCTTTTTCGTTTATTACAATATTACTTGGGTTAAAATCTCCATGGCAAAGTTTTACATGGTCTTTCATTCCATCTAATCTTTGAAGTAATTCATATCTAATATTATCTGTAATGTCTAATGAATTGATTTTTCTTTTATATTTTTCTTTCATTCTATTTAATAATGGAACCGTTTTTGATAATATATTTAGCTGAATGTCTACAAATTTATTTAATATTTCCTCTTCTTTTTCTGGATTATTTTCTAGCATTTGTGCCATTGTTTCTCCCTCTTTGTGTTCGAATACTAATGCCCATCTATTATCTATTTTACTTACTTCTATTAATTTAGGAATATTTAAATCTGTTCCTTCTTCTACTCTTGCTTGATTTAAAGCTTCGTTTAATATATCTGCTTTTGAATAATTCTCTACAAATAATTTAACTGTTTTATCTCCATCTCTATAAACAGTTTTTGTTTTTCTTTCAACAATTGGATTATCTAAATTTATGAACATAACTTGTCCTCCTTTTTTATAATTATTGCAAAATATAACAATTTTGAATTTTTCTCGGCTACCCGCCGACGACGCTAAAAACTTGTATGAAAAGCTCTTAACAAACCCCGAATTCAGGACCCTTTAAGAGCTTTTCTTACAAGTTTTAAAGCTGCTCTGGTCGCATTCGAAAAATTAAAAATTGTTGTATTTTGCTATCATTTTAAAAATCTACTCGCCTTTAAAAGCTTTCAAATATAAATCTTTAATTTCAGAAATTAAAGGATATCTTGGATTTGCTCCTGTACATTGGTCGTCAAAAGCTTGTTCTGACATTTCATCTAATGTAGCCATGAAATCTTCTTCTGAAATGTCATATTCTTTAATTGATGATTTTATTCCTATTGTTTTCTTTAAATCTTCAATTTTAGCTATTAATTTATCTAATTTTTCTTGGTCATCTTTTCCTTCTATTCCCAAACTTTCAGCAATTTGAGCATATCTTCTTAAAGTATGTGGATATTCATATTGTGGGAATGTTCCCATTTTATTAGGTACTTCTGCAGCGTTAAATCTCATTACTTGTGGAATTACAAGTGAAACTGTAACACCATGTGGCAAGTGATGGAATGCTCCTAATTTGTGCCCCATTGAGTGCGCTATTCCTAAGAAAGCGTTAGCAAATGCCATACCTGCCATTGTTGCAGCGTGTGCCATTTTTTCTCTTGCTTCTGGATCCTCTGCTCCTTTTTCGTAAGCTCTTGGTAAATATTCAAATATTAATTTTATAGCTTCTAAAGCTAATCCATCTGTAAATTCTGTTGCCATCATTGAAGCATATGCTTCTAATGAGTGAACTAATGCGTCTATTCCAGATGCAGATGTTAAACCTTTTGGAGCATTCATCATTAAATCTGTATCTACTATTGCCATGTTTGGCATTAATTGATAATCTGCTAATGGATATTTTGTTCCTGTTTTTTCGTCTGTTATAACAGCAAAAGGTGTTACCTCTGAACCTGTTCCAGAAGATGTTGGAACTGCTATAAAGTAAGCTTTTTCTCCCATTTTTGGGAATTCGTATACTCTTTTTCTAATATCCATAAATCTCATTGCCATATCATAGAAATCTGCTTCTGGATGTTCATATAATACCCACATTATTTTTGCAGCATCCATTGCTGAACCACCACCAAGTGCTATTATGCAGTCTGGTTTAAATGCTTCCATTAATGCTGCCCCTTCTTTTGCAGAAGCTAAACTTGGATCTGGTGCTACATTTGAAAATGTTGTATGTGTTATTCCTAATTCATCTAATTTATCTGTAATTCCTTTTGTATAACCATTTTCATATAAAAATTTATCTGTTACTATAAATACTTTTTTTCTATTTAATACATATTTTAATTCTTCTAAGGCAACTGGTAAGCAACCTCTTTTAATATATACCTTTTCAGGTGCTCTAAACCAAAGCATATTTTCTCTCCTTTCGGCTACTGTTTTTATATTTAATAAATTTTTTACTCCTACATTTCCAGAAACTGAGTTTCCTCCCCATGAACCACATCCAAGAGTTAATGATGGATCTAATTTAAAGTTGTAAATATCTCCTATTCCCCCTTGAGATGATGGTGTATTTACTAATACCCTACATGTTCTCATTGCTGAATAGAATTTTTGTAATTTTTCTTCTTCTTTTTCTGCATTTATATAAAGTGATGAGCTATGACCTAATCCTCCACCATCAATTAACTTGCAAGCTTTTGTTATTGCGTCATCAAAATCTTTGGCTTTATACATAGCTAAAACTGGAGATAATTTTTCGTGTGCAAATTCTTCTGAAACTTCTGTTGATTCTACTTCTCCAATTATTATTTTTGTATCTTCTGGAACTTCTACATCTGCAAGTTTTGCAATTGTATGAGCCTTTTGACCTACTATTTTTGCATTTAAAGAGTCATTTATAATTATAGTTTTTCTAACTTTTTCAGTTTCTTCTGGATTTAAGAAATAGCATCCTCTTTTTGCAAATTCATCTCTAACTTCTTTATATATTTTTTCTGGTACTATTACTGATTGTTCTGAAGCACATATCATACCATTATCAAATGTTTTTGAGTGTATTATTGAATTTACTGCTAAAGTAATATTTGCGCTTTCATCAATTACTGCTGGAACATTTCCCGCTCCAACTCCTAAGGCTGGTTTTCCACTTGAATAAGCTGATTTAACCATTCCTGGTCCACCTGTTGCCAATATTGTATCTGATGCTTGCATTAACATATTTGTCATATCTAGTGATGGAACATCTATCCAACCTATTATTCCTTCTGGTGCACCTGCATTTACTGCCGCTTCTAAAACTATTTTTGCTGCTTCTATTGTTGATTTTTTGGCTCTTGGGTGTGGACTTATTATTATACCATTCCTTGTTTTTAAACATATTAAAGTTTTAAAAATTGCTGTTGAGGTTGGGTTTGTAGTTGGTATTACTGCTGCAATTAATCCTAATGGTTCTGCAACTTTTTTTATTCCATAGGCTTTATCTTCTTCAATCACTCCACATGTTTTTGTATTTTTATATTTGTTGTAAATATATTCTGCAGCATAATTGTTTTTTATAACTTTGTCTTCCACAACTCCCATTCCTGTTTCTTCTACTGCCATTTTAGCTAGTGGAATACGAGCCTTGTTTGCTGCTAATGCTGCTGCTAAGAAGATTTTGTCTACTTCTTCTTGTGAATATTTTGCAAATTTAGCTTGTGCTTCTTTTACTTGTTTTATCTTTTCTTCTAAGCTTTCCAAGCTATCTACAATTTTGTAATCATTTATCATAACTTTCAACTCCTATCTTGTTTTTGAAATATATGTATTATATTTCCATTATATAGTATATACAGAATTTTGAATTTCTAACATTTTTTTCAAATTTCGTATGCTCTTTTAAGATATCACTATGCATAAAAAAAAGCAATAGAATTTTTAATTTTCTATTGCTTTAATTCATCAATTATTACTTTATAATCTTTTGCAATTAAAATTGCAGTTCCAGCTACTAAAATATTTGCTCCTGCTTCTTTTACTGCTGAAGCTGTTTGTAAGTTTATTCCTCCATCTGCTTCTATATCTATTTCCAAGCCATTTTCATCAACATATTTTTTTAGAGTTTTTATTTTGCTTACCATGTCTTTAAGTAATGTTTGCCCACCTTTTCCTGGTTCTACTGTCATTACTAAAACTAGATGAACAAATGGTAAAAATTCGTATATATCTTCTATTGGAGTGTTTGGTTTTACAGATATTCCAACTTTGCAATTGTTTTGTTTAATGTAATTTACCATTTCCATTACTTCTTCTTTGTTCTTACATGCTTCGTAATGAAATGTTATTATATTAGGCTCGACCGCTAAAAAATCATCAATTGCACTTTTTATATCTTCTACCATTAGATGAATGTCTTGTGGCAAGTTTGAAATTCTTTTTATATATGAACTATATGCTAACATTTTTTCATAAGTGTCATTTTCTACAAATTTGCCATCCATCACATCTATATGAAAATAATCTGTTTTTGCTTTTTCTAATGCAAAGAATGTTTCTGCCTCTTTTCCTTTTAATGTTGATAATATTGATGTTGAAATCTCTACCATTTTCTGTTCTCCTTTTCTTTTAATTCACTATATATTTTGCAAAATCTTTCATATCTATCTTTATTGATTTCTCCAGATTCTACAGCTTGCTTTACTCCACAATTTTCTTCCTTTATGTGTGTGCAACCTATAAATTCACAATTTTGAATAAATTGTTTAAATTCTATATAGTAATTTTCTAATTCTTTTGACTCAATTTCTGATATTTCAAATGTTGAAAATCCTGGTGTATCTGCAATAAATGTATTTTTATCAATTTCGTATAATTTAATTGATGTTGTTGTGTTTTTACCCCTTTTATTTTTTTGACTTATTTCTCCTTCTTGTGTGATGTTTTCATTAAATATTGAATTTATAAGTGTTGATTTTCCAACACCTGAATTACCTGAAAAGACATTTATATTATTTATCATTAGCTCAACTAATTCTTTTACTCCACTCCCAGCATTTGCTTGTGTTTCTATTACTTTATAGCCTATGTTTTCATATATTTTTTTTATTTCTTTAAATTCAGTTTTTTCATCTAAATCTATTTTGTTTAAAACTATAATTGATTTTATATTTAAAAATTCTGCAAATGCTAATTGTTTATCTAGCATCAATAAATCTGGTTTTGGGTGCTTGCTTGATAACACAAATATAAGTTGAGAAATATTGCTTACTTTTGGCCTTTTTACATAGTTTTTTCTTTTCTGAATTTCATCTATTACTGCCTCTTTCTTTTCTTCATTTATTTCTGCCAATTCTACAAAATCACCAACAACAGGACTTATTTCATCTTTTTTAAATTTTCCTCTTGCAGTAGTAGTATAAACATTTTCTCCACATTTAACTTTATATATATTTGAAATATTTTCTATAATTAGGCCTTGCATTATTCCTCCATTTTATTCAAATTATGAGGAACGATTAAAAAAGTCGTTCCTCATATCACTTTTTTATTTTATTTCTATTGTTGAATCAGATGTGTCAAAATTAATATCTTTTGTTCTTATTGAGTTTCCAACATGTATTGTAACCTTGTGGCTTCCATTACCAGAAATATCAACTCCGACATTTGATTCATTTTCTTTAACTGTTCTTGTATCTACAACTTTATCATCTAATAAAGTTTTTACTTCCACATTTTTTGGTGTTGTTTTGCTACTTTCTGCACTTGTATTATTTGTTGTGTCATTTGCTGTATTATTTGTTTTCTCAGTATTTGTTGTTTGTTCAGTATATCCAGTTATTGCTTTTACATTTATTGATAAGTGTATTGTTTTAATTTCTTTATATGTATTTACAGTAATTGTAATACTTGCATCTTTTTCGACTGTACTTCCATCTACTATGCTTTGTTTAATAACTTTTCCATAATCTTTACTTGAATTTTCATCATAAACAATATTTATATTAGTAATTCCAATTGCATTTAAAGCTTTTTTGGCTTCTTCTTCATCTTTGTCTATTACACTTACCATTGTAACTTTCTCAGCACCAGTACTTACATGTAATTTTACTGTATCTCCTGCAAGCACTTCTGTTTCTGCTTCTGTTTCTTGGCTTATAACATATCCTTCTTTAACTGTTTTGCTATTTTCTTCAACTATTTCCACTTGTAATTTTGCTTCTTCTATTAGTTTTATAGCTTCTTCTTTTTCTTTTCCTTTAACATTTGGTACAATTGTTTTTTCTTGTCCCTTACTTATTATAACATAGATTTTGCTGCCTTCTTTTACTGTTAAATTTCCCACTACTTTCATATATTCACCAATTTCAGTTTTTTGTGAAATAACTTTTCCAGCTTCTACATCTTTATCATATTCTTCTTTGTCTTTTTCAAAAACAAGTTTTGCATCTTCTATTTGTTTTTTTGCTTCTTCCTCTGTCATACCTATTACATTTGGAACCTTAGTTTCTTTTGGTTTTGATGAACTAAGCATTGACATTGTTCCAACAAAGGCTATAAAGAATAATAGTACCACTCCTGCCATAGCACTTATTACTTTATGACTTTTTATAAATGCTATAAATTTATTTTCCTTTTTCTTGTTTATTCTTCTATTTGCTCTTTCAATTTCTTCTGCATTTAGTTTTTGAGTTCTTGCAGTTGGATCATATTCTTTTTCTTCTACAAAGTCTCCTTCTGGATCTTTAAGAGCTGATTTTAAGTCTACAAGCATTTCTGTACTTGTTTGATATCTTAATGTTGCATCTTTTTTCAATGCTTTCATTATGATTTTATTTACTGATGATGGCATGTTTGGATTTTTATCTATTGGTTCTATTGGCTCTTCTTGCATGTGCTTTAATGCAACTGAAACTGGTGTATCTGCATCAAATGGAACTTTTCCTGTAAGCATTTCATACATTACAACACCTAATGAATAGATATCTGATTTTGCATCTGTAAATCCACCTCTTGCATGTTCTGGTGAAAAATAATGAACTGAACCTATTGTTGTTCCAAATGCTGTAATTGTTGAATTTGATACCGCTTTAGCAATTCCAAAATCTGTTACTTTTGCTATTCCATCCTCTGTAATTATGATATTATGTGGTTTTATATCTCTGTGAATTATGTTATTTCTGTGAGCCATTTCCAAGGCTTGAGCTATTTGTATCGCAACATTTACTGACCATTTCCAAGGAAGTGGACCTTGTTCTTCTACTATTATTTCTTTTAGTGTTTTTCCTTGAATTAGTTCCATAACTATAAAGTGTAAATTTCCATCTACACCAACATCATATATTGAAACTATATTAGGATGTGTAAGTCTCGCAGCTGATTGAGCTTCTACTTCAAATCTTCTAATAAATTCTTCATCTGTTGTAAACTCATCTCTTAGTATTTTTACTGCAACTTGTCTTTTTAGTATTTTATCTGTTGCTTTATATACTGTTGCCATTCCACCATTGCCTATTTTCTTTATTATTTCATATCTATTTCCAAGTAACTTTCCTTCTAAATTCATATTATTACCTTCCCCTTCTAAGGTTTATATATTTTTTATTATTATTACTGTTATATTATCATATCCGCCATTATTATTTGCTTGTTCTACTAGTTTTTTTGGCACTTGTTCCAAGTTTTCTGCTTTTACTGTTTCAAATAAATGGTCTTTACTTACTAAATTTGTTAGTCCATCTGTTGTCATTAAAAGTATATCATCTTTTTGGAAACCTTTTATCATTACATCTGGTTCAACAAAGGCATTACAACCTAATGCTTTCATCAGCATATTTTTTTGTGGATGATGTTGTGCTTCCTCTTGTGTTATTGTTCCATCTTTCACAAGTTTTTGTACATAACTATGGTCTTGTGTTAGTTTTCTTATAAATTCTTTACGAATTCTATATACTCTACTATCTCCAACATGGCCAATGTATGCTTTATTATTATATATTAAACAAATGTCCATTGTAGTACCCATTTCTGATAGTTCTTCATTTTCTTTTGACTTTTCATATACTACCATGTTTGCGTATTCCAACGCACTTGCTACTAATTGAATTATGCTTTCTTTGTCTTTATCTGAACTTTCAAAATTGTTTTCTATATAGTTTTTGGCCGATTGAACTGCTAAACTACTCGCTATTTCTCCGCCATTGTACCCACCCATTCCGTCTGCTATTATGAATAATTGCACTTTGTCTAATGGTTCTGATATATAGTAACTATCTTGATTTTGCTCTCTTACTTTTCCTACATCTGACTTAGCGTAAGCTTGTATCATTATTTCACCTCATGTTTTTTTATAAGTTATATCACATTTATTGACTTTTTGCAATATTTGTTTGATTTTATTCAAATATTTCAAATTCGTTAATTGAATTTCCTCTTAAGTAATCTTGAATGCTCATCCTTTTAGCATTTTCGCCTTGTATTTCTATTACTTTTAAAACTCCTTCTTTTGTTTTTATATATATTCCATCTTTTTTATCTGATTTTATTACTGTTCCGTTTTTTAATTCTAGATTTTCTTCTATTCCTTCTGCTAAATCTACCTTCCAGAATTTTATTTTTTTACCATTTAGAAATGTATATGCTCCCATTATTGGATTTAAGCCACGCACTAGATTTTTTATTTCCTTTGCTGTTTTGTTTTCCCAATCTATTTTTGCCATCTCTTTATCTAGCATTGGAGCCATTGTGAAGTCATCTCCTTGTGGAATTCTTGGAGCTGTTCCAGCTTCAATTTGCTTTAGAGTTTCTACTAAAAGCTCTGCACCTATTTTAGAAAGTCTACCCCACAACTCTCCTGTTGTTTCATCTTCTCCAATTTCAACTTCTTGTTTTAAAATCATGTCTCCAGTGTCCATTCCAGCTCCCATGTACATTGTTGTTATTCCTGTTATTTTGTCTCCATTTAGCACAGCCCATTGAATTGGTGCTGCACCTCTATATTGTGGTAAAAGTGATCCATGAACATTTATTGAACCTTTTTCTGGAATATCTAAAATTTCTTGTGGTAAGATTTTTCCATAAGCTACAACACATATTACATCTGGATTTAGTGTTTTTATTTCATTTATAAATTCTTCGTTTTTTCTTACTTTTTCCGGTTGATAAATTTTAAGTCCTTTTTCCACAGCAAATTCTTTTACAGGTGATGCAACCATTTTCATTCCTCTACCTTTGGGTTTATCTGGATTTGTTACAACTGCAAGAATTTCGTGTCCATTATTATATACTGCTTCTAAACTTTCTCTAGCGAAATCTGGTGTTCCCATAAATACAATTTTCATTACCGTTTCCTCCTGTTGATATTTTACAACATAATCAAAAAAATCTCAATAAAAATTGAGATTTTTATGCAATTTGTACTTGTATTATACTTTTTATTTATTATCTTCTGGTGTTATATATTCTAAAGTTCCTGGCACCATTTTATCTACAAAAACTTCTCCGTTTAAGTGGTCAACTTCATGAGCTATTGCTTGTGCATATAGGTCTTTTGCTTTTTCTTTTACTCGTTTTCCTTCTCTATTTGTATATTCTACATGTACTTCTGTTGGTCTTATTACTTTTGCAAATTTATTTGGAAAGCTTAAGCACCCTTCTTCCATTTCTTCTGCACCTTTTGTTTTTAATATTACAGGATTTATCATTGCGACTGGTCCATTTCCGTCGTCTATATCTATTACTAGAACTCTTTTTAAAACCCCAACTTGAACTGCTGCTAGTCCTACTCCATTGTATTTGTGCATTGTTTCTATCATGTCGTCAATTAAAACTTGAATTCTTTCATCAATGTTTTCTACTATTCTTGATTTCTTTCTTAAAATTTCGTCGCCTTCTTGGCGGATTTGTCTTATTGCCATTTTCTTTCTCCTTTCGTTCACAAATAATTGTGTATTTCTAACTTTTTTATTTTTTGTAAAATACATTATACATAATAAAAACTACATCATACTATTGGGATTAACATCAATCCCAATACGTGTATTTTTAAAATTTTGATTATAAACCATTCTCAATGCCTTGTTTAATATCAAATTTGTATTTTCATCAACTTTGCCCTTAATGATAATTCGCCATCTGAATCGATTTTGAATTTTATCAACTGGGCAAGGCATTGGTTTGAAGATTTTGAAATCTTCTTCATTTAGCACTTGTTTTAAATAATTATACATGTTCATGCTTACATTTTGTATCTCTTTTTCGTCTAAACTATTAAAACTAATTAATATTATATCGCAAAATGGCGGATATTTCAACTGTTTTCTTAGAGCAATTTCTGTTTCATAAAATAAATCGTAATCTTGTTTTTTGCTACATTCAATACTAAAGTTTTCTGGTGTATAGCTTTGTATTATTACTTTTCCTTTTTTATTTTCGCGTCCTGCTCGTCCAGCCACTTGTGTTAGTATTTGGAATGTTCTTTCATTTGCTCTGTAATCATCTATGTTTAAAGAACTATCTGCTGTTATTACTCCTACAAGAGTTACATTTGGGAAGTGATGGCCTTTTACTACCATCTGGGTTCCAATTAAAATATCTATGTTTTCATTTTTGAATTTATTTAAAATAACCTCGTGTGAGTTTTTTTTGCTTACTGTATCTACATCCATTCTTATTGTTGATGCCTGTGGAAACTGCTTATTTATTTCTTGTTCAAGTTTTTGAGTTCCTGTTCCAAAATATCTTATTTTATCGCTTCCACATTCTGGGCAGATTGTTACTACTTTTTCTTCATGTCCACAATAATGGCATTTTAAAATATTTCCAAACCTATGGTATGTTAAGCTTATGTTGCAATTTGGGCATTTTACTGTATAACCACATTCTCTACACATTATAAAGGTTGAGTAACCTCTTCTATTTAAAAATAAAATTGTTTGTAATTTATTTTTTAGATTTTCTTCTATTGCAGAATATAAGTCTACGCTTAGCATTGATCTATTTCCATTTGCAAGTTCCATTTTTAAATCTACAACTTCTACATCTGGAAGACTTGATTCATTAGCTCTTTTAGTAAGTTTTAGTAATTCTATTTTTTTCGAATTTTCATTATCTAAATTTGCTCTATAAAATGTGTTTAAATCAGGAGTTGCACTTCCTAACACAACAGGGCATTTATTTACTTTTCCTAGCAATTCTGCAATTTCTTTTGCATTGTATTTTGGTGTTGTTTCTGATTTATACGAGCTATCATGTTCTTCATCTATTATTATTATTCCTAAATTTTCCAATGGAGCAAATATTGCCGACCTTGCCCCTATTACTATTTTGATTTTTCCATCTTTTATTTTTTTCCACTCATCATGTCTTTCTCCTATTGAAAGTTTGCTATGTAAAACAGCAATTTCTTCTTTTCCAAATCTTGAAATAAATCTATCTAGCATTTGTGGTGTTAGTGATATTTCTGGAACTAGCACTATTGCTGTTTTTTTCTCATCTATTACTTTTTTTATCAATTGTAAATATACTTCTGTTTTTCCAGAACCTGTAACACCATATAATAAGAATTCTTTAAATTTTTCATTTTTTAGCGATTCTTCTATTTTATCAAATGCTTGTTGTTGTTCATCCGTTAGTTGAAGTTTTTCGGTTGTCTCTAATTTTTTATTTTCTAATGGATTTCTTTCAATTGTTTTTTCAACCAATTCTAAATATTCATTTTTTATTAATGTATTTATAATAGCTCTTGATGTATCTGTAAATGTTTCTAATTCGGGTATTGTACATCCTTCGTTGTCTTTTACAAATTTTAAAATTCTTATTTGTTTTTCAGATTTTAATTTTTTTGTTTCTATCTCAAATTCAATTTCTTCTATTTCTTTTTTTAAATAAATTACATTTATTGTTTTATCTTGTACTTTATTTTCTTTTCTTCCTGTTCCTGGTGTAAGCATTAGTTTTATACAGTCTGATACATTGCAAAAATAATGCTTTGCCATCCATTTTGCAAGTTTAATCTGAAAATCTGTTAGATTGTCTTCAATTTTTACTATATCTTTTACTTCATAATTTGAACTTTCTTTAATCCCAATAACATAGGCTTCTTCAAGTTTTTTAGAGTTTCCAAATGGTACCAAGACTTTGCTACCTATAATTACAAAATCTTGCATTTCAGTTGGAATGTTGTAATCAAAAGTTCTATTTAATTTTTTTGCTGATCTGTTTATTATTACTTCTGCAATCATTGTTACTCCTAAATCAAATGAAAAACTTCGTTTTTGATTTGATTTTATATTTTTTATATATTTTATCACAAAAAATCAAAAATGCAAAGTGGCATTTATTTACATTGTTTTATTTGCTTAAAGGTGTTAATATAATTTATGGAGGGATTGGAATGAAGTTTTTTAAAAAGTTTACTGATAGTTTTAAAAGTTTAGAAAAGAAAACTTGTATAATTATGAAGAATGGAATTAAATTTTGCTTTTTGCTTTGTATTTTATCTTGTATTGTTCTTCTTACATATACTTTTGTTTCAACAAATCCTATTACATATTATATTGGCTTTGCACTTTTTGAGTTGAGTATTTCTTTTATGGTTGATTTTGTTATTTGTGGATTTGTAGTTGATGGTATAAAAAAACAATTAATATAAAAAATGTCCCATTTTTACAAAATGGGACATTTGCATTAAATTTTATCTTTTACAATTATCATAATGCCGCTATTGTTCTTGATTATTTGTCTTAGTCATATTTAGTAATCTTTCCATTATTTTTTCTATATCTACTGTTTTCTCATTTCTTGTAATATAATATGTAGTTTTGCCTGCTTCTATTTCTAAGTATATTGCTTCGAAATCTACTCCATTGCCAAGTTCTGTTCCCTCTCTATTTATTAAATAGTATTTTTTATCTTTCTTTGCAACTATTAAATCATAGCTTGGTATTGTTAATGCGCTTTTTGCATTTTTACCACTTGTAATTATACATCCAAAACCATCATAATTTAGCTTTGTTAGCTGTTGT
Source organism: Clostridia bacterium (assembly GCA_017430135.1). Classification (GTDB taxonomy): domain Bacteria; phylum Bacillota; class Clostridia; order TANB77; family CAG-508; genus CAG-269. The sequence continues at coordinate 7,594 of JAFRNM010000011.1, read as the reverse complement.
CCATTTATATCAAATAGAGCCCATTTGCTATCTCTCATTACTGGTATATAATAATCTAAAATTATGAATTTATTTTTTATATTATTACTTTCAAATTTCTTTATATCTATTCCTATTTTATCAAATACAGCTGGAATTACTACATTTTCGTTTTTGTCAATTACTCCATATCTATCATCTTGTTCTATAATATATAATTTTGTGTCTTGACTAATTAGTTCTATATCTTGATATTTTGTTTTTATTATGTCTTTTCCTTGTGCATCTTTTATTCCCATTTTTCCATTACTTGTAATTAGGAATTCATTTGAAACTGGTATATATGAAATATTATCATATTTAGCTTCTAATATTTCTTTGTTGTTTGCCATATCATATATTCCATATTTTCCTTTTGAATCTATAGTTATTACTAAATCATCTATACTTGCTTTTGCGTCATCGTAATCGTCTGAAATGCCTTTAAATCCTAATTCCGTTGCTTCATTTACATAAATATCTATGATATATGACATTGTTTGTATTATTATTTTGTTTTTTGCTTTATTATATTCATAATATACATTAAATGCTTTACTCATTCCTTTTGGAGATATGTAAAGTTTTCCTGAAATCATTTTTACTGGTTCATCTATTTCATAATATGAACTTTCCATTGTACTAGGATTTATTTTTTCTATTTTATTTGAATTAGCAACAAAATTTACAATTTCATTTTTAGATTCTACATAACATTTATCTGTTTCTTCAGATTTATTTATATAATCTCCATTATAAGCACTATACCCTAGGTATGGAGCAATTTCTTTTATTGGAACTTTTACATCATCTTCTTCAATCAATAGTAATTGTTTTATTTCTGCATTTGCTTCTCCATCTAATGTTACTCTGAATGGATCTTTTTTCAATGCAGCCATTATACATATTATTGCAATTATTGCTATTGTTACTAATACTATTAAAACTAACAATATTTTTGTTGCGTTTTTAGGTTTATTTACTTTTTTTGGTTGAATAAATTCTTCATCTATAAGATTCATTTGTATATCCCCCTTATATTTTTAAGCGAAATTCTATTTATAACCATATCGTTTATAAAATTCTTCTTTAAATGTTCCTAAATTGTCATTCTCTATTTCTATTCTAACTCTTTCCATCAATTTAGTCAAGAAGTGAAGATTATGAATTGAAAGTAATCTTATTCCTAGTATTTCGTTTGTTTTAACTAAATGTCTGATATATGCTCTTGTATAATTTTTACATGTATAACAATCACATTCACTATCTAATGGGGTCCAGTCTCTTTCATAAGTTGCATTTCTGATTACTACTTTTCCATTCCATGTCATTGCATTTCCATGACGAGCAAGTCTTGTAGGTAAGACGCAATCACACATATCTATTCCTGCCATTGCAGATTCTATCAAATAATCTGGAGTCCCAACTCCCATTAAATATCTTGGTTTGTTTTCCGGCATTAACGGTGTTGTATATTTTAAAATTTCTAAAAATTCTTCTTTAGGCTCCCCTACACTTATTCCACCTATTGCATAACCTGGGAAATCCATTGCAATTAGGTCTTTTGCACTTTTTTCTCTTAAATCTTTAAAAAATCCACCTTGAATTATTCCAAATAACGCTTGTTTATCTGTCGTTGTATGTGCCTCTTTGCATCTTTTAGCCCATCTAGTTGTTCTTTCCATAGAATTTTTTGTGTACTCATAGGTTGATGGATATGGGCAACATTCATCAAATGCCATTATTATATCTGCACCAAGGTCTTCTTCAGTTTTCATCACGCTTTCAGGCGAGAAAAATAACTTTTTCCCGTCTAAATGAGACTTGAATTCCACACCTTCTTCACAAATTGTGCGTAAATCTCCTAAACTAAACACTTGGAATCCACCACTATCTGTTAAAATTGGTTTGTCCCAATTCATAAATTTGTGCAAACCTCCTGCTTCTTTTACTAAGTCTTGACCAGGTCTTAAATATAAGTGATATGTATTTGCTAAGATTATTTGAGCTCCTATTTCATCTTTTAATTCCTCTGGTGTAACAGATTTTACTGTCGCTTGTGTTCCCACTGGCATAAATACTGGTGTTTGTATATCACCATGTGGCGTGTGTATTACTCCTCTTCTTGCACCTGTTTGTTTACATGTATGCAATAATTCGTATGTTACTGCTTGTTTCATCTTTCATTCTCCTCTTGTGAAATATTTTTATTATTTTCTTCATGTTTTTTTTGAACTTCATTGTTGCTTTTTTCTTTATCATCTTTTACTTCAATTGATTTTAAAAATTCAGCTCTTGCTGTATTTTTCTTTTGCCTAACATAATTTAAGCTATTATTTTGTGCTTCTATTCCATATTTTTCTTCTATTTGTTTGTTTGTTAAATTGCTCTTTTCAAAACTTTTAACATAATCTTTTATTACATCTGTGATATTTTCCATTCCACCTTTCGTAATAAATGATGAAACATATTCTTTTGCCTCAAATATTTTTTCACCTTCTTTATCTGAATTAAGCATAGTAATTTCCCCATCTTTATAAATGCCTATTCCTGGATTTGTTGGGTCTAAAACAATAATTAAATTGTCTTCTGTACTATCTAATATTGTAACTAAGTGATTTCCTGTAAAATCTTCTAACTTTATTATTTTATTTTGTTCTTCTTGATTTTCTTCACTTTGTTCATTATTTTGAATGTTGGACACAAAATTTCTTTCGATATTGGCTATTGTATATTTTCCATTGTCATCCATTTGTACTACCATTGTTCTTGCATTATAATTTGGATTAATTGCATTTAGCTTCTTAGCAACATCGTTTGCCATATTTCTACATACTCCATATCCATCTTCTGTTGCTAAATCTAGTTCTGGAAACCCCATTATATTTTTTTGTGGTGTTCCATATCCTTGTATACTTCCCCACATATCATCCATAACCTTCATGTATATTTGTATATCATTAAGGTTCATTGCATTTACTTCTTTAGCATATTGATTAATTTTTTCGTTATATTTTTGTATATCTTCTTCATATATTACGCTATTTTTATTTTTTTCTTCTTTTACAAACTCTGCCCCCACAACAGCCACAGTAGGTGGCCCCAATGTTAATACACCTGTTGCAATTATAGCAGTATTTTTAGCGCCCGCAATTATATTTTCCTTAATTCTCCATAAAACAGCTTTTAATGTATTTGCGTTTTCCTTTATTTCTTTATACATTGCTCTTAATAGGATTTTATTATATTGTTCTTCACCATATTTATTATAAATGTCAATATATTTTCCTTCTGAAAATAGTTTTTTTATTTCTTGTTTTTTTATTTTTCTGGGTGTATTTTTTACATATTCTTTTGAGCCATATTTAAAATAAATCTCATCATATTTCTTTTCTTTTTTTAATTTTTTCATTTGCTCTTTAGTTTCTTTATTCATTATTTATTCCCCTCAACTTCATAGAATAAAATTAACTTATAAACATTGCATCTCCAAAACTGAAGAATCGATATCTTTCTTTTACAGCTTCATTGTAAGCACTCATTATAAAGTCTCTTCCTGCTAATGAGGATACAAGCATTAAAAGCGTAGATTCTGGTAAATGGAAATTTGTAATTAAACCATCTAAAATTTTAAATTTATATCCTGGATAAATAAATATTTGTGTATCTCCTTCTGTTGCTTTTACCAAACCATTTTCATCTGCTACTGTTTCCAAAACCCTACAAGATGTTGTTCCTACAGCAATTACTCTTCTTCCTTCTTGCTTTGCTTTATTTATTATATCTACATCTTCTTGTTTAATATAAAAATGTTCTGAATGCATGTGGTGTTCTTCTACTTTTTCAACTTTTACTGGTCTAAATGTTCCAATTCCTACATGTAATGTTACATTAGCTACTTCTACGCCTTTTTCTTTAAGTTTTTCAAACAATTCTGGTGTAAAATGCAACCCTGCTGTTGGAGCAGCTGCTGAACCATTGTATTTAGCATATACTGTTTGATATCTATCTCTTTGTTTTAGTTCTTCATGTATATAAGGTGGAAGTGGCATTAAGCCTATTTTATCAAGTATTTCGTTAAAAATCCCATCATATGTGAATTTTACTTTTCTTGTTCCACCTTCCATTATATCTAAAACTTCTGCTTGTAGTAATCCATCACCAAAAATTACTTTTGTTCCAACATGAAGTTTATTTCCTGGTCTTACTATACTTTCCCAAATGTCTCCTTCTATATTGTTTAATAATAAGAATTCAACATTCGCTCCTGTTTCTTTTTTACCATAAAGTCTTGCTGGAATTACTTTGGTGTTGTTTCTAACAAGTACATCTCCAGGTTTTAGATATTCAATTATATCTTTAAATGTTTTATGTTCTATTGTTTGTTCTCTTCTATTTAATACCATTAATCTTGATTCATCTCTTTTTTCGATTGGTGTTTGAGCAATCAATTCCTCTGGTAAATCATAATAAAAATCTTTTACATCCATCTTTTATTCCTTCTTTTTTATCTCCGAATTTTTGAAGTGTCATTTTTTAGTCCACTTTCTTTTTTCCTAAAAATCACAATAAAATTTTACCATATTTTTGTGCATTTGTCTATACTAAAAGAGCAGTAAATACTGCTCTTTTAGAGTTTTTTGTCAAATTATTTTTTCTGCTGTTCCTGCTCATTTCTCTTGAGTTCGGCTTCTTCAGCAGCCCTACGCATAGCATCTTCCTGTTCTTGGGCTTTTTTAGCTTCTTCTGCTTTGCGCTTCTGCTCGTCTTTGTATCTGTTTGGATTAGCAAATCTTCCAAAAACTTCAAACAATTTCATACTACATGCCTCCTTCAAGCAAGTCTTGTTTGAACCCAACACTTATGTGCTTATATTCTATGTATATTTTATAAAAAAGTCAAGTATTCATCAAAGTTATTTATGTAAATATTGGCATTTACTAAAATATATGTTATAATTTAGTAAAATTATTGTAATTTTATTTGAAGGAGTGTTTTATGGTAGAATTACTTTCTCCAGTTGGAGATTTTGAGTGTTTAAAAGCAGCCGTACAAAATGGCGCGGATTGTGTTTATTTTGGCGCTACAAGTTTTAGCGCTAGAGCTTCTGCTTCTAATTTTAATTTAGAAAATTTATCTCAAGCTATCGAATATGCTAAATTAAGAGGAGTTCGCACAAATCTTACATTAAATACTTTAATTAAAGATGAAGAATTTGAAGATGCTTACAATCTTGCTAAAAAAGCTTATGAATTTGGTATTGACGCAATTATTGTTCAAGATTTAGGATTAGGTTTAAAACTTATTAAGGATTTTCCAGATTTAGCAATACACGCAAGTACACAGATGTCTGTTCATAATTTACAAGGAGTTCTAAAACTACAAGAATTAGGCTTTAAACGCGTTGTTTTAGCAAGAGAATTATCAGCACAAGAAATTGAATATATTTGTAAAAATTCTAATGTTGAAATAGAATGTTTTATTCATGGCGCGTTGTGTATATGTTATTCTGGTCAATGTTTGTTTTCTAGCATGATAGGTGGCAGATCTGGTAATCGTGGCAAATGCGCTCAACCATGCAGACTTCCTTATACTCTTATAGATAAAGAAGGTTCTAAAATTGATAATGGATATATTATTTCCCCAAAAGATTTATGTGGGTTAGAATTTATTCCATTTCTAATTGATGCTGGTGTAACTTCTTTTAAAATTGAAGGTAGAATGAAAACTCCTGAATATGTTGCAATCGTTACAAAGATTTATAGAAAATACATAGACTTAGCTCTTTCTGGAAATAATTTTGTAATAGATGATAATGATAAAAAAGATTTACTCCAAGTATTCAATCGTGGACTATCTTCTACTGGTCATTTAGAAAAAGATGCTAATACAAATTTAATTTATAAAGATAAACCTAATAATATGGGATTACCTCTTGGAATTGTACAAAATTACAATAAAAACAAAGGTTATATTACATTAAAACTAAAAGAAAGCATTAAAGTTGGTGATACAATTTCTTTAGAAAATGAGAATGGAACTTATACAATTTCGGAATTGATGAAAGATAATTCTAAAAAATTGGAAAATATTGATATTGGTAAAAATGGTCAAACTATTGTAATTGGCAGAATGAAAGGAAATATAAAACTAGGTGATAAAGTTTTTAAAATGTCATCTAGAGAACTTAATTTATCTGCTTTGGAAAGTATAAAACAAGAAAATAGAAAAATCCCTCTAACTGCAAAAGTTACAATAAAAAAGGACTCTCCTATTTCTATTAGAGTGAAAAGCTCAACAGATATAAATTTATACAAAGATTTAGATTTAACTTTTTATTTAAACGAATCACCTGTAGATGCAAAAAACAAACCTCTTGATAATGCTACAGTTATTGAAAAAATAAATAAAACGGGAAATACTATTTTTGAATTTTCTAAAATAACAGTTGAACTGGATAAAAATGTTTTTATTCCAAAATTGAGTTTATTAAATGAATTACGAAGAAATATTTTAGAAATGGTTCAAGATTATGCACTAAAAAAAATCTCTCGTAAAGCTAGCAATAATTCTATTTCAATACCAAAGGTAACAATTGCCCAAAAAACAAATCCAAAAATTTCTGTACTTTTAAATATTTTAAGTATAAATTTGGATTATTCAAAATTAGAAAATATTGATAATTTATATATTCCTTTAAAATATTTTTCTAGTAAAAAGTATTGTAAAATTTTAGAATTATTGAGCAATAAATTTGATTTATATATTTATTTGCCTACAATTATTAAGGCAAATTATAGAAATATTTTTTATAACAATATTGAAAAAGCAATAGCTTCTTATAAAATAAAAGGCTTAGTACTTTCTAATATTTCTAATTTTGTTTTAATTAAAGACTTAGTAGATAAGTATACTAGTTTGGAATTAATTGCAAATTATACTTTTAATATTTATAACAATTTCACTATAAAAGAACTTAAAAATCTTGGTATTTCCAAATATAATGTCAGTCCAGAATTGGATAAATCTTCTATTTTAAGTTTAGGAAATATTTGTAAAAAAGAACTTATTGTTTATGGTAAAATACCTGTTATTAATACTAATTATTGTTTGCTCGGAAAAACTAATAAATGTTATCCTAAGTGTGACGCAAAATGTTCAAATGCTGATGATGTCTATTATCTAAAAGATAGACTTAATATGAGCTTTGAGATTTTACCTGATAATATTCAAACTGTAACAACAATTTATAATAGCAAAACTTTTTCTGTTTTGCCAAATGATTTTAATTTAGATTTTGCAAGAATAGATATTTTGCATGAAGATATTGATAAAATAAATGAAATAATATCAAAAGTTAAGAATAATGAAAGATTTGAAGGAAAAGAATTTACGAATGGAAATTTAAATAGAGAAATCTAATAAAGGACTGCATTGAAGTGAACCCCATATAGTGAACACTTAATAAAAAGACAAATCTTTTTATAGGGACTACAAAATTAATTGTAGTCTCTATTTTTTATCCTTATTGTATTATAAAATAATAACCAATCTTTTACAATATCTATATATTCTT
>JAFRNM010000010.1 GCA_017430135.1 Clostridia bacterium | reverse complement strand
TAAACAATTTATCTCTAAAAATGATTGCTGAAGAACTAAATATTAAATCTCCATCTTTGTATAATCATATTTCAAGTCTTGATGATATAAAAGAAAAACTTATGATTTATGGTTGGAAAGAATTAGGAGAAAAAGCAACAGAATCAGCTGTCGGTGTAGCAGGATATGAAGCCTTAAGAAATATGTGTTATGCCTTTTATGATTATGCCACAAATAACAAGGGTGTATTTACTGCTATGCTTTGGTATAACAAATTTGAAAGTGAAGAAAAAAATGAGGCTACAGTAAAATTATTTAGTTTATTATTTAGAGTATTACAGCCGTTAAATATTAGTGATAATAACATAGAACACATCATAAGAACTTTAAGAGGATTTTTAGAAGGTTTTGCATTACTTGTTAATAATAATGCTTTTGGTAATCCAATATCAATTAAAGAAAGTTTTGATTTATCATTAGATATAATACTTAATGGAATTAAATCATTGGAAGGAGTAAAATAATATGAATGAATATGTAAATTTAAGTTTAGAAAATATTGAGGAAGAACACATTTGTTGTGCAATAGGAGATCCAAAACATCAAGAAGGTGTTGATTGTAAAAAAGAATGGATTAAAAATAAATTAAAAGATGGTCATGTTTTTAGAAAATTAAATGCTAGAGGTAAAATATTTATTGAATATGAGCCAATAGAAACAGCTTGGATTCCAATTAACGGGAAGAATTATGAATATATTTATTGCTTATGGGTTGCAGGAAGTTTCAAGGGTAAGGGGATAGGAAAAGAATTATTAGAATATGCAATAAATGACTCAAAAGAAAAAGGAAAAAGTGGTATTTGTACTTTAGTTTCTAAAAAGAAAAAGCCATTTATAGGAGAAAAGAAATTCTTTGAACATTATGGGTTTGAAGTTGTAGATAGTATTGAGGATTATGAACTAATGGCACTTAAATTTGAAGAAAGTGAAACACCTAAATTTAGTGATAGTGCAAGAGCTATGAAAATTGATAATCAAGATTTTACAATTTATTATAGCAATGAATGTCCTTATGTAGAATATGAAGTTAAAGAACTTTCAGACTATGCAAAAGAAAAGAATATAAAACTAAACTTTATAAAAATCGATTCATTAGAAAAAGCAAAAAACGCACCTTGTATTTTTAATAACTGGGCTAATTTCTATAAAGGCAAATTTATATCTAATACTATATTAAATGCAAATGCTTTTGAAAAACTATTAAAGTAGGGATTGATATGGAATTTATAAAAGCTAAAACTATATTAAGCAAAGTAAACTATGGTAATGAGTGGTATGGTGTAGATTACAATATGAATTTATATAGAGGTTGTCCTCATAAATGTATTTATTGTGATAGTAGAAGTAATTGTTACCATATAGAAAATTTTGATATAGTTAGAGGTAAAGAAAATGCACTTGAAATTTTAGAACAAGAGTTAATTAAAAAGAGAAATAAGGGAGTTATAGGAATAGGCTCTATGTCTGATACTTATAGTCCATTAGAAAAAGAATATGAGCAAACTAGAGGTGCATTAAAACTAATATCAAAATATGGATTTGGAGTTAGTATTGATACAAAAAGTGATCTAATATTAAGAGATATGGATTTACTAAAAGAAATAAATTCAAAAAATAATGTTATTATTAAATTTACTATTACTACTCCAAATGATGAATTATCAAAAATAATAGAGCCAAATGTATGTGTATCTTCTAAAAGATTACAAGCAATAAAAGAATTAACTGATAATGGAATATTTGCAGGTATTATGATGAATCCTGTTTTACCATTTATAACTGATAAAGAGGAAGATATAAAGGAATTAGTTAGACTTGCAAATAAATATGGTGCTAAATTTATTCAGACTTATATGGGAATGACATTAAGAGAAAATCAAAGAGAGTATTATTTTGACAGATTAGAAGAACATTTTAAGGGATTAAAAAATAGGTATATTAAAACTTATGGAGAAAGATATAACTGTGTAGTTCCAAACTATAAATATTTATTTAGAGTATTTGCTGAAGAATGTAATAAGTATGGAATACTATATAAAATGGAAGACATTATAAAAGCATATAAAAAAGATAATTCAAATAATGAACAAATATCTTTCTTTTAATGTTAACAATATTTTGGTGTTGTAAACAAGTATTAGAAAGATAAATTACAATTTTTAAAAATATGGAAAAGAAGCAAATTTGCAGTTTTAGAGATAAGGTAAAAATCTTAAAAATTGCAAATTTTTATTGTTTTAATAAATATGTTGTCTTAAAATTCATAAAAGTATTAACCAATTAGAGCGAAAAAAGTACCACTTATAGCAAATTTGATGAAATTTTCCTAATTTGTGTTATAATAAATAAAAAGGAGATAGTATGAAGATTGAGTTCAAAATTGATAAAAATATAGATGAAACCAAAGTTGTCATTTATGCTAAAGAAATGAATGAAGAAGTAAAGAACATAATGAACAAATTAGAAAGCAATAATAATTCTGAAAGCATAATGGGGTTAATAGATGATATGAACTATATATTAGATTTAAATGATATTGAAAGCTTTTTTACAGAAGATTACAAAGTTTTTGCAAGAAAAGATGGTAAAAAATATAGAGTTAAAAAAAGGATTTATGAATTAGAAGATTTTCTATCTAATACAACATTTGTTAGAATATCAAATTCTGAAATTGTTAATTTTAATAAAGTAGATAGTTTAGAGATACAAGGAAGAATAACAATAATTCTTAAGTTCAAGAGTGGCGAAATTACATATGTTTCTAGAAGATATATAAGCAAAATAAAGAAATATTTAAATATTTAAGGAGGATGATGGTCATGAAAAAAAAGAAAATATTAATTAATTTTATTATATTTGGAAGCATATTGACAGTTGCCGTATTATTTGCAAATTTAATAAGTTTATTATCTAATGGAAAAGATATAAGTACGGAATTCACATTTAGAATAGAATATGTAATTGTATTTTTATTTGGTGGAACTATATTTACAATAATGAGATATTTGGCTGAAAAATTTACAAAAAAAGACTCAAAAAAAGTAGTATTTTTAAAATCACAAATTATCGTATATGCTATATTACTTGCCATTTCTATATTACTATTAATAATATCAATTTATAAATCAATAGTAATATTAAAAATTTTCAGTATTGCATTTATAATTGCGATAAGCTTATATGAATTAGGATTAAATTTAACAATTAAAGGTTTAAAAAAGGATGTAGAAAAAATTAATAAAAAACTAAAAGAAAACAAATTACAATAAAAGGCAATACCTAGCATTTAGATTTTTTACACAAGCTAAAAAAAGAAAAAATGATATAGGAGGGATTGATATGGGAAGAATTGAAATAGTACGGAATTATTAATGATAATTTTAGTTTTGGAGAAGTAAATGTACCAGAGAATGCTAATATTCTTGAAAGTAGTATGGATACTTTGAATCCATTAAATATGTTATTATTTGCATTACCAATTATTCTAATGATTTTGATACCATTTATAATAAAACAAAGAAAATTTGGAATACTAAATAAAGAATGTAGAAATAAAATGCAAAAAGAAGAAATAGAAAAGTATAACCTAAATACTGTAGGAAAACAAGTTGCTTTTGGACTAAAAAGATTTTTGTTGATATTTTTATTGTTTTTCATCGTTATGAGTATAATTGTAATACCATTACATGAATTTTTACATGCTATACCAGGAGCATTATTTGGAGCAGATATGAAAGTAGGATTAATGCCACAAAATCTTATAGCAGTAGCCCTGACAAGTACACCATTAACAAAATTACAATTTTTAATAGTTGGTATAACTCCAATTTTATTATTAGGTATTATACCCGCAATTGTTATTGCAATGGGATATCCAAAGAAAATTAAAAGCCCAAAAATATCATGGATTCTAATGTGTATGTGTATATCAATGATTTTATCTGCTGGACCTGATTTAGTATGTACATATAATATTATGACTAATGTTCCAAATGGTGCAATAATTCAACAAACCGATAACGAAACATATTGGTATATGCCTGAAAAATAACTAAATAAAGGTTGATATGAATAGATAATCTATTGTAAAGTTCTGAAGATTTTGATATTCCGCACAAAAAAGTAATAGAAATTTTAAAAATTCTATTGCTTTTTATTTTGTTTTAGTATATAATAACAAATGTTACATAACAAACGTTATAAAAAGGAGGATAAAATGCCACCAATTCCAAAAATATCTAAAGAAATGATATTAGAAAGTAGTATAGAAATTATTAGGAAAGATGGAATTGAAAATTTAAATGTTAGAAATATTGCAAATAAATTAAGTTGCTCTACACAACCGATAATGTATCATTATAAAAATATGGATATGTTAAAAGAAGAGATATATACAATGGTTGACAAATATCATTCTGAATTTTTAATGAAAGAAAGCGATATTAATCCCTTATTAAGTATTGGACTACAATATATAAAATTTGCTAATGAAGAGAAAAATTTATTTAAATATTTATTTCAAAGTAATAAATTTTCGAATTTTAATTTTAAAGATTTAATTGATAATAATGAGGATGGTCTTCAAAGTATATTTGATATAGTTCAAAAAGAAACAAACTTAAATGGTAATCAAATTAAAGAAAAGTTTACAATACTTTTTATTACAGCACATGGAATAGCAAGTTTACTTGCTAATAATTCTATGGCTTATAATGAAAAAGAATGTATAAAAATATTGAAAAAAGTTTTTTATATAAATTAATGGAGGTTATATGAAAAAAATAAATAAAACAGTAATTATATTTTTAATTGTAATGGGGTTATTGTCATTAACAAATTTATTAGATATTAAAGTAAATGGAGAGGTATTAAAACTATCAGGTATTTCTGTTATAGTTGGAGTAGTTGCTTATTTTACTACTAAAAAAACAAATGAAACAAAAACAGAAGGATTAGATATAAAAACTATTTTTAAAGATTTTAAGAATAATCCAAAAGCAATTATTTTTGCTATATTGCCTTTTGTATCTGTTATATTATGTACAGTAATTGCAAATAAGTTCTTACCAGAATTTAATGAACATATAAAATATAGAATTAGTTTTGTTACATCGTCTGAATTAATGAAAACCATATTATTAATGGGAGTAATGACTTTAGGAGAAGAAATAGCATGGAGAGCATTCTTTCAAAAACAAACAACTAAAAAAATACGTTATATATTTTCAATAATTCTAACTTCTATACTGTTTGCTTTAGGACATTATAGTTCAGGCAATTTTGCAATAGTAGCATACGATCTATTATTTGTATTTATTGATTCAGCACTTTTTGGATTAGTATTTAAAGAAACAGATAATGCATGGTGTAGTTGGATACCACATTTTTTAGCTGATGTTTTGGCATTATTCTTAATTTAAAAATATTCGGAAGATTTTGATTTTGTGTACAAAATCTATGCAAAAAATGACATTTACTTTTAGATATAATTAAGGTATTATTCTATTAGTCAGCCATTTTTAGTAGGTTATCTGTAACCTCAAAAGATTAGGAGTTTAACAACTCTTAGTCTTTTTTTTATTTTTAAAATTCAAGGAGGTAGAAATGAAAATAAATAGTTTTTTAAATAAGTGGTATAATAAAGAAATCGAAAATTGGGGAGTTACAACTTCAAAGCAATATAGAGATTTTGAAAGTGATTATAAGAATGTATTAAAAGAAATGTGTAAAGAACTAGGATTTGAATTAAAAGATTTTTCAAAAAATCATTATAATTTTTCAGCAGTATTGCAAAATAAAAAGAATAAATTGTGTTATTATATTTCGATTTCTGATGTTAGATGGTGGAAAAATGAATGGGCAGATAAAATCTTATACAGAACAATGAAAGATGAAAAGGACTGGACTGGTGGTTCAAATCATTTTTGTAAATTGACGGAATTAGCTGATTATTTAATTACATTAAATAATCAATATGAAAATAGTATTATATTTGAAAATACAATAGATGAAAATAGGTTCAATGAATTATTAAAAAAGTTTGAAAGTAATACTAAATTTGAGGAAGAAGAATTAAGAACATTTTTAATTAAGTATGATGATGGTTATACAGCCATAGATAATAAAACTGGAAAGCTTTATACAGAAGATTTTAAAACAAAAGAAAGTGCAATTAGGTATATAAATGGCGAAGATATAGATACAATAAGAGATGATGAATGCAAATATGAAATTCTACTTTATAATAGCAAAGAAGACTTTGAAGAAAATGAGCCATTTCAATATGATGTAATGTCAGACTTAAATTCAGCTAAAAATGTATTAAAAGATATGATGAACTTAGGAGAATATTATGCTGGTTTTATATATGATCAAGAAACAGGAGAAGCTTACTATGTTGATGATGAAATAGAAGAAGAGGAAGAATTATAAAATACAAAAACTGTGCAAAAACTGACATTTACTTTTAATATAAAATAATGTATTTTAATACTATGAAAAGTTCAGAGAAATTTTATCTCTGAGCTTTTTAAATTTTATAAGAAAGGAACACAAAAAATGAAAAACAAAAAAATTTTGATTATTTGCATAATAGCGATAGTTCTAGTTGCTATTGATGGAATAATATTTCTTTTACAAAATATTGAACAAATAAAAAGAGAAACTTTGTTGGAAGATGAAAAAGTATTAGAAACTATTACAATTGATAATACGAAAGAAGATAATGAAGAAAACGCTGAAGATATTATTGGATATTTAACTATCAAATCTATTGGTTTAGAAAAAGCTCCAATAAGAGAGGGAACAGAAGATAGCATTTTAGAGAAAGCAATAGGACATTTTTCAGAAACAAGTTATTTAGAAGGAAATGTATGTTTAGCAGCACATAATAGAGGGTACGAACATAATTATTTTGAAAATTTAAAAAACATCAAAGAAAAAGATTTGATAACTTATACTACTAAGAATGAAGAAAAAAATTATGAGGTTATTCAAATTGAAAAAATTAAAGAAGAAGATGTTAGTGTGCTTGAAAATACAAAAGAAAATAGAATAACATTGATAACTTGTGTAGAAAATGAACCTCAATTTAGATTATGTATTATTGGAAAAGGGGAGGAAGAACTATGATAGAATCTGGAAAAGAATATATTTTAGACGGGAGTTTAAATGCAAAAGTTTATGTTATAGAAAATAAAGGAAATTATGCTTTAATGAAATATGAAAATCAGTATGTTATTGGTTATAAACCAGAAATTATAAAAGATAATAAAATACAATGGGCTCAAGGACATTATTATAATTCAATAACACTTGCTTCTTTAATGTTTGATGAAAAAACATTAGAACCAATTAAAGCGATAGAAAGTCTAAAGAAAAACTTGAATTTTTTAACTCCATTTATAAGATTTAGTGCAATAGTTGAACTTGAAACACATAATTCAAGAGAAAGAACATTAAATAAATGGGATTATAAAAAATATGAAGCAGTATTTGATGAATATTCAAATAATGATGAAATGCAATTGATTTCTGAAGATATAGAAAATATGGAAGAGGCATTTGATTTTGAAAGTATTATTGAACAGATAAAAGCTAGATTAGTTGATGAGGATATTTTACCAGAAAGTGTTTCTGAAGATGAATTAGAAAAACAAGCAAATGATGTTTTCGATAAAGCTATTGAAGAAAACGATGAACCTTATAATTATATTATTGGATTAAAAGATGAATACTTAGATGGATTTATTGAAGATATAAAAGAAAGAGAAGAAGAGGAAGAAATGTAATAAAGGAGGACATTATGAGTTTAACTATTGAAATTGAAAAGAAAACAGGTTCATTAATAAATAAGAGAAAAATTACAGAACCGATAGATATATATAAATTGGAAGAAGTTCAAGAAATCAAGGATGCAACACAAGAATTTATGCTTCTATTTTGTTTAGATAATAGAAATAATGTAACAAAAGTTACATTATTAGGAAAAGGTAGAGGAAATTGTGTGAATTTTGAACAAAAAGAAATTATAAGAACTGCAATTTTAGAAAATTCTGATAGAGTTATTTTAGCACATAATCATCCTTCAGGAGATTGCAAACCAAGTCAATTAGATATAGATATTACTAAGAAAACAAGTAAATTATTAAAAGCTTATCAAATTGAATTACTTGATCATCTTGTAGTTGCAAGTAATGATTATATTAGCTTGGGAAGTAAAGATTATATAAAAAATAAAATAAATGATAATTTTTATGATACAATAGAACTTAAATTTTTAAAAGAAGAAAACGAAAACTTAAAAAAAGAAATAAAAGAACTTAAAGCTAAATTAAAAGAAAATAAAGAACAAAAAAATAATGAATTGGAAGAAGAAAATGAAATATAAAATCATTAACAAAAACTGTGCAAAAACTGACATTTACTTTTAAATAAAAATAAGTTAATATTTTAGTATCAAATAAGAAGTTCAGAGAAAACTCTCTGGACTTTTTTGTTTGAAATTTTTTTAAGAAAGGAGAAGTAAAAAATGGAAAAACTTGTATTAAAAGTAAACTTAAGAAAAGTTAATAGTGAAAAAACTCCAGAAATAAAAGGTTTTGCAGATTTAACAATAGGAGATGTGGTTGTTAGAGATGTAGCTGTAAAAGTTAGAGATACTTCAGATGGACAAAAGTTAATCTTTGATATGCCATTATCTAGGACTTACGAAACAAATGAAGGAGAAAAGAGATATGTAAAAGCTGTAGAATTATATAGTACAGATGAAAAAATTAGAGAATCATTAGTGTATGATATAAAAACAGTTTTAAGTGAAGCATTAGAGAAAAAAGAAGCTAATGAGTTTAATAGATATACAGCAGAATTAATTACAGATATAGAGTACGATAATGGAAGAATCAATAGTAAAGTATATCCAGTAGAAACTAATGATAATAGTTTAAGAGGTTTTTCTAATTTATTATATGGTAACATTATAAAATTTAATGATATTGTTGTAAAAGAGTTTGTCAGACAAGAAGATGGTAAACCTTTTATTGCAATTCAATTCCCTCAAAAGACAATAGAAAAAGAAAATGAAAAAGAATATATTGATAAAGTATTCCCATCAGCACAAGGATTAAGAGAAAGATTTAGACAATCAATTGAAGAAGCATATGTTGAAGCTTTGGAAACACAAATGAGTTCAAATGATATTGATGATGAAGAAATGTCAATATAGGAAGGAGAATATTATTATGTACGAAGTTAATCAAGAAAAAAGAAATAAGTTTATAGAAATTGCAGGAAAGAGAGTAAATAATGCAATTCATAATTTACAAATATTAGAACCAATGGCAAATTCTAATAACTATGATTATACAAAAGAAGATGCTGAAGAAATGTTTTCGGCAATTCAATCTACAGTAGATATGCTAAAAGAAGAATTTTTAAGAAAATTTGAAAAGAATTATAAAAAAGATAAAATGAGTTTTTCTTTTAATAAACTAAATGAAACAAAAGA
The DNA here is from genome assembly GCA_017430135.1 of Clostridia bacterium. Classification (GTDB taxonomy): domain Bacteria; phylum Bacillota; class Clostridia; order TANB77; family CAG-508; genus CAG-269. The sequence continues at coordinate 25,156 of JAFRNM010000010.1, read as the reverse complement.
AGAAATTATAGAAGATACAAACCCAACAGATGAAAATATAGAATATGAGAAAGATTATAATGAAGGAGATTAATAAAAATGGAAGTAACAGGAGTAAAGATAAGAAAATTAGATAGTGGAGCTTTAAGAGGAGTAGCAGAAGTAACTTTAAATGATTCTTTAGTTATTCACGAGATTAGAATAATTGAATCTAAAAAAGATGGTAAATTATTTTTGTCAATGCCAAGCAAAAAAACACCAGAAGGAGTAATAAAAGATATTTGCCACCCAATTAATAATGAATTAAGGACAATAATTACAGATGCAGTATTAGAAGCGTATGTAAAAGAATATTAAAAACGATACAAAAGAGGAAGATTAAAATGTTATGTTTTAAATTCCTCTTATTTTTAATTTTAAGCCCTTTTTAGAAAAAAATCATTATTTATATTGACTTGGAGTATACTTTGAGTTAAAATAAAAGTAAATAGAAATAGAAAGGGTGAGTGAAATGAAAGACAATAATAGTAAGATCAATGTGTTTTTAAATAAACATAAAAGGATGTATTATACTGTATTGTTTTGTGTGCTTTTTTCTATAGTATTTGTATTAAGTTTTACAGTATCAAAATTGATAAAAATAAAAAAGGAGGAAGAATTACAAAATAGCGTACTTGTAAATAATGATGAAGTAAAAGAAAAAGATTTAATAACTTCTGAAGAAATAAAAAAAGAAAATAAAGAAGAAGTATTGCAAATTAATTCTAATACTGAAAATAATGAAAAGGAAATTAAAAGTGATAATTTAACTACTAAAACAGAGTTAAAAGAAATTAGTGGTAAAAATGAAAATACTGAAATAAAAAATATACAGGAAACTAAAAAGGAAGAAAAAATAGAAAGTAGTAGTTCAATGCCACAGGTTAGTTCTACAAATCATAATCAAAGTATTTCAAATGAACCAAGTGTAGCGGAAAAACAACAAAATGAAAGTGTTGTAGAAGTTAAACCAGAGCCAGTTGTTGAAGAAAAGAAAAATCCAGTTCCAACAGGAAGATTTATATATAAGCATAATTCAAGTTTGGAACAGCAAATAATTAATACTTTAAGAACAGCTATTAGCAATGATGAAATACATAGTGATTGTGGAACAAGTGTTACAAATGGCTCAAAGGGAAATGGACAAGGTTTTACATATAGAGGAATGTATCAAATGACAACAAGTAAATTAGGAGCAGGAAGACAAAACTTTGTATATGTAGAAGATGAATATTCTGAGTATTCAGATGGATCAAGTATAAAAACAGGTAATACATTAGTGTATATTTATTAGAAAAAATTGTTGTTTGTATGTTGGGAGTGATAAATTTGAAAGAAGGATAACAATGATTATTCACTATAGAATAATAGATAATTTTGAGAAAGGATATACAATAGGTCAATTAAGTGAAAAATATAATATACCTAGAAAAGAACTAAGAAATAAAATAAAAGAATATTATTATAAGAAAAATGATTTAAAAAAGTATAAAAGAATTACCTATGATAATAAAAACAATAACGTAAAGATTAATTTAGATAACATAGTAATTGATTTTGAAATGGGAATGGGAAGTAGACAACTTGCTAAAAAGTATAATGTTACAAGGTGGACTTTAAATAAAATATTAGAAGAACATTATAAATTACTTGATTTGCTAGATTATTATGAAAATGTCAAGGAAAGAAGAAAATATAAAACTGAAGGAAAACTTAAATATATTTTAACAAAAGAAATGAAAAGAGATTTTGATGATGGAGAAACTCCAAAAGCAATCTCTAAAAAGTATGGAATACCATATACAAGTCTTAGAAGACTTTTTATAAAAGAAGGTTTAATAGGAAGTGTAGGTGGTAAAAATGTGTAAATATTGTGAAAAAGAACAAAGAATATATAATGAAAAAAGTAATTCAGGTTTAGTAATAAAAAATAATAGACTTATAATTTATAAAAAAGAAGAAGAAAAGAATAAAATAATTTCTAAAATAAAAATAAGTAATTGTCCTTTTTGCGGAAATGATTTATATGATGGAAACCAAAAGGAATATACATTTGAAATAGATTCTAAGTTACCTTCATTAAATGATTATCTACATGTATGCAAACATTCACAAGGATATTCAGGAACATTTAAACGAAACACAGATGATATAATAGGTTGGGAATTAAAAAGACAAAATGTGGATAAATTAAGGATTGCAAAACCAATCAAAGGATATATTACATATATTGAACCTCTAAGGAATAGAGATGTTGATAATGTTTATTCAGCATCAAAATATATATTTGATGGATTGCAGAAAATGAATGTAATTGAAAATGATAATCCAACTCATTTAGTAGATGTAAAATCTAATGTTGTTTATGATAAAAATTGTAAAAATGGAAAAGTTTTAGTAAGATTAGTTGAAGTTTGATTACAAAATCTGTGCAAAAACTGACATTTACTTTTAAATAAAATTAAGATATTATTTTAGTATCAAATAAAAAGTTCAGAGAAAGCTCTCTGGACTTTTTTGTTTGAAATATTTTTTTAAGAAAGGAGTTTTTGAGAATATGAGAAAAGTAGTATCAAAAACAATTTTAATTTTATTAATACTAATGATAAGTTTCAGTTATTTAGCACCTATAGTAAATGCGGCAACTCCAATTTCATCTGCGAGTTTGTATAGTATAGGGCAATGCGATTATCATTTAATGTTTTGGGATGATAATCAAAATGCGTGGTCTTTTATTATATGTAATTATGTAGTTTATGAAAGAGATGGAGTACAATATCCAGCTTATTGTTTACAAAGAGATAGACTAGGAGCACAAGAAACAGGTGGATATACTACAGCTGTAAATAGTAACTTAACAGATGTATCTGCAATTGCGAATAATGCACAAATTTATAGGGCTATAACAAATGGATTTCCATTTAAGTCAGCTTCTGAATTAGGAGTTGCAAATGACTATAATGCTTTTATGGTTACAAAAATGGCAGTATATGACATTATCTATGGAAGAGATTCATATACATTCTATGAACCAGCTGATGATGAAGGAGTCGCAATGAAAAACGCAATAATAAATATTGTGAATGCGGCTAAAAATGGAAGTAATGTCTATAAAGAACCAAAAGCTAACATTACTAAACAAGGAGATTTAACAAAAGAAAATATTGGAGGAACAGATTATTACATACAACAAATGACAGTTGATTCAGATTTAGAAATGACATCATACAACATAAGATTACAATCAATGCCAGAAGGTACAAAAGTTTTAAATACAGGAAATGGTGAACAATATGATTATTCAGGAAGTGCAACATTTAAAGTTGCAATACCAGAGAAAAAAATTACAAATGATATAAAAGGTTATGTTCATATTGATAATATAAGAATGAAAACTTATCCTATTCTTTATGGAGAATCACCTAATTCGGCTTGGCAAGATTATGCTTTAGTAACAGATCCTTATGAGATAGGACAATCTTCAACTAAACTAAATATTGATGTACCAGATACTGAAATTAAAAAGACGGAAAGAGGAACATCAAAAGGATTACCTGGAGCAGAATATGATATTTATGAAGATTCTAATAAAAATGGTAAATATGATGAAGGAGAAAACAAAGTTAAACATGTTGGACCTACCAATAGTGAGGGAAAAATTACAATAACAGATTTGCCAGTAGGTTCATTTGTGGCAGTTGAAACCAAAGCACCAGAGGGATACAATTTAGATGATGACCAACAAGCATTTGAAGTAAAAGTTAATGGAAGTACAGTTAAAGTAAGTTCAACAGATACTCCAAATGTAAAAATAGAAAAAACAGAAAGAGGAACTAATACAAAATTATCAGGAGCAGTTTATGGAATCTATGAAGATGTAAATAAAAATAAAAAAGTGGATTCAGAAGATAAATTAGTTTATAAAACAGAACCTACAAATAGTGAAGGATTGACTGTTGTAGATTCTTTACCACAAGGTTTCTTTGTTACAAAGGAATTGGTGGCTCCGAAAGGCTACAACTTAGATGATGTTGAACACTCTTTTGAAATAAACGGTACAAGTGGACCAATTACTATAAAATCTGATGATACAATAATTACATCAACGATAGAAATAAATAAAGAAGCTAAAGATGATTCTGAAATAACAAATAAAAAAACAGGAGATAAATTACAAGGAGCAAAATACAATATCTATGATATGAAACACAAATTATTAAAGGAAAACCTTGAAACAGATGAAAATGGAGAAATTAAAGTAGTATTAAGATATGGAAAATATCTAGTTGAAGAGGTAAGACCACCAGAATTTTACTTATTAAATCCAGATGAAGAAGCTAGAACCCAAATAGTAGAAGTAAAGAAACAAGGAGAGCTAATACCAATTACATTTAAAAATGAGGCAGTAAAACTAGGTTTAATTATAGAGAAAAAAGGTATTGTTCAATGTCAAGCAAACGATGAGATTTTATATAACTTCCCACAATTAAAGAATACATCAAATGTTTCATTAGATGATTTTGTTTGGAAAGATGTATTACCTACTGAATATATAAGAGCTACAAAACTATATACTGGAACATATAATGAAGATTTAGATTATGAAATATATTACAAAACTAATAAAACTGGAGAAGAATATAAACAATATAAAAATGAAAAAACAGAAGATGGAAAATTTAACACAAAGAAAAATAATTATATTGATTTTGCAAAATTAAATTCTGAAGAAGAATATATTACTGAATGGGAATTAAGATTTGGAACAGTAAAAGCAGGATTTGAGGCAGAAGAAAAGCCATTTATGTTTGCAAAAGTAAATGATACTGTTAAAGCAAATGATATTTGGACAAACAAAACATACTTATATGGAAATTATACATCTATCAATGGAAAGACAATACCACTTGCTTCAAATTCAGATTGGCAAACAACTTCATATAATTTTTCATTATCAATAAAAAAATTACCTAAGACAGGATTTTAATAGTTAATAATATGTAAGGGCGAGAAAATATTAGTTAGTATTTTCTCGCTTTTTTCAAAAGTTGGAGGAGTTATGGAAGTATTAGAAAGAGCAAAAATGAAAGACGGAACAAGAATACAGATAGAAAATTGGAAAAATGATTATGATTTTATAAAAACTTTAAATATTGCAGTATATCCTATTGCTCAAAGAGGTAGTGAAGCTAATAAAACATTTAGATTAGAACTTGAAAATTTTAAAAATGATGCTGAAGTAAAAGAGGTTTTTAGTAAATTAGAAAAAGGAGAAATAGAAATAACAGAATTAACGCAATATTTTATGAATGGAACAAAAGATGAATACTTATTAGGAATTGATAGTAATAAAAAAATTGAAGGAGGAAATTTAAAAATGGAGGAAATTAAAGGAAATGGATACAAATATGAACAAATGTTGATAATACCAGGAAGATATGAAAAAGAAAAAGTAAAAGAGGTTATTAATGATATTTTAAAAGACTGGGATAAAAAGGAATTATTTATTGATAATGTTAAAGAACATGGTAAAAAACAATTAGCCTATGAGATAAAAAAAGAAAATGAAGGTTATTATTTAGAAATAGATTTTATTTCAAAACCTGAGATTATAAGCGAACTTGAAAGAAAAATAAGGATAAATGATGATATTATTAAGTTTATTACAGTAAAACTAGAAGAAGGATTATGTAGTTACAATAAGATTATTGAAGATAATGCAGAAGATGAGAAAGGAAAACTATATTATTATAACAAGTATTTAGGAAAAGAAAACATAAAAGAAGATACTGAAGAAGAGGAAGAAGAAGAAATGTAGGGAGGAAGCTATATGCCAAATTGGTGTTTTAATGAAATAAGAGCAAGTGAAAAAGTATTAAAAACAATATTTGATGAAAATACAAAGCAAATATCATTTCAAAAAATTATTCCTATGCCTGATTCTTTATATGTTACTTCAGGAAGTTATATAAATAATGCGATTTATTATACGTTATTACAAATGAATCAATTTAAAAGAATGGATACAATAAGAAAATTATCTATAAAAAATCGTGATTTACTTAAAAGCATATTAAATGTATTTGATAAAGATAAAACATTTGAGGAAAACTATAAAAAATTAAGTGATTTAAGTAAAAAGTATAAACCGAATGATGAAGAAAAAAAGTTAGGAATAAAGACATTTAGACAACTTGGACAAACATACATAAATAATGCTTTAAATTATGGCTATACCGATTGGTATGGGTGGAGATATGCAAATTGGGGTACAAAATGGGATGCTTGTGATACTTGTGGAGAACCAAAAGAAGGAACAATAACATTTATGACAGCATGGAATCCACCTGAAAAGATTGTAGAAAAGCTAATTTCAAATTTTCCTGAAGAAAACATAGAGTGGTATTATGAAGAACCTGGAATGGATTTTGCTGGTACTTATTCATCAAATGGTAGTGGAGGATATGTTGATATACCTTGTGAAGTACCAAATTATGGGGAAGATGATGAAATAGAAGAATGAATTGGAGGTAAAATATATGGGACAATATTATAAAGTAGTAAACATTGATAAAAAAGAGTACATGAGATCTGATGGTGGAGTTAAATTAATGGAATGGTCATATAATTTAAATTCATTAATTTTAAATTTAATAGATAAAATGGCAAATGAATGGAAAGGTGATAGAGTATATGTTGTAGGGGATTATGCAGTAAGTTCAGATGATGAAGAATCATACGATTATAAAAAACTTGTTGAGATTGAAAAAGAGTTAGGTATTTATAATAAAAAGGATAAAGAAGGATATAAAGAAACTATATATAGTCAAGCAGATAATTATAAACAGATTGGTTTAAAAGATTTAGAAAAAGAAGAATATAAATATATTTATAACCATAATAAAAAACAATATATAAATCTAGAACATTGTCCGTTAGCTTGGATATACAAAGACAAGAAAATGAAAGAATATGAAATCATTAGAATTTCTCCACTATCATTATTACTAACATTAGGAAATGGCAGAGGTGGAGGAGATTACAGAGGTCATAATGATTACTATATTGGAAATTATTTAGATGATGTAACTAATTTAGAAATAACAAAACAACCATTAAATAATGATTATATAGAGTTTAGACCAGAATTTTATGAAGAAGAATATATACCTTATTTTCAAATAGAAGAATATATTCAAATGAATGAAGAAAAAAACAAAATTGCAAAAGAGTTAATAAATTTTATAAAAAATTATAACGAACAAGAATATAAAAATAAGTATGAAAATAATGAAAATCAAGAAAGGATTGCTTTTTATAACATAAATTATCAAACAAAAGAACAAATTAAGCTAATACAAAATACTATTTTAAAAAGTAATACTACAGAAATAAAAGAGCAGGGAGAAAAAATTATTGAGAAAATAAAAACTTCTCTTGTTAAAGAGGCTGTTATGGATTCTACAAATAAATTGCAAGAAAAAATAACCAAATATGATAATATTGATAATTGCATTAATGATTTGTATAAGTATATATCTGAAGGATTAAATATTAAAAATATAGATAATATTCAAACAAAAGATAATGTTACAACAATAGTATTTGAAACACAGGAAAAATGTCAAATAACAACTAATGATATAAAAAACAAAGCCAAGATAAGTGAAAATGCAAAAGAATTATTTGAGAAGAGTTTAATACAAAAGAAAGCAATTAGATTCAGTGAATTAGATAAAAGAATACCAAAAGAGGATAGATTTAATGATTTGTATTACTATGAATATAGAGGAACAGACAAAAAGGAAACAATCGAAAGAAATACATTTGTTGATTTCAAGGGAACATTAATTACTAATAAAGAAATTTTAAATGGAAAAGATTATATTGAGTATGAAGAATTATTTAATAACCCAGAAATACTAATGTTGGAAGATAGTGATATATATGACAGAGTTAGTATAGTTGCTGAAGAAGATGAAGATGAAATTATTTAGAAATTAAGAAGCGAGGAAAAAACAATGGATGATAGAATAAAACAATTAATTGAATATGAAATAAAACATGATGAAGATATGAATTTTTTAGAAAAAGGTATTGCACTAGATTTATTAGAGTTAGCAATTGCAAAAGGCGATGATTATTGCTTAGGATTAAATACATTTGAAATAAAAAAATATGCAACAGAAATAGCAGACAATGATGAATTTAGAGATACATTAGATTCATATATGCACGAAAAAATTCAGAATCATTATGAAAAATATATAGAAGAAAATGAAGAAGTAGAATAAGTTTATTACTTGATTAATTTGCTTTTTAATGATAAAATGAGGCTAGAATGGGTGATTGATATGAAAAAAATTGATGAACAAACCAAAAAAGATATTATTAATTTACATATAAAAGATGGATTATATGCTTATGAAATATCTGAAAAATTAAAAGTTTCTAAGCCAGTAATTTATGATACTATAAAAAAATATAAAGAAGATAATAATATAGATTTTGTCTTAGGAACAATAACAAAAAACAAAACACAAAGAGGTCAAAGAAATTCAATTCGTATTCCTGAGAACTTATTGAAAGAAATAGGTATAAATAAAGAAGATAAAAGAATTACATTCTTTATAGATAAGAACAAAGACGAAAGAGAAATAATAATTAGAAAATCAAAAAAATAACATTCACACAAGATAAAGAATTATTGCAGAAAGAAGGAATGTTATGAAAGAAAAGATATACAAAGAACCAATTAAAGCAGAAATTGAAACAACAATAAATGTGTTATATGATGAGAATATACTTTCAATATACACTAATAAAGCTGATTTACAAAGAAAGCTAAATAAGTTAATTGGAGAACCTACAAAAGAAGATAAAAGAAAAAGGAGTATTATAGGTAGCACATGGGAAATACCATTAGATGATAAAATTAAGATTTCTAGAATACTCTTAAAAGTTAATATATTTGAGATTTAAAAAACAGGAAAAAACCTGTTTTTTAATTTGCAAAAATAAAAAACTATGTTATAATTGGGAACGAGGAAGTGAATAAAATGCTTGAAAATGTAGAGTTACTATTTCATAGTAGTATTAGAATTAATAAAGGAGTAGTAATATATATAGATCCATATAAAATTGAAAAAAATTATAATGATGCAGATTATATTTTTATTACCCACGATCATTATGACCATTACTCTGAACCAGACATTGACAGAGTAAGGAAAAGTGAAACAATTGTTATTGCACCAGAAACTTTATCTGAAAAGTTATTAATGAGAGGATTTAAAAAAGAGAATATTATTATAGTTGAACCTTATGAAAAAGATATAGTAGGTGATATTAAGTTTGAAACAATTCCAGCATACAATACAAATAAACAATTTCATCTTAAAGAAAATAATTGGGTAGGTTATATATTAGAAATTGATGAAATTAAATATTATTTTGCTGGAGATACAGATATAACTGAAGAAAGTAGAAATGTTGAATGTGATGTTGCTTTTGTGCCAGTTGGTGGAACATATACGATGGACTTTAAAGAGGCTGCATTATTAGTAAACGAAATAAAGCCTAAAATAGCTGTTCCAGTTCATTATGGAAGTGTAGTTGGAACAATACAAGATGCTGAAGACTTTGTGAAATTACTTCATCCTAGTATAAAAGGAATAATAATGATGAAATAAACGAAAAGAGGAAAATAACATGCAATTAGTAAATATATTAACAGAAAATGAAATAAAGCTACTTAATAAAGCACAAATAGATTATTCAAAAGAAGATGCAAATATGATAATAACTGAAGTTACTGAATTTATAATGAGTCATAGTCAAAAAAACGGAGATGTCGCAAAATTACAAGATGAATATTCAGGATTATTGAAAAAATTGGATAAAGTATCATAGGAGGAAAAGAATATGAATAATCTATCTGAAAATTTAAAAAATAATAATATAAAAGTTATAGATGATGGTTGTGAGATTGAACTTGTTTCTTATGGATTAGATAGTATTAATATGATGTTTGAATTTAATCTTAAATTATCAGAAAAGTATAAAAAAATTAATGCACCACAATTATTTATCGAAACTTTTATATTAAAAGATGATAATAATAAAGAGTATGGAACAGAACATTTTAAAATTCAAACTTCATATTATTCAAAAATTAAGAAAAATGAATATAAGATTTTCAATATAATTTCATTTTTAGATGAAGAATTTGTAAATAATTGTTTTATGGATAATATTGTTAAAAATAGTAGTAGTGTTTCTTGCAACCTAGTAATAGGTGTTATTGAAGATACGGAAACAGATGAACAAATAAATTTATCAGAACAAATTAAATTTGAAATATCAAAAGACATAATAAAGTATAATTTAAAAAATATAAATATATTATATAAAGAACAAAAATATAAAGATATAGACATAGAAATAAAATCAATAAAAACATCAACTTATGGAAATATAATATTATTGAATGTCAAAAAGGAAAATTCTGATTTTAATAAAATAGAAGATATTAATAAGATAGATTTTGTAATAAAAGATAGTAAAGGAAATAGAGTAAATGTAATAAAAAGGTTTAATCAAGTATTTGTATGTAACTATGACAAAGGCAAAATGAATGGAAAAGAATTAGAAGTCTTATTAATAGTTGATTATAATAAAGACCTTAACTATTTTATTGAAGCTTTTGAATGTGATAAAGTAATTGTTGATAATACAAGTTTTAAAAATGCGAATAAAGCAATTATTGATAAATTGAAGCTTGGAGATTATGTTTTGACATCAGATGATCAAATATATGTAACTGATGATGAGGTAGATATTGCAGGGTATGGTATAGATAAGTATGGTGTATATTTTTGCAACAAAACATACAAGGAACTAGAACAAATTGCGAAAATCCTATAAAAAGTCTAAAAAATAAGATATAAAGAATATTGGATAATGAAATAAAAATGGTTTAAAATCGATTCTCGTGCGTCGAAAAATGGAAAAATGACTCGAAATTCTAATTTTGAAAAAATATAATGAATTTATAATATAAAAACCCTTCGCTATTCTTGTGAAGGGTTTTCTTGGTAGGATAATATGTCTTTAGCCATCTTGATGATTTTTCTGAAGTTTCTTTCCTGAGAAATATACTTTAGGCTTTCAACACTTAAAATATCATATTTCTTAACAAGCTTTATGTATTCTTCTTCACTTTTGATGTTATGGTCGATTATCATTTGTATTGATCTGAAATAATATTCTCTCATAACAATATCCTCCTAAGATTATTATACTACATTTGAATTGCACAATTTGTCGAAGCGTGTCGAATAGGGTAGAAAAGAATAGAAAAAACTGGTTCCGTATATGGGACTCGAGATTTTTAAAAAAGTTGGTTCCGTATATCGGACTCGAACTTTTGAAAATAGAGTAGATTAAAACCATTGAAAAATAAAGAAAAAACCATAAAATAGTAATATACTAAATTATGGCTTTTGGGAATTTATTTTTTGTTTACTGTATCTTTTAATGCTTTACCAGCTTTGAAAACTGGTGATTTAGATGCAGGTATTTTCATTTCTGCTCCAGTTTGAGGATTTCTTCCTTTTCTAGCTGCTCTTTTTCTTGTTTCAAATGTACCAAATCCTACTAATTGAACTTTATCTCCTTTTTTCAATGTTGAAGAAATAATATCAACTAAAGCATTTAATGAAGCTTCAGAAGCTTTTTTAGATGCACCTGTTTTTGTAGAAAGTGCGGCTACTAATTCTGATTTATTCATAGATAAACCCTCCTATAAAATCTTTCAAATATTCTTAATCTTTTGTTGTTATAAAGAATTTATCAAAAAATGTAGAAATAGTCAAGAAAAAATACACAAAATGGCAAAAAACAGGCAAAAAAACAGGAATTTATATTGACAGATATTAAAAAATAATATATATTTTTATTAGTCGTACTCGTGCAAGTATTTTATTATATATTGGAGTAAAAATAAAGAATTATTTAAGAAAGATTGTAAGCAGATAAGAAAAAAGAAGTAAGACCTTACTCGTAAAGTGATGGGAATATAAGTAGGGAAATATTACCCAAACTGAGTCATAATTTGTTAAAATTTGTGTTATTCTTACCACGAATTTTACCACAGACAAAAACTGAAGGCTTGAAATCAGGGGTTACAGCCGATTTACAGCTCACACACGAGGAGCCAAAAGTAACAGATAAGAAATTGTCTGTTATTTTTTTGTTTGTTCGCTTTTATTATGATTATATATATTGTATAATAGTCAAAAGGATGTGAAAATCATGGTTAAGATATGTGAAATATGTGAAAATAAGTTTGAAACAAATAGTTCAACAAGGATATATTGTTATGATTGCAGTGGAGAATCAACTAGATTAGATAATCAAACTAGAAAGCATCAAAAAACTATTCTAAGACGAAATATGAAATTACAAGCAATAAAACTTTTAGGTGGAAAATGCTGTAGATGCGGTTATAATAAATGTGTAGATGCATTAGAATTTCATCATATCAATCAACATGAAAAAGATTTTAAATTAGGTTCAGGAAATACAATGTCTTGGAAAGAATATAAGGCAGAAGCGATGAAATGTATATTGGTATGTTCCAATTGCCATAAAGAGATACACAGTGAAATTGGATATATATTTGATTAAAAAAGGAGAGGATTCATGGATAATAGAATATATTTAAATAAAACCTTAAATGTAAAAATTGATAGACCTTTTGGGGGTAAACACCCTAAATATGGTTTTATATATCCAGTTAATTATGGTTATATCCCAAATACTATTAGTGGTGATGGAGAAGAATTAGACTGTTATGTTTTAGGGGTATTTGAACCAATAAAAGAATTCGAAGGAAAGTGTATTGCAATTATACATAGGTTAAATGATAATGATGATAAACTTATTCTTGTTCCTAAAGATAAGGATTATAATATAGATGCAATTGAAGCTTTAGTTGAATTTCAAGAAAGATATTTTGAACATACAATTATAAAATAAGAAGGTGAATAATTTGACTTTAGATGAAATAAAAAATCCAGAAGATATTTATAAATTTATAGAACAATTTCAATAGATGAAATTCTGGAACATAAAATAGGAACATGTATTGATCAAGTTAATTTAATGCATTATTTATTGAACAAGATTAGTATAAAAAATAAAATGTTTTGTTGTAGAATTTTTGAACCAGATGACTATGGCAATTTAGAGGAAGAAGAACATATGCATTGCTTTGTCTTATATTATGAGAATAATAAGGTTTATCATATGGAACACCCTAACTTTGAGAAAAAAGGAATTTATGAGTACAATTCAGAAGAAGAAGCAATAAAAACAATAGTGGATTATTATATAAAGTTAAGAGGAGGAAAAGATACTCCTACAAAAGAATTTTTTAATGTACCAGTGGGTATTAGTTTTAAAGAGTTTAATAAATATATTAATCATGTATAAAGGGAGTAAAATAAAATGTCAAAATTATATATAATTACTGGACCAGCAGGAGTTGGAAAAAGTACAATTTCAAGAAAAATTACACAATCCAAAAAGAAATCTGTTTTAATAGAAGGAGATGAAATATATCATCAAGTAGTTGGTGGATATGTTCAAGCTTGGAAAGAAGGAAATCATTTGGATGTGTTTTGGAAAGTATGCATAAGCACAATTAGAACTTATTTAGAGTACGGATATGATGTTATATTTAATTATATTATAACATCTACACCATTAAAGAAAATGCAAGGAGATTTTAAAGGCTATGATATAAAATTTATTGTTTTATTAGTAGATGAAAAAACTTTACTTTTAAGAGATAAAGAAAGACCAGAAGATTGTCAAATGAATGAACGCTGTATTACTTTATTAAAAAGCTTTAAGAATAATAATTATAACGAACAATATATATTAGATACATCAAATTTTACAGTTAATGAAACAGTTGATATTATTGAAAATGATAATAGATTTATTTTATAGGAGAATATTGATATATGGATAATTTAAAGAAATTAAAAAATGAAAAAATTGTTGAGTTAATAGAAAATGGTAAGATAGAAGTTGCTGATATTGTTGATTCTGGAATATGTCCTACTTGCTTTGATAGACAGAATAATCATATCTTATATGGTAATAATGAAGATAAAATGATTTTTGAAAATGATAAGTTTAAATGCTTTTTAGTAGGAAATCCAAGAGCTAATGGGCATGTAGCAATAAGTACAAAAAAACATTTTAAAGATATGATGGAAATTGATGATGAAACCTGTAAAGATATATTTCTAATAGCTAAAAAATTAATGAATTTATTAAAAGAAACATATAATGCTGAAAGTGTATATTTATGTACAATGTGTGATGGACCGATGAATCATTTTCATATACAGTTAATTCCAAGATATTCATTTGAAAAAAGAGGTTCAAAAAATTTTGTTAAGCCTAGATTTGAGTATAAAGAGGATAAAGAAAAACTTATAAGATTAAGAGAAAAAATGGAAAGCTAAATATATTTTTTGAATATCAGGATAAGAGTAAGTTAGAAAGTATATTTATAGACTTAAAAAGTAGTAAAAGTTACTATTTTTTTTACAAAAAATTTAATCATAAAAAGGCGTTTTTTTATTGTGAAAAATGTCTTTTTATGATATAGTGATATGGAATAAAAATTTAAGAAAGAAGTGAAGAAATGTCTTTTAATTTTAACAAGAATGATGCAAAAAATCATCTTAAAGAATTGATGAATAGATTTAAAAACAACTATGAATTTTATAATAATTCAAAGTATAATGAGAGTGAATGTAGATTAGAATTCATAGATGAATTCTTAAAAGATTTTGGATGGGATGTTCAAAATTCAAATGGCAAGTCACCTAATTTAAAAGAAGTAGTAGTTGAGTCATATGAACAAGATTTAGGAAAACCAGATTATACAATGACTTTTAATGGGGTATCTACTTTTTTTGTTGAAGCCAAAAAGCCATCAGTAAATATTTTAGAAAACATTGATTGTTCATTTCAAGCAAGAAGATATGGTTGGTCTGCAAAGCATAAAATATCAGTATTAACTAATTTCAAAGATTTGTTGATATATGATTGTTCTGATATACCAAAGAGCGATGATCCTACTAATAAAAATTTAATTGCTAAATTTAATTATTTAGAATATTTTGATAAATATGATGAAATATATGAATTAATTTCTAAAGAAATTGTATATAATGGAAAATTTGAAGAAAAATTTAAGAGTTTTTCTGGTATAGGTCAGACTATTGATGAGATGTTTCTGAAACAAATAAATGCTTGGCGAGTACAATTGGGACAAGAATTATTCAATATAAAAGGTGGAAATATAGAAGACATAAATATAGAAATTCAAGAATTTATAAATGAAATTGTGTTTTTGAGAATTTGTGAGGATAGAAATTTACCTTTATATAAGACATTGCAAAAATCAATTTCAATAGATTCAATGCTTCAAAAAGAGTTGGAAAAAATTATTGAAATCGCAGATAAAAGATACAATTCAGGAATTTTTAAAGAACGCAATATAATAAATGAGCTAGATAAAACTATTTTGAAAAATATTATTACAGATTTATATTATCCTAATAGTCCTTATGATTTTACTGTTATTAGTTCAAATATATTAGGAGAAATATACGAAGTCTTTATATCTGAAACTCTTATTGTAAAGAATAATGAAGTAATACTACAACCTAAAAAAGAAAATCTAAATAGGGCAATTGTAACAACTCCATATGATGTAGTAAAATTTATGGTCAGTAAAAGTTTAGAGAGCTTTACATATGAAAAAAATCCTGATGAAATAAAAAAATTAAGAATAGCAGATATAGCTTGTGGATCAGGAATTTTTTTGACAGAAGTATTAGATTATTTAATTAATTATTGTCAGGATTGGTATGAAAAAAATAAAAAATATGATAGTTTAGAGGAAACATATACAAATACATACAAATTAACATATAAAGAGAAAAGAGAAATTTTAACAAATTGTTTGTACGGAGTTGATATTGACTATCAGGCTGTAGAAGTTGCAAAATTTAGTTTATTACTTAAAGTTTTAGAAGGTGAAACAGAAGAAACTGTAATAAATGAAAAACCAGTATTGCCATCATTAGATAATAATATTATTAATGGAAATTCTTTGATTGATTTAGAAATGTTAAAGGATGCAACTACAGATGAATTAATAAGTATTAATCCATTTTCATTTAATAATATAAATAGTGGAAATAAATTTGATTTAATAATTGGTAATCCTCCATATGTAAAAACAGAAGACATGATAAAATTCCAAGATAAGAAAGAAGTACAAGCGTATAAATCAGAATATTTTGTTGCATATAAGCAGTTTGATAAATACTTCTTATTTATACAAAGAGCCGTGGATTTAGTCAAAGACACTGGAGTTGTATGTTACATTGTACCAAATAAATTTATAAATAATGTATCGGGAGAAAAAATTAGAGAACTTATTTCGGAAAATAATTATTTGAAATTGTTTATAGATTTTAACTATCAGCAAGTATTTAAGGATAAAACTATATATAGTTCTATAATTATGCTGAATAAAAACAAAGAAGAAAACTTTGAATATTGCTATATAAATAGCTATGCAGAATGGATTATTAATAATAAAAGTAATATTTATACAAAAATAGATTGTAATGAAATAGATAAAAAACCGTGGATATTATCTATGGATATAGAAAAGATGAAGGAATTAAAAAAATTATTTAATAATTCTATACAATTATCAGAAATAGCAATACCTTTTAATGGAGTTCAGACTAGTTTAAATAAAATATATGTAATTAAAGGAAAAGAAATAATAAGTGAAGATGAAGACTATGTAATTATAAAGAAAAATAATAAAGAATATAAAATCGAAAGAAGTATAGTAAAAAGATATTTTCAACCTATAAATAATGTAGAAAAGAATGTAAATTCTTTTGATCCTTTAGTTACAGATAAATATATTATATTTCCATATGACGAAAGAGGGAAATTGATAGATATAAATTTACAACAGTATAAGGGTATAAAAGAGTATTTATTAGACAATTATGATTTGATAGTTCCAAAACAAGTTTCAGGGAAAAGTACAGGTAGAGATGTTCCAAACTCAAACAAAAGTAATTGGTATCAATTTGGAAGAGTACAAGCAATAAATGAATTTAACAATCAAGAAAAATTAATTGTGGGAGTAATGTCTAAAGAGCCAATGTTTATGTATGATAATGAAAATTTAGTTATACAAAGTGGTGGGACAGCGGGATATTGTGGAATAAAGATGAAACAAAATAGTAAATATGATTTATTCTTCTTACAATCATACTTAAGTCATCCAATAATGAATGATGTGATGGAAAAAATGGGAAGTGATTTTGAAGGTGGATTTTATTCAAGAGGAACTCAAGTGTTGGAAAAATTACCTATTATAGATGTTGATTTTGATAATACTCAAGAAAAGAATTTATATGATAAAATTGTAAATAACACTAGAAAGATATATGATTTAAATAAGACATTAAAAAGCAAAATAATGAAGAAAACAGAAGAAGAGGCAATTATTAGCCTAAGAAAACAAATAGTTATAGAAATAATGAAAGATATTACTAAACTAATAGAATTGAAGGATGAATAATAAATGAAATTAAAAGAGAATGCAACACAAAAAAAATTAAGAGGAGGATATTATACTCCACAGAAATTAGCTGATTATATAACTAAAGTAACCTTGAAAGATGAAATGAAAATATTAGAACCAAGCTGTGGAGATGGTTCTTTCTTAAGAAGTATAAAAAGAATATTGAACGATAAAAATTATAATATAGAAAAGATTGATGCTGTTGAATATATAGAAGAAGAAGCGAATAAAAGTGAAAAAATTATTGAAGATATTGAAAATGCAACTGTTATCAATGACGATTTTTATAACTTTTATGTTAATTGCAAAGATAAATATAATTTAATTATTGGAAATCCACCATACATAAGATATCAGTATTTAACGACATTTCAAAGAGAAAAACAATCACAAGTGTTAATAAAAAACAAAATGAAATCAAATAAATTAATTAATAGTTGGGTTTTCTTTTTAGTTGCTTGCATAGAATTACTAGAAAAAAATGGTACAATTGCTTTTGTTATACCTGCTGAAATAATGCAAGTTGCATATGCAGAAGATTTACGAAAATATTTATCAAAGCATTTATCAAAAATTAATATTATTTCATTTAATGAACTGTTATTTGAAGATGCTGAACAAGAAGTTGTTGTATTAATAGGAATAAAAAAAGACAAAAAATCAGAGTGCTTAATATCTAATTGTTTATATGATAATGTAAATGATTTTATAAAAAATTATAATGAAAACAATTTAAATTATGAAAAAATTTTAACTAATGATAAATGGACAAGATATTATTTAAATGAAAATGAAAATAATGTTATTGAAGAAGTAAAAAAGGATAGTAGATTTAGGCGAATAGGAGATATTGGTTTAGTAAATGTTGGTATAACTACTGGAAATAATGATTATTTTTCTTTGGATGATAATTATGTAAAAAAATATGACTTGAAAAAATATACTAAACCATTAATAGGAAGAAGCTCACAAACGCATGGATTAGTGTTTAATGAAGATGATTGGAACAAAAATGTCAATAAAGGAGTAAAAGCGTATCTTTTAACTATAAACGAAGATGTAGATGTAAAAGATATGAGTAAAGGACAGCAAGAATATATAAAAATTGGTGAAGATAACGAAGAAAATAAAGGATATAAGTGTAGAATAAGAAAAAAATGGTATTCAGTACCTTCGATTTGGGTACCAGATGCTTTTTTGTTAAGAAGAAGTAATGTTTATCCTAAATTTGTTTTAAATGGAATTGATGCTGTATCTACAGATACAATGCATAGAATAAAAATCAAAGAAGAATACGATAATAAGAAAATACTATTATCATACTACAATAGTATATCATTTGCATTTACAGAATTATGTGGTAGAAGCTATGGAGGTGGAGTCCTAGAAATTTTACCAAAAGAAGCAGAAAATATAATGATTCCTAATATAGATGATATGGATGAACAAAATGTAAATAGATTAATAGGAATTTTAGATGAGAACATAAGAAATAAGAAGGATATACGAGAGGCGATTAATGTAATGGACAAAGAAATCTTAGAAAACTATCTAGGAATATCACCTGATATTATAATTATGTATAGAGATATATGGAAAACTCTTAATAATCGAAGAATGAATAGAAAATAATAAAAATGCTATAAAATTTATGGAGGGAAATATGTTAAATCATAATATAAAAATAGATTTACATATTCATTCTAAAGCAAGTGCATATAAAGAAGCGGATGGGTATGTGGATGAAAGTAATATTGAAAATGTAGATGTTTTATTATCAAAATTACAAGAGAATAATGTCAATTTAATCTCTATAACTGACCATAATTGTTTTGATTATGTATTATATAAAACAATAAAAGATTTAATAAATAAAGAACCATACTCAAATATAAAGAATATCTTACCTGGTGTAGAATTTGATGTTAAATTAGAAGATGGTAGTGATGTAACTTGTCATATAATTTGTATATTTGATAATTGTAATAATGAAAATATATCAGAAATACAAAGTAAAATAGAACAAGTGAAAAAAATAGAAAATAAAGATGATTTTTATACATTAAATGAATTTGAAAATATATTATATAAAATTAGTACAAGTGTTTTGTTAATAGCGCATCAAAAAAGTGATTTAGAAGTTAAAGAAACTTCAAAGAATCATCATAGTTTATCAGAAGCGGTTGAAAATCCAGAAGAATGGATAAAAACTGGTTTTATTAATGCGTTAGAATATCAAAAACCACGTGTGCAGGGGATGATAAAAAATAATTTACGAGAAATGAAAGCAAAATTTGCGACAATTACAGGAAGCGATTGTCATGTATGGACTGCATATCCTAAAAAAGATGGAATGACAAAGGAAGAAAAAGAATATTTAACTACAATTAAATGTTTGCCTACATTTAAAGGATTGGTTTTGAGTTTAACTTCACCAGACACAAGATTTGAAAGAAAAGATGAAGGAAATAAATCTAATTATATAAATGAAATAAAAATTGGAGATAAAAGTTACCAATTATCAACAGGTATAAATGCAATAATTGGAGAAAATGGTGCAGGAAAATCATATATTTTAGGAAAATTAAATGGGGAAGAAGATAGAAAATATAAAAAAATAAACGATATTAATAAAATAAAAATTTCGAAAGTTGGAAATCCATCAATAACTAAGATTAGTCAAGGTGAAATAATAGAAAAAGTTAAATCTGGGAATTTATTAGATAATGATTCTGAATTCTATGATGAAATTTCAACAATAAATGAATTTAAAAGTAATATTAATAATTTTGTAAGCAATTTAAAGAAATATGTAGAAGAAAGAATAAGGAAAACAGAAAATATTGATAAAATCAATAATTTAAAAATACCACTAAAAGAGTTTAAAGAATTAAAAAATTATTATATATCATTAAATCTGGATATTGAAACAATGGAAAACAATCCTAAAGATAGATATACAGAGATTAATGATATTTATAATAGATTATACAACGAATATAAAGCTAATTCTGATTTTTATGCAGGTAAAAAAGAAAGTACAATAAACAAAATATTAGCAGCATTGTTAGAAGTAAGACAAATAATTGCAAAAGAAAGAGATGAAATAGAACAAAAGAATAAAGCTATAAACATTGTAATAGGTGTATTTAATGAGATAAATACAAAAATTAAAGCAGATAGAACATCACAGGAAAATGAAAATCAAGATATGATTACAGAAATTAGAGATTTTGCATTAAAAATAAAAAACTATCTTATAAATAAAGATAAGGAGAATGAATTTCCAAATTTTCCTAAAGCAATTGAAGGAACAAGTGTTAAATCTAAATATGGTTTTAGATTTATTAAAGAAGCTAAATATAATAATGCTTATTTAGAAACAGCATTATACAAAGAATTATTCGTTCAAAATTATCAATCAAAAGAAAAGATTATGAATATTAATAATAAGATAGAATTTGCAAATGCTGTAAAAGGTTCTACTACATATGAAATGATAGAGAATAGTTTGAGTTCTAGTGTTCAAAAATTTATAACAGAATATACTAGGGAAGAAACTAGCATTAAGGATGAAAATGGAACTGATGAAATTGGTACTACGCCTGGAGAAATTGCTTTAACATATTATAAACTTCAATTATCAAAGGAAATTGATAGTGATGTTATTTTGATAGATCAACCAGAAGATGATATAAGTATGAAAAGAATAGAAAATTATATGATAGATTATTTTAATAGTGTAAGAGATAAAAAACAAATAATATTTGTAACACATAATCCACTTTTGGTTGTTAATTTAGATGTTGATAACGTAATAGATATTACAAAAGATAGAAAAAATAATTTAAAATTTAAATCAGGTTGTCTAGAAGATGATGATTTATTAGAGATTATTAGTGAAAGTTTAGATGGAGGTAAAGAAGCAGTAGAAAGGAGATTAAAAGTATATGGAACCAATTAAAATAGCAATAGTTAAAGAAGGAAAAGATATATTGGTCACTAGTACAGAAGGAGGTCAAATAAGAATTACTCAAAATAATAATGAACTAAAGGCTTCTGAGACACTTGAATTTTTAAATTATACAGAAAATAAAAAGTATATTTTAATTGAATTAACAGAAGAATCAAAGATAGATAAAAATTTAGTATATGTATATGAGATTTTTAAAGCTATTATAGAAAAAATTAATCCTGTAGATGAAAATTCTTAAAAACTATTGCAAATTAATAAAAGTTATGTTAAATTAAAACCATAAAAAATAACTAAAATAAAATTGAAATATATTAAGGTTTCGAGTTTGCGTACTTGTGTGTTAATCGAGCCAAAGTAACAGATAAGAAATTATCTGTTATTTTTTTGTTTTTTCGCTTTTATTTAGAGAAAAAATAATGTATAATAGTTGAAAAGAAAAATATAGTGAAATTGGTTATATTTTTGACTGAATAGTAAAAGGAAAATGTGAATAAATATGATAAAAAGATATAAACAAACTGAAATTGATGAAATAGTTAAAATATTAAAAAATGATGGAGTTATCAGTGTCCCAACAGATACAGTATATGGTGTATGTGCAAGAATAAGTACAAAAAAAGCACATGATAAATTAGTTGCAGTAAAAAATAGACCAGAGGAAAAGGCCTTTCCTGTTATGTGTGCAAATATTGAGCAGATAAAAAGTATTGCAATTGTAAATAAAACAGCAGAAAAAATAATTACAGCATTTATGCCAGGTCCTCTAACAGTAGTTTTAAAGAAAAATAAAGAAATAGCAGATTATATAACAAATGGAAAAGATACGATTGCAGTAAGGATGGCTACATCAGATGTATTAAAAGAAATAATAGAAAAGGTTAAAAGTCCATTGTTTATGACAAGTGCAAATATAAGTGGCAAACCAACATGTAATAATTTAGATGAAATAGAAAATGCTTGTCCATTATTGGATGGAATGTTGGAAGGTAAGATTATATTTTCTAAAGGAAGTACAATTATAGATTGCACTTCAAATGAAGTTAAGGTTCTACGTCCTGGTCCAATATCTCTTGAAAAAATTATAGAGACCTTAAATAAATAATGTAGAATTTTAAAAAAATGTATGAAATTTATTCTCTAGAA
Organism: Clostridia bacterium; assembly: GCA_017430135.1. Taxonomy (GTDB): domain Bacteria; phylum Bacillota; class Clostridia; order TANB77; family CAG-508; genus CAG-269. The sequence continues at coordinate 2,309 of JAFRNM010000010.1, read as the reverse complement.
AAAGAACAACAATATGGCGTTTTAGGAATGGGAATAAAAGCACCAGAAAAGTTATAGAATAATAAAAAAACTGTGTTAGAGCGAAGCGGGTGGCGAAATATATTAGAAAAGCTGGTATAAAACTATACCAGCTTTTTTAAATATTCTTTTTACTCATATATTCACTTATAATAATATCATTAATAGTCTCAGGGCTTTCGTAACAATTATTTGCAAGCCACTTTAATATTACAGCATTTAAGCCAGCTTTAAAAAATTCAATATGATAATCTATATATTTATTATCAAATAAAGAATTTGCTAAATTATAGTCATATTCCTCAATTGGTAGTTCATTAACATTAAGTTTAAAATATGTTTTATAAAATAATTGATTTTCTTTTATGTGCTTAAATAGTTTTAAAAAATCGAAGGATTTATTAATATTTTTGTACTCATCTATATAGATTTCCTTTAGTTCTAAAGCCATCATTTCCCTGAATTTATCTGCTAAATCGTAAACATCTAAATAATTAGCATAGAATGTAGTTCTATTTAGTTTTGTAATTTTACAGATTTCAGTTACAGAAATTTCGTTTAAATTTTTTTCTTGAATCAAATTAGCAAAAGCTCTTTGAATTTTTAATTGAGATTCTTTCTTTCTCTTGTTATTAGGGGTATTCATAACTTTTTCCTCCATTAAACCAACAATTTTAAGAAAATTGATGATTGTTTTTAAATTATAATACTATTATAATCTAATTAGATTAAAAAAACAAGTGTTGAGTTAATCAAATTTAAAATTAGAAAGGAAAATGAAAAAATGAATAATAAAATTTATTTAGTAACAGGAGCGGCTGGATTTTTAGGAGGAACAGTTGTGAGACAATTAATAGAAAGGGGGTGTGAGGTTAGAGCCTTTGTTTTACCAAATGATAAGTCGGCAAAATATTTACCTAAAGAAATAGAAATAATAGAAGGAGATTTATGTGATATAAATTCATTAGAAAAATTTTTTACAGTACCAGAGGGAAAAGAAACAATATGCTTACATATAGCAAGTATTGTTACGGTAAACCCAGAATATAATCCAAAAGTAATGGAGGTTAATGTAGAAGGTACAAAAAATATAATAAGAATGTGTGAAGAACATAAAGAATGTAAAAAATTAGTTTATTGCTCAAGTACAGGTGCAATTAAAGAATTACCCAAAGGACAGAAAATTAAGGAAGTGGAAAGCTTTAATGAACAGGATGTTATTGATTGTTATAGTAAATCTAAAGCATTAGCAACACAAGCTGTTTTAGATGCAGTTAGAAATGATGGTTTAAATGCATGTGTAGTTCATCCAAGTGGAATTCTTGGCCCAATAGATTATGCAATTGGGGAGACTACAAAAGTTCAACTCCAAATAATAAAAGGAGCAATGAAAGCAGGAATAGCAGGATCATTCAATTTATGCGATGTAAGAGATTTAGCAGATGGAATTATAAAAGCAATAGAAAAAGGTAGAAAAGGTGAATGTTATATACTTGCAAATGATGAAGTTTCTTTTAAAGATTTTTCAAGAATGATTGCAAAAGAAGCTAATACTAAACCAATAAAAATGTTTTTGCCAATATCAATTGCAAATTTCTTAGCTAAAATAATGGAAAAACAAGCTAAAAAGAAAGGAACAAGACCGTTAATGACAACATTTTCGGTATATAATTTAGCTAGAAATAATGATTTTGATTATTCAAAAGCAAAAGAAGAGCTAGGTTATAAAACTCGCTCTTATGAAGAAACAATTCATGATGAAGTAATGTGGTATAAGCAAGCAGGGCTAATATAAAAATTAACACTTGTATTTTTAATGAAAAAATAATAAAATATATTTAATGGAGGAAAAATATGTCTAATATAAAAAATGAAAAAGAAAATAAAAAAATTATAGAAAAAATGGTTACTGCCAATAAAAAAATAGAAAAAGGTGTTGTAGGGGGCTATAAAAAGATAGAGACTGGAGTTGTAAGTGGCTATAAAAAAATAGAAGATAAATTTGTTGATAAGTTTTTAAGAAAAGATGGAGAAACCATAGAAGAGGCAAAAGCAAGATTAAAATTAGAAGAACAAAAAAGAAAAGAAGAACATGAAAAAAGAATGGAAGAGATTAAAAAGAAAACTCAAAGATAAATAGTAAGTTATATGGGAGATTAAATTTTATGAATAAAGAAGAATTGCATAGAATTATAGAAGAACAACAACCTAATATATGTCAAATAGTAGCAGTTAAGAATAATAAAATTGTTTATAATGATAATTGGAATAATTATAAAACAACAGATAAT
>JAFRNM010000009.1 GCA_017430135.1 Clostridia bacterium | reverse complement strand
GTTTTTTTTCTAAATTCTTTATATCATATAATTCTTGTAATTCTCCTTTATGAATCTCTTTTGTAAATTCTCTTCTAATTTTACCATAATTAACACGAGCATTTTCTACCTTATTTTCTCCCTCATTATCCCAAAAAACTAGATGTATATGTGGGTGTCCTTCTTCATTATGATAAGCTAAAACATAATTCAAATTTTGGTATTCAATATCATATTCTTTCTGAATAGTTGACAACTTCTTTTTAATAAGGTCATTCCAGTTTTCCCTATTAGTCAATTCGTTTTTTACTGCTTCTTCTTCCGTTAAAGATAATACTGTTTGCCATACTTTAATATTTTTTTTAGTATCATCTCCAACTTTTTTTAATATTTCTTTTAAATCTGCTTTTTCGACATTGTCTATACCATTTATATGCCCAGTTAAACCATGAACATTTTCTCCTATTTCTGCACCTGGTCTAGTTGCTATATATCTTAAATGTTCAATATTTCTTTTAATCTTTGCTTTTGTTGTTTTACTTTTATCATTTCTAGCATTAATAACTTTATAAACAAAGCCTTGATTATAACTCATTTATTTACTCCCCCTTGTCATTTTCATCTTTTGCTTTAAATAATTCAGTTATATCTCCTTCTAAATACCCGTTTTTTAAAACTACATAAGCTTTTTTATCTGCTTTATTTATTAATTCTTGCAATATTTCTTCATCTTCTTTGAAAATTGATTTATAAACTTCTCCATTTAAAAATATTGCAGAAAGACTGCTTTTTGCACATTTTGCCATTACCTTTCTTGAGCTTTTTGTATATGGTTCTAAAATATCATTAATTTTTCGTTCGATTGTATCTAAAATTTCAGGTAAATTGTCTTCTATCATTTTTGTTTTAGTTAGTAATTTCAAACCTTCATTTATAGCTTTATTATATGAAATATGATTTTGTGAACAATAAGCAACAACATTTTCATCTAATTTTTTCTCAATTCTCCCTGTTCTATGTATCCTTTCATTTTTTTTCATTGGTTTTTACTCCTATCCTAAATATTTTTCTAATGCTTTAATTATTATTTCTTTCATTTCTTTTTTATCTATATTTGCAGGAAAATACTTTTCTATCTCTTCATTATTAAGATTTATAGATATTTCTATATTTGGTTTTAAATTTTCTTTAAAACAATTTACTATTTCATCTTCAGATAACGCATTATCATTTTCATTTGATAAATTTTTTAAAATCTTTAATTTTTTATCATTTACTTTTATTTTTTTATCATTTAATAAAAGATATAAATTTTCTTGTTCTTCTTTTTTTAGAAATGATATTTGTTCAGCATTTCTTATGTTAAATTTATTTTCGACTAGATCTTGAAATTCTGGAATTAAATTATTTAATGCTAAATATCTATAAAATGTACTATTACTTGTATTACTTTCTTCTAAAATTGTTTTTATAACAACATTTTCATTTTCTCCATATTTTTTCTTGCTATAAATATCTTTTTGAATTTTATATGCTCTAGCTCTTTCCATTGGTGTTATTTCATCTCTTTTCATTATGTTAGTTTCAACCATTATTAATCTTGCTTTGTCATCATCACAATCCACTATTAAAGCAGGTATCTTTTCTCTCCCTAGCTCTTTAAAGATTTTTGTTCTATTATGTCCTGCAATTATTTCGTATTTATCTTCATTAGCAATCTTTCTAACAATTATTGGTTCGTGCAGTCCATTTAATATAATAGAATTTTTTACATCTTCATATTTTTTTGAATTATATTCATTAAAAGGTTGTCCTTCTCCCTTATATTCATAGGGTTTTAACTTATATATTTCTATTTCTGTTAAAGTCCCAACTTGATTTTGAGCTACCTTTTTAACTTCTTCAGCAATTTCCTTTATATTTTTATCTTGTTCTTCAGGTTCTGTGATTTCAACACTTTCAGTATTATTTGAATTATTATTATTTGTATGCATTTTATTAAATCTCTCCCTCATTTTTGCGAATCTCAATTCTTCCTCTTTTTTTTGATTATTTTCCATATTTAACCTTCCTTTCTAAAATAAAAAAAGTCAAAAAAAAGAAGAACTTTGTAGTTCTTCCTCTCTTGACAATTTTTGATGATAGTATTGTATCATCTAAAAAAAGCATTGTCAAACAAGATTTTATAAAGCTTTTATAAAGTTTTTATAAAATTTTACATATCAAGTTCTTCATCATCTTCACTTTCGATTTCAGGCTTAGGCTCCTGTTTCTCCTTTGTTTCAATCTTGCTTTGTAAGACTTTGATTTCCTCTTTCAATTGTTTTATTTCCTCTAACAATTTTTCGCTATTATCTTTTTCAGTCTGTTCTTTATTAATATTAGAATCCTTAATATTGTGTTTAAAATCATAATTAAATTTTACTCCTGCATACATCACATCTATTATTTCTATATTCGCTTTTTCCTGATTATCGCAAACAAATTTTAAACACTCTTTTACATTCAAACCTTTAATCGTTATATTTTTGTATTCATTAATATTATCAAAGATTGTTATATACGAACCCTTTCTTAATTTAGCTT
>JAFRNM010000008.1 GCA_017430135.1 Clostridia bacterium | reverse complement strand
TTAAAAATATTATTATTATTGTTTATTTTATTTTTTTCTTTTTTTATTTTTCTATTTATTTTATAATATTTTTTTATTCCTAAAAATAATTTAATATCTTTTTTATTTAAATCAAAATCAATTATTAATATTTTTTTATTTTTTATTATTTTATAAAAATTAATTATAAAATTAGTTTTTCCTACATTGGGCGGACCAGATATTGTAATTATTTTATTTTCATAATAATTACTTTTTATTTTTTCTTCAATTATTTTATTTTTATTTGTTTTTTGTTTAATTTTATTTTTTATATTTTTAATTAAATTATCATTTATAAAAAATTTATTATAATAATTTTCTTTTTTTGTATTATTATTTTTAATTAAACTATTTTCGAAATTATTAATATTTTCTTTATTTATTATTTTTATAATTTTATCAATTGTAATTTCATTATTTAAATAAAACTCATTTATATTATTTTTTTCTAATATTTCTTGAATATTTTTATTTATTTTTTCTAAAATATAAATTACCCTAATATTATTATTTTTTTCTTTTATTTTTTTTATTAATTCATCATCATTAATTTCACTTGGAATTTCATTATTAATAATAATTATATCTACATTATTATTTTCATTTAAAATATCTAAAATTGCATCTTTATATTGTAAATCTTTGCAAACAACTTCAATATTATTTTCCATATTTAATTTATTATTTAAATTTGGATTATTAATTGCTGTAATTATTTTTTTTATTTTTATCACCTCTTTTCAATTATTAATAAAATATATGAATTTTTAAAACCTTGGTGTCGCAACTTCCAGATTTAAAAATACTAGTCTGTAAGTTGCTCCAGTCGCCCTACGCTTCGCTTCGGTTGGTCGCTTACGCGGTTTTCAAAATTAATATATTTTATTATTTATTATTTAGAAATACTTTCAATAATGGATTTTTCTAAATCAGAACATTCAATTTTTGTTAAAATATGTTCATCTCCAACAAACATTAAATTTTCTCCACGTTTTAATGATTTTATTTCTATTTTTTCCTTTTCTGATAGATTGGCAAATTCAGCCAATAATTTTATATTCTCTTCTTCAAGTGCAAAAAATGTTTTTATGCTTGAATTATTTAAAATACTTTTTCCATATATTCCATCCTCTAAACTAAAAATATCAGAAATATCTTGAGTAATTGCAACACTACTTCCACCAAATTTTCTTATTGTTTTAAATATTTTATAAATAAAACTTGCAACATCTTTATTAGATGTAACACCTATTAATCTCCAAATTTCATCTAAATAAATTGCTTTTTTATCTTCCCTGTTTTCTTTAATCTTATCCCAAAAAATATCTGTATATAAATACATTCCATATTTTAAATTATCTTCTCCTAAATCATAAACATCTGCAATTATTAAATCATTTTGTAATTCAACATTAGTATAATTATTAAAAAATTTCATTGAACCTTTTACAAATGGAATTAATTTATTTGCAAATTTTTTTGTTTTTTCATCTTCTTCAAAAACATTAAATAAATCTTCTAAAATTGGCATATCTTTGCTACTTTTAAATTCTTTTTGAATTATTTTTTCATTATCTATTTTATATAAAGATTCATCATCAAAATTAATTCCTTTTCTATTATAAGTTTCAATTAATTTTTCTTCTAAAATTGCTCTTTCTTCTTCGTCTAATTCTCCAAATATTAAATTAAAAAATCCAATTAATTTACTAATTTTTATTGCTAAATATCCTGTTTCTCCATCTTCTATGCTTTCTTTTCTTATTTCTAAAATATTAACAAAAGTATCTGATGTTGGTCCAATTTTAATTAATGTTCCTTTTAATTCCTTGCATAAATTATGATATTCTCTATCTGGGTCAATTATATATTGTTTTATTCCTAATAATTTATATCTTAAAATTAATAATTTTGTGTAAAATGATTTTCCAGAACCACTTGTTCCAAAAATACACATATTTGCATTTTTATATTTTTCGGTATTGTAACGATCAATAAAAATCATTGAATTATTATAAATATTTGTGCCTATAAAAATTCCATTTTGATCAAAAATATTTGAAGAAATAAATGGATACGTTGCAAGCAATCCACTTGTTAAAACATTTCTTTTTGCAACATTTTTTATTTCTTTTTTATTTTCCATTAAAGGTAAACATGTTAAAAATAATTCCTCCTGTCTAAAATTTGCTCTTCTTGTTTGCAATCCCTTGCTTTGAGTTAATCCTTCTATTTTATTTAAATAATAATCTAATTCTTTTTTATCTTCAGAATATAAAATAATATAAATATATAAAAAATAAATATCCTCATTATTTACTTGAATTTCTTTTCTAATATATTTTGCATCATTATATGTAAATGTTGCAATTTCTATGTCCTCCCTATTTTGATTTTTGTTTTTTATTTCTACACCAACATTTCCAATATGATATGTTAAATCCTTTATTGTTTTATATGGATCTTGTTTTTCATAAAAAATCGAAATATTCATATCAATATTTGATTCAATTAAATTTTTTAGAATAATATCTGTTTGTTCTCTATAATAATTTGTAATTATTACACCTGCATAATATAAATTATCAATTTCAATATATTTTGGATTCTGCAAATTAATATATGCTGGTGCAATTTTATCTTTATTATTTATTGAACCCTCTAAAAAATTTAATTTAATATTTTCTTTTTTAATTATCTTTTTTATTAAATTTTCAATAATAATTATTACCTCCTCCTAATTATTTTTTAAATTTTTTCTAGTATTAAAAAACGAATAAAATAAATGAATTAATTCTTCTGAATTATTTATTTCTGAAACTTCATTTCCACATCTTGATAAACACTCTTTAATTTTAAAATATTTTTCCTTTAAATCATTTTCAATAATTTCATTAAAATTATCTAATTCTTTTTTATTATTTTGAATATTTGAAATAATAATATAAAAATCTTTTGATGATGCTTTATTTTCCGAATTTATTTTTTTTATATATTTAATATAATCTTCAGCAATTTGTTTTAAATAATTATTATCTTTTTTTTGGATATTATTTTCGATATTTGAAATATGATTTTTTAGATTTTCTTTATTACTTTGAATTAAAATTTGAATATCAAAATTACATGTTTTTAAAAATGTTTTATAAGAATTTAATATAGCATTTTTTTCTAAGTCAGATTTTAAATTAAAATTAATGGGATTAATTTTTAAAATTTTAATAAATTTGTTTTTCTTTAATTTAATAATTCCATTATTATAGATTTTTTCAATCGGAAGCCATTGTTGTACATTAATATTTCTAATTTTTTCTCACCTCACTTAATTAAATATTTTTATTTAGCACAATTCTACAACCATATACATAATTTGTCAACAAAAATCGTTCGACAAAATTCGACAAATGTGAACTGCCCCCCATTTTTAGGAAAAAAAATTAATATTTTTTTGTGTATCTCAAAAAACGAAAAATTTTTTTTAAATTTATGAATAATAAAAAAATTTTTACACATAATACTAACATAAGGTTGATGATAGTCGAGCCAAGAATAATTATAGATTAAAATTAGTTTATTATTATTCGGACAAAGATATATTATAGTGTAATTTTTATATTATAATATGTCGGCGATAAGAGTATATTATTTGTATGCAAGCTATATTTTAGAATTATTTATTGTAATTTTTATAATAATTAATTATTTTCATTCTATGGTTACATTATAGGTAATATATTCGAGCTAAGATTATTATTATATCTAATTAATTTTATTAGTGGTTGTTAATAGTCCCCCTGAGGATGAATATGGCTACTTTTGGTGTACTAATAGTTGAGCGAAGGATTAATATATGTGGTTTAGGGCTTATTTATATAGTAATATATATTAGGTTCGAAAATTAGGTATATTAGTTTTAGTGAAGATTATTATTGGCTTTATAGAAGAAAAAATATTTTCAAAAAAGCTTTGCTTTTTTGAAAATATTTTTCTTATTATTTATATATCAAGATTTTTAACATATTTAGCATTTTGTTCAATAAATTGTCTTCTAGGTTCTACTTCATCCCCCATTAATAATGTAAATGTTTCATCAGCTTTTATTGCATCATCCATTGTAACTTTTATCATTGTTCTTGTTTCAGGATTCATGGTTGTTTCCCATAATTGTTCTGGATTCATCTCTCCTAAACCTTTATATCTTTGTATTGATAAACTATCTCTTGAAATTCCTTTTTCTTCCAATTCTGCAAATGATTTTTCTAATCCTTCATCTGTATAACAATAAATATCTTGCATTCCTTTTTTAGATAATTTAAATAGTGGTGGTTGTGCTAGAAAAACATTTCCATTTTCAATTAATGGTCTCATATATCTGAAGAAGAATGTTAATAATAATGTTCTAATATGTGCACCATCTACATCGGCATCTGCCATTATTATAACTTTTCCATATCTTATTTTTGTAATATCAAAATCTGCACCAATTCCAGCTCCAACAGCTAGTATAACCGGTTGTAATTTATCATTATTATAAATTTTATCAGCTCTAGATTTTTCAACATTAAGCATTTTTCCCCAAAGTGGTAAAATTGCTTGATATTTTCTATCTCTACCTTGTTTAGCACTTCCCCCAGCTGAATCTCCCTCAACTATATAAACTTCGCATTCTTCTGGATTTTTACTACTACAATCTGCTAATTTTCCTGGTAAAGTTGATGTTTCTAATGCGCTTTTTCTTCTTACTAATTCTCTAGCTTTTCTAGCTGCTTCTCTTGCTCTAGATGCACTTATACATTTTTCAAGAACAGCTTTGGCTACAGCTGGATTCTCTTCTAAAAATGTTGAAAGTGCTTCATTCATCATACTTTGTACAATACCTGTAACTTCACTATTTCCAAGTTTTGTTTTTGTTTGTCCTTCAAATTGAGGCTCTCTAACCTTTACAGAAATTACAGCACTTACACCCTCTCTTATATCTTCTCCCATAAGATTTGCATCTTTATCTTTTAATATATTATGACTTCTTGCATAATCATTAAATACTTTTGTTAAAGATCTTTTAAATCCTTCTAAGTGAGTTCCACCTTCTATTGTATTAATATTATTTACAAAAGAATAGATATTTTCAGAATATGATGTTGTATATTGAATTGCAATCTCAACAGGAACATCTCCTTCTGTTTTTTCTATGTAAATTGGCTCTTTGTTGATTTTTTCTTTATTTTTATTTAAATATTCCACAAAAGATTTTAATCCACCTTCAAAACAGAAATCAGCTTTTTGAACTGGGTCAACTCTTCTATCTTCAATTGTTATTTTTAAACCTTTTGTTAAAAATGCCATTTCTCTAAATCTTTTTTCTAAAACTTCATACTCATATTCTAGTGTTTCAAAAATTTGGCTATCAGCTAAAAATCTAACTTTAGTACCTGTTTTTTTAGAATCACCTATTCTAGTTAAAGATTGAACAGTCTTTCCTCTTTCAAATTTCATTTGAAAAATTCCACCATCTCTTTGAATAGTAACCTCTGTCCATTCAGATAATGCATTTACAACTGATGCACCAACACCATGAAGACCTCCAGATACTTTGTAACCACTATCTCCGCCAAATTTTCCACCAGCATTTAATTGTGTATAAACAGTTTCTGCAGCAGATATTTTTGTTTTTGAATGTATATCAACAGGTATTCCTCTACCATCATCCTCAACGCAAATAATGTTCCCAGGTTCTATAACAACATTAATATTATTGCAATAACCTGCCAAAGCCTCGTCAACAGCATTGTCTACTATCTCATAAACACAATGATGCAACCCTCTAACAGAAACACTACCAATATACATACCTGGTCTTTTTCTAACATGTTCTAATCCATCTAAAACTTGAATTTGGTCTGCATTATACTCATGCTCAAATTTTTCCATTTGTTTTCCTCCTATTTTTTATCAATACATTTTTATAAGAATTATTTTTGATATATTTTTCCACTTTGTACATTATACGAAAATGTTTTTAAATTTTCAAGTGTAAATTTTTCAGTACAAGTAATAATTACCTGTGTATCCCCTATATTCTCAAGAAAACTTTTTCTTCGTTTACTATCAAGTTCAGACATAAAATCATCTAATAATAAAATGGGTTCTTCTCCAATTTCATCATTTACAACCCTTAATTCTGAAAGCTTTAGTGATAACATTGCTGTTCTATTTTGTCCCTGAGATCCATATATATCAACTTTTTTGTCATTAATATACACTTCAAAATCATCTCTGTGCACTCCCCTTGTTGTATACCCTTTTATAATATCCAATCTTCTTCGTTCTCTTAAAGCTTTTAAAAACATATCTCTGTCAGTACACATAGAAATATATTTTAAATTAATATTTTCTTTGTTTTCAGTAATCATACTATGAATATTACGAATTTTTTCTTGTAATTTGTTAATAAACTCTAGTCTATATTTATAAATATTTATTGCATATTCAGCCAATTTTTCATCCCAAATATCAAGTAAATTCTCATCTTTTCCATCATCTTTAATTTGCCTTAAATAGTTATTTCTTTGATCCAAAGTTTTTAAATATAAACTCATACAATTCAAATAATTGGGTCTTAACTGACTTATCATAATATCTAAAAATCTTCTTCTCTCCTGTGGAGAGCCTCTTAAAATATTAATATCTTCTGGAGTAAATATAACTAAATTAATGTTTCCAATTAATTCACTTAACTTTTTTAATTTAATCCCATTTAAATAAATATTTTTTTTAGTTCCAAGTTCAATTTTAATTTTTCCATCTCTATCTGATTTTTGATATTCAACTTCAATAATAGAATTTGAAGAATTAAAATTTATCATTTCTGCATCTTTTTTTGTTCTAAAAGATTTCCCTATACCACATAAAAATATAGATTCTATAATATTGGTTTTTCCTTGAGCATTTTCTCCATAAAAAACATTTATATTTTTATTTAAATTAATATTTTCATCTGTATAATTTCTAAAATTTTTTATTTTAACATTATTTATCCACATTCTGTTCTCCAATTGTGGAAATAAAACTAAAAAGTTTTTTTAATTTATATTTTATTTTTTAAAATATTCTCTACGTTCTATTTCCGTAAGTAATTTTCCACATTTTGTTGTTGATTTGTGGAAAACTTTCTTAATCCTCTTTCAATCTTATTGGTAAAATCATATACACATAATCATTACTTTCAGTTGATTTTACTAAACATGGTGAAATGCTTGAACCAAATTCAATATAAACATCTTCATCATCAATAGCTTTTAAACAATCTAAGAAATATTTTGGGTTAAATCCTGCTTCTAAGTTTTTACCTTCTGTTGTAACAAATAATTCTTCTTTTGCATCACCAGTTTGGTTTGTACAAGAAATTACAACTTTACCTATTTCAACATTTACTTTAACTGGATACTTCTTTTCTTTTTCAACACTAGATGCAGAAATTAAACTAATTCTTTCAAAACTATTTTGTATATTATTTTTATTTACCAATATTCTTGTTTCCCAAGTACTTGGAATAACATTTTTATAATTTAAAAACTCACCATCTAATATTCTAGTAACAATTTTACAATTTTCCATTTCAAATAATGCTTGATTTTTTGATATTCCTATTTTTATAGGATCAAATGAATCTGTTAAGATTTTATTAACTTCATTTAATGTTTTTCCTGGAATAACTGCACTAAAATTTTGTGTAGGTTTATTTAAGAATATACTTCTTAATGCTAATCTAAATCCATCAACTGCAACTAAACTTAATTTGTTATTTTCTATTTCAAATAAACATCCTGTAAATATTGGTCTACTTTCTTCACTACTTACAGCAAACAATGTCTTTCTAATCATGTTTTTTAGGTTAACTTGTTCAAGCTCTACCCCATTTTGAACTTCAATTTTAGGAAGTTCGGGGAATTCTTCAGGGTTCATTGTTGCTAACTTATATAAAGAACCTTCACATTCAATTTCTAATAAATTACTTGAATTTATAGAAATATTAATTTGTGTATCTGGAAGTTTTCTTATAATTTCACTAAACATTATAGCATTAACAACTGTACTACCTTGTTCAATAACTTCACTTTCTATAACATATTCTATACCTATTTCTAAATCATAGGTTGTTAATTTTATTTCATTATCATTAGTTTGAATTAATATTCCTTCTAGTATAGGCATTGTAGTTTTAGATGCTACACCTTTTACTACGGAATTAAGAGCTTTAAGGATTTTATCCTTGTAACAAATGAATTTCATTTTCACGTCCTCCTTTTAATTTATTAAATATTTTTAGTAGTAATAGTATTAGGTACTGTGGATATTGTGGAAAACTATGTTGATAGTTTAAAAGCGTAGTAATTTTTACGTGTATAATTTTGTGGAAAAATGTAATATTAATCCACAATGGTTTGTAACAATTGTGTAATCTTTCCAAATTCACAAGTTTTTAACAACATTTTAACAACACGTTGTGGAAATCTAATGTAGCTGTTCCGTAAGTACTTATAAGATTTTATTCCACCAAACAATAATTTTCACAAACACAGATTTTTAAAAATTAAGTATAATTATTTATAATAATAATTTTTAATTATTTTTTGTATCGGTAATTAAATTTTTAACACTTTCCACAATTAATTTTGTGTTAGTTTTTTCTTTAACTTCAATTTGAATTTTTTTGTATGCATGCATTACAGTTGAATGGTCACGATTACCAAAGTCCTGTCCTATCTTTGGAAAAGACATATTTGCAACTTCTCTACATAAGTACATTGCAATTTGTCTTGGAAAAGCAATTTCTGCTGACCTTTTATTTCCAGATAAATCATTAGGATCAATACTAAAATATTTCCCAACAGTTTCTTTAATAAAATCACTTGAAATTACTTTTTCATTTTCTGCTTTGAATTCATTTATAATTTTTTCAGCAAATTCACGTGTAATTGGAGTATGTATTAAAGAAGCTCTAGCAACTATTTTGTTAAAAACTCCTTCTAACTCCCTAATATTTGAATCTACTTTATTTGCAATATTGGCTAGTATATCATCATCTATAACAATATTTGAGTCTTGCGCTTTTTTTCTTAAAATAGCAAGACGAGTTTCATAGTCGGGACACGAAATATCTGCAAGTAAGCCCCATTCAAATCTAGATTTTAACCTATCTTCTAAGAAAGGAATATCTCTTGGTGGCTTATCACTAGATATTACAATTTGTTTTTTATCGCCATGTAAAGTGTTAAAAGTGTGGAAAAATTCTTCTTGAACTCTTTCCTTTCCGGCAATAAATTGAATGTCATCAATCAATAAAACATCAACATTTCTATATTTATTTCTAAACATTTCATTCTTATTATCTTTAATTGCATTAATCAATTGATTTGTAAATTTTTCTGAAGTTACATATAATACATTAGAAGAACGATTATCTTCTAAAACACGATTTCCAATAGCATGCATTAAGTGAGTTTTTCCCAAACCTACGCCACCATATAAAAATAGTGGATTATATGAGTTACCTGGAGAATTTGCAACAGCTAAAGATGCTGCATTGGCAAATCTATTATTATTTCCAACTACAAAAGTTTCGAATGTATATTTAGGATCTAAACTAGAATGATTAGATTCAAGTTCAACATCTGACACATTTGGCTTTTTATCAGAAATGATTTCCACATTTTCTTCTTCTTCTGAGGATAAATCGACTACAGAAAAAGTCCAATTTTTGTTTGTAATATAACTTAAAGTATTTAAAATCAACATATTAAATTTGTTTTCAATCATATCTTTTTGAAATTCAGATACTGCTGTAAATACAATATGATCATTACTAATAGATTGGATTCCAAGTGTTTGAATCCAAGTATTATAAGATATTTTTGTTACTTCATCTTTTAATAATTCTTTAGCTTTTTCCAATAGTTCGTCTTTATTAATATTCATTTCTTTCATCCTTTCAGAAGCAATAATATATGTAAAAATGTGTCAAAATCTATGTATATTTAAGAAAATTTCATGCTTTGAAAAGCAAAAACCCCTAAATTTTGATGACTTATCCACAATTTAATTCACAACTATATTTAAGTTTATATATCAAAATTTTACAAAAAGCAATAGAAAAATTAAAAAATTTTAAAAAAGTTTAAAATAGCTTGACAATTACCTATAAAATAAGGTATAATCGATTTACTTGTTGATTTAATTGTTTTTAGACAATTATATTGATATAAAAACAGAGAATAATCTACGGATGCAATAATTTTACAAGAATTAGTGTATAGTTAGATTTATAAAAAATGTAAATTTAGGAGGTGCCAAAATGAAAAGAACATTTCAACCTAAAAAAAGACAAGCAAAAAAAGAACACGGATTTATGAAAAGAATGAAAACAAGATCAGGAAGAAACGTGCTAAAAGCAAGAAGAGCAAAAGGAAGAAAAAAATTATGTGCTTAATTTAAAAGGCTTAATAATGCCTTTTAAAAAAATGTAATATTGTATAAAATTTAATTATAATTTTATACAATATTATTTATAGCATCAAAAATTAGCTTATTTTTTCATTTTGTTCTTAAATTATGATTGGAGAGAAAAATGAAAAAAACAAAAATGTTAAAGAAAAATTATGAATTTAGAAAAGTATTAACAAAAGGAAAATATTTTTCTGGAAAATATATTGAATGTTTTATTTTAAATAATAATACAAAATGCAATTATTTAGGACTAGCAATAAGTACTAAAGTAGGAAAAGCTATAATGAGAAATCATTTAAAAAGATTGATTAGAGAAAATTATAAAAATGTTGAAATGTCAATCAAAGATGGATATAGCATTGTATTTTTATTTAAGAAAAAAGCAGATTCAAAACAAGCTAATTTTTATAATATAAGGGAAGATATAAATACAATAATAAATAAATCTCAATTAAATAGGAAAAATATATGAAAAAATTTTTTATTAGTCTAATAGAATTTTATCAAAAACATATATCTCCATGGTTAAGCTCTAAAAATATAAAATGTAAATATTATCCTACATGCTCAGAATACACTAAACAAGCTATAGATAAATATGGAGTTTTAAAAGGTGGAGCAAAGGGAGTGTGGAGAATATTAAGGTGTAATCCGTTTTCAAAAGGCGGATATGATCCTTTAAAATAATTCAAATGATTAATATATTGGAGGTAAAAAATGTTTGATTTTTTCGCATATACTTTTGGATATGTATTAAATTTTATTTACAATATGGTTAGTAATTATGGTTTTGCCATTATATTATTTACAATACTGGTTAAATTATTATTATTACCCATATCCATAAAACAGCAAAGAACAATGAAGAAAAGTGCTAAGTTGCAAGAACAAATAAAAGCATTACAGTTTAAATATAAAAATGATCCACAAAAAATGAATCAAGAAATGATGAGTTTATACAAAGCTGAGCATATGAGTCCATTTAGTGGATGTTTAAGTGCAATAGTACAAATTATATTACTATTATCAGTATTCTATTTGGTTAGAAGTCCTTTAACTTTTATGAAACAAGTACCAAAAGAAACAATTGATACCTACATACAACAAATGAAAGAAGAAGGAAAAATGCAAAATAGTGCATATCCTGAAATTGACATAATAAGAGAAAAAGGCCAAGAAAATGAACAAGTAAAAATAAATATGGACTTTTTAGGATTAGATTTAAGCCAAATACCAAATCAAAATATGCAAGACTATAGAGTTTATATTATACCTGTTTTATACATAATTTCATCATTTATATCAATGAAAATTACAACAGCAATGCAAAAACAACAAAAGGCTGAAAAGAAAGATGAAGTTATTGATATTACAGAAAAAACTGAAGGAGAAGAAAATAAAGAGACAGAAAATGAAGAAGCAACTCCAGACGTTGCAATGCAAACAAATAAAACAATGTCTTGGTTAATTCCAATAATGGCTATATCAATTGCTTTTTATGCTCCTTTAGGACTTGCTTTATATTGGTTAATTAATAATATTTTAATGATTGTTGAAAGAATTGCTTTGAATAAATTTTTAAAAGAAGAAGAATAATTGATAAGGGTGTGATCGTTATGGCAAAAAGTGTTATTTCAGAAGGAAGAACTACAACAGAAGCTATTGAAAAAGGTTTAAAAGAATTAAATGTAAGTAAAAATATGGTTGATATTAAGTATATTCAAGAAGAAAAAAGAAGCTTTTTTAGTATATTAGCACCAAGAGTTGTAAAAGTTGAATTAACTGTAAAAGATGGAGTTACAGAAAATTTAAAAAATAATGAAAAACAAGAAGAGCCTAGAGAACATAAAAGAATTGTAAAAAAAGAAATTATACTTTCTGAGGAAGAACAAGAAAAAGCAAAAAACAATGTTGAAGAATTCTTAAAAGACTTTGTAAAACAATTACCAGAAGGGACAAGTTATGAAGTAAATAAAGAAAAATCTGGTGTAAATGTTGCAATAAAAAATGCAGATTTAGGTTATTTGATAGGACATAGAGGAGAAACATTATATGCTATGCAAACAATATTATCTGCAATTGCTGGTAAAGGAATAGAACAAAAAGTAAGAGTTATATTAGATATAGAAGGATATAAAGCTAAAAGAGAAAAGACATTAGAAGATTTAGCTCTAAAGGTTGCAAAAACAGTAATAAGAACAAGAAAATCAGTTACATTAGAACCTATGCAAGCATATGAAAGAAAAATAATTCATAGTAAATTACAATCAAATGATAAAATAGAAACATACAGTATTGGGGAAGAGCCAAGAAGAAGAATTGTAATTGCTCTAAAAAAATAATTTAATAATATATTTTATATAAGAAAATGGAGGTCAAAGGTCCAGTTTACTTAAGCTTTTTAAGTATTCTCCCTTTTTCCTCCATTTAAATTATTCTTATATAAAATATATTTAAAATGGAGGAAAAAGGAATGAATACAATAGCTTCAATTTCTACGGCACCACGGAATTGGTGGAATAGGAATTGTTAGAATGAGTGGAGATGATTGCTTTGAAATATTAAATAAAATTTTTAAAGCAAAAAATCCTGAAAGTATTGAAAATATAAAAGGTTACACAATTAAATATGGAAATATTATAGATGAAAATAAAAAAATAGTTGATGAAGTTTTAGTTTCTTATTTTAAAGCTCCCAAAAGCTATACAACAGAGAACATGTGTGAAATAAATACACATGGCGGAGTTGTAATTTTAAGAAATATTTTAGATTTATGTTTGAAAAATGGAGCAAATCTTGCGGAACCAGGGGAATTTACCAAAAGAGCATTTTTAAATGGAAGAATAGATTTATTACAAGCAGAATCTGTAATAGATATTATACATGCAAAGTCTGAAAAAGAGGCTAAAAATAGCATAAATCAGCTTGAAGGACATTTGTCTAAAAAAATAAATGAAATTAAACAAAAAATTATGAATGTAATGGTAAATGTGGAAGTTGCAATTGATTATCCAGAATATGATGAAGGAGATGCAACAAACGAAGAGCTTTTGAATATGTTTTCTGAAGTTAAATCAGATTTAACAAGATTAGAAGCAAGTTTTGATAATGGAAAAATAATAAAAGAGGGAATAAAAACGGCAATTATAGGTAGACCAAATGCTGGAAAATCTTCATTACTAAATGCAATTTTGAAGGAAGAAAGAGCTATTGTTACAGATATTGAAGGAACTACAAGAGATACAATAGAGGAATTTGTAAATATAAATGGAATACCTCTAAAACTTGTAGATACTGCGGGAATAAGGGAAACAGACAATGAAGTTGAAAAAATAGGTGTTGTAAAATCTAAAAAAATCGCAAACGATGCAGATTTAATAATAGCAATTTTCGATAGCAGTAAGGATTTAACTGATGAAGATAAAGAAATCTTAGATATTATTAAAGGAAAAAAAGTAATTATTGTTCTTAATAAAATAGATCTAGAAAATAAAATTGATGAAAAAAATGAATATTTAAAAAATATTTCTGATAATATAGTTAAAATTTCTGCTTTAAATGAAACTGGTATTGAAAATATATATGATAAAATTAATGAAATGTTTAATTTAAATGAAATAAATTTAGACAATGGAACAGTAATTACAAATTTAAGGCATAAAAATTTAATTTCAAAGGCTATCGAAAATGTAAATAAAGCTGAGGAAACACTTGAAAAAGGTATGCCTACAGATGTTATTGCTATTTTTATTAAAGATATTTTAGAGGCTTTAGGAGAAATTACTGGAGAGGAAGTAACAGAAAATATTATAAATGAAATTTTTGCAAGATTTTGTCTGGGTAAATAATAAAATGAAGCATCAAAATAAAAAATAAGACGATTTTATTATTTTTTAATATAACTTTATATCTGAAATGATAATTTTGAAATATGACGATTTTGAAGTTTTTTATACAAATATGTAACTTATAGACAAAATATTTTTACTTTTTAATATGTAATTAATTATAAAGATATTATTTCATACTTGAACGGTATACATAAAACAAAATAAAACTAATAGTTCAAGTTTACAAATGAGTTCTGGAGAACAAACCTTTCTGTTTCACAGAGAAAATGAAATTTTAAAAAACGGGAAACAGTTGATATTATAACATATAAATTATAAAAAATGGTCTCTTTGAAAGAGACATTTTGAAGAAAGAAGGAATAAAGGATGAGTTATTATGCAGGAGATTATGATGTAGCAGTTGTAGGTGCAGGACATGCAGGTTGCGAAGCTGCATTAGCAAGCGCAAGACTAGGAATGAAAACTTTGATATTTTCAATAAGTTTAGAAAATATTGCCAACATGCCATGCAATCCACATATAGGAGGAAGCTCTAAAGGACATTTAGTTAGAGAAATAGATGCACTTGGTGGAGAGATGGGAAAAAATATTGATAAAACTATGATGCAAATAAAAATGTTAAATACTTCTAAAGGACCAGCAGTTCATTCATTGAGAGCACAAGCTGATAGAAAAAAATATCAAGCAGAGATGAAACATGTTTTGGAAATGCAAGAAAATTTGGAGGTTAAACAAGCAGAAATTGTAGATATCAAATTGGAAGATGGTAAGGTTAAATCTATAGAAACTAATGTAGGTGCAATTTATAATGTTAAAACTCTAATACTTGCCACACGGAACATATTTAAAAGGAAAAATATTCATTGGAGAATTCAGCCAAGAAAGTGGGCCTGATGGTGTTTCTGCGGCAAATAGATTGTCAGATAGTTTAAAGAAAATTGGAATAGATTTAATTAGGTTTAAGACAGGAACTCCAGCAAGAATAAATAGAAAAAGTATAGATTTTAGTAAAATGGAAGTTCAAAAAGGTGATGAAGGCATAGTACCATTTTCTTTTGAAGACGAAATTAAACCATTTAAACAAGTTGATTGTTATTTAACATACACAACAGAGGAAACACACAAAATAATTAGAGAAAATCTACATAGATCTCCATTATATGCAGGAAAAATAGAAGGAACAGGACCAAGATATTGTCCATCAATAGAAGATAAAGTAGTAAGATTTAGTGATAAACCAAGACATCAAGCATTTGTTGAACCAGTAGGAGAAAATACAGAAGAAATGTATATTCAAGGAATGAGTTCATCACTTCCAGAGGAAGTTCAAATTGCTTTTTATAGAACAATTCCTGGTTTAGAACATTGTGAATTTACAAGACCTGCTTACGCTATAGAATATGATTGTATTGATCCTTCAAAACTAAAGTTATCACTTGAATATAAAGGGATAGATGGATTATTTATGGCTGGGCAAATAAATGGTACATCAGGTTATGAAGAAGCAGCGTGTCAAGGCTTAATTGCAGGAATTAATGCAGTTCAAAAAATTAAAGGAAAACAACCTTTAGTTTTAGATAGAACACAAGGTTATATTGGCGTTTTAATTGATGATATTGTTACAAAAGGAACAAATGAACCATATAGAATGATGACTTCAAGAGCTGAATATAGACTTCTTTTAAGACAAGATAATGCAGATTTAAGACTAACAGAAATAGGGCATGAAATAGGGCTAATTTCAGATGAAAGATATAATAGATTTGTTCAAAAAAGAAATAATATAGAAAATGAAATTGAAAGATTAAAAAATACTGTAGTAAAACCAACAGAAAAGGTAAATCAACTACTTGAAAGTAAAGGAACATCAATACTTACAACAGGTACAAAAATGTCAGAATTATTAAAAAGAACAGAGATAAAATACGAAGATTTAAAAGAAATTGATGAAAATAGACCAGAATTATCAGCACAAGAAAAAGAAGAAGTTGAAATTCAAATTAAATATGAGGGATATATAAAGTTGCAAGAAGAACAAGTAGAAAAATTTAAAAAATTAGAAAGTAAAAAGCTTTCTGAAGATATTGATTATAATGAGATAAAGGGAATTAGCTTAGAAGCTAGACAAAAGCTAAATCAGCATAAACCAACTTCTATTGGACAAGCTTCTCGTATTTCTGGGGTTTCTCCAGCTGATATATCTGTTCTTCTAATTTATAATCAAATGAATAAATAGAGGTATAAAAATGGATTATAATGAATTTTGTGAAATAATGGATAAATATTTAAATGAATTACAAGTAAAGTTAAATGAGAAACAAAAAGAACAATTCTTTAAATATATGAATATGTTAATAGAATGGAATAAAAATATTAATTTAACAGCTATTATTGAGCCCAAAGAGGTTATTTTAAAGCATTTTGTTGATTCTGTAACTATTAGCAAATATATAGAAAAAAATAGTTATATAGCAGATGTTGGAACAGGGGCTGGTTTTCCAGGAATTCCTCTTAAAATATTAAGAGAAGATTTAAATGTTGTTCTAGTCGATTCTTTAAATAAGAGAATTAAATATTTAGACGAGGTAATTAAAGAATTAGGATTGAATGATATAAAAACTATTCATAGTAGAGCAGAGGAGTTTGGAAAAAATAAAGAATATAGAGAAAAGTTCGACGTTGTAACATCTCGCGCTGTTGCAAATCTTGCAACTCTTAGCGAATATTTAGTTCCATTAGCTAAGATTGATGGAAAATGCCTGTGTATGAAAGGACCAGAAATAGAAGAAGAGGTAAGTAATGGAAATAGGGCAATTGAAATTCTTGGTGGAACAATTACAAATATTTACAAGTTTAATTTGCCACAATCAGATATTGGAAGAACAGTTGTTGAAATTACAAAAAAGGATAAAACAAACAAAAAATATCCAAGAAAAGCTGGACTTCCTTCTAAAGAACCATTATAAAAAATTAGTAAAAAAAGTCAATAAATTTTATAAAATTTATTGACTTTTTTTGTATCTTTTTATATTATATTTATATTGAAAAAGGAGGACAAAAAATGTGTAAAATAGTTTCAGTTGCAAATCAAAAGGGTGGAGTAGGAAAGACTACAACCGCAGTCAATTTAAGTACTATTCTTGCAAAAAAAGGAAAGAAAGTTTTGCTAATAGATGCAGACCCACAAGGAAATGCAACAAGTGGTCTAGGAGTAGAAAAAAATGTAGAATTATCTACTTACGATATATTAGTAAATGATACAACAATTGATCAAGTTATACAAAAAACATCAATAAAAAATCTAGCACTATGTCCTTCAAACATAAGTTTGGCAGGGGCTGAAGTAGAATTAGTTTCTATGATGTCTAGAGAACAACGTTTAAAGGAAAAACTTGATGTAGTAAAAGACTTATTTGATTTTATCTTTATAGATTGCCCACCATCATTAGGATTGGTTACATTAAATTCATTTACAGCTTCAAATAGCGTACTAATTCCAGTTCAATGCGAATATTTTGCACTTGAAGGATTAGGACAACTTCTAAATACAATTAATCTTGTAAAAAAACACTTAAATAAGGAAATAGATGTTGAAGGTGCACTTCTAACAATGTATGATATAAGAACAAATTTATCAAATCAAGTTGTAAAAGAGGTAAAAAAATATTTTGGAGACAAAGTTTATAAAACAGTAATTCCAAGAAATGTAAGGTTAAGTGAAGCACCAAGTTATGGTATGCCAATAACAGTTTATGATCCAAGATCAAAAGGTGCTAAAAGTTATATAAAATTTGCCAAAGAATTTTTGAAAGAAAATGAAATATAGGTATACAATTTTCCTTTAATGATAAAATACACGTTATACGTGTATTTTATCGGAAAATTGCATCTATATTTTGTAATTAAATTTCAAACACTTTGTATTTGAAATTTAAACAAAATTATAGAAGGAGTGATAGAAAATGGCTAAGATGACAGGTTTAGGAAAAGGGTTAGATGCTTTATTTGGACCTACACCAGTAGAGGAGCAACAACAAGAAAATGATGTATTAAAAAATTTAAAAATAAATGAGGTTGAGCCAAATAGAAATCAACCAAGAAAAAGATTTGATGAAGAAGCATTAGAAGAACTTGCAAGTTCAATACAAGAATATGGTTTAATACAACCAATAGTTGTAACAAAACAAGATGATTATTATCAAATAATTGCAGGAGAAAGAAGATGGAGAGCTTCAAAACTTGCTGGTTTAACAGAAATTCCTGCAATAATTAGAGAAAATGATACAAAGAAAAATGCTGAAATTGCACTAATAGAAAATATTCAAAGAGAAGACTTAAATCCATATGAAAAAGCAGTAGGAATAAAAAATTTAATGGTTGATTATGGATTAAGACAAGAAGATGTAGCAAAAAAATTAGGTAAAAGCAGAAGCGCGGTAGCAAATTCTGTAAGAATTTTAAATCTTGAGCCAAGAGTTTTAGAATTTGCAAAAGAAGGAAAACTATCAGAGGGACATTGTAAATCACTATTATCAATACAAAATCCTGAAAGACAATATCAAACTGCAGTACAAATGATAGAAAGAAATGCAACAGTTAGACAATTAGAAAAGGCTGTTAAAGTAAAGGTTCCAAAAGAAGTACAAGATAGAAACCATGCACTATATAAAGATATAGAAAATACTTTCCAAGGATTTTTTGGAACAAAAGTAAAACTTGATCCAGGAAAAAGAAGAGGAAAGATAGTTATAGAATATAGTTCCAATGAGGATTTAGAGAGAATTTTAGAACTTGTAAAATAACATAATGAGCTAGATATTATTATTTTTTGTAACTCCCAACTACATAAGAAAATCTAAATAAAATTTTACAAATTTTATAAGATTTTCTAATTTGTCGGTTCCCCGAATGTTGCTTAAAAATAATAATATCTAGCTTTCTAATATTTTCCGAGTAAAAAATTCCTAAAACCCCTTGACAAGCAGTACAAAAATGTGTTATATTAAGATAGTCTCATGAAGACACGGAGAGGTGGTCGAGTTGGTTTATGGCACCAGTCTTGAAAATTGGCGTGCGTTAATAGCGTACCGTGGGTTCGAATCCCACCCTCTCCGCCATTTTTTTATATTTATGATTTATATTTATGTAGGTGTACCCAAGTGGTGAAGGGGATTGTTTGCTAAACAATTAGGTCCCGGAAGGGGCGCGGAGGTTCGAACCCTCTCACCTACGCCAATGTTAAAACACTAAGATTTTAATTGAAAATCCTAGTGTTTTTTTTATTATAATGAAATAAAAAACGTATCATGCATAATTTACATAACCTTGACAAGTAATATACTATTTGGTAAAATAAAATTAAGTTAAATGTTTGAAGGCTATTCTCAAGGAGGAATGCTGTATGTTGATTATTGTAGCCATAATTTTCATGCTCGGCGGAATAGGTTTAATCCTATCATTCGCAGAAGCAATCGGAATTCTTCCATTTTTAATATTTGTAGTAATTTGCTACATAATAAAGAAAATTTGGAAAGGATGATGAGAAAGTAAAGAGATTTAATTGATTGATTAAGTCTCTTTTACTTTTTAAATCAAGAAGTAGCTATATTGCTAAATTTATGGTAATTTTGTTGCCTTTTGACAAAAATTGATGTATAATTACATTAGTAAGATTTTAAAATATGAATATATTTTAGTGGGGAGAATAAAGGATGAAAAAATTGTGTTATGTAATAATATATGTGATATTAATTTCTTTATTAGTGAAATCATTTTTTTATGAATCTTATGCTACAGATGTAGATTTAGATAGATTTGTTTATGGAGATGGGTTATCAAAAACAGATTTATTTAAAGGAAACACACTTTTTGAAACTAAAAATAATACAAGCGAATTATATGAGTATAGCGTAAAAAGTTCATCTAATATTAATGATGGTAAATATGATGCTGTTAACACTAAAATAGGATACGGCGATAAATATATGGTTAGGTATAACTGGTTGCATGCGGTTCGCGGTATTGTTAATCTTGTAAATACAAATGGCTATAGAAATATTGTTTCTAATACTAATGTAATATCGGGAGCTATTAAGGGATTGGAAATGGCAAGACGTGAAATAGGAAGTTTTATTGGGGGCGATGAAGAAATAACAGATGGAACTACTAAAATTTCATTTAGAATGTGGGTACCATTTTTAGGCGTAGTTGGAGAAAGTGATAATAAATCTGAAGTTATGCCTTCAATGATTAGATCTAGTAATGCATTTAAAAATATAATAGATTCAAGTATGCCTAGTTTTGTTTCGAGTGATTACATAGATAATTCAAAGATAAAAGAACAGGTTGATGAAATATTTACAAATTATGACAAAAAAATATATACAGCTATTCAAACACTTCATGCGGCATTGGATTATAACAAGAAAAATGGAAGCAAATCAGGAATTTATATAGAAGACGAATATAAAACCAAATTCTTATATACTCTTTCTAATATAAGGACATATGATTCATATTATTCTATGAAGAATATGGGAGATAACATATCAACAACTGAACAAGAACAATTAAAAAGAGCATGGGGAGCAAAAGCAGCAGCAAAAGCAGCAGGATATCCAAACATTGAAACAAGCCAAGATATATATGTACGAAAAAAAGATGACAAAAGTACAAAACTTAATTATAATAAAGACCAAATTTGGATGTATTTGCAAGTTTTCTCACCAAATACTAGTGGCTTTTTAGGAATATCCGAAAAATCAGATGCAGATGAAATAGCGGTAAAATGGGCAAATAAATTAAGCGGAACCAATAATTATAATACAACTGATCCTCAAAAAATTTCAAGTGCTTATGGATATTTAAGAGGTATACAAAATGTTGTAAATGCAGGATTAGAAGCTATTAATAATAGTACAGATGCTGTTATTGATATAACATCCACAGTCAAAACAGATGCAGAAGGAGAAGCAGCAGCTGCTGCTGCGGATAGTAAGGCACATAAAATATATGCTGAAAAATATACTTTGCCTGAAAAAATAGGCTCAAATAATGGTGATACAGATGCAACAGATTTAGATACAATAATAGAATCAGCTGATTCTTTCTTCAATAGTGGAACAGATAACAAAATTAGTGAAGAAAACTTAAAAAATTTATCAGATTCAATTTACTCAATATTACTTGTTGTTGGAATTATAGTAGCCGTAATAATTGGAGCAATTTTAGGAATAAGATTTATGACAGGTTCTGTAGAACAACAAGCAGATGTTAAAAAATTATTAGTTCCATATATAGCAGGATGTGTAGTTGTATTTGGAGCATTTGGAATATGGAAAATAGCTGTAACTATTTTAGCATCAATATAAGATGAAAAAACAAGAAATTTAATCAAATTTCTTGTTTTTTATGTATCTATATTAGTTTTTTATTACAATCATGTTGATTTTTGCTGGAATTTGCTGTATAATTTAATTAGTAGTAATTTAAAAGTATGAATATATTTTAGAGGGGAGAGAAGTAGATGAGGAAAAAAATTATATTATGTTTGATGACTATAATTATGATAATACCTTTTATATGTAATTATACTTACGCTGCTGAAAATAGTATTAGAAGTAAATTATTTTTTGATGATATAAATAGCGATGGTAGAACAGTAGGATTTTGGAGTTTTGATGCAGGGCAATATTCTGATTCATCTGATTTATTAAAAAGAGTGAAAGAAGCCGAAAAGAATGAAGAATATGAGGAACCCCTTGGAGTAATGGTGGATTTTATATTATGGGTAAAGAATCAAAACTATCAAACCTTGGCTAGTGAAAATGATGAGAATTATTTAGAGATGGCTAAAATAGCTTTAAAAACAGGAGAAAAATTATTAGTTGAGAATGGAAATATAAAAGACGGAGAAATTAAAGATGAAAAAATTTTATTTGTACTAACTCAGTATAACAATGATAATTTTATTGGTGAAAATGGAGAAGCTGCGAAAGTTTGCAAAGAATTATATTATGATATAGAAAAACAGATGCAACGTGTTAATGCGGCTTATGATTATAAAGATAGTAATAGTACAATTAACGCTTCAGCTAGTGACAAAGCTAAATACACGCAACAACAAGTAAAACAATATTTACAGAAGTATGGAAATCGTTGTAATTTAGAAAATAATACCACTAATAATAATATTAAGAAAGCATGGGCTGAAGGTGTATCAACAAGCGATAGTTTAATGAAAAAGCTTAGTTACAATGCTCAACAAATAAAGGCATATTTCAAAATTGCTGGCGAAAGAAATGCATTTAATAATAGTAATGATACATTAATTAAAGAATGGGGTTCAATTATTGGTAAAGATGGTAGCGGCAGTGGCGAGCATACAGTATGGTATAATAATAATGTTTCTAATGGAGAGTTGAGAACAGGAAAATGGAATGATGATTTTTCTAGCGCTGAGGAAAAAAACGAAACGATTAAAAGAATTCGAGAGTTTTGTCGAGTAGATTGGACAGAAGAAGAAATAAATAGTGCTAAACAAAAATTAACGGAAATCGCAGAAAGCGGATTAGAAGCGTCTTTTAGAACAAATACAGGATATTCTATGGATGATGCTGCTGACAAATCTGGTGAAAGTTCAAGAAGCGATGAAGCTAAAAATCATTCTATAAAAGAGAAATATACTTTACCTGAAAAAATAGGTTCAACAAATGGAGATAAAGATGCAACAGATTTGGATACAATAATAGATTCAGCTGATTCTTTCATCAATAGTGGAACAGATAACAAAATTAGTGAAGAAAACTTACAAAAATTATCAGAATCAATTTACTCAATTTTGCTTATTGTTGGAGTCATAGTAGCCGTAATAATTGGAGCAATTTTAGGAATAAGATTTATGACGGGTTCTGTAGAACAACAAGCAGATGTTAAAAAATTATTGGTTCCATATATAGCTGGATGTGTAGTTGTATTTGGAGCATTTGGAATATGGAAAATAGCAGTAACTATAATTGCATCTATATAATGTGAGGTGAAAGATATAATGAAAAATAATATTTTAAGAATATTTCTAATTTTAGCACTATTACTTGTGGTTCTTTCAAATTTTTGTTATGCTGAAGAAGTAAAAGGATTGGGAATTGGAGATTTAGACAAATATCAAATAAAAAATGAAAAAGGATATGAAAAAGTATCTCAAAAAGCAGGGGCCATTTGGGGAATAATACAAGTTATAGGCTCTGTGCTAGCAGTAATAATAATTATTGTTATAGGTATTAAATACATGGTCGGTAGTGTAGAACAAAAAGCCGAATATAAGAAAACATTTATGTTGTATATAATAGGAGCAGTATTATTATTTGCGGGGTCATTTATACCTAAATTAATATATGATTTAACTACCCAAGCAATCAATTAAAAAAATATATTGATAAAAGTTGCAAAATTTGTAAAAACATGTTATAATATAAATGACATAATAAGTTATTAATATTCTCAGTTAATGAGATTTAATATAAAAATAATAAAAGGAGGAAAATAAAATGAAAGGAAAAACAATTAAATTATTAAGTGTATTATTAGTAGCTATAATGATTATTACATCTACAACAAGCGTATTTGCAGCAAATTTTGATGATGTAACAAAGAATATGAATGCACACGTAGATGATATTGATTCTGAAAAAATTACTACAACAGGTGGAGGAATTATGGGTATTCTTCAAGTTGTAGGTATGGTTATAGCTGTAATTATACTAATAGTAATTGGTATTAAATACATGATGGGAAGTGCTCAAGAAAAAGCAGAATACAAGAAAACTTTCATACCATACATTGTTGGTGCTATATTAATATTTGCAGCTTCAGCATTAGCTGGTGTAGTTGTAAACTTTGCAAATAGCATTAAATAGAAAATTACATATAAAAAAAGTAGGCTATGCCTACTTTTTTTATTGCCTTCTTATAAAAAGCTTATTTCCGCAAGCTTTTTATAATTTAAAAGTTTACAATAAAAACATTAAGTAAATCAAAATATCAAAAACTATATTTCAAGCATGTTACAAGAGTGTTAAATTTCTATTTTTTTGCATTTTTTTGTCAAAATGTATTTAAAAATAAGTAAAAATCTGTTATAATAATAAGTAGATTATTATATATATTAAAGAAGAAAAAAGGAGGTACGAAATGGGAGGTCCATATTATTTGCCAAGAAATGTTAAGGGCGAAGGAAGAATATTATTTATATTTTCAACAAAAGCTTTAATTTATACAGCTGTAGGGGCAACAATAGGATTTGTATTTAAAATATTATTCGATATTTTAAATATTGGATTTGTTGGTATTATTATGATGATTGTTCTTGCATTATTAGGTTATGTAATTGCAACTCTCAAAGTACCAAATACAACAGCTTTTGATATCACTAAAAAGACAGGCGGAGAAAATATAGATGATGTATTAAAAAGGCTAATTAAATTTAAGATGAAAAAACGGAAGAATTTATACATATACAAATTCAAGTACTTTAGGAAATAAAGGAGGAACAAAAGATGAATAATGTAGAAGGAAATACATTATCAGGAATATTATCAATTACTTTAATAATTATGATTTTTATTTTATTAATATTAATTAGTGCATATATAATTATTAAAATAAAACAAAAAATGAATAAAAAAGAAGAAAAAAAAGAATTTAGTAATAATATCCCTAATAAAGTGTCAGATAATAAAAAAAGTACAATAGATAAAAGTTACTCAAAACAATCAATAATGGACTTTATGGAATTCGATAATGTACAAGATAATATGATAATTCAAGAAAATGGTAAAAGGTTTTTAATGGTAATACAATGTCAAGGTGTAAATTATGACTTAATGTCTCAAATGGAAAAAGTTGCAGTAGAAGAAGGATTTCAACAATTCTTAAACACACTTAGGCACCCAATACAGCTTTATATTCAAACAAGAAGTATAAACCTTGAAAGTAGTTTGAAAACTTATAATAATAGGCTAAAAGAAATAGAAGATAAATTAAATTCATTACAGTATCAATATAATCAAATGAAACAAACTAATGCGTATACTAAAGAACAAATGGATAAACAATTATTTGACATTAAAAAACAAAAAAATTTATATGAATATGCTAAAGATATTATTAATAATACTGAGAAAATGAATAAAAGTAGAAATGTTTTAAATAAACAATATTATATAGTTATTCCATATATTCCAGAAGAAACAGAAAAATTTGATGCAGAAGAAATTCAAAATATGGCATTCTCAGAATTATATACAAATTCACAAGCCATTATAAGAACGCTTTCTGCATGCTCTGTTATGGGAAAGATAATGAATTCTAAAGAACTAATTGAATTATTGTATTTTGCATATAATAGAGATTCAGCAGAAAGCTTTGGTATAGAAAGAGCATTAAGAGCTGGATTTAACGAATTATACTCAACATCTCAAGATGTTTATGAAAAGAAAATAAAAGCAATAGATAATATGATTGAAGAAAGAGCCATTGAGCTTGCAAATTCAAAAATAGAAAGAGCAAAGTCAATTGTTGAGGAAAATGCATATTTAAAAGAACAAAATATGGATGAACTAACAATGAATATGGCTAAAATTTTAATTGAAGAGAATGAAAGAAATTTAGGAACAGAAATTGCACAAACAGCTATAGAAGAAATTGAAAAAGATGCAAAGGAGGAGAAGAAAAATGTTCAAGAAAAAACAACACGTAGAAAAAGAAGTAGACAATAAAATTGAAGAAGTTGGAACTTTAAGAACAAGAACAATAAAAGAACTTATTGCTCCTTCTGGAATAGATGCATCTAAAATAGACCATTTAGAAATTATATCTAGTTTAAATAGATATGCAAGAAGTTTCTTTGTTTCAACGCTTCCTCGTATGTGCACATTTCCAGAATTATTTAGAGATATGTATTTATTTGGAGATATAAATACTTCTGTGTATATTTCACCAGTTGCAGAATCTAAATCTCAAAATGAATTGAATAAAGTTATAAACGAACTAGAAACAGAAAGAATTGTTGCAATCGATAGAGGTAATATAAACAGAGAAAGTGATTTATCTCAAAAAAGATATGAGGCTGAACAATTAAGAGACCAGATTGCAGCTGGATTTAATAAAATGTATGAAGCTTCTGTTGTATGTACATTATTTGCATACAGCTTAGATGATTTAGACAGAATGACTAAATTACTTTCTACAGAAATGTCAAAATCATTAGTAGATATAAAGAGTGCATGGGCTATACAAGAAGAAGCTTTTCAAACTAATTTGCCGTTAATGAAAGATAAGGTAAAGAAAATACATTCATTTGATAGTAGATCAATGGGAACAGTATTTCCATTCACAACATCAGAAATAGGACATTCTACGGGTGTACCACTTGGATACAATAAACAAACAGGAACACCAATATTATTTGACAATTTCCATTCATCACTTTCTAATTATAATATGGTTATATTCGCTAAATCTGGTGCTGGTAAATCAGTAACAATGAAAACTCTAATTTCAAGATCATCAGTGTTAATGGGAATTGAAAGTTTAGCACTAGATGCGGAAGGTGAATATTCAATAGTTGCAGAAAGTCTTGGTGGAATAAATGTTGTACTTAGTCCAACTTCTAAAACAATTATAAATTTATTTGATATTGAAGTTGAAAAAATAAAAGATGAAATAACAGGAAGAGAAAGAACAGTTTTAAGTGTAGAGAATAAGGTTGAAGACGTAACTCAAGCTCTTCTTACTATGGCGAGAGGAAGTACAAGAAGCCAAGAGGTAAATGAATTAACAAAACAAGTAATAGCGGAAGCCGTAGCAGAAGAATATGCAGAAAGAGGAATAAATAGTAACCCTAATAGTTTATACATAAATAGTAAAAGCTTAAATATGGGAAGAAATATGTTTAATCAAAAAAAGGAAATGCCTACAATTGGTAGCTGGTACAAAAGAATTGAAAGAAAAGCACAAGCAAATAAAAACCCAGATTATAGTTATCATTACAGCTATTTATTAAAAGTAATGAAACAATATATAAGAGAATATAATGGACAAATGGCATATTTTGATGGACAATCTACATTTGAATTGTTAGATGGTGCGCCATTTATAAATTTGGATATTTCTCAATTGGAAGAAAGATTTGCAAGGCCATTGGCACAACAAATATTGCTTTCTTGGATTTGGGAAAAATATGTTAAGAAAAATAGTGAGGATAGAACAAAAGCTGCTAAAAAAAGAGTAATAGTTGATGAGGCATGGATGTTACTTCCATACCCAGAAGCCGTAGACTTTTTGAATACAATGGCTAGACGTGCAAGAAAAAGAAATGTATCTTTGGCAATTATTTCTCAAAGATTCCAAGACTTTTATGAAAAACCAGAAGCACAAGCAGTTTTAACATCTTCAGATACAAAATTATTTTTAGCACAAGATAAATCTGAAATTGAATACTTAAAAGAAGTATTTAAATTAAGTGAAGGTGAAGCAAACTTTCTAATAACATGTTTAATAGGAGAAGGTTTATTAAAAGTAGGTTCAGATACAGCTATATTACAAATTGTACCTACTTCTAAAGAATTTGAATTTGTAGAAACAAACTTAAATAAACTAGCTTCAAAACAATAATCCCAATAATAGGAGGAAAAAATGAAATTATTGAATAAGAAAGGATTTGTACAAAAGATACTAATTGTATTAATATCAATAACTTTAATAAATTTTGCTGTACCAATTCAATCTGAGGCACGTGATGTTGGGGGAAAATTATTTAATCCAATTTTCCAATTTGTTTCAGCACTGGCTGATGTACCAGTTGGACTATTTCATCATTTTCTATTAGGAACAACCAATATACAAGATTCTGTAAGATTAGACATTGAAGATGTTGAAAGTGAAAATTCAAGCGGAGGAATTTGGTATTTAAGTCCAGAAGAGTATTCTTCTGGTAAAATACAAAAAAAAGTTATGTATGGACCTATAGATGATAGTAATACTGAAAAATATGATGGAGTAATGGATGACGATGGACCATTATTTTTCCATGATGCATTAGAAATACCAAATATTTTATATTGCCCAGAATATATATTTGCAAATAGAATTGCAGCTTTAGATGTTAACTTTATAAATCCAGGAAAATATACAGGAGGAGAGAAAGGAGCAAATCCTCTTTCTATTGTAGACGGTGGAGAAGAGGGTGAGATAACATTATCTAATACTGTAGCTTCGTGGTATAGAGCATTTAGAAATGTTGCAGTTGTAGGACTATTATCAATATTAGTTTATATTGGTATTAGAATTTTAATAGGTTCAACAGCACAGGACAAAGCAAAATATAAAGAGAGAATAAAAGATTGGCTAGTAGGGTTATGTTTGCTTTTTGTTATGCATTATATAATGGCTGGAACTATGATGATTACGGAAGTAATAACTACTAATCTAGGCTCAGCATTAGATGATAATGCTATATGTGTTGAAGTAAATGACTATGATAAGGGAGTGTTTAATTCTGGTAAGGCAGTACATTTTAAAACAAACTTCATGGGATATATAAGATTTATGACACAAAGTTACAATCCATTAGATTCAGTAGCGTACTTAATTATGTATATTGCTTTGGTAATATATACTGTAATGTTTACAATTACATACTTAAAAAGGGTATTGTACATGGCATTCTTTACAATGATAGCCCCTTTGGTTGCTATGACATATCCGCTAGATAAACTAGCAGATGGAAAAGCACAAGGATTTAATATGTGGATGAGAGAATATATGATGAATGCTATAATTCAACCAGTACATTTAATAATATACATGGTTATAATGGGAAGTGTAATGGATCTAGCTACGAAAAATCCAATATATGGATTGGTTGCAATTGGATTCTTATTACCAGCAGAGAAATTCATTAAGAAAATGTTTAGATTTGATAGAGGAGAAACAACAAGTACACTTGGAGCAGTTGCTGGTGGAGCTTTAGCAATGAAAGGTGTACAAAACCTATCTAAACTTGCAGGTGGTGCAGGAAAAGGCGGAAAAGATGGGAAAATTAGAACTGCAGATAATAAAGAATTATCAAGCGGAAAAAGAGGAAAGAATGATGGTATACCAGCTCCAGAAAGCATAATTGGAAACGAAAATAGCAACAATAACAATAGTGTATTTGATGTTCAAGATGATGAAAATCCAGATTTTGGTCCAAACTTATTTGAAGAATGGGATAATAATTTACCAAATCCTCAACCGGATCCAAATGGTGGCCCATTACCGGATCCAAATGCTGGTCCTCAACCAGATCCAAATGGTGGCCCATTACCAGATCCAAATGGAAACCCATTACCAAATCCAAACGGAGGTCCATTACCAGATCCAAATGCTGGTACACCACCAGCGGGTGATGAGTGGAATGTTGGTGATAATACTATAAGATTCCCTGATAATACTGGCAATACAAGTGAAGATACTCAAGCAGATACAGATAATAATACATATGGTGGATGGGAATTCACAAAGGGAAGCGAAATTGAAGTACCACAAGGAAGATTCAGAAGAACTGCTGGAGCATTGGCAGGATATGCTAAGAGAAGTGCTCAAAGAAAATTACATGATTTACCAGATAGATTAAAAGATAGAGCTATAAGCGGTGCAAAAACGTTGCCAGGAAATCTAGCAAGAATGGGGGCAAAAGTGGCCGGTGCTGCTGCCCTTGGCGCAGTCGCTGCAGGTGCAGGTTTAACAACAGGAGATTTAAAATCAGCGGCATCAATGGCAGCTGGTGGAGCAATGATTGGTACTAAGGTTGGAGGAGCTGTTGGAAATCGTCCAGCAAAAGCATTAGATGATGGAATTGCAAATGCTAGTGAAGTAGCAAAATCTGCATGGTATACAGATGAAGATAAACAACAACAAGAAATTAAGAGAAGACAAAAATTTGATGAAGAATGGAAATTAAAAGAGGATAATTATAAATATCTACGTGGTAAAGATATGAATGATAAGCAAGCTAAGAAGTTCCTAGAAGATGCAAATACACAAAAATTCTTAGATGCAGGAATTACAGATATCAATATTATTCATAATGCTAGAAAAATGATGGATGATGCAAATAAAAAACAAGCAGGCTCAATGACTATAGATGGAGCAGTTGCAAGAGCACAACTTGCTAAAAGTACTGCAGAGAACTTTAGTAATAGTGCTACTCAACAAGAGGCCTTTAAGAAAAATATGAAGAGCAAAAACTCTAATTTAGATGAAACACAATTAAATAAATTAGTAGATCAAATTATTAAAATTAAAAAGACAGACTAATAACAGGAGGAAAATAAGATGAGAAATATAATAAGATTTTATAATGAAAACAGATTAACATTTTGGATTATCGTATTAATTATATTATTTATTATATTTCTCTTACATTTTTTTAACGGGTTAGCAAGAGAAGAATCTAAAAGAAATTATGAGGCAAGTAAAAATAGAGAAAATTCTAATACTACACAAGTGTCTATAAACAAAGAAAAAGAAACAACTAAACCTATAATTTCTGGCGAGGAAATAAGCAATACCAAAAAAACAAACAACAATAATATAATAGAAAGCTTTTTAAACTATTGTAAAAATAGTCAAATAGATGAAGCCTATAATTTATTATCATCAAATTGTAAAGAAGTTTATTATAATTCAAAAGAAGATTTTAAGAAAAGATATTGTGATACTATTTTTAAATCTGATAAAGAGTATAAATACGAATTATGGAGCTCAGGAAAAATAGATACATACAGAATTAAGATTTTTGATGATATATTGTCTACAGGAAATGCGAAAAATGGTAAGTTTACGGAAGATTATTATACAGTAGTTAAAGAAGATGGAGAAAATAAATTAAATATTAATAATTATATTGGAAGACAATATATAAAACAAACAGCATCAAAAGAAAATTTAAATATAAATATAGAATATGTTGACATGTTTAAAGAAAATTATACTTATAAAGTTAAAATAAAAAATAGTGGGAATAAAGATATTATTTTAGATACCAGAAGTAAAACTAATTCAACATATTTAACAAATAGTTATGATACAAAATTTACAGGATTATTATATGAAAATGTAAAAAGTGATTTAGAAGTTAAGGCTGGAGAAGAAAAAGAATTAAATTTAAAATTTAATGTTGTATTTAGAAATGATTTAAATATACAAAAAATGGTCTTTTCAGATATATGCTTAGATAAGAGTAATCCTAGCCAAAAAACAGAAATTGAAATAGCTATATAATTAAAATAAAGATGAAAGTGAGGTGATTATATGGTAGAAGACGAGCAATTAACACAAACACAACAACAAGATGAACAAATAGAAAATGCTATATTAGATGGAACAAAAGATGTTGCTCAAAATACAATAGAAAAAACAGCAGATGCTACAAAACAAGCAATTGATAAAGCAACAAGACAGGCTAGAGACGCTGCAAAACAAGCTACAAAAAAAGCAGCAAGAATGGCAGTTAAAGCAATGGGACAAGCAATTGTGTCTCTTATTAGTGCGCTTTTACCATATATTGCCGCATTAGCAGTTGTCGTTGTACTTTTTGCTGGAATTGTGTATTTTTTAGAGATTGAGACAGCTAAAGATACTACAAAAAATATATATGATAGTATGGGGATAGTTGAGACAGAAGGAGATATTGCAGATATAGTAGAAATAGTATCTGATAGTGATGGTTACCATTTGGAATTTATAGAAGGCTTTGATGATAAATTAGAAGAAGCAATTAAAAACTTAAACAAAGAAAATAAAAGCATAAATTTAAGCGATAAAGAAACATTAAAAAAATTTATAATGGCAGAAGCAAAGACCAAATTTCCTTATTTGCAGGGAGAAGAGGATGGTACAGACAAATTCCAAGGAAGTATAATTATAAAAAGGTATACTCCAGATAAAAATATTGGAGAATTGGGCGAAGCAAGTTCAAGAGAACCAGTAACTTTAAAATATGTTGATGAAGAAACATTCCAATCATACATAAACAGCGCAGATAGTAAAGCTTTAGATGTTTATACACTAGATGAAAATAAAAATTTACTAACTGCAACATGGTCATATTCAGGAGATAGTGGTACAACAATGCAATCAAATAGTCCAATGGACTACAGAAGTGCAACAGCTAGATATACAATGCCATTTGAATACCCATTATTCTTTTTAATAGATAGTGATTGTCCAGAATTTTGTGTAAGATTAGCAGAATTAGCTATGAATTCAACAATGGAAATTGCGATAATAGATAATGTTACAGATACCAAAACAGTAACAACAGTAGTAACTACGACAAATGAAACAAAGGATATATATGATGTTAAAAATGGAAGACCTACTTTTAATAAATCTGAAACAACAACAACAACTGAAACATCTTCAACAGAAGTAATTACAGAAAGTGTTTATACTAGTATACAAGTTGCAAATGTAGAATCTTGGGCAACAAAAAAAGATTGCGAAATTAAGCTAAATTCTACGAGTCAAGCTGGAACTCCTGTTACAACAAATAGTTCATCTCCAGGAATAAGCCAGCAATTGGTAACTAATACTTCTACAAAAAGGGAATATGTTACTACTGGTCAATCAATTGCTACAACCATAACAACAGAAACATACCAAAATAGTTATGATGTAACAGATTCAGAAGTTGAAGAAAATACAGAGAACTTTGAAAAAATTTATAAAGAATATGAAGATACCCTAAGAAATAACATGATTCCAGATTGGTTATTTGAAATAATGGAAGAAAATCCAAAAACAGTAAATATGATAGATTTAACAAAATATCTATTATATAAAGCAACTGGAAAAGACTATGGGGTGAAAAATTTTGAAGATATTGATTTTTCAGCATATTTGGAACTTGAAAATGTTGGAATGTATTCATCTACTGTAAGTATATATGGAATAAGTATTACTAGGGAAGAATTTATAAGTGCGGTTCAAAACTATAATGGTTCAAGCGCCTTTAAAACAAGGATGGTACCATATGCAGGAGATTTTTACGATGTATGTAAAAAATATAATATTAATCCTACTTATGTATTTGCACATGCATGCTTAGAAACTGGATATGGAAGTTATTTAATTAATACAAATAACTATTTTGGAATGAATGCATATAATGATAACCTAGGTGCTGCGAGTGGATATGCAACACCAGCTGATTCTGTAAAGGATTACTGCGAATGGGTAATAAGAAATTCAAAACCTGGAACAAGTGATTATGAAGCTAATAATAAAAGGGGAGCAGAATTTGCAGCAATATTATCTACATTTTCAGGAACCCCAGATACAAACATTTATGTATTATTCTCAAGATATGCTGTTTTAGATGCTTATCATGGTGGTGCATGTGATGCAAATTGGTTTTATAGAGGTATAGGTAAACAACAATGTAACCATGCAAATGGAACTCCTACTACATTAGAAGAATATGCAGAATATTCAGAGTATACAACAAATCAAAGAATAGATATTGCAAAGAATATATTTGGAGATAAAGCCTTTCCGAGAATTGAATATGGTGGAGTAAATACAAGTAATGTATATTTTAATGTTAATTTATATAATTCGGATGGAACTGTAAACAAATCTGCAATTAGTGAATTAGCTGCTAAACAACAAGAATTTGCTTATTCAAATCTAAGATTTAATTTACCTGGAATTAATCCTTTACAATGTACATGGTGGGCAAATGGTAGAGCATGTCAATTCTTATCTCAATATGGAACAGAATATAAGGAATATCCAACAAGATATGGTGATGGTGGAGACTATTGGGATGTAAATAAATCAAATAATTATTTTGAATATGGTAGTGAGCCTAGACCAAATTCTTTACTATGTTATGCAAAAGCTTCTGGAAACGGAATGGGAGCGGGGCATGTTACTTATGTTGAAGCTGTTGATTATGTTAATAAGAAAATATATATAAGTCATTGTAGCAGTGGTAGACAATATAATGGAATTGATGAATTAGATTGGGACGGAGTATTGTGGGGCTATAAACCACAGGGATATATATATTTAGCACCAAAATCTGCAGGAGGTGCCGAAAGTTCAGTTTCAGGAAGTGGATATAGTAAAACTTTTACATCTTCTGTTGGTA
This sequence comes from Clostridia bacterium, assembly GCA_017430135.1. Classification (GTDB taxonomy): domain Bacteria; phylum Bacillota; class Clostridia; order TANB77; family CAG-508; genus CAG-269. The sequence goes on along the minus strand of JAFRNM010000008.1, from coordinate 70,014 downwards.
GAACTTACAAATTATATTGTCAAGATAATTATCCGAATGTAACTTATTATAATGGCTCAAATGTATCTCAAGCTGGATGTGGTCCAACATCAGCAGCAATAATACTTAGTGGATATGGAAAAAATGATACCCCAGCTACAATTGCACAATCATATGATGCTGCTGGAAGATGGGGAAAAGATGGCGAATGTAAATTCTTCATAGATAGAGGATTAAATGCATATAATGAAGGAGTAAACTGGGAAAAAGCAATTTCACATTTAAAATCAGGAAATCCTATGGTAGCTTCGATATCGACAAGTAGAACGTATAAAAGAGTAAAACTAGGAGATTATGCGTATGAAGAACATTTTGTAACATTTTTAGGTATTGATGGTGACAAAATATATATTGGAGACCCTAAGAAAACTACAAGAGGTGGATGGTATAAAATTAGTTATTTGCAAGAACAAGGTGGATTTGCTCAATTCTTTTATGTGAGTAAATAAAGGGGGTTTTTAGCAATTTTATGAATAATTTAAATAAAAAAATAAAAATATCAATAATTATATTAATATTATTAATTATTATGGTATGTGTTTTAATAATAATTAATAATATTACAAAAAAAGAAGAAGAAAATGAATTTTTTAATAACCATCCTACTATTTCAGAAAGGAAGCCTATGAATAGTGAAATTACAACAAATGAATATTATATTGTAAAAGAATGTGTTCAAAAATACTATAATACCATATATTCAATTGGGCATGAAGTAATACATAATACAAGTATTGATAAAAGTGTCTATATAGAGAATAATGCCAATGTATTATTAAATATTCTGAATGAAGGCTATTTAGATGAGTGTGAAGTTAATAAAGAAAAGATTATAGAAGAGTATAAGAATTTTGAGTATAACAATTATATAATTAAAGATATATATTCTGCTGAATTAGAAAATAATTTTGGTGTATTTGTTATTTATGGAAAGCAAATAAATGATTTTACAAATAAAAGTGAAGAAAGTAACTTGATAATACTATTAGATAATACCAATAATACATATAGTATAGTACCTTATGAAGGTATGATAAAAATGGGATTCAATACTGATGTTCCCTCTGAAGATGATATATACAATTCATTTAATTTATCAAGAATTAAAAATAAACAGCAAAATATATTTGAGTTTGTTGAAGTTGATAATAAAACTATTGTTGAAGAAATATTGAATGATTTTAAGCATATTTCAAAATATTATAAATCAGAATCTTATGATTTAGTTGACGAAGAATATAGAAATAAACATTTTGCGAATAGAGAAGTTGGAGAGAAATATTTAAATGAAAACATATATGATATATTTGGAGATAAAATAACCAAAATGGCAATTGATGAAAGTGATCCTTATTATACAAGATATATATGTTTAGATAATAATGGAAATTATTTTATTATAAAAAAAGATGATCAATTAATGAAATATTCTATTATTTTAGATATATATACTATTCCTGTGAAAGAAGTAACAGAAAAATACAATAACTCAAACAATGCTCAAAAAACTGCAATAAATATCGAAAAATTTAAACAAATGATAAACTTAAAAGATTATAATTCTGCATATAATGTGTTAGACGAAACCTTTAGAAATAACAATTTTAAAAGTGTCGAAAATTTTGAAAAATATGTAAAACAAAAATGGCCAGAATTTATTGACATTAAATGTAGTGATTATAAAGAAGTTAATGATGTAGGAACTATGAAAGTTAAAATTTCAGCAAGAGGGACATCAAACACAGAGAACAATAAGGTAATTGAAAAAACATTTATAGTAAAATTATTAGACGATAATAATTTTGTAATGTCATTTAATGTAAATGAATAAAATCAAAAAGAAAGTTGCTTAGCAACTTTCTTTTTGTATCTATTTAAACATATTTCCAAAAAAATCTATAAAACCTTTAAAAGCAGAATTATTATTATATAAATCGGTAAAATAATTTTTAACAAATGGAAGTTGGAAAATTAATGCTAGTATTCCAATTGTAATCAATAAAGCAATTAAAGAGCGCAAATAATCTTTTTTTGTTTTTTTGTATCTTATTTTATAACCACGATTTTTTAAATCTTGTATATATGCATCATGGTAGGCTTGGTTAATTGCATTCTGATAATCTTGTTGATATTGTCTTTCTCTTTCTAATTGTTCTCTATATTGGTTTTCTGCTTGTTCTTGAGATTGACGTTGAATGGTTTCATATATAGGGTCACTAGCATAGTTTGGTTGTGTACTTGTGTTAGGTCTTGTATAAGTTTGTTGAACATTATTATAATTATTTTGTGGTCTAGTATTAGTTGAAGCTTGTGATTTGAATTCTTGTTCTTTTTTCTCCTGTTCAAGCTTGGCATCATATTCTGCTCGTTTCTCACTATTTGATAAAATATCATAAGCTTCATTTATTTCTTTTATTTTTTCTTCGCATTTTGCTTTTGCTTCAGCTGTTTCCTGTAGATCTGGGTGATATTTTTTTACTAAAACTTTATATACTTTTTCTATTATTTCTTGAGATGCTTTTTCATTTATCTCTAGTATTTCATAATAATTTTTCAAGGCTCAAAAACCTCCTTATATAAATATTATAGCATACGTTTATTACTAGAGCAATAAAATTTTTTGAATAATAAATAAAAAATAGCAAGTGATTAATTTTCACTTGCTACTTTTTCGGCTTTGTTTTCAGCTTCATTTTCTTTATTTAATTTTTCAATTTCTTTTTGTTGCATTTTTAAATTATCTTTTGCAACTGTCATCATAAGCTTAATTCTATTTGCTTGGTTAGCTTCACTTGCACCTGGGTCATAATCTACTGGAGAGATGTTTGCATCTGGGTATTTACTTCTTATTGTTTTTATTACCCCTTTACCAACAACATGGTTTGGTAAACATGCAAATGGTTGAACACAAACAATATTTGGAATATCATTTTCAATATATTCAATCATTTCTGCTGTTAAGAACCATCCTTCACCAGTTTGGTTACCAATAGAAAGTACATCTTTTACTTGATTTTCTAGGTGCCAAATATCACATGGTGGTAAGTAATTTTTCTTAGAATTTGCTAAAGCAATTTTTAAATCTTTTTCTAACAAATCAATTAATTTAATAGCAATTTTACTTATTTTTGCTGATGTTTTATTTGTATTTAATAGTGAGTTGAAAGTAATTTTATGTGTAGCCATAAATTTCATAAATCCCATAAAGTCTGGTAAAATTACTTCTGCTCCTTCTTTTTCTAATAAATCTGCTACATAGTTGTTTCCAAATGGATGATATTTGATTAGAACCTCTCCAACTATACCAACTCTTGGCTTTTTATGAGTTGTATCTAATTCAATTTTTTCAAAGTCATTTACTATGTCATAAATTGCTTGTTTAAATTGTTTTCTAGTTGATTTTACAAGTATTTTCTTGCATTTTTCCATCCATTCTTCATATAATTTTTGAGTTTCACCTTTGTTAACTTCGTATGCTCTGTTTTTAGTAAGCATTTTTTGCATTAAGTCACCTAAAATAACGCATTTTAATAATCTTTCTAGTAATGGAACTGTTAGTTTAAATCCTGGCATTTTTTCCATTCCTACTATATTGAATGATATAACTGGAACTTGTGCAAATCCTGCATCTTTTAATGCTTTTCTAATAAATCCTATATAGTTTGTTGCTCTACATCCTCCACCAGTTTGGCTCATTATAATTGCTGTTCTATCTGGGTCATATTTTCCAGATTGAAGTGCTTCTATAAATTGACCTGTTGTTAGTATTGATGGATAACATGCATCGTTATTTACATATTTTAAACCAGTTTCAACTGTATTTTGTGTACAGTCTCGAAGTAGTTCAACTCTATAGCCTTGAGATTTTACAGCTGTTTCTAATAATTCGAAATGTATTGGTGCCATTTGAGGCATTAAAATTGTATAATCTTTTCTCATTTCCTTTGTAAAGATTCTTCTATTTGCACCATAATTTCCGTCTAGTTTTTCTATTTTCTTTTCAGCTAAACGCTTATTCATACTAGCAAGTAAAGAACGTATACGGATTCTTACAGCTCCAAGGTTATTTACTTCATCTATTTTAATTAGTGTATACATTTTTCCAAAGCTTGTTAAAATTTCTTCAACTTGGTCAGTTGTTACAGCGTCTACACCACATCCAAATGAATTTAATTGAACAAGCTCTAATCTATCGTGTTTTCCAACAAAATCTGCTGCTGCATATAATCTTGCGTGGAATACCCATTGGTCTACAACTCTTATAGGACGCTTAACTTCTGTATTACCACAAATACTGTCTTCTGTTAAAACGCATAATCCTAAAGATGTAATTAATGTATCAATTCCGTGGTTTACTTCTGGGTCTACGTGGTATGGTCTTCCGGCTAAAACAATTCCTCTTAAATCATTTTCTTCTATATATTTAACAGTTTTTGTTCCTTCATCCCTAATGTCTTGTTTACATTTTTGGTATTCAGCTTCTGCTTTTGTAGCTGCTTCTATTAATTCTTTTTTAGTAAAGTTATATTCCTTAAATTCGTCTAATTGCATCATTTTTTTAGCTAAGTTTTTGCTATCGAATGGTAAGAATGGATTTAAGAATTTTACTTTTGGGTCTTTTAATCCTTCAACATTGTTTTTCAAAACTTCAGAATATGAAATAACTATTGGACAGTTGTAGTGGTTATCTGCTTTCTCATATTCTTTTCTAGAGTATGGCATACAAGGATAGAAAATTGTTGTAATTCCTTGTTCTAATAAGCTTTCTATATGACCATGAGAAAGTTTTGCAGGGTAGCAAACTGATTCAGATGGCATAGATTCCATACCTTTTTCGTAAGTTTTTCTTGTACTTTTTTCAGATAATATTACTCTAAATCCTAGGTTTGTTAAGAATGTAAACCAGAATGGGTAATCCTCGTACATATTTAAAACTCTAGGAATTCCAATTACACCCCTTGGGGCATCTGCTTCTTCTAAAGGTTTGTAATCAAATAATCTCTTGTACTTGTATTGAATTAGGTTAGGTAATTTTTTACCTCTATTTACAATTCCAGCACCTCTTTCACAACGGTTACCAGATACGTGTCTTTGACCATTGCTGAAAGCATTTATTGTTAATTTACAATGATTTTCACATATATTACATCTAGTATGAGTAACTTTTATTTCTAGTTTATCTAGTTCTTCCGTTTTCAAAATTGTTGAACGATATTCCATATCTAAGCTTGCTTCGTGTTGTTCTTTAGAAATTAAAGCCATACCATAAGCACCCATAAGACCTGCAATATCTGGCCTTACAACATCTTTATTAACTATTTTTTCAAAAGCACGAAGTACAGCATCATTATAGAATGTTCCACCTTGTACAACTATGTGGTCACCTAAAGTTTCTGTATTTCTAACTTTCATAACTTTTTGAATTGCGTTTTTAATAACAGAATATGATAAACCACTTGAAATGTCTCCAACAGAATATCCTTCTTTTTGAGCTTGTTTTATTTTAGAGTTCATGAAAACTGTACATCTTGAACCTAAATCAACTGGTCTTTTTGCATGAATTGCTTCATCTACGAATTTTGATATTTCAAGATTTAAGCTTTTAGCAAATGTTTCAATAAATGAACCACAACCAGATGAACAAGCTTCATTTAGCATAATGTTGTCAATTGCACCATTTTTTAGTTTTATGTATTTCATATCTTGACCACCAATGTCAATTATAGCTGAAACATCAGGTTCAAATTGTTTTGCAGCTGTGTAATGTGCAATTGTTTCTATTTCGTTTGTGTCTACATTTAAAGCTGTTTGAATAAGTTTTTCTCCATATCCTGTAACACCACTATATCTAAGAATAGCTTTTTCAGGTAATACTTCGTATAATTTTTTAAGCATATTCATAACGCTTTTTAATGGATTTCCTTCATTGCTTCCATATAAAGAATAAAGTAGGTTTCCATCTCTATCTATTAACACAAGTTTTGTTGTAGTAGATCCAGCATCTATTCCTAAATAGCAGTCTCCTTCATAAGTAGCTAGGTCTTTTCTTGTTACTTTATTTTTTTCATGTCTTTCTTTGAATTTTTTATAATCTTCATCATTATCAAAAAGTGGAGCAATTGGCTTCGTTGTGTTATCTTTTGATATTTTTAGATTTTCTATTTTCTTTTCTAATTCTTCTGCAGTTATTGGAGTAGCTTCTAATGAATCAAGTGCTGCTCCTTTTGCAACTAATAGGTGAGCTTCTTCTGGAACTATTATTTCATCTGGTTTTAAATCTAAAGTTACAATAAATCTTTTTCTTAATTCAGATAGATAATTTAATGGTCCACCTAAAAATGCTACATTTCCTCTAATTGGTCTACCACATGCTAAACCACTTATTGTTTGGTTTACAACTGCTTGGAAAATAGATGCAGCAATGTCTTCTTTTGCAGCACCTTCGTTAATTAAAGGTTGTATATCTGTTTTAGCAAAAACTCCACAACGAGAAGCTATTGGGTAAATTGTGTTAAAAGTTTTTGCAAGTTCATTTAAACCTGCTGTGTCTGTGTGTAATAATGATGCCATTTGGTCTAAAAATGCACCAGTTCCACCAGCACAAGTACCATTCATACGTTGTTCTATTGTTTTATCAAAATAAATAATTTTTGCATCTTCTCCACCAAGCTCTATTACGACATCAGTTTGAGGTATGTATTTTTCAACTGATCTTTTACAAGATACAACTTCTTGTATAAAGTTAACACCTAAAAATTTAGCAGCACTCATAGCACCAGAACCTGTTAGGGCTAGTGTGAATGTGTTATTTGGGTACATTTTTATTAAATTTTCAAGAACTGTACATACAGTGTTTTTTGTGTCTGAATAGTGTCTTTGGTAATCTTTATAAATAACTTGTTTTTCTTCATTTAATACTATGATTTTGACTGTTGTTGAACCAACATCCAATCCTACATGTAAAGTATCCATATTTCCTAATCCTTTCGACTAAGTTTGAAACTAAAATTTATATATTAGCCCCAACTTTTCATCCTCTATTGTATACGGAAATTGGCTTTTTGTCAAATGGAAAATGGTGGGAAAAACTTTTGGGAACTTTTAACTTTTGGGGACACATCCCAAAAGTTGGGAGTAAATTTTTATAAAACTATTGACAAATACAAACACATATTCTATAATTATAAAAATGAAACAAAGGATGTTGATATTATGGAGAAAGAATTACAAAAAGTTGAAAATAACAATGTTATAGAATATTTAGATGCTGATTTTGATATAAAAAGTATTATATATACTATAAGAGGAAAGCAAGTAATACTTGATAGTGATATAGCTAGGTTATATCATTGTGAAACAAAGTATATTAATCGTGTTGTAAAAAGAAATATAGAAAGATTCCCTCAAGAATATTGTTTCCAATTAAATGAAGCTGAATATAATTCTTTAAGGTGCCAAATTGTCACCTTAAAGAAAAATGGAAGAGGAGAGCATAGAAAATATATGCCATTTGTGTTTACAGAACACGGAACGACAATGCTTGCAGGTTTATTAACAAGTGATATTGCGATAAGTGTTAGTATAAAGATTGTAAATTCTTTTATAGAAATGAGAAAGTTTTTAAATAATAATGGTCATATTTTTCAAGAGATAAGTAATATAAAAGGAAAGTTATTAGAACATGACAAGAAATTTGATGAGATATTTAATGAATTACAACATGAAGAAAACATTAAGCAAAAAATATTTTTCGAAGGTCAAATATGGGATAGTTATAGCTTAATTGTGGATATTATAAAAAAAGCAAAAAAGAAAATTCTTATAATAGATAATTACATAGATGATAGCGTATTAAAAATGTTATCGAAGAAAAATAAAGATGTAGAAGTAGTAATATTAACATCAAATAAAAGTAATATTCAAAATTTAGATATACAAAAATTTAATAAAGAATACCCAACATTAAAAGTAGCAAAAACAAAAAAATTTCATGATAGGTTTATTGTAATTGACGACAAAGAACTATACCATTGCGGAGCATCTATAAAAGATTTAGGCAACAAATGCTTTGGAATAAACAGAATTGAAGATGAAGAAATTATTAATAAGTTTATTGAAATGTAATTTTTAATAAAAAGTTAAGATCACAATTTGTTATCTTAGAAATTAAATAATAAAAATTTGAGGTCGTAAATTGCGACCTTTTTTTAATGAATAAATCGGACAAACAAGTAATATACATTAATAAATAAATTTTATAGGAGGTACTTATGGAAAAGGCAAAAATGAAAATTATTTATGGTGCAATTGCTATTGTTATTGTTGTAGTAGGAGTATTTGTAATTAAGTGGTTAAAGGATGCAAATGAAGAAAATGAAACATTAGTTGGAGATTATACTCCGGAGGCTGAAATTACGGAGGACCAAGCAAGACAAACTATTGTAAGCTTATATTTTCCAGGAAAAGAAAGCCATGAATTAATGCCAGAAGCAAGGCTTGTAGATGTAAAAGAATTAATGAATATACCTTATGAAAAAATATTTAATATGTTAAAGGAAGGACCAAAGAATGAAAAGCTAGAGGGAATTATTCCGCAAAATACAAAAGTACTAAAAACATATTTAGATAAAGATTGTTTAGTTCTGGATTTATCTAAGGAATTTCTGGATTTTAATAAGGATAAAGAAAATGCAAAGGAAAATATGGTTAATTCTATTGTAAATACTTTAACAGAACTTACAGAAGTAAATAGTGTAAAATTTTTAATAGATGGTCAAGAAAATGAACAGTTCAAGGATGTTTATATTAGAAAAAATGGATAAATGCTAGGCTAAACCTAGCATTTATCTATTTTTTCTTGAAAAATCACCTATTTTATTGTATAATAATTAAGATAAAGAAGGGAAAATAAAAGTGGAATTAAAAGAAAATGAAAGAATAGATGATTTAGAATTTAAAGGCTATAAAATTATACAAAATTCTGAAGGTTTTTGTTTTGGAATTGATAGTGTTCTTTTATCTGATTTTGCAAAAGACATAAGAAATAATAGTAGAGTAATGGATTTAGGAACAGGTACAGGGATTTTGTGTATTTTGCTTTCAGGAAAAACTAATTTAAAAGAAATTTATGGAATTGAAATTCAGCCAGAGGTAGCAGATATGGCAAAAAGAAGTGTTAAATTAAATTCATTGCAAGATAAAGTAAAAATAGTAAATGATAGTATTTTAAATTTAGAAAATATTTTTGAAAAAGGTAGTGTAGATGCTATTGTTACAAATCCACCATATAAAAAAATAAATACAGGACTTCAAAATGAAAGCGAGAAAAAACTTATTTCAAGGCATGAATTAACAGCTAATTTAGAAGATTTTATAAAAGTTTCCAAAGATATGTTAAAAGATAAAGGCGAATTTTATATGGTGCACAGACCAGAAAGACTTGTTGATATTATTTACTTAATGAGAAAATATAAAATAGAGCCAAAGCAAATTAGATTTGTAGCCCCAAAACCAAGCAAAGAGCCTAATTTGGTACTTATTAAAGGTGTGAAAAATGCTAAGGAATTTTTGAAATTTGATAATATTTTATATGTTTATAATGAAGATGGTTCCTATACGGAGGAGCTATTAAAAATTTACAACAAAAGTAATTAGAAGGAAAATATTAGGAGGGAATTAGATGAATGGAAATTTATATGTAATAGCTACTCCGATAGGAAACTTGGAGGACATTACTTTAAGAGCAATAAGAATATTAAAAGAAGCTGATTTAATTGCAGCAGAAGACACAAGGCATACATTAAAATTATTAAATCATTTAGAAATTTCAAAACCTCTAATTAGTTATCATAGACACAATGAGGAAACAAGGCAAGATATAATAATACAAAAATTGGAGGAAGGTCAAAATATAGCACTAGTTTCTGATGCGGGAACTCCAGGTATATGTGATCCAGGCGAAGTTGTAATTAAAACATGTATAGAAAAAGGTATAAATGTTGTTCCAATTCCAGGTCCATGTGCTTTTGTAAATGCTTTAATTTGTTCTGGAATAGATACTAAAGAATTTAATTTTTTAGGATTTTTACCACTTAATAAAAATAACAGAAAGCAAAAGCTAGAGGAAATAAAAAAATCGAATAAAACTATTATTTTATACGAAGCTCCACATAAATTAAAGGAAACTTTAAAAGATTTGAAAGATATAATAGAAAATAGAAAAATAGTGCTAGCAAGGGAACTTACAAAAATTCACGAAGAGTTTATTAGAAAGGATATAGATGACTTAATTACTTTATCTGAAACTTTAAAAGGAGAAGTTGTTTTAATAATAGAGGGCGGAGAGATAGAACAAGAAGAAAATGATTTAATAAATTTGAGTTTAGAAGAGCACTATAGATATTATGAAAAAATGGGATTAGATAAAAAAGAAATAATTAAAAAAATTGCAAAGGACAGAAATGTTAGTAAAAATGAAATTTATATGCAATTTGTAAATAAATAAAATAATAAAGATTTTAACTAAAAAAGTTAAAATCTTTATTTATTTTCAATATTTTTAATTTTTTCTAGACAAGTGTTACATATAAGTTTGTCTTCAAATTCATTTAAATCCTTAGATTTTCCGCAGAAAATACAGCTAGGATCATATTTTTTTATAATTATAGAAGATTTTTCAACATATATTTCAACTTCGTCTTTAATACTTATATTTAATTTTTTTCTAAGTTCTACAGGTACTACAATTCGACCTAATTCGTCAACTTTTCTTATTATTCCCGTTGCTTTCATAAAATACCTCCTTAAATTTCATAATTCGACATCCTTTTCAAACACACTATACCACAAATATAATCTTATGTCAATTAAAAAAATGCAAAAAAATGTTAAAGGTTTACTTTTAAGTAAAATAAAATAATTGATAAAATTTTTTGAATGAATTTGTTTGGAAAAAGAGTATTCTTATTTTATGGATTTAAAAAATCATAAAAATTTTTTTGAAAAATATTATTATTTAGGTGAATAAAATGTTAAATCTAATATGGCCAATTTTTATAATTATATCTTTTGGATATTCAATTTTTTCTGGTAATTTATCCAAATTAAATGAATCAATTTTTTCTAGTGCAGAAAGTGCTGTAACACTATGTATTACTTTGCTTGGAACAATGTGTTTATGGAATGGTATTATGCACATTGCGAATAAAACAAGCGTAATAGAAAAATTAACTAAAATATTAGGACCTCTTATGAAATTTATTTTTCCCAATATTAGAAGAAATAGTCAAGTACATAAAGAAATATCTATGAATATTGTGGCAAATATGTTAGGACTTGGAAATGCAGCAACTCCGCTTGGTTTAAAAGCAATGAAGTCAATGCAAAAAGAAAACAGTAAAAAAGATACTTTAACAGATAATATGATGCTTTTTATTGTTTTAAATACCGCATCACTTCAAATAATTCCAACAACTGTAATAGCTATAAGAAGTTCAATGCGGTTCAAATAATCCAACAGTAATAGTTTTTCCTGTTTGGATTGCAACAATTTGTGCTGCAGTTGCAGGTGTGATTGCGACAAAAATTTTAATTAAAGTTAAAAAATAATATTTAAGGTAAAATTCATATATTTTAAATAAAAGGTGATTTTTATGCAAATAATAAATTATTTATCAAATCTTGCAATGCCATTTATAATTTTTTTAATAGTAGTATTTGGTTTAATTGAAAGAAATAAGGTATTTGATACTTTTTTAGATGGGGCAAAAGAAGGTCTAGAAATTGTATTTAATATTTTTCCAACACTAATTGGATTGTTTGTAGCAATAGGAGCACTTAGAAGTTCTGGAATAATAGATGCAATGGTGAATTTTTTGAATCCAGTCTTAAAAATAATCCAGTTCCCAAGTGAAGTAATGCCACTTGCATTATTAAGGCCAATATCTGGTAGTGGTTCAATGGCAATAGCTACAGATATTATGAAAAATTTTGGCGTCGATTCAAATATAGGTTTAATTGCTTCTGTAATAATGGGTTCAACAGAAACAACTTTATATACCATAGCAATATATACAAGTTCTGTTGGAATTAAAAAGACAAGAAATATAATAATTCCAGCACTAATAGCAGATATTGTGGGAATGATTGTGAGTGTAGTTGTTTGCAGGTTAGTTTTCTAATAATTTAAATTTTTATTAATAATGCTAGTTATAATATAAAATAAAATGTGAATTTTTTGTGAAAATCTTTACAATTAAAAAACGTAGTGATAATATTAAATCCGTAGAAAAAATTACCAAAGGAGGAAATTTTTGTGATTGAGGTAAAAAATGTTACAAAAAAATACGGAAGCTTTACTGCCGTAGATAATATCAGCTTTGAAATTAAAGATGGAGAAATAATTGGTCTTCTTGGACCAAATGGAGCTGGTAAAAGTACAACAATGAATATGCTAACAGGTTTTATTGAACAAACTGAAGGTGATATTATAATTGATGGTTATAATATGCTAAAAAAACCTAAAAAAGCAAAAAGAGAAATAGGCTATATGCCAGAGGGAGTGCCACTTTATTCAGATTTAACAGTAAAAGAATTTGTTACATATATGGCAGAACTAAAAAAAGTGGATAGAAAAGTAAGAAAAGAAAAAGTTCAAAAAGTAATTGAAGAAACAGGTTTAAAAGACGTTCAAAGAAAATTGATTAAGAATCTATCTAGAGGATATAAGCAAAGGACAAGTATGGCAGGTGCTTTAGTTGGAGAACCTAAAATACTTATATTGGACGAGCCAACAGTTGGGCTAGATCCAAAACAAATCACAGAAATTAGAAGTTTAATTAAAGAACTTGGAAAAACACATACAGTTATTTTAAGTTCGCATATTTTGTCTGAAGTAAGCCAAATATGCAGTAAAGTTATTATTATAAATAAAGGAAAAATTGTTGCAATAGATACGCCAGAAAAGCTTGAGGCAAGCGTAGCGACAAATAATAATATTTATTTAACAATAGAAGATCCAGATAATAAAATTGATGGAATGAAAGAAAAAATTAAAGGAATTAAAGAAATAAAATTAGTAGAAGAAAATGAAGATGGAACAAAGCGTTATTGTATAGAGTCTGAAGATAATACAGATTTGAGAAAAACAATATTTGCTGAGTTTGCAAAAGAAAATATAACAATTTATGAAATGAAAAAAGAAAGTGTAACTTTAGAAGATGCGTTTATGAAATTAATAGAAGGAGGTAAAAAATAATGTTATCAGTAATTAAAAAAGAATTCAAATCATATTTTTTATCACCCATTGGATATGTATTTATAGGGTTATTTTTATTGATGTTTAGTTTATTTTTTCATATAGATGTACTTCAAGATGGATACACAAATTTCGAATTCATTTTCTATTCAGGGGCAACAATTTTAACATTTATTGTACCAATACTTACAATGAGAACATTTGCAGATGAAAGAAAAACCGGAACAGAGCAATTATTACTAACATCTCCAATTAGCTTAACTAAAGTTGTTTTAGGTAAATTTATTGCAGCAACTTTAATAGTTATTATTACTGAATTATTTACACTACTATATTTTGGCATTTTGTGTTTCTTTGGAACACCACAAGTAACAACTGCTTTTGCAACACTATTAGGATTTTTATTATTAGCAATTAGCTATATTGCATTTGGAATTTTAGCATCAAGTTTAACAGAAAATCAAATAACTGCAGGAGCTTTATCAGTTGGATTTAATATTTTAATATGGTTCTTACCAAGATTAAATCCTGTATATAGCAATTTTTCGTTAATAAATTTATACTCTAAATTTCCAGAAGGAAGAATAGATATTGCAGATACAATAACATTTATAGCATTTACGATTACATGCATTTTATTAACGTTAGTTGTATTACAAAGAAGAAAAAGTGTGAGATAGGAGGTAAGAACATTGAGTAAAAAAGAAAAAGTAAAAAAAGAAGATGTGGAAAAAGAAAATAAATTTATTCAAATAATAAAGAAAAAGTGGCTAATAGAAGGGACTACAACACTTGCACTTGTATCAATTATAATTGCAGCATTTATTTGTTTAAATATATTTATGCATAATTTGGAATTAACTCCGATAGATTTAAGTCAAGAGCAGTTATTCACATTATCTGAAGCAAGTAAAGATAAAGTAAGAAATATAAATAAAGATGTTAATATTTATTTTGTTGGTTATACGGTAGATGACCCAAATGCTGAACTATCAAAACAATATCATTCTGTTAATGAAAAAATAAAAACAGAAATTGTAACAGCGGAAAACAGACCAGATTTAGTACAAAAATATCAGATACAACCCGGTTCACAAGCAATAATTATAGAGTGTGGAGAAAAAAGCAAGTTTTTAGTAAATAATGATTTATACACATATGATGCGAAGACATATGAAGGAATAAATATAGCAGAAGAAAAACTTACAAGTTCAATAATTACAGTTACATCAAATAAAATACCTAAAATTTACTTTTTAGAGGGATATAGTACTTACTCTATAGCAAATCAAATGTATTTCTTGGGAGGCTATTTAGCAAATGAAGTAAATGAAATTAATCAATTAAATATATTATCTACAGGAAAAGTGCCAGATGATTGTGATACATTAATTATATGTACTCCTGAAAAAGATTTTGATGATATGGCAACAAATGCGATAATTGATTATATAAATTCAGGAAGGAATATATTATGGTTAAATTCTGAGGTAACAAGAAAACAGGATTTTTCAAATGTTAATAAAGTATTGGCAGTGTACGGTGTAAAACCATTTGAAGTTGGAACAATAATTGAAACAGATCCGGATAAAATGTTAGCAGAAGCACCTAATATAATATTTCCAACTGTAAATAATTCAGTACCTACAAAAACTATATATAATACAGAAGGAGTAATATTTATAAATGCTACTAAGATTAATACTTTAAGCGAAGAGGAATTATCTAATTTAAATATTTCTAAACAAATATTATTAAGTACAAGTTCAAAATCATTCTTTAGAAGCGATTTTTCTATACAAACTATTTCAAAAACTGAAAAAGATGAAGAAGGTGAATTTGTAGTAGGTGCTGAACTTGTAAAAACAATTTCAGATGCAAATGAAGAAGAAGGAAAATCTGCTGTAAAATCTAAAATGATAATACTAGGAGACAACGATTTTATAACAGATTATCCAATAGGAAATATGAACCAAGCGGTTTTAACATTGGCAAGAAACAAAGATTTAATACTAAATTCTATGGCATATTTAGTAGATAGAGAAGAAGATATTATAGTAAGAAAAGCAAATGGAAATGTTGCATATACTGTTACAAAACAACAAGATAGTATTATTAAAGTTGTAATATTTGGCGTACCAGGGATAATTATTTTAGCTGGTATAATTGTATGGATTGTTCGCCGCAGGAGAAAATAAATTGAAAAAGTATAAATAACAAAAACTCCCATATAATAATATGGGAGTTTTTGCTATGAGAAATGTTTTTAAAGTAACTTTTGTAATTATAGGTACTCTTATTGGGGCTGGTTTTGCATCTGGACAAGAGATGTATATTTTTTTCTATTCCTATGGATTTAATGGATTATTTGGATTAGTAATTTCAACTTTGCTAATGGGTATTATTATTTTTAAAGTTCTTAAAATGATACAAAAATATAATATTACCAATTATAAAGAGTTTTTAAATGTAATAGTTAATAAATCATTTAAAAGAAAATATTTTAATATAAAAAATATTTTTGAAATTATTATTAATATTTTTATTTTAATAACTTTTTTTATAATGATTGCAGGATTTGGTGCATATTTTGAACAAAGTCTGGGAATAAATCACTTTTTAGGAAGTGCAATTTTGGCAGTTTTAAGCTTTATTGTTTTTTTATCAAGTGTAAAGGGTCTTGTGAAAGTAAACGAGATTTTAATTCCCATTTTAATAGGATTAATTTTTATTGTTGGAATTTTAAATTTTTCGCATTTAAATTTTATAGAATTTTCTAATAATTTAATACAAAACAATTCTTCTAATTGGTTTATAAATGCAATTTTGTATTGTAGCTATAATAGTATTTTACTTATTCCAAGCATAATTGCTTTAAATAAATATGTAAATAATAAAAAAGAAAATATTGCAATTACCATGCTAACTGTTTTTATTGTTTTGCTATTATCAATAATATTATTTTCAATTTTAGGAAATGTAGATACAGATATTTCTAAAGTGGAAATGCCTGTTGTTTATGTTGTAGAAAAATTATTTATAAATTTAAAATATGTATATGGATTTGTTATAATTTCTTCTATTTTTACAACCTCAATTTCACTTGGCACAAGTTTTTTAAACAATGTGTGTAAAAATAAAAATGTTTTTCCACAAGTTGCGGGAATAATGTGCATAATTGCTGTTGGAATTTCTAATTTTGGCTTTGCAAATTTAGTTAATTTACTTTATCCAATTTTTGGATATTTAGGGTTAGTTCAGATTTTTTATATAATAAAACAATAAAATATACTAATTTTCAAACCCTTGGTGTAGCAATTTCCAGATTTTAAAATACTAGCCTGTAAGTTGCTCCAGTCGCCCTGCGCTTCGCTCCGGTTGGTCGCTTACGCGGGTATTGAAAATTAATATATTTTATTTATATATAATAAATTTAAAAACTCTTGAAAAAAATCAAAAAAACTGATATAACTAAATAAACAAACTAAAAGGAGAAAGTCCAAATGGTAGATTTTTGGAATGAGGAAAAATTAAAAAAAATAAATAAAAGAAAAGTTGTAATAATTGTTTTAATAGTTATTGTTGCTCTTATTGCACTTTCGATGGTAATAGTTTATAATACATCTCCAGATTTTAGGGAATGGGTAGATGTAAATATACTTGGTAAACAAGTTTCTCAAGATTCTGTTGCTACTATTGATATTGAAAGTGAAACCGCAAAGATTTGTGCATTTAATAAAAGTATAGGAGTCTTAAATAAAAACAAATTTACAATTTATAATAGTTCTGGTGGAAAAGATTCAACTTTAGATATTGAAATAACAAATCCAATATTTTGTTCAAGTAATAGGTTCCTTGCAATTGCAGAAAAAGGTGGACAAAAAATTTATGTAATTGAAGATAGAAAAATATCTTGGGAAGCTCAAATTGAAGGAGAAATTTCACAATTACATATTAACAAAAATGGATATGTAGCGGTTGTTATTTCTGGAACGAGTTATAAATCTGTAATAAATCTTTTTGATAATAATGGAAAATCGTTATTTAAAAAATTCTTATCTAGTACAAGACTAACAGATATAAGCATTTCAAATGATAATAGATTTTTGGCATTGGCGGAGGTAGATACTTCAGGGACAATTATTCAATCCAACATTAAAATAATATCAGTAGAAAAAGCTCAAAGTGATCCAGAAAACTCAATGATAAAAACATATCAAGGAAATGGAAATGATTTAATTACAAATATTAAATATCAAAATAATAATAAATTAGTTTGCATGTACGATAATTCAATACATATTATTGATAATGATAATGATGAAGTATTAGTAAAATATGATGACCAAAAAATAACTGCAACATCAATTGAACTTAGTAATAATGTAGTAAATGTTAAAGAACAGTCTTCTGGATTATTTACAGCAGATTCAATTGTTAATATAATTAGTACAGAAAATAAAAACTTAAAAACATATACCACAGATGAAGTAACAAAAGAAATATATACATATGAAAATATAATTGCATTAAATTTAGGCTCAGAAATAGAGTTTTTAAATACTGATGGATGGCTTGTTAAGAGATTTATTTCTAAACAAGAAATTACAAATGTGGTTATTTCTAATTCAATAGCTGGAATAGTTTACAGAGATAAAATAGAAATAATAAATTTATAAAATAAAAGGAGGAGAAAAAATGGGGATTTTAGTTGATGTAATAATTATAGCATTAGTAGTACTTTCAACATTTTTAGCTTATAAAAAAGGATTGGTGGCACAGGCTATTAAGTTGTGCGCAGTAATAATAGCTGTTATAGCAACTTTGTTGTTCTATAGACCTGTTGCAAATTTCATTATTAATAATACAGATATTGATGAAACAATACAAAATTCAATTTATGAAAGAGCATATGATGTAGCAAAACAAAAAACAAATAATGAAAATCCTGAAACAGATATTGTAGAAGGTGCAAAATTAGCAGGAATTCAACATACTTCTAGGGAACTTTCAATACAAATAATAAATATTGCGGTAATTCTAATATTATTCTTTGGAATTAAAATAGCATTAAGATTTGTAACAGCTTTAGCAAATGCTGTTGCAAAACTTCCAATTTTGAATAAATTAAATAAAGTTGGAGGACTTATTTATGGTTTGATTCGTGGAATTGTAATTGTTTATGCTTGTTTATTATTGATTAGCTTTATTGGAAAAGTAGATGACACAAGCGTATTACATAAAACAGTAGAACAATCTAATATAGGAAAGACAATGTATGAAAATAATATATTAAATATTCTTTTGTAAAAAATTTGTGAAAAACTTGCCAAATGGCAAGTTTTTTGTTATACTAGATTCACAAAAAAGGTGAAAAATTAGGAGTGAAATAATTGAATAAAACAAAAGTTAAAAAGAAGAAAAAAATGAAATTATGGAAAAAAATACTGCTTGTTATTTTATTGCTTTTAGCAATATTTATAGGTTGGTTTATTTATAAAGTTGAAAAAAATGGTGGCGGAGTGAGTGGAATGCTTGCTACACTTGCTGGACATGATGAAAATACTAGAAAAAATTTAGGAGAGCTTAATTTTCTTATTTTAGGTATTAGTACTGACCAAACTGGTGTAGATTTAACAGATACAATAATGATTGCTTCATACAATCCAGCGAACCAAACAGCTGCATTATTATCTATACCAAGAGATACGTTTACAGGCACAAATCCTTCTAGAGCAACTGCATATGATAAAATAAATGCAATGTATAGTAGAAAACATAGACCAGACGAAACATTGGAGGCTGTAAATAAAATAACAGGATTGGATCTTCAATATTATGTTGTTGTAAAAACAGAAGCATTAATAAAATTAGTAGATGTAAATGGTGGAATAGATTTCAATGTTCCTATAGATATGGATTATGATGATTCGTCACAAGATTTACATATTCATTTAAAAGCTGGAGAACAGCATCTTGATGGGGACAAGGCTGAACAACTTGTAAGATTTAGACATAATAATAATGGTACATCTTATCCAGTTGAATATGGAGATAATGATACAGGAAGAATGAGAACACAAAGGGAGTTTATTACTCAAACTTTAAAACAGACACTTAAGGCAGAAAATATGTGGAAGATTTTTGATATTTTGGATATTGCTAAAGAGTGTTTGGAAACTAACATAAATTTCGATGTTGCCAAAGATTATGTGCCTTATGCTGTTGAATTAAATATGGATGACTTGATTACAGAAGTATTACCAGGTGAAAATACAAATAAAAATGCAAGTGGAACATGGGTATTTGTACCTAGCAAAACAGGAACAAAAAAAATAATAGATGAAATGTTTTTACATAGGCAATCTTCAACAAGTGAGGAAGAAAATAAAAAACTGAGTGATTTAAAGGTACAAATAATTAATTCTTCAGGTGATGATAACAAACTTCAAATAGCTTTACATGA
This sequence comes from Clostridia bacterium, assembly GCA_017430135.1. Taxonomy (GTDB): domain Bacteria; phylum Bacillota; class Clostridia; order TANB77; family CAG-508; genus CAG-269. Next base: position 50,254 of record JAFRNM010000008.1, on the reverse strand, counting down.
AATAAAGAGTTTAGGTTATAAAGTTGATACTATAAATTCTAATACTGTAGAAAAAACAATGATAGTTAATTTATCAAATGTTGAAGAAGAAGAAATGCAAGGTATAAAAGATACACTTCAAAAAGGCATAATTTCTAATAATAAAACAGAAAAATCAAGTTATGATGTTAAAATAATTTTAGGAAAAGATTATGAAGAAAGAGAATAATAAAAAGGGCTAATTAGATTTAAATTAGCCCTTTTTTTATTTAATTGTAATGTATTATTTTCTTATTCTAATTTTACAAAAATTATATTTTGAAAGTATATTTATTATGTATTTTATGTCTTTTTTTCTTATTATCACTATACATCAATTTGTATAAAATATAAATAATTATAATAATTAAAATTGTGTGTATAAAAAATAATAAACCATTATCTTTTTCTACGCTATGTGAGGCAACTAAATTAGAAGTATATTCTATACCTTCAATATTATATGTTATTTTACCAAGTGTATCACCTTGTGTTATTGGAGCTTCAATGTTTTCGTTTAAAACAATTTCTGGCTCAATTTCTTTTTCTAAATCTTTTTGATTTATTAAGGCTATAATTTCATCTGTTGTTATCAAATCTAATTCTTTGGTATCTTGAGTTGCCTTAGATACTTCAATATGTTTGCTAATTGAGCCTCTATCAGCTATTTTTCTAAGTGTATAGTTATTATAGCCATATTCAAAAAGTGTCTTTGTATCTACAAATCTTGCACTAAGTCCATCATCAGTTCTAAGCCCACCTAAAATAACGCATGTCAATTGTAAGTCGTCTTTTAAAGCAACAGAGACAAAGCAATTTTTAGCTTCTGCAGTATAACCAGTTTTTCCAGCTATTGCATAAGGGTAATAGTAATTAGTGGAAATCTCTCTGGTATCTTTAATAAGCAATTCATTTGAATTTGTAAAAATCCTTTGCTCGTATTTGTTTGTAGCAGGTATTATGCAGTTTTTACTTGCTGATAGTTCGCGAAAGGTTTCGTTTTTCATACAATAATTCATTAGCTTAGCCATGTCTTCTGCGGTTGTATAATGATCTTTATCGTGTTTCCCAGAAGGGTTTGTGAAATGTGAATTTTCACAGCCAATTTCAGCTAATTTAGAATTCATCATGCTTGCAAAGCTTTCTATTGAACCACTAACATGTTTGGCTAAAACATTTGCAGCATCATTTGCCGAATGAACTAGCATAACTTCTAAAAGTTGTTTTACAGTAAGTTGTTCTCCAACTTGTAACGCGGCTACTGTATAGCCTGCTGGAACTTGCATAATAGAATCATAGTCTACAGTTACAACATCATCTAAATTACAATTTTCAATTGTTAATATTGCTGTTAAAATTTTAGTTGTACTTGCTGGATATTTGTGCTCTTTTTCATTTTTTGCATATAAAACTTTTCCTGTTTTGGCGTCTATGAGTAAAGCTGCTTCTGAGTATATTTGGGGTGTATTATCTTCCGCAAATACTGAAATTATTGGTAGAATTATTGTGAAAACTACTGATATTATCAGTGTTGTAAGTATTTTAATGTGTTTCATTTTTCTTCTCCTAGTTCAAATTTTAATATAATATAAAAGTGCATTGTTAAATATTTTTATACTGACATATTAAATATATTATATTATTTTAAAAAAAATTACAATACATATTTTAAATATTTTAAAGGAGGTTAACATGAATAATTTTAGTAAAAAAAACAAAATAATAATAATATTGTGTGTTTCGATAATATTGTCTTTAGGAATTTATTTCGTATATTCAAAAACAGACGAAACACAAATTTTTTCGTATGAAGATGGAATAGAAAAAACTCAAGATGAAAATAATAAAAGTGAGAATATTGAATTAAATAATAAAATAGAAGAAAAAAATAAAATTGTAATTCATATTAGCGGGAGTATAGCAAATGAGGGAATTTTGGAACTTGATGAAAATAGTAGAATATCTAATGCAATAGAAAAAGCAGGAGGATTAACAGAAGGGGCAGATTTAACACAAATAAATTTATCATTTGTGCTTTCTGATGGAATGAAGGTTTATATTCCAAATATAAAAGATAAAGAAAGTAATAATAAAAATGAAGATAAAACAAATATCTACATAACCAAAGAAAGTGGGGTGAATACAATAATGGAAAATTCAGAAAATAATAATCAGATAGGTAATATGAAAATAAATATAAATACAGCTAATATTAATGAATTAGATAAACTTCCAGGAATAGGAGATTCGACTGCTCAAAAAATTATAGAATATAGAAATGAAAATGGAAAATTTAATTCTGTTGATGATATAAAAAATGTAAAGGGAATAGGAGATAGTAAATTTGAAAAAATAAAAGAATTTATTACTATAAAATAAGATGTGCCCCAAATATTCTACTAAGAGTATTTTGGGGCTTTTTTTAAAATGCTGACTTTAAATGGTTTATATAAATTTTATTATTTAATTTTAAAATTTCAATTACATCATATCTAATGTCAATATTATATAGAAAATTTTTATAAATATAATATTTAGAAGTTAGTTTTATATGTTTTTGTTTATAAGGTGTAACTGCTTCACACGGCATGCCATATTTTAAAGAATTTCTAGTTTTTACTTCTATAAATACTAAATAATTTGTTGGTGATTTTGCAATAATATCTATTTCTCCCTGTTTACAGGAAAAATTTTGCTCAATAATTATATAGCCATTTTTTCTTAAAAATTCACAAGCTAAGTTTTCGCCTTTGTTTCCAGTTTCTTTTTTAAAATACAAATTTAAAACGTCCTTTTTAAATTATATTTTAACCTGGTATCCATATTGTGTTTTTGTAATAAAGCCTTGTAATTCCAGTGTGAATAATGCTGTATTAACATATTGAGCTGTTTTATTAATCCTTTCACATAGTTCGTCTACATTTGCAGGCGGACCAATCAGGGCATTGTAGACATCTAAATATTGTTCAGGTTCACAAAATTCTAATTGTTCAAAAGGTTCTTCTTCCTGTCGATTTACATTTTCTAAATTATTTAGTTTATTTAAAATATCATCTGCACATGTTACTAAATGTGCACCATTTTTAATTAGTCTATTTGTTCCAACTCCATGTTTATCGTTTAATTCATGTGGTATACAAAAAATTTCTTTTCCTTGCTTTTTGGCAAGAGCAGCAGTCACGCTTGTTCCACTTCTGTGTGCAGCTTCTATAACAAGAACGCCAACAGATAAACCACTTACAATTCTGTTTCTTTCCAAAAATTGCTTAGAATTTTTTGGTGTTTCTGGTGGGTATTCGGAAATTACCAATCCATTATTTTCAATTATTTCATGATATAATTTTACATTTTCTTTTGGAAAAATTCTATTCAAGCCACTTCCAAGTACTGCTATAGTATTTCCACCAACTTCTAAACATCCTGTATGAGCTGCTGTGTCTATTCCAACAGCCATACCGCTTACGATTGTTATTTCATTGCTAGCTAAATCTTTTGCAAACTGCTTTGCTGCATTTATTCCAGAAACAGAACATGCTCTAGAGCCAATTATTGAAATGGATGTTGTATTTAACAATTCTAAATTTCCTTCTGCATACAATTGCTGTGGTGGATCTTTAATATTTTTTAAAAAAGTTGGATATTTTTCTGAATTAAATTCAATTAGTTTCATTCTTAAGATCATTCCTTTCGTTTATATATCAGTAAAGGTTGAAAAAATTAAATCTTCTTTATCAAAATTGTAATTGTTTTCCAACCAAAGTTAATTGCCCCAATACTTGCGGTCCAAACTTCTATACTGAATTGCCTCAGTTAAATGATGTACTTTAATATTTTCAGAATTGTCCAAATCTGCAATAGTTCTAGCAACTTTTAAAATTCTTGAATAAGCTCTAGCACTTAATCCCAAACTACTAAAAGCCGCATTTAGAATTTTTTTACTTTCGGTATCTAAAATACAATATTTTTCAATCAATTTCGGAGTTAATTCTGAATTTGAAAAAATACCAATATTTTTATATCTTTCTTGTTGAATTTTTCTTGCAGAATTAACTCTTTCCTTAATGGTTTTAGAATCTGTTGTATTTTTTGAATTATCAAAGTTGTCAAATTTTACGGGACTAACTTCAATATGTAAGTCTATTCTATCTAATAGTGGACCACTAATTTTTCCAATATATTTTTTTATTTGATCAGGTGTACAACTACAAGGTTTTTCTTTAGAACCATAATAGCCACATGGGCAAGGATTCATACTAGCAATAAACATGAAATTACAGGGATATGTAATTGATGCGTTTACTCTACTAATGGTAATTTCTTTGTCTTCTAAAGGTCCTCTTAAAGTTTCTAATGTATTTTTATTAAATTCAGGCAATTCATCAAAATATAAAACACCAAAATGAGCAAGGCTTATTTCGCCAGGTTTGGGGATTTTTCCTCCGCCTACTAAGGAAATGCCAGATATTGTGTGGTGTGGGTGCCTAAATGGTCTTTGAGATATTAAAGGGGTATGTGCTGATAATATTCCAGCAATTGAATGAATTTTTGTTACTTCTAATGATTCTTCAAAGGTCATATCTGGCAATATTGTTGGTAAGCGCCTAGAAATCATGGTTTTGCCACTACCGGGAGAACCTATTAAAAGGCAGTTGTGTCCGTCCCGCAGCTGATATTTCCATAGCTCTTTTAACATTTTCTTGACCTTTTACATCAGAAAAATCAATGTCATAATTGATTAAATCTGGTGAGCTATTTTGAGAAGTTTCTTCTGGTTTTATTTCTAAATCGTTATTTAAGTAAGAAATAACATCTTGCAGGGTTTTTACAGGTAATATTTTTAATCCGCTTATAATTGAAGCTTCTTTTGCATTTTCTTGAGGTAGAACAATTTGTTTTATTCCCATTTTTTTCGCTTCTATGCAAACTGGTAAAATGCCAGAAATTTTATTTAAGGTTCCATCTAAAGAAAGCTCTCCAATAAAAATAGTATTTTCTAGAATATTGTTAATTTGTTTATTTTTAATATTTTTAGTTGCAATTAAAACCCCTACTGCCATTGGTAAATCAAACATTGAACCTTCTTTTCTAATGTTTGCAGGAGCTAAATTTACGATTATTTTTTTACTTAAAATTTGAATATTTGAATTTCTAATTGCAGTTTGAACTCTTTCTTTAGATTCTTTTATACTTGTATCTGGAAGACCAACGATTTCAAAGCATGGAATACCTGCGGAAACATCAACTTCTACAGAAATAAGGTAGCCATTTAAACCTAATAATGACATACTTTTTATAATAGATAACATTTTTTCCTCCTATGCTATTATTTGGGAAATAATAGGAGAAAATATAATGCTAAAAAAGTTTGATAAAATTAAAATAGTTATAACATGTTTTTTTGATTATGTCAAGAATATGAAATATAAATAATTACGGATTTAGTTGCAATTTGTATGTTTATAATGTATAATTATATACAAAGAGGAGGGAGAAAAATGTTTTGTCCAAAATGTGGTAAAGAATTACCAGATTCAAGTAATTTTTGCACAGCATGTGGCTATAAAATTGAAACTAATAATACACAACAAAATTTAGAAAATAAGAATTCTAAAACTGTTAAAGTTGTTATTATTAGGACAAAAAAATTAATTGGATGTGGTATTGCTATGAAAGTTCATATTGATGGCAATAAAATAGGGTCATTAAAAAATAGCGAATCTGTTGAAATAGATTTACCAATAGGTGAGCATAAATTACTTATTGAAACATTTGGAGAATTTACTGATAGAGTTTTAAATCTCACACCAGACATTAATAAGGTAACTATAACAGTAGTAATGAAGATGGGACTTGTATCAGGTTCACCAACAATTGAATCAGTTAAAACTGAATAATATAAGGAGGAACAGAAAATGGAAAAATATTGTACTAATTGTGGAACAAAAATGAATGAAACAGATAGATTTTGCCCAAATTGTGGAGCAGATAGTAATACAGAAGCTGCTCCTGTGCAAAATAATGTAGTACAACAAAACTACAGCAATGCGCAAGCAAATAATAATAATGTAGTGCAAGGTGGAACTAAAAAAACTAATGGTCTTGCAGTTACAAGCTTTGTATGTTCAATGGTTGGAATTGTTGTATTTGGTTTAGTTATGGGAATACTAGCAATTTGCTTTGGTGCTGTAGGCTTAAGTAGAACAAAATATTTCCCAGAGGAATCTGGAAAAGGTTTTGCTGTAGCTGGAATTGTAGTTGGAATTATAGAAGTAATTATAATGATTTTATATATTGTTACAGTTAGAAGTAGTTATGTAAGTTTATTTTAGATAGTATATTGAAAAAACGCAAATCATTTATGATTTGCGTTTTTTGTGGTTGCGGGGGGAGGACTCGAACCTCCGACCTTTGGGTTATGAGCCCAACGAGCTGCCAACTGCTCCACCCCGCGATGTACTCATTTATAGTAACACTAAAATTTGATTTTGTCAAGTATTTTGGGCAAGATTTTTTTCCTTATTTTTATAGACATGTTATAATATTTTGTGATATAATTCGAACTGACTAAAAACTAATTTTACATTAGGGAAAATGATTTTAGAAGGAGCTTGGATCGTAATAATGAGTGAAACAAATAATAAAAGCAATTTTAAATTTTATTTAGCATTATTTTCTGCAAAAACAACAAAAAATATTCTAAAAATGTTTGGAAAAGTATTAAAAGTTAATGGTAGCCATGTGCCAGGAAATTTGGCAAACAAAATCTGCCCGAATTTTTTAAGTATTGTAGACAAACCTAAAAAAATAATTGCGGTTACAGGTACAAATGGAAAAACAACTACTTGTAATCTTATAACAGATTCTTTAAAAGATTTAGGATATAATGTTTTAAACAATAATTTGGGTTCAAATGTTTTAGGTGGTATAACTACAACTTTCTTAAGTGGAGTAAGCTTTAGAAATAAAGCTAGACAAGATATTGCAGTTATAGAAGTTGATGAAAAGAGTACTCCAAAAATTTTCAAACATGTAAAACCAGATTATGTTGTAGTAACTAATTTATTTAGGGATTCACTAAAAAGAAATGCACATTCGGAATATATTTTTGACATAATAAACAATGCATTGCCAGATACTTCTACAATGATTTTAAATGCAGATGATTTAATAAGCAATAAATTAAAAGCTGAAAATGATAATAAAAAAGTTTATTTTGGAATTGATAAACTAGAAACAGATACAGAAGAATCACTTAATATAGTAAATGATGCAAGAATTTGCCCTAACTGTGGTTCAAAACTTAAATATGATTTTGTTAGATATCATCATATTGGAAGAGCATATTGTGAGAATTGTAATTATAAATCTCCAAAAGCTGATTATAGCGTAAAGAGTATAGATAATGAAGCAAATGAAATAAATGTAGCTTACGAAGATAAACAATTTAAATTAAATATGTTATCTGATAGTATTTTTAATATATATAATCAAATTGCAACAGTAGCACTATTAAAAGAGATTGGAATAAAAGACGAAGACATACAAAATGCATTGCAAAAAATTAAAATTACAAAAAATAGATATTTAGAAGAAAATATAAATGGTTATAAAATAATAAATCATTTAGCAAAAGGTTATAATCCAATTGCATGCTCAATAGTATTTAAGTATGTAAAAAATGTAAAAGGAAATAAGGAAATTTTTCTACTTATAGAAGATCATCATGATAATAAAGCCTCTAGCGCAAACCCTGCTTGGATTTATGATTGTGACTTTGAATTTTTAAATGATGAATCTATTAAAAAAATAATAGTTCCAGGTACAAGATCTAAAGATATTGAATTGAGATTATTGATAGCTGGGGTAGATAAAGAAAAAATAGTTGCATTAGATGATGAAAGTACAGCAGCTGAATATTTATCATACAATAAGGACAATACAATTTATGTTTTATATGACATGTATCAACAAACAGCTGTAGATAATGTAAATAAACAAATTAAAGATAACATTTTAAAAATATCTAATGAAAAAGAAAATTCTGGAGGTGAAAAAAATGATTAAAATTGAATTTTTATTTCCAGAAATAGCTAATCTTTTTGGAGAACCTTTTAACGTAAAATATCTTAAAAATAGTTTGCAAGATGTAGAAGTTATTGAAACATCTTTAACAGATACACCAAAATTTATAACTGAAGATGTAGATATGATATATTTAGGTTCTATGTCAGAAAAATCACAAGAATTGGTTATAGAGAAATTAAAAAATTATAAGACTGAATTAGAAAATTATATTTCTAAAAATAAGGTTGCTTTATTTACTGGAAATGCTATGGAAGTTTTAGGCAATTATATAGAAGAAGATAATGGCAACAAAATTGAAGCTTTAGGATTATTTGATTTTTATGCCAAAAGAGATATGAAACATAGATTTAATACTTTGTTTTTAGGTGAATTTGAAGATAGTGAAAAAATAAAAGTTTTAGGATTTAAATCTACTTTTAGTTTCTGCTATTCAGAAAAACAAGACAATTATTTATTTAAATCAATAAGAGGATGCGGAATAAATAAAGAATCTGAATTAGAAGGTATAAGAAAAAATAATTGTTTTGGAACATATTTAATTGGTCCATTACTTGTATTGAATCCAGTATTTACAAAATATATTATGAAATTGCTGGGAGAAGAAAATCCTAAATTACAATTTGAAGAAGAAGCAATGGAGTGCTATAATAAAAGACTGGAAGAATTTGAAAAAAAGGAAACAGATTATTTACAATAAAGGAGATTAGAAAAATGAATGATAAAGAAGTTTTTGAAAATTATGAATCAGAAGTAAGAAGTTATTGCAGAATTTTTAATGAGGAATTAGATTATGCCAAAAATTCAAAAATAAGAGATGTAAATGGAAAAGAATATATAGACTTTTTCTGTGGTGCAGGAGCATTAAATTATGGTCATAATAATCCATATATAAAAGAAAAAGTAATTGAATATTTACAAGAAGATAGAATTATACATGCACTAGATATGTATACAAAGGCAAAATGTGATTTTATTAGATATTTTGAAGAAAATATTTTAAAACCTAGAAATTTAGATTATAAAATACAATTCCCTGGACCTACAGGAACAAATGCTGTTGAAAGTGCATTAAAGTTAGCAAGAAAAGTAAAGAAAAGAAATAACATTTGGTGCTTTATGGGAGCATTCCATGGAATGACTTTAGGAACTTTAGCATTAACAACAGAAAGAGAAGCAAGAGAAGGAGCAGGTGTTCCATTAAATAATGTAACACATATACCAGCTCCATACATGTTTGAAGGATTAGATACAATTAAATATATGCAAACACTATTAGATGATGATCACTCAGGAGTTGAAAAACCAGCAGCTATAATACTTGAAACAGTTCAAGCTGAAGGTGGAATAATGGTATTTGAACCTGAATTTTTACAAGCTTTAAGAAAATTCTGTGATGATAATGATATATTATTAATAGTAGATGATATTCAAGTTGGATGCTGCAGAACAGGAACATTTTTCTCTTTTGAAAGAGCAAATATAGTTCCAGATATGGTAACTTTATCTAAATCTATTGGAGGATATGGATTCCCTCTTGCATTAACTTTATTTAAAAGAGAATTAGATATTTGGAAACCAGGTGAGCACAACGGAACATTCAGGGGAAATCAAATTGCAATGGTTTCTGCTAAAGCTGGATTAGAATATTTTAATGATAATAATTTAGAACAAGAAACAAAAAGAAAAGGAAAAATTATAGAAGAATTCTTAAATAAAAATATAAAACCATTAAAAGAAAATATGGAAATAAGAGGAATTGGCTTTATATGGGGAATTGATGTACATGATGAAAAAATTGCAAAACAAATATCTATTAAAGCATTTGAAAAAGGCTTAATAGTAGAACGTGCAGGAAGAAACAACGAAGTTGTAAAAGTTATGCCACCATTGGTAATAGAAGATGAAGTTTTAAATGATGGTTTAAATATTTTAAAAGAAGTTTTTGAAGAAGTAATTTCTAAATAGGAACAATAGCTGAAATTATAATATAAAAAAAGAAGATTTATAAAATCTTCTTTTTTTAAGCTTTTCTTTTAATAATACTTTTTCCTTTTTCTAAAAACATTTTTAAAAACTCATCTTTTAAAATCCAAAGCATTAGAACATATACTAAGCCACCTGAAATTATTTGAATAATTAATGTTTTTGTGCTAGTTTCTAAAACAAAACCTTCAATCATTGTTATTGCAAACATTACAAGACTAGCAAAAATGTATGGAATACTTAGTTTTAAAACTTCTTTTGTTTTAATATCCTTTCTAATTACATATAATTGAGCTATTACGACTATTAATTCTGAAACTACTGTTGCAATAGAAGCACCAACTGAGTCATAATAAGTAATTAAAATATAATTTAAGAAAAAGTTTATAACTAATCCCAATGTTATTGTAATTGTATATTCTTTTTGTCTTTTAATTGGAAGCAAATATTGTGTTCCTATAACATTTGCCATTCCTGTAAGAATAATTGTTGGAGAAATTACAATTAGTAATGTAACAACTTTATCATATCCTTCTCCAAAAAATAATGGTACAAAACTTTTAGAAACACTAATTAGTCCTAAAACAATTGGAAATGCTAAGAAAAATACAAATTTAAAGGATTTTTTCATATATTCAATAATTTGTTTTTTATTTCCAGAGGCAAATGTACTTGCCATTCTAGGAATCATAACAATTCCAAGAGATGTTACAACAGTAAGTAAAACTCTAATTACTTTTTGACCTTGTTCATAGAATCCTACTTCAGATTTATCTGTAATTATTTTTCCTATCATAGTTTTATCTAATAGATTATATACTTGGTTTGCAATTTGTGGAATAAATAAAAGAATTATTGCGTGTAAATGATAAAATGGTTTTATTTTTCCAATCTTTATTCCTTTAAAATATCTTGGTAGATATCTCCATAATGATAAATTTCCAACTAAGTCTGCAATTGAATATATAGTAATATATTTTATTAAATCTTCTGGACTTTTTACAAATACAAATATTAAAGTAACACTAGCAAGTCTAACTATAACATTTCTTATAACTGTTTTTTTGAAATCTTCCATTCCTTGGAAGAACCAGCTAATATCAAAGGCCATTGCAATTAGTTCTATAAGCCAAATTCTATAATATATTGCATATTCTCCCATTCTGGCAAGAAAAATAAAATATATTAAAATTGCTATAAACATTGTAACAAATCTACAAGCAACAATTTCCCAGAATATTTTTTTCCTCTTTTTCACATCTTCATTAACATATGCAATTTCTCTTTGACCATATAAACTTACACCTAATGAACCAAATAATAGGAAATACGATACAATTGAATATGTATAGCTATAAATTCCAATTGGTTCTGAACCTAATATTCTGGATAGATATGGTGTTGTAACAAGTGGTAATACTAATGTTAAAGATTGATATATTAAGTTGTAAATATAATTTTTTTTAATACTTTTTTGGGACATTTTTATTCCTTCCTTTATACAGTTAATTATTTTGGATTTGTAATATCAAATTTTACTCCGATTTCTAAAATCCCCTTAGTATTTATAATATAAAAAGATTATACCATAATAAAAAATATTAAGCAAATATTTTTTGATAGTTCAATCTATTTTCAATAAAACTGATGTAAAAATAATATAAAGAAATTTTTGGTAAAACAAGGAGGATAATAAAAATGAAAAAAATTTATTCAATAATTGGAGTGGTTGTTTTAATTACAATAGTGATTGCTTTAAGCATGTTAAAAAATAATAATGTGTCAACAACAACTACTACCTTAAAAATTTATGAAAGTAGTGAATTATTTACGCAAAGAGATCTTGAACAGAATATAAATACAGCTAATGCAACAAGGTATACAGTATCAGATGGAAAAAATATAAATATTACAACAGAAGGAATTTATGTTATATCAGGATCTGCTAAAAATGTTACTATTTTTGTAGAAGCAAAAGATGTAGACAAAGTACAAATTATTTTAGAAAATCTTTCAATTACAAATGAAACAATGCCAGTTGTATATGTAAAAACAGCGGATAAGGTATTTGTAACTCAAACAGGAAACAATTCTTTAAAGGTAACAGGGACATTTGCAAAAGATGATACTAACAATTTAAATGCAGTAATATTCTCAAAACAAGATATAACATTTAATGGAACAGGAAATTTAAATATTGAATCTTCTCAAAATGGTATTACAGGAAAAGATGATGTTAAAATAACAGGTGGAACATTTAATATAAATGCAGAAGCGGTAGCGATAAGAGCAAATGATTCGATAAGAATAGCAGATGGAAATCTAAATATAAAAGCTGGAACAGATGGATTACATGCAGAAAATAGTAGTGATGATACTAAAGGATATGTATTTATAGCTAAAGGAACCATAAAAATTGAAGCTACTGATGATTGTATTCATGGTACATCAGTTGTTCAAATAGATGATGGAGTTTTAGAACTAAATGGGGCTGAAGGAATTGAAGGTACTTATGTTCAAATAAATGGAGGTACAATTGATATAAATGCAACAGGTGATGGAATAAATGCAGGAAGAAAATCAGAAAGTTATAATGTGACTATAGAAATAGCAGGAGGAGAAATTACAATTATTATGGCAGATGGGGACACGGACGGTATAGATTCAAATGGAGATATTAAAGTATCTGGAGGAACAATAAATGTAACAGGTAGTTCAACATTTGATTATGATGGAACAGCAACATTTACGGGAGGTACAATAATAGTAAATGGAACTAAGGTTAATGAAATCCCTAAATCTATGGTTTAAGAAAAAATATAAAATTTCAATTTATTTTCAATATTTAACTATTATAATTAAATTATATTAAGAAAGTGAGGAATTAATTATGGAAGAAGAAAAAAATAAAAATAAAAATGTAAAAAAGATAATTATAGGAATAATTGCTGTGGGAGTAATTACGGGAGTTGTTGTATGTTTTGTAATTGCTTATAACAATACAAAAGCTACAAATAATCAAACAAATGCAATAGAGTCAAATTCAACTAATAGTAGTAATGTTTCAAGTAAAAGCTCTAGTTCAAGCATTTCAGCAAACACATCGAATGCTAATACTATGAATATAACATCTGGCGGAAATTATGATTTAACAGGAGAATATGGAAGCATTACAGTAAACACAAGTGAAGAAGTAACACTTAATTTAAATGGAGTAGAAATAACAAATTCAAATGGTCCAGCAATAAATGTTGAAAAGGCAAAAAAAGTTACAATAGTCCTTTCAGGAGAAAATAAAGCAACTGCTACAACAACAGAAGATTTAGACGGAGCAATTTATTCAAAAGCTGATTTGGAATTTTCTGGAACTGGAAGTATAGAAGTAAAATCAAATTATGATGGTATTGTTTCAAAAGATACTTTAGTAATAAAAAATGGAACATACACAATAAATTCAGATGATGATGCAATTAAAGGAAAAGATAGTGTAGAAATACAAGACGGAACATTTAAAATAAATGCAGGTGGAGACGCAATAAAAGCATCTAATGATGAAGATACAAGTTTAGGATATGTAACTATATCAGGAGGAAAATTTGATATAACTGCAGAAAGTGACGGAATACAAGGAATAACAAAAGTTACAATTACAGGAGGAACATTTAATATAAAATCAAGTGAAGGAATTGAAGCAACCTATGTAAAAATAGATGATGGAACAATAAATATAGAAGCAAGTGATGATGGTATAAATGCAAGTAATAAATCTAGTATTAGTACTCCAACAGTCGAAATAAATGGTGGAAATATTACAATTAATATGGGACAAGGAGATACAGACGGAATAGATGCAAATGGAAATATATATATAAATGGAGGAACAATAAATATTACTGGAAACTCAGCATTTGATTATGATGGAACAGCACAAAATAATGGCGGAAAAATCATTGTAAATGGAACTGAAACAAATACAATTACAAACCAAATGATGGGCGGCGGAATGAGAGGCGGAATGCCTGGAGAAATGAATCAAAATGGAGAAATGCCATTTGGTGGACAAATGCAAAATGGTGGACAAATGCAGATGAATGGCGGAAGAAAAAGTAGATAAAAAATATAAAGAAAAGGAGGGGATTATTATAAAAGTTTATCGTAGTGAATGGAAATATACTTTAACAAATCAGGAACTATCTCTATTAAAATCAAGATTATCTGAAGTAATGGAGATAGATTCCCATACACCTCCTGGACGGAAGATATATAATACACTCTTTATATTTTGATGATTACAAAGATACATCTATTTATACAACAGATTCAGGACTTTCAAAAAGATTTAAGTGGAGAATTAGATATTATGGAGATGACTTAAGTTATATAAAGCTAGAAAGAAAAGAAAAAATAGAAGGTAGATGTCATAAAGAATCTTGTAACATAACAGTAGAAGAATATAATGAAATAATTTCAGGAGATGAAACAGATTTAATATTTAAAACACAAAAGAAATTAATAAAAGAATTGGCAGTTGATATGCTAATACATAATTACAAACCCAAAGTTATTGTGGATTATGAAAGAATTGCTTTTGTAGAAGAAATAACTAATGTAAGAATTACATTTGATATGAAAATTTCAGCTTCATACGAATTAGAAAACTTTTTGGATGGAGATTATCAAAACTTTTATGTTTTACCAAGTGGATTGAATGTATTGGAAGTAAAATTTGATGATATTTTACCATCATATATTAGAAATATTGTTGAATCATATAATTTTAAACAAGGTTCTTTTTCGAAATATTATTTTGGAAGGAAGATATTGGATTGTTATATGAGATAGACTTTGAAAATAAATGAAAGGAATAAAAAGTTATGGGAATTTTTGAAAATATTATTAATTCTTATGCTAATGAAAGCATAACCACAAGTACAATATTGGCAGTATTATTAATGGTTGCAATACTTGCAATATATGAGTTTTTTGTATATAGAATGGTTTCTCACAGGTCATTTTATAATAAATCTTTTAATATAACAACAGCAATTTTACCATTTTTTATAGCAACAATAATTCTTTGCTTACAATCAAATTTAGTAATAACATTAGGTACAATTGGAGCACTTGCAATTATAAGATTTAGAACCTCTGTTAAAGATCCGGTTGATATGTTATACTTATTATGGAGTGTATTTATTGGAATAATTTGTGGATGTCAATTATTTGAAGTAGGTGTTTTAACATCAATTGTAGTAACATTAGTTTTGATTGCTTTAGAACATATAAATTTTGGTAGAAAATCATTTGTTTTAATTGTAAGAGCTAAAGAAGATGTAGAAACAAGTTTAACAAAAATATTTAAAGATAGAAAAATAAGCCATAAATTTAAATCAAGAAATTATACTTCAAAAGGCTTTGATTATGCAATAGAACTTACATACAAAAATATTCAAGAATTAAATAATGAATTATCTAAAAATGAAAGCATTAGCAAATATTCAATTATAGAGTATGATGCTGACGACATAGTTTAAAGCGTTAAAAAAGGAAGGTATTTCTATGGATAAAAATAAAATATTAATACCAGTAATTCTTTTGACTGTTATAGCTATAATTTTAATAATTGTGCTAAATCCAAGTAGTGAATTTAGGGAACTATCAATAAATGAAAGTAAGTGGAATAGTATAAAAGAATCTCGAATTGAAAATAAAAATCTGAAATTAGAGGATATCAAATTTAATGATTATAAACTAATAATTGATGAAAAAAATAATACATTATATTATTCTGTTGTAAATGATAGTCAAAATAAGTATAACCCGAGAATAGGTTATAATGCCAATAGCCCAAATGTAAAATTAGCTATTTTGTCAGATGAAATAACTGACGAAAAAGTAAAAAGTAATTACCAATTTAAAACAATGATATATAATGAAAAAGAATATCATATATATAATTTAATATGTACAGATCTTCCTATACTAAATATTAGTTATGATGAAGAGGAAGAAATTAAACAAAAAAATATTCCAATGGAAATGTATTTATTTGATAATTTATCAAATATTCCTAATAAAATAACAATATCAAGTGGTAAAGTTAAAATGAATGAAGATAAAATTATATTTACACTTCACATGCTAACACCTGGAAAAAATAAAAGAGATAATAAATTATCAATTTTAAATATGAAACCAAATAGTGAATATATATTAACCCAAATAAAAAATGAACAAGAAGATGAATTAGATAAAAATCATATAGTAGAATTATTTTTAAATAACGAATATAAAGGAATTTATTCATTAGCTCATACCGAAAATAAAATTCAAAATATTAATGGTAATATACCAAAGTTAAAAGAATAGTAAAAAAGACAAATAATTATTGATATTATTTGTCTTTTAATATATAATTTGAATAATAAAAAATGCTTAAACTTGCGATAAAAATTAAAAGGAGAAATATACGATAGATGAAAAAAAGAAAAAACAAATCGACAAAAACATTATTTAAAGAATTGGTAATTGTAGTATTAACATTTTTAATATTACAAGGGTATAGTTATATATCTGAAAAATATAATTTATCAAATGCAAATGAAAAAAATTATTCAGCAGAAAATATTATATCATTTGATTTATCCAGTATTCCTGAATATAAAGATACACCATTTGTACATATAAATGATAATAAGCCATCATTTACAGAGGAAGATATGACAACAGATGCATTTGAAAATTATAGTGATTTAGATAGCTTAGGAAGATGCGGAGTTGCATATGCAAATATATGTAAAGAAATAATGCCCAAAGATGGAGAAGAGCGACAAGCTATAGGGGCAGTTAAGCCATCAGGATGGAAAACTGCAAGATATGATGATTTAATAGAAGATAAATATTTGTATAATCGTTGCCATTTAATAGGTTATCAATTAGCGGCAGAAAATGCAAATAATAAAAATTTAATTACAGGAACAAGATATTTCAATGTTACAGGAATGTTACCTTTTGAAAATGAGGTTCATGATTACATATTAAAAAATAAGAAAAACCATGTATTATACAGAGTTACACCAATTTATGAGGAAAATAATCTAGTAGCAAGCGGTGTACAAATGGAAGCATTTTCTGTTGAAGATAAAGGCGAAGGAGTTTGCTTTAATGTATATGTGTATAATGTACAACCTGGTATAAAAATTGACTATGCAACAGGCGATAGTAAAAGAATAAAGTAGAAAAAATTACTCAACCATTTGTTGATATATAAAAAACCTACCCACTCAACCAATGGTATGTAGACTTCTAAATAAAAATATTTTACACTTTAATTGAAGGAGGGAAAAAAGATGGATCAGATTAAAATTGGAAAGTTCATAGCTGAGTGTAGAAAAAAGAATAATTTAACACAAATGCAATTAGCTGAAAAATTAAATATTACAGATAGAGCTATATCCAAATGGGAAAATGGAAAATCAATGCCTGATTCAGGAATTATGCTTGATTTATGTAAGGAACTCAAAATAAGTGTAAATGAGTTATTAAGTGGGGAGGTTTTAGAAATGAATAATTATAATGAAAGATTAGAAAAAAATTTAATTGATATGGTAAAACAAAAAGAGGAGTCAGATAAAAAAATGTTAAAGTTAGAATGGGTAATAGGATATACAGCATCGATAACATTTTTAACCTTAATATTTGTAGCTTCTTATATAGAAATGCCAAATTGGCTTAGAATTTTATTAATTGCTTTTGGATTTATTAATTTTATAGTAGGAATGTTTTATGGAATTAAAATTGAACAAACTGCAGGATATTATGAATGTCAAAAATGTCATCATAAATATGTTCCAAAATATTCAAGTGTATTATGGGCACAACATTTTGGAAGAACAAGATATATGAAATGCCCAAAATGCAATGAAAAAAGCTGGCAGAAAAAAGTAATTAGTAAATAAGAAATTATAATTTTAAAGAGAGGTAATTAATTGATAATTATCTCTCTTTTATGTTATTATAAATAGAATTTAAAATTTATGTGTAACCTTTTGTTAATTTAAATACACTATTTATATGTAAGATGTCTTATAAAAGGAGTAAGAAAATTGGATAAAAAATCAATAGAAAATTATATAGTAAATGAAAAATTAGATAATTATTATTCTAATTTTCTTTTTTTGTGCAAAAAACAAAAAATATATGATATAATCAATTTATTAAAAATTAAAAATACATATAACTAGGAGGAAATTATGAATAAATATATGGAAATTGCTAAAGAATTAGCTGATGATAATTTAAAAACAAATGTAGGAGGACCATTTGGAGCTTGCATTATAAAAGATGGAAAAATAATAGGAAAAGGTTCAAATCATGTTTTAAGCAATAATGACCCAACTGCACATGCTGAAGTTATGGCAATTAGAGATGCTTGTAAAAATATTAATTCATATGATTTAAGTGGAGCTGAATTATATACTTCTTGTTATCCTTGCCCAATGTGCCTATCTGCAACAATTTGGTCAAACATAAAAAAAGTATATTACGGAAATACAAAGGAAGATGCAGCAGATATTGGATTTAGAGATGATTATATTTATAATTTTATAAAAGATTTAGCAAATAATAATGAAGATATACAAATACTTGATTTAAAAAATATGGATAGAGATGAAACAATAAAAACTTTCGATAATTTTTCAAATAAAGAAGATAAAACTATATATTAAATAAAAATTTTAAATTAATATTATAAAAAGCCTTTAAAATCAGGAAATGTTAACTTGAGTTGACGAATTTCCAAGCCAAATTGGTAGAACGCAACCGGAAAAAATACTATAATTTTAACTAAGAAAAGGGAGGAATTTAAAAATGGATTTAGGAGAAAAATTATACGAATTAAGAAGAACAAAAAATTTATCACAAGAAAATGTTGCAGAACAATTAAATGTAACAAGACAAACAATATCAAAATGGGAGACAAATCAAAGTACACCTGATTTTGATAAAATAGTTCCATTATGTGAGCTATATGGAATAACACCAAATGAATTATTAACAGGAGAAAAACCAGAAGAGAAAAACAATAATATAGAAGGGAAAGAAAATAATATTAAGAAAAATCTATTTTTTAGAGGAAAAGATGACGATTATGAAAATATGACAAGAAATCAAATAAAAAGAAAATCGGCAGAAGTAATAAGCGGGTCAGTATTTCTTTTCATATTTGCAATTGCCTTTGTAGGAGTTGGAGATACAGTATTAAGATGGAATTCTGCACTTGTAGGATGTACATTTTTGTTATTAATTGGTTTAGGAGTAACAAATATAATTAGACATTTTATGTCTATACCTAAATTTAAAAAAACTGAAGACGAAAAGAAAGAAGATGAAATCTTAAATCAAATAAATGGAATTATTGGAGCAATTTGTGTAGTTATTTACTTTATTGTAAGCTTTACAACATTTGCATGGCATATAACATGGGTAATATTTATTATTAATGGTTTAATTTGTCAAATAATAAAACTATTATTTATGTTAAAGGAGGATAGAAAAAATGAGAAATAGAGGAATAATAATTTTTTTAATTATTTTGCTTACAATAATAATTGTTGCTTTAACAAGTTTTTTAGTTTTATGTTTAAATGGCACTATTGATTTTCATAATTTTAAAATAAGTTTTGGAACTAGAAAAAGTGAAAACTTAATTTTTAATGAAACTTATGATATAGAAACAATTAATATGATTGATATTAAACAAGATGCAGGAGATATTATTTTTGAAAATTCAGAAGAAAATAATATAAAAGTTGAAATATATGGAGATAATAGAGAAGATTTTGAAGTAGAATTAAATGAAAATGAATTAAAAATAGACTATACAAAAAACAATAAAGGTGGTTTCTTTAATTTTGGTAAAGTTACTGGAGATATAAAGGTATTTATTCCTGAAACATTTAAAGGAAATATAAAAGTAAAGAATGATGCAGGACAAGTAAAAGCAAAGAAACTTGGAGAGGCAAATATTGATATTGATTGCGATGCAGGAAATGTTGAAATTAGAGAAATAAATCAAGCTAAAATTAAGTGTGATGCAGGAAATGTAAAAATAGGAAAGATTTTGGGACAATGTGATATAAAACTAAACTGTGGTAATTTAAATGTTGAAAAAATGAAAATAAAAGAAAACTCAACAATAGAAACTGATATGGGAAATGTAGATATAGATGAAACAAAAGATATTCATGTAATGGGACATGTAGATTTAGGAAAATGTAATATATCAAATAATAATACTAAATCTAATGTAATACTAAAAATAGATTCTGACATGGGAAATATTAATGTTAAATAGAAATTTTAAAAATTAGATTAAAACAAATTGACAAAAATAAGAATTTATGATATATTAACTAAAATAAGATAGTAAGTAATAAGCGGGTGGAAAGTGATGCACATCACTATCTATTCGCTTTTATTTATAAAAAATATAAAGAAAAGGAGTGGTTAGTATGTACAAAACTTTAGTTGCATATTTTTCGGCAACAGGGGCGACCAAAAGGCTGGCAGAAAGAATTGCAAATACCTTAAATGCAGATATATTCGAAATAGAGCCAGCAACAAAATACACCAATGATGACTTAAAGTGGCCAAGCAGAAATAATAGGTCATGTATTGAAATGAAAAATAAAAATTTCAGGCCAGGTGTTTTAAACAAAATAAGCAACATTGATGAATACGATGAGGTGTTTTTGGGATTTCCAGTATGGTACTACACTGCTCCTACAATCATAAATACATTTATAGAAGAAAATAATTTAGAAGGAAAACCAATTTATATTTTCGTAACAAGTGGAGTAAATAGTGTAGATAGAAGCTTTAAAGATTTACAAAAAACATATCCTAATATAACATTTATTAGTGGAAAAAGATTTAGTGGAGCATTTTATCCAAGAGAAGTTTATAATTGGATAGGAGAAAATGCTAGTTAAATAGGGGAAAATCCGGTGAAAGCCGGATTTTTATTTTATTTAATGATTATTTAATATTTTCACCTGTATAATTATTTCAGATTAATAAAAAAGGAGTATGAAAAATGTTTTTTAGAATTTTAAAATTAGACTTAAAAAAGAAAAAAGTAATGAACTTTTTATTGTTATTATTCATTATTTTAGCATCAATATTTTCAGCAAGTGGCTTAAATAATATAGTAACAGTAATGAATGGTACAGATTATTATTTTGACAAAGCAGAAGTAGGAGATTATGCAATTATTACAACGAATAATGATGAAATTTTTGGAGTATTAGACAAAGAAAAGGCTGTAAAAAGCTATAAATATGATACTTGTATATTAGGAACAAAAAATAATATAAAAATAAAAGGAGAAAAAGTTGATACAAACTTTAATATTATTTTCCAAAGCTTAGAAAATTCAAGTATGAAATTCTTTGATAAAGATGACAATGTATTAACAAATATTAAAAAAGGTGAAGTATATATAACAGGAGATTTTCTAGAGGATAATAAACTATCTGCAGGAGATTATATAACAGTAGATTTAGAAAACAAAAAAATAGATTTTAAAATCGCAGGAGTGGCAAAAGATGCATTCTTAGGTTCAAAGTTTATGGGAAATAAAAGATTTCTTTTAAATAAGGAAGATTATAAAGATATTTATGATCACTTTTATAAAGATAAAGAAAAGGGAGAAAATGTTGCGGCTTTAGGAAATAAAATTATATATGTAGAAACAGATAATCCAAATGAAATATCAAAAGCTTTAAGTGAAGTATCATCAGTAATATTTAGTGGACCAAGAGATATGCTGAAATTATGCTATGTAATGGATATGATAGTAGCTTTCGTTGTGTTAATCTTAAGTGTATGCTTAGTAATTGTTGCATTATTAATATTGAAATTTACAATTACATTTACAATAAATGAAGAATACAGAGAAATAGGCGTAATGAAAGCAATAGGAATAAACAATAAAAAGATAAGAAATTTATATATTATAAAATACTTAACACTTGCAATTGTAGGCGCAATTACAGGAGGTTTCCTAAGTGTACCATTTGGAAATATGATGATAGAATCAACAACTAAAAACATGGTACTTGGAAATACAACAGGATTTGGCTTAAATATAATAGGTGCAGTATTTATTGTAATTGTAACAGTTTTATTTGCCTATATTTATACAAGAAAAGTAAAAAAAGCCTCACCAGTAGATGCAATAAGAAATGGCCAAACAGGTGAAAGATATAAAGTAAAAACAATATATAAGATGAAGAATAGTCATATAAGGTTAAATTTATATATGGCAATAAACGATATATTAAGCGCACCAAGGAGATTTATAACAATAATAATTTCATTATTTGTATGTTTAATATTTGCATTAGGAGTTGTAATAACAACAGATACGATGAAGAGCAAAAATTTACAATCAACTTTTGGAATTGAATGTAATGCATACTTTACTCCAAGTGATGCTATGGATATGTTTAAATATCCATCAAAAGAAGAATTCAAAAAAGGTAAGATTGATAAATATGAAAAAATATTTGAAGAAAATGGGATGCCAGCAAGATTGAGTATAGAATTACTATATAGTTATAAAGTGTCATTTAATGGAACTACATACAATATTAAATGTATACAAGGAGTAAACTCAAAGGCTGACGAATATTTATATCAAGAAGGAATTGCACCAATAAAAGAAAATGAAGTAGCAATAACAGATAAAGTAGCAAATATGTTAGAAGCAAAAATAGGAGATAAGATAAAAATAGATTTTGGAGATGGAGAACAAGAATTAATAGTAACAGCTATTTTCCAATCATTAAATAATATGGGACAATTGATAAGATTAAATGAAAAAGCACCAGACAATGTTAAAAATTTAGTTGGTTCTCAATGGTTCCAAGTAGATTTTAAAGATAATTTGAGTGATGGAGAAATAAATAACAGAGTTAGAAGATTAAAAGAAATATTAGATACAGAAGATGTATGCAATCCCGAAAAATTTATCGCAGATTGCATTGGAGTAGTTGATACAATGGAAGCAGTGCAATATTTATTATTAACAATAACAATTATAGTTGTAATACTTGTTACATTACTTATGGAATTATCATTTGTAACAAATGAAAAATCTCAAATAGCTTTATTAAAAGCAATAGGATTTAAAAATATTCAAATAATAAAATGGCATATATATAGATTTATGATAGCAACAATAATTGCAGAAATTTTATCAGCAATATTTGTTATTCCAATAACAAAAGCATGGTGTAATCCTGTATTTGGAATGATGGGAGCAAATGATATTAATTTCTTAATCAATCCGGTGAAGTTATTCTTAGTATATCCAGGAATAGTGCTTGGAGTAACAATTATTACAGCATTTGTTGCAGCACTTTCAACTAAGAAAATTAAGAGCAGTGATACTGCAAATATTGAGTAAAAGGAAAGGAAGATAGTAAAATGTCTAAAATAATAGAAGTAAAAGACCTATGTAAAACATATGTAATTAACAAAAGACAAAATAATGTATTAAAAAATGTTAATTTCTCAATAGAAGAAGGAGAAATGGTGGCAATAATGGGACCATCAGGTTCAGGAAAATCAACATTACTATACACAGTTTCTGGTATGGACAATGCAACATGTGGAGATATTAAATTCAATGGGAAAAATATTGCAAAATTAAAAGAAAAAAAATTAGCAGAATTAAGATTAAATGAAATGGGATTTATATTCCAACAAATGTATATGATGAAAAATTTGACAGTATTAGATAATATCGTACTTCCAGCCATGAGAAGTAATAAAACTAAACAATCCAAAAAGGAAAAAATAAAACATGGCGAAGATCTAATGAGAAAACTTGGAATAATTCAAATTGCTGATAACGATATAAACGAAGTATCAGGTGGTCAACTTCAAAGAGCTTGTATATGTAGAAGCATGATAAACAATCCTAAAATAATATTTGCAGATGAACCAACAGGCTCTCTAAACCGCACATCTTCAAAAGAAGTTATGGATGAACTAATAAAACTAAATAAAGAAGGAACAACAATAATGATGGTAACACACGATGCAAAAATAGCTGCAAAATGTTCTAGAGTTTTATATATAGTTGATGGAAATATACAAGGAGAATATAAATTACCTAATACTTCTTCTGAAAAAGAAGAAATGGAAAGAGAAAGAGAATTAAACAATTGGCTTATGGAACTAGGATGGTAAAAAGCAAGAGAAATCTTGCTTTTTAAGCATGTTTATAGTAGAATATTGATAAGAATTATATTTGTTTTGTACATTTTGGGAAGTGTCCCCAAAATGTACATAAGGAGATTTATGATAGATATTTTAATTGTTGAAGATAATAAAGAAATTGCAACATTACTTAAAGATTTTTTAACCAAGGAAAATTATATAGTGAGTGTTGCAGATAATGGAGAAAAAGCCTTGACTTTGTATGAAAAATACGGAGCAAGGTTAGTCTTGCTTGATATAATGTTACCAGGTATAGATGGTTTTAATGTATGCTCAAAAATTAGAGAAAATTCCAATACACCAATAATTATTTTAAGTGCCAAAACAGACAAAGAAGATAAACTAAATGGAATAATATTGGGAGCAGATGATTATATAGAAAAACCAATAGACATAGATATTTTAATAGCAAAAATAAAAGGTATTTTTAAAAGAAGATATGACATAGAAAAAATAGTTGAAGGAAATTTAACATTAAATGCGGCTAAGCAATTACTAACAGTCGATAAAAAAGAATATGAATTAACAACAAAAGAATGTGAATTATTAAAAATATTAATAGAAAATAAAAATACTACATTAAAAAAAGAATATTTATTTAATACTATCTGGGGAAGTGATAGTGAGACTGAATTTCAATCTTTAACAGTACATATAAAATGGTTAAGAGAAAAAATAGAAGAAAATCCAAAAGAACCAAAACATATATTAACAGTTTGGGGAGTGGGGTATAGATTTGAATGAAAAAATTTAGGAAATTTATTATTGTAGTAATTATTTTAGAAATATTAATAATAGCAATTACAAATTATATATATATTCAAAATTCAAAAAAAGATGAAACTCAAATATCAAGAGAAGAAAAGAATGGACAAATAATATATAAAATAGATTATAGTGGGAATAAAGATAATTATAATTTATTTTTAATAAATGGCTCTTTAGCTGTAATTGTAATATTATCAGTAATTACATATATTTATATTAATAAAAAAATAATAAAACCATTTACTGATATAAAAGAAATGCCTTATGAACTTGCAAAAGGAAATTTAAATATTCCAATAAAAGAACAGAAAAATAAATATTTTGGAAAATTTACTTGGGGCATGGATATGCTTAGAGAAAATTTAGAAGATAATAAAAAAAGAGAAATAAAATATCAAAAAGAAAAAAAGACATTAATATTATCATTATCACATGATATAAAAACTCCTCTATCTGCAATTAAATTATATTCAAAAGCATTAAAAGAAAATTTATATAATACAGAAGAAAAGAAAAAAGAAGTGATAGAAGGAATTTTAAAAAATGCAGATGAAATCGAACACTATGTAAATGAAATAGTAAAGAATTCTAGAGAAGACTTCTTAGATCTTCCAGTTAAAAATGAAAGTTTTTATTTAAATGAGGTTATAAATAAAATAGATACATATTATACAGATAAATTAGAAACAATTCACACACTATTTTCTGTTGAAGATTATAATAATTGTTTATTAAAAGGTGATAGAGATAGAGTTATTGAAGTAATACAAAATGTTATCGAAAATGCAATTAAATATGGTAACGGGAAAGAAATAAAAATTAATTTTTCTGAGGAAGAAGATTGTAAATTAGTATCAATATATAATACTGGATGTGAATTAAAAGAAGAAGATTTACCACACATTTTTGATTCTTTTTATAGAGGAAGTAATTCTAAAAAACAGGAAGGAAGCGGACTTGGATTATACATTTGTAAACAATTAATGCATAAAATGGACGGAGATATATTTGCAAAAATAAAAGAAAATAATATTTTTGAAGTAACTATAGTAATTAGAAAAGCATAAATTATTTACAAAATAAGTAATTTATCATATAATTATGTAAAATAATAAAAGTATAATAAAATAATTTAAAAGGAGAAGAAATGGCCAATTTAGAATTATATAAAATATTTATTGAAGTGGCAAAAGTACAAAATATTACAAGAGCAAGTGAAAATTTAAATATTTCTCAACCAGCTGTTACAAGACATATTAAAAATCTTGAAAATGAATTAAATTTAGTTTTATTTAATAGAAAAAAAGGAATGGAATTAACTGAAGCTGGAAATAAATTATTTAATGAGATATCACCATCTATTGATAAAATTGTGGAAATAGATAAAAAATATTTAAATATTTGCGAAATTAGATTAGGAACATATGCTACAATGCTCAGTAAACTTTTAAGCAAATCAATTGCAGAATTTTATTTAAAAAATAAAAATGCTAAAATTATTACAATTACGGATAATTCTAAGGTATTGAATTTTCCTTTAAATGATGAAAATTTTGATATAGCAATTTTAAGAAAATTTAAAGAAAATGAATATGACAGTAAAAAGTATAAATTTATTAGTTTGGGGTATTTTGAATATGTTTTAATTGCTAACAATAAATCAAAATTATGTAGTAAAAATAAAATAAAAATTAGTGATTTAGATAATCAAATTATTTATATGCCTAGAGGAGAAAATAATTCAACCGATGTTTTTTTACAAGAATTACAAAAAAACAATTTAAATAATGAAATTAAAAGAATAGATTCTTTAAGTATGGCTCAGATTATTCAACAATATGATAATTGTGTAGGAATAGCTAATTGCAAGTATTTAAGTCAAGAAATTCAAGAAAAACTTTTTACAGAGTTAAATACAGAATTTAAAATTCCATCAACAGAAATTGGTATTTATTATAGAAGAGATAATAGTTCTAATGAATTAAAAAATTTAATAAAAATAATAAAAAATAATTTCAATTATAACAAATAGTTATAATTGAATAAAATAAAAGCATTTCAAATTTATAAAAACGCTTGTTATAATTTTTATAGAAATTATAACAAGTTTTTTTATTGAAAAGAAAGGAGAAGAAATGCTTTTATTAAATTTATTTTTAGAATTTTTAAAAGTAGGTACATTTTCATTTGGAGGTGGAATGAGTACTCTACCATATATTTATGAAATGGCTAAAAATACACATTGGATTACAGAAGAAAGAATTACAAATTTAATATCTGTTTCTCAAGTTACTCCAGGCCCTATAGCTTGTAATATTGGCACAATTGTAGGATTTAAAACTTTTGGAGTAATTGGAGCATTAATTTGTAATTTAGCTTTTGTAATTCCAGCAATTATATTTATGGGAGTAATATATAAGTTCTTTAATAAAATACAGAAAAATAAAAAAATAAATGAAATAATAATAATTATAAGAGCAGCAACATTATCAATAATAATTACGAGTTCTGCAAGTATATTTAAAATTGCATTTTTAAATAATTCAGAAATAATTAATTTAAATAATTTATTATTTTTAATTAATTATAGAAGTATTTTTTTAGGCATTGTAATTTACTATATAAGTAAAAATAAAAAAATTAATTCTATCTTTTTAATAATTATTTCTGGACTTTTTGCTGGAATTATTAATTTATAAGAAAGGGGAATTATTTAAATGAAAAAATCAATTAAATTTATTTATATTTTTTTTATCATTGGATTGGAATCACTTGGAAATATGTCAGCTGTTACAGCCGTTCTAGAAGATAATTTAATGAAAAAGAATAAATTAGTAACACAGGAAGATATTATTGATGCTGTTTCTATGTCAAGGTTAGGACCTGGAGCTGTTACTGCGAATGCTGTAGCTTTTTTGGGAAATAAAATTGCAGGATTCTGGGGAGGATTTTTTGCAACATTTTTTTATACACTTGGTCCTTTAATTATAATTATTTCTATATCATGTTGTATAGAAAATTTGTTACAATATCAATTTATTGCATCAGCTTTAAAGGGAAGTTTGGTTTGTATTGGAGTAATGTTAATAAAATCTACAATTTCAATGGGAAAAGTTGTATTAATAAATAAATTTACAATTTATATATTTATTATGAGTCTAATATTATCAATTTTTCTGAATATTTCAAGTATTTATATAATTTTAATTGCATTAATCTTACGGAATAATAAAAATTGTGATAAAAAATTTATAGCGGCAATTTTGATGGGCAATTAGTTGATGGAAATGGCTTTTTAGCAGAAATTTTAATTGAAAATGGAATTGAAGTATTAAATGTAGATGAGATATAAAAAAATTCGGCTTATACCGAATTTTTTTAATATACATTTATTATTGATTTAATAAATTTTCCTGATTCAGAAAGGTAATTATTAAAATCTTGTGTTAAATTATTACCATAGCTTTCTAAAAGTAAAGCAGAAGATTCATTTTTATATGAGAAAGACCAATTAATATAACTAATATTTTTATCATTTAAAAAGTCAATCCATTTTTTAGATTCTTCAATATCAACATTTCCATTACCAGAGGCATCTGTTGTTCCAAATTCTGAAATTATTATAGGTAAATTTTTTGCTAATGCTTTAGAAACTTCATCACGAAGTTCTTGCTTATGAGTTCCAGCATAGAAGTGACAAGAATATAATAAATTATCAAAATTTAAAGGATTATCTGCAGCTGGTTGTAATTGTTGACACCAAAATGGAGTTCCAACAATAATTAAAGATTTTGGACTATTTTTTCTAATAACTGGAATAATTTCTTCAGCATAAGGTTTTACATCATTATCCCATGTAACATTATTTCCATTTGGTTCGTTGCAAATTTCGTAAATAACATTTGGTGTATCTTTATATAATTCAGAAATTTCTGTAAAGAATTGTTTTGCATCTTCTTTATAAATTTGTGGGTTATTATCTTTTAAAATATGCCAATCAATAATTACATACATATCTAAATCAATTAAATCATTTACAACTTTAATTAGATTGTTTTTAGTTTCTTCTTTTTTAGAAATATAGCCATTTTCGTCAGTATACATTGCAATTCTGAAAACATTAATTTTCCATGTTTCTTTTAAATTTTTTAAATTATCATAAGTTAGCACATCAGGATACCATTGTAAACCATGGCTACTAATACCTTTTAAAGTAAAAGTTTCATTTTTACTATTTTTTAGATTTGTATTTTCAACATTAAGCCAGCCATTGTAAGACACATAAGGAGTTGGTTTAACAATTTCTTCTTTAACTTCATTTTCTGTAGTAACAGTATTTTCATCTTTTGAAACATTTTCTTTATTCTCAGTATTTTCGTTATGTGGAGCGAAAACTGGTGTGAAATTAAAAATAATAAAAAATACAATTAAAATTAGTATTATAATAATAAAATATTTTTTCATAATTACCTCCGAGTTTAAATTTTATATAAATAATATACATCAAAATTATAAAAAAATCTATTATTTTTAGTAAAAATAATGTATAATAACTAAAAAGAATTTTATATATAAAGGGGTAATTTATGAATTATATTTTGGTACAATTTATAGGGGCTATAGGTTATACTTTATTAGCTTTAAGTTATTTTAAAAAAGAAAAAAAGCAAATACTATTTATGCAAATATTTGCTTATATAATGTTTACAATACATTATTATTTATTAAGTGGATTTACAGGTGCTATATGTAATTTAGTGGGATTAGTTGCGCTTATAACAATATATTTATTTGATAAATATAAATTTAAAAATAAAAAAATAATGGCTATGATTTTTATAATATTAATTATATTAATAAATGTTCAAACTTTCCAAAATATTTATTCAATTTTCCCAATGATAGCTTCAGTAATTGTTATAATATCATTTATAACTGATAATGAAGCAGCAATAAGAGAGATTGGAGTTATTTCTGCTGTTTGTTGGTTAATATATGCAATAGTATATGGATCACATACGGGAATAGTTTTTGAAGTAGTAACACTTTTTGGAGTTTTGGCTGCTGTAATAAAAAATTCTAAAAATAAAGAAAAGATGATAAAAAAATAGATATAGGAGTGAAATAATATGAATAGAGAAGATGTTATAAAATATTGTTTAGAATTGCCAGATGTGTACGAAGATTATCCATTTCCAGATGATAATATTTCAGCTACAATGAAACATAAAAAGAACAATAAATGGTTTGCTTTATTAATGAAGGTGGATGGAAAAGATTATTTAAATATAAAAACTGACCCAGAATATTCTGAACTTTTAAGAAAATCTTATGACTATATAATTCCAGCATATCATATGAACAAAGAACACTGGAACACAATAATTTTAAGCGATAAATGTGATAGAGAATTAGTTGAAGAATTATTAGAACAAAGCTATGATTTAACTAAAAAATAAGGGGTTATGAAAATGAAAAAACTAAATATAATAGCAGTATTTAATAAAAACTTAGATAAATGCCTTTTTTGCATAAGAGCTAAAGAACCATATAAAGGCTTATATAATTTTGTGGGCGGAAAAGTAGAAGATGGCGAATCTAATGATGATGCAGCATATAGAGAATTGTTTGAAGAAACTGGGATAACAAAAAATGATATAGAGTTAGACCATTTTATGGATTTGAATTATTTTAAATATGATAATAATTTACAAGTTTATTATGGGATTTTAAAACATGATGTGGATTTAGTAGAAGAGAAGAATAAGCTGGAATGGGTAGATTTAAATGAGCAATTGTTAAATAATGAAAAATTTGCAGGTAATTATAATATTCCTCATATTATTAGACAGATTAAGGTGTATTTGAGGAATGGATATTAGTTTTTATGGAATAACAGATTATGAAGATTAAATTTTGGAGGAAGTGCTGTGGAAAATATAATGGAATTAAAAACAGCAGAAGACGTTTACAAATTTATAGATGCAAATATTGAATATGGCTGGATTGATTGTTATGGAAATAAACATCTAAATACTATGAAAGAATTTCGTAGAATATATAGAACGATGTCGATTGAAGAAATACTTGAAAACAAAATAGGTACATGCATTGATCAAGTTAATCTGATGAATTATTTATTAAATAAAATAAATGTAAAAAATAAAATGTTTTGCTGTAGAATATTTGAACCAGATAATTATGGTAATTTAGAGGAAGAAGAACATATGCATTGTTTTATACTTTATTATGAAAATGGTAAGGTATATCATATGGAACATCCGAATTTTGAGAAAAAAGGAATTTTTGAATATAATTCAGAAGAAGAAGCAATAAAAACAATAGTTGATTATTATATTAAATTAAGAGGGGGAAAAGATAGTCCTACAAAAGAGTTTTTTGAAGTGCCAGTGGGAATTAGTTTTAAAGAATTTAATAAATATATTAATCATGTGTAGATGATATATTGATGGGAGGTAAAATATGGTAGGAAAATATAAAGTTGTAACATTATGTGGTTCAACAAAATTTAAGGATCAATTTATGAAAGCTCAAAAAGATTTAACTTTAAAAGGATATATAGTTATTTCTGTAGGTCTTTTTGGTCATTCTGGTGACCAGGAAGTATGGGAAAATATGGATGAAGGTACTTTAACTAA
Organism: Clostridia bacterium; assembly: GCA_017430135.1. GTDB lineage: Bacteria > Bacillota > Clostridia > TANB77 > CAG-508 > CAG-269. Next base: position 18,449 of record JAFRNM010000008.1, on the reverse strand, counting down.
AACTAAAGAAATGCTAGATGATATGCATAAAAGAAAAATTGATATGGCAGATGAAATTTTTGTTATTAATGTTAATGGGTATATTGGCGATAGTACAAAATCAGAAATTAAATATGCTAAGGAACATGGGAAAGTGGTTAATTATTTGGAGGAATAAGGGGAGTTTTTCTCATAATTGTGAAGGATGCATAAGTTTGCCATCAGCTTGTACAAATAGCTTGTTAGAACTGTTTCATAATAAAATTTACGTTTTGCTCTAGATACTTTAGGTGGTTGGACTCTTTCAGCAGGATTATAAGGTGTAAGTTGCCAATATACTGCCTTGTGTAGCATTGCACTTATTAATCTAGGATGCTCTAGTCAGGCATAATCATGGGTGAGAGTTTCATATTTAATTGTGATAATTATACATCTAAATATTGATGGTTACTAGTAGATTCTGTTTATTTTTCAAGTGTTACAAAGATTACAATAAGATTCATAAAATAACTAATATAGAACAATAAAAAAATAGATAAAATGTAATAAAAAATATGCCTCATTTTGAGACATATTTTTTACATGAATTACAATTTGATTCAAGTCCTAATTCTGTGCATAGAGGTTTTATATCATCACATATACATGGAAAAATAGTATTCATATCAAGCGAATCAATAAATCCTGAACATTTATGGCCTTTTTGATATATTCTATTGGCATTTAAGAATAATGTTTCTAATTTTTTTAATCCAGTTGAACCCTTTAAACTCTTTGGTTTTACTATTTTTAAATAGTTAATTATTCCATCAAGATCGTACATAAAAAAGTCTTCTATGCTTTTCTTAGCTTTTATATGAATAACTTTAGAAGCTCCTTTATCAATCAAATCTTTTTCGAGTTTTAATCTGTTAATTGGTGGATGCACTCCAAATTCAAATACATCAGTATCATAACAAAGCACAACAATTAGCTCATGAGTTTTCAAATATTTATTTACAATTTCTTTTTCGAATTTATTTAATAATTTATTTTGAAATTTTCCTATTCCTGTAATACAAAAAGATTTTAAAACATCTACTTTAAACCTATTTCCTGGTATTTTACTTTTTATAGTAGACAATACTTTCTTATAAAATTCATCATCAGTTTCGCCTTCTGTATATATTACTACACATTTTTTCATAGATTACTCCGTATATTTAGCAAGTGTTTCTAAGTCACTAGCATCTCCACTCATTAAATCAAAAAGATAATCACCAACACGCAAGTCAAGACTTTCTGCATCATCCATTAGTTTATTTGCAGATTTATCTTTTATTTTTGAAAATGTAGCAATACCATTATCATGTGGTAAACCTACATATATTTTAGATGGCTCAATATAATTCATTAAGTATGGAGAGTGACTTGTAATAATAATTTTTATATTTTTGGCGAAACCATTTAAAGCAATTAAATATTGTTGTAATACTTTAGGATTTAGAGAATTTTCAGGTTCTTCTATTGCTACAATTGAAAAATTGTTGTTAGATGCTATCTCTAGGTTAGTAAGTACTTTTAATATTCTTTTGGCACCATCAGACATATTATTAAAATCTATAGGTGAAGATAAATTTTTATCTTTTGCAATTAGAGCATAAAATTTACCAGCAACTTTTGAAGGTTCAAGATTGTTTGGATTAATATTTTGCTCAACTGTAATAGGAATTTGTACAACATCTATTTTTTCTATAGAAGGGAAGATATCAGTAAAAGTATTGATTATTAAATTAAATCTGTCTGGTCTTTTTTGTTGAATATCGTATAATATAGTAGGAATATTGTTTTTTCCACTTAAGTCATAATTAAAAACTTCACCATCTAAAATAGGAGCAATTCCATAAGGTGTAGCAGCATTAAAATCATGATCAATAAAAATTCTTAAATGATTAAGATTTTTAATAATTTCCATATAAAATAAATCATCATATGCTTTTATCTTATTTAAAATTAATTCATAGTTTTCTATTAATATTGATTTATTGCAAGCTCCTGTTTTTGAAGGTTTAAAAAAGGAAGATTCATTTTCTCTTTTTATATAAAATGTAAATTTTTGTGACTCACTAGGTTCCTTAACTTTTAAATATTCCTTTATAATTTTTCCATTTTCACTGTTTTTAGACCACAAAAAAGAATATCCATAGATTATCTCTTCATTGTTTACAGTTGCTTCTATTTCAAATGAAAATGTTTTACTAAGATAATTTTTATTTACTGGAATTGCAGGATTATACATCATCTGATTTTTTCTAGTTTCATTGTTCCTGATAATAAAGTCAATTCCAAAAATAATTGCAGTCAAAGTATTTGTTTTTCCATAACTATTAATAGACAATAAGCTAGTTATGTTATTTAGAGTTAAATCAATATCTTTTAAATTTTTAAATCCGTCAATTTTTATCCTTTTAATATCCATATTTTCACTCCATATATTTATTAATTTTTGTATCATAATTATACACCTCTCTTTTCAAAAAGTCAATAAATATTAAACAATTTGTTAAATATTTTTAACAAATTTAGTAAATATTATTCAAAAATGGCAAAAATAATGAATAAAATATTTAATATTATTGACAAGCCAAACAAATAGATGTATAATAAAAATGCAAAAAGAAAAAGCTCTGCTGCCAGAGCTATAACAAAAATTGTAGTTGCGATCCTACACTTTGAATTATAGCATTAAAGAATCTTTTTGTAAATAGGCAAATTATAGAGCAGGAGGAAGTGTAAAAAAGATGAAAAATCATAGAGTAAAAGTTACTCAAGAAAATGATTCTGGAAGAAATGAAAGATTTAAGGATTGTACAAACGGACATGAAATGACAAGAAATCAGTTTGTAAGAGAAATAAAAAAAGGAAACTATGAAGAGTATTATGTAAGAAAGATAAATGGCTTAGATACTCCTGTTTCAAAACCAGATGGAAATGAAAAGAATAATTTAGGATAACATAGGGAGAGTCATCTCCCTATGTTATGAAGGAGGAAAAAATGAGTTATAGAAATAAAGTATATGTTTCAATGGATGCAGATAATGACTTAAGATATTATGAATTAATGAAAGCTTGGAAACAAAATGATAACAGCTCTTTTAATTTTTATGATGCACATGACATAAATACTATTTTAGATAAGAGTGAGGATTCGATAAAAGCAGGATTACAAGAAAGATTTAGAAATACAAAAGTATTTGTTCTTTTAGTTGGAGAACATACAAAATATTTATACAAATATGTAAGATGGGAGATAGAACAAGCTATAAAAAGAGATATCCCATGTATAGTAGTTAATTTGAATGGAAAAAGAAAAATAGATGAAATTAGATGTCCAGCAATAATTAGGGATCATTTAGCTATGCATATTAGCTTTAATGCTAAAATATTACAATATGCTCTAGAAAATTGGCCAGATTCTGAAGAGCAACATAAGAGAAAAGGTGATCATTGTGCATATTTTTATAATGATTCTGTATACCAAAAATTAGGATTATAATGGAATATTTTTTTAAAAATATTTGGCCAATATTAAAAAAAGATATTGTGGAAGTTTTTGCATTTATAGGTATTATATGTTCAGCAGATGAGTTATTAAAACTATTTTATCAACCAGAAGAAAAATATGAAAAAATAATAGTATTTAGTATTCTTTTGCTAGGAATAATAATTATAATAATAAAAAATATTCCGCCTAAAAAATATAGCTTTTTAATAAAAAATAAAGACATAAAAATAAAATTGGTTATAGGAGATTTGCTAAAACAGAATGCAAGTATAATTGTTCCTACAAATTCAACTTTTGATACCAAGATGGAAAATGATTTTATTAGTTTAAAAAGTGTACAAGGACAAGTACAAAATAAATATTTTAAAAACAACATAAATGTATTAGATGTTCTAATTCAGAAAGGGTTAAAAAATAATAAGAATTATATTAAATTAAAAGATAGAAAAGATAGTAAGAAGAATCAATATGAGATTGGAACTACTGTTGAAATTAATTATAAAGATAGAAGATTTTATTTTTTAGCAGATTCAAATATAAACGCAAATGGTCAGACTGTTGATCCAAATCTAACCAATATTACAGATGCTTTATCAAGAGTATGGCAATTCATTAGTGAATGTGCACATGTAGAAACTTTAGCTATTCCATTATTAGGGACAGGAAGAATGGGAATTACGAATTCTCGTGAAGAAATATTAAAACAAATTATTTTTTCTTTTGTAGCTAATAATAATACTAAAAAAATAGCTGAAGAATTAATAATTTGCATAAGAAAAGAAGATATAAAAAAATATAAGATTAATATTTCTACTATTGTAGAGTATATAGATTATGTTTGTAAGTATCAGTATGATAATTATAATATTTAATTTATATACTATTAGGAGGTATATAATGAAATTGGATTGTTTTGATTTTTCTAATGAGAATGTATCAATAGATCAAATACATAATCATGTAAGATACTATTATACCAAAGTACTTATAGCATTAGATACTGCAGAAAAAAATAAAAAAGATGCGATGTCTATATATAAAGAAATAAGAGATAATTTAAAAAATGAATACAGGGAATATGAGAAAGCTAAAAATTGGAAATATATACATAATAATAAATTATATTCTCAATATAAAGATAATATAGTTAATGCACACGTAAAGCCTACGAATGTTACTTCATACAGGAATTTAAATAGTAATTTATATGATGTTTATGATTACATGCATAATGGATTTTTAGATTATTTAAAAGGTAAAAATAAAATAGATTTAAAAAAACTTGAAAATTTACTTAATGAAAAATGTAAGATAGTTACTAAAGATTTCTTGGTCTTTGAAGGAGAAATTACAGATATTTGTTTAGATAAAGGATATCTTAAAATATTTGATTTTGAAGACTATAATAAACTATTATTAGAAAATATTGATACAATTGATAAAATAAATAGTAGCACATAAATGCTACTATTTATTTTTTACTCTATTTTTATAAACATTAGCTTTATTCTTACATTGAGGAGTATGATATTCAGCTTTAGGATTAACAGCAAGAAAAGCTTTATTACAGAATTTACATATCTTTAATAGATTAATATCTTGTGCTACTGTTTTAGCAAAGTAATAATCAATATATTGCTTTAAACAAGTAATTTGAAATTCAACATATAAAGTTTCTTTTCTATATAAAGTCATTTTAATATTGTTAATTTCAAATTGTTTTAATAACTCATCTATATTGTAATTATCTTCATTAGAAATATTATTTAATAAACTATATAAATATTTAGCATATTGAATAAACATATCTAAAGGTTCACAATATAAATTTGATCCTACTAATAATTTATTTACATCAGACAAAATGTATTTCTCCATTGCAGGAGTTTCTGCTAATTTAGTTACTTCATTAATTAATTCTTTAATCTGACTATCATCACAAGTAGGGAAGAATAATTTAAAATATTTCTTTCTATCTACTACTGTTGTTAAATCAGAATTTCCAATATAGTTATATTCTTTTAAAACAATTCTATCATCTAAGAAAAAGTATTTATTTAAAGGTAAATCATTTATTAATCCTAATGTAGAATATTTATTTACAAAGTCTAAAACATTTTTTTCTATATCAGTTTCATTATAAAAAGCTAATTTACCAATATTTAATAAATCTATCAAAATAGATTCTTCAAAGTCTTTTTCTATATCAATTAATGGAGCACCACTAGAGTGCTTTTTATTTATACTATCTGGAACTATATATTTAATTTTGCCTATTTCTTTAATTTCATATTTAGCAAATTTAAAAATATTTTTTCCTTCAAATGCACTAAAATTAAGGCTCATACGAATACCTCCTAAAAATTTATATAAAAATCATTGTAAGTGATTATTATATAAAACCAATCATAGAAACAAAAAACAGTCAGAACTTGACTTTTAAGTAAAATTACGGCACAAAACAAGTAATTGATTATTTGCAACAATAACTTACTACACAAAAGATAAGTTGTCAACAAAGAAGATAAAATTTCAAAAGAAAGGAGGAATGTATATGGAATTTCAGGAAGGCAAAAGTTAGAGTTATTGGAAAAATTATGAAAGTTTATGAATTACTTTCTCAAATTATTGGTAAAAAAGGTGACTATGGAGTCGAAAGAACATTTTCTAAAGAAACAAAAGAAGAATTATGGCATGACGGATATGTTTGTTCATATTGTGGAAATGAAATATTAAGGATAAAAGATGCTGAAGTTGATCATATAGAAACATTTGTATCTGGAGGAGAAACAATTAAAGAAAATGCACAATTACTACATAGACATTGTAATAGAGAAAAACATGATAATGATGTAGAGTTCGAAAATGAAGATGAAGAACTTGAAAATTAATATAAAATGCCAGAAGAGTTTGCTTCTGGTAATTTTTTTAAAAATAATATTGACACAAATGACACATTGTGTTATAATATGAAACATAGACACGAACAGCAAACCTTAAAAGATTATGAAAATTATATTTATAATTCAGGAAAATAAACGTATAGGTAAGTTTATAGGTCCGATATTGTGTCTTGTGTTAGAGCCACTAACAGCAACAAATTATCAGGAATTGGTATGTCAGTTGCCTATACAATTCGCGCCAGTATATAATGTGGCTCGTTTTTATTTTATGAAAGGAAAGTGAGAGTAATGAGTTATTTAGAAAATCTTGAAAAAAATACTACAATAACGAACACAAAAGGCGGAAAATATTACGCTAGTACATATGATGCCAATTTAGATATTTTTGCAGGAATATCTAGATATAATGATACAGATGAAATAATAAACAAATTCAAAAAAGCATTAGCTGAAGATAAAACTCTAGCTCTTGCTAATTTGTTATATTTATTAGATATAAGAAATGGAAAAGGTGAAAGATTGTTATTTAAAACAATTTTTAGATACTTATGCAAAAATGAAAAAGATTTGGCTTTAATAGTGTTGCCTAAAATTCCTAAATTTGGTAGATGGGATTACATTTTAGAAGGATTGGATACATTAGTAGATAAAGAAGTTGTTGCAATGATAAAAGAACAATTAGAAAAAGACAAAACAAGTGAAAATCCATCTTTGTTAGCTAAATGGTTACCATCTCATAGAACTCATAATGTAAAAAATGAAATAGCCAAAGATCTAATTAAAAAATTAGAAATTAATGAAAAAGAATACAGAAAAACTTTAACAGAAATAAGAAAAAAATTAAAATTGATAGAAACTAATCTTACTAATAAAGATTATGAAAATATCAATTTTGAAAGCGTGCCTACAAAAGCAATGCTAAAGTATAAAGAAAGTTTTAATAGAAATTGCAATGAAAAATATCTTCAATATTTAGAGGCAGTAAAAAGGGGAGAAAAGAAGATAAATACAACTGGGTTATATTGCTATGAAATAGTTAGAAATATAATTCTAGGATTACCAGTAGATAGAGATTTACTTAATGTTATGTGGCAAAATCAAAAAGATATACTAAATGGATATGACAAAAATATAATGATAATTGCTGATACATCAGGTTCAATGCAATTCCCTAATAATTTACCATTATCTAATGCAGTTGGTTTAGCTATATATATAGCAGAAAGAAATAATGGAGCATTTAAAGATCACTTTATAACATTTTCTGAAAATCCACAAATGAGACATATTGTTGGTAAAGATATTGTTGATAAAGTTAGTAGTTTTGAATGGGAAGTTGCAAATACAGATATAGATAAAGTGTTTGAATTATTATTAAATACAGCAGAACAAAATAGAACAAAACAGGAGGAATTACCATCACATTTAATAATTATTTCAGATATGGAATTCGATCAAGGTGTATATTCAAAACAAGGAACAAATTTTGATGGATGGAAAAAAGTATTTGAAGAAAAAGGATATAAACTACCTAAGATAATATTCTGGAATGTTGCAGGAAATACAATGGGAGTACCAGCAACAAAATTTGATAATGATGTTGCTATGGTGAGTGGATTTTCTACAGCTATTCTAGAAAACATATTAACACTTGAAAACTACACACCAATTGATATTATGTTAGATACTCTTGAAAAATATGTAAAAATTCTTCAAGAGGAGGTAGCATAAGATGAAACGTTTTATAACAGTTAGAATGTGGGAAGAAACAAAAGATAAACTTGAGCAAGTAAGAATGGATAAGTCTATGAAGGAGAAAAAAATAGTTTCTCTTGCACAAGTAATAGACGAACTAGTAGATGAATATTTTAAAAAACAAAAGTAATAGATGGAAAACTATCTATTACTTTTTGTATTTCTAAGTGCAATTTTACATCTTAAAGTGCAAAAATTGCACTTTAAGATAGTCAATATAATAATGTTTACAAATTGACTTATTAATTAAATCGTTATATAATCCGACTTAAAAATATTCATTTGAATCGGCTCACACATTTATAAAATTACAAAAACGCTTAAATATCAACAAATTACTTTAAATGGCAAAAATATTATAATTATAAAATAAAGCATATTATCTTCGAGATTTGTAATGAAAATTTTGATATTATATATGTAGTCAAATATATTTGATCATACTTGAAAGGAGGAAAAGATGAATAATTTTAATAAAGCAATAGAATTTATTGAAGAAAAAATAAAAAATAGTGAGGAAATAACTAATAAAGATGTAGCAGATGTTTGTGGTTATGAGCAACATTACTGCTCAAAGATTTTTCAAAAATATGCTAATATGAATATTCAAGAATATATAAAAAGAAGAAAAATGTCATTTGCTTTTGGCGATTTAGTAACATCAAAGAAAAATATCGCAGATATTGCAGAAAAATATTTATATAGTGCGGATGGATTTACAAAGGCTTTTAAAGATACTTTTGGAATAACACCAATTCAATTAAAACGTAAAGAAAAAACAGAGGTGCTAATTGATAATTTTATGAATCCTATCTACATTGAGGATTATTCACAATACATTAGTGAACCTAAGGATTTTGTAATTAGAGAAATAGAAGAAATGAAGTTTATAGGAATTTCTGATATAGATATACTTTCAGATAATATTGAAAAAATAGAAAATGATTTTGAATATATGTCTATTATTAATGAAAATGGTAAAAGATTTGAATTATCTTATATATTAGATAACGAAAAAAAATTAAGAGATACATTTTATGCAAATTATTATACCCCATTTAGCTACTATCCTAAAGAATTTAGAATTATTAAAGTTCCGAAACAAAAATGGATTGCTTTAAATGCCGAAGGAATTGATGATAAATTTTTTATTATAAGTGCTATAAAATCATATTTTTATAATGAATGGTTAAAAAAACATAAAGAATATGAACTTGATGATAATTATGAAATAGCTTTTGAATGTTATAATAATGAATACTTTGACAATAATGATCCAATAACGAGGTGCGAAGTATGGTTTCCAATAAAAGAAAAGAAATAATTATTGATTCAAATATGACAGTATCCGAGTTAAGTCTACTTTTTCTTGAAAATAAATATAATAGAATATCATTAAATAGTTATGGTACTTATCAAGATAGACTAGAAATAATAAATGAATATTTGGGAGATATAAAATTAAAGGATTTTAGAAAGGATAGGATTAATAATTTTGAAAATTATCTCAATAATGAAAGAAGATGGAACTATACCTTTAAACCATCAAATAAAACAATTAATGAAATAATGAATGTTCTCAATCAATTATTAAAAGCTGCAATTAGATGGAATTTACTTGATAAAGATTATAATTGTATTGCTAAAGAAAAAGTAAATGAAAATGAAAGAATTAATTTAAAGGAATTACAAGATAAAATTAATAATTTTCAAAAAATCAGGCTAACAAATAGTTTAGACAAAATTTGGAATAGAAAAAAGTAATTATTATGAGTGATAAAACTGAATATGATACTATTTTATCTTTGGCTAGAAAAAGCAATTTTAAAAAGATAATGATTATGCGAGATAGTTGGAATACTGGAAATTGGTGTATTGTTAACACAATAAAAATCAGACCTGATGGTAAACATTGTAATCCTTATGGATATATTAAATATGCAAATGGAAATACTTTTAGTGGATATCTTCCAGCTGATAATACATATTCTTGGAAATTGATAAAAGTATTAGATGAAAATATGAAAGTAATTAAATAAAAGTACAAAGAGAGAGGAGATAGTTTGTCTATCTCCTCAATGTATTATTCACTATGTCAAAATTATTTATCAAAGCAACCCATAACCAACTGTGAACCATCTACAAATCCATTTCTATAATATTTCTCATTCCAGTAGCAAAGATAATCCATGAAATTTTTATCGAGCTGATCTAATTGTTTCTGAACATATTTCTTATTTTGTTTTGGCATAGTATTCAAAATCTTTTCAGCCAATTCATCAAAACATATACAATATTTTTTATCTTGAGGAATCATATTGCAAAATGCAGTTTCCTCTCTAAATTCTAACCATTCTTTAATTATATCATCATTAACTTCTCAAAAATTATTCATAAATAAACTCCCAATTATATAAAATTCAAAAATGTCCCCAATTTGCAAATGTATATTTGAACATCTTGTGCGACAAGACTTTCAAAATCTTGGGGACGGAAAGGGGACAAAAGCCCACAAAAATGTACTAAAGAGTTCAGTAAAAGAAAAGTGCTATAAATACTTATATTTCAATAAAAACTAAACATTTCAATAAACTTCAAAAATGGATAATTTAATTCTCATAAACCGAAGGCCGTAAGTTTGAGTCTTACCCACACAACCACTAAAATTAAAGCTTTCAGCCTAGAGCTGAGAGCTTTTTTATTAAAACCCAAGAGATTAATAACTAACAATTAAAAATATAAATAACATGATATATAAGCATTTTAAAGAACATTGAAATAAATTTGAAAGCATTAAAATCTATTACATAAATGGCAAATTAAAGTTATAAATAATGTGATTTGATATTGTAATATCAATAGCTTCAATAGGTGCTGGAGTTTTTTGCACCTGATTTTGAAATATATACTATAAAGTATAATATAAAATTATAATAAATATTATTAAAATATATTGCAAAAAAATATACTATAAAGTATAATATAGAAAATAGTTAAATAGGAGAATGACTATGAAAAGAAAAGAAGAACCAAGGACTATAAAAAATGAAGTGAAGTCCTACATTGTAAAGGAAGGTTTCACAATGAAAAAAATAGCTGATTTGCTTGATGATGAAGGCAGAACGACTTTACAAAATTTGTCTAATAAACTTACAAGAGGTACAATAAAATATTCTGAAATAAAAGAAATTGCGGATATATTAGGCTACGATATTAAATGGGAAAAGAAAAATAAATAAAAAGAGGTACGTTATGAGATATATAGGTAATAAGGAAAAAATTTTAAAAGAAATTGAAGAAGTTATTGTTAATAATAAACTTGATAAAAAGTGTAAATCTTTTTTTGATGCATTTAGTGGGACATCAACTGTCGGGGAATTTTTTAAGGATAGATTTAAAATAATAGCAAATGATAATTTATATATGTCATATGTTATAAGTCAAGCAAAATTAAATACACCAGATGGGAAATATAAAAACTTGGGAGTTGATCCTTTTGAATATTTTAATTCAAGTAATGAAATAGCAGAGGGGTTCATATATAAGAATTATTCTCCAGGGGGATCTCAGCGAAAATATTTTTGTAAAGAAAATGCCGGAAAGATTGATTATATAAGATGGAAAATAGAAGAGTGGAAACAAAAACAATTAATAACAGATGAAGAATACTATTTTCTAATTGCATCACTTCTTGAATCTATTTCAAAAGTTGCAAATGTTGCAGGTGTGTATGGAGCTTACTTAAAAGATTGGGACCCAAGAGCAGTAAAACCTATGAAATATATACCTGTACAAATAACAAATGAATGTGCTAGAACAAAAAATATAGTTTATAATAAGAAAATAGAAGATTTGATTGAAAATGTCGAAGGAGATATTTTATATTTAGACCCTCCATACACTAAAAATCAATATTCCGTTCAATATCATCTTTTAGAAACAATAGCTAAATATGATAATCCAGAAATAAAAGGAAAAACAGGAGCAAGAGATACAAGTTCTCAAACGTCAGATTTTTCAAAAGATGGTAAGGTGCATATTGAATTTGAAAAGATAATTGCTAAAGCTAAATTTAAATATATTATTGTTAGTTATAGCACAGATGGTATAATGAGTAAAGAGTTTATTGAAAGTGTTTTAAAAAGATATGGAAAAGAAGAAACATATCAATTTAAGAAATTTACATACAAAAAATATTTAAATACAAAAGCTAAAAAAGACGGGGAACATTTTGAATATATCTTCTATATAGAAAAAAAAGATGATAATAAAATAAATTATTATTCACCATTAAACTATATGGGTGGAAAATCAGAAATGATGGATTTTCTAAAAGAAAATATGCCAAAAAAATTTGACCGTTTTGTTGATTTATTTGCAGGAGGATTTAATGTTGGCGTAAATATGGATGTAAATGAATTAATATATAATGATTGTAATTTTAAAGTTAAAGAATTAATTCAAATGTTTAGGGATATTGATACATTTGATTTATATAAATATATTATAAATACTATAAAAAAATATAAATTGCAAAAAGAAGATAAAGAGGCATATGTAAATGCTAGAAAAGATTACAATCATCCTGAACCACCAATAAGGGATCCAAGATTGCTTTATGTTTTAGTATTATACGGATTTCAACAACAAATCAGATTCAATTCTTCACTAGAATACAATAATCCAGTTGGACAATCAGGATTTAACGATAAAATTTTAGAAAAAATAGTTTCTTTTTCAAGAAGACTAAAAGAAAAGAATATAACATTTATGTCAGAAGACTTTGAACAATTAGAAAAATATATTGCAAAAGATACATTCTTTTATTGTGATCCTCCATATCTAATTACTTTGGGAAGTTATAATGATGGGAAAAGAGGATTTAATGGATGGAATGAAGAAAATGAAATTAGATTAGTGAATTTTTTGGACAAAATTGATAAAGTAAAAGGGAAATTCATGCTTTCAAATGTTATAGAACATAAAGGTAAAGAAAATAAAATATTAAAAAAATGGTTACAAGAACATAAAAATTATAGAAAAATAGAATATAAGGGAAAAGCAAGAGGAAGAAAAGAAGTAATAATTGTTAATTATAATAAGGGGGATTTAAATGATTAAAGTTTATGTACCAACAGATAATGATAATATTGATGCGTACTTTAATACAAAAGAGGCTTCAAATGATGTTTCTAAAATTAATAAAAAAGAACTAGACCAAATTATATCGTTATCTCTTGGAAATCAATTTTCTGATTATGAGATTATTTTTGAAAATAGAAGTGATGGACAATATATTATAGTTGAAACTGATTTGGATAAAAAATGGATTACACTAAGTGCTGACTATACCATAAAACCTGGAGATACAGGCTCTACTAATGCATATTTTGCTCAATTTATACCAATGGCTATTGCTGAATATTACCTTGATCAAACTGTAAAACATAAATCAATGGAATTATATTTAAAAGGAACAACTCATAATAGAGCAAAAACAAAGGCACAACAAATTTACTATAGATTAGCTAAAACTGTTGGTATTAAAATTTTAAATGAATTTGAATTTAGTACAGATATTAGAAGAAGTATTGCTTTTCCATTTGAATCAATTGAAGAATGGAAAAAAGCAAGAAATCAGGTATCGTCTACAAATAGAGGAAATAAACCTTCTTATGTTATTGAAAATGATAATTCATACGTTTTTTATGGAAAAACTTTTGGCGCAAATGGTAGAGAAAGTATTTTTATTCTGTATGTTTTAGCAAATTTAGCACTCAAAGAAGATAAAAAAATATTTTTATATGAAGTGACAGATAATGGTACTTTTGCTTTTGAATCATCTACTAATGAAGAAAATCAAAAGTTTAAAAGAGTATTAAAGGATTTAAATGTTGTTTATTATGCTGATTCAATAACATATGTTGAAAATGAAGAATATGAAAATCTTTCTGATGAAAATAGAGATGCAAGATATCAAGCAGAGTTTATGAGAAATTTATTATACAAGTACAATTGTAAACGTGGTGACGATGGTAATGTGGTTTTAGCTTCAAATGGAAAACCAGTTATTGTTGATGACACAAAGAGATGTTATTTGTGTCATTGTGATATTCAAAATTTAATTATTGCTTCTCATATTCATAGAGTATGTGATATTAATAAATTAGAAATACCATTTAAAGAAAGAAGAGCTATGGCTGTAGATGGTGATAATGGACTTTGGTTATGTTCAAATCATGATAAATTATTTGAATATGGATTAATATATTTCGAAAATGATAAGATGATTATTTCGGATAAACTAAATGAAAAGCAAAAAAGATTTGTGAAAAGCATTACATTTAATACTCCTAAAGAGGAAATAGAAGAAAAATTTGCAATGGTAGCCGAGGAGTCAGAACCATATATATTGGATAATAGTTTTCATATAGATGAAAAAGATTACAATGAAAGCATGCATAATTATTTAGAAATTCATAAAAATAGAGTGTTAAAATAAAGAAGAATGGAGATCTTAATATGAATGAAATAAAATTAAGTAATGTAGTACAAAGGTACATAAAGCATGTAACAGATGTTGGAGATATTGGAGATATAAATGAGAGAAACGAAAGGAAGGCATACTTATAAATCGTGGACAAGAGAAAAAATTAAAAAATGACACAAGATGAATTTGCCGAATATATAGGTAAACTTTGGTCAATGATTGTCTGGGAAAATAAAAAGAATATTGCTGACAAAATAATTGAGTTAAATGGATTTGAAAATATAAAAAATCGACTTATTGATCTATTATATGGTAGTGATGATATTGCTAAAAGATGGGATGAATTCTATAAAAATGTAAAACAAATTGGACCATCAACAATGAGTGAATTATTAAGTTATATTAACTCAGAAGAATATGTTATATGCAATAAAGTTACATGTGAATGTTTTAGATATTTAGAAGTTGAAAATGTTCCATCTCATAATTATCAATATACTGGAAAAAATTATAAGAATTTGTGTACCATTGCTAAAGAAATAAAGGAAAAACTTAATGAAAATAATGTAACAAATGTAGATTTACTCATAGTTGATTATATGTTTTGGGATATTGTATATCCATTATCTAAAAAAGAGAAAAATGAAGAAATAATTGATGATATTCAAATAGAAAAGGATGAAAAACAATTTATTCATAACGATATAATAAATCAAATAGTAGAAATAGGGCAATGGCTAGGTTTTGAAAGTGAATCAGAGGTTAAAATTGCAGATGGAGCAGTTGTTGATGCCATTTGGCAAGCACAAATAGGAAATATGGGAAAGGTAATTTATGCTTTCGAAGTTCAAACACATGGAAGTATAGATAGTTTAATATTAAATTTGTAGAAAGCTACTAACAATTTTGCAGTACAAGCTATTGTTGCTGTATCAGATGAAAAGCAAATAGAAAAAATAAAAAGAGAATCAAAAGGAATAAGAGATATTGAAACAAAATTAAAAACATGGAATTATACAGAAGTTATAGAAATGCATGATTGCTTGGAGCGATCAAACGAAATAATTAATAATTTAGGACTTGTTCCAGATAGTTTTATATAAAAATACTTATGAAAAGCAAGATAATAATGTAATTTGAATTACACAATTATTTTGCTATTTTGATAATTAATGACAAGTTTCGACAGATTTTGCAAATGGAAAGAGATATACTAATTAGGAAAAGCAAATGTATGGTAAAAAATAAGAAAAAAATTTGATAGAGGGTATATATGATATTTAAACAATTTTTTAAAAAGTTATTTTATTTGATTTATGATTTTAATCCTTTTTTATATAGGACAGAATATAAAATATTTAATCATAAAATAGAAATTCATGAAAATGATAAAGATATATGGCCATCATATCCACATGCACATTTTTTAGATGATGATACAAAATTAAATATTTATACGGGAGAGATATATAGAATACAAACTAAAAAATGTATCAATGAGGCATCTGATAAAGATATGAGAAAACTATGGAATGATAGAAAATTTTTAAAAATAGTAATGAATGTAAGAAAAAATAAACCTATAAATGTAAAAGAACTGCAAGAAATTCCTTTTAAATGGATAAATGATGAGAATAAAGATTGGATAAAAGATTATGAGGGAAATAGTAAGTAGTATAATTATTGTATTTAGTTTTGTAATTATTGTTTCAAGTTATAAGGATGGCGTAAAACTAGAAAAAAATATTCTTTTTTTTAGTTTGATTTTAGCAAGTGAATTATCGATATGCTTTTTTTATCATTTATTTGAAAAATGGATTTATATATTTGTCAAATTAATAGAATTTTACTTAATATTGAAATTAGTATATAAAAATAAAACAAATATAATAGATATATTTTATATAATGTATTTTTTTTTAATATATGAAATTATAAAGTTTATTTTACCCAACATTATTGTAAAAATTGTAATGATAGTATTTTCTATATTGTGTAAAATACATGAAAAAAGCTTGAAAAAATTGAATTGTAGGATAATAAGTATTTGGAATGATAGAAGTGATAAATCAGTTACATTAAGATGTACCTTCTTGGTTTTGTTCAATTTATCGTTTTATGTTATTTATAAATTATTAATGTATAAATAAAGAAATTTAACAAATATAATTTCAAATTATATTTGTTAATTATTTAGTTTTAATATAAGAAAGGAAAAAAATGGAAAATATAAATCAATGTATAAAAATATGTAACAAAATGTATATTAGACAAATAAAAAAAATTGTTGAAAGAATTAAGAATAAAAAAAATTTAAATGATTCTTGCAAAAATAATTTATGTGCTTCAGGGGAACTAATTATTGATACTATGAAATTAATGGAAAATGGTCAAATAAATGTAGCATTACTTTGTCTAAGAAATATTTATGAGATGACACTAAAAGCTATTGTATTAGATGATAACCAAGAAATATTAGATTCGTATAATAAAATAATAAAAAGTAAAGAAAAAGATAAAATGAGTGTTATAAGAGAGTATATAGCAAAAGATTTTAATAAATATTTTAGTATTATTGAAAAAGATGAAAATTTTGATAATATTTTAGGAAAAGGGATTTTAACATATGTATATGAATACTTATGTAAGTATTCACATGCAACTAAAGTGAATGAATTTATGTATTTGATTCAAAAGAATAATGAATTAAAAGAATACTTAAATAGTTTTTTATTCGTTTTTCTAATTTATTCTATTATTCTTATTTATACAGATGCTGTATGTACCAAGATAAAATTTTACAAAATAGCTGATGAGTTATTTATTTTAAATGGGATATTGATGCCTGATATGATGAGTAATTTATTAAATGATAAAAAAAATATTGAAAATTTAAGCAAATTTAGTAAAAATATATTTGGAGAACCTGATGATCTTTTTAATATTAGAATTGATAGTGAAAAGAAATTAATTAATCATTATGCTATGAATTGTGAAAAAGAGATAGTAAATAATGACATACAAAAAGAAACATGGGATATGTTTTGTAACTATTACTTAAGCAAATATTTTACCCAAAAGGAAAGAGAAAAACTAGGTGAAATTAAAAATGAAAAATAAGTTATTAGGAGGTTACCTTGGAATTAATCGAAGAATTATTAAATCAATACTTAAGTTTACAACTAAAATATGTAGATTTTGAAAAATATATAAAAAATAAAATTGAAAATCTTATTATAGAAAATAAAATCAAATATCAGAATTTAACAAGTAGAATTAAAGATTTAAATTCACTAAAATTGAAACTGATGAATAATCCTAATATATTAAAACAATTGGATAACGATATACAAAATTTAAATGATTTATGTGGTATAAGAATTGTTCTATATGATAATAAGCAATTTGATTTTATTTATAATATTATAAATGAAAATTTTAACATTGTTTATTGTACGAACCAAAGATTTGATTATAATGCAAATAATATAACGGTGAAATTAAAATCAGAAATATATAATAATTTTAAATGCGAAATTCAACTTGTAACAGTGATGTCTCATAATTTAATTGAAATTGGACATGACATATTTTATAAAGACCTAAATAAATTAAAGGAAAAAGATGAAATAGAGTATAATGAATTAAAGAAAGAGTATCAAAACTGCCTTGATTCTGTATATGAATTAGAAACTAGAATTGATATATTAAAAAAGAGGAAAGAAAACATACTTCAAAATTATGAATTATTAGATAAAATTCTTTCGACTAAATATAT
>JAFRNM010000007.1 GCA_017430135.1 Clostridia bacterium | reverse complement strand
ATTTATATATTATTTTATATAATTATATTTAATATATATAATATTCTTTTCAGTTAGTATATAGCTAGTATTAAAAGGGGTTTGTAAGGGGGAATTTTATAAAAAATACTCCCAAGCTTTATCTATCTCGTTCTTGTCTTTTTTTCTCCCTTGCATTATGCTCTTTTATGCATTGAATTATAAAATCTTCCACTTGTTTGTCTGTCGCAACATTTCGTGGGAGTAATTCTTCAATCCTATCTCTATTGAATTTAAACTTTTCAATTTGATTTGGTTTTTCTTTTTGCATAATTTCTTCAATTTTTTCTGTTGTAAGTCTTTTTTCTTGGCTTAATAATTTCAAATATCTTGCCTGTGATACATTGGGAGTTTTTTCATCACATAAAAATATGTTGTGCAATACCATTTGCTCATCTTCTGTTAAATATGATAAATCAACAGCTGGAGTAAATGCAATTCGTTCTTCATCAACTAAATCTAACAATGGTTTTATTAGTTCAGTTAGTCGAATATATCTATATATTGTATCTTTACTCTCTCCTAGTTCTTTTCCTATTTGCTTTGCTGTTGTATTTAACTTTGTCGCAATTTGCGAAGAAGTTAAATCGTTTCTTTTTCCTTGATGTTTTTGTGCTTCTAATTTCATTTTGTATGCAAATGCTCTTTCACTTGGTAAAACTTTCTCCCTTTGCATATTACTATCTACCATTTGAATTATAGCTTCATCTCTTGTAAGATTTCTAACAATACAAGGCAATTCCTTTAAATTTGCTAATTGACTTGCTTTTTTTCTTCTGTGTCCTGAAATTATTTCATAATTTCCATCTTCTCTTTGTCTAACTATTAAGGGGTGCAATATTCCTCTTTCTTTTATAGTTTCTGACATATCTCTCAATTCTTCATTATCTACCACTTTAAATGGGTGGTCTGGGAAGTCATATAACTTTTCTATTGGAATTGGAATAGCTCTTTCTACATTAAAAACATCTTTACCTGCAACTCCCTCAAATAAGTCATCAACGCTCGTTAATTCCATTTTTAGTTCGTTGCTTTTCAATTTTTAATACCTCCTTACATAGTTTTTCATAGGCAATAGCTGGTTTACTTTCCTTATCATAAGAAAATAAACTTTGCCCTGCCATTGTACTTTCCACTGCTTTAGTACCTTTAGGAATTATAGTATCATATACCTTTAATTTACTCCCATAATTATCTTGCAAAGTATCTAATGCAATTCTTCCAACTTTTGTATTCATTTCTGCTATTGTAATCAAAATTCCATCAATTTTTAAATTTGGATTTATTTGTCTTTTTACTTTGTTAATAGTTTGAATAAGTTGCACCATACCTGTCATAGATAAATAATGTGCTTGCACTGGTATAATAACACTATCTGCACTTGCTAGGGCATTTATTGTAGTCATACTTAATGATGGCTTACAATCAATAATTATATAGTCATATTTGCCTTTTATTTGGTCAATATACTGCTTTAATTTATATTCTCTACCCATAACATTACTTAATCCCATATCAAGTGCTTCTAAATCAATACTAGCTGGAACCAAATCAACTCCCTCTTTACTATGCAAAATTCCTTCATCTTTTTGAATAGGAACATCTCTAATTACTTTTTCAATTAAAGTTGTTAAAGTACACTCAATATTATTTTGATTTCTCCATCCAAGACAAGCTGTTAAATTTGCTTGTGGGTCTGCATCTATTAACAATACCTTTTTATTTTTTCTTGAAAGTCCAACTCCAAGATTTAATGCTGTTGTTGTTTTCCCAACTCCACCTTTTTGATTGGCAATAGCAATTACTTTTGTTTTAGCCATAAGGTAACCTCCTTCCTTTAAATTTGCTTTTACTATTTGTAGTAAAAGCTATGTAACTTTTAAATAGAAAAAAAGCGAATTGATTATCAATAACCAACTCGCTTAATATTTAGTCATTATATGGTACTATGTTATTTCTAAAATAATCAGCATACGAAAAATCGTCTTTTAAAAATTTCTTTTCTTGTGAATAATATTCATTGTTTCGGTCTTCGTATCTTTTTAATAATCTTCTTTTTAGTCTTTCTTCTTTATTTTTTTCTTTATTTTCATACTCTATTTCTTGCAACTTAATATTATATTGTTCTAATTTATTTTTGTACTTTCTTATTTCAAGTTGTCTTCTTTTTTCTTCTAATTTTAATTCTTGTAGCTCTTTACTTTTATCTTTTATTTTTTTATTCAACAATAATACTTTTTCTGCTATTTTTTCTTTCTCCATTTTATTTACCTTACCTTTCTCTAGATTTCCTTTGTTTCTTTTCATTCTCTTTTCTAACTTTTTTATAAATCTTATCTGCTTCGATTCCGTCATATTCCTTATCTATTGAGATATTTCCCCTTTCAAGAAAATCTTTTGATAAAACCAAATTCCCTGCATCTTTAAATTTATATCTTCCTTCTTTGTCTTTTCCCATATACATTGCTGTAACTTGTATTTTTTCTTCAGCTATAATTGGAATATTAACTGTTATAAATCTTCCTTGCTCTAAATTTTCTAAATAATTAATTGCATCTTCTTTTATCATCTCAATTCCTCCTTAATTTTAAGCACAAAAAAAATTGATTATAAAAATATAATCAATTTTTTGTATGCTATAATATTTTTTTCTCATTAAATCTCATTAAATCTCAATAAAATTTTGAATGCAATTTGAATGCTACTAGCTAAAATTTATTAGATTTCTTTAAAATTATGTTTTTTTTATCATTTCTTTAAAAGTATTGATTTTTATACTATTAGGGGTTATTAGCAATTATTAAAACTCATTAAATGTTTTAGTTCAAAGGTTTCATTGTTGGGAATAATAAAGCATCTCTAATTGATGAAGCATCTGTTAATAGCATTACTAATCTGTCTACACCAATTCCAAGTCCACCTGTTGGAGGTAAACCTATTTCTAGAGCATTAATATAGTCTTCATCCATCATTCCTGCTTCTTCATCTCCAGCTTCTTTAGCTTCAACTTGTTTTTTAAATCTTTCATATTGGTCTATTGGGTCATTTAATTCTGAGAAGGCGTTTCCGTATTCTCTACCACAAATAAATACTTCAAATCTTTCTGTTAATCTATTATCTGATGATTTTCTTTTTGCAAGTGGTGATATTTCTACTGGATAATCATATATAAATGTTGGCTCAATTAATGTTTTTTCAACATATTCATCAAAGAATAGTGAGATCACGTCTCCTCTTGTTTCCTTTGTTTTATCTGGTATTTCTATTCCTCTTTCTTTTGCTAATGCTACAGCTTCTTCATCTGTATTGATTTCATTGAAATCAACTCCACATGCTTCTTTTATACTATCTATCATTGTGATTCTCTTCCAGCCTGGTTTTAAGTCTATTTCTTGTCCTTGATATGTAACTTTTGTTGTTCCTAAAACATCCATTGCTGTTCTTGAGAATAATTCTTCTGTTATATCCATCATGTCATTGTAATCTTGATATGCAGCATATAACTCTAGTTCTGTAAATTCTGGGTTATGTCTAATATCCATACCTTCATTTCTGAAAACTCTACCCATTTCGTATACTTTATCAAATCCACCAACTATTAATCTTTTTAGGTTTAATTCTAGTGCTATTCTTAAATACATATCTAAATCTAATGTATTGTGATGTGTTATAAATGGTCTTGCTGTAGCTCCACCTGATATTGTATTTAATATTGGTGTTTCAACCTCTAAGAAGCCTTTTTCATCTAATATTTTTCTAATATTGCTTATTATTTTGCTTCTTACAACAAAACTTTCTTTAACTTCTGGATTCATTATTAAATCTACATATCTTTGTCTATATCTTAAATCTACGTCTTTTAATCCATGGAATTTTTCTGGTAATGGACGTAATGATTTTGAAAGTAAAGTTACTTCTTTTGCATGAACTGATATTTCTTCTGTTCTTGTTTTAAATACAAAACCTGTAATTCCAATTATATCTCCAATATCAAAAGTTTTAAAAGCTTTGTAACTTTCTTCTCCTAAATCATTTATACTTACATAACTTTGGATTTTTTCATCGCAGTCTTGAATTGTACAAAATGATGCTTTTCCCATAATTCTTTTTGCTATTATTCTTCCTGCAACTGTTACATCTTTTTGTTCAAATTGCTCATAATTTGATTTTATTTCTCCTGCAGTATTTGTTCTATTAAATTTTGTTATTTCAAATGGATCTTTCCCTTGTGCTTTTAATTCATCTAACTTCTCTTTTCTTATTTGCATTAGATGATTTAAATCTAATTCTTGTTCTACATTTTGGTTTTGATTTTCGTTTTCTTGCATAATAAATTCCCCTCTCTTTTATGGTTAATCTTGTTATTTAGTAACAATAACCTAAATTTATATAATCTTGCACTATTATATCTCAAAACGCTGAAAAAGTAAAGGAATTGGGGCGAATTTGGGTTAACTTTTTTGGACACTCTTGAATTTGGAGACACCTTGAATTTGGGGACACTCTTAAAAATCAAGGTTTTCAAAAACCTTGATTTTTAAGAGTGTCCCCAAATTCAAGGTGGCTCCAAATTCATTGCTTATAATAAACTTGCTCCAATTATCCCTGCATCATTTCCAAGTATTGCAGGTTTAATAATAATTTCATTTCTTTTATTAAAAATATATGGTTTGTAAATAAAAATGTTTTTTAATCTGTCTAATAAAACATCTTCAAAGTATACAAAACTTCCGCCAATTACTATTGCTTCTGGCTCGAATAGGTTTATTAAATTTCCAATTCCTACTCCTAAGTTTTCTATAAATTCATTTACTATTTTTTCTATTTTTAAATAGCTTTTATTAGATGAATTATTATTTCTTATCATATCTAGTAACTCTTGTCCTCTTGTTGTTTCGTCTAGCCCTAACTCTGCTCTTAAATTATTTTTAAGTGCCTTCATAGATGCATATTTTTCGAAACACCCTTTGTTTCCACAATTACATGGCAATCCGTCTTTATGTATAACCATGTGACCTATTTCCATTCCTGGTAAATCGCCTGTATCTAGTAATTGGTTGTTTATTATAACTGCTCCGCCTATTCCTGTTCCAAGTGTTAGAAATACTGACCTTTTATAATTTTTTAGACTACCAAATTTGTTTTCAGCAAGAGCTGCACATTTTGCATCGTTTTTTATTTTTATAGGTAAAGATATTTTTTCTTTTAATCTTTCAACAATATTATAATTTTCTAAGCCTAAATTAACAGATTTTATAACTGTTGTTTTGTTAAGAGTTCCCGGAATAGCAATACCTATTGAAGATATATTGTGTTTTTGAATTATTTCATTTACATTCTCTACTATATATTCTTCAATAAAAGAACATATATCTTTCTTTTCTTTTGCCAGTATTCTTCTTTCCTTTTTCTCAATTATTACTCCATTGTTATCTACAACTCCAATAGCTACATGGCTTCCACCAAGGTCTATTCCAATTTTCATTTTTCTCTCCTTTCAAAAACAAATCCCGCAAAGCGAGATTTGTTTTTTACTGTTTTTATAACTACTTTAAAAAGAATTGAGTAAATTTCTAGGCAAACAAATGAGAAGAATCCAAGGCGTGCTTGTTGCACGTTGCAGGATTTTCGAATGCAGTTTAACACCGAAATTTGCCAATTATTTTTAAAGTTAAACTCCATAAGCTGAGAATAGAAAGTTTCCCATATAAACTTGAATACATGGTACAAGTACAACCAATACAACGAAAATTAGCACAACACCAACAATTACATACATAACTTGAGGTAATGTCTTTGTTATTTTAGCCAATGTATTATCAATATCTATTTCCATATATTCTACTAATTTTTCCATCATCTCTGGCAAGTCTGTTTGCATACCTACCTTCAACATTTCAATTGACATGAATGAACATAAGCCTGATTTTTCAAATGGCTCTATCCATGATGAACCAACTAAAATATTGTTTATAGATGTTTCTATCATTGAAAGCATTACATAGTTTTTTACAACATTTTTACTTACTTCCAAAGCCTCTTGAATTCTTACACCATTTTTCAAGTTTAAAAGCATTGCTTTCATAAATCTTGAAAAATCTAATGAAAATATCAAATTACCAAATATAGGCATCTTATATTTAAAATAGTGAAAATTATATTTTCCTTTAGGGGTATTTATATAAGCTATAATAGCTGCAACTATTCCCGCAATTATAGCAAGTGGTATATACCACATATTTACCGCGCCTTTTATAAAATTAGAGAATCCTACTGTTAATGCTGGTAATTCTTCTGTTGTTCCTAATTCTTCGAAAATATCTTGAATTGTAGGGATTGCAACTAATGAACCTACAATTAATAATACAAATAATAGTAAGAATTGCGCTATATTAGGAATCAATATTCCCTTTATTTTTTTGTTTAATCTTGTTGTATCATCTAAATATTCAACAGCTTGTTGCAAAGAATTTGTAAGCGAACCTGAAAGCTCACCAACTTTTATCATGTTTACATATATGTATGGGAATACATCTGAATAGTATTCCATTGTTGTATACATGTTTTCTCCGGCTTCAACACCAGCTAAAATATCTTCAATTATACCTTTTAAAGACAAGTTTTCTGTTCCTTCAATCAGTGTACGCAAAGCATGTATATTGTTAAAATCAGCTTTTTTCAACAAATAGAAATTCTGTGTGAATACAACTAAATCTCTTGATGTTATCTTTTTAGTTTGTTCAAAGTATGTAGAAATCTTTTCTTTTGTTGACATACTTCTTTGAGGAGTTCTATTTATTTCTGTTGTATTAACATTTTTCATAAGTTCTTGCATATTAGAAATATTTTTCTTTTGCTTTGCTTTGTTAGACCTTGATCTATATGAACGCTGTTCAACATTAATTGGTGTTAAATCATTTTCCTTTATTGCCTTCATTAAAGATTGCTTACTTGGTGCTTCAACCCTGTTTCTAACAACTAATCCTGTTTTAGTTACTGCTTTGTAGTTGTATGTAGGCATTACTATTCTCCTTTCATTTCTTTATTATTTTCAAATTAAAATACTCCATTGGCGTCACGCTTAATCTTAAGCTGCATAATTGTTCTGTTTAAAGTATCTATATTCTTTTCTTCTACTTGTGCTTTTGCTTGGTCAAGTGTAATTTTGTTTTCTACAAATAATTTAGCTAAAGAATTTGTTAATCCAACGCTTCCTTTATCTAGATTACTTTGTATTGCATCTTCTATCTCTGAAACGCTTAATTTGTCTTTTCTTATTACACCTGCAACTATATTATCTACAACCATTACTTCTGGAACAAGCATCAATTTTCCATCTGTTCCTTTTAATAATCTTTGAGATACAACTAATTTTAATAGTGAAGATAATAAGTATTTTATTTGTGCTTGGTCTCTTACATCATAGAAGTTTATCATTCTATCTATTGTTTCAGCACATGATTTTGTATGAAGAGTTCCTATAACTAAGTGACCTGATTCTGCCATTTCTATTCCGGCTTCCATTGTTTCTTTATCTCTAATCTCTCCTATTACAAGAATATCGCAGTCTTCTCTTAAAGAGTTTTTAACACCATCACTAAATGATAATGTATCTCTTCCTCTTCCTACTTCTTTTTGTACTATTAGAGATTTTTTTGAATGATGTTTATATTCTACTGGGTTTTCCAAAGTTAGTATTTTTCTATTTTGATTTTCATTTATATCATTTATTAATGCATTTAATGTTGTAGTTTTACCAGAGTTCGTTTTTCCTGTTACTAATATTAACCCTTGGGGTTGATATGTCATTCTTCTTACTATGTCTGGAACTCCAAGTGATTCATAAGATGGAAGTGTATTTTTTATTAATCTTAGAGTACATAATGGAATATTATCTGAAAATGATATATTTACTCTTAAACGCATTCCTTTGTATTCATAAGATGTATCAAGTTTTCTTGTTTTATTGAATATTTCATCTTTGTCAAGATTACCTCTTACTAAGTAATCATACATTTCATTCATATCCTCTGGTGTTAGTACTTCCATTTCTTCAATTGGTCTTAATTCTCTTGAAATTCTAAGTATTGGTTTATTTCCACATATCATGTGAACATCTGATGCATCTAGTTCTATTGCTTTATCTAAAACTTTATCCATATTCATATTAAAATTCCCCCTAATCTTTGGTTTGGTTGAGCTCTTTGTAACTCTTTTTTTGTATCTCACTTCTGTGCTCTGATACGAGTTTATATAGCCCATAAATCACTCTGCTACATTCTAATAAATTATTAATTTATTATTTAGTTCTTTTAAATCTGTAACCCCATTTACAACTTTTATAATTCCATCTGCTATAAGTGGTCTATATGATTTTTCTATTGCTTTATTTCTAATTTCTAATGTAGATGCACCTTTAACAATTAAATCTTTTATGTCGTCATCAATATCTAATGTTTCAAAAATACCAATTCTATCGTAATAACCTGTATTGTTGCAATGTTTGCATCCAACAGCTTCATATGTTTTTAAACCTTCCAAATTTATTCCAAGATTATATTTATCTGATACTGACATTATTAAATCTTTTTCTTCTTGTGTATATTCTCTTTCTCTTCTACAATTTGTGCATAATCTTCTTACCAATCTTTGAGAAATTGATGTTGCAAGTGTACTTGCTATATCGTAATCTGAAACTCCAAGTTTTCTTAATCTGTTTATTACCTCAATTGCATCAATTGTATGTATTGTTGACAAAACGTAATGTCCTGTTTGTCCAGCTTGAATTGCTATTTCTGCAGTTTCTAAATCTCTTATTTCTCCTACAAGTATAACATCTGGGTCTTGTCTTAAAACAGTTCTTAATGAACCTGAAAATGTTGATTTTGTATTATCTATTTCGATTTGGTTTAAACCTGAAATTCTAATTTCTACTGGATCTTCAATTGTTGTAATATTTATATCTGGTCTATTTAAAAAGTCTATTATACTATAAAGTGTTGTTGTTTTACCTTCACCAGTTGGTGCTGCAATTATTGTGATACTATTTCTTTTATTTATGCTTTTATTTAAACTTTGTTCATCTCCTGGATATCCAAGGTCAAATATTTGCTTAATATCAGCATTTTTCTTTAATAATCTTAGCACAAATTTTTCACCATAAATATTAGGTTGTGAAGATACACGGATATTGTAATCATTATACAAAACAATTCTACCATCTTGTGAAATTTGTTTTTCTTGATGCATATTTGATATTGCCTTTAATCTTCCTATAACTTGACTTTGCTTGTCTTTTCCTATTGTAACAGCATCAACAAGCACACCATCTATTCTGTATCTTACTCTTATTTGATTCTCCATAGGCTCTATGTGAATATCACTAGCTCTTTTTTCCATACCAGTTTTTATAATACTATCTATAAGTGATGTAATAGTAGCACCAGTAGCTGGAACTCCTGCTGCCTCTGATACAGCCTCACCTTCAAGAGATTTTAAGTATCTTTCTATATCACTTTCAAAAGTAATATATTTTTCCATTACTAGCCCTTTATTTAGCATTAACATTCTAATTGTTTCGATTTGACGATTGTTTGCAGTATTTGCAAAGCAAACTTTAATCTTTCCAGAAGCCAATTCAAATGGAACAACTTTATTTTGTTTTGCAATATCTATTGAGATATAATCTGTTAAATCTACTTTAATTTTGCTATTTTCTAAAACAATTCCAGGTGTTCCTACAATTGCACCTATTGCTTCTATTAACTCTTGTGGATCACATAAATTTAATATATATATAATATCTCCTAGCTTTCTATTTGGGTGTTCTCTTTGGTAGTCTAGAGCTTTTTCAATGTCTTCCTCTGTAACAATGTTTCTTTTAACTAATTCAACTCCTAATGGTTGTCTTCTTCTAACATCCATGTTTTTTACCTTCCTTTCTTTTGTACCTCATATTTATTATACTATATTTTTATATTCTTTGCTCATTTTA
This sequence comes from Clostridia bacterium, assembly GCA_017430135.1. Classification (GTDB taxonomy): domain Bacteria; phylum Bacillota; class Clostridia; order TANB77; family CAG-508; genus CAG-269. The sequence continues at coordinate 64,721 of JAFRNM010000007.1, read as the reverse complement.
ATTATAATTACATAAAATTACCAATTAGTTCTCTAAAATAAAATTTAGTGTTCTTATTTGAGCATTACTTTCTTTATTTCCCTTTATTTTGATAGTTACTCTAACACCTGGTTTACCACTATCATTAATTTCAGTAAATTTACAACTTTGAACACCATTTGCTATTTTTACATTATTTTGATATATTGCATTATTAGCTGGTACAAATGTATATTGATTCCCAGAAGAAAATGCTATATAGCTTTGATCTCTGTCCGTTTCTCCATTTGAGATTTCTAATATTCTATTATTTTCCCTATTAACTTCCTCTGAGAAAAAACTTTGAAATTTAGTAAATTCACCATAAAATGTATAGTTATCTGTATCTATTTCTACATTTTTTTTGAAATATCCTGTTACAACTGTTATTATTGTAATTGTTATTAACATGGCTATTACATATATTATTAGTGAAGTTAAGGTTATACCTTTTTCTGACTTAATATTAATCATATATACTCTTCCTTTATTTTTTACCTGCAATATGTAAAACCCGTTCGTCCTTGTTGTCACGACCTTCCATATTTTTAAAATACTAGTATGAAAGGTCGCTCCAACGCTACGCTTTGCTCCGCCCTACGCGGACTCACTCACATTTTACATATTGCATTATAATACTTAAGTTTAAAATATTAATACAAAAAGTTATTTTCTAACAACAGATGCTTGCAATTCAACTTGTTTTTCCTTATTAGCAACCTTATATTTTACAGTTACAGTAATCTTTTTTACTAAGTCATTTTGCTTTGAACTAGTTGCAGTTTCTGTCTTTGGAACATAGTTTTCAACTGTTACCAAAGCTGTATACCCATCCTTTACAGGGATAGGTTGTCCATCAACAACAACCTCTCCATCAGCTATTGCTTTATTTGTAACAATTGGTATATCATCATATTTTTTGGATTTATATGACTCCAATATATTTGTTGCAATATATGTCGCCTGCGATTCTCTTTCTATTTCTTTTGAAGTTTTTGTTATATTGAAAAATAAAACAGATATTACAGACATAAATAATAGTATTATAATCAATGCAACTATTATATCTAAAAGTGTAAATCCTTTTTCATTCTTTATAAATTTCATATTTTTCCTTTCATTTTTATATAATGAATTCTTGTAGTAAAATTGTAAATATTGAAATAACATTTGCAATACATAGATAATATGCTAATCTTATACTTTTATATAATGGTTCTTTTAAATCTGATTTTTTCTTTGAATATCTATCCATCCATTCAAAACACATATATAAAATAATCATTGTAATAAAAATACATAATGTATAAAGAATAGCATTTTCTCCTGTAAATACTCCCATTGTTATAAGTGCAAACATTATTCCAGCTATGTAATTGTCTTGTTTTTTATTTTTTACAGATGTAATATCTGCAATAAGTACTAATGCATAAAAACACATATACATGGCATATTTATATATATTAGCGTTTTCTACTATACATAGATATGCTATATATAGCAATGATATTGTAATACCATATATTGTTACTTTATTTTCTACTTTTTTATTTTCTTTATCAATCCATGCTGTAATAAATATGTATGATAAAAATAATGACATGAAACCATATTTAATTAGTAATTTTACATCAATATTATGAATATCGATTTTCATTAAGTAGAATAAAGAAACAAATATTAATCCTGAACATACTTCTAAAATAAGGTATCTTGGACTTATTTTATTTTTACAATATCTGCATTTTCCACCTAAAAATATATAACTAAAAATTGGAAACATGTCAAAAAATCCTAATTTATGATTACATTTAGGACAATATGAGCGAGTATGTGTTATATCCTGATGGCGTGGGATTCTGTATGTAGCTAGTGTGTAAAAGCTTCCAAATAGCGCTCCAATTATGAATATTGTTACATATATTATTGCTTCCATTTTTACTCCTTATATTTTTAGTGTTTTTATAAATTTAGCCATACACACTTAGTGTGCGTATGGCTTTTATCTATTGTATTATTTAATTTATAATTATGAACGTGTTCCTATAGTTGTCCATGTTAAAGTACCATTTCCTTTAACTTTTCCTGTAACAGTATAATCTCTTGTTTCTATTGTTATAGTTAGGCAATCTCCTGTTACAGATGATGTTGTTGAAGCTGAACCAACTGATATTGTTGCATCTCCAACTTTTTCATTTCCTGATGTTCCAACATATGTTACGATTTGATCAGCAACATATTTACCAACAGCTGTTTTAGCAGCTGTAATGCCATCTCCTGAATCAGTAGATCCTGCTTTCACATAAGTATCATCATAATATTTTAATTGTGCATTTTGAACTTGGATATAGATTTGATCTTTTGCAGCTCCTATATCTTGTTTTTGTTTCGCTTCGTTTGCTTTTGCTGGAGCAGAATCACTTCCTGTTAACATAGCGATTGTGATTCCTGCTAAAATTAATAATACAATGATTGTAATTACTAAGGCAATTAATGTTATACCTTTTTGTTGTTTAAACATAAAAATTCCTCCTTTGTTTAAATAAAAATATAATATATTATAACCTATATTTCTACATTTTTAGAAATATAACGTTAAAAACTAAAATTATTTTGTACCACTTTTATTAGTGTACGTTCCTGGGTTTACTCCACCTTGTGATGTAGGTGCTGTATATGTTGAACTACTTGATGAAGAGTTACCAGATGAGCTTGAGCTAGAACTTGATGAAGAACTAGAATTTGAGCTAGAACTTGAACTTGATGATGAGTTTCCTCCACTTGATGAACTTGGAGTATTTCCATCTTTTTCTTCGGCTTTTTGTGTTTCGTAAGTAGAGAATGGGTTAGATTTACCTGGTCTATATTCGTTTATTCTTTGATAATTGTATAAATCTGCTTGATTAAGTTCATAGGTAAGTATTACTTGGTCTTCATCTACACCCTCTATTGAAACCAATTTTTCTTTTACATTTTGTGGTGTTGTATATGATATAGCCTCAGGCAATTGCTTGTTTGATGGCACATATTCATATAATAATACACCCATTAATAATAGTATTGCAAATATCAATAGTAACACTATTATTGTTTCCTTTATAATACTTTTTGCCATAAGGTCTTCTCCTTTTTATTTACTAATTATTGTTTAAGTCAACTGCACTTTGATTTGTTGTATTATTTCCTGTAGCACTTGTATTATTTGTAGTATTTCCAGTTGTATCGGTATTGACATCATTTGAATTATCAGTTGTGTTTTGAGCTGTACCTTCTGCTGTGTTTGTCTCTTGTTTTTGTGTACTATCATTTGTTACATTTCTATTTGATGTTGCTGTACTTTTATTAATATCTTTTATAACTATATCTTTACATATAAATGTTGCTTGTAAATCTTGAGTACTTGCTCCGGGTTTCATTAAGAAATTCTCAATTTTGAATCCTAAAGCACTATCATTTTCTATATCTGAAATAAATTCTGTTATTCCAATATAGCTACCAGTTACAGTAAAGTTAAGATTATAGTTATTTTCGCCTGATGCTGCAACAATGTCTATTTTAATAACTACGCCTTCTTTAGTTGCATGGTTACCTATTATAGTCCACAAATATTCAACTTCATATTTTTGATATTGGTTTGCAAGTTGTACTTGATCATCTGTACTAATTGTAACCATATCTTCATAATTTTTCTTTTCTTCCTCTAATTTTTTTAAATTCACTTCCATTTCTGAAAGGACTTTTGGATAATCTGTACTTGCTAATGTTGTTGCTTGACCAATTTTTGTATCTAGGTTAGCATTTTTTTCTTTTATTTGTTCAATACTCAAAATGTCTAACCCAAATAATTGTATTCCTTTCGTTATGCCAATAAAATTTAAAATAAATAGTAGTAAGATAAGAAGAGAAATTAGAATTTTTTTCATGGTAAATCTCCCTCTATTTTTACAGTAACAATGTTACTTTCTTTTTGTCCCGCTGTTGAAATTACATTTGTTAAATAATTTTCTGATTTAATTTTTGCTTTTAAATATCCTAATTGTTCATATTTATCAGATTGCGCATATATTTCTATATGTCTATCTTGTGTATTCTGTATTGATGTAATTTGAACATTTTCAGGTATAATGAACATTATTTGTTCTAACAAATTAGGTATTGCATTTCTTGTTCTTAATCTTTCATTTACTTTTTCATTTATGGATTGTAAGTTTTTGATTAAGTTTGTATATTCACTTGTTCTTTGTAGTACTTTTGTGTTATCTGCTTTCGCAAGAGATATTTGTGAATTTATACTGTTTATTCTTTCCTCTACTTCTTTTTCTTTTAGTTCATATTGATTTTTCAAAATTCCAGAGAAAATGCCATATATTACCAATAATATAAGTAGTCCACTTACACCTCTTAGCATATTTTTCTCTATAAAATCTAGTTTTTCCCCTAAATCAAATCTTATACCAACTTTTGTTTGGCCTGTAGTTTTTCCAGATTTAGTTTTCTTTTCAACTTTTAGGAATTCTGGTAAATTATCTTGTAATGATTTACTTCTGAAGTTTAATCCTTTTATTCCTTCGCCTATTCCTGCTACAGCTAATGATAATGCAGAGTTAACTTCTATATAATCTTTTATACTTATATCTTTAGTATTTGTAATAAAATATGGTCTTAATATTTCACATTTAATTCCATCTAAATATTCTTGGAAATATAAATCAATATTATTTATCAAAGCTGCCGTTCCTGTTATATATACTTTGTCTATTTTTTGAGTTTGTGAATTTATTATTTTTTGTACTTGTCCAACAATTGAATATAATGTTGGCATTATATCTTCTAAGTGACTAATTTCTTCTTCAGCAAGCTCTTTTCCTTCTGATGTATATATTGTAGTATTTTTGCACATTTCATAGCTTTTCGAATAAGAATTTTCTTTTAAAGTTATTTTTTCTAGAATTTCTTTGCTTCCTTGGGCAATAGTTTCAACATCATAAACAGTTTGTCCTATCATTGTAGTTACAGTTGTTATATCTTCAATATTTACAATTATAGAATTTTGTTGTTCATCAAGTTGTTGTAAATTTGATATTATCATAGAAATTGGCGTAATGCTTGCAACTTTATAACCTGAAACAAATGCAGAAATTTTATTGAGTTCAATTTTATTACTACTTACATGGATAACTTTTATTTTTTGTTTATCATCCACGTTTGGAGAAATAGCATATCTTGTTTCAAAAACGTTTGGGTTATAGCCTTTTTCATTGCAGTACATATCAAATTCTGTTTTTATTGCTTTGCTTAAATCTTTTTTGTTTAGCAATGCAAACATATTGAAGTAGTTATAATTTTCGCTTTCCAAATTTATACTTATTGGTGTTTTAAAACTATATGTTTCTTCTATAACTTGTTTTATTGCTTCTTCTACATTGTTGTCATAGAATTTTACGCCAAAAGAATCAACCTTCTTTACATCATGATCTTTAGAAACTTTTGCATATTTAATTAAATTGTTTTGTACATATATTCCAAGACAACTAGGCATTTTGAGCTCCTTTTTTAAATCATTTTTTCTTTATATTTTGTGTTTTTTTCTTATTTTACATACTTGAATAATTTGTCATTTTTTATAAGTTTATTTTATTATTTTTTTTAAAAAAGTCAATATATATAATTAAAATGTCACGCAAATGTAATATAATTGTAATATTGTAAAATCATTATTCTTTTTTTGTACTTACACTGCTACATAATCCAAGCGCTATATAGAATATTGGAGCAACTTCTATTACACTTATGTTAAAAAATGCTTGTACTAAATATCCTATTATAGGTAAAACTAAAAATACTTCATTTTGTTTAAAACTATGTTTTATTCCTTTTTTGGTAACTATTGCAAATAATGCTAAATACGAAATCAAGCTAAAAATCCCTTGAGTTACCAATGTTTGTAAATATTCATTATGAGCTTTATCAAAAAAAATTCTTCCATCACTTGTTTGAAGAGGTTTATCCCCAAATGCAAAATAGAAATTATCTACTCCAGCTCCATGTAATAAATATTTAGGAATTATTGGCAAAGTGTTTTTCCATATAAACATTCTACCTGAGCCAAAATTGTCATTTGTATTGCCTTTAGCCACTTCTGTCGCTTCCTTTGCAGTTTGATTTAAATCATTTAACATATTTGTTTTCCCTAAATTCATTGTTATAATTATTGAAACGGCTAAAATTGCAATTGTTGCTAGTAATTTTGCTATTTTTTTCTTTTTTATGCAGAAAATTAAAATGTAAATAAACACAAATAAATATGCAACTCCTGCACTTGACGCATTACTTATTAGTAATCCTATCATTAAAATTAAGCTAGTTACTACATATATTATTTTTCTAGATATTTTTTCTTCATCTAAAAATAGTCCTAGAGAATAGCAAACACATAGTATCATATATGTTCCAAAAAAATTGGGATTTGTTATAAAACCTTGTGCAGAACCTGGATGCCCATTATATATTCCCGGTACTTTGTATATTTGTAAAATTGCATAAATAGTTTGAATTATTCCCGTAAATATTATGCAATTCACAATTATTTTTTTATGTTTTTTGTCAATAAATGAACTTAGTATTAGAAGTGTTAGATAATATGCTATGGAAAATAGTCCTTCATATCTATCTTGAAATCCTAACAACGCTACCCTTTGCACAAGAGCAAACATTGTTGAGATCAGAGTAAATGCAAATATAAACAATACACAAATATGCGCACTATTTTTTTGATATTTGTTTTTTATTAAATGGATAATTATTGCTATAATATTTATAAACATCAAAAATATATAGCCCCTAGAATAATCGCTAAAAAGTAGTTCATCTATTGTTCTAAGATAACTACCTATTAGAATATATAAAATATTTATTATTAAATATTTTAAAAGACCTTTTGAAAAAAAGAAATTTTTAACATCTTCTTTTGTTATTTGTTTATTAAAAATTTCATTAATACTTTTTCTTTTGTTTCCCTCTTTTATTTCTTCCATTACTTTCCCCTTAGTATATATTCTGTCCACTAAAACAGTTGTCGCTTTTTTCCTTTTTCGTTTGAAAATATAATACAAATAATGTTTATTTTTGTCAATGTTTTTATTTTTTATTTTTATATTTTAATTTACATATAAAAAATCCATCATGTTCATTACTTGGCAATATATTTAAGTATTTTTTATCTTTTAAATATTTTTCAAATTGTTTATAATTTTGTATTTCGTGTTCTGTTATTATTTCAAAATTTGGATTTAATTTTAGGAATTTTTCTATAATTTCTTCATTTTCCTCTTTTAAAATACTACATGTTGAGTATACAAGTTCTCCACCTTGTTTTAATAATTTAGAACAATTTTGTAAAATGTTAAATTGTATTTTTGTTATTTCTTCTATATCTTCCGGTTTTCTTTGCCATTTTATATCCGGCTTTCTTTTTATTACACCTGTTCCCATGCATGGAACGTCTAATAAAATTTTGTCATATTGTGGTAATTCCTGATTTATACTTTCAGTGTTTTGATTTGGTTCTTGATTAGAATTATTTTGCATTGGATTTTCTGCATTTTGTATTTTTGTTTCAACTATTTTTACTCCAAGTCTTTGGCAGTTTTCTCTTATCAAATTCAATCTATGTTCATATATATCCCACGCCTCTATTTTTCCTTCATTTTTCATTAGTTCAGCTAAATGTGTAGTTTTCCCACCTGGAGCACTACATGCATCTAAAACTTTTTCACCTTTTTTAGGGTTTAAAAATAAAGCTGCAAGTCCTGCTGATTCATCTTGAACAGTAAAAAATCCTTGTTTAAACTCTTGCAAATTCTCAATATTTTTTACATTTCTGATTATTAGAAAATCTTCTAATTCTCCCTGTTTTACTTCTATTTTCCTGTTTTCTAGTTTGTTTATTAATTCTTGTTTATTTGTTTTTAGTTTATTTATTCTAATGGAAATTTGTGGTTTTAAATTTAGATTTTTACATATTTCTTCTACATTTTCTAAGCTATTATTTTCTATTAATCTTTCTATTAACCATTTCGGCATAGATTGTGTTTTAGAAATTTTTTCTATTTGCTTATTTAGGCAATTTTCTTTTTTCGTTTTATTTGGCGCTTCATCATGTAGTTCTTCTTGTTTTTCAGTATTATCTATTTGTAATAATTCTTCATAATCTTTTAGTTCAACTTTTCGTAAAATAGCATTAACAAAGCCACTACTTGTTTTGTGCCCATATCTTTTTGCTAAATTCACACTTTCATCCACTGCTGCAGATTTTGGAATTTTGTCTAAAAATATTATTTGATAAATTCCCATTCTTAAAATATTTATAATCCATGGAGAAATCTTTTTTAGTTTTATTTTTGAATGTTTTTGTATAATGCAATCTAACGATAAACGCCAAGTTGTTACTCCATAAACAATTTGTGAAATTAATCCAATGTCTTTTTCACTTAATATTTTATAGTTTTTATGTAGTTCTTCATCTAAGGCAATGTTTGAAAATGCATTTTCTTTTTCTATTTTATATAAAGCTTTTAAAGCTATTTCTCTTGGTTTATCTATCATTTTTATTCCTTTCTCTTTTACCACAATTGTCGGGCCCTCCGAATGTTGCTTGAAAATAGTAATATTTAGCTTTTTATAATAATATAGCATATTTTTACAATTTAAACAAGAAAAAGAATAATAAAAAATTTTTTGAGCATAATATAAAAAAACAAATTTGAAAGGATGAAAAAAATGGATATAGAAAAACATTTAATACTAACAGGAAGTTCTGATGTTTCTTGGAAAGATGCTATTGTAAAAACAATTGAAGAAGCCTCAAAAAGTATTGACTACATTTCTTCAATCAAAGTAATAGAGCAAAGAGCAGAAATTGATGGAAATAAGATTGAAAAATATCTTGTAGATTTAGATTTAGGATTCACACTAGACCTAAATCGCTAAAACTTTTTGGGACACTCTTAAAATTCAAAGTTAAATAATTCAAATGAAAGGATGATGAATATGGATCCAACAGAATCTAAACAAGAATATCAAAAATATGTTGATAAAAAATCTCCAAATTCTCCAATTGCGAAAAATATTTTTAATGCTTTTTGGACTGGCGGTTTGATATGTTCTATTGGACAAATTATTATGAATATATGCAAAGAACGTGGTTTTGATCAAACTACTTCTGGCACGATTGTTTCTATTATTTTAATTGCAATTGCTGCTATTTTGACTGGTCTGAATATTTTTAATAAAATTGGAAAATTTTGTGGTGCTGGTTCTTTAGTTCCAATTACAGGTTTTGCTAATTCAATTGTTTCTCCTGCTATGGAGTATAAATCAGAAGGATATGTTATGGGGGTTGGTGGCAAAATGTTTACTGTTGCCGGTCCTGTGCTTGTTTTTGGAATTACCAGTGCTATAATTGTTGGACTAATATTTTTAATTTTTAATACTCAGACTGTTACACTTGTTTAATATTATGTAATAAGCTAATTAATTAGATATAATATATGAATTTTCAAACCCTTGGTGTCGCAACCTTCAATCTAAAAATTACCACAAACTATCAATTTCTAATAGCTCTTCGCTATAAGAAATTGTATGTTTGTGCTAATTCTGTTGATGGTTGCTCCAGTCGCCCTACGCTTCGCTTCGGTTGGTCGCTTACGCGGGTATTGAAAATTAATATATTATATCTCATAAAAAAATTTTAATTATGAGAAAGGATATAAAAATGCAAAAATTAGGAAAACAAACTATAAAATTTGATGCTCCACCAACAATTAAAGTATGCTCTAGTATTGTTGGTCCCAAAGAAGCAGATGGTCCGCTTTGTAAATATTTTGACCAAACTTTAGAAGATGAATTTTGGGGTGAAGAAACTTGGGAAAAAGCAGAAAGTAAAATTATTAAAGAAAATGTTTCAGGTTTAATTGCTAAATCAGGTTTAGCAACAACTGATATAGATTTTGTTATTGCTGGCGATTTACTAAACCAATGTATTTCTTCAAGCTTTGGGCTTCGCGATACCAATATTCCCTATTTAGGAGTTTTTGGCGCTTGTTCAACTTTTGCAGAAAGTTTATGTATTGGTTCAATATTGGTTGAAGGCTTTGCCAAAAATATTATATGTGCTACATCTAGTCATTTTTGTAGTGCAGAAAAACAATTTAGATTTCCTCTTGAATTAGGAAATCAAAGGCCACCAACAGCTCAATGGACTGTTACAGGAAGTGGAGCTGCTATGCTTAGTAAAGAAGGCGAAGGTCCTTATATTACTCACATCACCCCCGGAAAAATTGTCGATTTAGGTATAAAAGATGCTAATAACATGGGAGCTGCTATGGCGCCCGCTTTTGTAGATACACTAATAACACATTTTAAAGATACCGGCAGAAATCCAAGTTATTATGATGCAATAATTAGTGGAGATTTAGGTTATATTGGAAAAGATATTTCTATTGATATTGCTAAATCTCGTGGGTATAATATTGCATCTAATTACAACGATTGTGGTGTAATGATTTTTGACAAAAATAAACAAGACACTCATTCTGGTGGAAGTGGTTGCGGTTGCTGCGCGTCAGTTTTTTCTGGTTATTGGTTTAGACAATTAAAAGAGAAGAAAGTTAAAAAACTTTTGCTTATTGCAACCGGTGCCTTAATGAATTCTACAAGTTCCCAACAAGGTGAAAGCATCCCTGGAATTGCCCATGCAGTTGCAATTGAAATTTAAATACGAAAGGAATGATATAAATGAATCTAGATTGGTCAAATGTATTTGATTGGATGCAATTATTAAAATGTTTTGCAGTTGGTGGAGCAATATGTGTGATAGGTCAAATTTTAATTGATAAAACAAAACTTACTCCAGCAAGAATTCTCGTAATATTTGTTACAACAGGAGCAATCCTTGGTGGACTTGGGATTTATAAATATGTTGTTGACTTTGCTGGTGCAGGTGCTACTGTTCCCCTTACAGGTTTTGGATACAATTTAGCAAAAGGAACAATTGAAGGAGCTCAACAAAATGGTTTGATTGGTGTATTTACTGGCGGTGTTAAAGCTGCTGCTGGTGGAATCGCTGCTGCTGTTTTCTTTGGCTACATTGCCTCACTAATTGCAAAGCCTAAAATAAAAAAACAATAACATTTTATTGGGGCTTGATTTTTAAGAGTGTCCCAAAAAGTCATCCAAAAAAAGTCACAAAAAGTAATAAAAAAAGCATAATTAATTATGCTTTTTTTGCTAATTCTGCGATTTCTGTAAAAGCTTTTTCGTCTGTTACAGCGATTTCTGCTAACATTTTTCTGTTTATTGTAACATTTGCTTTCTTTAATCCAGCTATTAATTTGCTATATGTTAAACCATTCATTCTTGCAGCAGCGTTAATTCTTGTTATCCATAGTTTTCTGAAATTGCTTTTTTTATCTTTTCTTCCAACATATGCATATCTTAAAGATTTCATAACTGCTTGGTTTGCATTTCTAAATCTATAGTGTTTTGCACCATAATATCCTTTTGCTCTTTTTAATATTTTTTTGTGTCTTGCTCTTGTTGTTCTAGCTGTTTTTACTCTTGCCATTTTATTTTCACCTTCCTTATTTATTTTCTAATATCAAATATTTCATTCTAACAATTTTTGCAATGGGATGTGTCTTCCAAAAAACGAAAAACCGTATTTTTTGTACCCGTCCCCAAAAATTCTTAGTTACCATATGGTAATAATTTTTTAATTGTATTTTCACATGTTTTATCTGCATAAGCATTTTGTACTTTACCAGATTTTCTTTGTCTTGCTGTTTTATTTGCTAGTAAGTGTCTTCTGTTTGATTTTGTTCTTTTTACTTTTCCAGTAGCTGTTAAAGAATATCTCTTTTTAGCTGCTTTATTTGTTTTTAATTTTGGCATTTGCTTTTCGCTCCTTTCCATTTCTTTTTGTTTATATTTTATCAGATTATTTATCTGATTTTTTAGCATTATTATTTTCCGTCAGTCTTTTTAGCTAGTATAGTAAACATATTTCTTCCTTCTAGCTTAGGTGCCTTTTCTACTTGGCTTACTTCAGCTAGTTGCTCGATAAAGTTATTTAAAACAACTTCTCCAGCTTTTGCATTGTTTACTTCTCTTCCTCTAAATCTTACAGTTATTTTTACTTTATTTCCATCTTCTAAGAATTTTTTTGCATTTCTACATTTAAATTCAAAATCATGTTTTTCGATGTTTGGAGTAACTCTTAATTCTTTAACTTCTAGAACTTTTTGTTTTTTCTTAGCTTCTTTTTCTTTTTTAGCTTGTTCAAATTTGTATTTTCCATAGTTCATTATTTTGCAAACTACTGGTGTTGCATTTGGCGCAACTAATACTAAATCCAAATTTGCTTCTTCAGCTTTTTCCATAGCTTCTCTGAAACTAACTACTCCTAATTTTTCTCCTTGAGCCCCTATCAATTGAACTTCTTTTGCTCTAATTTGACCATTAATTGGTAATTCCTGTTTTATAAAAAACACCTCCAAAAAATAAAAAAATTGACTTTGTTACAAGTCAATTAAACATAGTAATAGCGTTTCGCTATTTGAAATATGTTTAACCTTTTTCCTTAAGATAAGGTGAGAAACTTTTAATTTCTTCTTGTAACAAAATCTATTTTAATACTTTTTCCAACTTTTGTCAAGAGCTTTTTAAGAAATTGTTTGATTTATTCCACGTGCTACAATATCTTTCATATTTTCTATTAAATCATCAATTTCTTTTGGAGTAACTATCATGTTGTATTCTCCAATATTCAGGGCGTCTTTTACATCTTCATATTTATCATTTTTCTGAAGCTGATTTAAGTAATCGTTTGACTGAGCTTTTTCTTGTAATCTATTTATAAATATATCAATTCCATCTGATACAAGTGTTGCAAGTTCAACAACTGTTGGTATTCCTAAAGCTATTACTGGAATTCCTAAAGTAGTTTGACTTAGTTCTGCTCTTGCATTTCCCACTCCAGCTCCTGGAACAATTCCAGTATCTGAAATTTGAAGACTTGAACTTATTCTTTCTATGCTCCTTGATGCTAAACTATCTATTACTATTACAACCTTAGGCTTTACATTTTCAACTATACCCTTTAATATTTCTAATGTTTCCATTCCTGTTGTTCCAAGAACTCCTGGTGCTATTGCACACACATTTCTTGTATTTTCATCTACATATTGCGGTAAATATTTTATTAAATGTCTGGTTACATCTATTTCATTTATTACTTTAGGTCCTAAACTATCTGGAGTTGCATAAACATTGCCTAAACCTACAACAAGCATTTCTTCTTTTCTTGTTACATGTTTATCTAAAATTTTGCTAAGTTCACTTGTTAAAACATCTGAAGCTTTTTGAATTTCTTCATCTCTTGCAATTTTCAAATTTTTTATATCTATTGTTACATAAGTTCCTCTTGGCTTTCCAACTGCCTTTTCTCCATTTTCATTCGTAATAAAAACTCTTTCGATTTTAAGATTTTTATCTACTTCTTCTTTTTGGCTCTCAATCCCATCTATCTCATTTTCAAGATTATTTGCCTTTTTATAGACATCTCTTCTTTCAACAGCCAAGTCTGTTCTAAAATTATACATAAAAAATCACCACTTTCTTTCAATATTATGGTAGAAAGTGGGAAATTTTATTCACTATTATTTACATTTACATAATTTTGTAGTATAATTATATTATGGTCAGTCCATCTAATAATATACATATTTTAGATGGTGTCGGTATAACCGGCAAAGTTTAAGGGTAACCTTAAACAAAAATATACATTAGGAGATTACATATGTTTGTAAAACTCAAAAAAGCCATATCTAGTATAGTCTCTAAAAACAATGCAGAACAAGTTTCAAATGACTCAAAATGTGTCTACGGAAATGAACTACTTTGTCAAAACTCTAACTATGCTGCAAATGATGCTGTTTGTGCTACTAATGACACTTTAATTTGCCAACAACCTACTGGTGTCGTTCGAAACGACAATGTAGCTGCTATAGGCAGCGGTATAGGTGTTATTAACAGTGGCGTATGCGAGAGACATTAAGATTTTATATACTAGATTAAAAACGGTCATCGTTCGCAAAGTTGACCGTTTTTTTATGCTTTATATCTATACATTAAATACGCTGTTTCATAGCCTCATAAATAACAATACCAGCTGAAACCGAAGCATTAAGAGAAGTAACCTTTCCTTTCATTGGGATTTTAACTAAGAAATCACAATTTTTCTTTACTTTATCGCTCATTCCTTTTCCTTCATTTCCTATTACAATTCCAATTGGTCCACGATAATCTTGTTCATAATAATATTTCGTAGTTGAAATATCTGTACCGCAAATCCACATATCTTTTTCTTTTAATTCTGTTATTGCATCTGAAATATTTGTTACTCTTGCAATTTTCATATGTTGAACTGCTCCTGCTGATACTTTATTTACTGTGCTATTTACTGAAGCTGCTCTATGTTTTGGAATTATGATTCCATGAACTCCTGCTGTTTCTGCTGTTCTAATAATTGAACCCAAATTGTGAGGATCTTCTATTCCATCTAGAATTATTACAAATGGAGCTTCATTTCTTTCTTTAGCTAATGCTAAAATGTCATCAATTTCGCAATATTCAAATGGTGGTACAATTGCAATTACTCCTTGATAATTCTCGTTTTGAGCCATTTGATCCATTTGTCTTTTATCTTTTTCTACAATTATTATTTTTCTTTCTCTAGCAATTGCAATAATTTTATTTATAGAACCATGTTTTTCTCCACGTGCCACAAAAATTTTGTTAATGTCTTTTCCACTTTCTAGTAATTCTAGAACTGCATTTCTCCCTTCAACTTGGTCATCAAAATTTCTTTCTTTATTATTCATATCACATTCTCCCTAATTTTATATTCTAACTATTGACATATTTATATACATGTGTTATTATAATAATATAAAAAGATAAGAGACTAAGCTCTTATCTGATCTGTGGGTGAGATTTGTCCAAAGGGCAGATCTCAATTTTTCTTTTCTTGGAAATTATTCTTAAGGCACATTTATTCTTAGAACAAATATGTATTAAAAAGCCTATTCCTCGAAAGAAAGCTAAAAGTAATACTAATATTGTCAATAACTTCATAGCTGCCAACCTCCTTCTTTTGCACTTTATACATTTAGCCTTGAAGGCATAAATGCATAGATTAGCCAGCACATTCACATAGATACTTTCTAATCTATGCACTTATGCCTAAATTCGATTAGCGTCCCAACTTGGAGCAATTATACCAAAAGTCCAATATTAAGTCAATAGTTTTGCGAACTTTGTTTTGTTTTTTCTATTTTTTACTCATCATCTAATTTTAGTACAGATAAAAATGCCTCTTGTGGTATTTCTACATTTCCAATTTCACGCATTTTTTTCTTTCCACGTTTTTGTTTTTCCAAAAGCTTTTTCTTTCTTGTTATATCTCCACCATAACATTTTGCAAGTACGTCTTTTCTCATCGCTGAGATTGTTTCTCTTGCTATTATTTGTCCACCTATAGCTGCTTGAATAGGTATTTTAAATAGTTTTCTTGGTATTACTGTTTTTAGCTTTTCTACCATTTTCTTTCCTCTTTCATAAGCGCTATCTTTATGAACTATAAATGATAAGGCATCTACCGGCTCGCCATTTATATGTATATCTAGTTTTACTAGGCTTGACTTTTTATATTCTTTAAATTCATAATCAAGTGAAGCATATCCTTTTGTTTTTGATTTTAGATTATCGAAAAAGTCATATATTATTTCATTTAATGGCATGTCATATTGAATTGTTACTCTGTTTTCATCTAAATATTTCATATCAATGTAAATTCCACGTCTTCTTTGACATAGTTCCATTATATTTCCTACATATTCTTTTGGTGTAAGAATATTTGCTGTTACAAATGGTTCTTCTATATATGAAATTTCTTGAGCTGTTGGTAAGTCTTCTGGATTGTATAATTCTACTACTTCTCCAGTTGTTTTGTGTACTTTGTATATAACTGATGGAGCCGTTGTAATTAATCCTAAATCAAATTCTCTATCTAGCCTCTCTTCTATTATTTCCAAATGAAGTAAGCCTAAAAATCCACATCTAAATCCAAAGCCTAATGCAACTGAGCTTTCTTGTTCAAATTCTAGAGCAGCATCATTTAATTGAAGTTTTTCTAAAGCTTCTTTTAGTTCTTCATATTGACTACCATCTACAGGATATAATCCACAATAAACCATTGGTGTAACTTTTTTGTATCCTTTTAATGGTTCATCAGCAGGATTATCCTTTAATGTTATTGTATCTCCAACATGAATATCTTGTAATGTTTTTATACTTGCTGCAATATACCCAACTTCTCCTGCTTTTATTTCGGTTGTAGGCATATATGAACCTGGCACAAAATATCCAACTTCTGCAACTGTAAATACTTTGTTAGCAGCCATTAGTTTTATTTCATCGCCAACTTTTACGCTTCCATCCATTACTCTTACATAAGCTAAGGCACCTTTGTAATTATCATAATATGAATCGAAAATTAAGCATTTTGTTTTTGCATTTACATCTCCTTTAGGTGCTGGAAGGTCTGTTACTATTCTTTCAAGTACCTCTTCCATATTCAAACCAGATTTTGCAGAAACACATGGTGCATCTTCTGCTGGAATTCCTATTATATCTTCTATTTCTTTTTTTACCTCATCAGGTCTTGCATTTGGTAAATCTATTTTATTAATTACTGGCAAAATCTCTAAGTTATTATCTATTGCTAGATATACATTTGCTAGTGTTTGAGCTTCTACACCTTGGCTACTATCTACAACTAAAATTGCTCCATCACATGCAGCTAAACTTCTAGAAACTTCGTAATTAAAATCCACATGACCTGGAGTATCTATTAAATTCAAAGTATACTCTTGTCCATCTTTTGCTTTGTATTTCATTCTTACAGATTGAGATTTTATTGTAATTCCTCTTTCTTTTTCTATGTCCATATTATCTAGCACTTGGCTTTCCATTTCTCTTTTTGAAAGCACACCTGTCATTTCTATTAGCCTATCCGCTAAAGTTGACTTTCCATGGTCTATATGTGCTATTATACTAAAATTTCTAATATATTTTTGTTCCATAATTATTTCCTTTTCTATGTATATAATTAAAATATATTATTTCTGTTTTCCTTGGTGTCGCAACTTCCCTTGTTGTACAGAAAAATTCCAAAGCAATTTTTCGCACAACTAGTCTGTAAGTTGCTCCAGTCGCCCTGCGCTTCGCTCCGGTTGGTCGCTTACGCGGAAAACAAAATAATATATTTTAATTTTTATATATAGACATTTTAGCATAAATTATTAAAAATCTCAATAGTTTTCAGTGCCTTTATATAAATTGTAAACATTAGTGTAACCTAATCTTTGAAATTTTCTAAGTGAGCTGTAACTTCTTGAGCCTGTTCCACAATATAGAATAATTGCTTGTTGCTTATTGGGGAATATTCTTATTGCATTTCTAAATATATCATATTCTGGAAGTAAAATTGCTCCCGGCAAATGTCCTTCATTATATTCTTGTGGACTTCTTATATCACATACTATTGCTCCTTGTGCCTGCATTAGTTTTAGCTGCTCCATTGTTAAATCAAATTTATCCATGCTTCTATTATAACATTCTCTACAATATTTTTTATATTGGCAATAATTTTTTTTACAACATTTTTTATTAAACATAATAATCACCTTAATATATAATATTACATTTTTGTAATAAATTTGACATATTGTTTTGTTTTTTACTTCGAATTATGTTACTTTTTGTTTTTTATTGTTGTTGATATTATGCACACGCTTTTTATGTGGATAATGTGGAAAAGTGTGTGAATAACTACAAATAGTCATAAAGCGTTCATTTTTTGTTCACATTACATTGTTTACAATTTGTATATTGTTTTTTATTATAATTATTTAATATTATTATGTGTACTTTTCTATTTTTTTACATTTTTATTACAAAGAAAAAAATATATTGATTTTTAGAACCTTCAAAAATCAATATATTTTTAAATTACACATAATAAAAATTACATTATACAAATAGAAATAACTAAAGCAATATCAAGTATTAGTAAAAATGGTAAACCATATTTAAAAATACCTTTTTTAGTTTTATGTCTAAATTTATACATTCCAGCAATTGTGCCTATTCCTCCACCTATTGCTGTTACTATAAAAATTGTTTTTTCAGGTATTCGCCAGCTTCCTCTTTTTGCCTTTTCCTTATCAATAAACATTATGGCGAATCCTATTAAATTAATTACTACTAAATATATTATAAAATTTTGACTAGTTATTATTTCTTTCATTTTCTTTATTCCTTTTTAATTAATATTAAACATATTCTTAGCACTCCCCGTTGGGACAGAATTAAATTTTGGCAAAGAGAACTTTCTCAACGCATCCGGTTGCGAAAGAATTGGATGAATTTCCAGGCGAACAAATGAGATAACCGGAGGCGTGCTGATGCACGTTGAGGATTATCGAATGCAGTTCAACGCCGAAATTCGCCAATTATTTTGCAACCTAGTCGAACAAGCTCATCTGATTAGATTGACTCATCCCCTCCAAGCATCCAAATTTTTTAAGCAATTCTGCACCAGAGTCTCCAATCTTTGCTCTTATTTTTAATTCATCTATTGACATGAAAGTTCCATCTTTTCTTGCATTTACTATTCCCTGTGCTGCAACTGTTCCAAATCCTGCAATACTATTTAGTGGTGGTCTTAATTTATTATCTTGTATTTTAAATTTTGTTGCGTCTGATTCATATATATCTACTGGAAGGAATTCGAAGCCCCTTTCATACATTTCCAGTACAATTTCTAAATCATCATACATATCTAATTCTGCATTTGTTGCTTCCTTTTTCTGATTTTTTATTTCTATTTCCTTCATTTTGTTTTTTACTTTTTCTTTTCCATTTATCATAAATTCTGCATCAAATGCTTTTGCTCTTATTGAATAATATGCTGCATAATATGCAAGTGGAATATGAACCTTAAACCACGCTATTCTGAAGGCATTTGTAACATAAGCTGCTGCATGAGCTTTAGGGAACATGTACTTAATTTTTTCACAAGATTTTATATACCAATCTGGCACATCATGTTCTTTCATTATTTCCTTAAATCCTGCCCATTTTTCTGGGTCTTTTAACGCTTTTCCTTTACGAACTGTTTCCATTATTTTGAAAGCTTTGTCTGGTGGTACTCCTTTTTTTATTAAGTAAATCATTATATCATCACGACAACATATTGCTTCTTGAAGTGTAACTACTCCTTGTTCTATTAATGTTTGAGCGTTTCCAAGCCATACGTCTGTACCATGTGATAAACCAGATAAACGAATTAATTCGTCGAATGTTGTTGGTTTTGTATCCAAAAGCATTCCTCTAGCAAATTTTGTTCCATATTCTGGTATCCCATAAGTTCCAACTTCTGAATGTATTTGTTCAGGTGTTACTCCCAAAGCTTCTGTTGAATTGAAAATTGACATTGTTTCCTTGTCATCTAATGGGATTTCTGTTGGTGCTATTCCTGTTAAATCTTGAAGCATACGAATTACTGTTGGATCGTCGTGTCCAAGTATATCTAGTTTTAAAAGGTTTGCATCTATTGAGTGGTAATCAAAGTGTGTTGTTATAATATCTGAATTTGGGTCATCTGCAGGGTGCTGAACCGGAGTAAATTCATATATTTCTCTACCTTTTGGTACAACTATAATTCCACCTGGATGCTGTCCTGTTGTTCTTTTTATCCCTGTACATCCTTGTGAAAGCCTTGCAATTTCTGCTTTATTTATTGGTATGCCTCTTTCTTCAAAATAGTTTTTTACATAACCAAATGCTGTTTTATCTGCAACTGTACCAACTGTTCCAGCTTTAAAGGTTGTTCCCTTTCCAAATATTACTTCTGTATATTTATGGGCTTTTGCTTGATATTCTCCTGAGAAGTTTAAGTCTATATCTGGCTCTTTATCTCCGTTAAAGCCTAAGAAAGTTTCAAATGGTATGTCCATTCCATCTTTTACAAGCATTTCTCCACAATTTGGGCATTTTTTATCAGGTAAGTCAAATCCATTTTGATAGCCATAATCTGTAAAGTCTGAGTATTTACATTTTTTACATCTATAATGTGGTTGAAGTGAATTAACCTCTGTTATACCTGTCATAAATGCAGCTAAAGATGAACCAACCGAACCTCTAGAACCTACTATATATCCATCATCATTTGATTTCCACACTAGTTTTTGAGCTATAATATACATTACGGAATATCCATTGCTTATAATAGAGTCCAATTCTTTAGCCAATCTTGTTTCAACTATTTCTGGTAATGGATTTCCATATAATTCATACGCTTTTTTGTATGCTATGTTTTTTATATCTTCTTCACAGCCTGGAATATGTGGTGGACATTTTTCTGGTGATATTGGGCTTATTTGTTCACACATATCCGCTATTTTATTTGTGTTTGTTACAACAACTTCATAAGCTTTTTCTTCGCCTAAATATTTGAATTCTTCGAGCATTTCTTCTGTTGTTCTTAAATATAATGGTGCTTGATTATCTGCATCATCATATTTTTGACCTGCTTCTAATATTCTTCTATAAATCTCATCTTGTGGGTCCATAAAGTGAACATCACATGTTGCACATACTGGTTTTCCTAGTTTTTCTCCTACCTCAACAATTTTTCTATTTATATCTCTTAATGCTTCTTCATCTGGAACCGTACCATTTCTAATTAAGAAATTATTGTTTCCAGTTGGTTGAATTTCTAGATAGTCATAATCGTTTGCAATTGCTTCTATTTCATCATCTGTCTTTCCTAATTCTATTGCTTGATATAATTCTCCAGCTTCACATGCACTTCCTAATATTAAACCTTCCGAATATTTTTTATACAAGCTTTTTAGAATTCTTGGTTTTCTATAAAAATAATGTAAGTGCGAAAGTGAAACTAATCTATATAAATTTCTTAAACCAACATAGTTTTTAGCTAAAATTATTGCATGATATGTTTTTAATTTTTTGTATTCTTCTTTCTTTGTTTCTTCATCAGCTGCCATTAAATCTATATCATCTATTGTTTTTACACCTTTGTCTTTTAACATATCTATCATTACATTAAACACTTTAACTGTTGTATCTACATCATCCAATGCACGGTGTGCTACTTCTACCTTAATTCCCAGCCTTTCTGCGATTTTTCCTAGTTTATAGGTTTTGTAATCTGGGAATAAATCTTTGGCTAAACTTAATGTATCTAAATATGTATAATCAAAGTCTAAACCTAAATTTATTGCATTTTGTCTTAAAAATCCAACATCAAAATTTGCATTATGTGCTACTATTACAGTATTTTTAGTGTCTCCTAAAAAATCTAAAATTTTCGGAAATACCTTTTCTATGGTTTCTGCATCTTTTACCATTTCATCTGTAATATGTGTAACTTCTGTAACTCTTTCTGGAATATGTTTTTCTGGATTTACAAAACAGCTAAATTCGTCTACAACTTCTCCATTTTGTACTTTCATTATTCCGACTTCTGTTATTTTTTCTGTTTTTGCTGAAAAACCAGTTGTTTCCAAGTCTAATACACAATATGTTGTATCTATATTTTGACCTTTTGAATTGTAAACATTTTGAGTATTATCTGGTGCTAAATAAGCTTCTACTCCATACAACACCTTCATATCCGGATTATCTACGCCAAGTAATTTATGTGCTTCAGGGAAGCTTTGAACAACTCCATGATCTGTTATTGCTATTGATTTCATGCCCCATTTCATAGCTCTTTTAATTAAATCTTGTGCTGATGTCATGGCATCCATTTGACTCATTTTGGTATGCATGTGTAACTCAACTCTTTTTACAGGTGCGTTATCCATTCTTATTTCTTTTTTCAAGCCTTCTGTTTCTATTATTGTATTTGCCATTACAGAAAGTTCACCAGAAAAGTTGTCCATTCCAGCATTACCTTCAATTTTTATTCCTTTAGCTTTCTTTAATCTTTTTGGAACCTTTTTGGCTTGGTCTTTATTTAAAAATGCTTTACATGTTAATGTACTTGTACCATCATATAAGTCAAAACTTAGTAATGTTTTTCCTGATTTTAATTCTCGTGGCTCCATGTTAAGCACTTCTCCTTTAAGTACAACTTTTCCATCTTCTGGCCCTAAATCAGTTATTTTTGTTATTTTTTCCCCAACATTTTGGTTAAACCCTAAAATTAGTGGTGTTTCTTCTTCTTCCACATCTTCTTTCTTAGGAATTGAATCATTATTGGTTTGAAAAATTGTATTTGCAATTACTGTTACATCTCCTGCATAAGCATCAAGATTTGCTTTTCCTATTAGTTTTACTGTATTTGCTTCTTCTAATTTTGCAATTACAGCTTCTGCTTCATCTGGAATTGTAAATGATTTACAAGTTATTGTACCAGAGCCATCAAACAATTCAAATATTAATAATACTTTTTCTGATTTTGTAAGTCTTTTTTCTACATTACTTACTCTTCCTTCTAGTGTAATTCTTGCATCGCTTGGAGTTATTTCTTTTATTTTAACTCTATTTTCTTTTGCTTTTGTTGCTTTTCCTAAAATCAGAGTTTGCTCTTGTTCATATTCTGGTAGTTCTGGTGGCATATAATCTTCTGGCATTCCTTCGCCTCCCATGTATGGCATATCGCTATCAGATGGAGGCATATAATTAGGGTCTACACCATTTGCAGCTTCATTTTCAAACGCCATTTCTTTACTTGCTTCTTGCTCTCTTTTAGCACTTTCTAGACTTTCCATTACTTTGCTTACAACACTATTTTCTGCTTTTCTTGCTTCTTCTTCTATTTTCTTTATTGCGTCTTGGTTTAAATCTTCTGTAATTTCGATTTTATATTCTTTTCCCATTATATTTTTTATAAGCATTTCTAAAGTTTTATCAGACTTTTTAGCCCTTAGAAAATCTGCACCTTTTATATGCATTTTTACATTTATTTTATTATCTTGAACATCTATATCGGCATTCATTAAAAGCATTGGCTTTGCTAGTGGATACTTATGTGCCATATAACAAATAACGTTTTTCCATTCTTCTTGAATGCTTTTTATTTCAACATTGTCTGTATATTTAATATATGTATCAATATTTCCAAAATTAAAACGTTCCATTAGAAATTTTTCTAAAAACCAAATCTCTTTTACTTCGATATACTCATCTATTCCTATCATAATGCATAGTGTATTGGTCTTTTTATTTACCTTTAAAGCCTGAACATATGCATATTTGATGTTACTGTTTGTTTTATAATCTGGAAAAACCTCCCCTATTTTTTTGTTCTTTTCTGCCACATTTATCTCTCCTTTTTATATAGTCGAATTTTATCATATTTTGTTTTTAAATTAAAGCGAACAAATGAAAATTTTTAAACAATTTTGAGACACTTCCTGAGCAATTCGGGGACACTTCCCAAAATGTACAAAATTTGTACATTTTGGGAAGTGTCCCCGAATTGCTCAGGAAGTGTCCCCGAATTGCTCATTTTTATTTTTTCTTCTTTTCTTCTTCTAGCTTTAGTTGTTGTGCCTTTTTTTCAAACATTGTTGTAACAACTAACATTGCTATTGCATAAGTTATATAAATAATTGATACTATATTTTGTCCTACTGGTATTCTAATTAAAGCTATAATGCTTGATACTAATAGTTCCAAAAGTCCCAATCCTATAATTGCTGTTAGTAATACTCTAGCTACACCTTGTTTTTTATATCTTATAGCAAAATATACAAATATTATTATTGTTGCAATTATAAAACTCCAAATTTGTGGCATAAACATTTCTGATACTCTTGCTGCTGGAACATCATTTATTGTTATGCTTCCATCTGATATTTCTTTTCCATATTTTTCATTTATTTTGTTTACAATTTCAGTAACTTGCTCTTTTGAAATAGTTTCAGCTGAAATAACTGCTTGATCTTCAAAGTCCCCTGTTTTTTGTACTTCTATATCATTTCCAATTACTTCTTTTGCAAGTTGTTTAACTTCTTCGTTTTTATATTCTTCACCTATGTTTACTAGTATTTCTTGATGAGCTTTTGTTGTAACTTTTAGGTTAAATCCTACTGTAAAGATTACTATTAAGCCAGCAATAATTGATACAATTAAAATCAATACTAATGATTTTTTCATCTCATTCCACCTCTATTTTAATATATTTTTTGTTATGAATAAATTATACAACTCTATTAAAGTTAATCCCCAGAACATTACCATTCCGAAGCTGCTTGCTGCTTCCCATGTTCCAAATGCAAATACTACAGCAAATATAAATAATGGAATTACTTTTAGTGTAAAGTCTTTTATTGCCATATTTATTACATGTTTTGTTTCTACCTTTTTATTATCTTCTTCTTTTCTTAAACCATTTAACATTTTATATACTAAGATAAAGTTTAAAACTAATACAGCAAATATAGCAACAATGCCTTCTTTTGATAATTCAACATTCCAATATCTTACTGTTAATAATAATAATGCTGATAATCCTGCAAAACAAATTCCTGCAAATAATCCTTTTACTTTGTATTTAGCTAATAATATTACAACAGCTATTGTTATTACTATTGCAACTCCGATTAATATTTTATTTGTAATATTTTCTTTTAAAGCTCCTTCTACAAATGTACTGCTATCACTATTATATGTTAATGGCATTGGTTTTGTAGATAATAATGTTGACATTCTTTGAGCTTGTGTGTAATTACTTTCTAAATCCTCAGATGTTGTTGCAGCTTGTCCTACTGTTAAATACATTTTTCCTGTTGTTACTGGGTCGTCAAAACTTGTTGACATTAATTCTGTATCATCTAATTTTAAAGATACTTTTTTCTCTTTCTTTTCTTCAGTTGCAGTTCCCTCATTATTTTCACTTACCGTAGCCTCTTCTGAATTTTCTGATGTTTCTTCTGATTTATTATCTTCTTTTATAGTTGCATAGTTTTTGCTAACTTCTTCTAACTTTTTAGCACCTTCAGAAGTAAACTCTATTGAAAATGACATTTCTGTACCATAAGCAGTTGTATTTCTATATATATTGCTTGTGCTGATATCATCATTATTTAATAAAACTTCATTTGTATCTGCATCAACTATTTCAAATTTTCCAACTGTTGAAATAATATTTATAATACTATCTGTGTTGTCATTTTCTGGAAGTTCTACAATTAGATTTCCTGTTTCTTCATCTAATCTTAAAACATAACTCTTAACTCCCATTTTATCTAATCTTGATTTTATAATTTGTTTTGTTAATTCGTAATTTTCATGTGTTTTATTTTCATCTTTATTTACAGGTTCTTCTTGTTTTGTGTAACCTTTTTCAGCTATTTCCTCTTCTGTAGCATCTTCTATAACTTTTCCATCAGCATCTTTTATTGTCTCTTTTGTTGATGTACTAAGTTCAAATTTTGCAATTCTAGCCCCATTTATATTTGTAGCATATTCATAGTCTTTTACATTGTTTTTAGCAATTCCTTTTTCTCTAGAATACACGCCAAAAAATCCTACCATTATTATTAATATTACTAATAAAATAAGTGTGATTAGTTTTAATTTGTTTTTCTTCATCTTTTTCATCCTCTCATTTATAATTTTTTGTCCATTTGATTTTATATTAAATGTAAAAAAATATCAACCATTTTTTCAAAAAATTATTTACTTTTTATTTATTCCAATTATACCTCCTACAATTCCAAATAAAACCCCTGAAATAATAAATATCACAGAATAAAGGTTTAATCCAAAATCTGAATTTAATATACTTGAAACCAAATGAATAATTATCATATATGTAAAACCAATAAAAGCTCCATTTATCAGTCCATTTTTCTTAATTTTGTTATTTCCTATTGAACTTCCTATTAAAACGCTAATAGCCAGAACTACTATTACTACCGGCTTTATTACTTGTTCTGAAATATTTGTATATGCTAACATTGCAGAGAAAATCAATAAGAAAGCTGTTGTTGAAACTAGTGATATTCCAACGCCTTTCATTATATTATTGATTGAATTACTTTTTGTTTCCATTTTATTTTTTCCTCCAAATATAAATTTATGTATTTTACTATACAATTTATATTTTGAAGCATAAAAAATAGAACTTTAAAGTTCTATTTTTTATTCGTTTGTTACAATTGTACTTGGATCAATTCCCATTTGCTCATATAATGAAGAATAATCATAAGCAGGTTGTGGTGCAATTGTATTTGGCATTCCATAATCTATTCCATTTGTTTCAACTCTTATTGAAGTTATTTTTACTGTATTTACTGGTGTACTAACTTCTGCATTTTCTCCTGAATTATCTTTCGCTTTTACTTCAACTTCTTCTATTTTATGAACTATATCCATTCCTTCAATAACTTTTCCAAAACCAGCATAAGAACCATTTAGAGATGCTGTATCTTTTGTTACAATAAAGAATTGTGATGATGCTGAATCATAAGAATTTGATCTTGCCATTGCAAGAACTCCTTCTGTCATCTTTAGCTTATTTTCAACTTTATTTAATAAGAATTCACCTTTTATTGTATATTCTTCGTCAGCTTCGCCTTCTTTTAAATCTCTTAAATTGCTTAATTTTGCTGAACCTGTTCCATCTCCAGCTTGGTCTCCACCTTGAATCATGAAGTCTTTTACTATTCTGTGGAATGTTAAACCATCATAAAATCCTCTATTAGCAAGTGTTATAAAGTTTGCTACTGACTCTGGTGCTATATCTGGATATAATTCCATTTTTATTGTTCCAAAATTTTCAACTTCCATTGTTGCAATTGGCTTTTGGTCTTTAACTGTTAATTTTTGAAAATAGCCAAATGCTACCATTCCTATTAAAACTACTAAAATTACTAGTGCTATTGTCCATATTATTTTACTTGATTTACTCATTTTTTTAATTCTCCTTTTAAATATAATCTATTTATATTTTATTATATTATTTTTGAATTCCGCGTAAGCGACCAACCGAAGCGAAGCGCAGGGCGACTGGAGCAATTTACATACTAGTATTTTAAAATATGGAAATTGCGACACCAAGGAATTAAAAAAAATATAATAAAATTATAAAAGCATTGTATTACTAAATTAATAAATTGTCAAATACAAATTGTTCTTGCATTCTATTTAAAGATTGTTTAATTGTACGAGCTCTAACTTCTCCAATCCCATCAACTTCGTCTAAATGTTCAATATCGGCTGCTAAAATATGTTGAAAAGATTTAAAAGAAGAAATTAAATTTTCTACAATTGAACTTGGCATTCGCGGGATTTTATTTAAAATTCTATAACCTTTTGTATATACTCCAACTTCGTCAAAGTTTTCAAACATTTCATACCCTAAAATTTTTGCAATCGAATTTTCATTGTTTAATTCTTCATATGAAAGATCTGATAATTTTTGTAAAATATCTTCTATTTGTGATTTTTTTCTTTTTTTAATCATGTAATCTTTTATTATTAGAAGCTCTTCTGTTTCAATATCTCCAAGTAATTCTTCCAATTGCATTCTAACAAGCCTTCCATCACTTCCAAGTTCTGCAATATTTACTTCTATTTCTTCCGCAATCCTCATAACCATTTCTGCTCTTTGTATTGCTACAATTACATTTTGAAGTGTTACAATATCATTGAATTCATATTCATTTAAAGTATTTAGTTTACTATCAAATACCTTTTTATATCTTTCTAGCGTTTGAATTGCTTGATTTGCCTTATTTAATACTGTATTTGTATTTTCTAAAATATATCTTTCATTTCCTTTAAAAATTGTAATTATATTTCTTCTTTGTGAAATGCTTATTACTAATTCCCCCGTCTGTTTCGCAGTTCTTTCAGCTGTTCTATGTCTTGTTCCTGTTTCTAATGTTGGTATATTATGTGACGGAATTAGTTGGGCATTTGCAAAAAGAATTTTCTTAAAGTCACCACTTAAAACTATTGCTCCATCCATTTTAGCAAGTTCATATAATTTAGATGAAGAATATTCTTCATTTATTGTAAATCCTCCATCTACAATTTCTTTTAAAACATCTGTATTATCTGTAATTAAAAGTAATGCTCCTGTTTTAGCTCTTAAAATGTTCTCCAATCCGTCTCTTATTGGTGTTCCAGGTGCAATTAACTTTAAAATTTGAGTTATAGAATTTTCTGTATTTCTCATTATTTTAACCCAGCCTTTCTCATTGCCTCATTAACATCTCTAACGCCAATTATATCTAATTTGAATTTATCTTTCAAGACCTTTTTGTTACTTTCTGGAATTATACATGATTTGAATCCTAATTTTTCTGCTTCTCTTAGCCTTTTTTCAATATAATTAATTCTTCTAACTTCACCTGTTAAGCCAACTTCGCCCATTACAACCATATCTTTTGGAATTGGTGTATTTTTAAAAGATGAGGTTGCACTTAAAATAATTCCTAAATCTATTGATGGTT
The DNA here is from genome assembly GCA_017430135.1 of Clostridia bacterium. Taxonomy (GTDB): domain Bacteria; phylum Bacillota; class Clostridia; order TANB77; family CAG-508; genus CAG-269. Next base: position 36,084 of record JAFRNM010000007.1, on the reverse strand, counting down.
CATTTATTTTCAATCCCCCAACAATATTTAAATATACATCTTGGTTTCCTAAGTTCAACCCAGCTTTTTTCTCTAATACCGCAATTAAAAGCGCTAATCTGTTATAATCTACACCATTTGCAGTTCTTTTTGGAAAACCAAACACACTTTGTGTTGTTAAACTTTGAATTTCTATTAGCATAGGTCTTGTTCCTTCCATGCAGCATATTATACATGAGCCTGAAGGGTTTTCATCGTTTTCAGAAATCAGTATATCTGATGGATTTAGAATTTCACACATTCCTTCTTCTTTCATTTCAAACATTCCAATTTCGTTTGTAGAACCAAATCTATTTTTTACTCCTCGTAAAATTCTATAAGAAAAATATCTTTCACCTTCAATGTACAAAACTGTATCTACCATGTGTTCCAAAACTCTTGGTCCAGCAATGTTACCATCTTTTGTAACATGGCCAATTATAATTGTTGTAATTGCATTTTGTTTACAAATTCTCATAACTTGAGCTGTAATTTCTCTTACCTGACTTACACTCCCAGGAGCTGCTGTTATTTCCTCAGAATACATAGTTTGTATAGAATCTATTATTACAAGTTTGGGATTTATATCTATTATAGCCTGATTTACAATATCTATATCTGTTTCTCCCAAAAATAAAATATCTTCATTATTTATTCCAAGTCTATCAGCTCTTAATTTTATTTGCTCTGCAGACTCTTCTCCGGATACATATAAAACCTTGCCTTCTCCTTTAACTTTGTCACATAATTGCAGTATAAGAGTTGACTTTCCAATACCTGGTTCTCCACCTAGCAATGTTAAAGAGCCTTTAACTAATCCTCCACCAAGTACTCTATCAAGCTCTCCAAAGCCAGTTGGAATTCTTATTGTATCTTTTGCAGTATAATCGTTTAACTTTTGTGGTATATTTGTTGCTTTGTCTTTTTTTATACTTGAACTTTTTGTCTCAACAACTTTTTGTTCAAAAAATGTATTCCAACTGCCACAAGCAGGGCACTTTCCAAGCCACTTAGAAGACTCATTTCCACATTCATTACATACAAAAACTGTTTTAGATTTTGCCATAAAATTTTCCTTCCTTTTATATAAAAATTTAAAAAAATTATAGCATAATTCTTCGAATTATGCTATAACTTTTTAAAATTTTTAATGCTCTTTTTATGCTCTTTTTTTCTTACTACCGAATGTAACTTCTTGGAATAAGAAATCATGTACTTTTTCCCAAGTAATTTCTTGATGTAAGAATTCATTGATTTCGTCTTCTACTTTTTGTTGATATGGAGTTAGAACAACTTTAATTTCATGGTTCCAAGGAATATCTTGGAACATAACAGCTTTAAATTTATTCCAGAAGCCTGTTTTAGTTGGTAAATTTGATTTTCTATTTACAATATTATTTTCAATATTGCCTTTAATGCCATTTTCTACGCCGTTTCCAGCATATTCAGCTCCATTTTCAAAAAATCCAGTTCCGTTATTTTCTTCTCCTATTGTTCCTATTTCAACTCCACCAAATACTCCATTAACTTCGTTTATGTTTGCCATGGCCATTTCCTCCTTTGTAACTATTGAATTCATATTATTTATACTATACTTGGAAAATAATTACAAGCACATTTGTATTAAAATTTCTTTACATTTTTGTTACTAGAATGTTACCAATTTGTTACAAAAGAAAAATATATTTATTTTAAAACCGCGAAAGCGCCAAACGAGCCTTTGGCGAGTGCGACCTGGAGCAACTGACATCCTAGTTGTGCGAAAAATTGCTTAGCAATTTTTCTGTACAACTAAGGAAGTTGCGACGACAAGGTTTTAAAAATAAATATATTTTTCTATATTGTTGCAATTAGGTAATCATTTTTAATACCACTGCATTGTACTTCAATTATTTTATTAGATAAATCTTCACTAGATTCACAATAAACTAATATATAGTTTTGTGTATGTCCCTTGTATACCCCTTGTTTTTCTTCTTCAAATAAAACTTTTACATTTTTTCCGATATAAGTTTTATTATATTCCTGCTCATTTTTATCAGATAATTCTAATAATTTTCTACTTCTTTGTTCTTTTATATTGCCATCAACTTGGTTAGGCATTTTGGCTGCAGGTGTTCCCTTTCTTTGAGAATATTTAAATACATGCATTTTATAAAATTTTATTTTACTTAGAAATTCATAAGTTTTTTCGAATTCTTCATCTGTTTCCCCTGCAAAACCAACTATTATGTCTGTTGTTAGTATTACATCTTTATATGTTTTTCTTAACAATTCCACAATTTTTCCAAATTCCTCAGTTGTGTATTTTCTATTCATTCTTTTTAATGTTTCATCACACCCACTTTGCAAAGATAAATGAAAATGATGACATATTTTTTCTAATTTAACAAGTCTTTCAAGAAATTCTTCTGTTATTAAAGTTGGTTCCAAAGAGCCAAGTCTTATTCTTTGTATACCTTCAACTTCGTTTATTTTTTCTAATAGATCTATTAAACCTATATCTTCACCTAAATCTTTTCCATATGATGCAACATGAATTCCTGTTATTACAACTTCTTTAATTCCTGTTTTTGCAATTTTCTCTATTTCTGAAATTACACTTTCTGGCTTTCTACTTCTTATTTTTCCTCTTGCGTAAGGAATGATGCAATATGTACAAAATCTATTACATCCATCTTGAACTTTTATTACTGCTCTTGTTTTCTCTGTAAATGTTACATCTCCAAAATCAACAAATTCGTTTGTTTTCATTACATCTTCAAGTTCTTGTACTTTATTTTTTTCAGCAATATATTTTTCTACAAATTTTACTATGTCCTTTTTTTCATTATTTCCAAGAACTACGTCAATTTCTTGCATTTTTTCTAATTCTTCTTTGGCTACTTGTGCATAGCAACCACAAGCAACAACAATTGCATTTGGGTTAATTTCTTTCACTCTTCTTAACATTTGTCTTGATTTTCTATCTGACATATTTGTTACTGTGCAAGTATTTACTATACATATATCTGCTACTTCTTGTTTTTCTACAAGCTCATAGCCATGTTCCATAAATTGCTCTGCCATCGCATTTGATTCGTATTGGTTAACCTTGCAACCGCAAAGTTATGAATGTAACTTTTTTCATATCTACTCCTTCTTATAAAAATAACAAATATATTATAATAATATATTTGCTATTTGTAAACTTTATTTTTTAACTTTTCCTTCTAATACATCTAGATTATCTAATGCTTTTCCTGTTCCTAAAGCAACACATGAAACTGAATCTTGTGCTATCATTACACTTATTCCTGTTTTTTCTTGTAAAAGCTTGTCTAATCCATCAACTAGACAACCTCCACCTGTCATGTAAATTCCTCTATCGCTTATATCTGCTGCTAATTCTGGTGGTGTTTTTTCTAAAACTCCATGGACAGCATCTACAATCATCATTGCTGGTTCATATAGAGCTTGTAGCATTTCACTTGAATGTACAGTTACTGTTTTTGGAAGCCCTGTAATTAAGTCTCTTCCTCTAATGTCCATTTCTACATCTTGAATTTTGGGATAAACACATCCAACATTTACTTTTAAATCTTCTGCTGTTCTTTCCCCTATCATCATGTTATATTTTTTCTTAACATATTTTACAATATATTCGTCAAACTTATCTCCTGCAACCTTTAAAGAACTACTTACAACAGTTCCACCAAGTGAAATAACCGCTATATCTGTTGTTCCTCCACCAATATCTACAACCATGTTTCCACAAGGTTTTGAAATATCTAACCCTGCTCCAATTGCTGCAGCTAGAGGTTCTTCAATTAAATATACTTTTCTAGCACCTGCTTGTGTAGCAGCATCTATTACAGCTTTTTTCTCAACCTCTGTAACTTGTGAAGGTATACAAATCATTATTCTTGGAGCAAATATAAATCTTCCTCCAACTTTATTTATAAAATATTTAAGCATTTTTTCTGTTACTGTATAATTTGAAATTACACCATCTCTTAATGGTCTTGTAGCCACTATGTTTCCTGGTGTTCTACCAAGCATTCTTCTTGCTTCTTGTCCAACAGCAACTACATCTCCTGTGTTACTATCTACCGCAACAACAGAAGGTTCTCTTAATACAATTCCTTTTCCTTTAACATAAGCTATAACCGTTGCTGTACCTAAATCTATTCCAATATCTTGACCAAAATCAAACTTAAACATATAACTCAAACTCCTTTTGGTTTATATTACATTTTCTTTTCAATTGTATTGCAATTATATTACATTTATCTATATTTATCAAGTGGTTTATAAGAAAAAAAATAAAAACAAGGCTTAAGTTTTTCTTAAGCCTTGTTTTTTATTTTAATCTCCAGTATAGTTATATTGATTTATAACAATATTGGATTGATTAACACCTGTAATTCCTGCCCAGTCTGTTTCACTTCCTCTATGCGATTTGGGACACTCTTAAAAAGCATATTACCCTATGTCACAGGGCAAAATCACATTACTATTTGCACTTGACCTAATTTATTTTTTATAATATAATATTTACATAAATTAAGAAAGGAATGCTTGAAAAATGAATGAATTTCATTTTAAATCTCATAGTGAAGAAGAAACAAAGCAATTTGCAAAAAAGTTAGCAAGTACATTAAAAATTGGAGATATTATTGTACTTTCTGGTGAGCTTGGCTCTGGTAAAACCAAGTTTACTGAAGGTATTCTGGAGTATTTCGGCATGGCAAATGAAATTTCTAGCCCAACTTTTACTATTGTAAATGAATATAATTCAACCCCACCTGTTTTTCATTTTGATGTTTATAGGTTGGAAGATGAAGATGAATTTTTAGCAATTGGTGGCGAAGAATATTTTGAAAAAGGAATTTGCATTATTGAATGGGGCGAAATGATTGAAAATTTGCTACCACCAGAATATATAAAAATAACATTTTCAAAAGATTATGAAGATGAAAATGTGCGTAACTTAACAATAAACAAAAACATTTCAATTTAATTCCATAGATACTTTTTGGGACTTTTGGGGACCCTTTAAAAAAGTCGTAACTTTTTTAGGGTGTCCCAAAAAGTTGGAACCATATTTTTAAAGGAGGATATAATGAAACTTTTGGCAATAGAAACTTCTGGCAAGCTATGTGGAGCTTGCTTATGTGAAAATGATATAATAATTGATAAATTAGAAATTGATAATGGCTTAACTCATTCTGAGACTTTAATGCCTTTGATTAAGGATTTGTTAGAAAAAAATAAGCTTTCAATTTCAGATATTGAAGCTTTCGTTTGTGATATTGGGCCTGGTTCTTTTACAGGAATTAGAATTGGTGTTGCAACTGCTATGGCTTTTGTTGATAGTTCTAATAGTTCTAAATTCACTGGTGTTAGTTCATTAGAAGCATTGGCTTATAATATTAAAGAAGATGGCTTTATTGCTAGCGTTATTGATTGTAAAAATAATAATTGTTATTATGCACTTTATGAACATAATAATGGAAAATATATTGAAATTATACCACCTACTGCCGCTTCTATTTTCGAAATGTTTGACCACTTAAATAACGCAACAAATAAACAAATTACATTTGTAGGTGATGGAGTAACTAGCTATAAAAACGAAATATTATCAAACAACAAAAATGCGATTTATGCAGATAACTGTTTAAATATCATAAACACTGAGAATCTTGCACTTGCTGGTTTTAATAAAATATCTAATAATTCAGAGATACCTCTTACCCCACTTTATTTAAAAAAGCCACAAGCCCAAAGACAATTGGAAGAAAAAGAAAAAATAAATAAATGAAAGTCGCCATAGGCAACTTTCATTTATTTATTTATTTTTTTAATTCCATTATAATAGCAGTATCTATTCCATTGTAATATTTTTTCCTTCGTCCTATTTCTTTAAAATCAAATTTTTCATATAGTTTTATAGCATAAATATTATTTTCATTTACCTCTAATGTAATATTTGAAATATTTTTTTGTTCACAAATTTTGATTAGTTTTTCCATTAGTTTTGTTGCTATTCCACAATTTCTTGCACTTTTTTTCGTTACTATATTTGTTATATCTGCTTCATCTAATATAAACTGAACACCTGCAAATCCAACAATTTGCTCTTGTTCGTCTTTTGCAACAATATAATATGAGTTTTCATTTTGAAGTTCTTGGCTTAAAATATTGTAATTCCAAAAATCATCAAAGTCATTTTTTAAAACATCTTTTATTTCTTCTAAATCTTCTATTGTCATTTTTTTTATTTCCATATTCATTCAATCACCCATTCTTTGAATGTAATCTGACATAGTCAAAATTGTATTTTTTAATAAGCAGTATAACTTACTGCAGGATAACTAAACTCCATCCCATCTTCTGTAAATTTTCCAGATGGAAAATGGTCTTTATTCATTTCTCCATATCCCTTTAAGAAATACTTATATCTCATGCTATCTGTTGCAACTCCTCCAATTACTATTGGGTCATCCCATGTGCAGTCGACTGCATAATAATTTCCATCTAATTTTACATAGTTCCATGCATGGCTTTCACTTTTTCCAGATGAATTTGTTGCTTTTCCTATTACTAATGTACATTCAATTCCCATTCCATCTAATATATATTTAAATGCTTTTGCATATCCCTCGCACACACATTTACCATTTACTAATGCTCCATAGATATCATATGTATTTCTACTATTTACATCTTTGTCATATTCAATATTATCAATTAAATAATTATGAACCATTTTTATATTATCATAAACACTACTTGTTTTTTTGCTAATCAGATTATTTCTTACTCTTGAAACTCTGTCAACTGCTGCATCTACTTGAGCTTTAGAATTAAATTCGTCTATTAAATAATTCTCAGCTTCACCATTATTTATAAAAACATTATAAGTTTTTTTGCTTCCTCTTGTTGTTGTTTCAATATTTAAGTACATTTTGCTTGGACTCAAATAGAATACATCTGGATTGTCATAAAAATATGCTTCTATTGCAGATTGAAAATAATCCCCCAATTTTTCTTGACCATCATCTCTAGATAAAACACTTGTAAATGTTGAACCCAAGTCAACTTGATGAGTTCCTGTTTTCATTTGTTCTTTATTGCTTTCTATTGCTTTATATATTGTTTGTGAATAATTATTTAGTTGATTATAAAAATATTTATTAACATTTACATTATCATAATTTACAGATGTTTGATTTGAATTAGAAGCATTTGAACTTCTGATATTCTTTACTTCAGGTATTTCAAGTTTTTCTAATGTTTTTCTGTCGTTAGATGAAGCATATTCTTCCTCACTATTATAATAATATGCATCACCATCAAAATTTTCTGCTTCTTGCTCACTTGCAGGTTCTAGAATATTAATTCCAAAAATATCTTTAAATATTGTTATTCCTATAATTCCCGCAGCACCTATTATTGCTAATATTATGAAAAACATAAGTATTGAAGTGAATTTACTTTTCATTTGTTTTCCTCCAATCTTTTGGAACACTTTTAAATCTCCGTTATAATTTAATTATAACATTTTAATATTAAAAAAGCCAGTATAATTTTGGAATTTTTTCACATACTAATTTTGGAAAAATTATTTGAAAATATAAGTATTAAATAATTCTAAAAGGAATGATTATAAAAATGGATATAAAAAATAGTATTAAAAACTTCTTTTCATATAAGCCTGAAAAGAGCTATGTCTTCAGTGTTTTAGATCACGTAGAAAATCAAAATTCAACTAATGATGCAACAGAAAATCCTCAAAAGACTAAGATAGAAAAACAATATGATAATAATTTAAATCATGTAAAAACTTCTTATAATACTTTAATAAATAGTGATATTGTAATTAGAGAATTTATCTTAAACGCCAGAAATCAGCAATATAAAGCCTTCTTACTTTATATAGATGGAATGATAGATACAAATATAATGAACGACTTTGTTTTAAAGCCTTTAATGCTAAAAAATCAAAGTAATTCTTATGCAGGAGAGCAAACAAGAGTTATTTCGGAAACCAAAATAAATAATGTAACTATTAGAAAAGTAAAAAAATTTGATATAACTCAATATTTGTTAAACTGCCTAATGCCTCAAAATAGTGTTAAAGTTGAAGAATATTTTGAGAAGGTATTCTCTGGCGTCAACTCTGGTAATTGTGCTTTATTTATAGATACTTTAGACATTGCTTTTGATATTGAAGTAAAAGGTTTTAAGCAAAGAAGCATTGATGCTCCTAATAACGAAGTCGTAATAAAAGGCTCACAAGAGGCTTTTGTAGAAAATTTGAGAACTAATACTTCAATTTTAAGAAGAATTATAAATAATGAAAATCTAATTATAGAAAATGTTGAAGTTGGAGAAATTACTAAAACAAAATGTGGTATTTGCTATATGCAAAACATTACAAATTCAGATTTAGTAGCAGAAGCAAAATACAGACTAAATAATTTAGGAGTTGACTCCTTACTCTCTTCTCGGAGAACTTGAACAACTTATTTCTGAAGAAAATGAACTTCGGAATTCCTGAAACAATGTCAACAGAAAGACCTGACAAAGCTTGTGAATTTTTAATGGAAGGCAGAGTTATTATTATTGTAAATGGTTCTCCTTATGCAATAATACTCCCAATAACTTTAATAGATTATATGACTTCTCCTGAAGATAAAAATTTAAAAACGAATTTTGCAAATTTTTTAAGAATGTTGCGTTTTATTGGTGCATTCCTAACTTTACTTTTGCCTGGTCTTTATGTAGCTATAACCAGCTTCCACGAAGAGATTTTGCCAACAGAATTATTATTTTCTATTTTAGCTTCTAGAGAAAATGTTCCATTCCCTGTAATTTTCGAAATATTGATTATGGAAATTTCTTTTGAGCTAATTAGAGAAGCAGGTTTAAGAGTTCCTTCCCCTGTTGGTCCAACAATTGGAATAGTAGGCGCTTTGGTTTTAGGTCAAGCTGCTGTTAGTGCTGATATTGTAAGCCCTATTTTAATTATAATAGTTGCAATTACTGGTATTGCTTCTTTTACAATTCCAGATTTTATATTTGGATTTCATTTAAGATATTTTAGATTTGCATTTATATTGCTAGGATATATGGCTGGTTTTTTAGGAATTGGAATAGGCTTATTTGTTTATTTATCTGTTTTATGCAGTTTGAATTCTTTTGGAGTTCCTTTAACAGTTCCAATTGCCCCAAAAATTAAAACAGAAGAAAATGGATATTTTCTTTCTCCTATCTGGAAAAGAGAACACAGGGCAAGTTATATTTCTTCTAAAAAGCCTAATTCACAAGAAAATATTTCAATGAAGTGGAAGAATTCTTATAAATGAAAGGACTGATAAGAAAATGTCAAGGTCAAAAATAGGAACAACCGAAGCAGTTTTAATAATTTTAACAGTGATAATAAGCCACTCTATTTTATCCCTTCCAAGAGATTTGATAGTAAGAACAAAATCAGCAACAATTTTAAATATTATTTTTATTACAATAATTTGTACCCTTTTAGCATTGCTAATTGCAAAGCTATTTAAAAAGTTTGGAAATGCTGATATTTTGGACATTTCTGAATATTTAGGTGGAAAATTATTTAAGCAAATAGTTGGAGCTATTTTCATTTTTTATTATATGGTAAGCTCTGCTATTTTGCTAAGAAACTTTTGCGAAGCTCTTGGGCTTGTATACTTTCAAATGACACCAATTATATTTTTAATATTATTATTTGTAATTGGTTCGTGCATTTCAAATAGGCTCGGCTTCAATGTTTCTTTAAAAGTCAATCTTCTAATTCTACCCATTGCGCTAGTTAGTATAGTTTTTATTTTTATTGCTAATTTTAAAAGTTTCGATATACAAAAAATATTCCCTATTTTAGGTGGCGGTTTTAAAGACACTTTTGTTACTGGATTGCTTAATATCTCTGCATTTGAAGGTTTAAAATATTTATATTTCATTCCACCATATTTAAAAGAGCCTGAAAAATACAAAAAAATATCTGTATTATCTGCAATTTTAACTGGAACATATTTAATTTTATGTGTTTCTATTATATTGTTTATATTTCCATCATTTTTTACAACAAACGAAATCATGCCTCTCTACTCTGCTGCAAGATACATTTCTTTTGGTAACTTTCTGCAAAGACTTGAATCTATTTTTATGATGGTATGGATTTTGTCATTTATAAGTTATTTAACAATTGCTACAAAGTTTGCTATTAGTATTTTTCAAAAAATGACTAATATAAAAAACACTAAAGAAATTATAAATGTTTTTGGGCTTTTGACTATTGCAATTTCTATGTTTCCCAAAAACCTTGCTGTATCAACATTTTGGGAAACAAAAATTTATAGTTATTTTTCTATAGCAATAATATTTGTTTTTGGTATTAGTATTCTAATACTTGCTAACATAAAAAAGCGAAAAAATCTTTAGTTTTTAACATTTTTTCACTTAACTACAAATTTGAATATATAGCTTTTTTGAATAAAAAGAAAGGATTTTAAAATGAAATATACATTTAAAAGAATTTTTGTATTAACTATTATTGTACTTTTATTAGTTGCATTTTCTGGCTCTTATAAATCTTTAAGTATTGATAAACTGGCTTATGTTGTTGCTATTGGAATAGACAAATCTTCTTCTCAAGGTTACAATTTCAGTTTTCAATTTACAAATGTAACATCAAATTCAGAATCTGGAACTGCAGAAAAAAGTCCATCAATTGTTAATAATGTTGAAGCAAATTCAATAGGCTCTGCTATAAATTTAATGAATTCTTATATTGGAAAAAGAATCAATTTATCCCATTGTAAAGTTATTGTAATTTCTGAAGAGGTTGCTTCAGAAGGAATTTCTAAACATATTTATACTTTAATGAATGATACTCAAATTAGACCTTCTGCAAACATAGTTGTAAGCAAGTGTACAGCCAAATATTATATACAAAATTCAAAACCAATTTTGGAGAATTTAATAACTAAATATTACGATATATTTGACTATTCTAGCAATTTCACAGGATATTCATCTGATGCAACTATTGGAGATTTCTTAAATAAACTTGAATGTGATACCTGTAATCCTGTTGCAATTTTGGGAGGAATGAATACAGAAAATATATTTTACCCAACTGATATAACCGAAAATCAATCTTCAAGTGTTAAAGCAAATGAATCTACAATTTCTGGTAAACGAGGCTCTGAAAATATTGGACTTGCCGTTTTTAGAGATGACAAGCTAGTTGGTGAATTAAATGCATTTGAATGTTTATCTTACTTAAACATGACAAATAAAGCCAAAGGCTTTTTTATAACAATTCCTGACCCTGAATCTGAAAATAGTTATTTAGATATTTATATGTCCCCTACAAATCCTACCAAAATATCTATAAAAATCACAAATGGCTCTCCATACATTAAAGTTAACTGTTATTTTTCAGGTAGAATTTATTCGGTTGACTCAAACAGACAATATTTAGATAAGAACAAGTTAGAAGCAATTTCTGATATTTGTGATAGTTACTTAGAATCAGCCTTTTCAGATTATTTATACAAAACTTCAAAAGAATTTAAAGTTGATATCAATGAATTTGGAAAATATGCACTTTCTTTGTTTTTAACTACAAATGATTTTAATAATTATAATTGGAATGAAAATTACAAAAATGCTTTTTTTGATGTAAAAATCGATAGTATGGTAGAGTCAAGCATATTACTAACTGAAACATAATTCTAGGCAGTTATATTATTACACTCGTCCTTGTTGTCACGACCCTCCTTATTTTAAAAATACTAGTTCGTCGGGTCGCTTCACCGCTTCGCTCCGCTCCGCCTACGCGTCCTCGTTTCATAATATAACTGCCTCTATAATATGATAAGGACGAACGGTTTAATATAACTTGCTTAATAATAATATATAACTGCCTCTATAATATGATTAAGGAGATTTTTAATGTTTAATTTTATTTATGATTTTATTTTTGCAATTGCTAGCCTCTACATTTTGGCAAAAGCAATTACCTATGGAATTTATGAAATAAATACCGAAAATAATAAAAGTGGCGGAATAAGTGTTATTGCTTTTTCTGTTTTGGTTACACTTTTTGTTGATGTAATAATTTGGATTAAGTAAAAAGGAATTTAGGGACACTCTAAAAATGCTATGTGGCATTTTTAGAGTGTCCCATTTTGCACCATTTTGCAAGATTGCTCATCAGTTCTTTTTTTCTACATATTAGCAAGTTTTTCATCTATGTCTGCTAATACTGCTTTGTATTCTTCAAATTTCTTTCTTTGTTCATTTACAACCTTTTCAGGTGCTTTGTCTACAAAGCCTGGTTTTGTAAGTATTGCTTCAACTTTTGCTGCTTCTTCTTCAATTTTTGCTTTTTTAGTTAGCAATCTTTCTTTTTCTGCTTCAAAATCTACTAACCCTTCAAATGGAATATATAATTCTATATCATCTTTTAAGATTTTTATAGCATTTTCTTTTATTCCTTCTTTATTGTTTTGAACTTTTATTTCACTTCCAAAACCTAATTTTAAAATAAAGTCTTTTGCTTGAATTATTTTTTCTCCATCTTCTGTTACAAAAATCAATTCTGATTTTCTAGATGGATGTATATTCATGTTTGCTCTAACATTTCTAATTTGTGTAATTATGTCTTTCATTTTTTCCATGAACTCTTCTTCTTTTTCATATCCCATGTTTGGTATAGCCACTGGAAAATGTGAAACCATAATATCATGTGGATCTGACATCATTGCACTATAAATTTTTGATGTTATAAATGGCATAAATGGATGTAATAATTTTAATACATTTGTAAATACATTTATTAGTGTAAAGCAAACTCTTACTTTTTCCTCTTCGTTTTCACTATATAATCTTGGTTTTACAATTTCTATGTACCAATCGCAAAATTCGTTCCATGCAAATGTATAAATTTTATCTAGTGCAATTCCTAACTCATAGTTTTCTAGGTTCTTAGTAACTTCTTTTATTAGTTCGTTGCATTTTGAAATTATCCATTTATCTTCAATTCTTAGGCAATCATCATTTAATTTGTTTGTTTCAGTATTGATGTTTTTCATAAAGAATTCTTTTATTTTTTCTTCGTCAACTAATGAATTTAATATAAATTTAGATGCGTTCCAAATCTTGTTTGCAAAATTTGATGCTTGTTCAAGTTTTTCTTCCATAAATCTTATATCATTTCCCATTGTTGTTCCAGATATAACTGAAAATCTTAATGCATCTGCTCCATATTTATCTATAACATCTATTGGATCAATACCATTACCAAGTGTTTTTGACATCTTTCTTCCTTGGCTATCCCTTACTAAACCATGTATTACAACATCTTTAAATGGTGGTACATCTGTAAATTCTAAACCTTGTGTCATCATTCTAGATACCCAGAAAGTTATAATATCAAAACCTGTAACTAATACATTTGTAGGATAGAATGTTTTATAGTCTTCTGTTTCAGTATTTGGCCAGCCTAATGTTGAAAATGGCCATAATGCTGAACTAAACCATGTATCTAGTGTATCTTCATCTTGATGTAAATGTGTTCCTCCACATTTTTTACATGTTTCTGGTTTTGTTTTTGCTACATTTATTTCTCCACAATCTTCACAATAATATGCAGGAATTCTATGTCCCCACCATAATTGACGAGATATACACCAATCTTGAATATTATCTAACCAATTGAAGTATTGTTTTTCATATCTTTTTGGAATAAAGTTCATTTCACCATTACGTACGCTATCTGCTGCTCTTTTAGCCATATCTTTCATGTTTACAAACCATTGTGTAGAAATTTTAGGTTCTATTGTATGCTTACATCTTTCACATTTTGCAACATTGTGTGTGTATTCTTCTTCTTTAACTAATGCTCCTATTTCTTTTAATTTTTCTACTATTAGTTTTCTTGCCTCTATTAAATCCATTCCTTTATATTCTGGAACTAGATTTCCCATTTTGAAGTTTTCATCAAATACTTCTATTATTTCTAAGTTATGTCTTAAACCAGCTTGATAATCGTTCATATCGTGTGCAGGTGTAATTTTAACACAACCTGTTCCAAATTCTTTTTCAACAAATTCATCTGCTATTATTGGAATTTCTTTGTTCATTATTGGTAAGATACATGTTTTTCCAACTAAATCTTTATATCTTTCGTCATCTGGATGCACTGCTACTGCTGTATCTCCAAGCATTGTTTCTGGTCTTGTTGTTGCTACTATTATGTATTGATCTTCTGTTCCAGAAATTTTATATCTAATATGCCATAAATGTGATGGTTCTTCTTTATATTCAACTTCTGCATCTGAAATTGATGTATTACAACTTGTACACCAGTTTACCATTCTTTTACCTTTGTAGATTAATCCTTTATCATATAGTTTAATAAATTGCTCTAAAACTGCATCGCTCATGCCTTCGTCCATTGTAAATCTATTTCTATCCCAATCACAAGAACAACCAAGCATTCTTTGTTGTTTCTGAATTATTCCACCATATTCGTGTGTCCAATCCCATGTTTCTTCTAAGAATTTTTCTCTTCCTATATCTTGCTTTGTTTTACCTTCTTTTGCTAATTTTTGAACAACTTTCATTTCTGTTGAAATTGCTGCATGGTCTGAACCAGGTAACCACAAAGTATTATATCCTTGCATTCTTTTAAATCTTATTAAAATATCTTGAATTGTACCATCCAATGCATGCCCCATGTGTAGTTTTCCTGTTACATTTGGAGGTGGCATCATTATACAAAAAGCTTCTTTTGTTTTGTCCATGCTTGGTTTAAAGTAGCCTTTTTCCTCCCATTTTTTATACAATTCTCCTTCAAATTCTTGTGGATTGTATTTTCCTTCTAATTCTTCTTTACTCATCTTTTTTCCTCCTTAATAAAATAATACTTTATATTTACAATTAAATTTTTCATCTTTTTTTAATTTTAATATATTTTCTTTTTCGTCAAACTTTCCATTTGAATTAACACTATCTGTATGATTTTGCCATGGTTCTATGCAGACAAATGGTGCTCCTTTTTTTGACCATATAGCAAGATATGGAAAACCTTCAAAATCAAATTCTAAGTACTTATTATTATTTTCTTTTAAAATAACTTTATTAGAATTTATATTTTTCATTATTATAGCATCTTCATCAAATATATCTTTTGTTAATTTGATTTTGTTATCTTTTAACATTGATGGAATTGGTTCACTTTTTATTAATCCCTCTTGTAATTTATAAAATTCTATTTTATCTTCTATTTTTTCAAATTCTATTTCAAATTTTTCACTGCTATAATTACAAATAAATGCAGGATGACCGCCAAGTCCGAATAGCATTTCTTTTTCATCTTTATTTACAACCGTATATTCTGTTGTGAGTTCATTTTCATTAATTTTATATTCAACATATAATTCAAATTTAAAAGGATATTTTTTTAATGTTTCTTCGTTAAATCTTAATAGATATTTGTTTTCTTCAATTTTTTCAAAATCCATGTCTCTAGCAAAACCATGTTGTGACATTTCATATACTTCGCCATTAATTTGAGTTTTGTTATTTTTTAATTTTCCTACAATTGGAAACAAAATTGGCGCATGTCTTCCCCAATAAGCTTTTCCATTTTCATCTAAGACATCATTTGCTTGATGTAATTTTTCTATTCCATTCATTTTGATGCTTGTTAATTCGGCACCATGTATTGAACTTTTTATTTCAAGCATTTTTTATCCTCCTTCATTATCTTAATTAATCAAAAAAGTCTTACCCTATAATAAGGGCAAGACTTGAATCTTACGGTACCACCTTAATTAATGTTTATAAAACATTATCTCATTTTAGCTTTTAACGCAGCCAACGCGAATATATCTACTTTTATTTCAATATATCAACTCCAAAGCTACCTTCAGTTTACCTTTTGTTTTAGAAGCTTTCAGCCGATGACTTCTATTCTCTTTTAAACTAGTATAAACTTACTCCTCTTTTTCCTCGTTTTTATTTATTTTATATATTATTACATTTTTTATGAAAAAAATCAAGTATTTTACTAAATTTTCTTTTATAATCTAGTAAAACGCTTATCTAATTATACAGAAATATCAAAATATTTCACAGTTTGACATGTTTTTACAAATTTTACATAACTTGACAGTATGGTATTTTTATGATATAATTAGAAAACATTATAAGTTGTATACCTCGAGTAGACAGCTACAGTTCGTTTGTTCATGAAAATCATTTGATTGGAGGTAATAACCGATGGAAGTTAAAACAATAACTTCACAAAAAGGACTTAAGTTTTTAATGCAGCCATATGGAGACCTTGTTTACATTGGTCTCTACCATGAGATTTCATGGCTAGGTCAATTACATGTGTATGATGCAGTTGACCAACTCGGCCTTGAATTTGCTCAGAAATTTGGCAATTTAAGAGGCATTAACTCTGTAGCATTCTATTTTGGAAATCACTCAATTTCTGAAATTGAGAATGCTTTAAAGAATTATTCAGCAGTTGCTTAAGTTCATCTAAATCCAAAAGGACTTGTATAGAAATATACGAGTCCCTTTTTACCTTCTATATAAACCAAAAACCTAAGCTTATGCTTAGGTTTTTATTTACTAAATATTTTTGTATTCATTTATTTTTTTATAAGCAAATACTGCAGATACAGCAAATACAGCTATTAATACTATTGTTGGTAATGAATCTTCCAAACCAGCTTTTGAAATAGTATTTGGAGTATTTGTAGTGTTTTGTGTATTATTTGTATTTCCATATACACTAGTATTATTTGCTGGAGTATTTGATGTGTTATTTGTTGGAGTAGATGTATTCTCAACTTCTAATTTATTTCCATCTGTTGATGTTCCACTTGTAGATTGTGCTTTTGTACTTGATGGTTGATTATCATCAGCTATAATTGAAGAAGATGTATCATCTCCTGTAGTTGTTGTTGTAGTTGATGTATCATCATCACCACTAAGATCTAAAATATCATCTAGCTCATCTGCTGCAAATACACTTGTTGAAAACATTAACACCATTCCTAACATAATAACTAATATTGTTTTAATTAAACTTGATTTATTCATAATTTTTTCTCCTTTTTTCTCATATATTTCTATTATTATTATACTTGCGAAAAATATTATACCACACAAGCCATGCAATTTCAAGTTTTTTTATAGAAATATATTGTATTTTCTTTTGATTCCTATATATATTTTAAACTTTTATTATTTATTAGTCAAGCATTTTATGTGTATTTTTTTATTACTTTTTTGTTTCATAATTATTACAAAAATATTACAAAATTCTACACATTAAATTTAAATAATACAATATCTCCATCTTGCATTACATATTCTTTTCCTTCTTGTCGAACCAAGCCTTTTTCACGTGCTGCAACCATTGAACCTTCTTTCATTAAATCATCAAATGATACAACTTCTGCTTTTATGAAACCTCTTTCTATATCTGAATGTATCTTTCCAGCAGCTTGTGGTGCTTTTGTTCCTTTTTTTATTGTCCAAGCTCTTACCTCTGGTTCTCCTGCAGTTAGGAATGACATTAATCCTAATAAATCATAGCTTTTCTTTATCACTTTGTCTAATCCAGATTCTTCTAATCCAAGCGCTTCTAGCATTTCTTTTTTATCTTCATCCTCTAAGCCAGATAATTCTTCTTCAATTTTTACACAAAGTGGAATTACTTCTGCATTTTCTTTTTTAGCATATTCTTTTACTTTCATTACAAGTGGATCATTTTCCATTGTATCTAATTGATTTTCTGCAACATTTGCAATATACAAAATTGGTTTTGTTGTTAATAAAAACATATCTTTTACAAGTATTTTTTCATCATCTGTAAAATCTATCGCTCTTGCTGATATTCCTTGTTCTAGAGTTTTTAGAATTTTTTCTAATAAATCAATTTCTTCTTGATATTTTTTATCTGCTTTAAGATTTTTTCTTGCTTTATCTAATCTTTTATTTACTATTTCGATATCTGAAAAAATTAATTCTAAGTTTATTGTTTCTATATCTCTTATTGGGTCTACACTTCCGTCTACATGCACAACATTACCATCCTCAAAACATCTTACAACTTCAACTATTGCATCCGTTTCACGAATGTGAGATAGGAACTTATTTCCAAGCCCCTCTCCTTTGCTTGCGCCTTTTACTAACCCTGCTATATCAACAAATTCAATTACTGCATGTGTTGTTTTTTGTGGATTATACATTTTTGTTAATGCATCTAATCTCTCATCTGGAACAGGAACTACACCAACATTTGGTTCTATTGTGCAAAATGGATAGTTTGCACATTCTGCTCCTGCTTTTGTTATACTGTTAAACATTGTACTTTTTCCTACATTTGGAAGTCCTACAATTCCTAGTTTCATATTTTGTTTCATTCCTTTCTTTCGAATTAATACTTATCTTGACTAAATATATATTCTTCCCGGGTCTCCCCATTCACATAGTTCTAAGAGATAAATCTCTAAGAACTATGGAACGGTCCCCACTTGACCACTCCCAGAATATATATTTAGCCTTTATATTTTCTATTATTTATGCTTTCTTCGCTTCTTTCAAATATTGAGAAATAAAATCTGAAAGACTCATTACGCCAATATCTCCGTCTTCGCGAGAACGCACTGCTACTTGATTATTTTCTTTTTCTTTGTCACCTATTACTAGCATATATGGAATTTTTTGCATTTGTGCTTCACGGATTTTATAACCAACTTTTTCGTTTCTATCATCAAATTTTACTCTAATGCCTTCTGCTTGAAGTTTTTCTTGTATTTCCTTGCAGTAATCATATTGTTTTTCGCTTATTGGTAAGATTTTTACTTGTGTTGGTGCAAGCCATAATGGGAAGAATCCTTTTGTTTCTTCTATTAAGAATGATATAAATCTATCTGAAGAACCAAGTATTGCTCTATGTATTACAACAGGTCTATGTTCTTTTCCATCTTCTCCAATATAATTCAAGTCAAATCTTTCTGGTAAAGCAAAATCTAATTGACATGTTGGTATTGTTACATCATGGTTTAGAGCTGTTTTTATTTGGATATCTATTTTAGGGCCATAAAATGCAGCTTCTCCTTCTGCTTCATAGAAGTCAATTTTTAAATCTGTTAGAATTTGTCTTAATTGGCTCTCTGCTGTCTCCCACATTTCATCATTGTCTATATATTTTTCTTTATTATTTTTATCTCTTAAAGATAATCTAAATGAAAATGCTGATGATGGGAAGCCAAAATCTTTCATATATACTTCAAATATTAAGTTAAGAACTTTTCCAACTTCTTCTTTAATTTGATCTGGTCTTACAAATAGATGCGCATCATTTTGACACATTTGGCGAACTCTTTCCAATCCGCAAACACTACCACTTGATTCATATCTAAAGTCATTTGCAAGCTCTCCAATTTTTATTGGTAAATCTCTATATGAACGCATTTCACTTTTATAAATTAACATGTGATGTGGGCAATTCATTGGTCTTAAAACTAATTCTTCATTTTCCATTTTCATAACTGGGAACATATCATCTTTGTAGTGATCCCAATGTCCTGAAGTTTTGTATAAATCAACATTTGCAAGTGATGGTGTATATACATGCCAATATCCAAGTCTTAATTCTTTATCTTGAATATATCTTTCTAGAAGTCTTCTAATTGTTGCACCATTTGGTAAATACATTGGTAAACCTGAGCCTACTAATGGGTGTGTCATAAATAGTGCTAAATCTTTTCCTATTTTCCTATGATCTCTTTGTTTTGCTTCTTCTAATAATTGTAAATATTCTTCTAATTGACTTGCTTTTGGATAAGAGATTGCATAAATTCTTTGTAGCATTTTGTTATGCTCATCACCTCTCCAATAAGCTCCAGATGATGAAAGGATTTTTACAGCTTTTACTTTTCCTGTACTTTCTAAGTGTGGTCCAGCACACAAATCTGTAAAATCGCCTTGTTTATAGAAGCTTATTTCTTCTCCTTCTGGTAAGTCGTTTATTAGTTCTTGCTTATATGGTTGGCCTTCCATAAGTTTTAATGCTTCTTCTCTTGGAAGACTAAATCTTTCAATTGCAAGATTTTCTTTTATTATTTTTTTCATTTCAGCTTCGATATTTGTCTTATCTTCATCTGTAAATGGTTTTTCTACATCAAAATCATAATAAAAACCATTATCTATTGCTGGTCCAATTGCAAATTTTACACCTGGGAATAATCTTTGAACTGCTTGTGCCATAATGTGAGATGTTGTATGCCAATATGCTTTTTTACCATCTAGACTACCATCAAATGTTTCTATTGATAAAGCACAATCTTTATTTAATTCATATCTTAAATCCTCTACTTTGCCATCAACAGTTCCACAAGTTGCAACTCTAGCCAACCCTTCGCTTATTTTTTTTGCTACATCTAAAATTGTAGACTTTTCTTCGACTTCAATAATTGAGCCATCTTTAAGTGTTACCTTAATCATAAAAATCCCTCCATTCTTTTTTGCGGCACAAAAAACTCCTATGGGAATATTTGTACCCATAGGAGTGTTAATTACACGGTTCCATCCTATTTTTCTCTTAATTTACAGATTATAACGTATCTTACTCCGTTTGGCTTATTCACCAAAAGCATAAAGAGGTAGTTTTCAAATATGTTTACTTAAGCAAGCTTTCAGCTTATAACTTGCTCTCTCTTTAAGCAACCTTTATTTTACTCTTCTCTTATTCGCTAATATTATGTTACTAACTATTCTAAAACTTTTTTTCAAAAAAGTCAATAGAAATTGTTTACTTTTTAAAATTTATAGTATATAATCACTTCTAGTTTTAGTTGTCAAAAAAGTTGTCAATTAGCTTTTAAAATTACTAAAACCCTTAATTTGCTTCTATAGCTCAGTAGGTAGAGTGCAGCCTTGGTAAGGCTGAGGTCACGGGTTCGATTCCCGTTGGAAGCACCACATTCTTTTGTTTTTTTAACAACTTGAAATCTGGGGTACTGAAAAAATATTATTTTCAGTACCCCAGATTTCATTTTTAACTAATTTACATCATCATATAAATTTTTAATTGCTTTTTTACGTATTCTTTGTATCGCATTGTCTACAGACTTTACAGGTGCATCTAATTTATTTGCAATATCCACATAGCTTTCACCTTTTATGTATCTATTTAAAACTTGTTTTTCAAAACCGCTTAAAGTTCTATCAATTGTGTTTTCTATGTGAGCTATGTATTCTTTTTTCATTACAGTATCTAGTGGATCTTCTATTGTTTTACTATCGAATGTGTTTATTAATTCTTCGTCATTATCATCATTGTCATATGCTGAATTATTTAATGATAAATATGAATTTAAAGGTTGATGTTTTTGCCTATTTGAGCTTTTTATTGCTGTTATTAATTGTCTTTCTACACATATATTTGCAAAAGTTTTGAAGGAATTTTGCTTTGTTTCATCATAACTTTTTATTGCTTTAAATAAGCCAATCATTCCTTCTTGAACAGTGTCATCCCTTTCTGCCCCTATTATGTAGTATTTTGAAACTTTTACATTTATTATATCTTTATATTTTTCGCACAAGTATGAAAAGGCATCATCATCACCTTGTTTTATTAGTTTTACAACTTCTTCATCTGGCATGTTTTCATATTCATTTGTCTTGAAATATATATTGTTTGGTTGCTCACTCATTTGCCTTTACTACCTCCAAAAGTCCGTTATTTATTTTTCTTCTTTTGCTATTTTTTGTATTATATATTTATAATCCCTTTAAAGTCAAGGCTTTTTGTAGTTTTTTATTGTTTTTTAGTTATTTTTTCTAATCCGCCCATGTATGGTCTTAAAACTTCTGGAACAGTAATTGAACCATCTTCATTATAGTTGTTTTCAAGAACAGCAATAAGTCCTCTTGGAGTTGCAACAACTGTGTTGTTTAAAGTATGTGGGAAATAGTTTCCTTTCTCGCCTTTTACACGAATTCCAAGTCTTCTAGATTGCGCATCTCCTAAAGTTGAACAGCTTCCTACTTCAAAGTATTTTTGTTGTCTTGGACTCCATGCTTCAATATCACAAGATTTAACTTTTAGATCTGCTAAATCTCCTGAACAACATTCCAATTGTCTTACTGGAACATTCCAACTTCTAAATATATCAACAGTTAGTTTCCACATTTTATTGTACCAATCCATTGATTCTTCTGGCTCACAAATAACTATCATTTCTTGTTTTTCAAATTGATGAACACGATATAATCCTCTTTCTTCTAATCCATGAGAACCAATCTCTTTTCTAAAGCATGGAGAATATGATGTCATGTTTATAGGAAGTTCTTCTTTTTTAATAATTTGCTCTTTGAATTTTCCTATCATTGAATGCTCACTTGTTCCTATTAGATATAAGTCTTCTCCTTCAATTTTGTACATCATTGCATCCATTTCTTCAAAGCTCATAACTCCTGTTACAACATCTGAACGAATCATAAATGGTGGTATAGCATATGTAAATCCATTATTTATCATGTAATCTCTTGCATAAGCAAGCATTGCTTCGTGAAGTCTTGCAATATCTCCAATTAAATAATAAAATCCAACACCACTCGTTCTTCCTGCTGCCTCTTTATCTAAACCATTAAATTGTGCAATAATATCTGCATGATGAGGAATTTCATAACTTGGATTTGTAGCTTCTCCAAATCTTTGAACTTCAACATTTTTGCTATCATCTTCCCCTATTGGAACTGATGCATCCATTATATTAGGTATTTTCATCATTCTTTGTTTAATTTCTTCTGAATATTCTGCTTCTTTCTTTTCGTTTTCTTCAAGTTCTTCATTTATTTTTTGAACTTTTTTCTTTACTTCTTCTGCTTCTTCTTTTTTGCCTTGTTTCATTAAGTTTCCAATTTCATTGCTTATTTGTTTTCTTTCTGCTCTTAAATTATCTCCTTTTAATTGAGCTTCTCTATTTTTCTTATCTAGTTCAATAACTTCATCAACTAAAACTAATTTATGATCTTGAAATTTTTTCTTTATATTTTCTTTTACAATTTCTGGATTTTCTCTTAAAAATTTTATATCTATCATAATTATTGCTCCTTTTATTTTATATAATTCATGTTCATTTCTTCACATAATTTAAATCTTACAGTTTGTCCTGTTATATTATCTGGTCTATCCGATGGAATTTCACTTAAGAACATTTTCTCTGGTCTTACCCAAATTGCTCTTCCATCCTCTCTTGGATATAGCGGTTTGTATATTACTAGTCTTTCTTGTGTTTCCGAGTCAAACCCTATATTCTCAACAAAATAGTAATTTCCTTTAAAGTGACGATACACTTTTCCTGTTACTGCTTCTTCCATCGTAATTCCTCCTTTATATATATATAGTTTGCATTATACAATATTTTATACAATATTTCAATAATTCAAGCATAAAAAATGGAAGAAAAATTTTCTTCCATTTTTTTATGCAATTTTTAAATAATTGAGCGAATTTCTAGGCGAATAAATGAGATAACCGGAGGCGTGCTTGTTGCACGTCGATGCTGAGGCTGTTAATGCTTTGCATGTTACAGCGTCAGTATGCCTTGTGCTGGATTATCGAATGCAGTTCAACAACGAAATTCGCCAATTATTTAAAAATTTTAGCAACGTCTTCTACAATATTGTAGTATCAATGCAACTACAAATAATATAAATAAAACTATAGCTAATACTATTACAGCAGCTAAAGCATCTAAAATTGCTGTACTTACTGCAGCTCCTATAATTAATCCAATTGTAAAAGCAAACGCTACAAAGAATATCGCAACTGCTGTTCCTATGCAACTTTTCTTTTTACAATCTTTATTACAATAACAATATATTTTTTGTTCTTGAGGTTCCATATTTCTCACCTCCAGTATAGCAGTTAACTTCCTGCTATACTATATTCTATGATTTCAAAAAGAAATTGTTACAAATTTCGACATATAATATAAAAGCAAATATATTAAAATAGCCGTTCCTTACTGGTCGTGCGAATTGAAGTTGTATAAAAGCAAAGCTTTTAACAACTTCATATTCTCCTTCCAAGCTGCGCGTCACTTTATTTTAATATATTTGCTTTTTGTTATTTCTCTAATCTTTCAATTTCTTTTTGTAATCTTGCAACTACAGCATCTTTTCCTAGAACTTGCATTATTTCATACATATCTGGTGTATTTGTTCTTGCTGTAAGCGCAACACGAATTGCTGTACTTACATCACCAACATGTGCTTTGTAGGCATCTGGATTTGCTTTGAATTCTTTTACTTCTTTTGCATATCCAAGTTCTCCTGCTAGTTCTTTTATTTTATCAAACCATGCTTGTTTGTCATCATTTTCATCATAGTATTTTTCTATGTATAGTGATAAGATTTTTGCAATATCTTCTTTTTCATTTATTACTTGATATTCTCTATTTTGTTCTTTTGCATAGAAATATTCATCATACATATAATCTATGTTTTCCATAACATCTGACCATTTTGCAATGTCTTTTCTTGGCTTTTTGTTTCCTCTCTCTATTCCAAATACTTTTAGAGCATATTCTTTGTTTTCAAGTAATTTATTTAATTCTGGGTTATATTTTGATGCCCATTTTGAAGCTTTTTCGTATACTTCTTCTGCAGTCATTCTTGATATTACTATTTTTGATACATCTAAAAGTTTTACCATATCGAATAATGCACCACTTACACTCATTTTGTTTAATTGGAAATCAAATTCTTCAATATCTTTATCTGGATTTGCTCTTCTCCAATTTTCAAAAGATGAATTAGCTATATTTAATAAATATTCCTTTACAGCCAATGCTGGTATTCCTTCTTCTAGGTAATAGCTTGTAGCTGCCTCTGCATCTTTTCTTTTACTAATTTTTCTTTTATTTCCATTATCATTTTTTAATAATGTTGGTGTATGTGCATATTTTGGGGCTTTAAATCCAATTTCTTGGAATAATTGTAAGTGTAATGGTACAGAAGATAACCATTCATCTCCTCTTGTTACATGTGTTGTACCCATTAAGTGGTCATCTACAACATGTGCAAAATGATATGTTGGAAGTCCATCAGCTTTTATAATTACTATATCTTGGTCATTTTCTGGGAATTCTACATTTCCTTTTATTACATCTTTATGTTTTATTTTTCTATCTTCTCTACCAGGAGATTTAAATCTTATTATATAGTGTTCTCCATTTTTTATTTTTTCTGCAGCTTCTTCTACTGGAAGTGTTCTATATTTTGCCCAAACACCATAGTATCCTGGTCTTATTTTTGCAGCAGTTTGCTTTTCTCTTATTTCATCTAATTCTTCTTGAGAACAGAAGCATGGATACGCTTTTCCTTGCTCTATCATGTATTTAGCATAAGCTTGATAAATCTCTTTTCTCATACTTTGTTTATATGGCCCATAGTTACCTTTCCATTCTTCTTCTGTTGTCATTCCTTCATCTGGGATTATTTCAAAATCATGCATTGATTTTATTATTTGAGAAATTCCACCTTCTACTTCTCTTTTTTGGTCCGTATCTTCAACTCTTACATAAAACACACCATTTGTTTTTTTAGATGCTATTCTACCAATTAATGCTTGGTATATAGTACCTATATGTACATTTCCTGTTGGACTTGGTGCAACTCTTAATACCATTGCTCCTTCTGGTAAATTTCTTCTTGGATATTTTTCTTCATAATATGATATTTCCTTTACATCTGGAAATATTAAATCGGCTAAGTCTTTATAATTCATTTTTCTTCTCTCCTTTTTAATCTTTTGGTATTATAGCACATTTTTTTTATTTATTCAATTGTTTTAGAAATTTTTTAAAGCCTTTGCATTTGCAAAGGCTTTGGGTTATTTATACATTTTGTTTTCGTGTGAAATATCCTGGCTTTCCATTTGTTGGATCGTCTATTCTAGCATAAGTTTTGTCTGTATTAGATGAATTATATGTTGTTCCTGCACCACCTACTAATTTTGTACAATTTACAAATAAATGAGATGAATTAGTATTTCCTTCTGCTTGATTTGCTATTGGGGCATTAGTTAAAGCAGTTGTTACAAAATTATCTAAAGCATATATAGTTTGTAAATTATTACATCCATAAAACATACACCACATTGTTGTTACTTTACTTGTATCAAAACTAGATAAATCTAAACTTGTTAATCCACTACATCCATAAAACATATTATTCATAGTTGTAACATTTTCAGTATTAAAATTAGATAAATCTAATTCAGTTAATTTATTACAGCTATTAAACATACTTGACATAGTAGTTACTTTATTTGTATCAAATTTACTTAGATTTAAGTTGGTTAAGTTTGAACATCTTGCAAACATTGCTTGCATATTAGTTACATTACTTGTATTAAAACTAGAAATATTTAAATTTGTAAGACTGCTACAAGCATGAAACATATTGACCATAGTTATAACAGATTCAGTATTAAAACTAGATAAATCTAAATTTGTTAAAGTTTTGCAATTATAAAACATTGCATTCATAGTTTTAACTTTTTGAGTATTAAAACTAGATAAATCTAAACTGGCTAATCTATTACAGTTATAAAACATATATTGCATATTTTCTACTTTGTTTGTATCAAAATTTGTTAAATTTAAATTTACTAAATTAGTACATTCCATAAACATACCTAACATATTAGATACTATTGATGTATTAAAACTTGATAGATTTAAATTAGTTAAGGCTTTACAACTATAAAACATATATGTCATGTTATTTACTTTTGCTGTATCAAAATTTGAAACATTTAAATTTGTTAATTTAGTGCATCCACTAAACATATCATTCATAGCAGTAGTATTTCTAGTATCAAAACCACTTAAATCCAAATCAGCTAATGAATTACAACCATTAAACATATGAGACATAGAATTAACATTTTTTGTATCAAAACTAGATAAATTAAGTTTTTCTAAATTAGTGCATCCATAAAACATTGCATGCATACTTGATACATTAGGGGTATAAAACATATATAATGGCTCTATAGTTTTAGTATTTTTAAATTTTCTAAACAAATATCCACAATCAGCTTGTAATTTAAACCAATTTTCTTCTGACCAAACCCATATTGTACCATTATTAAACCAGCTATATACTGGATATTGTGAATTATCTGCTGATATTTTATTATTATCTGTTAAAATTGAATTATCAGGTTTTTCTAGAGCCGTTTTTATTTCAATTATACTTGTGTTTTCTGTATCATATGTTGCAGATGTATCTCCAGCTATAGTTTTTATTTTCTGATTAAGGTTTGGACCAGCTAACAATGTTGCCTTTGGCTCAATTTTATATTCCACTTGTTCACTTTCATTCCCAGCAGCATCTTTGTAATATATTTTATAAGTTCCTTCTCTATCTACAATAAAACTTTTATCTTCTGTTTTGTTCCAACTTCCAACATTTCCATTTTCAATTTTACCATAATACAAATCGCCTTTGTTTATATATCTTGAGCCTTGTGTTACATCAACTATAAATTTATATTTTGCACCTTTGGCAGTTTCACCATTATAAACTGACCTACCTGTAACTAGAATGCTTGGTGGATTTTTATTTGGATTTTCGTACCCAACATTATAAATAGCATCAATTCCATTTTCACCATCTATGCTATCAATTGTGTAATACATTTGATTTTTATATTTCAAACCAAGGTAACTTACAACTTTTCTATCTTGTACACTTACTAAAACTGACTGGCTAACGCCTTCAACCCCTAAAGCTTGTAATTGGGATTCTTCTAAAATATAAAAATTCCCATGGTATTTGGGTTCCACGTTTGCATTATTTAAAGAGCTTTGAGCTTGTGCAACTTTATCACTAACTAATGGCTCAGAGCTTGTAGCATTTACTGCAACATTGCCATCTATTGTGAACTTTGTTTGAACATTTGTAGCAAATTGTTTATCATATTCTGTAGCATTTACACTAGGCTTACAGTCCTCATACCACTGATTTACATAGCTTTGCATAATCTTTAATTCTGCAATAAATTTAGTTCGCTTTGTATTTTCAATAGCCTCAATCCCAGTAAATGTAGCAACACTTGCTAAAATAAGCAAAACTATTATTGTAATTACCAATGTAGTTAAAGTTATACCTCTTACATTATTTATTACGTAAAATCCTGATTTTGTGTAATGTTTTTCAAATTTATCCTTAATTTTACTCATTATTTATTTCCTCCTTTGTTAAAAAGAGCAATATTTTTATATCTCTTATTTTTATTTTACCAATAATGAATATTAAATGCAAGAAAATTAAAAAACTTTTTTATTAAAAGAACGAGCTGGTAAAATCTTCCATTTTTGTCGAATTTTGTCGATGAAAAGTGGTTTAAATTGTATTGACAGGTTAAATTTTACATGATATTATACAAACAGAAATTTATAGAAAGGATGTGTGCTTTATGGATAAGAAAAACGAAATTATTTTATTTGAAAATCAAGGTGTGAAATTGGAGGTGAATTTGAAAGATGAAACAGTTTGGCTAAGTTTAGAGCAAATGGCAGAATTGTTTGGAAGAGATAAATCTGTTATTTCTAGACATATTAAAAATGCTATAAGTGAAGAATTGCAGGGAATTTCAACTGTTGCAAATTTTGCAACAGTTCAAAACGAAGGTGGCAGAACGATTACAAGGAATATTGAATATTATAATTTAGATATGATTATATCAATAGGCTATCGTGTAAAGTCAAAGAATGGTATTCTTTTTAGGCAATGGGCTAACAAAATTTTAAAAGATTATATGTTAAAAGGTTATGCAGTTAATCAAGCAAGATTAGATTACTTAGAAAAAACAGTAAAATTAATTGATATAGCAAATCGTATAGATGACAGATTAGAAGGCGACGATGCAAAAGAAATTTTAAAAGTAATAGGTTCATACTCAAAAGCTTTAGATTTATTAGATGATTATGATCACAGGACTTTGAAAAAAATAAAAGGTAATACAGATAGCAGAATAATTCAATATCAAGATTGTATGGATATTATACATAAGCTTAAATTCAATGAGAAAAGTGAAATATTTGGAGTTGAAAGAGATAAAGGATTAGAGTCAATAATTAACAATATTTACCAAAGTTTTGCTGGACAAGATATTTATAAAAGCATAGAAGAAAAAGCAGCTAACTTTTTATATTTAATAGTAAAAAATCATGTATTTATAGATGGAAATAAGAGAATTGCTGCAACACTATTTATATATTTCTTAAATTATTATAATATTCTTTTTAAAGATGGAAAACAATTAATAGATAATAACACTTTGGCAGCTTTAACACTTCTAATTGCCGAATCAAATCCAAAGGAAAAAGAAATTATTATTGATTTAGTAACAAATTTTATGACTGACTAAAAAGGCTGTTGCAAAATTTGCAACAACCTTTTTGGGTTCTAGTCAGAATTAACTATTAGAATTCTTTTCATTCCATTTAGATAGTGACGATAAATAATGCCTTTTGTAGCAAAGTATGTTAACTGCATATAATCAGAGCAATTTCCAGTAAAATGCATTTGCAACATTTGCTTTTGGCTATCATTACCAACGTAAAACAAAAAAGCCTTTTCAACTTTATCATTATAATGGAGACTATCTAAAACATCTTCTCCCCATATAATAGAATTATTATTTGCTTTCAACATCCGATTAAATAAATCATTTGAAATAAGAATCTGAGTGGCTTTACATTGTTTTAATACATTTTCAAATATTGTTATAAGCTCCCCAAAATCTTTAACAGAGATATTTTCTAATAGTACTTTTTCCATTTTACATTTCTCCTCGATATGTCTCGTGGTTTGTTATGATGCTGACCTCATCATAATTAAAGTGTTTATTTTAATATTATATGCAGAGCTTTTATTTTTATTACAATTAAACTCAATGGTGGGATTAACTTAAGCCTTTGCAAACGCAAAGGCTTGTTACTTTTCTATTTTATTTTTTCTCTTACTCCACTTATACTCTCATATCTTATTTCAATTATTTTTATGTAAAAATCTTTTCTGACATTAGACATTACTTCTATTCCATTTATAAATTTTTTAATTTTTTCAATGTCGATTTTATCAAAAACTCTACAAATTGCATTATTGCATTCTTCATTTTTCATTTGTTTTATGTAAGTCATATAGTTAATTTTCTTGCCATTTTCTTTTATACAAGAATAACAATTAATTGCTAAGTTCTTAATTTCTACCTCTGTTAAATTTTGTATAGCTTCATCTTCTAGCATTGGATTTAAGCATGAGCCACAATCATATATCGGAGAAAAAATTGCTCTATTGCTTCTTGCATTTATTAAAAGTCCCCAATTACCATTGTGTCTATCTGTATTTCCAATTAAACAGTCTATTATAAACATATCCCAAAATTTTTCTTTAATATTATCATTTAAAATAATATTAATTTTTTTTGTACTATTAATTTCATCAATAACTTCCATAACATCTGATAATTCATTTTCTATCTTTTTATCTGGATTTGTACTTAAAGCAAGATTCTCGAATTCATATAATACATGATTACCATCTGTAAAATCTTCACATGCACATACTATCTTTTCTTTGCCATTATAATTGTATTTTCCAAGTATAGTATTTTGTGTTTCAAATCCTGCTATTTTAAATATATTGCTACCTACATATTCTGAAAATGCATTATTAATATATGATATATTTTTATTCTTTTCTCTTATTGGGTCTGGAAATTTTACTAGATATTTTTTATTATCATATATAAGTGTTTTCTTTTTTTCTGACCCTTTATAATTATTTAATTCTTCATCACATTTTGAAAAATCTATCATTTCTTCACCTTCTTAATAAAAACTTGATATATTAAGTATATCAAGTTTTTTTAAATTTTACAACTATTTTTTTATTTTTCAAATTCTTTTAGCAATTAATGCTTTAATCTTTATTCCCTGTTCTGAGAACATTTTCTCATGTTCTGTTTGAATATTTTTGCCATCAAAAATATCTTCACTATGAAGGTCTCTAGTTAATTGTATTATTTCGAATCCCGCTTCTTTAAAGTACTCTATGCTACTTTCAAATAATCCATCATCATCCGTTTTAAAATACACTTCCCCATCTTCTGCCAAAAATTCTTTATATTTTTCTAATTGCCCTATATGTGTTAAACGCTTTTTTCTATGTTTTCCTCTTGGCCATGGGTTACAAAAATTTATGTATATTCTTTGTATATTGTCTTCTTTTCCAAGGATTAAAGATATTCTTT
Source organism: Clostridia bacterium (assembly GCA_017430135.1). Taxonomy (GTDB): domain Bacteria; phylum Bacillota; class Clostridia; order TANB77; family CAG-508; genus CAG-269. Next base: position 4,673 of record JAFRNM010000007.1, on the reverse strand, counting down.
CTATGTCAAATCTAGTAAGTAATACATTTTCTGGCTCAATATTATTTTGTTTATATTCCTCTTCTACATTCCTTTTTGCTAGCCCTAACATTGCATCTATTAAATCTATTGCTATATAATTTATGTTTTGATTTTGCACAGCAAGTTTTGATATGAATTGTCCTTTTCCACATCCAAGCTCTAAATGTATTGGATTTTGGCTATTTTTGAACTCCTCTCTCCACTTTTCTTTTAATTTTTCTGGATTCTCTCTATAAAATTTGCTTGCTTCTAGCTCTGGTCTTGCCCATTTTTTATATCTAATTCGCATTTTTCCTCTCCTACTTAATCTATGTAATGGCCTTTGCATGAAATAATTATTAAATCCTTATTTTCATCTAAATTATATACAAGTCGATGTTCTTGTGTAATCCTTCTACTCCACGCTTTTCTATATTTTAAAGGCTCTGGCTTTCCTAATCCTTTTGAAAGTCCATTTCTGTTTATATCTTTTATTAAATCATTAATCTTTTTTAACATTGTTCTGTCTTTTATTTGCCAATATGTATATTCTTCCCATGCTTCTTCTGAAAAAATATTATTCATTTTCCATCGCCTCTAATTCTTCAAGTGATTTTGTTACAGTTTTACCTTTTTCAATTTGTTCCATAGATTTGTCTATTTTATAAATATAATCAACATTTTTAACAGATTTTATCAATTCATTATAACTTTCTAAACTCATCAAAACAACATTTTTTTCATCTTTTCTAGTTACTATTACTGTTTCATTTTCATCTGTTGCTTTATCGCAATAATCTTTTAATTTACTTCTAATTGTTGAATAATTTACTGCTACCATATTAAATCATCTCCTTTCTTTTTGCGTACAGTTTTTTGTACTTATTATTGTACTACAAAACACATAAAAAATCAATAGTTTTTAATAAAATCGACAAAATAAATGCTACTATTTATCTTGCCGATTATTTTACTCCCCTATACCAAAGCTTATTCCCAAAGCATTATTAACTTTATTTATAACACTTTCATCATTTATATGACCAATTTTTTCTTTTAATCTGCTTTTATCTATTGTACGGATTTGTTCTGTTAGAACTACTGAGTTGCTTTTTAGTCCACATGAACCTGAATCTATTTCTATATGTGTTGGTAACTTTGCTTTATTTTGTTGTGATGTAATTGCTGCTGCGATTACTGTTGGACTATATTTATTCCCTACATCATTTTGGATAATCAAAACAGGTCTTACCCCACCTTGTTCTGATCCTATTACAGGGCTTAAATCTGCATAAAACATATCTCCTCTTTTTATTACCATATTCTTCACTCCTAATATTAGCATATTTGTCATGATATTTTTTTAAATATTAGTTGAAGTAAAGAATTTTTACTATATTTCTTTAGAAATACTATATAAATTAAAAGCTAGAATATTGTTTTCATCTAAATCATCTATCTTTACTTCTTTATATAATATGTAAACTGTTGCGTTTTTGTTAATATCTGTTATTTCCATTTTGGTTGGTTTTCCGGTATTTCTATCAATATGGAGTGTTTTATTTTTTGTATATATATTTTCATTATTACTTTTTGTTTTCATTATTATTTCGCCATTTTCTTCTATATAATTGGATTCATTATTTGTTTTATAATTTTCTATAAATGAACTTAAATCTAAACTATTATCTGCTATATAATCATTGTTTTCTAAAATTGTTGTAAGTTTTAAATTTGAATTTTCTAGCCTTAAAGTGTTATCTTTTTTTATCATTTTGACACCCTGAATATTTGCCGGTTCTAGTACTTCCTGAGTTTCTGCTTTATCTTTTATGTATTGTTGTTTTAAAACATATTTGTTTGAATTTTTATTGCTTTTTGTTTCTACTTCTATTGTTGCTTCATAAGAACTAATATTTAAAATATAATCTACAATATCTTGACTACTACTATTCTTTCCAATTTTTTGTGTTTTACTCCTATTTATGAAAAAAATTGTTAAAAATGTTACAATTAGAATTAAAATAATTATAAAAATAAAAACTTTCTTTTTATTCATTTTTTGTTCATCCTTTCCAAAAATAATTAGATAATAACATTGTTATTATCTAATTTTTATTCGAATACATTATTTTTATAACTAAAATATATTGTTTTTTGTGAACGCTGTGGGGACCGACAAATTAGAAAGCCTTATAAAAAAAGTTTTGGAGAACTTTTTTATATAGGCTTTCTTATGCAGTTGGGGGAGAACAAAAAACAATATATTTTAGTTAAATTAATGAAAAATATTGATCAATTAATTGCAATAAAGCCTCACTATTTTCAGTATGATTAACTAGATTTCTAAATTCACTTGCATTTGGTAAGTTTTTTGTATACCAAGATACATGTTTTCTTATTTCATGTATTGCAACTTGTTCTCCTTTATTTGCTATTGCAAGTTCTATATGCCTTTTCATTGCTTTTTGTCTTTCTTCTGGAGTTGGCATTGGAAGTTTTTCTCCTGTTTCTAGAAAATGTTTTATATTTCTAAATATCCAAGGATTTCCTAAAGATCCTCTTCCAATCATTATTCCGTCTACTCCTGTTTTTTCAAACATTTCTAAAGCTGACTCTTCATCAACAATATTTCCATTTCCAATTACTGGTATATTTACTGTTTCTTTTACTTTTTTTATTATTTCTAAATCTACATTTCCACTAAAAAATTCTGTTCTTGTTCTTCCATGTACTGTAATTGCTGATATTCCGCATTTTTCTGCTATTTTAGCAAGTTCAACTGCTACAATATGTTCTTTATCCCAGCCTTTTCTTATTTTTAAAGTTACAGGAACTGTTGAATTTTGCACTACCGCTTTTATTATACTTTCGGCTTTTTCTAAATCTAGTAATAGCTTACTTCCATCTCCATTTTTTACCACTTTGGGTGCTGGACATCCCATGTTTATATCTATTATTTCTGCAAAATTGCTAAACTCTTTTGCACTATATCCCATGCTTTCTTCATCACTACCGAATATTTGATAACTAATTGGTCTTTTTTCTCCTGTTGTATCTATTAGCTGTTTTGTCTTTTCGTCATTATGAAAAATTGCTCTACTACTTGCCATTTCTGTGCATACCATTCCTGCACCTTGTTCTTTACACAAAACTCTAAAAGGCAGGTCTGTTACACCTGCCATTGGAGCTAGTATTAAATTATTTTCTAATTCTACATTTCCAATTTTTAATTTTTTTATATACATATTTTCCTCTTATTTAACAAAAATAGTTTTTTGTCTTTTACCACTAATATTTAATAATAGCCCAATACATATAAAGCTTGTTATTAGTGAGCTTCCACCATAACTTATAAACAACAATGGAACCCCAGTAATTGGAAGTAATCCCATTACCATTCCTATATTTTCTAACATGTGGAATAAGAATATACCAGCTATACCTGTTGCAATTACTGAGCCTTTTGTGTCTTTAGCTGTTTTGGCTATATATAATGCTTTTGTTACTAAAACTACATATAAAATTATTATTGTAGTAGAAACCACGAAGCCCATTTCTTCACTTATAACTGCAAATATAAAGTCTGTTGTTTTAGGATATAAGAAACCTAGTTGCGTCTGGTTTCCTTTTAGTAATCCCATTCCCGTGAATTCTCCAGCTCCTATTGCAAGTTTTGATTGTAGTATATTATACCCAGCTCCTCTTGGATCTGATTCTGGGTTCAAAAATACATCTATTCTTTGTTTTGCATGATCTGGCAATACAAAATTATATAATACAGGTATTGCTATTGCAACTAATAATATTGTAACTATTATATATTTTTTATCTATTCCAGCTGTAAATAGCATCATTAAAGTTGCTATTATAAATGCTGTTGCAGTTCCATAGTCTGGCTCTTTTACAATTAATAAAATTGGTATTCCTACAATGATTAGTATTAACAATAACCTTGAAAATTTATTTATATCTTCTTTTTGTTTTGATTGTATTTTTGATATTACAAATGCTAAAAACAATATTAAAAATATTTTAGCAAATTCACTTGGTTGGAAGGAAAAAAATCCTATATCAAACCAGCTACTTGCGCCATTTATTGGCTTTGTAAATAATACTGCCACCAGTAATATTAAAAATACAACATAAAAAATAGGTGATGCTTTTACTATTTTTTCATAGTCTATTACTGCGCATATAACCATTATAACCAAGCTTATTCCTAGCCACATTAGTTGTTTGTAAAATGAGTCATAGTTTGAATTTTGAGTTGCTGAAAATAATGCAACTAGGCCTATAGCACATAAAATGAGGGCTATTATTAAAACCCACCATTCCATATTTTTTAATTCTCTTTTTCTCATTTTAAAATTCCTTTTTAATTATTTTCTGTAGTAAGTTCTTGTTTTTCTTGTTTTTCTGAGTCTTCTTCTTTATTTTCTTGTTTTTCTACTTCCTTTTTTTCTTCTTTTTTCTTTGGTTTAGGAAGAACTTCTTTTCTTGAAAAGTTTTGACGTCCTTTTTTATCTGCGCCTAAAGCTTTAACAATTATTTCATCACCTACGGAAACAACATCACTAGCTTTAGCAACTCTTTCATGGGCAAGTTGTGATACATGAACCATTCCTTCACAACCTGGCCATAATTCAACGAAACAGCCGAAGTCTTCTACT
>JAFRNM010000002.1 GCA_017430135.1 Clostridia bacterium | reverse complement strand
TTGAGTTATTATTATCAAAGATGTTTCATATTTTCTTGCTCTCTTTGATAATCCTTTCAAGAAATCTAGTGCTTGTGGAACTTTTTTGTCTATTAATAAATGGGCTTCATCACAAGCAAGTACACATCTTTCATTTCTGTTCCTAAAAACTACTTCCTCACACCATCTTAAAATGTTAAAATATTGAGCTGTTTTTAATTTGGGATCTGCTCCCTGCAAATTAGAAACATCTAATACAATGAAGTTGCTCTTTCCATCAATTGTTGTATATCCATTAAACAATTCTGCCTCTGCTCCAATTGCTAAACTCCTAATTAAAGATGATAGTTCTTTGTAGATTTTTTTATCATCTTCTTCAGTTTTTGAATCCTTTGATTTTTTTAATAATAAATCATATAAATCTTTCATAATAGGGAAATCTTTAGGCTCTTTTGTATTTATATCTGTATCCCAATCTATGTCAAAATTTTTATATAATTCTTCTAGGACAACATCTAATTTTGCTTGGTGGAAAGATGTTATTTCAGGAAATAACAATTTAAAAAATGTATGTAAATTATAATAATGTAGTGAAGTAGCCGATTTTGTTATTTTTTCGCCTTCTTCATCTTTTGGTATTGGATTTATTTGTAAGGGATTTATTCTCCCAACACTTTCTCCTGTTCCACCTGAGCAATCAATCCAATCTCCATCTAATGCTCTACACATATCTTCATATTCATTTTCAGGGTCAATAATTAACACTTTTTCAGGTATATATTCTATTCTATCTTCTACTTTTGTTAATCTTCCTTGCATCCACTCATTTAATAAAATCTTCTTTGTGGCAAAAGATTTTCCTGAACCTGAAGTTCCAAGTATTGTTATACTGAAATTATTTCTATCTTCCCCTGAATAAAATGGATCCAATGCAATCATTCTTCCAGTTTCATCTGTTCCTAGATAATAGCCTTTTTCATCTATAAAACCACTTCCTGAAAAAGGCATTCCCCCCATTAATGTATATAAACTCATATTTTTATTAGCCATTGTTGTTATTTCATCATCTAATGGAGCAAATGGAGAAGTTTGCATATAAGCATTTTTAACCAAAAATGGTGTTGTTCTTATTTTAAATCCCATTCCTGCAATTCTATTTTTAAAATGTTTTACATTTCTTTCTAAATCAACTTCATCTTTACCATTAATTTTAGCTGTAAAACTAACATAAGTATATGAAGTACTATTTGATTCAATCTCTTGTATAATTCTTTTTCCACTTGCTACTTTCATTTCTGCACGAGTTCTTTCTGCCTCATTTCTTGTTGTATTTATTATATTTAAATCTGTATTCATTCCCTTTGAAATACCTTCAATGAAAACTTGTGGGTCAATAGGAGATACACCAATTGATATTTCGACAGCTCTTATATTTTGGATTGCACTTAACCAACCTAGATTTGTACTAGAAGGATAACCACTAACATAGAAAATTTTTGATAAAGTTTCTCCAGTTTGAATACTTGTGTTTTTAACTTTAATTCCTTGAGGTGTAATTAACTCAAGTAATTCTGTATTATTTGACATTTTTTGAAATTCTTTTTGTTTCATTTAAACTATCCCCCTTTAATTTGTTATTTGCATAGGCAATTCAAGATATTCTTGATTTTCGTCATAAGCAGTCGTTGGATTAGTATAGCTATTAACTAATTGTATTATTTCTTTTTCTTCTAATATTTTTGTTTTATAGTTACAATTTCTAAATCTTGTTTCCATATCATTTGCTCTTTTTAATAATTCTTCTTCAGCATAATCAACATTTTTTTCCCATAATACTATAAAAGTTTCCCCTTCAAGTGCCTCTCCTGATGAGGATAATCTATAAAAAGAACTCATTCTTTCAGTTAAAAAATATATTTTATTATTATCTCTTTCATAATCTAGTAATGTATTTTGATAATCTATATTTTTAGATGTATCAACAGGTCTATTTGTAAAATATATTTTAAAAGGCTTATTTTCTGAAACAAATTCGCTTGTAAGTCTTTTAGCGTGTTCTGATTGTTCTTCTTTATTCATTAATTTTGTATTTTTAGCAAATACCTTAACATATACTATTATTTCCCCTGAATTTGTATATAAGAAGTTTCCTTGTATGTCTTTAATGTTAATAAATTCATTCGCTGTTTTTAATTCTTGTGGGATATCTTCTTTATTGTTTTCGAATATCTTTTTGAATAAGTGCATAACATCTCTCCTTTCTTTGATATTTAAAATATTTTTGATTTTTCATAAATTTAAACATATTTTTAATTGTTCCAAAAATACATTGGTTTCCTTTATCTTTCATATTTCCTAATAATGTACCTGCTGTTATAACAAAGACCATTAATATACAAATAAATGTATTATTAATTATAGAATTAATAAACAATGCCAAAATAACTGAAACTATTCCTGCAATAACAGTTACAATTATTTCTTTAATTCCTATTCCATTATAAAGTTCAAATCTTGTTTTAACATTTGCAGGAAAATCTAATTTATAGGATTCAATTTTTTCTTCTTCCATTAAACTAATTTCCTCCTTGATTTTGTTTCATATATTCTTCATATTTTTTTTGTATTTCTTCAGTTCTTGATTTTGTGATTTCTCCGAGTTGAGAAATCATATATATTTTTCCATTTATACTATATCCTTTAATTTCAGCAAAAAGCCCTGCGGTTAATCCCTGACAATCAGAAAATAATCTTAATATTTTAACCTCTGTTCCTTTTTCTACTGGAACAATAGCCTTAAGATATGCATAACTCCAATCAGATTTATTAAAAAGATCTCCTTCTTTAAAGGTATCTGTTACTACATATTGTATTCCCTCATAATTAACAACTTCTCTCTTTTGACAATCTACATCTTTTAATCCCTCAAAGATAGGTTTTCCATTTTCTCCTTGAGTTTCAGGATTACCTATTGTTAAATTATCATCAGGGAAATAATTTAATATTAATCCTTTAATAGGGAAAATAAGTGTTATTAATATTAACGCTATAATACTATTTTTAGCTCTTTTTCTAGCTGATAATGTTTCGCTTTCATCTCCTGCAATAGCATTATATATACAAACGAGAAATATTAATACACAACAAATACCTGATATCCCTATAAGTACATTAATTACATTATTTAATGTTGGATACATCTGATTTATCTCCTTTCCCTATTTATTTCTTCTAATAAAATGTGTTATAGTTCTTGCTCCAGAACTTACTTTAGGCATTATTTTTCCTGCACTTGAAGATATCATAAATTCGTTTAACATTGCAGGAGTTCTAGTAGCAACTAAACCTGTTGCTATTGCATATATCATTTGACCATTAGCCATAAGCAGTATTGCTAACTGAACTAAAATTACTTGAATTATTACAGTAAAAGTATTTTGCATAAATTTTTTGATATATCCTGTAAAAGCTCCACCATCGCTATTAATTAAACCTATACAAGCCAATGGTATAGCTATTCTTAATATCAACATTTCTAATCCCCTGGTAATAAACTGAAATATTATT
>JAFRNM010000006.1 GCA_017430135.1 Clostridia bacterium | reverse complement strand
TTTTTTTGACAGAATTTAAAGATTATCAAATTGCTACTTGTGAACCAGTTATTCAATCACGTAGACCAAATAATCGAATAGATAAAGTACGCCATATGTTTAATAAAAAAGAAAATTAAGTTACTATTCGCTAAATTACAAGTTATCGAGATGTTTACAATATTTTGGTTTTGTGAACAAGTAGATGTTCATAATATTTTGATATTTAGAATAAAATAGATTTATGTTTTAATGGAGGTAATTAATTGCTAATTATCTCTCTTTATGTTATTATGAAAAAAATTGGAATAATTGCAACTTTTTATAAGTTTTTTGCGACTATAAGATAAGAGGGGGAGAAAATAAATGGAACTTCAAAATTTTGAAAGCATTTATCAAAATACTTATGATAATACTTTAAAATTCATAGTAGTAAAATGTAACAATATAGATGATATAAACGATATAATTCAAGATACTTATGTTGAGTTATACAATAAATTAAAGAGAAAAAGTATAAAAGTTGAAAATGAAAAAAACTACATTGTAGGAATTGCAAAAAATATAATAAAAAGACATTATAGACAAATACAAAAAGATAATAACCAAATTTCAATTGAAGAATATGAAAATATTGAATTAAGCGATGAAATAAATTTGGAAGATGATTTCATAACACAAAGCAATGCAAAAGATGTATGGAATTACATAAAAAATAAAGATTTAGTTACAGCTAAAATATTTTATTTATATTATATTTTAGGTTACAAACTTGAAGAAATATCAAAAGAAATGGACTTAAATATTTCAAATGTAAAGGCTAGAATATATAGGAACTTAAAAGAAATGAAAAAAATATTTGGAAGGGAGATGATATAGATGCCTAATAAATATTTAAAAGAATATGTTGAAAGTTGCAACAACAAAGAATTAAATTACAATGAAATACTTTCAAAAGTGAAAGGGGGAAATGTAATGAATATTTTTAAAATTAGATTTGTAAAATTACTTGCAACAGTAGGAATACTTTTAATAGTTTTTGTAGGAATACCAAATGTATATGCTTATATAAAATGGAATGCTGAATTTACTGAATTTATGGAGATTCCTAGACAAACAAGTGTAGGAAGTAAAGTAGATGATGAATTAGTAGAAATGAATTATATAGAAAAGAATGGAATAAAAGCTAGAGTTGAATCACTAATTGCAAGTGAAGATGAAGTAAAAATTAGATTAGCTTTTGAATTTGATAATGATATAGAATTAAATTCAAAAACATTTGATTATTCTTATGCAGTATATGATGAAAATAATAATATCTATGCAATATATAATTCAAGTATGAATGCTAAAATTGATAGATTACCAGAATTAATATACAGAGAATTAAATGTAGAATATAATAAAAATGATATTTATGCAAATCAATATGCAACATCAACTTCTGTAGGAAATATAAGTGCAAATAATAGAAAAATTGTCAATGAAATTAAACTTGTATCATTGAAAGGATTTCCAAAATCAAAGAAATTATATATAAGAATATTAAATTTAGGTTATAGTATGGTAAATATGGAAGAAAAGAAAATAGAAGAATTTAATATATCAAAAGAAAATTGGATTTTTGAAGTAGAAATTCCAGAAAGATTTTATAACTCAAAAACTTATGATTTAAAGCTAAAAAATGAAATAGATGGTGTTAAATTAACAAAGGCAAAAATATCAGATACAAGTCTAACAATATCAATTGAAGATAAAACAATAGCTGAAAAATTACAAAATGGTCATAAAATGAAATCAGATGAATTTGCAAAAATGCAAGATGAATTAATATATATAACAGACAATACAGGAAATAAAATACAAATGTTAGAAATAACATCATCAGAAAACGAAATTAAAGTAAGATTTTCAGTAGCAAAACAATATTTAGATGAAAACAGGTTATATTTAAATATTACAAAAGATGGAAAGACATATAAAAGTGAATTAATAAAAGAGTAAAACATATAAAATGAAAAGTAGAAAATTAAAAATTTTCTACTTTTTTTAATTTAATGCAAGAAAAAAGGTATGTTATAATATCTAATATATGTATCCAATAGTACTATAGATATAAAAATGGAGGAAAAAGTGGAAGAATTAGTAGAAAAAGCAAAAGAAGGGAATAATGAGGCATTTACTCGGATTGTTTTTAAGTATTCAAAAGGACTTGTATTGTATAGCTAAAATGAAAATAAACAATGAAAATGATATTGAAGATATAATTCAAGAAACAATGTTAAGTGCATATACAAATTTAAAAAAATTAAAAAATAATAGTTTTTTTAAAACATGGATTATAAGAATATTAATAAATAAGTGTAACCAATTTTATAAAAAGAAAAATTTAAAATCTTTAGATGATAAACAAGAAATAAATATAATATCAACTAAAGAAATAGATTTATCTACAATAGAATTTGAAAATTTTATATCATTTTTAACGGAAGAGGAAAGAACAATTTTAACATTATACTATTCATTAAGCTATACTACAAAAGAAATTGCTCAAATATTGAAAAAAAGAGAAGGAACAATATGCAGTAAAATTTCAAGAGCAAAAACAAAAATAAAAGAAAAATATAAAGGAGAATTTTATTAATATGAAAAATTTAGATGATTATTTGAATAGTTTTAAAAATGAAAAACAATCAATTCCACATTCTTTTACAAATACAATAAAAAACTTCTCTCCAAGTAAAAAGGAAAGTAGGTATTGGATAATGAGATTAAAAGGAATAAAAAAATCAATAATAGTAGCAACAAGTTTATTATTGGGTTCAGGAGTTGTTTTTGCAGGAAGTAAAGTGGTAGAGAATATATGGAAACAGCCAGAAACATATGAATATACTCAAAAGATTACTCAAAAAGACAAGGAAGAAGCAATTAGTGAAGACGAAGCAAAAGAAAAAGCTATCGAATATTTAAATAGAATTCAGTTAAACAAAGAAGTTGGAAAATTGAAACTAACAAAAACATTTAGAGATAATGAATTGGTGTGGAGTGTAGGGTTTAATGGAGGAGTATTATTGCTTGATAAATCAGGAAATATTAAATCAATAAATATACCATCTTTTGAGTATAAAATTCCATATAATTATGGAATAACAAGAGAAGAAGCTAGAAAAGTAGCAAAAGAATTATTAAAAAAATATAATCCTAACGATAATAGTGATGAATATGAATTAGTTTCTTTAAAAAGAAATAGTGAGGAAGACAAAGAGGCATATATTTGGTATGCTGATTTTTATAAAAAATATGGAGATTTATATAATCAATATGAAACTATATCAATAGGTTGGATTCCAACAATAAATGGACTATATAGTTTGAGATTTGAAAATAGTAAATATGAAAATAATGAGCAAATTATTTCAAAAGAAGAAGCTATAAAAATAGCAACTGAAAAAGATAAGCAAATAGAAAAAAGATACAACATATTATCATCTGAAGCTGAAATAGGCATTGATAAAATGAATACTGAAGTTGTATATAGAGAAAAAGACATTGAAAACTATGAAAAAGGAACAATAAATTTTAATAGAAATGAAAATGGGCAAGTAACAGTAAAAGATGATGCTGTATTTTATAAAGTTGATAATCGTGTAAGAAAAGTATGGGAAGTAACAATATATTATGACCATTATAAGTATGATTATCCTGAAAGATTTGTATATTTTGTAGATAGCACAACTGGAGAAATAATTGGTGGAGATAGATGGAATGGAACTACAAATAAAATAAAAGACTTAAAATCAGATCCATATAATGTTATAGAAAAAAATTAGATTAGGTGATATGCCTAATCTTTTGTAATTAGTTTACAAAACAACAAAAAAACACTATAATTATAAAAAAAGTGTAACCTTTTGTAGAAAAATAACAATATATAATTAGAGGAGTATATAAAAAATGATGAATAGACAAAGATTAGTATTATTTGAAATAACAACAATAATTTTAATATGTCTATGTGTTGTATTTATGGTTTTTAATGTACATTGGATAATTAAAAATTCTGGTAAAAGTGTATTAGATATAAATGAAACAAATAAAAAAATAGTAGAGGATATGCTAAAAGAAAGCAAATATTATAACGAAATTAATAATTATAGTGAAGTTAATAAAATACAATATTGGTTAGATTTTAACGATTATCAATTTACTCTTTATTATAATAATGGAACTGAAAAACAAATATATGATGACGGGTTAGATAATTTAAGAGAATATATACAAAAGAAAGGTATTGATAAAGGCGGTTTACAACTTAAATATGGATTAGGTGTTCTGTTTTTAACATTATTTTTAAACTCAATAAGAAAAAACATCTCCAATAAAATAGAATATATGGACAAACAGGAGGAACGAGATAATAATGAATAGTGAATTTGATATAGAAAATGAAAAGAAAGTAAAAAAAGCTAAAAGAAATATTAGGATATTATTAATTTTTGCCATTATAATAATTTCAATACCAATATATATCATCATTAAAAGTCCTTTTGGAATAATGTATATATCAGCTTATGGAAATTCTATGCAACAAAACAGGGAAGAAGAAAAAAATACAGAATTTCAATATAATCCAGCTAAAGAAGAATTACAAAAACAATTAAACAATTATATAGTAACTTATAATATAATGCAGAAAGGTGCAAAAGATTTTGAAGAAATTCAAAAATATATTGATAAAGAAAATAAATTAAAAGCATTGCAAGAAAGATTAGAACAAACTGAAAAAGAAGAGGAAATACAAAATATAAAAAGCGAATTTGAAAGTATTATTGACTTTTAATACAGGATTAGATTAAAAAATCTAATCTTTTTTTATAAAAATGAAACTTTTTTCTTGTAAAGAAACTCTTATAAATGTAAGATATGTGCATATAATACGGAGGAAATTATGGAAGAATTAGTGAAAAAAGCCCAAAAGGGTGATAAAGAAGCATTTACTCGGATTAATTTATGAAATAAGACATGAATTATATAAAATCGCAAGATGTCGTTTGTCTTGTGAAGATGATATTGAAGATGCAGTTCAAGAAACAATGATAGAAACATTTAGGTCTATAAAAAAACTAAAAAAGCTAGAATCTTATAAAAAATGGATAATAAAAATTTTAATTAATAAATGTAATCATATTTATAAAAAGAATAAGGATAGAAACATATCTTTTGAAAATGTAGAAGGTAAAACTATATATCAAAATAAATATGAACAATTAGAAGAATTAGATTTTTATTCTATACTAAAAGGATTAAAATATGAAGAAAGAATGATATTAACATTGTTTTATCTTGAGGACTATTCAATAAAAGAAATATCAAAAGTAATGAAGTTAAACGAAAATACAGTAAAAACTAAATTAAAAAGAGGAAAAGACAAAATAAGAATAAACTATGGAAAGGAGGAAGAATAAATGACTCTTTTTGATGAACAAATAAAAAATGCATTAAATAATAATATAGAAGTACCATATACTTATGAAATGAAAATAAAAAATGCATTATATCAGAAAAAACATAATTTAAAATATTATATAAAAAGATTTTTTATAGCAATTATTTATATGATTTCAATGTTAATAGGAGGCTTTGGAGTATATGCGGCAGTTGGAGGACAAATAGATGGAGTACCTGCAATGCAATGGTTTGGAACACGATTATCTAATAATTATACAGAATATAAACAAGAAGTAGAAAACCAAGTTATTTCTTATGAAAATACAAGTGTTGAGCTTAAATCAACATTATGTAGTGAAGGAATAACTATACTAGAATTTGATGTAAAACTAAGTGATAAAGATAAAGAAAAATTTAGTTTAGGGCAAAGCATATATAATGAAGAATATGGAAAACAAATGGAAAAAGTTAAGGAAGAAGCTAAAGCTGAATATAAAAAGAAAATCAAATTAGATAAATTAAGAGAACAACATTCAGATTATAGCATTTCAAAGCTTGATGAAGAAATCGAAAATATAGAGATTTCTGATGAAGAACTAATCAATTCAAATTATGGAAAAGAATATCAACATAGAATGGAAATGATGGATAAAGGAATAGAACAGAGAAAAAATTCTAAAATAACACTTGGATTAGCTTTAAATGTTGATCAAAAAGGTGGAACATTTAATTATGATAAGTTTAATCCTAATATGGATTGGTATGCAAGTATTTATATTGATGATGAACCATATTATGTTAAAAATTGGCAAAAAACTGAAAAAGTTGCAGATAATGAATATAAAATATATACAATGTATTTTCTAACAGAGAGTGAATTAAAAGATAAAGATAGTTTTAAAATATCATTAAAAAATAATAAATTAGTAAATTTGGTTCAATGGGAATATCTATCACTAGATATCAATGATAATCATGATAAAAATATAGAAGGTTGGAATAGTGATTGCCATTGGTTTGCCAAAACAATAAATGGGGACTTGTTTGGAGTAAAAGGTTATGGAATTGATTTAGTTGGAGAATATGAGGTAAATGTTTCTAAAACACAATTACTAGAAGATAGTAAAGTTATGGATAAACCGAATATAAAATCAGAATTTAGAAACATCACACATACTGTAGAAAAAGTTGTAGTTTCTCCTATACAAACAGTTATAACAGTAAAAAAGACTGCTACACAGCAATCATCTAATGCTTATGCAGGGAGATATACAGACCATAATATAGAGCATTTACCATTGACAAGAAAATATCTAATTTATGATGATAAAGGAAATCAAATAAGTTCTTTTCCAGTATCAAATAAAAATACATTAATATATAGTGATGGAACTCGAGAAGATTATGATACACATGATATACCAAATAAAACATATAACAATGCAACATGGGAGAAAGTTCAATATATACTAATAGAGAATACAGATACAAGTTATATAAAAATTGTTCCTGTAGAGGTAGTGAGAAATCCAATTAATGAAGAAGAATATACTGGAGAAGAAATTGATTATGAAATGGAGCCAATGATAATAAATATAAAATGATAAGTAAAAGTTGATAATACTATATTTTTATTATATAATAGCAAAAAATGAGGTGTGATTTATGAAAAGAAAACAAGTAATATTGGGAGTAATATTTTTAGTAATTATATTCTCAATAGCCATTATAGTTATTTCAATGCAAAGCAGAGAAAACAATAAAGAAAGTGAAATTAAAAAATTATATGATTATGGCGATAATTTAGAAAATATGGATTTAAAACCAAATACAATTGTTGCAAAAATTAATGGAGATGAAATATTATATAGAGAAATTAAAACTTCAAGAATACAATTAGATTATAGTAAAAATAATAGCAAGAATGTAGCAGAAAATAAAAATGCTTTTTACGAAGTTTTAAAAAATAAATTATTTATACAGTATGCAAAAAAGTACCCAGATGCAGTAGAATATGATGCACATATACAAGAGAATATTGATAAAGCAACAAGAGAATGGCAAAACGGAACAGACAATAAAAGTGTTGAAGAATACAGAAAAGAATATTTAAATGTATTAGGAATAAAAGAAGATGAAATATGGTTAAATGAAAAAGATTTTTTAACATATATTCAAAATGTAAGTGCTGAAATGATGCTTCAAGTAAAAGGAAGTAGTATTATAACAAAATTTGCAATTGAAAGACCAGAATTGGCTCTTGATGAGAATTTAGAAAAGAAAGTAAAAGAGTATAATGAATTGAAAAATAATTCAAATACTCCTGCTGAATATATGAATAAAAGTGTAGAATTATATAATGAGATTAGAGAACTTTATATAAAAGATTTAATATTAAATTCAAATGTTGAATTATGTGTAGATAAAAATGAATCATCATATAAAGTACCAGAAATATATAAAGAAAAAGCTGAAACTACAGAAACTAAAGTAGATGCTAAGAAAGAAGAAGAAAAAAGCAAAGACTAGAATTTGAAAGAAAATATAATGAAGCAATTAATAATTTAGATAAATCAGTATTTTTGGTTGATGTAGATAATTATAATCCTGAAAGTAATGAAATAAAAATAAGTGAAGAAAAAGCAAAAGAAATAGCTCAAAAAGGTTTTGAAGAATCTGCAAGAAGAATTTCAGAAGAAGGAGCAAGCAATAAAGAAACTGAAAGAGTTCAAATTAGAGAAGAATCACCTAATAACTATTTTACTAGATATATTTATGATGGAGATAAAATTTACATGAACAAAAAAAGAAAATGTTATGTAATTACAAGAGAAAACGATATAGGGAATGGCATTTCAATTTTAGTAGATGTAACAACAGGAATTATTATAGGTGGATATGCTTTTGGAGATTAAGTATTATAAGATTAGATTATAAATCTAATCTTTTTTCAAATAAAGTGTAACCTTTTCAAAAAATAAGTCATTATAAAAGTGTAAGATATCTTATTAAAGGAGAAAGAAAATTGAGCAAGGAAGTTATAGAAAAATATATAATAAATGGAAAATTAGATTTAGATAAAATAGTAGATGACTATTCTTCTTATGTTAGAACAATAATAAATAATGCAGTTGGAACCAATTTGAATTTAGAAGATAAAGAAGAAATATTGTTAGATGCATTCTTTGTGCTATGGAAAAAATATAATGACAATAAAAATATATATGTTTTAGATTCTTATATTGCAGGAATAACAAGAAATCTTGTAAAAGAAAAATTAAGAAAACTACATTATACAGTTGATATAAGCAATTATGAAAACATAATTGAAATGGAAGAAAAAGAACTATATGAGGAAGAAAGAGAAGAAATAGCATATTTGGAAAATAGTTTGAAAAATTTGAAAGAATTAGATATTAAAATAATAAATTTGTTTTACTATTCTTCTAAATCAATAAAAGATATAGCTGAAGAATTAAACATTTCCGAGACTAATGTGAAAACAAGACTACATAGAATACGAAAAAAACTACAAAAAGAATTAAGTAAAGGAGATATCTTATAATGAATGAAGAATTAAAAGAAAAATTAAAATTCAAAATAGCTATATCTCAAATGAAAGAAAAGGAGAAAATAGCTATGAATAAAGAAAAAAGAAAAATAAGCAAAGGAATAGGAATTGCAGCTTGTTTGGTAGTTGCAACAACAGGAATAGTATTTGCAAAAGATATAGGCAACTTTTTCACTAATTTATTTGGTGGAAATGCAAGTGATGGGGTACAAACAGCAGTAGATAACAGATATGTAGAAAATGCAGAAACACAATATATTGAGGCGGAAGGAATGGAGATTTCTGTAGATTCATATTTAGTAGATGATTACAATTTTGATATGAACTTTAAAATAAAATTAGACAATAGATATGATAAAAATGAAATGGGAAATTTACAACCACTTGACATGAAAGTTATTGATGAAAATAATGAAATAGTATTTCTAACTAGCGAAGCGGATAAAATGATAGCTGAAGAGAATAAAACAGCAGGAACGCCAAATTATCATCCTTTATTTTGGGGAGGATATAGTATGAATGGAGATATTATTGGTGAAAATGAAATTATGTTTCATTTAACAGCATATGGTTCAGAAGAGCATAAATTTCCTAAATCTAAAAAATTATATGTAACATTTACTAAAGTAGTAAATAGAATTGGTATGGATGGCTCATTTAAAGATGCATATAATGGAAATTGGAATTTTGAATTGGATGTACCAGAAGAAATGTATAATAGAGAATTAATCATTTATAAAGTAAAATCTTGTAGTGATAATAAAACAAAGGTAGAGAATGCAACACTTTCAAACACAGCATTTAAAATAAAAATTACAGAAACAACAACAGATAAAGTTGATTATGAATTATTAAGTAAAAGACCACCTAAAAATATAAGTGATATGATTGCATTGCAAAAAGAATATGTAGAAACATCAGATGGAAAAAGATTTGAAACTTCTCAAAGAAGCGATGGAGATGGAGGATATAGTTCAAGTTCAGATGATAATAAAATTACAGATTATCATCAAACTTTTAACTTAACAAAATTTGATGCAACAGATGAATTAAAAGTTCATATATTTACAAATAAAGGCGAAGAAATAGTAATTGAGTATGAAAGAAGTAAATAAACATAAAAAACGAGTTTGACTCGTTTTTTTAATGTTTTTTCCATTCATTTGCTTCAGCTTCATCAAATCTTTCATCTGAAAAAAATTCAGAAAGTTTCATATCAAAAGCTTCACATATATATAATAGATTTTCTAATCTTATTGTTCTATTTTTTCTAGTAAGAAACATTGTTAATGTTGAACGATAAATTCCAGTAAGTTTAGATAATTTGTTTGAATTAATATTTTTTTCTTTCATTAATTCTCTGATTTTCTTTGCAACTAAATCGGAAAAATCCATATAACTCACACCTTTCAAAGATATTCTAGCAAACTTGAATTATAAACATGTTCATCAAAATGAGCAAAAATCGCAAAAAATGTTCACTTTAATGAACATATATGTTATAATGCAAAATGTCGAAAATTTTACAAAAAGGTAATGGGGTTATATATATTATGGAATTATTAACAAATAAGTATGCAGAAGAAATGAAAAGAGCCAAAGAAATAATTGAAAGAAGAAATAAAGTTACTAATGTAATACAAGGAGAATTTAGTTTTCTTGTACCAGATTATGTTATAGATGATATTGCAGACGGGGAAAATTTTGAGCATATTTGTTTAATGATTAACCTAGCTGAAAGTAATAATAGAATAACGGAAGAAAATGCTAAAATTTTGAAAAATAGGCTAAAAGAAATTGGTAATATAAAAAGTTTTTATGATAATTTTGAAATAAACATATAAAAGCTACTATATAGTAGCTTTCTTAAGTTATATTGTTTTCTTTAAATGAATAACTATTGCTTCTATAAAACTTTTAGGAGTAATAGTCTTATTTTTGTCCCAATAATATATGAAATAGGATTCTAAAAACTTTTCATCAATACTTTTTTTATATGTATTCATTAAAGAATCTAAAGCCCATCTAACGTTTTTGGGTTTTAATTTTCCTTTATAATCTTTATCAGCAATCATTGTATAAACATTCTCAAGGTTGTCGCATAATTTTATATCATTATAACAAAAAATGATGGCTTGTTTTAGATAATCTACATTTTTACTTGCATAAAAATACAAATTTAAATCTAAAAACAAGTCATCAATTTTTTTGTCTAATATTTCAGCATCAAGCACACCTTTGGCTTCATATATAGTTCTTGCTAAATCATCAAAATTAAATGGTTTAGGCATAATACGGAATACTCGTGCTGTATTATAAGGCAATAATTCGCTCAATGCGCTTGAAAGCACAATGATATTGTCTTTGTTTTTTTCATCACGAAATTCATTTAGTTGATTAATAACTTCAACACCATTCATATCTGGCATTTTTAAGTCTAATAATAAAATATCTGGTTTTTTTTCAATATAAGCTTTTATAGCTTCTTTTCCTGTGTGTGCAATACCAACAACTTTAAAATTGTATTCTTTAGTTAAAAGATTTTTACAAGTAGTTGCTAAATTAACATCATCATCTGCAATTAATATACTGCACATTTTTTAAACCTCCGATTTTTATATTCCAGCTATTTCTGGTAACTGCATTCTATCATAAAAATGTTTAAAAATCAATAAAAAACGGTACAAAGTAACATAAACTATTTAAAATAATTCCATTTTTTCACATTTTTGTACTATTTTTCCACACAAATCAACAATAATATAAATGATCATTGTATATTTAGCTCGATACAATAAGAAATTATAAAAAACAAAAGTATTTGTAAAAACACCAATAGATAAATTATCTAATTATTTTATTTGGTATGTATTCATACAGAAAGAGTGTAAGGTGCAAATACAATTATGTTTTTTATTTAACTTAATTGAATATGTAAGAAGAAGCGAACTAATCCAAATGGGTGAGTTCGCCCTTTTTAACTCTTGCAAATATGTTGTGTTACATTGCCGTAGCCCTCCGTTCAGTTCAAATGAAAGTTTTGAATTGAATGGAGGTTTTTTAATTGAAAAAAGAAGAAATAGGCGAATATGTATTATTTAGCAATGATGATGGTACGGAGAATATTCTTTCATTTGAAGATGCTAACGGAAAAATTAATTTTATAAAGTTAAATCCTTATGTTAGAGAAGAATTTAGAATGATGAAAAGTGAAATAAATTCATATAACATTAAATTTTGTAGATATGCTGAACATATTAACCTGTCTGAAAATGAATTAAATAACAGGGCTATACATAAACAAAAAAGTGTTGAAGATGAAGTGATAGATAATCAAAGTGTATTAGAGATTATAAATGAAATATGGAAATTACCATATCCACAAAATAAAAGAGTTTATATGTATATAGTTAAAGGATTATCTAATAAGGAAATAAGTAAAATAGAAAATCGCTGTCATTCAGTTATTTCAAGGAGTATTGAAGCTGGATTAAATACATTAAGAAAAAAGTTACAAAAAAAATATAAAAATTTTTAACTTACTAGCACGAAATGGGGGGCAAACTGAAAAAGTTATTGAGAGGGTTAAATACCTTACTTGTTTTTCAATAAAAAGAAAAATGTTGAACATTGAAAATTAAATAGAAATTGCAAGACATATAATGATACTTCTGCCTAGCTAACGTGATGTCAAGGGGTAGTTCTCTAAAAAGAGGAACGAGGGCAAATCTCGTATGGGTATAAACCACTTGCAGTTTTAAATCTGAAAAAATTGCAAATAATATGACTCCAGAAAGTACATTTATTATCAAAAATGCTTCAAACAATGGAGTCAGATACATATAGGAAAGGACAGAAAAATGAGTTTTATAATTATTTTTTTAATTACAATAACTATATTTGTATATTTAATAATTTTAGGAGCTAGTATATTGAAAACAGAAGAAGAAAGATTGAACGATGATATAGAACAAGAAAATTATTTAAGAGACTGGAGCGAGAAGAATGAGCAAAAAAAGAGGAAAAGAAATAAAAAAATTTGATATTTTTTTTGCAGATTTAGGACAAACCATAGGAAGCGAACAAGCTGGAAAAAGACCAGTTCTAATTGTACAAAATGACATTGGTAATAAATATAGTACAACAACAATAGTTTTACCATTAACAAAAAGAATTGAAAAAAATAGAAAATTGCCTGTTCATATACCGATAGATGCTATTGGCAGAAAAATAAAAAAAGGAACAATAATGGCAGAACAAATAAGAGCAATCGATAAAAAAAGGTTGCTCTATTTTGTTGTTAAATTGCCAATTGAGTACAGAGGAAAGGTTAGAAAAGCAATGAAAATTGCTACAAATTTAGATAATTGGAGGGAAAATTATGATAAGAAAATATAATAAAAGTTTTAAAATAAAGGAATTAATTGCATATTGCATTATTGGATACAGGAGATATTATCCCAAAAAGAATGAAACAAAGGAAGATAAATTAAGATACATTGTTAAAAATGTTTTAGATGTCTCAAATGAAGTAGAGAATGCAACTGATTTAATTAATAAAGAATTATTAGAAAGTATTGATATTAACTGGAGATTTAATACTGATGATTTATTAGCTTATGCAATAAATACTTTTTATATGCTAATAGCAAATGGAACAAATATTACAGAACAAAGAATTGTTGAAAGATTAAAAAAAGAATTAAAAGACAATCATCCAAGAGATGTGATAAGCGATGCAGATAAAATAATGAATGGATTATTTTAAAAGAAATTGTAAAATGTGTAATTAAACAAAATTATACATTTCAAATAATAATAAAAAAAGGGTAGTATTGGTATATCAAATAGTACCTTTTTTAGTAAGGAGGAGTTTGATGAAAATAAAAAAATCAAAAATAAAATTTAATGAATTACCAGACACAATTACTCCAGAAATTTATTCTGATTGGAGAGGGATTGGAATTGCAAAAGCAAGAGATAGATTTCATAGTGTACGGATTTCCTTTAATAAAAGACTGTGGAGCTAATTTAATAGCTGATAAAAGAGCAGTTTTTATATATGAATTTGGAATCGATGAGGAAACCAAAAATAAATTATTAGAAAAAATTGCATTAAAAATGTTTGAGTAATTATAAGATTTTGGAATGGAGGGTTTAATGGAAAGAACTTTAAAAAAGAGAGGAAATGGAGAAGGAACAATATATTTTAGTGAAGCAAGAAAAAAATGGGTAGGTCAAATTACAATAGGTAGAGATGTAAATGGTAAGCAATTAAGAAAATCAGTTTATGGAAATACTAGAAAAGAAGTAAAAGAAAAAATTGATAAAGTACTTGGAGAAATGCAATCTGGAAAGGATATTAATAATAAATTAAGTATTGTTGAAATAGCAAATGAAATTAGGGAATTAAAGTATAATACTAATACTATAAAAAGAGCATCATATGTCAGATTAGGAGAAACTATTAATATAATGGCCAGAACATTACCTTATGCTAATATACCTATTCAAAATGTAACAAGAAGTTTGATTAATAGTCAAAGTCAAGTTTTAACAGAGTATTCGCAATCTGTAATAACAAAAGTATGGCAACAATTACAGGGAGCATTTAATGAAGCTCAAATACGAGAAATAGTGGATAAAAATCCATTTGAATTAAAGGGATTTTTGATTAAACCCAAGTCTTGTAAACCAACAAAAGAAATTGATGCGCTTACAATTGAAGAAGAAAAAAGATTTATAAATGAATTAAAAAAAGGATATGATAAGCAAAATATTATTTTTTATATAGCAATTTATACTGGAATGAGAATAAGTGAGATACTTGCTTTAGAAAAAGATAATATTGATTTAGATAAGAGAGTAATTCATATTAGAAAGACATTAAGTCATGTGGATAAAGGTAAAATATTATTGGAACACACTACAAAAACTTATGCTGGAATGAGAGATGTTCCTATTGTAGATGCATTATATACTGTTTTATTGGAATTTTTACAAAAAAAGAAAAAAGGATTTTTATTCTTGAAAAATGGTAATTTTCAACATGCAACTTGTTTTAATTCTAGATTTCAGAAAATTTGTAAAAATGCAGATATAAGAGTATATTATAAAAAAATCAGTGTAAAAACAGGAAGAAAAACTAAAAAGCTTTATGAATGCAATTCAAAGAAAAGTAAAGTGAATTTTCATATGTTGAGACATACATTTGCTACTAGATGTATTGAAAACGGAGTAAGCCCAGTTGTATTACAAAGAATATTAGGACACAAAGATATTCAGGTAACATTAAACACATACACTAGTGTATTTAAAGAATTTAAAGAAAAAGAAATTGAAAAGATTAATAATATTTTTTAAAACAATTGATAATTTGAAAAAATATGATATAATATTAGTGGTTTCAACATAAAGGCATTTTATTATATATGCTAAGTATAAAAATAGGCAAAAAGATTTTAAAGAAGTATAATAAAAATAAAGAACAGATTTTAATAAATCTTAAAAAGATTTAAAGGGTTTAATGGGGTAGCATCAAAAAAGCAACTTTAAAATCAAAAAAACAATTTGAAATGCTTTAAATAAAAGGCTTTTGTGAATTTGTTAGATTTGTTCAATGAAGCCTTTAAATTAAAACGAATGAAAAGCAGCATCTTGCGTCGTTA
Organism: Clostridia bacterium; assembly: GCA_017430135.1. GTDB lineage: Bacteria > Bacillota > Clostridia > TANB77 > CAG-508 > CAG-269. The sequence goes on along the minus strand of JAFRNM010000006.1, from coordinate 133,429 downwards.
AAATCATAAAGAAAATCCTCAACGTGCAACAGCACGCCTCCGGTATTTCTTTATGATTTTGCCAAGCAAAATACTACTTTTGCTTCGTTTAGAAAATTATGAGATTAGGAGAATGTATGTTTAATTTTAGGTTTGATAAAAGAATTGTATATGCAATAATTGCTATAATGGTAATTAGAACACTTGCTAATTATGCAACAACAGAAGGAGCACTAATGGGATTGGTACTAACTATTCCAGGAGTGCTAATTGCGATTACATTTCATGAATTTGCACATGCATTTGTAGCTGACAAATTAGGAGATGATACTCCAAGAAGGCAAGGAAGGTTAAGCTTAAATCCGTTTGATCACTTAGACCCAATTGGTTCATTACTATTATTAGTTGCAGGCTTTGGATGGGGAAAACCAGTTGAGGTTAATCCAAGAAATTATAATAGAAAAATGAGCATGGAAAAGGGAGAAGCATTAGTTTCAATTGCAGGACCTTTAATGAATTTTATTCTAGCAATAGTATTTACAATAATAACATGTATAGTGATAAATGCAACAAATTCTAGAGTAATATTTTGGGAAAATGATATGATGCTTTTGGCATCAAGCCAAACAGCAGAAATTGCAATAAAAATATTAGTTTATGCAGTTTCAATAAATGTTGGTTTAGGAGTTTTTAACTTGATTCCATTACCACCATTAGATGGTTCAAAAGTAATTATGCCATTTTTACCATCAAAAGCAAAGCAATTCTTTAAACAAAATGAGATGATATTTTATATAATTTTTGTGGCGTTATGGTTAACAGGATTAGCTGGAACGATAATTTCACCAATTATAAACTTTTTAGATGCGAATTTGTTGAAATTTGGGCTTTCTATTTTTGGACTTTAAAATAAGATAATATATTGATTTTTAAATCCGCGAAAGCACCAAACGAGCCTTGGCAATTGCGATGGCAAGGATTAAAAATCAATTATATTATCTTAAGAAAAGGAGAAAAAATTGAATAAAGAAATTATAACACTAGGAATTGAATCAAGTTGCGACGAAACAGCCGCAAGCATAATAAAAAATGGAAGAGAAATTCTTTCAAACATAGTAGATACTCAAATACCAATACATGAAAAGTATGGTGGAGTAGTACCAGAAATAGCCTCAAGAAATCACATTGAGGCTATTTCAAGAGTTGTAAAAAAAGCTCTAGAAGAAGCAAATGTAACATTTGATGACATAGATGCTATAACACCAACTTATGGCCCAGGTTTGGTAGGGGCGTTATTAGTTGGATTATCATATGCAAAAGCACTTTCATTTTCAATAAACAAGCCATTAGTTGGAGTTAACCATATACAAGGGCACATTGCATCAAACTACATAACATATCCTGATTTAAAACCACCATTTTTATGCATGATGACATCTGGGGGAAATACTCAAATAGTGCATGTAAAGGACTATACTGAGTTTGAGGTACTTGGCAAAACTAGAGATGATGCAATAGGAGAGGCATTTGATAAAGTGGCAAGAGTAGTAGGGTTAGGATATCCAGGTGGACCCAAAGTTGACAAGTTAGCAAAAGAGGGAAAGCCTGTTTTTGACTTACCGAAAACTCATTTTGATAATTTAGATTTTAGCTTTAGCGGAATAAAAACTGCGGTAATAAATTTAAATCACAAAACACCAGATATAAACAAAGCAGATTTATGTGCAAGTTTTGAAAAAGCAGTAACAGAAGTTTTAATAGAAAATATAAAAAAGGCAGTTAAACAAACTGGTGTAAAAACAATTGCATTAGCGGGTGGAGTTTCTGCAAACAGTTATATTAGAAATGAATTTTTAAAGCTAGAAGAACAAGGTATAAAAATATATATGCCAGACTTAAAATTGTGCACAGATAATGCTGCAATGATTGCGTCTGCAGGATATTATAACTATATTGCAGGCAAATCTGATCAATTAGATTTAAACGCAATACCAAATCTTAAATTATAACTTGAGCTAAATATAATAATTTTAAATTATTATATTTAGCTTATAGTAAAATGAAAGGAGCAACTAAATGGCAATATATGTAATTGCAGATTTACATTTATCACTAAAACATCCAAAACCAATGGATATTTTTGGCGATAATTGGGCAAATCATGCACAAAAAATTAGAGAAGACTGGCTAGCTAAAGTACATGATAACGATTTAGTAATATTGCCAGGAGATTTCTCGTGGGAAACATATTTAAAAGAAACTGATAAAGATTTTGAATATTTAAATAATTTGCCAGGAAAAAAACTAATGCTAAAAGGAAATCATGATTATTGGTGGACAACTTTAGCAAGTATGAGAAATTATTTAAAAGAAAACAACTTCGAAAATATAGATTTTATATATAATAATAGTTATGAGTTTGAAAATTATCTAATTGCTGGAACAAGAGGCTGGAGTGTAAAAGAAGAAGGCAATGAGAAAATGCTAAACAGGGAAACAATCAGGTTAGAATTATCACTACAAGATGCGGTTCAAAAATATGGAACAGAAAAGGAAATCTTAGTATTTATGCACTATCCGCCAATAACACAAGCAGACTTACAACAAAACCAAGAACCAGAATTTGTTAGAATTATGAACAAATACAATGTAAAAAGATGCTTCTATGGGCACTTACATTCAAAATCAATAAAAGATGCAGTAGAAGGAAAATACTATGGAATAGACTTTAAATTAGTCAGCTCAGACGGTTTAAATTTCAAACTATTAAAAATATGAAAACTTTTTTAACTTTTTGGGACACTCTTAAAAAGTTAAAAAAGAAAGAAGGAGACTAAAAATGAATAATGTTATTGAAGTAAAAAATTTGGTAAAAGAATACAAAGAATTAAAAGCTATTGACAATTTATCATTTGAAGTACACGAAGGCGAAATATTAGGTTTACTTGGACCAAATGGAAGCGGTAAATCTACAACAATAAATTGTGTATTATCACTTTTAAAAACATCAAAAGGTTCAATAAAAATTTTTGGCGAAGAAATGAAGCCAGATAGTTATGAAATAAAAAGAAAAATAGGAGTTATATTCCAAGATGTTGCAGTATTTGACGAACTTACAGTATATCAAAATATAGATTATTTTTGTGGTTTATATATTCAAGATAAAGTAACAAGAAAAAAATATGTACAAGATGCAATTGAATTAGTAGGTTTGCAAGATTTTGTTAAATTCTATCCTAAAAAACTTTCAGGAGGTTTATTAAGAAGATTAAACATAGCTTGTGGGATAGCTCATAAGCCAAAACTAATTTTTTTAGATGAGCCAACAGTTGCAGTAGACCCACAAAGTAGAAATAACATATTAGATGGAATTAAAAAATTAAGAAATGATGGCGCAACAATAGTATATACAACACACTACATGGAGGAAGTAGAAATACTTTGTGATAGAGTTATTATCTTAGATAAAGGAAAGATTTTAGCACAAGGTACAACTGAAGAGGTAAAAGAATTAGCTAAAATTGATGAAAAAGTAACAGTAGAAGTAAATAACCTAGATTCAAGCTACATAGAAAAAATAAAACAAAACAGCAATGTAGACGAAGTAACTTACACAGATGGAGTTTTACTTGTTAAATATAAAGAAGGCAAAAACAACTTGGTAGATATGGTAGAGTTTTTGAAAAAAGAGAATATAAAATATAACAAAATCAATTCAGAAAAACCAACTTTAAACGATGTATTCTTAGAATTAACAGGAAAGGAACTTAGAGACTAATGTTTTTACATAATTTTAAATATTCTCTAAAAACTCTTTTCAAAAACAAAATGCTAATATTTTGGACATTTGCCTTCCCAATAATATTAGGAACATTTTTCAACATGGCATTTGCAGATGTAATAAATAAAGAAAAACTATCAATTATTGATATTGCTATAATTGATAACGAAGATTATCAAAATAATAAAATATTTAAAACAGCTTTTGAAAGTTTAAGCGATGAAAACAGCGAAGACCAGATGTTTAATACAAAACTACTAGATGAAGAAAAAGCAAAAGAAATGCTAAACAAAGAAGAAATTGTAGGTTACTTAAAAATGCAAGGAAATGATCCAAAACTTGTATTTCAAAAAAATGGAGTAAATCAAACAATTTTTAAGTATGTAGTAGAAGAAATAGTTCAAAGGTCAAGCATTGTAGAGAATATTTCAAAAGATGAAATAAAAAAACAAATAGAACAAGGAAACTTTGCAGTAGACGCAGAAAGCATTGTAAAAAGAGTGATAAATGAAACAAGCAATACAGAAATCGAATTTGAAAATACAGCAAATAAAAATCTAAATTATATGATGATAGAATTTTATACTTTAATAGCAATGACTTGTCTTTATGGTGGTATTTTAGGAATGGTTGCAATAAATCAAACTCTTCCCAATATGTCTAATAAAGGAAAAAGAGTTGCAGTTGCGCCAACTAAAAAAGGAACAATAATATTAAGTTCTCTTTTAGCAGGATATGTAGCACAATTGTTAGGTTTAGTTATTTTATTTGCATACACGATTTTTGCGCTAAAAGTAGACTATGGAGAACATACAGGATTAGTTATATTACTTGCTATGATAGGTAGTTTAACAGGATTATCAATGGGAGTAGCAGTTGGAACATTGAGCAAAAAGAGTGAAGGGGCAAAATCAGGAATTTTAATTGCAATAACAATGACTGGATGCTTTTTTGCCGGTATGATGGGAGTTACATTAAAATATGTAATTGATAAAGGAATGCCAATTATAAATAAAATAAATCCTGCAAACATGATAACAGATGGATTTTACTCACTTTATTACTATAACACATTAGATAGATTTTGGTTTAATGTAGCAAGTTTAGGAGTATTATGTGTTGTACTAATTACAATATCATTCTTGAGTTTAAGGAGGCAAAAATATGACAGTATTTAAAACCTTTTTACAAGTATTAAAAAAGAATAAATTTATAGTAATAATGTACACAGTAATATTACTAATATTTGGTAATTTCAGTATGCAATCAAATCAAAGTTCAACAAATTTTGAAGCAAGCAAGCCAACTGTATTCATAGTAAATGAAGATAAAGAAGAGGGAATTACAAAAGATTTTATAAAATATATCAAAGAAAAATGCGATATGGCAGAAATAGAAAATTCAAAAGAAGCAATTGATGATGCTTTATTTTATGAAGACTTAAGTTTAGCAGTTTATATCCCTCAAGACTTTGGAAAAGACTTTATGGAAGGAAAAAAGCCTGAAATAACAATAAAGAAAAGGGATAGTTATTATGGTTCACTTGCAGAAATGCTTTTACAAAGATACATAAAAGTTGCAACAATCTATCAAAAAAATATAAAAAATGAAGATGAACTAGTTGCAAAAATAAATGAAACAATATCAAAAGATATCGAAACAGAGGTAACAACAAAAATAGACACATCTGCTCTTACAAAAGCGGCACGTTATTATAACTTTTCATCATACAGCTTTTTAGCATGTTTGATATATATAATAAGTTTAATAATATCAACATTTAATGAAGAGAAAGTTCAAAAAAGAACAACTATAAGTAGCTACAATTATAAAAAATTTAATAGAATATTATTGTTAGGAAATTCTTTATATGCATTTGTTTTATGGATATTATATGTAGTAATGAGCTTTGTATTTGTGGGACCAACAATGGCAAGCATAAATGGATTATTATTTATAGCAAATTCATTTATATTTGTAATATGTGCTACTACACTAGCTTTCTTTATAGCAAACTTTGTAAAAAACAAAGACTCTATAAATGGTATAGTAAATGTAATAGGTCTTGGTTCAAGCTTTCTATGTGGTGCATTTATACCACAAGAATGGTTGCCTGAAACTGTAAAAATTATAGGACATGTATTCCCAACATATTACTTTATAACAGGAAATGAAACAATTGCAAAACTAGAAAAATTCAATATAGACACACTAATGCCAGTAATAGTAAATGCTGGAATAGTTATAGCATTTTCTGTAGTATTTGTAATATTAACAAATTTAGTTACAAAGAAAAGAAGAAAAGTTTAAAACTTTTTGGGAAACTTTTTGGGACACTCTTAAAAAGTCAAAAAAGAAAGAAGGAGGCTGACTTTTGAAGAGTGTCCCAAAAAACAAGGTTTTAAATAAGGAGAAATTTATGGATTTAAAAAAAGATGTAAAATACATAAAAGGAGTTGGACCAAATCGTGTCCAACTTTTAAATAGGTTAGGAATTTTCACCTTAGAAGATTTAATTACATATTTTCCAAGAACTTATGAAGATAGAAGTAAGCCCAAATTTATTGCAGAATGTGTAGATGGAGAAGAAGCTTTAATAGAAGCATATGCTACTGGAAGAGTACAAGAAATTCGCCTCAAAGGTAAAACAATGTATAAGCTTGTAGTTAAGGATGAATCTGGTACAGCTACAGCAACTTGGTTTAATCAAAGTTATTTGAAAAATATTTTTAGAATGGGAGAAAAATATAAATTCTATGGTAAGATAAGTAATATTTATGGTAAGATTTCCATAAATTCTCCTGTATATGAAAGTAGTGAAAAGAGTTCAAATACTGGTAAAATAATTCCAATTTATCCATTAACTTTTAAATTAACACAAAATACAATTAGAAAAATTATAGAAAATGGATTATCAGAGGTAGAAGGCAATTTACCAGAAACTCTGCCAGATTATTTATTAAAAGATAATAAATTATTAGGAATAAATGAAGCAATTAAAACAATACATTTTCCTGCAGAATTTAAAGATTTTGAAACAGCAAGAAAAAGGCTTGTTTTTGAAGAATTACTTTCAACTCAATTAGCTTTGCTTCAACTAAAAAACAATTATATTCATGGAGAGGATGGTATTCAATATAGCAAAGATGTAATAATGTCAGATGTTATAAATATGTTGCCATTCAAGCTAACAAAAGCTCAATTAAGAGTTTTGGAAGAAATAGATAACGACATGGAAAGCAAGAAAAATATGAATAGATTGCTTCAAGGAGATGTTGGGTCTGGTAAAACAGTAGTTGCAATGGTTTCAGCATATAAGGCTGTAAAGTGTGGTTATCAAGTAGCAATAATGGCTCCAACTGCTATTTTGGCGAGCCAGCATCTAGAAAGCTTTAAATCATTATTTGATAATTTGGGAATAAGATGTGAACTATTAATTTCAGCAATTACAAAAAAGAAAAAACAAGAATTACTTGAAAGACTAAAAAATGGAGAAATAGATATTTTAATTGGAACACATGCAATTATAGAAGATAATGTAGAGTTTAAAAAATTGGGGCTAGTTGTAACAGATGAGCAACATAGATTTGGTGTAAAACAAAGAACCAAAATAGTAGAAAAAGGTCAAAATCCAGATGTATTAGTAATGACAGCAACACCAATTCCAAGAACACTTGCATTAATTTTATATGGAGATTTGGACATTTCAATTATAGATGAATTACCTCCAAATAGAAAGAAAATTGAAACTTATGCAGTTACAAAAGGATTAGAGGAAAGAGTAAATAATTTTATAAAAAAACAGATTCAAGAGGGAAGGCAATGCTATGTTGTATGTCCATTAGTTGAAGAGTCTGAGGAAATGGATTTAAAGTCTGTTGTAGAATTATATAATAAATATAAAGATGAAACTTTCCAAGGCTACAAAGTAGAATACATTCATGGAAAAATGAAGCCAAAAGATAAAGACGAAATAATGGAACGCTTTAAAAATGGAGAAATAAATATTTTAATTTCAACAACAGTAATAGAAGTTGGAGTTAATGTTCCAAATGCAAGTATAATGGTTGTAGAGGATGCTCAAAGATTTGGCTTGGCTCAACTACACCAATTACGTGGAAGAGTTGGAAGAGGAGAGTATCAATCATATTGTATTTTAAAATATAAGGGAAGCGGAGAAACAGTTCGCGAAAGAATGAAAGTAATGTGCGAAACAAATGATGGATTTGTAATATCAGAAAAAGACTTAGAGCTAAGAGGAACAGGAGATTTCTTTGGGACAAAACAACATGGTATACCAGAATTTAAAATAGCAAATTTATTTGAAGATATGCCAGTTCTTAAACAAGTACAAGGAATTTCAATGAAAATAATTGCAGATGATCCAAAACTAGAAAAAGAAAAAAATATTCTATTAAAAAATTTAATTAAAGATAAATTTACAAATAGGATTGAAATATAATTTATTTTGTTATACAATAGAAAAAAAGAATTCAAAAGATGGAGGCAAATTATGACTCAGAATCAAGCTTTATACCAAGCAAAATTGATTTTAGATTATATGCCAGAAGAAGATTACAAGAAAATTCCAGAAGAAATAATAAAGTACATATATGATAACATGGAAGAAGATAAGAATATTGTTGTAAATCCTGATATTCCGTTAGAAGAACAAGATATAGATGAAAAGACTTATGATTTTCTAGATAAAGTTATTAAGAAAATTGAATATTCAGAAGCCAAGCAACAAAGAACTTCTAATGAAGTAAAAGAATTAAGTAGAGAAGAACTAATTAATCTTTTAGAAAGATATAAACAAGAAAATTCTAAAATTGGAAAAGCTAAAAATTTAATAATTCAATATAAACAGGCATTAGAGCAAAAAGATAGGGAAATAGTAGAATTAAAAGAAGTAAACCAAGACTTATATTCAAGTATACAAAAATGCCCCAAAATCATAAAGAGATTGTTTTTTAGAAAAATGGAAAGAAAATTACTAAAGTAAAATAATAACAAGCATTATAAAAAAATTAAAAAGGATGTAGATAGTATGTTTCAAATAATAATAAAAATAATTGCTGTAGTAATATCTTTAATAGGAGTTACTTTAATATATGATTCAAGAATAATAACAAAAAACTTCTTTGGGTTTGGAGATCAAAATGAAGCAACAACAGGACTAAAAATAATAGGATTTTTCATAGCTTTGTTAGGCGGAGTGATTTTCTATTTAGTAAAATAAAAAAACACTTAGTATTTAAACTAAGTGTTTTTTGGTGCGGATGAAGGGACTCGAACCCCCATGCTTTTGGCACTGGTTCCTAAGACCAGCGCGTCTACCAATTCCGCCACATCCGCATGTCTATTGACATCATTTATAATAGCACATAATTATCTATCTTGTCAAGTAAAAATTATAAAAAATCTAAAATTTATTGAGAAAAACAATAAAGTGTGGTATTATATATAGGTAACTAAAATCAGAAAGGAAAAGAAAAATGAGTGAAATTAAAAAATATTTAGCATGTGAAGGTAGAGTAAATATAATATGTGCAGAAACAACAGATTTAGTTGAAGAAGCAAGAAAGGTACATGATTTAAGTCCGCTTGCAACTGCTGCATTAGGTAGAGTTCTTACAATGTCTGCAATTATGAGCACAAGAATTAAAGGCGAAGATACAATAACACTTCAAATTAAGGGCACAGGTCCAATAGGAAATGTTGTAAGTGTATTTGATGGAAATCAAAACATAAAAGGATATGTTGGAGAACCTCATGTAGACTTACCTTTAAGAGAAGATGGAAAACTTAATGTTGGTGGAGCAATTGGTAAAGAAGGATTTCTATATGTAATTAGAGATATGGGGCTAAAAGAGCCATATATAGGAGTTACACCATTAGTTAGTGGAGAAATAGCAGAAGATTTTACTAAATATTTTGCAGAATCTGAACAAACTCCAAGTGCAGTTGCTCTAGGCGTTTTAGTAGATAAAAATGGTGTAAAAAAAGCAGGGGGATATTTATTAACACTAATGCCAGATGCAACAGAAGATGATATTAAACAAGTAGAGGAAGCATTAAAAAATCTAGAGCCAGTTACAACAATGCTAGATAAAAACATGTCTTTACAAGAAATTGCTGAAAAAGCAACAAATGATGATAATTTAATGGTAATGGTAGGGGAGATAAAACCAAAATATCATTGTGATTGTAGTAGAGAAAGATTTGTAAATAATTTGAAAAAATTAAGCGAAGATGATATAAATCATTTATTTAAAGAACAAGAAACAATTGAAACAGTTTGTCAATTTTGTAATAAAAAATATGAGTTTACAAAAAATGATATAAAATAAATAAAAGTAATATATATTCTTTCCGGGGCTCCCCATTCACATAGTTCTAAGAGATAAATCTCTAAGAACTATGGAACGGTCCCCACTTGCCCTCTCTCTGAATATATATTACTTTTTTATAACTATATTAGAAATCACAATTTCCTGGTGTTCTTGGGAATGGTATTACATCACGAATATTTTCCATTCCTGTAAGATACATAAGTAATCTTTCAAAACCAAGTCCAAATCCAGAGTGAATTGTTGAACCATATTTTCTAAGTTCAAGATACCAATACAACTCGTCAGTATTCATATTTATTTCTTTCATACGATTTATAATTTTATCATAATCTTCTTCTCTTTGAGAACCACCCATAATTTCTCCAGCACCTGGAACTTCTAAATCAACTGCTGCAACTGTTTTTCCATCTTCATTTAGCTTCATGTAAAACGCTTTAATATCTTTAGGCCAGTTTTTAACAAAAACAGGACCATTAAAGTATTCTGTAATGTATTTTTCATGCTCTTTGGCTAGGTCTTCACCATATTCTGGTTGGAATTCCCACTCTCTATCAGCTTTTTTCAAAATATCGATAGCTTCTTTGTGGTCTAGTCTTGTAAATGATGTGTTGCATACTTTTTGAAGCTTTTCAATTAAACCTTTTTCAACAAATTTATCAAAAAATTCAATTTCTTCTGGGCACATTTCCAAAACATTTTTAACAATATATTTTAAGAAATCTTCCTCAATATCCATTAATTGTTCTAAATCGCAGAAACAAATTTCAGGTTCTACCATCCAAAATTCATTTGCATGAGTTTTAGTATTTGAATTTTCAGTTCTAAGAGTAGGTCCAAATGTATAAATTTTTCCAAATGCATGTGCAAAAGTTTCTCCATGTAATTGACCTGTTCCAGTAATAAATGTTTTCTTTCCAAATAAATCTTGAGAATAGTCAGTTTTACCATCTTTTTGAGGTAATGGCTTGTCCAAATCAAGTATTGTTAAGCTAAACATTTCAGCAGAACCTTCACAATCTGCACATGTGATGATTGGGCTTGTTAGATATACATAGCCTCTTTCTTGAAAATATCTATGAATAAGAAAAGCAACAACACTTCTTACTCTAAAAACTGCACTGAAAGTGTTTGTTCTAGGACGAAGGTGTGAAATTGTTCTTAAATATTCAAATGTATGTCTCTTTTTTTGTAAAGGATATTCTGGGGCACATAAATTTTGAACTTTGATTTCTGTTGCTTGTATTTCAAAAGGTTGTTTAGCATCTGGTGTAATTATTAATTTTCCAGTAACTTCGATAGAAGAACTGATTGTTAATTTGCATATTTCATCAAAGTTTGAAAGATTATTATTAAAAACTATTTGAACATTTTTGAAAAATGAACCATCATTTAATTCAATAAATCCAAAAGTTTTTGAATCTCTTAATGTTCTAACCCATCCTTCCAAAGTTATTTCTTTGTTATCATATTTTTCAGAGTTTTTGTATAACTCCTTAATATCAATTTTTTCCATAAAGTAAAAACTCCTTTCTATATTAACTTTTGTATTCAATGGCTATATTATATACAGATTTTATGAAAAAATCAATATTTTTTAAAAAGAAAATAAAGTAACATAAAAAGGTCAAAATTCTTTTGAAAAAAACTTGAAAAAAATGTAAAACTAATATATTATATATGGCAGAGGTGAAAAATGAAAAATAGTTGGTTTAAATATATTTTTATTCTATTTGCAATAGGAATATTTATTTTTGCTTTTGTAAAAATCAGAGGTGACGAAGAGGCCAAAAAAATAGAGGAATTAAATAGTTACAATAAACAAGAAGAGCGAATTAAAGAAATTACCTTAGGAATCTCAAATTTTGATACAATAAATCCAATTTTAAGTAATAATCAATATGTTCAAGATATATCTCGATTGCTATTTGATCCATTAGTTAATTTAAGTAATGATTATAAGCCAGAGCCAGCATTAGCAACTGAATGGGCAAAACAGGATGCTACAACTTATATAATAAAACTTAGAGAAAATGTCAAATGGTCAGATGGAACAGAATTTAATGCTGAAGATGTTCAATACACAGTTGATAGATTAAAAATGGACACGCCATCAATATATGGTCAAAATGTGCAAAACATTGAAAAATTAGAAGTTGTTGATGCACACACAATAAAAATCTATTTATCAAGAGAAGTGCCATTTTTCGAATATTATCTAACTTTCCCAATTATGAGCAAAAAATATTATGGAGAAGATGATTTTAAAAATACTCCAAAAAATTCTGCACCTGTTACTTCTGGAAGGTATAAAATTTCAGATGTGCAAAGTTCAGTTATAACATTAGAGAAAAATAAAAATTGGTGGAATGCTGAAAAAATAGGTTTATCATTAGAAAAAATTCATGTCAATTTATATTCATCAATTGGAGAATTATACAATAGTTTTAAAACAGGAAACATTGATATTTTGTCTACAACTAATAATAGTTTTAGCGATTATATTGGGACAATAGGTTACAATTATAAAGAAGTAAAAGGAAGAGAGCATAATTATTTAGCATTAAATACTACTAGTCAATATTTATCAGATATAAATGTTAGAAAGGCCATAGCTGCTTTTATTGATAAATCCAATATTACAGGAAATATATATGGAGGAAAGTATTATACAGCGTATTTTCCATTGGAATATGGTTCTTACCTTTATAAAGGAACTCCAACAAAAGTTGATTATAATATAGAACAAGCAAATCAATTCCTAACAGATGGTGGGTGGAGTTTTAAATATCAAAATTGGCAAAAAACAGAAAATTATAGAACACAAAAATTAAAATTGAATTTTGTAGTAAAAGAAAGTAATGGAACTCAGGTTCAAACTGCTGAAAATATAACTAATCAATTAGAGGCACAAGGAATAAGAGTGAATTTACTAAAAGTTTCAGATGAACAATATCAAGATTATAAGCAAAACAAAAATTATGATATGATTTTATGTGGTACTTATTTGCCTATAAGTCCAGACTTAAGTAGTTTCTTTGGAGAAGGAAATTTAGCAAATTATACATCAGATGAGATTAATCAAATATTAAATGAAGTAAAAAATACAACAGATGAAAAAATTCTATTAGAAAAATATGCTAGATTAGAACAAATTTATAATACAGAAATACCATATATAAGTTTAAATAATGGAAAATTAAATGTTTTATATAATTCTAATTTGGTCGGAGATGTAGCTCCTAACTGGTTTAGCACATTTTATAATATAGAAGGCTGGTACAAAAATTAAAAAAATTTTAAAAAAGTATTGACAAAACATTGTTTTGGTATATAATAAGAATACCAAACACGAGTTTACACTAAATTTCTTATATTTGGCATTAGAAATTTAGACAAAATATGAAGGAGGAAAAAATATGAGTGAAAATACAGAAAAGAAAAAAGCATTAGAGGCTGCAATGAGCCAAATAGAAAAACAATTTGGAAAAGGTTCAGTAATGAAACTTGGAGAATTCAAAGCAATGGAAATAGAAGCAATTCCTACAGGAGCTTTAAGTTTAGATATGGCATTAGGTATAGGAGGAGTTCCAAGAGGAAGAATTATAGAAGTATTTGGACCAGAATCATCTGGTAAAACAACACTTGCATTACATGTAGTTGCAGAAGCACAAAAAATGGGAGGAGAAGCAGCATTCATTGATGCAGAACATGCTTTAGACCCAGTTTATGCTAAAAAATTAGGAGTAGATATAGATAACTTGATAGTATCTCAACCAGATACAGGAGAACAAGCATTAGAAATTACGGAAAGCTTAGTAAGAAGTGGAGCGTTAGATGTAATAGTAGTAGATTCTGTTGCAGCTCTTGTACCAAAAGCAGAAATTGATGGAGACATGGGAGATTCTCACATGGGATTACAAGCAAGATTAATGTCTCAAGCATTAAGAAAACTTGCTGGTGCAATCAATAAATCTAAAACAGTTTTAATATTCATAAACCAATTAAGAGAGAAAATAGGAGTAATGTTTGGAAATCCAGAAACAACAACTGGTGGTAGAGCATTAAAATTCTATGCATCTGTAAGACTTGATATAAGAAGAATAGAAAACATAAAACAAGATGGAGAAGTAAAAGGAAATAGGGTAAGAGTTAAAGTAATTAAAAACAAAGTTGCCCCACCATTTAGAGAGGCAGAATTTGATGTTGTATATGGAGAAGGAATTTCAAAAGCAGGAAATATTCTAGATATGGCTGTTAATATGGACATAATAGAAAAGAGTGGTTCTTGGTTTAGCTACAATGGAGAAAGAATTGGACAAGGTAGAGAAAATGTTAAAAAACTATTACAAGAAAAACCAGAAATGCTTGCAGAAGTTGAAGAAAAAGTAAGAGCAAACTTCAAAAAAGGATTTGAAGAAAGCCTAGGAGAAGAAATTCCAGAAATAGATGATGATGAAGAATAATTTTTTAAAATTTACTAATTAAAATAAAATCATAAAATTTATAAATCCTTGGTGTCGCAACTTCCATATTTAAAATACTAGTATGTAAGTTGCTCCAGTCGCCCTGCGCTACGCTACGGTTGGTCGCTTACGCGGATTTTAAATTTTATGATTTTATTATATAGGGGAAATATATGTATAATTTAGAAGAATTTGATAATGCAAAAACAAAAGTATTAAAATATGTTTTATATAAAAAAAGAAGTGAAAATGAAATAAGAACAAAATTTGCTTCAACAATAGAAGAAAATTTATTAGAAGATGTAATAGAATACCTAAAAGAAGCTAAATATATAGATGACTCAAATTACATTGAAAGGACAATAAACAATTTCATAGCACTAAAAAATTTATCATTAAAAGAAATAAAATATAAATTACTAGCAAAAGGTATAAATAAAAGCTTAATAGAAGACTATTTCTATGCGCACAAAGAAGAACTTGAAGAATACGAAAAAAAATCAGCTCAAAACATAATCTACAAAAAATCTTCTTCAATGGATAATGAAGAAATTAAAAATTATCTATTGAAAAAAGGGTATAAAAGTGATATTATCAATTTATCACTTAATGATGATACAATATGTTAAAAATGAGTGAGGACGCGTAGGGCGGAGCAAAGCGTAGCGTTGGAGCAACCTGTCATTATTCAATAAGGGAGGTTGCGACAATAAGGACGAACGGTTTTAACATATTGTAAAATAAGAAAGGATAAATTTAAAATGCCACTTTTAACACTAGAAACAAAACAATACGCAATAAAAATAGATAAATTCGAAGGCCCATTAGATTTACTATGTCACTTAATTGATGTAAACAAAATGGATATTTATGATATAAATATAAATGACATAACAGATCAATACATTAAATACCTAAATGCTATGGAAAAGATGAATTTGGAAATTGCAAGCGAATTCTTAGTTATGGCATCTACTTTGTTATATTTAAAATCAAAAAAACTACTTCCAAAACAAGAAGAAGAGGAAGAAGAACTAACAGAAGAAGAACTTATTCAAAGAATTATAGATTATAAAAAATATAAAGAAATAAGTAAAACTTTGAAGGAACAATATTTACAATATTCAAATAGGGTATTTAAAGGACAAGAGGAAATATCTTTACCAAAGCAAAAAGTAGAGTTCAATTATGATGCACAATTAATACCAAATTTATATGAAGACTTAGTAAAAAGAACAAGTGTAAAAATGAATCAAAATGCTAAAAATATAGAAAAAATAGCACTTGTAGAAAACTATTCAGTTTCAAGCAAAGTAAAAGAAATGTATAAAACACTAATAAAACAAAAGAGATTTGTATTTAACAAATTATTCTCAATAAAGAAACGTAATAAACAAGAAGTTGTAACAGCATTTAGTGGATTGCTAGAAATGAGTAGAAGAAGCAAAGTTGAGACAACACAAGAAGAAATATTTGGAGATATTACAGTGGAGAAAAAGAAAAAAAGAGCTTAGTACATTTTGGGGACACTTCCCAAAATGTACAAAAGTTTAAAATATTAAAAAAATAAAAACAATGGAAAAACTAATAAAAACGGAGGCGATTTTATTGGTTTTTCTTTTTATAGAATACGTTTTATCTTTCGATAATGGTATAACAAATATTATATGTTTAAATCATTCAAATTATTTTTTAACAATCTGTTTTTAAATATTAATATTATAGCTATTATTTTGCCTAAAGTATTTATAGTAACCATTATAATTAATATTATTAATAATATTAATATAACATTTATCTGTTCAGCAACTTTGGTTGCTGTTTTTATTGATAAATCATCTTTCGTTACTTTTTTAACATTATTTAACTTCTCTAGTTGTTTATAAATTTTTTCAAACTTAGACTGATCCTTTATTTTTACAATAAAAGAAGCTGAAAAAATATTATTTTTTCCCTCATATTTAGAAAGGTCAACTTTACCTTCATACTTGTTCTTCATTGTATTTAAAGCTTCTTCTTTTGATATAAATTCTGTTGTACTTACGCCATTTATTGCTCTTATATTCTTTTCAACTTCATCTATTTGTTTTTGTGTTGCATCATTAAATAAAAAGACCTGCATTCCTGGTTCTTGTTTCGAAGCTTCTTCAAAATTCTTTGTATAATCATTATTTTTATAAAAAACAGTTACATTTATTGATTTAACTGTAAATAGAATACTACCAATTATGCTAATTATCATAAAAACTACAACAAGCTTTAAAACTTCATTTTCTGAATCTTTTTTTCTAATAATACTACCATTTTTGTCACTATATTTTTGCTGAATAATACCAATTAAATCAATCAATGTTCCTATACCTAATCCACTTAATGTTACTAATTGTATAATTCCAATTTTGATTTTTTGTCCTAAAAATGGGGTGCAGTACACGTTTGTCGAAATTTGTCGATGAGTTTTTCTTGAATTTTAGCATATTGTGTGATTTAATATAAGTATTAAATTGCATAATGTGCAATTATTTATGAGAATTATAAAATTTTTTTATCAAAATTAATTCTAAATAATTATTTCAAATTTTTATATTATGAGAAATTTATTTATTCAAAGATTATTTCCCAATTGTATTAAATTTATTTTTTATACCTATAAAAATCCACGAAAAGAAAAATTTTAAGAAAGGAGGCCTTCATATAGAAATTATGCAATTTAAAATATATTAAAAGAAATGGAGAAATTTATGAAAGAAAAAACACAATTATTAAATCCTAAATTGGATGTAGTTTTCCAGGCATTATTTGGAGAAGAAGGGAGCGAAAGGATTACTAAAGCTTTTTTAGAAAAAATATTAGATACTAAAATAGACACAATAGAATTAAATCAAAATTTAGTATTGCGTAGAGAGGAGAAAGAAGGAAAACTTGGAGTTTTAGATGTTCTTGCAAAAATTAATGAAAATCAAAATATTGATATAGAGATGCAAATTGCAGAAAATGAAAATATTTTAGATAGAATGTTATACTATTGGAGTAGATTATATACAAGAAGTATTAAGAAAAATGCGGATTATATTACGTTGGAAAAAAGTATAGTGATACTAATTGCAAATAAAAATGTAAAAGGATTTGAAGAACTTGAATGCCATACAGAGTGGAGGATATATGAAGATAAATTTAAGAAAAAAATCTTGACAGATAAGTTTGAAATACATATAATAGAGTTAGAAAAGTTGAAAAATAATATTAATAGTATCAGTGATGGATTACTAGATTGGTTAGCTTTTTTACAGAATCCAAAAACCGAAAGGGGGATTGAAAATATGAAGAGCGAAGATTATGAAGAAAGAATGAAAAACTTAGAGTTAATTGAAGAGGCAAGAGAAAAATTAAGAAGATTGAGCGAAGATCCACAAATGCAACAATTAGCTTGGTGGAGAGAAAAAGGAATATATGAGGAAAATGAAAGAAAACGTAGAGAAAAGGATATAGAAGAAGGAAAAAAATATATTGAAGATAGTAAGAAGGAATTGGAAGATAGTAAGAAGGAATTGGAAGACAGTAAGAAGAAATTGGAAGATAGCAAGAAGGAATTAGAAGATGAAAAGAAAAAATTTGCTAAAAGACTAAAAGAAGGCGGCTTTCCTATTGAAGAAATAATAAAATACACAAAACTTTCGAAAGAAGAAATAGAAAATTTATAATATTATTTATGTTTAAAATAAAAATACAGGGAAAAACTAATAAAAAGCGGAGGCGATTTTATTGGTTTTTCTTTTTGTATTTCTAAGCTTAGTTTTGATAGTTCTAACATTAAAAATAAAAATTGAAATACATAATGTGAATTTTACACTGCATGAG
Source organism: Clostridia bacterium (assembly GCA_017430135.1). Classification (GTDB taxonomy): domain Bacteria; phylum Bacillota; class Clostridia; order TANB77; family CAG-508; genus CAG-269. The sequence continues at coordinate 114,992 of JAFRNM010000006.1, read as the reverse complement.
CCGGAAAGTGATTTAATTAGCAATATTGAGAACAATTCTAAAAGTAAAATTTTTAATATAAAAGATAACTATAAAATAGAATTATTATTTAAAGTTATAGGCTTTTTACCAATATTTAAAACAAATATAACAAGTAAAAAAGTAAATAAATTAAGTAAAAGATTCAAAAAATTTGATATAAAAACACATATAAAATCTTTCAAAAAGGATTCGTCCATTTTAGATACAAGAAAAATAATAGAAAATTTGAATTTCAAAATAAAAGAATTCAATTTAAAAGCTAAAATAGGTTTAGATAGCATAATGCTTTTAACATATATAATACCATTTTTAAGTGCAATAATTTCAATAATATTGGTAAAGAAAAAGGTCAAAATAAAAAATCAGTTTTACCAGATTAAACCAATATATAATAGTCGGAAATTTATTAAATGTTGAATTTGATGGTATATTTGAACAAAAAATGATACATATTATAAAAGTAATATATATCATAAATAAAAAGAGGAGAGTGGAGAAAAATGACAGAACATCCAATAGAAGGTCTTATGGTTACAGCTATGAATAGTATTCAAGATATGGTTGATGTAAACACGATTATAGGTGAACCGATACATGCAGGTAATAATATAGTTATAATACCAATTTCAAAAGTGACTTTTGGCTTTGCTGCAGGAGGAAGCGAATTTAGTGATGAAACTTTAAATGAATACAATAAAAAAGATAAAGAAGAGCAAATAAATTATAGATTGCCTTTTGGTGGCGGTGCTGGAGCAGGAGTTGCAATAAATCCAGTTGCATTCTTGGTAATAAATAATAATAATGTTAAGCTTATGCCAGTAAACCATTCATCAGCAATAGATAAACTATTAGACTATGTTCCAGACTTATTTGAAAAAGCTTCAAAACTTATGAATAAATGCTTAGATGACAAGAAGGAAAAAACAACAGAAATGCTAAAACAAATGAAGGAAACTGAAAAAGAAATAAAAGAAAACGTATTAAAAAAAGATGATAAAAAAGAAAAACTAAAAAAGGTATCTATTGAGAAAAAAGTAAAAAAGCCAGGAAAAACTAATTTGGAATATGAGTTTGAATATGAAAAGAATAAAGACAATACAGATGAAGAATTTGAGTTTGAATTGGAAGATGAATAAAAAATACCAAGTGATTTTTCACTTGGTATTTTTGGTGCAGATGTCAAAAAAGTACCCCTTTTTAAAGCCTCTATTTCTGCGAAAAAATCGACTTGTCAGTTCGCTGGGACTACAAAATGGGACTACTTTTCCTTAAAATACTACTAAAAATGAGTATGTTAGACCCCTTACACCAGTTATATCAATGTTCTTAAAATTTGATTAAATTTTATTTATGATACAGATATTATACAGGTTATCATACAGTATTGTCAAGAGTTATAGAAGTAGATTATGAGGTATAATCTACTTCCTGTTATCATATAGTTAATATAATTATTGCTTTTAGAATTCTCCATTTACTAATATTGTTTAGTTTATAACAGTATTATAGTTCGTCTTATTTTAAATTTCCAGTAAATAAATAATAAACCCCTATTTATAAAAGTGTAAATAAGGTCAAAATAAGAGCAATAAAATCTTATTGCTCCTTATAGTTCTAGTAGTTTATTGCAAATTTAGTTACTTTTGCTGGTTTCTTAACTACTTTATATTCAGTTGCCCTACTCATAGATTTAACTAGATATTGTGCTGTTTGAAGATAATTGAAGATATATTTATAATCATCATTACATTTGTTAGTATCTCTTTTTAAATCTCTAGTTTGGTCTTTTAAATGCTCCATATTACTTAATAATGAATAAACTAATTCTAGCCTTGCTTGAGTATCATCTGTTGTTGTATCTTTATCTAAATTAGATATTTTAAGTATTAGTTCTTTGACTTCCTTTTCAATTTTAGGAATAATTGCAAGTCTCTTAATTTCATTTGTATAATTTATAACTTCCTTTTCTTCCAATGAATATATATCTAGTTCTTGTATTTTGCTAAACAGCTCGTCCATATCTTGACTTGCACTTTCAGAAGTTAGAGATAGTATGTAATCTTCTATCTTTTCAGCATTCTGTTCCTTTAATTCATCTTGTGCGTCTGCATATATGTTTAATGTTATACTTATGTCTTTATGTCCCATTAGGACTTGAAGTGCTTTTGGGTCTGCTTTTACTAACACCCCTATTGAAGCATAAAGATGTCTCAATCCGGTGTACTGTAATATCACTTGTTTTTAGGTTTGATATTCTACCATTAGCTTTTTTCTTCTTGGTTGTTATAACACGAATTCCTGCATTAGTACAGACTTGTTTCATAACTCTGTTGATATTACTTTCATTATGAGGTTTGCCATTATTAGAGAATATTAGTGCCTTTGGGTTGTCTTTATCTACCAATGGCTCTAATATATCTCTTAAAATAGGTGTTAATGGAATACATCTTGTCCCAGACGGTGTTTTAGTAGTATCCCCACGTACAAATCTATTAGCTTTATTCTTTGTAATTGTTGTTTCAATATATATTTTATTCTGCTCTAGGTCTATATTTTCAGATGTTAATCCTAAAGTTTCGCCAATTCTTAATCCGTCCGAAATAATTGAATTCGTAAAATATCAGCGAACTTATGGTCACATTTATTCAATTCTTCTAAAAATTTTATACATTCATTTCTACTGAATGATTTTATTACTTTAGTATTTTTATTTGATTTTGGTTTCTTTATCTTTCCCTCGATTTCAAAGGGGTCTAGGTCTTTTGAAATAACTTCTTTTAAAACAGCATAATGAAATGTTTGACGGATTAAAGAGAATATTTTATTGAGATAACTTGTAGAAAATCTATATTCTTCTCTATTTTTACTTTGAACGAATTTCTTCATTTCAGGAAGTTTTCTCAATTCTTCATTTAATTCATCTGCTGTAATATTTTTGATTTGTTTCCTGCTACATTTAATAAATTCTTCAATTATTTTAGCAGTATCACGTTTCCTATTTAAACTATTATCTTTTAATTCCTTATCTATTTCTAATTCATCTAGCATTTCATTCATTAACTTAATAAATGTATCTGGCTTATTTATAATATGGGTGCCTTTTCTTAATTTCTCCTGCACTTCATCATATTTTCTTTTTACGTCTTCTTTATTCTTTCCGATAAACAGGACGGACTTTACCTTTTAAATCAGTATATCTCATTCTGTGTCTATTTCTTATTTCATCATAATAAATTGATACTCCTCTATATGTTCCTACTTTTGGCATAAATTTACCTCTCCTTTATATTATTATGAGGTTACTTTGTTTCTTTGAATTATTACATAGGTTTGGTGTAGTTTCTAGTTCTGTTTCTCCTTAATGTAAAATTCAATTATATAAAAGTGTCCCTTTATATATACGAATCAAAAATGAGTAGTTGATATAATTTCTCTTGTGAAAGATTTAGAATTATAGCAGTGTTGCTTGGTATTACTGCGTTATATCAAATTTAAGAATTTTTATAAAATTAAGGAATTGTCGAAAATTTTAAAAAATTATAGTTTTAGGTTGACATTTTAGATATTATGTTATATACTGTCTTCGAAACAATCAAATGAACTAAAAACATATTTTTAATAAATTATATAAATACTAATAGACGTACCAATAAAACAAGTATTTTTCATTACACTAAAAATGGCAATGATGTTTTTTGGTACGTTTTTTTGTTACCATTTTTTAAGGGGGGTAGATATAAAGACAATTCCTTATAATTCTTTTACGCCATTCTATTACAAAAATTTAGAATAAGGTGCGTAATGTATAGAATTATCTATGCGCGTATCAAAATTTGTAATAAAAGGAGGGTAATACAATGGCAGATATTGAAGAAATGTTTACTATTGAATATGTTGCGAAGAAGTGGCATTTAAGTCCTAGTTATATTCGTAAACTTATTTATCAAGGTAAACTAAAAGCAGAACCATTAGGTGGTCGCAATGTTAGAATATCAGAGAGTGCTATTCAAACCTTTAGAGAGAATAGTAGAAATAAAGAATTTTAGGAGGAATTTATTATGAAAAATGAGAACAAAACAGTAAAAAAAGATTTTACAGAAAAGCTATTCCCAATTAGAGTGGAAGATATTTCACATTACAAAATTGGAATGCCCCTATTAGGAGAAGAAACTACAACAGTAACAAATTTAACTATTTCAGACTTATTAAATAAGTTTTCGTCTGGTAAACCATATCCTACTAATGAAATTTTAGAAGGACAAGTTATTATTGTTTGGTTTTCAGGAGAAGGGCAGTATTTTACTAATAATGAAGTTTGGAATTATGTTCACGAAGCAAACATTATTCCAACATTCGCTTTTAACTATGTAGCCCTTTCAAGCTATATGCCAGACGTAGATGAATATGAAGAAACATATTTTGTATTTGGGTATGTACTAAATACTCCTGTCCTAGATGAAAAATTTATGGATAATCTTATGGATAATTTATCTAAAGATTATTTTAATAAGTTCGCTTTTGAATGGAATGCTGAAGTTACAACATTAAATTCAGGTCATTTTGGCTTGTTTCATAACATTACTGAAACATATATTTCTAACAATATATACATTCCTATTTCAGGAGGTATTGCTGATGTCAGAAAATAGTGAGGTTATAGAAAATAAATACAAAGACATTATTGAGCAAATTGCAAATAATCTGGGGCTAGATGTCCCCAGATTATCTAATGGTAGTTTACAGATGTGTTGCCCATTCCATAAAGAGAGTAACCCTAGTTTTGGTATAAATATGACTACAGGTGAATATCATTGTTTTACCTGTGGTGCTAAAGGGCATATCTCAAAATTCAGTAACAATTTAATGGTACATATTGTTGCTGAAACAATTGAAGATATTGATAATTTCAAAGTTAGCACTAAAGTAGATACTACTAAAAATTATACTGTAAAGCCTAATAAATCAGAAACTGCCTCTATACAAAATCGATTAAAAAGTATGGAAAATATAATGAAATTTAAAATCTGTGATTTAATTACTCTAATTATTAGAGGTCATACTGTTTGTGCCTCTGGTAATAATCGAAATGATGACTGGGAAATGGCACAATTATGGATGCTTGATTTTGATAATAAAGACAGTAATTACACTATGGAAGATGTTCTAGATTATGCTAAAAGTATAAATTTAATTCCTACATTTGCGTATTATTCATTTAGTAATACCAAGAAAGTTCCTAAATTCAGATTTGTGTATTGTTTTAAAGAACCTATTACTAGCAAAAAACGTATGCAAGCTATAGTAGATAATCTATTAAAGCTTTTTGAAGATTATTCAGTAGATAAGTCTCGCCGTAATTTAAGTAGTTTATTCTTTGGGACTAACTTTGATAATGATGTTTTTACTAGCAATTACATTTATTCTATACGTTTTACTGATGAACAGCTTGATAAGCTAGATAGCATTATTGGAACTACTACAAAAACTTCAAATGCTTCTAAAAAGTATGAAGAAATGGCTCAAGATATAATTGATAAATATCATATAAAACGTACACACGATAACTTACTCTATTATTATGATAAATTCACTGGTGTTCATATTAAAGATGATAATAGGCAAATTGAAAGATTCATAAAGAAAGAGTATCATCTATTGAAAAGAGCTAGAGAAGAAGTAAAAGAATTTATTGAACTTACTGACAATATAGACTTTGTTGAATGTAGCCCTGAATTCGTTGCTTGTAAAAATGTAATATTAAATATGAAAACATTAGAAACACAACCATTTAACCCTACCATTGTTATAACAAATAAAGTAAATGCTGAATACATTCCTTTTAATCCTTCTATGAAAAATGATTTTGTAGATAATTTTATGACTGATGTAACTTGCCGGAAACAAAGAATTAGAACAACTTATTTATGAAGTATTTGGGGCTAGTTGTATAAAGCAAAATATTGCTCATAAATGTTTTATTTTTAATGGGTCTGGTGGTAATGGTAAATCTACAGTTTTTGACGTTATTAGAGCAATTACAGGAGATGACAATTGTTTAAGTGTAAGTTTAGAACAATTAACTACAGAACGTTTTACTTCATCTATGATTGTTGATAAAACTGTTTGTATTGCTGATGATGAAGATATAAAAACTGTTAAATTTGTTAATAAGGGACTATTAAAAACTATGTCTGCTGGAGGAACAATTAAAGTTGAAGAAAAAAATGTAAATCCTTATAATTATAAACCTGTATGTAATCTTTTAATTGGAACTAACCCACCTTTAGACTTTGGAGATATCACAGCTGCTATGCGTAGAAGATTTGTAGTTCTCAATTTTAATGCAACTTTTTCAGATGAACTTGGGAATAAAATTGACGGTATGGAGAAAAAGCTTTGTACTGATAAGAACTTAAACTATATCTTTTCTAAAGCAATGTATTATTTCAGCAAGGTTTTAAATAATAAAAATAAATTTAATATAACTGCACAAATTAAACAAGATACAGACGAGTTTTTAGAGGAAAACAGCATTGTTAAAGAATTTTTAGACTGGTGGACTGAAAATGGCAGAGAGTTAGAAGTAGAAACTAGGACTTTGTATAATTCATATGTATCTTGGTGTATAGATAATCACGAAAATGCTGATGCCTTTAATATTTTTGGTACACAAATTAAAGCTCTTTGTCTAAAGGCTGGTATAGATGAGAAACATTATAAAGTTAGATTAGGGACAGCTAAAAAGGCTCATTATCATCTTCCGGGATATGTAGAGGGTACTCATTATAGTCCTAATATTACAACTGATGATATATATAAACTTATTAAAAATGATGAAGATTATACTGTTCTTTATGATTTTGTTAATAATGAATATGAAGCATTTAGTATAAATAAACTTGATTTTGAATTATTAGAATTATTGGAAAATAATAGAGAGTTTAGAAATCATTGGCCTTATGGAATAGTAGGGGTTGTTAGTAACTATGTATATACTTCATCTATGAATAAGACTTAAAGCTATTTAGAGATACATATTTATATGTATCTCTTTTTTATTAATTAATAGTTATATATAAAAATATATATAAACTATGGAAACTATGTCTATATTAAAATAATAAAAATACAGAATAAAATATGTACAAGCTATGGAAACTATGTCAATGTCATACTACCTTAAAAATGCCTCTGATGTATGTTAGTAAAGTAATAAAATGCACCTGCTATAAAAATTTGAAATATGGGCAAAATAAGAGCAATAAAAGTATAATTCAATTTATACAATTATTGCTCCTATTGTTAGTTTAGAATAGGTCTAGAATATCTAAAGAATTACATACAAAACCTCTTATGTCCCTAGGTATTTGATTTAGTAGTTTTGCCCCGTCTATAGTATTATTATTGATTTGTATTCCTAAGTTCTCACATTTAGATTTTAGAAGTCCCATTTGCTCATTTGAATTTAGATATATAATAGTATCATTCCCAATAATATCTAATACCTTAGGCATTATTACATCTAAACTTTCTGCTTTTTCTAATTCCTTATAAGTAATCTTATTAAAATGAAAATTCTCACTAATTATTTCATCCGATTTGATACAACCTATATACTTTGTAATGCAATAGGTATTGATTACTTTTACAACTCCTATTTCTAAAACATCATTGTTAAATACAGTTATTTTTAACATTGAGTAGTTTTCTGGAATTGCTTGGTCTAATACAATTTTTCTCTCTTCCATAACTTAAATTCCACCTTTCAATTTGATTTGCTTAAATATACTGAATAGAGAATAAACAGCTAGTGGGAAGTCTAGCTGTTTATTATGGTTAGGGGTTGTCAATGGCTGACAATTTAGTTCTAGTCGTTCACGTTGGTTTTGATAGATGTTATTTGCTCTAGGTCATTCTCATATTGTAAAAATCTATAATCTAATGTGTCTATTCCACTTTGAACTTGGAACGGCTCGAACTCTTTTATTTTTGAAGATTTAGGAACTGCTATACATACCTTAATTGTTAGAGTAGTTGGTAATCTTCCGATGAAATCCAAATAGTTTATACCATTTGTCGCCTTGCTCTGTATGTAATAGGTTAGTTAAGAATACTGCTTTTGCTGTTGCTTGGGCTAGTATAGTGTCTAGGTCTTGCTCGTCTTGTAATACTTCTACTAATGTTATTTTTCTTACCTTTGTTCTAGTAAGTATATTTATATATTCCATTTGCTTTGGGTTAATTGGTATAGGTATTTTGAAAAATAAAGTATCTTCATATTTTATTGGTTGAATTCCAGTTAGAAGCTTGTCGTAACTTTGTCGTTTGCTAAATTCTTCTAATAGCATACTTTCTTGAATTTCCTTATTTGGTTTGGTCTTTAGTTCTATATCTTGATTAAAACTCTCTAGGAACATTTTAACTTGTAAACTGTTAATGTCTTCGTTCTTTAATTTAGTATCTATCTTAAATAATTCCTTATTAGTTTTGTCATAGGTTTCTGTAGATATTTGGGCTTTGTCTTTAGATATTGATATAATTGCAATTCCGTTGGCCTTTATATTTTACTAATACATTAAAGAGATCAGTTTGTGATACATTTAAACAGAATTGCAAATGTTCATATTCTCTAGTTAATCTCTTAATCTTAAATTGCTCTAATAGTGTTCTGTTCTCTAACATTGTATTAAGCTGTTTATCATAATCATTGAACATATCTCCTGCCTGTGTTTCAATAATCTTTTGTATTCTTTCAATAGTATCTTTTAGTAACTGTTCTTTTTCTTGCACAATAAAACACCTCCTTTCCAATTAATTCTAATGGTTAGAGGTGTTTTGTTCCAGTTCTACTTATTCTTTTTACTTTTGTGAACGTACGTCAATTTTGGGCAAAATAAAGCGATTTATTAAATAAGAAAATAAATAAAACGTAATTAATACTTTTATGTCCAAAAAGAGGAAAATAAGCTTAATAAAATAGTAATTCAATTATAGTTACAGATGTTACAATTAAAGCCATTGAGTCATAGGCTTAATGGCTTTAGTTTGAAATAAATTATTTAACTTCATCTAAAAAGATATACTTATATTCGATACTTCCAGTTTCTTCTATATAATATGTATATTTTCCGTCGTCGTCTTCTTGTATTTCAATGGCATCTCCATAAATTTCATAATCACATATTTTTTTTATGGTTTCAGAATTATTAGAATTTGTATAGTCTATTTCCACTCTGCTGTCATCTATAAAATTTAGTGTTGCTTTACCTTGTGAATTTGAGCCTTTATATATTCTGCCTTTTAATGTATTGGCATTTAATAAATTTGATTTTTTAACATCAGCTAAACACTCTTCCCAACTATTATACAAATTATTGATAGTACCTATCCATACGTTATTTTTATCAACACCTGTTGTATTTTCATATAATTCTTTTAACTGTTTTTCAGTAATTCCACTTTCATATTTATTACTTAAAAAGCCATACTTCATAGCTTTTTCAAATATTGATATATTTTTATTTTCTTCACGACTATTTTTTATTATATTAGTCTGGTCATTTAGAATTTTTATATTTCCATTTTCATAATTTATAACAAGTAGTTCCCAATTATCATATAAATAACCACCTGCTATATAAAGAGTTTGTTTTATATCATATAATGGCATAGGCATAAAGGTAATTGCTGATTTTATATAAAAAGGACTTCCATCTGTAACCTTTCCATCATCATCATTTATTGTCTTTATACTATATTTTCTTATACTTTCACTCCCCATATAATAATCTAAAGCACTTTTTGCCTCATCTTGTGAACTATTAAATGTTGGTATTAAATAATATTGTATATTATTGCCACTATATACAATTCCTATAGTATCAGCTACAGAAAGCTGTTTTTCTATTTCTGCTATACCTTTATCTAAATTCGTTTTATTAACTGGTAGTGTTATGCCTTCATTTGTAGTTATTTCTATTCTTTCATATTGTATCTTATCGTTTAAGTTTGCAGTTATAACAATTGCAGCAATAACTCCTATAATTACAATAATAATTATTAAAAGTGTTATTACTTTTATACCTTTTCTTTTAGGTTTACTATTAGCATTTACTTCTTTAGAGTTAAGAATTCTCTGCTTTTCAGCATTATACTCTTCCTCTGTTATATCTCCATTATCTTTTAATTGTTTCCATTTTTCTAATTCTGTATATTTACTTTCCATAACAATTCCTCCTTTGTATTAAAAATAATTTGATAAAACTCTACTCATTACAACAGCCCCAGCTATACTATTTATTATAGTGATTACAAAGAATATAATTGATAGTATTAAACCAGCAATAGCCATACCTTTACGATTAGAGTTAATTCCAAATGCACTAAATATAATTCCTAATATTGTTACTGGAAAGCCTATAATAGGTATATACCACGCTACCAGTGAACATAGTCCTAGTATAAATCCAGTTAAAGCTCTTACTGAATTTTTATTGCTATTATTATTGGAATTATTATCATCATTAGAGTTTAAAACTTTGTATTTCTCTACTTCATATTCTGCCTCTGTTAAGGCTCCTGCGTCTTTTAGTTCTTTTAATTTTTGTAAATCTTCTATTCTTCCCATATAGACCTCCTCCTTTGTTATTACATTATTCGACATATTTCGACATCTCTTATACTTATTATACCATTTTTTAGTGTTATAAACAATAGTATTAGCCCTTTTTATGGTAGTAATTTATATCTTCATAATACTTTAGATAACACCTTACATATAGTTCGTTATCTCTATTCACAACTATTACAGCTATATTGTTTTTATATGGTTTTAATTCTTTCTTGTATCGTTCAAGTTCTTGTTCCTCGTCCTCTAATATTACGTATGCTTTAAGTCTGTGTTGTTTGCTAGTATTCTTTTCTTCAAATGTTACTATCATACTATATATAGTATGTTCGTCTTTTAATACTTCAAACGGCTCTTTCTCTACATTTAATATTCTGCCCTGCATAATAGTATAATTAATATCTTTGAATAGGTTGCTTGATAGTGGTTCTTGTATAGTTTGTTTATCTTCAATTATATTTACACTATCAAGTAAAGCTGTGTAAAATCCATATTTTATAAGTAACCTTTGAATTTTAGGTGTATTTAATTCTGTTTCGTTACCATAAGCTATATATCTGTCATTTACATCTTCTTTGGTATAATCTTCTAGTTTCTTTCCTTTTAGCCTAGCAATTACTTCTTCATAAGTTATAACTCTGTCGTCGTCTTCTTCATATAGAAATATGAAAGATTCAACTAAATCACGTACAGATTTGTTTGTAATATTTCCTAATTCTGTTGTAGTATCGCTTGTTTGTTGAGATAGAAGTAATATACATATTTGTTGTTCTTGTGCGAATACTCGTAATTTCTTAATTATCTCTACATTGTTACAATCTTTAATCTGTTGTAAACAGTCTATTATTGCTAACTTTATATTGTGGGCTTTTATGTTTTGTTTGATTTGTTCCTCTATATAGGCTAGAGGTATATTAACTGTGTCGTCTATATAGATGTTGTCTGTGTTTTCTAATTTTTCTAATAGTGTCTGTTTTGAATATTCTAAGCTAAATATGGCTACTGGTTTATTCTGCCTTGATATATTATCAGCTATCTGCAACCCTATTGTAGTTATATTATGTCCTTGTCTTGCTCCTATAACTATTAGTTCGTCTTGCAGTAGATGTAATTCTTCGTGTTCTAGTTCTATATTTTCATTCATAATTATTTTATATTCTCCTTTTGGGTTGATTTCCAACGCCTCCATATCGTTTAAAATAATGGCTTTATCAGTTAGTTCTTCAATTTTCTTTGGTTGAGTTCCGTGTATAGGTATAACTATTTCAGGTTTTGTTATATCTATTACTTGTTTAATACATTCTTTATTTCCGTGTCCAGATACGTGTCCGGTCAATTATTGGTATTGATAACTCTGACATTGTATCTAAAAATTTTATTGTTGTTTCATCTTGGGTTTTATAACCGTCCCATATTGAATAAACAACACAACAGTTATTTAATACTTTATTCTTTAGTTTTAATTTTTGAATATCTCTCCACATACTAGCACGACAATTCATAATAAATTTTCCGTGTAGTTTTTGTCCTGTCTGTTTTATTTTGCTCGAATATTGCTCAATATATTGTTTATATGGCTCTTGATTTCTAATTCTGTATAGATATGAGGGAAGATAACAGTACACTCTGTTTGAATTTAGAGCATTAGGTATTTTCTGTGTTACTAACTGTAAAACCATATTTAATAAGATGTCCCATATTATAGTTTTGCCTGTTTTATTGGCTACACGAACTATGGTTGTAATACGGTCAATTGTAGTTGTAGAAGTCAATACCAATACTTTGTCAAAATCCTTTGTTTTCTCTGCTAGTTCTATTGCAAGTTCTGCCTCTGTTTGAGATTTAACATTTTCGCGAGTTAGGGTTGTTGTTTCAGTTATCAAAATATCTATTTTTCCGTATTTTCTTTAATGTTGGTTTGAATAATTCGCCGTTTATACCCGGTGTTTCTGTAATCTCCCGTATATAATATTTTCTTGTTATCTGCTGAAACTAGGAACATAAAACTATTATAGGCAGAGTGGTCCACTATATAGGGTATAACTGTTATATCTTTTATTTTTATAGGTACTTGGTCTTGTATATCTATTGTATCGTGAGTTATATTGCCTTTAGATGTAAATGTAAATACAGTTTCTAATATCTTTCTGCTTATATCAGCAAAATAGACAGGTATTTCAGGTAATATTTCTCCGTATTCTTCCGGCAATGGTCTTGATGTCCGGTGCGAGATTATTACTCCGGTCATAAGTTGGTTTTCCTTTTGTTAGTCCGTTCTATTTCTGGAAGTCTTTTAGGCTCTGGGTCGTCTAGGTCATCTCCGAAAATCAATTAGTATTTTTGTTCCTTTAGAGGTTGTTATTTCTGTAAATGCTCCGCCCGAATAGTATTAGTACCGTTTCAAAATGCGAATTTTAATTTTATCATCTCCATTCTATCACTTATTGTTTATTATTTCAAGTATTGGTTATAGTAATTAAAGAATTATTTTCTTTTATTACAGTACCATTGTTAGTAAAATTCTAGTAGGAGGTAGGTTTTATGGAAGATTCACAAAATAGAGATAAAGCTGAAGTATTACGTGCTATTGGTAAAAACATTAAACAAGCTAGATTATTACGTGGAATGACACAACAAATGTTAGCTGAAACTACTGGTTTATCTACTAATTTTATCTCACTTATAGAAAGAGGAGATAGTGGTGCTAGTTTAACTACTATTACATTAATTTGTAATGCCTTAAAAGTAGATGTATCTGTTATATTTAAAGGTTTAATTACTGCAGATACTCCAACAGATAATACTGAACTTATGAAATCTGTTGCTCTACTTGAAAATGATGATAGACAAATTGTTTCTGCATTAGTAGATTATATATTCAATAGCAAAAGTGATAATTAGTTGTTCATATATAACAAGCCCTTTATGATTAAGTATTATATACTTCTTACATAAGGGCTTATTTTATTATTCATTCTTTGCAAATACTTCTGTCATTAGTTTTGTAGCAAGTGAAAATCCGTGCTATGAAATATTCTTGAAATTCTTGTCCGTGAACATCTCCATTTAGAACTAGCAACTTCTCTAAATTCTCTTTTTGTTCGTCTATAAGTGTTTTGTCAAATTCTTCTCTTGCTTGAATAAATTTTCTTAATAATCTAACATATTCCTTACTATTGGTTTTGTTCATTTGCACATACTCATATAACTCTAGTATTGCACTATCATTCTCCATAATTCCACCTTTCTATGCTATTCTAGTTATACCTCCATTAGCTTTTTCTATTTGTATTCCTCCAAATTCTGACATTGTATCATCATCTAAATTCATACAATAAGCTAGAGGTAGTCCCTCAGACAGTTCGTTTCTATCTCTCTGCCATTCTTCTGTATATTGGCTTACATATAATAAGCTTAACATTCTGCCATAGGTTAGAGGTGTTAGTATTGCGTGATATACTTTTGCTTGGTGTTTCTCCTCGAATTCCTTAATAGCATTTGTAAATTCTTCTTTATTGTCTATATAGTATAGAATTCCTTGCATATTTTGATTTATGTATTCTGAATAGTATAGCTTATTGTCTTGTTCAAATTCTGATACTACATTCTCTAGTAGTTCATAATTCATTTGTAATATTCTTAATCGGTTTAAAGCCTCATTCTTTTGTAATTCCTTTAGGTCTTCTGACATAATTCGCCCCCTTTCTATATAGATTTGCTTTAATTATTATTCTTTGTGGGGGTATAGTTCCAGTTCTAGTAGTTTTAGACATAATAAAAGACACCTTATAATTGGTGCCTTGAATATTTATTTTTTAATTGGTAAACCTTTGCAAGTTTCAATTACAATTTCTTTTAATAGTTCTTTATTTTCAATATCATCAACTAAATACATTGGCTTTGCATTTTCATAGGGTAATTGCTCTTGCATATTATACTTTTTATTGGTATCAACTATTTTTACAAGTAGTCTGTTATCATATATGCCCCCAAAGAGAACATTATTATAATATAATAAGTATTCTCCCATCATTGCTTTGCAAGTTATATTATTTAATAATTCTAATTGCTCTAATATGAAATCTTTATATTCTTTAGATGTTGCCATAATTTACCACTCCTATACTTTCTTTATTGGGTGTCTTATAACGGTTTTTAACTTACTAATATCACATTTTCTAGGGTCGCTTAAATAAATTTCGTGATGAAATCTTTTATTTGTTATATCTAATTCATAATCATTTTCTTTCATATACTCGTGCATTAAATTAACTGTTTCAGGTTCATTATCATAAGAACCATTGTGCATACATTGAACACATAATCCTTCATCATAAGTTAGGAATTCAACTCTAGAAAAATCTTGCTTTTTCTTCTTTGTTGCCTCATCAATAGCCCAGTCGAAGTCTGGTTTTGTTACAAAATCTGGTAATCTAATAATAGATATAAAATTAAATTTCTCTTTGTTATTGTAATCAATTCCATCAATTCCATCTTGCCACCAAAATCCCTCAAGTGGTGGAACAACGTATTCAAAAAATCCATCTATTTTATGAGTTCCTTTGTAACTCATCTTTATTGTATAAGCAATTCCATATAATAAACCTATTGTATTTTGATAATCTCCGTTTTCTTCATTTGGATTTCCTGTTCCTCTTACTGCAATATAATTCATTTTAGGAACTTCTACAATACTTGGTTTATTTTTAGGCATATAAAACTCTTTATACTCTTTCTTAAAATCAAAAGCCATAATTAACATCTCCAATCTCAACAATAACTTACTATTTATTTATTAACACTATATCATATATTACTGTTTTATACAACTTATATAGACATATATTTCATACCGTTTAAAATGGTGGGACTACCAATAGGGGACCCACTCTGTATAATAATGTGTACTACTGTATGATAATAAAATGAATTTTGGGCAAAAAAAATACTCCCATAAGAGAGAGTATTTGGGGTATTCAGTGTTATTGTGAGTAGCTGTATGATACTCTATATAATATACCTTAAAAACCCCTAAAAATGGTGCAGATGGCCGGAATCGAACCGGCATGGTTTATTCAACCGCAGGATTTTAAGTCCTGTGCGTCTACCAGTTCCGCCACATCTGCATATCATTATATGAACTGGTTTGTCCTAACGACAATTGTTATTATAATATCATTAAAAAGATTTGTCAATACAAAATTAAAAAAAAATTAAAAAAATTTTAAAAAGACTTGATTTAAAGTATTTTTTTTGTTATAATTATTTGCGTATTAATCACACAAATGGAGTTTGAAGGGAAGTGCCTAAAAGATATAGGTCCTGATAAATGTTGAAATTTGTGGGTGAAATAACAAAAAAGGGAGGAATTTAAAATGGCAGTAGTTGCAATGAAACAATTACTTGAAGCTGGTGTTCACTTTGGACATCAAACAAGAAGATGGGATCCTAGAATGGCTGAATACATATTCCAAGCTAGAAATGGTATCCATATCATCGATTTACAAAAAACATCTAGAAAATTAGATGAAGCTTATGATTTTATAAAATCACAAGCAGAAGAAGGAAAGAAAGTTCTATTTGTAGGAACTAAAAAACAAGCACAAGAATGCATGAAAGATGCAGCAATCAAGTGCGGAATGTACTATGTTGATCAAAGATGGTTAGGAGGAATGCTAACAAACTTTGATACAATTCAAAAAAGAATTCAAAGATTAAAAGACTTAGAAACAATGCAAGAAGATGGTACATTTGATGTTTTACCTAAAAAAGAAGTAATTCTATTAAAGAAAGAAATGGAAAAACTAGAAAAGAACTTAGGTGGAATCAAAGAAATGACAGAACTACCTGGAGTTATATTCTTAGTAGATCCTAAAAAAGAAAGAATAGCTATATTAGAAGCTAGAAAATTAAACATACCAGTTGTAGGTTTAGTAGATACAAACTGCAATCCAGAAGATGTAGATTACTGCATACCTGGAAATGATGACGCAATCCGTGCAGTAAAATTAATAGCAGATGCTATGGCAGATGCTGTAATTGAAGGAAATCAAGGTGAAAGCTTTGAAAGAACTCAAGAACAAGATGTAGAAGAAGAAATCGAAAGCATGGAACAAGTTGTTGCAGCTGAAGAAGAATAATAATAAAACAATAATCGTCGGCAGAAAACGTATTTTGGCGGCGATTATTTAAAATAAGGGAGGAATTATAAAATGGTATCAGCAAGCTTAGTTAAAGAATTAAGAGAAAAAACAGGTGCAGGAATGATGGACTGCAAAAAAGTTTTAACAGAAACAGATGGAGATATGGAAAAAGCTATTGACTTATTAAGAGAAAGAGGAATAGCCAAAGCAGCTAAAAAATCTGGAAGAGTAGCAGCAGAAGGATTAGTTGAAGGATATATTTCAGCTGATGGAAAAATAGGTGCAATAGTAGAAGTAAACTCAGAAACAGACTTCGTTGCAAAAAATGAAGAATTCAAAAAATTCGTAGCAGATGTTGCAAGACAAGTTGTTGAAAAAAATCCTGCAACAGTAGAAGAATTATTGGCACAAAAATCAATTGCAGTAGCTGGTAAAACTGTTAACGAAGTATTAATAGAAAAAATAGCAACAATAGGAGAAAACTTAAATATTAGAAGATTTGCTAGATTTGAAGCTGAAGGATTAGTTGAAAAATACATCCACGGAGATGGAAAAATAGCAGTTCTAGTAAACATGAAAAAAGGAACATCAGAAGTTGCAAAAGACTTATGTATGCAAATAGCAGCCGCAAGAGCTGAATTTGTTACAAGAGACCAAGTTCCAGCTGATAGAGTAGCTAAAGAAAAAGAAATTCTAAAAGCTCAAACAATGAACGAAGGTAAACCAGAAGCTATTGCAGAAAGAATAGTTGAAGGAAGAATAAACAAATTCTACGGAGAAATCTGTTTAGTAGAGCAAGAATTTGTTAAAAATCCAGATATAAAAATCGAACAACTATTAAAAGAAAAAGATGCAGAAGTTGTAGAATTTGCAAGATTCGAAAAAGGTGAAGGAATCGAGAAAAAAGAAGAAAACTTTGCTGAAGAAGTTATGAATCAATTAAAATAAAGTAACAAAAAATCTCAATTTATTGAGATTTTTTTGTTTTCTTTTTAAAATAAATTATTTATCATATTGCAAAATTTGTTAAAATATATTAGAATAAGTCAGAATAAAAAGTAAAGAAAAAGTTGTATATTACAACGGAAAGAAGGATAAAGAAATGGCGGAATACTCACCAATGATGCAGAAATATCTTGAAACAAAAGAACAATATAAAGACTGCATCTTGTTTTATAGATTAGGAGATTTTTACGAGATGTTCTTTGATGATGCAATTACAGCATCAAGAGAACTTGAAATAACATTAACAGGAAAAGAATGTGGACAAGAGGAAAGAGCTCCAATGTGTGGAGTTCCACATCATGCAGCAGAAATGTATATTTCAAAACTTATAGCAAAAGGGTATAAAGTAGCAATATGTGAGCAATTAGAAGATCCAAAAACAACAAAAGGAATTGTAAAAAGAGGTGTAATTCGTGTAGTAACACCTGGAACTGTTGTAGAAAGTAACATGCTAGAAGAAAGAAAAAACAATTTTATAATGTCAATTTTCAAATCTGGTATTTACTTTGGCATAAGCGTTTGTGACATTTCAACAGGGGAATTCTATTCAGCAGAAATAAGAGATGACCAAAATTTTGCGCTTTTACTAGATGAAATTGCAAGATATATGCCATCAGAATTAGTAATAAACTCAATGATGGCAGATTGCACAGAGGAAATGGCAAAAATTAAAGAACGTTTTACAGCATATATTACAAAATTTAATGATAAATTTTTTACAGATGATGTAGAAAAAATAAAATATAGATTTACAATTTTAGATAACACGGGAAAAGAAATTCAAGATTTAGAAAGCAAATCTATGGCAGTTACTTCAATAAATGCTTTAGTAGAATACATAGAGCAAACTCAAATGACAAGTCTAGACCACATTAATAAAATAGTAGTTTATAATATATCAAAATACATGTCATTAGATATAAGCGCAAGAAGGAACCTTGAAATTACTGAAAAAATGAGAGATAAATCTAAAAAAGGAACTCTACTTTGGGTATTAGATAAAACTTCAACCTCAATGGGAGGAAGACTTTTAAGAAGATGGCTAAATGATCCATTAATAGATGTTTTAGAAATAAACAAAAGGCTAAATGCAGTAAAAGAACTAAAAGATAGCATTATGCTAAGAGGAGATATAGTAGAGAGCTTAAAAAAGGTATATGATATTGAACGTTTAGCTGGAAAAATGGCTTATGGTAATGCAAATGCAAGAGATATGATAACATTAAAGAATTCACTTGTAAAACTTCCAGAGTTAAAGCAAATTCTTTCAAATTGCAAGCAAGAGTATTTAAAACAATGCTTTGAAAATTTGGATGAATTACAAGATATTAAAGACTTAATAGAAAAAGCAATAGTAGAAGATCCACCAATGACAATAAAAGATGGTGGAATAATAAAACTAGGATATGATGAAGAAATAGACAAGCTTAAAAGAGCTACAACAGAAGGCAAACAATGGCTAGTGGAACTTGAAACAAAAGAAAGAGAAGCTACTGGAATTAAAAATTTAAAAATAAGCTTTAACAAAGTATTTGGATATTATTTTGAAGTTACAAAATCATGGCTAGACCAAGTGCCAGATAGATTTATAAGAAAGCAAACTCTAACAAATGCTGAAAGATTTATAACAGAAGAATTAAAAACATTGGAAAATCAAATTTTAGGCTCATCAGAAAGAATTGTGAATCTAGAATATAACGCGTTTGTAGAGATAAGAGAAGAAATTGCAAAAAATGTTAAAAGACTTCAAAAGTCTGCAAATATAGTATCAACTTTAGATGTATTAACATCATTTGCTGTAGTTGCAGAAGATATGAATTATTGCATGCCAAAGGTAAATAACCAAGGTTCAATAAATATAAAAAACGGAAGACACCCTGTAATAGAAAAAATGCTTGGAACGGGCGAATTTGTTGAGAATGATACATTTCTAGATGAAGGAGATAACAGGCTTGCGATAATTACTGGACCAAACATGGCAGGTAAATCTACATATATGAGACAAGTTGCTCTAATTACGCTTATGGCTCAGGTTGGAAGTTTTGTTCCGGCAGAAGAAGCGGAAATAGGCGTTGTAGATAAAATCTTTACAAGAGTTGGAGCATCAGATGATTTATCAATGGGGCAAAGCACATTTATGGTAGAAATGATGGAAGTTGCAACAATCCTTAAAGAAGCAACTCAAAATAGCTTGGTAATTCTAGATGAAATAGGAAGAGGAACATCAACTTATGATGGATTATCAATTGCATGGGCGGTTGCAGAATATATATCAGACAAGGAAAAATGTGGGGCAAAAACATTATTTGCAACACATTACCATGAGTTAATAGGACTAGAGGAAAAACTTGAAGGAGTTAAAAACTATTCAATTGCTGTAAAAGAAAAAGGAGAAGACATTATCTTCTTAAGAAAAATAGTAAGGGGTGGAACAGACGAAAGCTATGGGATTCATGTTGCACGCTTAGCAGGTGTACCAAAACAGGTAACTCAAAAAGCAGATAGTATATTAAAAAGCCTTGAACGCAAAAATGTCCTTACAGGAAAAGCCCAAGAAAAGAAGGACAAAAAACAAGTAGAAGGACAATTCGATATGTTCAATTTCAAGCTAGCAGAAATAGCTCATGAATTAGACAAAGTAAATCTAAATGAACTAACACCAATTGATGCACTAAATACGTTGGTTAGAATAAAAGAAAAAATGAAATAGGATAAAAAGGAATATAAAACATGTTTAATGAAAATATAAAATTCAAATATCCATGGAGACCATATCAAGATAGAGTGCTTAGAGATGCAGATAAACATTTAAGTGATGGAAAAGTAAATATAGTAGCAGCGCCTGGTTCTGGAAAAACAATTTTAGGGCTAGAACTTGCAAGAAGACTTGGAAAACCAGTTATAATTTTTGCTCCAACTGTAACAATAAAAAAACAATGGATTAGTAAATTTGTTTCAACATTTACTGATTTTAAAGAGGTTCCAGATTGGATTAGCACAGATATTTATAATTTAAAATATTTTAATGTTGTAACATATCAAGCACTTCACTATGCGTACAAGAAAAAGAAAATAAAAAATGAAGAGGCTGAACTTGAGGAAACAGATGACTTAATACAAGATGAAAATGAAACAACAACAGAGCAAATAAAAACTTATGACATAGTTCAAGAAATAAAAAATAAAGGGATAACAACACTTGTATTGGATGAAGCACATCATTTACAAGCAGAGTGGTGGAAAAGTTTAAAAGAAGTAACAGAAAAAATAGGAGACATCAAAATAATTGCTTTAACTGCAACTCCACCTTATGACGTTGAAAAAAATATTTGGGATAATTATGTTAGTTTATGTGGGGAAATTGATGAAGAAATTTCAGTTCCAGAGTTAGTAAAAGCCAAAAACTTATGTCCACATCAGGATTACATATATTTCAATTACCCAACAGACGAAGAACTTGAAAACATAAAAAATTATGATAAACAACTTAATGAAATAATAAATGATTTAAAAAGAGATAAGAACTTTATAAATGCCATAAATAATCATAAATTCATAACAGCGCCAAATAATAATATAGAATCTATTTTAGAAAATCCTGAATATTATTCAAGTATGTTAATATTCTTGAGAAGTGCGAATGTGCCAATAAGTT
Organism: Clostridia bacterium; assembly: GCA_017430135.1. Lineage (GTDB taxonomy): Bacteria > Bacillota > Clostridia > TANB77 > CAG-508 > CAG-269. The sequence goes on along the minus strand of JAFRNM010000006.1, from coordinate 93,541 downwards.
CAGCACATATTCAAATACTAGGCCACAATAAGCAACTCCCAAGCCTTACACAAGAGTGGTTAGAAATATTATTTAAAAATGTGTTTATAACAGATAGAGCAAATTTTGAAAACCATGAAGAAACAATTTCAGAATATGAAAAAAGGCTAAATAACATAGGGGCAATAGAAAAGAAAAACTTGTCTTTAGGAGATAATAAAACAATTCAAAAATACTTTGTAAACAGTCTTGGAAAATTAAATAGTATTGTAGATATTGTTAGAATTGAACATGAAAATTTGCAAGAAGAAATGAGAATGGTAATTTTAACAGATTACATAAGGAAAGAATATTGTACAACTGAAGAAATTACAATAGACAAAATTGGAGTAATGCCAATTTTTAAAACATTAGTAGCAAAATATGAAAATCTAAAAATGGCAATTCTAACAGGAGGGATATTTGCAATACCTAAAGAATTATTTGGAGAATTATGCAATATATGTGATACAAATAAAATAAACATAGAAAAGTTAAAAACAAAGGAATTTCCTTTAAATGATAACTATGTTGAAATAACAATGCCAGAAAAAGATAGAAATGATGTAATGAATTGTATTTCTAAATTATTTGAAATTGGAAAAATTCAAGTAATAATAGGAACAAAATCATTATTAGGAGAAGGCTGGGATGAGCCAAGTATAAATAGCTTAATTTTAGCAACTTTTGTAGGTTCATTTATGCTTTCAAACCAAATGAGAGGTAGAGCAATACGTACAAATAGTAATCCAAATAAAACAGCAAATATTTGGCATTTGGTATGTGTTTGCGATAGTTTAGAAAAAGACAATTTAATTGAAAATTCAGATGTGAATTTACTAAAAAGAAGATTTCAATCCTTTGCGGGAATAGGATATGAAAATAATGAAGTAACAAGTGGAATAGAAAGACTAGGCAATTTTGATGGTGAATTTTCACAACAAAGGGTAAATGAAATAAACAAAAAAATGGAACAATTATCTAATAATAGAGAGGAAATGTTCAAGTCTTGGGAAAATGCAGTAGAAAAGAAAGTTAATATGAAAATGGTGGAACAAGTAGAATTAGAAGAACCTCCAGCATTTACTTCAGATTGGCTATTTTCAAAAAAATTCGTTAATGCTATAGGGATTTTTGTTGCAATTATAATTTTATTAATAGTTGGAATAATTCCAAGATGGATAACTGCTATAGTTGGAGCTGGAGTATTGGGATATATAATTTATCATGTAAAAAGAATAAAGAAATTATCTAATTCAGAGGAAACTGTGAAAGTTATTTCAGAAGTGCTTTTAGAAGCAATGAAGAAAAAAGGCTACATTGAAGAACAAAGAGCTAAAATAAAAATAACAAATCAATTCGGAAATATATCATCTTGTGTTGAAGGAACATCAATGCAAGAAAGCTCATTATTTGTAACAAGTTTAACAGAAATATTTTCAAAATTTGAAAATCAAAGATATATAATTGTTGCCAATAAAGCTAAAATTTCTAAATATTTCAATATTCCCAAAATATTTGGAACAAACAAAGAAACATCAGAATTTTTTGTAAATATCTGGAAAAATAAAATAGGAAAAGTAGAATTAATTTATACAAGAAGCGCAGAAGGAAGAAAACAACTTTTAAAAGCAAGAATGCAAAATATAAATACAAAAAGAAGGGCTACAAAAAAGCAGATTCTTTCTGAATGGAAATAAAACAAAAATAAGATAATTAGTTGCTAATTATCTTATTTTTTGGTATAATCATAGTGTTATAAAACGAGGGAGGAAGATTATGGGATTTTTTGATAAATTAAAAAAAGGTTTAACAAAAACAAAGCAAAACTTTGATGAAAAAATAAATAATGTTTTTAGTGCATTTAGAAAAGTTGATGAAGACTTTTTAGACGAGCTAGAAGAAGCATTGATAATGTCAGATATAGGAATGGATACATCTGTTAAAATTATATCAAATTTAAGAGATAGAATAAAAAAAGAAAAAATACAAGAGCCAGAAGAGGTTAAAAAAGCTTTAAGAGAAGAAATGAAAAAAATACTAGATGTAGCAGATATTGGTTTACATTTAAACACAAAACCATCTGTAATATTAGTTGTTGGCGTAAATGGAGTTGGAAAAACAACTTCAATTGGAAAAATTGCTAATAACTTAGTAAAACAAGGCAAAAAAGTTGTAGTTGCTGCAGCAGATACATTTAGAGCAGCGGCTGTTGAACAACTTGAAATTTGGGCAAAACGTTCAAATTCAAGCATTGTTAAGAGAGAGGAAGGCGTAGACCCTGCATCTGTTGTGTTTGACGCGATAAAAACTGCAAAAGAAACAAGTGCAGATATTTTAATTGTAGATACTGCTGGAAGACTTCACAATAAAAAATATTTAATGGACGAGTTACACAAAATTCAGAAGGTTATAAATAAAGAAATGCCAGAAGCAGACAAAGAAGTTTTACTTGTAATAGATGGTACAACTGGACAAAATGCTATTCAACAAGTTAAGGCTTTTAAAGAAGAAGCAGATATTACTGGTTTGGTTCTTACAAAATTAGATGGTACAGCAAAAGGTGGAGTTGTAATTGGAATAGTTGAAGAAAATAATATTCCTGTTAAGTTCATTGGAGTTGGAGAGCAAATTGACGATATGGAAATCTTCAATTCACAAGATTTTGTTGAAGCTATTATTTAGTTTTTATGACATTAGCTTATATATATTAATTTTGAAGACCGCGAAAGCGTCAAACGAACGAAGTGAGTGCGAACTGGAGCAACCCTCAGCAGAATTATCACAAACATACAATTTCTTATAGCGAGCAACGAGCTATTAGAAATTGGCAGTTTGTGGTAATTTTAAAATTGAAGGTTGCGACGACAAGGTCAAAAAATTAATATATATAAGCTATATAATAAATAAGAAAGGAAGTAAAAAATGGAAGATAATAAAACACAAAACAAACCAAAGAAAAACAAAATAAGAATATTATTGGTAATTGCATTTGTATTACTATTTCTTGCAGTAAGCTTCATAACTCTAAAATCAAGCTACCTAGAATTCAAAGAGCTTGGTCAAAACTATGAAGAAATATTTTGGGCAAACATTAAATACAAATACCTAACAATGGGCATCTGTTTTGCAGTGCTATATATCATAATGTATTTCACAAATAAAGGAATAAAAAAGAGTTTAAAACCATTTTTTGAGGCAGAGAAAAAAGAAATTCCAAAATTACCAAACAAATCAATAGCATTAGTATTTTCAACAATTGGAAGCTTATTTATAGGATCTGCTATTTTAGAAAAACTTGTACTATTTATGGGAAATACATCATTTGGAATAGCCAATGCAGACCCAATTTTTGGACTAGATGTTGGATATTATATGTTCCAAAAACCGTTGATAGAAACAGCTTTAATATACTTAGCAGGTTTAATAATCTTTTTAACAATATATTCAATAATTTACCATATATTAGTTTTCAATTTCTGCTTTGAAAGTATAGATGGAGAAATGCTAAAAAAGAGCTTGGTTTTCAAAAAAATAATTAGAAACATTAGACTTTTAGCAATAAATATAGGTCTAATTACAATATTAAATACACAAAATATTCTATTTGACAGATTGATAACAATTGATGGAAATTTTGAAATAACAGGTGCAAATTATACAAACAGCACAATTAAATTGTGGGGATATGTAATTTTTGCAATGGTAATTGTTGTAGCCATTTTTTCAGCCACAAACAATTTTAAAAAAGGCGAAAAGAAAAAAGTTATTAGAAATGTATTATCAATACCAATATATTTAGTTGGAATGTTTGCAGTTTTGATTTGCTTTAATGGAATTTTTGTTAATTCAAATAAATTAGAAAAAGAAAGCAAATATTTAGGTTATAACATAAACAATACAAAGCAAGCTTACAACATCAATATAAATGAAAAAAATCTTGCAAATTCTGGAACTATCACAGAGGAAGAAGTTACTGAAAATAAAAATTTAATTGATAATATTGCAATAGTAAGTAAAGATGTTGTTTTAAAAACTTTAAACGATACTCAAACAGAAAAAGGTTTTTATACATATAAGATGGTAAATCCTGCAAAATATAAAATAGATGGACTAGAAAAAATAGTTTATTTATCTCCTAGAGAAATTGCTAATAAAGAAAAAACATATAACAACAAAACTTATGAATACACTCATAGCAATGGAATAGTCGTTACATCTGCTACAAATGTAAATGAAAATGGTGGAATTGAGTATATTCAAAAAGATATTGAAGGAAAAAATAACAAACTTAACATTACAGAGCCAAGAATGTACTTTGGATTAGAATCTTATGATATGATTGCAACAAATGTAGAAGGTAAAAAAGAATATGACTATACCGATGAAAATGGAAATGAAATTACTACAAATTATACAGGAAATGCAGGATTAAACTTAGGATTTTTTGATAGATTAGTTATAGGAATGGCTAAAGGAAACTTAAATATAGCTTTTTCTGGAGATGTTAAAGATAGTAGTAATATTATAATAAATAGAAATATTATAAATAGAGCTAAAAAGGCATTGCCATATTTAATATATGATGAAAATCCATATACAGTTATAGATAAAAATGGTCAAATTATTTGGGTTTTAGATGGTTATACAACATCTAGTAATTACCCATGTTCTCAATATACAAGTATTGAAAATAATTATAGAAAAGAAAAAATAAACTATATAAGAAATTCTGTAAAAGTGCTTATAAATAGCTATACCGGAGAAATGTCATTCTATATTACAGATAGAACAGACCCTATAGCTATGGCGTATGAAAAAGTTTACCCAACATTGTTTAAAGACAAAAATGAGCAAATTCCAGAAGATATATCAAGTCACTTTATATATCCACAATATTTATATGATATACAAGCCAAAATGCTAGAGGTGTACCACAATGTTAAACCAGATGTATTATATAGAGAAGATGATTTATGGAAAATTGCTAAATTTAATACATCAAATATAACAAATGCAACAGGTACAACGATGGAGAGTTTTTATACAATGGTAAAAACTTCAAGTGATAAAGAGAAAGTAGGGCTAATTCAAATATATAACCCTAAAGATAAACAAAGTTTAAATTCATATTTAGTTGGTACAACAGAAGGAAACACAAATAAATTGACAATTTATAAATTTTCTCAAGATAGTAATGTTGCAGGTCCTATGCAACTTGCAAAACAAATAGAAGAAGATGAAGAAATTTCAAAAGAATTAGAAACAATAAGTGGAGTAGGAACAAAAATTACAAAGCAAATGATAATAGTTCCAATTGAAAATACACTTCTATATGTTGAACCAGTTTACCAAACAATGATAAATGAAAAATCAAATTTACCAGTGTTAAAAAAGGTTATTGTTGCATCTGGTAATAAAGTTGCAATTGGAGATACTTTGAAAATTGCGTTACAAAAATTATTATCTCAAGAGGCTGTTGATATTGAAATTGAAAATACTGATGATGTTGAGGGGCTAATTGAGGCAATAATAAAAGCAAATAATAATCTAACACAATCAAATGAAACAGGTAACTGGGAACTTATGGGAAAAGATATAGATAAATTACAAGGATTAATTAAATCTTTAGAAACTTTAAAAGCTCAAGAAGATAATAAAAAAGTACAAGAAACTGTTGTTACACCAATTGAAAAAAAAATTGATTCAAATGAAAATATAACACAATAAAAAAATGAAGCATTAAGCTTCATTTTTTTTGTATAAGAAGTACTTAAAACTCCATAAATATATTTTTTATAATAAAAATTGAATACCATCATTACTTGTTTTTAGTTCTGTAATATTTCCAAATGTTTCACCATTTCCGTTACCATCATTTTTGTTGTTATATTCAATAAATCTATTTAGATTTTTAACAGAAATTCCAGTTTTACCAGAAATTTCATCAATAGATTCACCTAATCCATTTTCTTCTATATATGATTTAAATGCAGAAAACTCAAAGCTCTCTTTTGTGCTACATTTAGGGCAAACATTGGCGTTTGAAATATAAAAGTTTCCACATCTGCTACATTTTTTAAAATCCATTTTACAAAAACCTCCTAAAAATTTATCTTTTGACATTAATCGATTGTATTGTATCACAAATAATAATAAATTGAAAGAGAATTTTGTAAAAAAATAATATTTTTTATAAAAGGAAAAGTCATCTTTACAAAAAAATAATGAAAAAACGACAAAATTCGATAAAATTATTATGTAAAAAAATTGAAATTTAGAAAGGAATGTGATTTAAAAATGTTGGTAAAAGATGTGAAAAGAATCGGAAAAGTTGGAAAAAATTTGTTAAAAAACAAAGATGCAAATGAAATTATCGAAACAATAATAGAAAAGCCACTTCAAAAAGCTTGTAAAGACTGCAAGGCAAAAAATATAGAAACTGTAATGAGTAGTGCAAATAAAAATAATTTAGTTAGGAAAAACAAAATAAGAATTAACAAAAAAGAAGCGATACAAAGAGCAAATGAAGGAAAAACACAAACATTTTTAACTGCAGGAAGAGGCTATGCGTGGTTAATGCTAAACTATAATACATTATCAGATGAAAACAGAAAAATACTATTTGATATGGAAAAAGAACTTGGCGAAGATAGTGTGTGGTTTGTAAAATCAAATTATATTGAAGTAATGAATAAAATGAGAAAGCCATTTAGATTAAAGCAATTAGTAGAAAAATTTGACGATACATATGCAGAAAAATTTAAAGAAAAACAACTAATTCTAATGTATAACAACAGATACCCAAGAAGGTCAGTATTCTTAAGAATGCCAATAGAAGAAACAACAACTTGTGAAGAAGTGGAACAATACTTTGCTAAAGTAATAGAAAGATTAGCACCTAACATTTAACTTTTTGGGACACTCTTAAAAAGTTAAAAACCGAATAAATTTCTTCTAAACTATTGAACTTTTTATAAATTTATGGTATTATATTAAACAATATAGTAAACCAATTAAAAAGCAAAGTATATATATTAAAAAATATTACCAAGAGAGGGTAACCTAGGCTGGAAGTTACTTTAATATTGATATATAGAAATTTCACTTTTTAGGTCTTTGCCTGAAATAATAGTAGGGGGAGCGTATAAACTGCGTTAAAGTTGTAATGAGGTTAGTTAAAAAACTAATAAATTTAGGTGGTACCACGAGTCAATTCGTCCTATTTATAGACGAATTGGCTCTTTTGTTATTTTATATCTCTAAAAACTAAAAAGAAAGGAAAGGAATGATAAATAAAATGAAAGATCAAATCGAACAAATCAAAGTTACTTCAATTGAAGAAGTAAAAAATGCAAAAGACTTAAGAGAACTAAACGACTTGAAAGTTAAATATTTAGGAAAAAAAGGAGAGCTTACAAGTGTTTTAAGAGGCATGAAAGATTTAAGCGCTGAAGAAAGACCAGTTATTGGTGGATTAGTAAACAAGGTAAGAGATGAACTTAACGAACTATTTGATAGCAAAGAAAAAGAATTAGAAGAAGCAGAACTTGCAAAAAAATTAGAGGAAGAAAAAATAGATGTTACACTTCCTGCTAATAAACCAAAAAGAGGAAGTAAACACCCTTTAAATAGAGTGATAGAAGAAATAGAAGATCTATTTGTATCTATGGGATATGATGTTGTAGACGGTCCAGAGCTTGAAACAGATGAATATTGTTTTGAAAGACTAAACTTACCAAAAGGGCACCCAGCAAGAGACATGCAAGATAGCTTTTATATAACAACAGAACATCTATTAAGAACACAAACTTCAGCAGTTCAAGCAAGAGTAATGATGGCAAATGAAGAAAAGTCACCAATTAGAGTAATAGTGCCAGGAAAAACATATAGAAGAGAAGACGATGCAACACACTCACATCAATTTAACCAAGTAGAAGGGTTAGTAATAGATGAAGGAATTACATTAGCTCACCTAAAAGGAACACTAGAAGTATTTATGAGAAAACTTTTAGGAGAAAAAACACAATTAAGATTTAGACCAAGCTATTTCCCATTTACAGAACCAAGCTATGAGGTAGATGTATCATGCTTCAAATGTGGAGGAAAGGGATGTAACCTATGTAAACAAACTGGTTGGATAGAACTTTTAGGTGCTGGTATGGTTCATCCAAATGTATTAAAAATGAATGGTTATGACCCAGAAAAATATTCAGGTTTTGCATTTGGAACAGGTTTGGACAGACTTGCTATGTTTAAATACGGAATTACAGATATGAGATATTTATATAGAAATGATGTACGTTTTCTTACACAATTTGATCAATTAGATAGATAATTATAAATAAAAACAATATGTAAAATGTGAGTGAGGACGCGTAGGCGTAGCGGTGAAGCAACCTGTCCTAATTAAATAAGGAAGGTTGCGACAACAAGGACGAACGGATTTTACATATTGTAATATATTAATTAGAAAGGAAAATTAGATATGAAATTAAGTTTAAATTTTGTAAAAGATTACATAGATTTGCCAGAAGACTTAACAGTAGAGCAAATCGCAGAAGATATGACAAATCACAGCTCAGAATATGATGAAGCTGGAAAATTAATAAATGCAACAAATTTAATAATTGGTGAAGTAATAGAATGCGAAGCACATCCAGATTCTGACCATTTACACGTATGTAAAGTAAATATAGGAAAAGAAGTGCTAAATATAGTATGTGGTGCGCCAAATGTTAGAAAAGGATTAAAAGTAATTGTTGCGCAAGTTGGAGCAAAACTACCAGAAATAACAATCAAAAAAGGAATGATTAGAGGTCAAGAATCAAATGGTATGATGTGCTCAATGCTAGAATTGGGACTAGAGAGTAAATTTGTTGATGAAGTGGATAAAACTGGAATACACGAATTACCAACAGATGCACCAGTTGGAGAAGATCCAATTAAATACATTGGCTTAGATGATGAAGTAATTGATTTTGAATTAACAGCAAATAGAGGGGATTTATTAAGCATTTTAGGTATGGCTTATGAATTAGGAGCAATTTACAATAAACCTGTAAAAGATATTGATTTAGCACATAAAGAAAATAATGAAGATATAAATGATAGTTTTAAAGTTGTTGTTAATACAGAAAACTGTTCATTATTTACAGCAAAAAAAGTCAAAAATGTTGTAATAAAAGAAAGTCCTGAATTCATTAAATCAAGATTAATAGCTTCTGGAATTAGGCCAATTAATAATGTTGTAGATATAAGCAACTATGTAATGCTTGAAACAGGTCAACCATTACACTTCTATGATGCAGATAAATTAGATGGAATGTTAGAAGTAAGAATGGCTCAAAATGGTGAAAAATTAACAACATTAGATGAAGTAGAAAGAACTCTACATGATGAAAATATAGTAATTTCAGATGGAAAAAGAGCAATAGGTTTAGCAGGTGTTATGGGAGGATTAGACACAGAAATTACTGATAGCACAAAAAATATAATAATAGAATCTGCAATATTTGATGGAGTAAAAGTTAGAAAAACTTCTAAAGAACTAGTAAGAAGTGAGGCAAGTAATAGATTTGAAAAAGGCTTAGATCCAAATAGAACATATATGGCACAAGAAAGAGCATGCGCTTTACTTGAAAAATACGCTGATGCAGAGGTTGTAGGTGGAATTGCAAAATATGATACAACAAATAAAGAAGATAAAAAAATAGAAGTGAAATTCAAAGAAATAAATCAAATATTAGGGTTAAATATACCAGACGAAGAGATACTAGAAATATTCACACGTTTAGGCTTCACTTATGAAAAGAAAGAAGATGGAGCAATAGTATCAGTTCCAACAAGAAGAATAGATATAAACATAAAAGAAGACATAAACGAAGAAGTAGGTAGAATTTATGGAGTAAATAACATAGAAGGTATTTTACCAGCGCTTCCAATGAGAAGAGGCTCTTTCGATAAAACTACAAGAGAAATTAGAAATAAAATGATTGGAATGGGCTTAAATGAAACACTTTCTTATGTTCTAGTTGGTGAAAACGAAGCTAAAATGTTTGACACAAGTGATACAGAATCTATTAAATTATTAGACCCGATGTCAGAAGATAGAAATACTTTAAGAAATAGCATCTTGCCATCACTTTTGAATATATATAAATACAATGAGGCAAGATATAATAAAGATGTTTCATTATTCGAAATAGCTAAAACTTTTTATAAAAAAGGTGAAGAATTTGGAGAAGAACAACATTTAGCAGTATTAATGTCTGGTGAGTATTATCAAGGAATAGGAACATCTAAAAATGTTGATTTCTATATTATAAAAGGAATTGCAGAAGAAATCTTAGATTATTTAGGATATAAAAATAGATATAGCTTTGTTACAGATAATAGTAAAATTGCAAAAGAATTTCACCCAGGTCAATCAGCTGTTATATCTGTAAATAATGATGCAGTAGGAAGTATTGGAAAAGTTCATCCAAGTTTAGCAAACGATGTATTTGTGATGGAAATTAATTTAGACAAATTATTAGCTAAAAAAGTTGGAAAAATGAAATTTAAAGAAATTTCAAAATTCCCATCTGTTAATAAAGACCTAGCAATTGTTGTTGATAAAAACTTACAAGCTCAAGAAATTGAAAAACAAATTAAAAAAATTGGCGGTTCTACATTGACAGAAATCAAACCTTTTGATATATATACAGGTAAGGGAATTGATGAAGATAAAAAGAGTATTGCTTTTAATCTTGTATTTAGTGATAGTACTAAAACTTTAAATGATGAAGAAATTAATGGAATTTTAAATAAAATCATTGATGGATTACAAAAATCATTAAATGCAACTATTAGAAATTAATTGTATTATAATAATTTTTATATTAAAATCCAAAAGGGTGAAAGTAAAATGGGGAAAGAAGAAAAGAAAGTTGCTAAACAAAGGAAAAAGGAAGATAAGAAGAAGTTAGCCCAAGAAGATAGCCTTAGATTAAAGAAGAATAGGATTGTTTCTAAACTTGACAAGATTGAAAATAAAATTGATGATGTTATTGATTTTATTGACAAAAATGACATTGATATTAAATCTGAACAGAAGGATAAAATTAATTCTATTTCTAAAGACTTGGCAGATGTAAAGGTTAGCATTGATAAGGTTGAAGAAGATGTTGAGAATGCTAACAAGTTGGAAAAGAAGGGCTTTAATGTTTTTGGAATTACTATACCTCAAATTTTTGCGTATTTTATTATTTATAGTATTTTTGGTTATTTAGGAGAAACCCTATTTGCGTTTTTAGCAGGTGGAGTTATTGAAAGTAGACAGAGCTTTTTATATGGACCTTTTTGTGCTATTTATGGACTGGGAGCTGTTGTTCTTATTTGTGGGCTTCAAAAGTTTAAAAAGAAGAATATTACATTGATTATTGGTGGAATTATTTTAGGGGCTCTTACAGAATATATGGTTAGTTTTATAGGAGAAGCTGTTTTTGGAGTTAAATGGTGGGATTATTCTAATCTACCTTTTAATATTAATGGTAGAATATGTGCTGCATATTCACTTGTGTGGGGGATTGTTGCACTTGTATTTGTGAGATTTGTTAATCCTAAAGTTGATAGATTTATTAACTTATTTCCAATGAGAACTTTAAAAACTTTAACATCAATCATTATGATTTTCTTGTTATGTGATTGGCTTATATCTAGTGTGGCTTTAGAAATCTTTTATGTAAGAATGGAAGATACACATCGTATAGAGTTGCGAAATAGTGAGCAGTCAAATAAACTTGGAAAATTATTATATAAAAATCCTACTATTAGAAATATTGCAAATATAATTTGGAGTGATAGAGTTATGGTTAAAACTTTTCCAAACTTAAGAGTAACTACAAAAAATGGTGCTGTAATATATGTAAATAAATTGTATAAAGATATTCAACCATATTATATAAAGGTGTTTGAACCAGTCTTGTTCGATTTGAGAGAACAGGAGATGACACATAAATAGAAAAAATCCCTCAGTACAAAGTGCTGAGGGATTAATGGCTGTTACACAAAAACTTTATATAAATATTTAATATTTTTTATAAAAAATATGGCATATTTTATACTTTAATGTTATAATAGGAACGTAAATGTGAAAAGGAGAAGAAAAATGCCACCAAAGGAAATTATGAAAAATAAAAAAATAATAATAGTTTTAATAATGATTATATCAATATTTTTTGCAATAAATTATGTTTATGCTGAAAATGAGACTGGTACTGGTACAACAGAAACTGGCAATACTACACAAGATAATAATACAAATAAGGAGAGTAGTGAAACCAGTACTACCAAAAATGAGGAAACTAAAACTGAAGAAACGAAAAAAACAGAACAAACAGAAAATTCAACAGAAACTAAAGAAGCAGAAAAAACTAAAGAATCAGTAAAAACGGTTGAACCAACCAAAACAACAGAAACTAATACAACTAACAAAAATACTACAATTACAAATACAACAACAAAGTCAACTACAACTACAACACAAACTACTACAAAATCTAGTAATGCAGATTTAGGAAATTTAGGAATAACTCCATATGATTTTTCAGGTTTTATAGCTAGTAAAACTAAATATGAAGTGTCTGTTCCCAATTCAGTAAAATCTGTGGAAGTATATGCAAAAGCTAAAGATTCTAAGGCAACTATAAGTGGAACTGGAAAGGTTGAATTGAAAGAAGGACAAAATACTGAAGAAGTTGTAGTTACGGCAGAGGATGGAACTAAGAAAACTTATACAATTGTTATTACAAGACTAAAAGAGGGAGAAAAAATAACAGAACAAAAAACAAGTACTGGAGTTTCTTTAAAATCGTTGAAAGTTGATGGGTATGAATTAAATTCACAATTTGAACCAGAAAAATATGAATATGAAGTAAATATTGAGGGAGAAGAAACAAGTTTAAACATTATAGCTGAAGCAGTACAATCATCTGATAGTGTTCAAATATTAGGTAATGAAAATTTGGTTGATGGAAAAAATATAGTGAATATACTAGTATCAGATTCAAAAGAAGAAAATTCTGTAATATATGAATTAACTATTAATAAAAATTTTGAAAAAGCTAGAAGGTTACAAAAAGAAAAAGAAGATGCTGAAAATTGGGAAAACATAAAAAAATGGGGATTAAGAATATTAGTGTTTGTTGCAATATTTGGAGTGATGGCTTTTATAATTGTTAAGCATAAAAGATCACAATATGAAGATTATGAAGAAGATTTACCCAAAAGTTTAAGGAAATCAAATAAACAGGAAAGAGAAAAGGTAAATAATAAAAATAAAAAAAGTAAAGGAAAACATGGAAAATAAATAATTTGCACATTTTTGTCAGATGTGGTATATTATATAAAAAGAAAAAAGGAAGGTAAAAAAATATGTTAGAAAAAATATTAAAAAAGGCTAGTTGGTCAGATATAATTATATCATTAGTATTTGTAATATTTGGATTTTTATTGGCTTATCATCCAAATGAAATAGCTTCTGCTATTTCAATAATACTTGGAGGAATATTTATTGCATTTGGAATATTTAAACTTGTAGAATATAATTCAAATGGAAAAACAGACAATTATTTATTGGGAATTGGTGCTGTTGCAATACTTGCAGGTATTGTAATAATGTTCTGCTCTGGAATTATAATGTCAATTTTTAGAATAATAGTTGGTGTATGGATTATTTATACAGGAATAATGAATTTACATACAGTTGCAGTTTGGAAAGATTACAAATCTAGATTATGGCTTGTTTCTTTAATTGGAGCATTAGCAAATGTCATAGCAGGTATTTATGTATTAGCAAACACAGGAGCGATTTTACAAACAATAGGCGTTGTAATAATTGTATATGGTGTAATTGATATTGTAGATAGATTTATTTTTATTAGAAAAGTAGAAAATTATATTAACAAATAGAAGGATTAATTTATATTTTAAGTGCTAACTATAATGATTTTCAATTTTTCGAATGCGACCAAAGCAGCGATAAAAGATGTAAAAACTGTCAAAAGGGTCCTGTTTTCGGGGTTTGTTTGACAGTTTTTTGTACAGATTCTAAGAGTTGTCGACGGGTAGCCGAGAAAAATTTAAAATCATTAATAGTTAGCAGGAGAATTAGAAAGGAATATCTTTATGAAACCAAAAAAGGTAATGTTCATTTCTAGTACAGGTGGTCATTTTAGTGAACTAATGCAATTAAAGCCGATGTTTGAAAAATATGATTATCACATAGTAACGGAAAAAGATGATATGACTAAATGCTTTAAGCAAAAATATGGTAAAAGAATGCATTATATGATTTATGGGACAAGAGCTCATATTTTAAAATTTATTTTCCAGTTTATAGCAAATTGTTTTATCACAATATTTTTATATTTGAAAATAAGACCTAAATATATTGTTACAACTGGAACACATAATGCAGGACCAATGTGCGTTTTAGGAAAAACATTTGGAAGCAAAATAATATATATAGAAACTTTTGCAAATAGATATACAAAAACAGCAACAGGTAAAAGAGTATATAAATTTGCAGATTTATTTATAGTACAATGGGAAGAACTATTAAAGGAATACCCTAATGCAAAATATGGAGGTTCAATTTACTAATGGTACTTGTAATGTTAGGAACTCAAAATAATAGCTTTCATAGGCTATTAGAAGAAGTTGAAAAATGTATAAATAATGGAATAATAGACGAAGATGTAATTGTACAAGCAGGTCGGAACAAAATATACTTCAGATAAAATGAAAATTTTGGGTTTAATTCCCAACGAAGAACTAACAAAGTATACTAAGAAAGCAAACTATATAATATGCCATGGCGGAGTGGGATCAATTGTTTCTAGTATTAAAGTTGGCAAAAAGGTAATAGCGGTTCCAAGATATGAAAAATATGGTGAACATGTAAATGATCATCAATTGCAAATTGTAGATAGTTTTACAGAACAAGGCTTTATTTACGGAATAAAAGAAGTTTCTGAGTTAGAAAAAGCCATATCTGAAATTGCAAATTTTGAACCTCAAAAATTTGTGAGCAATACTGAGAATATAATAGGTATGATTACAGATTTTATTGATAAAAACTAATTTTATATTATAGGAAAGTTCTCCGAACTTCCCTATAATATAAAAGCTTCGCTAATAGTTATGCAAATACATTGTTAATAAAATAGTTAAAATAATGGGAAGTGATTAAATGGATGAAACTGTTGATATTCTTTTAACTACATATAATACAAATCCTGAATATTTGAAGATACAAATAGAAAGCATATTAAATCAAACATATAAAAATATAAAACTAATAATTTCAGATGATTGCTCTACAAAAAAAAAAGTTAGAGAAATCTTGGAGCAATATGCAAAAAAGGATAAAAGAATAGAATTGTATTTCCAAGAGAAAAATATAGGTTGCACAAAGGGATTTGAATTTTTACTAAACAAGTCAACTAGTGATTATATAGCGTTTTCTGACCATGATGACATTTGGTATGAAAACAAAATAGAAGAAAGTCTGAAAATTCTAAAAGAAAAAAATGTAAGCTTAGTATACTGTGATGCAAGGCAAATCGACGGGCAAGGTCAAGTCTTACATGAAAGCTATCTAAGATATAAAAATATGCCAATTTTAAACGGAGAATATAAAGAAATATTACCATTTTCAAGACATATTGCAATTGGCTGTAGTCAGCTATTTACAAAAGAAGTAAAAGAATTAATGCTGCCATTTTCTGAAAAAACTTATGCACATGATTGGCATTCAGTATATATTGCAAGTAAATTAAAAGGCATATATTGCATAGACAAGCCACTTTTTGGCTATAGAATACACGAAGGTAATATATTTGGTGGCAGAAGCTTTAAACAAAATATAAAACTTTGGAAGGAAAAAAACGGAAGTAACTTTAAATCATATTTAAAATATAGATATAGAGCAATAACTGAGATTTATATGGCAGGAAGTTTAATGTGTAAAGATTTTAGCAAAAAAATGTATAATCATACAAACAAAGATGAAAAGTGGAAAAATGAAAATTTAAAACAAGAAGATGCAGTGATACAATATTATCAAAAAGCTCAAAATACTAAAGTGTGCTATTTTGCTTTTCATAAATTTTTTAAATACCTAGCTTTTAAAGGGATTGGAAAAAGGAAATATAAAGAGATAATGATGCTTCATTTTCCAGTATTGAGCTTCTTGGTGTTTAAAGTAAGTTAAAAGTTGCGAAAAAATATATAAAAAGAGCTTTTTAAGCTCTTTTTTCTTGACAAAATTAGATAAAATATATACAATAAAGAAGAATTTTATTTACATTTTATGCTTTAAAAATGTGATAAAAAATAACTAAAAGTTAAAAATATTAGTGATATATTTGTAGAATATGGAGTGTGGTATATATGAATAAAAAATTAATAAGATTTATAATCTTGATAATAATTATAATGATTATGTTTTCTACAATTGTTAGTGCGAAAAACAATGAAAATAATGTAGATAGTGAAACACAAAAATCAATTATTAGAACAGAATATATATATAATGAACAATTTAATAGTGTAACTGCAAAAATAATTTCTGATGTAGAATTAAGGGATACAAAGTCAACATGGACATTAAACAAAACAAAAAAAGAATATACTAAAGAATTTAACCAGAACATGAACTATTCAACACCAGTACAAGATATTAACGGGAATATTGTAAATGTAGAGATTGAATTTGACTATATAAAACCATTTGAAATAAAAGTAGAATACAATGAAATAAATATAAATAATAATTCTTTAATAGTAAAAATCAAATCTAATACTGAATTAAAAGATAATAAATCAACATGGACATTAAGCGATAATAAAAAGGAATACACAAAAAAGTTTACTGAAAATATTAAGTATTCTACTCCAGTTGAAGATATAAATGGCAATATTAAAATGGCAGAAATAAATATAAATCAATTAAAAGAAATTAAACTTAAAGTAGAAAAAGTGTATGATAATATTAATAATACGGTTTTAGCAAGTATAAAATCTAATATAAAAATGAAAAAAACAAAATCAACATGGAATTTAAGTGAAGATCAATTAATCTATACTAAGACATTTTCGGATAATATGAATTATAATACGCCAATAGTGTTTGAAAATGATAGTATTAAAAATGTAGATATAGTAATTACTGAAATAGATAAAACAGGACCAGAAATAACTTTAGATTACAAGTATAATAGCAATGATACTGTTACAATTTATATGAAATCAAATGAAAAACTTAATGACACAAAACCTTCATGGAAATTAAGTGATGATAAAAAAATATATGAGAAAAGTTTTGGAGAAAATCAAGACTATTATACTATGGTTCAAGATATATATGGTAATGAAACACAAGTTTATATAAAATTTAAAAAGAAGTTGACAAATCATTGGAATGATGATGGAACCAATATTTTTGTTGGATATATTTTAAATGATAGAAATAATATTATTGTACAGGTTACAGCTAATAGAATGTTTAAAAATACAAAGCCATCATGGAAATTAAGCGAAGATCAATATACGTATACTAAAATTTTTGATAATGATATAGATTATTCAACTCCATTTACTAATATCAATGGTACAACTATAAATGTTCCATTATATACAGACTGGTTTTTCAAAATTATTACAGAAAAAGGAACATATGGATTAAGTGGTGCTGCTGTTTATGGGAAAAATGGTGGATCAAGTCTTGAATATTTAAGATTTGGAAATGGACCTAATGTGTTTTTTGCAACATTTTGTGTGCATGGGTTTGAAGACAACTGGTGGGCTGATGGTAATGTATTAGCAAGTATAGCAAATAATTTTTATAATAAGTTAATTGAAAGTAAAGATGCGAGTATAGCAAAAAAATGGACTATTTATATTATTCCACAAGTAAATCCTGATGGATTAAAATTAGGATTTACAAAAGATGGACCAGGAAGAACAACAGTATATAGTAGTATGGGGAGAGGAATAGATATAAATCGTTCTTGGCAAACTGGAAGTAGTTATAAAAAATATACTGATAATAGAAATTATAATGGGACTTCAGGATTTCAAGCTTTTGAAGCAGAATACCTAAGAAAGTTTTTACTTAGCCATAAATCTGCAAATGGACAAACAATTCTAGTGGACTTACATGGATGGGAAGATCAATTGATAGGAGATTCAGGAATTTGTGCATATTATAAACAACAATATACTACATGCTCTACAAGGAATTATGATTCTTATGGAAATCAATATTTAATTACATGGGGAAGACAAAATTTAGGAGCAAGAACAGCTTTAGTAGAATTGCCATCTGCGAGAAATTGGGATGAAGTAAATTATATGAGATTATCAGATAAATATATTAATGCTACATTAAATATGTTAAAAGGAATTTAGAATGAAAAAAAATAGAAAAGACATTATTATTCTTGTTATAGTATTATTACTTAGTATTACATTAGTAATAATTCCAAATTTTTTATATAAAACTGAGAACAATAAAGAGAATAACTATGAAATAGATAATAACAATAAAACGTCAGATGAAATAGAACAGGAATATAATGAAAATAAAGAAAAATTAATAATATATCAAGATCAAAGTACAATTGATCAGTTGAAAAAAGAATATAATATTTCAGGAGATAATGAACTATATCAAATAGAAACAGAAAAGGATGGCAGAAAAGTTATCAATGTAAAGCCAAGCATTAATTATAAGGTTGCCTTTTCAGGAATGATAGAAGAAAAAATGCCAAGTTTAGAAGAAATTGATAGAATTTTTGATGAAAAATATCCCAAAAAAAGTGGTATATGGATAAATGAAAATTCGAGACAAAAAATAGTTCATTATTTAAATAATAATAGTAGATTAAAAGCTAATTATTATATTGATAAAGAAGGATATTTGCAACAAAATGATGAAAAGCGCTTAACAGAAATAGATAAAAAAGTAAAAAAATTAATTGACAGCTCTAAACAATATATTATAAGTGTTGCAAGTAAATGCTTTATGGTTGACGCTGTTACTGGAAAAATAATAGAGTATAGATATAACGATTTAGATACTTATCAAACTTATGAATATTTTGAAGATGAAGATAAAATGCTTATTTTTATAAGTGAAAATAAAGAAAATAAATTAAAAGAAGATGAAATATTTGAAAGTGTAATTAAATTGTTAGAATTGTAAAATAATAGGAAGGAATTTATATAATAGTGAAAGAAGAAAAAAAGATATCTAGAAATGTATCAATGGATTTGCTTAGAATAATGTGTTGCTTTTTTATAATATTGCTACACACAAGTGGCCATCTAAATACATCTGGTCATTTATGGAAAGGAATTCAGATTATTGTTAGACCTGCTTTATGGACTTTTATGGCTTTAACAGGATATTTTGCTTTTCGTAAGCCAATAGATAATTGCTTTAAGTTTTGGTTTAAACATATAATGGGATTAATAATACCTGTAACAGTATATTTATTGTTTTATCATATATTTATAAATAAAACGATTGAGGGATTTGATCCATTTGTTTTTATAAAAGGAGATCCTATTGGACATTTATGGTATGTATATGCTTTAATACAAATATATATATTGCTTCCATTTTTGAAAAAGATGTTGGATTCATTAAATAAAAAACAAATAATAACATTATTGATAACTTTTTTAGTAATTTCAAGAGGAATAAAGCTATTAACTAATAATGGAATAAAAATTGGATTTTCTACGGATTTGATTGGAAATTGTAATCTATTTTTTGTTATTTTAGGATATTACTTATATAAGTATCCTATACAATTTAAAAGAAAAATAAATGTTTATTTATTATTAGCTATTAATCTTATTATTAGTTACTTGGCATTAGGTAATCCTAAGCTATCAATAGGATTATTTGAATTATCATTTGTTATGACAATTGGAGTAATATGTTATATAACTATTTTTAGTCAATGGCATAAAAATGGAAATGAAAAAGAAAAAAATGAAAATAACAATAAAATAAAAAAAGAAATAGGAAATATTATTTCTTTCATTGGAAAAAGAACATTTGGAATTTATATTATACATATGTCTATTTTTCAATATATGACACAAAATTCTATTTTATTATTGAATTCAGAATCTGTAATAGAAGTTGCTGGTATTTTAATGTTAAAAACTATTATGATTTTTGGAATAGGATTTTTAATATCAACACTACTTGATGGAACACTAGTATTTATTGTAAAATGGATTTTTAATAAAATATACGATTTATTTGAAAAATTGTTTAAATTTTTAAATCAAAAACTACATTTAGACCTAAAATGTAATATTGAATAGAAAGATGAAAATATAGGAGAGAAGAGACAAAAATTATGGAATTTATTAAATTAGTAATTAAAAATAAAAAAATAATATGGCAATTAGGAAAGAATGATTTTAAGAATAGATTTGCTAATACAAGTTTAGGAGCGATATGGGGATTTTTACAACCATTTGTATTTATGCTTACTTATGCAATTGTTTTCCAATTTATATTAAAAACAGGAAGCAGTGGCGATTATCCCTACGCTGTGTGGTTTTTTCCGGGTATGGCAATATGGCAATGGCTTAATGATAGTGTAATGTCATCAAGTGGTTCAATAACTTCATATAGTTACCTTGTGAAAAAAGTTGTATTCCCATTAGATATAATACCTATGATTTCAATTGTAGCTTCAAGTTTTGTAGGATTATTTTTAATGGTAATAGCGGTAGTAATATGTGCTATATATCAATTTATGCCAAATGTGCTATTATTTATATATGTTATAATTGCTGCATATTGTTTTATTATTGCCCTTTCAAGATTTACATCTGCTATTACTACTATAGTACCAGACTTTTCGAATTTATTGGGTATTGCTATGCAATTATTTTTCTGGTTTACACCAGTAATATGGAATTTAAGCATGTTAGCAGATCATCCTATAATTCTAAAAATTATGCAATGTATGCCGTTTACTTATTTGGTAACTACATTTAGGCAGGTATTTATGGGAGAAAACAATATAGTAACAGCAGAAAATGGATTATATACAATAGTATTTTGGGTAATAACAATATTGCTATTTATATGGGGAAATTCAGTATTTAAACGTACTAAAAAAGATTTTGCTGATGTTTTATAAAATGGAGGAAAAAATGGATACAAACCAAAAAGAAAATGTTATTGAAATTAATAATTTAGTTAAAAGATATAAAATGTATAATAGAAAAAAAGATAGATTGGTTGAGGCAATAATTCCAAGAATAAATAGACATACAGATTTTTTAGCAGTAAATAATCTTAATTTAACTGTAAAAAAAGGCGAAATATTAGGAATTCTTGGAAAAAATGGTGCTGGAAAATCTACATTACTTAAAATGATTACAGGGGTTGTTACTCCAACTCAGGGAGAATTAAAAGTTAATGGAAAAATAAGTTCTTTACTTGAGTTAGGTGCTGCTTTTAACATGGAATTGACGGGTGAAGAAAATATTTATCAACATGGACAAGTAATGGGGCTATCAAAAGAAGAAATTGAAAGAACTAAGCAAGATGTCATAAAATTTGCAGATATAGGAGACCATTTATATCAACCTGTAAAAACATATTCATCTGGTATGTTTGCAAGACTTGCATTTGCTTGCGCTATAAATGTTGACCCTGATATTTTAATTGTTGATGAAGTATTGTCAGTTGGAGATATGGCTTTTCAATTAAAATGCTTTAAAAAATTTGAACAATTTAAAGAAAAAGGAAAAACTATATTATTTGTAACGCATAATATAGGCGATGTAATAGATAATTGTAGTAGAGTAATTATACTAAATAAAGGTGAGAAAATTTTTGATGGTGAAACAAAAGAAGGTGTTGAGACATATAAAAAATTAATTACAGGTATGCTGAAAGATGATAAGGAAGAAAAAAAGGCTGAAGTAAAAAAAGAAAAAATAAATGATAAGAGCTTATGGAAATATAATTTTAATTTAAATCCGGATATGATAACATATGGTAATAATGAAGCTGAAATATATGATTTTGGTATTTTTAATTCAAAAGGCGAATTTGAAAATGTAATTAATAATGATGAAGAAATTTCTGTAAAATTAAAGGCAAAATTCAATAAAGATGTAGAATGTCCAACATTTTCTATGACAATTAAAGATTTTACCGGCAAAGAAATATGTGGTACTAATACAAATATACAGAAATTATATACAGGTAAATGTTCTCAAAATCACGAATATATATGTGAATTCAAACAAAAAATGAAATTGGCTCCTGGAAAATATACTATGTCATTGAGTTGTAGTAAATACGATATGAATGGAGAATTAGTTCCAATAAACAGAAATTATGATGCACTTATATTTGAAGTTATTTCAAAAAAACCTGTTGTTGGATATTATGAATTAGAGACACAATTAGAATTTAAAGAAATTAATTAAGTAGAGGAGATTAGTATTATCTAATGAAAGAAGAATTACATTTATTTATTATTTGGGAAAATGGAAGAGAAAAACAAAAAGAAATACTTGAGGATTTAAATAATTCATTTAGAATTATAAAAGTTTATGAAGTAGAATGGAGTAAAGATAAATTTCCGAGTAATTTATCTAGGTTTTATGGAACAAATTTACCTAAAGGATCTAGAAAAGAAATACATGTTGGAAATGGAAAATTTATTTTAGTTATTTTAAAAGTTGCAAACCCAGTCTATGAAACTAGAATGACTAGCAAAGGCGAAAAAATAGTTAATATAAATATGTTTGATAAGAAGAGCAAATATAGAGAATTAACAGGTGGAGGAGATAAAGTTCATGGCACAAATAATGAAATAGAGACAAACCATGATTTGACTTTATTACTTGATAAAAACATACATGATTTCTTGAAAGATAATGATGAAAAATGGGATGGAAAAATTGAAGAATTAAAAAAGGATTTATTTGGTAGTGAAAAATGGAATAGTGTATCAGACATGTTTTATGCATTAAATAATTGTACTAATTATGCTATTTTAAGGAATTACGAATCATTGCCAGATGAAATTTACCAAAATGATCATAATGATATAGACATAATTTGTGATTCGCTTGAAGATGCTGCTTATGTATTAAATGCTAAACCTGTATTTGAAGAAGAATATAGGGTGCATTACAAAACTGAAGTTGAGAACAGAATAGCATACTTTGATCTAAGGCATGTTGGAGATAATTATTATTATAAAAAAATGGAAACAAAGCTATTAGATGAAAAGCTATTTAACGAAAAAGGTTTTTATACTCTAAATAAAGAGAATTACTTTTATTCATTATTATACCATGCATTGATACATAAAGAAATTTTTAAGGAAGATTATAAGAAAAAACTATCAGAAATGAATATTAAAAATGTTAGTATTGATACTACTAATGAAGAATATGCCCAAATACTAAAAAAATGGATGATATTAAATGAATATATAATAGTTGAACCAATAGATAAAACTGTTATGCTAAATCCTAAAAATGTAGAGTATTTTAAACCTTTGGTATATAAAGAAAAAATTGTAGAAGAAGATTTAACTAAAATAAATGAACTAATGAAAGAAAACAATTCATTAAAGATTCAAAATGAACAACTTAACAAAAGTATAAAAGAATTAACTACAGAATTAGAAGGTATAAAAGATTCTAAAACATGGAAAATGATGAGTCCGATTAGAAAAATAAATAAAATGATAAAAAAGTGAGGATAAAATGGAGCAAATAGATATATTAATGGCAACATACAACGGGGAAAAATATCTAAAAGAACAAATTGAAAGTATATTAAACCAAACATATTCAAATATTCGCTTATTAATTTCAGATGATTGCTCAAAGGACGAAACTAGAAAAATATTAAATGAGTATGAAAAAAAAGATAGTAGAATAAAAGTTTTTTTTCAAGAGAAAAATTTAGGATATGTAAAAAACTTTGAATTCTTACTATCTAAAGTTGAAAATGAAATATATATGTTATCTGATCAAGATGATTATTGGCTTCCAGAAAAAGTAGAAAAAACCTATAATAGAATGATAGAAACAAAATCGGATTTGGTTTTTACAGATTTAGAAATTGTAAATGAAAAACTAGAAACATTATATCCGTCATTTAATGATTATATGAAGTTATCAAAGAAAATAAAAAAATATATAGGTGATTATAGACTTCAATATTTATATAATTGTGTTACAGGATGTACATTAATATCCAAAAAGAAATTTATAAATATGTGTTTACCTTTGCCTACTATATCACAATATGCAATTCATGATACATGGATTGCATGTGTTGTAGCCAATAATGGTAAAATAGAATACTTGAACGAGAAAACAATAAAATACAGGCAACATGGGAATAATCAAGTAGGTACTGAAAAATTATCTCATGGATTTAAAAAACTAGATGAAGTTAGAAAATTATTTTTGGATGTAAAAATTGGACTTTTTAAAACATATGTAGAAAATGAAAGTGTATTTAGTTCTAATATAAAAATACAAAATCAAAAAGCCTTACAGTATTTTGAAATGCTAGAAAAGAAACAACATATAAATTTTAAGGATTGGAAGATTTTTCATAATTTATATAAAACGGAATCATTTACATATTATATTGAAAATTTTCTAATAATGAATTTCCCAGGAATATCAAGGATATTATTTAAAATTAGATATCTAATATTGAAAATTTTAAGAAAAAGATAGGAGAAAATATGGATACCAATTTTGTTGATTGTTATATATCTAAAGATAATAAAAAAGTATTAATAATAGATAAAGAAAATATACAAATAGAACAGAATAAAAATGAAAAATATGATGTTATATATTTAAATGGCGTTCTTGAAATTGCTGAAGAAATAATTAAATCTGAAACACCGGAAAATGATTTAATAAATTCTTTTAAAAAATTATTAAAAGAAGGTGGAAGCTTATTTATATCTGTTGATAATGGTCAGGGAGTTAAGTATATAGTTGGTAATAAAAGTGAGCATTGTGATAATATTTATGATTCTTTGAAAAAAAAGTATAATAATGGAAAATTGTTTTCAAAAGATGAGTTAGATGAAATAATTTTAAAATCTAATTTTAAATATTATAGATATTATTATCCACTTCCTAATTACAATTATCCTAATGTTGTTTTTACAGAAAAAAAATTGCCAAACAGCAAAGATAGTAAACTAAATTATAATATTATATACAATGAGGATAGTTTAATAATACAAGATGAAATAACATTATTAAAACTATTTATAAAAGAAGAAAAATTTGTAGAATTTACAAATTCATATATTGTTGAACTATCTGATAGTCAAATTGATGATAGTGTTAAATATTATAGTTTAAATAATATGAGAAAAGATAAGTATTCTTTGATAATAAAAATGGAAGATGAATATGTAAAAAAATATGCACAAACACCAGATGCATTTAGTCATATAAGAAATATAAATAAAAATACAAAAAAATTAAAAAAATTAGGATTTAATATTGCAGAAGAAGAAAGTGAAAAAATAGTTGTAAGTAAAATAATAAACCTAAAACTAATGGATGAACTAATTGTTGAAAATATTAATAATAAAGAAAAGGTTTATGAAATTATTGATAATTGGTTTAAATATATATGTGATAAATTATTAGTTGATAAAGATGGCTTTACAAGATATGGATTTGTTGACATGGTATTTGAAAATACATTTTATAATGAAGAAAATAATGGCTATATTATATTTGATCAAGAATGGTATATGGATAATATTCCTATAAAATATATATTATATAGAGCAATTAATAACTTATATGAGCATAACCAAGAAATAAGTAAAAGAATTCTTAAAGAGGAAATGCTTAAAAGGTATAACCTAGATGAACAAAAAGAAGAATATGAAAATAGAGAAAAGGCATTTCAAAAAGAAATTATAGATGAGGAAAAACAGAAACTATATTCTAAACAATATGAGTATAAGATATCTTCAGAAGAAATAAAACAAATTATAAAAGACGTAAAAAAATTAGATAAAGATAATATTGAATTATTAGCTGAGGTTAAAAAACTAGATAGAGATAACGTGGAGTTAATAGCAGAAATAAAAAGATTAAGTGAAAAAGGATAGAGATAATGCTAAAAAAAATTATTTTGAAAATATATAAATTAATATTTAAATATACACCACAAGAGAAATATGATTTAGAAGAAAATCTTAATTATCAAAAATGGATTGAAAATAATGAGCCTACATTAGAGGAATTAAATAAACAGAAAGAAACTGTTTTTAATTTAAATCCAAAAATAAGTATAATTGTACCATTATATAATACTCCAGAAAATTACTTTAGAGAAATGATAGAATCAATAAAAGAGCAAACATACTTAAACTGGGAAATTTGTTTAGCAGATGGAAGCCCAGAGAAAGCAGATTATATAGAAAAAATAATTAGTGATTTAGGAAAAAAAGTGAAGTATAAATTCCTAAATGAAAATAAAGGTATATCTGGAAATTCAAATGAGGCATTAAAATTAGCTTCAGGAGAGTATATTGCTTTACTAGATCATGATGACATTATTCCAAAATTTGCATTATATGAAATTGTCAAAACGATAAACGAGAATCCAGAAGCGGATTTTATTTATACAGATGATGATAAAATACTGGAGGACAAGAATAAAAGAATTTCACCGCATTTTAAACAAGATTTTGCAATAGATACTCTAAGAAGTTATAATTATATATGTCATTTTAGTATAATAAAAAAGGAATTAATAGACAAGTTAAAAGGATTTAATAGTGAATTTGATGGAAGCCAAGATTATGATTTAATATTAAGAACGATAGAAAATGCAGAGCAAATAGTTCATATTCCTAAAATACTATATCATTGGAGAATAAATCCTAACTCTGTAGCATCTGGTGCAAGTGCAAAACCATATGCTTACGTTGCAGCAAAAAAAGCAATATTAAAACATTTAGAAAGACAAGGAATCAATGGTGCTAAAGTGGAAGACTCAAAAATAATGGGGTTATACAAAATAACATATCCAGTAATAGGTAATCCCAAAATTTCCATTATTATACTTAATAGAGATCATAAGAAAGACTTAAAAAGATGTATAAAATCAATAATAAACAATTCAACTTATAGTAATTATGAAATAGTAATAGTTGAAAATAATAGTACTCAAAGAAGCGTATTTAGATATTATAAAAAAATAAAATCAGATAAAATTAAGGTAGAAATATGTAATTTAAAGAATTTTAATTATTCTAAATTAAATAATTATGGGGCAAGTAAGGCTAGTGGGGATTATTATGTATTTTTA
Organism: Clostridia bacterium; assembly: GCA_017430135.1. Classification (GTDB taxonomy): domain Bacteria; phylum Bacillota; class Clostridia; order TANB77; family CAG-508; genus CAG-269. Next base: position 66,099 of record JAFRNM010000006.1, on the reverse strand, counting down.
AACAATGATACAAAAATTATTAGTCCAAATTGGTTAGAAAGTATTATAGGTAATTGTCAAAGAAAAGAGATTGGGGCTGTAGGAGCAAAACTTATATACAAAAATAAACGAATCCAGCATGCAGGAGTGGTTTTGAATTTAACAGGAACAGCGGGACATGTTAACTGGAATGAAAAAGAGAAAAAACCTGGATATTTTGGAAGAATAATGATTCAACAAAATGTAAGTGCTGTTACAGGAGCTTTACTTGGTATTTCTAAACTGAATTTTGAACAAATAGGAGGATTTGACGAAAATTTTCCAATGGCTTATAATGATGTTGATTTATGTTTAAAATTACTTGAGAAAGGAAAATTAATAACATATAATCCATATATAGAAGCATATCATTTTGAATCTAAAACAAGAGGATATGAAGATACTTTAGAAAAAAAAGAAAGACTAAAAAAAGAAGAAAAGAAGATAAAAGAAAAATGGAAAAAGTATTTTGATAAAACAGATAAATATTATAGTCCTAATTTAAGGACTGATGTTCCCAATATGAGAGTTAAAACAGAAAGGATAAAATAATATGAAATTTGATATAGTAATAGTAACTTATAATTCAAAAAAATGGATGGAAAATTGTATAAATAGTATAGAAAATCAAAAAGACTTTGATTTAAAAAATCTAAGCTTATATATTGTAGATAATGGGTCAAGTGATGGGACAACTGAATATATAGAAAAAAGAGGAAAAGAAACTACATTATCAAAAATAGAGTTACTAAAAACTGGTCAAAATTTAGGATTTGGAAAAGGAAATAATTATGGATTTGAAAAAGGAAATTCAGAATATGTTTTTTTCTTAAATCCAGATACAGAATTAGTTGAAAATACTATGGTTGAACTTGAAAATGCAATAAAAAATTCAGAGCAAGATTTTGCAGTATGGGAATGTAGGCAAAAACCTTATGAACATCCTAAAATGTATAACATTCTAACTGGTGAAACTTCATGGGCTTCAGGCGCTTGTATTATAGTAAAAAGAGAAGTTTTTGCTAAAATAGGTGGATTTGATTCTAAAATATTTATGTATGCAGAAGATGTTGATATTAGTTGGAATATTAGGTTACATGGGTATAAAATAAAATATGTACCAAAAGCTGTTGTTGTACATTATTGTTATAAAAATGCTGGAGAAATAAAACCTGTGCAATATTATAATAGTATAATAAACAATTTGAATTTGAGAAGAAAGTATGGCTCATTTAGACAAAGATTAGCATGGTATAAACATTTTTATAAGGTTATTACTAGAAAAGGACCATTTAAAGGGTCAAGAATAAATTTAGTAAAACAATGCATTAAAAATTTTAAATATATGTCTCACTTTACAAAATGGAGGAATAAACCGGATAATAAGAAATATTTTTCTGATTTTAAACCTAATTTTGTATACTTCGATTATGAATTTGTAAGACAAGGAGATTTTGAACCTATAGAAACAAAACTAGAAGAAGAACCATTAGTTTCAATTATAGTAAGGACATGTGGAAGGCCAAATGTTTTAAGAGAATGTTTAATTTCATTAAGAAATCAAACATATAAAAATTTAGAAGTTATAGTAGTAGAAGATGGAGAAAATAAATCAGAAAATATGATAAAAGAAGAGTTTTCAGATTTAAATGTTATTTATAAAGCAACTATAAAGAAACAGGGAAGATGTTTAGTTGGGAATTTAGGCATGCAATTAGCTAATGGTAAATATTTAAACTTTTTAGATGATGATGATTTGTTTTTTGCAGATCATGTAGAAACATTAGTACAGTCCTTATTAAAACATCCAAAATATAAATTGGCTTATACAACTTCATTTGAATCAAAAATAGAAGTGAAATCAAGAGAACCTAAATATGAATATATTGAAGAATCAAGAGTTTTAGTACATAATAGACCTTTTTCAAGAGTGCGTCTTTTAACTATGAATTTATTTCCAATACAAGCTGTTATGTTTGAAAAAACAATATTTGAAAAATATGGTGGCTTAGATGAAGAATTAGATAATCTTGAGGATTGGGAAATGTGGCAAAGATTTTCTACAGAAAATGCATTTTTATATGTTCCTAAAACTACTTCATTATATAGAGTTCCAGCAAAAGCTGAAAACTATAAAGAAAGACAAGAAGAATTAGATTCATATTATAAAAAAGCAAAGGAAAAGGTGGATAGTAGAAAAATAACAATTGAACCACAAGAACTATTAGAAGAAATTAAAAATATGTAAAATAAGAGGAGAAAAAATGGAAATTATTTATATAATAACAGTTTTAATGTTATTTGTATCAACAATACTTATTAAAAAGAGTGATGAAAAACAAAATGTATTGCTAAGTATTACTTTAACCGCAATTATATTTACGATTTATAATATATTCTTAGCATTTGTATTTTTACTTATAAAAGTGCATTTTTCATTGCTAGCATTATCTATAGTAAATTTACTAATTTCAGGTTTATTATTTTGGGACATTTATAGAAAAAAAGAAATACAAAAATACTATATTAGAATAAAGGATGTTGTATTTTTAATTATATTATTAGCTGTGATTATTGCATTTACTATTAATAATTACAAAATTCCTTTTGAAATAAAATATCAAACTACCGATCCAGCTGTACATTTTGAAAATGCTAAAAATTTATATAATAGCAAAACATTACAATGGGATTCTAATATGCCATCTGCAGCTATTAATACAGCGATATTATTTGACACTTTTGATTTTGTAATTGCAGAGAGTGATTTTTACTGTTTATTTATTATATTTGATTTAATAATTCTATACTTGATAGGAGCCGTATTCTATTTAGGAATAGTTACTAAAATAAAAAATATTAAACTATCAATCGTAGTAATGATATTATCAATAGTATTTTTATTTGGCTATCCATTAAATAGTGTATTATTTGGATATTCATATTTGACCGTTGGAATATTATATATGACCACACTCATTGTTATGGCATTTAGATTAAAAGACAAAGAATTAAATCTTATTCCTTTATGTATAGAAATGTTTTTTATAGTATTTGGAATATTCTTTGCATATTTCTTTTTCGTACCAGTAATATATTCTTCTTTAGGAATATATATGCTAATTGATATGATAAAAAATAGAAAAGAGAAAAAAATAAGAGCATTGTTTATTAAAGAAAATATTATTAAAATTGTGGTAATTTTAATATTACCAACTATAATAGGCTTTTGCTATTTTGTGTTGCCAGGATTATTAAGAAATGAAGGAACAGCATTAAGTGCAATAACTTCTGAAGGATATATATATAGGGATTTGTATTCTAATTTCATTTTATTTGCTCCTCTTGCTATATTTTATGTTATATATAATCTAAAAAACAAGAAAAATAGTTTTTCTACAATATTGATGATAATTTCTAGTATATTTACGCTATTTTTATTAAAAAAAGGTTTAAAATCTGAAGTATCATCTTATTATTATTATAAAATGTATTTCTTATTATGGATTATAGTTTTATATATGAATATTAAAGCATTATTTATTATGGCAAAACATAAGAATTCAATATATGCATATTCTTTTACAATATTTATTATTGGAATAATTTCAATTGCATTTACTGGTTATGATTATAAAATAAGTCAAATTAATATATTATTTAATCCATATAATAGTATTAATTCGTATGCTAATATATTTATTTTTAATAAAGCAAAAATTGATGAAGAAAATAGTATATGTACAAAATCACAGTTAGATGCTATTAAGTTTGTTCTTAATAAAACAGATAATAAAAAGAATATAAAAATAAATGCAAAACCTTTACAAATGTTATGGGCTGATGTTGTATGGAAAATAACTGATACAGAGGACATAAGAAAATTGCAGGAAGAAGAAGAATTAGATATTCCAGAATGGATAAATAATAGTCAAAAGAAATATTTAATAATATTAGATACAAATAAAGAAATTGATAAAGAAAATGAAAAATATAAAACAATTTATGAAGTTAAAGATGCTATTGTATTAGAAAAAATATAGTATTATATAGAGGGTTATATAAATGTTAAAAAAAATAAAAGAAAAATTTAAAATTGGTATTAAAAAAGTAATAGATAGTTTAAAAAAAATAAAAACTTGGAAGTATGAAAAAATTGTCTTAGCTTTTTTAATACCAATAGGATTGCTATATATTTTCTTAATGTTACCTTCACAAGTTCCAGATGAAAGATCACATATTTTAAGGGCTTATGAAATTTCAGAAGGAGTATTAATAGGACGAAAAGATTCAAAGGCAATAGTACCAAAAGATTTTTTAACTAAACTGAGACCTAATATGGAGAGTTATACTCAATTTACAGAAAATATAATAGGTAAAACAGATTATGATGATAGAATAGAAATCGAAGATTCTGCTGCTACAAATTCATTTATTTTATATTCATTTAGTTCTATAGGTTTTTTAATAGCTAGAATATTTGGATTTAATATAATAATTGGATGTATGTTGGCTAAAATAATGAATTTTCTTATATTTTGTATTGGTACATATTATGCTTTGAAAAAACTACCATTTGGAAAATATGTTTTTACGGCTATTATATTTATGCCAATGTTTTTGCATCAAGCAACGTCAGTTTCAGCAGATTCTATTATAAACACAATGATAATGTTTTTTATTGCTTATGTATTAAATTTGTATTTCAAAAAAGAAAGAATAACTAAAAATGATTCAATTGTATTAGTTATTTTGTCATGTTTGATAGGTATATCTAAATATGTATATACACCTATAGTATTTATAAGTACTATTATGATTTGGTCAAAGAACATAGAAAAGAAACAAAAAATAATTACTTTAAGTCTTATGTTTTTATTACCAATACTATTAGCCTTTGGATATTATTTATTTACTTCAAGTTATGAAACTGTGTTTAATGATTATTTTACAACTAACAATGTTGATAGTAGTGAACAGATAAAATATATAATGAATAATCCTTTTGAGTATGTAAAAACAGTAGCAAATACTTTAAAAACAACAAGTACTACATATATAAATCAAATGGTTGGTGGAATTCTAGGGTGGTTATGTATATATGTACCTAAATTTGTAGTAGGAATATATTTGCTTGTATTATTAGCATCATGTTTTATAGAAGAAAATAAATTTGAATTTAATTTTAAGCAAAAAGCATGGGGATTTTTAATATCTGGAGGTATTGTATTATTAATAATGACTGGTATGTATATTACTTGGACGGGTGTTGGAAGTGATGTAATACAAGGGGTACAGGGAAGGTATTTTATTCCGATATTATTCTTAGCATTATTGTGTTTATGTAAAAAAGACAATTATATAAAAATTAAAAATATACAATACAAATTACCAATAATTTTATGCTGGTTAAATTTACCAGTTTTATACACAATATATCAATTTTTTAATAAATAATAAAATAAGGAGACTATTTATGAAAATATTACTAATTATACCAGCATATAACGAAGAAGAAAATATATTAAATACATGTAATAGCATAGAAAAGTATAATAAAATTAACAATAAAAATATTGAATATGTTGTTATTAATGATGGCTCTACAGATAATACTTTAAAAGTATTAAGAGAAAATAAGCTAAATCATGTTAATTTAATAAAAAATCTTGGAATAGGTGGAGCGGTACAAACAGGTTATAAATATGCATATGAAAATGGATATGATATTGCTATACAATTTGACGGAGACGGACAACATGATGTAAATTATGTTGAAAAAATTTGCAAACCTATAATTGAAGGACAAGTTGACATGGTAATAGGTACCAGATATTTAAATAAAGAAGAAAGCAAATTTCAATCTACATTTATGAGAAGACTAGGATCAAACATAATCTCATTTTTTATAAGAATTTTATGTGGAAAAAAAATAACAGATCCGACATCAGGATTTAGAGCTGCAAATAAAAATGTAATTGAAAAATTTGCAAAAGAATATCCAACAGAATATCCAGAACCAGAGTCAACCGTTCAATTATTGGTAAATAAATATAAAATAATTGAAGTTCCGGTAAGTATGAATGAGAGGGTAGGAGGAGTATCTTCTATAAGATTTGGAAAAACTGTAGATTATATGGTAAAGGTTGTGCTTGCAATAATTATAGATAGTATTAGTTTTAGAAGAAAAAGGAGGAAAAAATAATGCAAAATTCTTTAAAAATTGCTTTAGTAGTAATTTTATTAATATACTTATTTATAATTTTAAAATCAGTTAAGAAAAAAAATATGAGAATAAATTATTTGATATTCTGGTCTATAACTGGAATAATATTAATCATTGCATTATTGGTTCCTAATTTTGTTGATAATGTTTCAAAATTTTTAGGATTTGAGTTACCAATAAATATGATTTTCAGTTTTGCTATATTTATTGCTTTATATTTAATTTTTGATTTAACAAAGCTTATAACAAAAGAACAAAATAATAATATAACACTAATACAAGAAATTTCAATGTTGAAAAAAAGAATAGATGAATTAGAAAGAAAAAATAAAAACAATTAGAATAAAGGAAAGTTATTAAATATGAAAGAATATAAAAATCATACATTTGTAGTTACAGCTTATAAAGAATCTAAATATTTGGAAGAATGTATAAAGTCATTAAAAAATCAAACAGTAAAAAGTAATATTATAATGTCAACTTCAACTCCAAATGAATATATTAATAAGCTAGCTGAAAAATATGGTATTGAACTATATATAAATACTGGTGAAAGAGGAATTGGACAAGATTGGAATTATGGTATAAGCAATGTAAAAACAGATTATGTAACAGTAGCTCATCAAGATGATATATACAAAGAGAACTATTTAGAACAAATAGTTAATTATTTAGAAAAAGGAAAAGATTTTGTAATTGCTTTTACTGATTATAGAGAAATAAAAAATGGAGAAGAAATTCCTTTAACAAAAAATTTAAAAATAAAGAAAATACTACTTTTTCCATTAAGATTTTTTAAAAAGTCAAAATTTATAAAAAGAAGAGTATTATCTTTAGGGAGTCCTATATGCTGTCCAAGCGTAACAGTAAATAAAAAAATAACAGGAGAAAATCCATATAAAACAGAACTAAAATGTGATTTGGACTGGGATACCTGGGATAAAATGACAAAATATAAAGCAAGTTTTTTATATATTCCTAAGGAATTGATGTGCCATAGAATACATGAAGAATCAGAAACATCTAATTTAATTGAAAATAATATTAGATTAGAAGAAGATTTATTAATGCTAAAAAGATATTGGCCAAACCCAATTGCAAAATTTATAATGAAATTTTATAAAAAAGCTGTAAAAACAAATGAAATGTAGGGAGAAATAATGGAACAAACAAAACAATTTAGAAAAAATTTTATATGGAATATAATTGGAACAGGTTTTAGTTCATTTAATTCATTGTTCTTTTTAATAATAGTAACAAGAATAAATGGAGTAGAAAATGCTGGTATTTTTACTCTAGCTTTTTCAACAGCATGTATATTATATATGATAGGAATATATGCAGGAAGAATTTATCAGGTAACAGAAAATGATTCGAGTATAACTAATAAGGATTACATTGTTAATAGATTGGTATCATGTACTATAACTATTTTTATGATTATTGCTTTTGTAATAATTAGGCAATATGATTTATATAAATCAGCAATATTTATTATATTAGCTATTTATAAATCATTAGAAGCATTTAGTGAAGTAATATATGGAATATTACAAAAAAATAATTTTTTGGATAAAGCAGGAAAATCAGGATTTATTAAGTCAATATTAAGTATTCTACTTTTTATTATAGTAGATATAATATCTAAAAACTTAATTATGGCATGTTTATCTGTTGTTTTTGTATACATATTCACTATTATTTTTTATGATTTTAGACAAACAAAAAAATTTGTAAATAAAGAAGAAAAAGTTTCTAAAAAGAATGTAATCAACATTTTTAAGAATGGCTTTTTTCCTTTTATTATAGCTTTTCTAGGGGTGTTTATGGTTAATGCTCAAAAATATGCAATAGATGGCGTACTAACAGAAGATATGCAAGCTATATTTGGAATTATAATTATGCCTGCAACAGTTATGGGGTTATTATCTCAATTTTTAATCCATCCATATTTAAATAATATTTTTGAATTACATAAAACCGGAGAATATTTAAAAATAAAAAAATTAATATATAAAATTATATTAATAATTTTTGTTGTTGGTATTATTTGTATAAGCTTAGGGTATTTTTTAGGAACTCCAGTATTGGGATTAATATATAATTTAGATTTATCACAATATACTATACCATTAACAATTATCTTGATTGCATCAACATTTTACACCATGGCGGGGATATTATCACCAATTTTAATAACTATGAGATATAATTTTATACAATTTGTTGTTTATGGTATAATAGCCGTTTTTGAATGGATATTATCACAAATTTTAGTATCTAATTTTGGATTCTATGGAGCTGTATGGTCATATATAATTACAATGATTGTATATTTTGTAGTATTTTATATTGTTGCTATGGTTGTAATAAATAAAAATAATAAAAAAATCACCAGAAAGGAAGAAAATTAATGAATATATTATATACTTTGAATGATAAATTTGTACCTCAAGTTGCAGCTGGAATTTGTTCTGTTTGTGAAAATAACAAAGAAGAAGAAAAAATTGTTTTTTATCTTATTTCAAAAGAAATAACAGATGAAAATAAAGAGAAACTAAAAGCATTTGCTAAAACATATAATAGAGAAGTAATAATTAAAGAATTAGGTAATATTGAAGATTACTTTGATTTTGAATTTGATACAACTGGTTGGAATTCAATTGTTTTGGCAAGATTAATATTAGATAAATTTTTACCAGAAGATATGGAAAAAATCTTATATTTGGATGGAGATACAATTGTAAGAAATTCTTTAAAAGAATTATGGAATACTGACCTTGGAAATAATATATTAGCTGCAAGTATTGAACCTACTGTTGATAAACAAAGAAGAATTAATTTAGGATTAGAATACAATCAATACTATAATGCAGGAGTTTTGCTTGTTAATTTAAAAAAATGGCGAGAAGTAAATGCAGGGAAAATTATTTTAGATTATTATAAAAAAAATAATGGAAAATTATTTGCAAATGATCAAGATGCAATAAATGGATCATTAGTTAATCAAATCTATACTTTATCGCCTAAATATAATTTCTATAATATCTTTTACCAGTATCCATATAGATTTTTAGTAAAATTAATGAAACCTGCGGAGTATATTGAAAAAGAAGTATTTGAAGATGCAGTAAAAAATCCAACAATTATACATTATCTTGGAGAAGAAAGACCATGGAGAATAGGAAATCATCATAAATATAAAAAAGATTATTTATATTATTTAAATAAAACTCCATGGGAAAATCAAGGATTAGAAAGCGGATGGAATTTATATTTTATATGTTGGGATATATTTAATTTTGTTACAAAGCCATTTCCTAGTTTAAGATATAAAATAATAAATGCATTAATACCTGCATTTATAAAAAAGAGATCAAAAAACAATAAAAAATTAAAATAAAGTAAAAAATTTCCAGTAATTTAATTATTGGAAATTTTTGATATTTTAAAAAAATTGTTGAAAAAAAATATTCTTATGTGTATAATAAAAGGGAATAATAGATATATTTAAACTTGTATATCGAAAGAGGTGCAAAAACATATGAAAAATAAAAAAATATTTATAGTAATAATGGTAATATTTATAATACTAATGATTAGATTAACATCATATGCAGAAGATAAAAACCACCTTGCAGTAACGATGGAATATAAATTAGAAAATAATATTGCTACAGCAATAATACATTCAAATAATCCACTTGCTAATACTAAATCTACTTGGGAATTAAGTTCAGATAGATTATCATATACTAAAGCTTTTACTCAAAATCAAAATTATTCAACACCAGTACAAGATATTTATGGAAACATTGTAAATGCGGAAATTAAAATTGAAAATATAGAAAAAACAAAGATATCTTTTGAAACAGAATTAAATTCAAATGGGACTATAACAGGAATTATTAAATCTAATATTCAGTTAAAAGATACAAAATTAACATGGACTTTAAGTAAAGATAAATTGGTATATACAAAGATACTTGAACCTGATATAAATTCATATACAACTCCAGTTGAAACAATAAATGGAGAAGTAATCAATGTAAAAATTGAAATTATTAAACCGAAATTAAATCTTTCAGTAGATTGCGTATATAATAACAACATTGCAACAGTAAAGATAAAATCAAATAATCTTTTAAAAGATACAAAATCAACTTGGAATTTGAGTAATGATAGGTTGACTTATACAAAACTAATTGATTCAAATCAAATATATACAACACCAGTGCAAGATATTTATGGTAATTTAGAAAATGCTAAAATTGAGGTTACAAAATTAACTCCTAAAGTTGAGGTTAGTTATAAATATAATGGAAATAGCAATAGTGTAACTGTAACAATGAGATCAAATTCACAATTACAGCATACAAAGCCAACATGGAATTTAAGTAGTGATAAATATACATATACAAAAGAATTTGATGCAAATCAAATATATATAACACCTGTACAAGATATTTATGGTAATGTGGTAGATGTACAACTAAAAATAACACAAATACCACCCACAATTAAAGTAAATTATGAAAAAAATTCAGATGGAACAATTACAGTATCAATGATTTCTAATCAGGAATTAGCCAATACAAAGCCATCATGGACATTAAGTCAAGATAAATTAAAATATACAAAGGTGTTTAATTCAAATCAACAATATGAAACACCAATACAAGATATTTTTGGAAATGTAGTGTCTGTTAAAATAAATGTTAAGATTAATAGCTATATTAATATAGATACATCAAAATATCCAGCTTATAAAGAAAAAATTGAAAATCTTATGAAATTACATCCGAACTGGAATTTTGAACTATTGTATACCGGCTTAACATTTGATGAAGTTGTAAGAGGAGAAGCTTCTGTACATTCAAGAAATTTAGTTCCAACAGAGTATTCAGGAGAGTGGGTATGTAGTGTGTGTGGAACAAGACTATATGATAGCGGATGGTATTGTGCATCTGAAAAAGCAATAGCATATTATATGGATCCAAGAAATTTCTTAGATGAAAATAATGTATTCCAATTTTTAGAACTCAATGAATATACCTCAGATTCAGTTTCTTTAAATGGAATTCAAAATAAAGTAAATGGCTCATTCTTGAATAATTATGCAGAATCAATAAATAATGCTTGTAATAATACAAATGTTAATCCATATTACATAATTGCTAGATTGATACAAGAACAAGGATATTCTGGAACAACGATAGGAAAAGGAATGGATGGTGGAGATGGAAAAACATACTATAATCCATTCAATATAGGTGCATCTGGAAATGGCTATGACCAAATATATGCCAATGCGTTAGAAACTGCAAAATCATACGGATGGGATTCAATGCAAAAAGCCATTGAAGGTGGAATAAGTTTCTGCAAAAAAAACTGGCTAGAAAATTATCAAAACACTCTATATCAAAATAAATTCGATATAGATACAACAAATGGATCATCACTATATACACACCAATATATGCAAAATTTAATGGGAGCATATAGCGAAGCTAAAACATTAAAGAGTATGTATACTAATACTGGAAAAGTGGATTCACAGTTTACGTTTATAATACCAGTATATGAAAAAATGAGTACAACAGTAGCTGAATTACCTTCAAATAATACAGAAACATCACCTATGAATTTTAAAGTAGTAGCAAATGGTGGTTTAAATCTTAGAAGCGAGGCAAGTGCGGATTCAAGCGTTATAAAATTAGTTCCAAATGGAGAAATAGTATTATCAGTACAAAGAGGAATAAATTCAAATTGGCAAAAAGTTATGCTAAATGATGGAACAATTGGATTTATGTCAGGAACATATTTACAACAGGTAGCAGATGTTACAAATTGTAATTATTCAGCATATGTAAAAACTGCTGATGGAAGTGGATGCTATATTAGGGTGGGACCTAGTACAAGAGTAGACAGAGTAACTGTATTGACAGATGGAACATGGTTAACTGTAATAAATGAGGGAACATATAATAACATAGATGGATATAATTGGGTAAGAATAATGCTTCCTGATGGAAGACAGGCGTTTATGCCATCAAAATACCTTGCTCGTTAAATGTAGATGAGTACTTACTGCTAAATTACAAATATTAAACTAATAGAAAGAAGAAGGAAATATGAAAAATAAAGTTTTGAGTTTTATGTTGATTACTTTGATAATTATTTTATCAAATATTACAAGTACATTTGCAGGTTTTGCTGATTTTACTGATGAACAAGCGGATAAACAAGCACAAGAACAAATTAAAGAACAAGAAGAACATAAAGTAACTGAAGTAAAATCATCAGATAATTATTTAACAGGCTTGAATGTTGAAGGATATACATTAACTCCAGATTTTGATAAACAAGTATTAGAATATACAATAAAAGAAGAATTTGATTCCAGAGAAATAAATATAAAAGCAACAACAAGTAATGAAAAAGCAACAGTAAATGGGAATGGAATAGTTAAAATAGAAGAAGGAAAAAATGAATATAGAGTCGATGTAACGGCTGAAAATGGTTCAGTTAGAACTTATATTATAAAATTAAAAGCAATAGAAGAAAAAAAACAAGGACAAGATGAAATAATTAATACTGAAGCTATTGGAACAACATCAGAAATTATAAATACAAACAATGAGCAGAAAGCTAATGAAGAGAATAAAACACCAAATACAATGATATATATAGTAATTGGAGTTGTTGCAGTTATAATAATACTAGTAATAATATCAAAGAAAAAATCAAAAAATAGAAAAAGAAGAAAACACTAAAATATACCAAAAAAGTACAAGAACCACTTGTACTTTTTTCTATTTAGTGATATGATACAAATGTTAATAATATAGGATGTTTTAAAAAGAAAGGTAGGAAATAAAACATGAAAATACTAATAACTGGAGCGAACGGAATGCTTGCAAAAGAAATCAGAGAAAAATTTGAAGAAGGGAATGAACTAATTCTTACAGATGTTTCAGAATTAGACATAACAAACAAAGAAGGAGTTATAAACTTTGTTAAAGAAAAACAACCAGAACTAATAATAAACTGCGCAGCATTTACAGCTGTTGACAAAGCAGAAGAATGCCAAGAATTAGCAGAAAAAATAAATGGAGATGGACCAACAAATTTAGCAATAGCAGCAAAAGAAGCTGGAGCAAAATTAGTTCACATTTCGACTGACTATGTATTTGGTGGAAATCTTGATTTAGATAAAGATTATAAAGAAGACGATGAAAAAAATCCAGTAACAGCTTATGGAATAACAAAACTACATGGAGAGCAGGGAATAGAAAAAAATATGGACGAATACTACATATTCAGAACAGCATGGTTATACGGAATAGGTGGAAACAATTTTGTAAAAACAATGACAAAATTAGGTTCAACTAGAGACGAAATAAATGTAGTAGCAGACCAACATGGAAGCCCAACATATGCAAAAGATTTATCAGAAATAGTTTATCAAGCAGTAAATAAAAAAATACCTTATGGAATATACAATGCAACAAATGAAGGATATACAACATGGTATGACTTTACAAAAGAAATCTTAGCAGAACAAGGAATTGAATGTAAAGTGAATCCGGTAACAACAGATGAATACATAGAAATGATGAAAATTACTCAAGCAAAAAGACCATTCAATTCACAAATGTCAAAAAACAAATTAAAAGAAGCAGGAATAATCGTTCCAGAATGGAAAGATGGACTAAAAAGATATCTTGCAGAAGCAAAAAATGTAGAAGAATAAAAAGGATGTAGGAATAAGAGGAGGAATAATAAAATGAAAAATAGAAAAGGAATAATTTTAGCAGGTGGAAGTGGAACAAGACTATATCCACTAACAATAGCAATATCAAAACAAATAATGCCAGTATATGATAAACCAATGATTTATTATCCATTATCAGTATTAATGGAAGCAGGAGTAAAAGAAGTATTAATAATATCTACACCAAGAGATATAACAGTATTCCAAGAATTACTTGGAGATGGTTCACAATGGGGAATGAGTTTTGAATATAAAATTCAAGAAAAACCAAATGGATTAGCAGAAGCATTTATAATTGGTGAAGAATTCATAGGCGATGACAATGTTGTTATGATACTTGGAGACAACATGTTTTATGGCTCACATTTGCCAGAAATTCTAAGAAGAGCTAATGAAAGAGAAAATGAATCAACAATATTTGGCTACTATGTAAAAGACCCAAGAGCTTATGGAGTTGTTGAAATAGACAAAGATGGAAAAGCAATATCAATAGAAGAAAAACCAGCTGAACCTAGATCAAACTATGCAGTTCCAGGATTATATTTCTATACAAATGATGTAATAGAAATAGCAAAAACAATAAAACCATCAGCAAGAGGAGAGTTAGAAATTACATCTGTTAATGATGAATACATGAAAAGAGGTAAACTTACTGTTGAAAAATTAGGAAGAGGAATGACATGGTTTGATACAGGAACACATGATGCTTTAATTGAAACAGCAAGCTTTGTACAAACAATAGAAAAAAGACAAGGAATGCAAGTATGCTGTCCAGAAGAAATTGCATATAAAAATGGATGGATAACAGCAGACGAACTTTCAAAATTAGCAGATAAATATATGAAAACAGCTTATGGACAATATTTAAAAGATTTAGCTACTAATGCATTTGGCGAAGAGTAATTTCAAAATAATTGGCAAATTTCGGCGTTGAACTTCATTCAACAATCCTCAACGTGCATCAGCACGCCTCCGGTTGTTTCATTTGTTCGCCTGGAAATTCACTCAATTATTTTGAAATTACAGAAAAATATAAATAGAGAGGTAAAAAAAATGGGAAAATTTAAAAGAATAGATACATCAATAGAAGGAGTATGTGTAATAGAACCAACAGTATTTGGAGATAACAGAGGATACTTCATGGAAACATACAGCACAGAAGAATTTAAGGAAATTGGTTTAGATTACAACTTTGTACAAGACAATCAATCAAAATCCAAAAAAGGAGTATTAAGAGGATTACATTTCCAAAAAGAAAATACTCAAGCAAAACTAGTTAGAGTTATAAAAGGTGAAGTTTTTGATGTTGCTGTAGACTTAAGACCAGGAAGCAAAACATATGGAAAATGGGAAGGCGTAATACTTTCAGAAGAAAACAAGAAAATGTTTATGATACCAAGAGGATTTGCACATGGATTCTTAGTATTATCAGATGAAGCAGAATTCACATATAAATGTGATGATATATACAACCATGCAGCGGAAGGTGGACTAAAATGGGACGACCCAGAAGTTGCAATAGAATGGCCAATGGGAGATTTAAAGAAAGAAGATTTACTAACATCAGAAAAAGATGCAGTGTGGCCTTCACTAAGCGAATTGAGAAATTCAAACTTATTTGAGAATTTATAATTTAAAAGCAATATGTAAAATGTGAGTGAGGACGCGTAGGCGTAGCGAAGCGGAGCGGTGAAGCGACCTGTCATAATAAAACAAGGAAGGTCGCGACAATAAGGACGAACGGGTTTTACATATTGCGTTAATAATATAAAAGAAAGAAGGAATTTAGAAATGAGTAAAAATATAATGGTAACAGGAGCAGCAGGCTTCATAGGAGCAAACTTTGCAGAATACTTTGTAAACAAACATCCTGACTACAACATAGTAGTAGTAGACAAACTAACATATGCAGGAAATATGAATAACTTAAACAAAGTAATAGATAAAATAAAATTCGAACAAGCAGACATCTGTGACTTCGAAAAAATGAAAGAAATATTTGACAAATACGACATAAATGGAGTAATACACTTTGCAGCAGAATCACATGTTGATAATAGTATAAAAACACCATTTGTCTTCACTCAAACTAATGTAATAGGAACACATACATTATTAGAAACAGCAAAACAAAAATGGGGAGAAGGTAGCCCAAATAAATTTGTACATATATCAACAGACGAAGTTTATGGATCACTTGGAGAAGAAGGATACTTTACAGAAAAATCTCCAATCAAACCAAGCAGTCCATATTCATCATCAAAAGCAAGTTCAGACTTAATAGCTTTAGCATACAAAGAAACATTCAAAATGAATGTAAATGTTACAAACTGTTCAAACAATTATGGACCATATCAACACAACGAAAAATTAATTCCTCATATGATTAAATTAGCATTAAATAATGAAAAATTACCAGTATATGGCAAAGGATTAAATATAAGAGATTGGCTATATGTTGAAGACCACTGCAAAGCAATAGACATGGTATTCCATAATGGAGTTGCTGGAGAAAGATATAACATAGGTGGTCACAATGAAAAAAGAAATATAGATATAGTTAAATTAATATTAAAACACCTAGGAAAATCAGAAGATTTAATAGAACATGTTGAAGATAGAAAAGGACATGACTACAGATATGCAATAGACCCAACAAAAATAAAAAATGAATTAGGTTGGTTCCCAGAAACAAAATTTGAAGATGGAATAGTTAAGACAATTGATTGGTATTTAGCAAATCCAGAATGGCTAAATTAGAAAATACTTGGTGAATTTCGGCGTTGAACTGCATTCGGTAATCCTCAACGTGCACCAGCACGATTCCGGTTACCTCATTTGTTCGCCTGGAAATTCACTCAATTATTTTCTAATTTAAAAGAGAATGAAAGAAAAATGTTACAAAAATATTAAATTTTTGTAACATTTTTCTTTTTGCTGTAACAATTATTTACAAAAAAAATGAACTAATATAAAATAAAATTGAGGAGTTATGAACCAAAACTAAAGTTAAAAAGTCTAATAATGGAGAAGAAAAAAATGAGAGAAGAAGATAAAGAGGTATTTATACAAAGTATCAATCAAAATAGGCTAAAAATATATAAAACAGCAATTGCAATTCTTAAAAACGAAGACGACGCAAATGATGCAATACAAGAGGCTTTATATAGTGCCTATAAAAACTATTATAATTTAAAGGAAAAATCCTATTTTTCAACTTGGATAATAAGAATTCTAATAAATAAATGCTATGACATAATTAATAAAAATAAAAAAATTGCCTACATAGATGATTCAATAACACAAAATACTACAGGAGTTGAAGATAATTATGAAGTGGAAAGTAGCCTAGAATGGGTGCTAAAACAAATAGATAAAGACTTAAAAGAAATCGTAGTATTCTATTATTATGATGAATTATCTGTTTCAGATATAGCAAACATATTGGAAATCCCACAAGGTACTGTGAAATCAAGATTATCAAGAGCAAGGGAACAAATAGGAAAAATCATAAAAAAGGAAGAAGGTGAATTCAATGGATAACGAAGATATCAAAATAAAACAATTCATCGCAAAAGATAAAAAAATTCCAGATAAGGTAAATAAAACTTTTGATAGTTTTATTGAAAAAGTTCAAACAGACGAAGTATTTACAGAAGAAAAAATTGAACAACAATACAAACAATATAATAAACCAAGTTACTTTATGAAATTCAAAAAACTTATGACAGTTGCAGCAAGCTTAATGATAGTTGTTGTTGCATCAAACGTATATGCTAGAACGCAAGGATATGATAACATATTTTTCTTAATAAAAGACTTAGTTACAAAGGAAGAAAATAAAGATGATGAAATATTCTCAGATAGAGATATTGTAATTTCGTATAAGCCAATTCAAATTACAGATGAAATAGAACTACAAATAAACGAGTTACAAATAAAGGATAACAAAGCTAAATTGTATTTATTAGTAAAAGAATTAAAAGAAAATTCAGATACACCATTAAATTACAAAGTGTTTAATGATGAAAATCAAGAAATGTTTAATGAGTCAAGTAGCAAAAAACAAAATGAAAAAACATATACAGAAGTTTTAAATTTAAAAAACTATAAAGATACAACAAACATAATAAAAATGGAAATATACAATAAAAACAAAACATTATTAAAAACAATAACAATGAATCTAAACAAGAAAACAATAGAAGCAAGAACTGAAAATCAGGTAGTTAAAAAGATATCTCAAATAGAATTAAATAAGTTCTTAAAACAAGAAACTGAAAAGCTTTATACAACAAAAGAGTTAAAAGATAAGCAAATAATAATACTAGACACTTATGATATTTTCTACAGTAATGGAAAATATGTTGCAAAATATCTATACATGATGCCAACAGATGAAGAATTTGAAAATGATGAGGTTGAAAAATCAACAATATACTCAAACACTATTGAATTCACATCAAATGACGAAGGATTTACAAAAATAAAAATAGAAAAATCAGAAATATTTTAAGCAAAATGAACCAAATGATTTTTTAATCAGTCTAATGTATGTAAGAGGTTAAAAAATAATAAATTTAATTATTTTTAAATTAAAATTAGGAGGGAAAAATTATGGAAGAAAATTTTAATAATAACCAACAACCCAAAAAACAAGAACCAGGTTTAAAAACAAAGAAAAATAAAGCTAAAGTAGCGGTAATTACGCTAAGTACAATTGTAGTATTATTTATTGGACTACAAGTATATGCATCAACAAATGGATATGGAAATGTATTCTTTATGATAAGAGATTGGACAACAAGTAAAAATGTAACTGGACAAGATAATGTATTTAAAGAAGAAAAAATAGAAGAAATAAAAGAGGAAGCAAATACATCTAAAACAACTAATACAAACAATAATAATGATACAGATGTAGATTTCTTTGAGAAAAATGCAAATATACAATATTATGAAGATTTAACAAATCCAGAAAATGGTAAAGCAGCGATTATAAAATCAGGAGAAGAAATATTAAAAACTACTCAAAACAATGGGTACTATACATATACAGATATGTGGAATAACAGCTATAATATAAAGAAAATAAAAGATGTAAAATCAGAATTTACACAATTAGGGAAAGATAAACAATCAGCATTATACAAATGCACAATATATTATATAGATAATAATAATCAAGATAAGAGTTTTGATGTAGCAGTAGTATTAGCTAAAGATGCTGAAGGCGGAATAATAGGAACATATGATAATTATACAGGAAGTACAAGATACACTAGATGGAGTGGATTATATGATGAGGAAAACACAGAAAATACTCAATTAGAACCAGACAATTATGCAGACGAGGTAATGAAAGACGAAGTAAAAAAACTATATACCAATAAACTTAAAAAAGATAATGAAAAAAATACAGAAAAGTTATTAGATTATAGAGTTGATAAAGTAGAAATTCTATCAGACAAAGATAAAAAAGGAATAGTAGAAAATGATGATACAGAATATTTTAAAAATACAGATACTTTAGCTGTTGTTACATATTCTGTAAAACCAAGAGATATTAATAATACAGAATGGATTGCTGGAAATGGAGAAATATCTGGAAACTGGATTATGAATAAAACAGCAAATGTATGTGTTAGAAATGGTGAAATTGTTTTTTCTGGTACAGGATGGTAAAAAAATAAGAAAAAATGAACCAAATGATTTTTTAATCAGTCTAATGTATGTAAAAAATAAAAATGGAGGGGAAAATTATGGAAGAAAATTTTAACAAAAAACCAGAACAAATAGTTAAAAAAACAAGCAAACAAGAGCCAAGTACAAAAATGAAAAAGAAAAAGGCAAAAGTAGCGGTAATAACGCTAAGTACAATTGTAGTACTATTTTTAGGACTACAAGTATATGCATCAACAAATGGATATGGAAACGTATTCTTTATGATTAAAAACTTAATAACAACAGGAAATCCAGCAGGAGAACAAGAAATCTTTTCAGATAAAGACATTACTTTATCTTACAAATCAATAGAAGTGGCAGAAGGATTAAAAATTCAAGCAAATAGATTAGAAGTAAAAGATGGAAAAACAAAAATCTATCTTTCTATAAAATCTGAAAGCTATAATCATTTACCATTAAAATATGACATTTCAACAACAGATAATACAGGAAAACTAATAAAAGACAAAACTAGATCAATGGGAATAGCTCCAGAAAATGATGATGATATTTCTTATCAAGAAGTAATAACATTAGATTATGAAGTTGGAGACAATGACATAATAGTAATAAAAATAATAGATGTTATGGATAAAGAATTAAGAACATTAGAGATAAATCTTCAAACAAGAGAAATAACAATAAAAGGTGAAAAAGATTTTGAAAAAATATCTCAAATCGAATTGAAAAAATATTTAAGTGCATTTTCATTATTGAATGATAAAAGTAACTATACTGTAAGTGATAATATGATAGAAATTGCAACTAAAATTCAAGCTATTGATAATAGTAAAATATTATTAAAAAGAGAAACTATAAATGAAATAGCAAAACAAATTTATGGAGAAAATGCTAAATTTGAAACTAAAAAAGACTCTCAAGGAAAAGATGTAGAAGTCTTAAAAGACATGAGAGTTGGAACTTATGAAACATTAGATGATACATATGATTTAATGGAACATGATAGAGAAGGAAAATGCTTGAAAATCGAAGATATTGAATTTGAAAATGATATATATACAGTTTAATATATATATATATTAGCAACACCTGAAGACATTAATGCTGATAAATTAGAAGATTTACCACAATATGAAACAACAATAAAACTAAAAAGAAATGAAAACAATACATATTCAAAATATGAAATTGTAAGCTTAGAAAGTGGAATTGAAGTAAAAAATAAAGTAAGCACAGATGCTAACGAAAATGCTATTAAGGATACTTTAGATACATCATTTTACAAAATAAATATATATGAAAATGGTGAAGTAAAAATATCATATAAATATGATTATAATTTCTGGGGAAGAGTAGCTATTGATGAAAATAAAACTTATCCTGTAACTGGATTATTAGGAAAAGTTAAAAAAATGTATCAAGCAAATAATGGAACATCAGTAGATCCAATGACATTCTTCCTACTAGAAGATGGAAGAATACAATATTTTCTACCTACTAGAGATATAGAAACTACACAACCAGATGCTATAAAAATAAATGGAATAATAGAAAATGTTAATAATGCTGTTGATATAAAAACAAACGGAAATGATGTGGTTATAGCAGTATTAAAAAATGGACAAGAAGTAAAAATTTGGAATCAATTTATGGAAAATTGGGAAAATGATGAAACTACAGAACAAACCAATAATACCACATCATCAAATGCTACAGTTGATAATTATGTACATTATTTCAATTGGGTAAAATATACTGCACCAGGATTAAAATTTGAATATCCAACAGAACTAAAATTGGAAAACACGGGAATGCAAAATAAAGGTGAATTATCAACAACAATAACAGGAACATTAGTTGGTAGAGATGTAGATACAAATCAACCAATATATAGTAATATAAAAATTAAAGTATTCAATCCAATGATAGTGGATGAAAAAATTATGAATAATTTAAAATATAATTCAGAAAATGGCTTAGAAAGAGTTAATATGACAACAAATAAAGGATTAAAATGGTATGAAAGTAAAGGCCAAAGCGATGAGGCAGGTTATAGTGAAGCTGAAACATATTCTAATTTTAATCAAACTTC
Source organism: Clostridia bacterium (assembly GCA_017430135.1). GTDB lineage: Bacteria > Bacillota > Clostridia > TANB77 > CAG-508 > CAG-269. The sequence goes on along the minus strand of JAFRNM010000006.1, from coordinate 44,301 downwards.
AAATGGTGTATGGGAAATGAGACAAATAGAATTTGTTACAGATAATAGAAATAATTTTAAAATTACAAATTTAATAAATTACATAATTGGTTCAACAGAATTAGCTAACTGGTAATAATAAAAAAGATATTTTACAAAAATATTACAATTTTGTAAAATATCTTTTTATTATTGACCGTATAGTAATATAAATGATATACTATTAACGTTAAAAAAATAATACGAGGTAAGATAAAAATGAAGAAACAAATAATAAAAATAATAGTATTAATAAATATAATAATGGCCACATTAGGATATGGGACAGCGCAAGCAGCAAATACCATATCAAATACGACAAACAAAACAAATTCAACTAATATAATAAGTACAAGCATAGCAGGAACGGCAAATGCAAAGCTTTCAAATTTAGGTACAAAAAAATATGATTTTACAGGGTTCAAACCGGATGAAACAAGTTATGATATAACAATACCAGAAGATGTTACAGAAGTTGAGGTTTATGCTAAAACACAAGATAGTAAAGCTACATACACAGTTTCTGGTGACAAAAATCTAAAAATTGGTACAAATAAAGTTACAATAACAGTTACAGCATCTGATGGAAAAACAAAAATGGAATATTACATAAATGTAAGAAGGTTAGGAGATCCATCAAAAAATCCAGTAGAAACAATTGAAACTGAAAATACTGATAACTCTGAAACTATAGGAAAAAAAGATCAATCAGATATAACAAGATATAGTGAACCACATACAGAAACCGGATGGTACATAGTGGGAATTTCTCTTGCAATAGTAACAATTTTATTAATAATTTTCATAATAATAGATGACTACAAGCCTGAAAAAAAGAAAAGAAAAAAATCTAGAGAAATATATGAAGAAAACGATGATGAACAATATGAAAATGAACAAGAAGAAGTAGAACAAGAAATGCCAAAATACAATTATAATATGGACCCACAAGCAACAAGAAGAATAAATTTAGACGAAATAAAGAATATGAAGAGTAAACCAAATTTTAAAGGAAAACATAGTAGGTAGAAAATAATGAAAAAAATAAGTATAGTAATTCCTGCATATAATGAGGAAGAAGTTTTAAATAAGTTAATAGAAAGACTAGCTATTCTTATAAACAACACTCCTAAATACGAATTTGAAGTAATATTTGTAAATGATGGAAGCAAAGATAAAACATTAGAAATATTAGAAGAAATAGCACAAAAGGAAAAAAGGCTAAAAATACTATCATTCTCAAGAAACTTTGGACATCAAGCTGCAGTAACAGCTGGAATAAAATATGTTACAGGAGATGCAGTAGTAATAATAGATGCAGACTTGCAAGATCCTCCAGAGTTAATTCCACAAATGATAGAACTTTGGGAACAGGGAAACGAAGTGATATATGGCAAAAGAAAAAAGAGAAAAGGTGAATCAGCATTTAAATTATTAAGTGCAAAAATGTTTTACAAAACATTAAACGCCCTTTCAGATGTAGAAATTCCAAAAGATACAGGAGATTTCAGACTAGTAGATAGAAAAGTAATAAATGTAATAAACCAAATGCCTGAACACAACAAATTTTTAAGAGGATTATTTAGTTGGGTTGGCTTTAAACAATATGCATTTGAATACGAAAGGCAAGAAAGAAAAGCAGGAAAAACAAAATATCCATTCAAAAAAATGAAAAAATTAGCATCAGATGGAATAATAAGTTTTTCAACTAAACCATTAAAAATGTTAGGCGGTATTGGAATACTTTCAATAATAATATCAATTGGAATATTAATATATTCATTGATATCTTATGCACTTAAATTAAACAATCTTGCACCAGGTTGGACATCTATAATGGTTACAGTAACCTTCTTGGGAGGAATACAATTACTTTCAGTATGGATAATGTCGGAATATATTGCAAGAATATATGACGAAACAAAACAAAGACCAGAATATATTATAGATAAAAAAATAAATATTGAATAACAAAAAAGCTGCTTGTAAAAGCAGCTTTTAAACATTTAATCTACAAGCATTGGACCAATTTTTGTAACAGTTCCAGCACCTAAAGTCATTACAATATCGCCTTCTTTAACATTTTCTTTTAAATAAGATACGCAATCATCAAATTCTGGAAAATACTTAGCATCTTTTCCTAAAGAAATAATTTTATCAGCTAAATCTTTAGAAGAAATACCATAAGTGTTGTTCTCTCTTGCTGCATAAATATCTAAAAGAATAATATTATCAAAATTCAATAATGCTTTAGCAAAATCGCTCAATAAATTCTTAGTTCTACTATAAGTATGAGGTTGGAAAACAACCCAAGATTTATTATATTTCTTATTCATTAAAGATTTTGCAGTAGCAATAATTTCAGTAGGGTGATGACCATAATCATCATAAACACTTGCGCCATTAAATCTTCCTTTAAATTCAAATCTTCTATTAGCACCAGTAAATTTTAATAAAGCATTTTTAATAGACTCTTTATCAATTCCGTAAGCATCACATAAAGCGATACAAGCTAATGCATTTAAAACATTATGCATTCCAGGAACATGAAGCTTAATTCTATCATAAAACTTATCTTTATTATAAACATCAAATTCAGCAAAGCCATCATTATCAAAAACAATATTGACTGCAAAGAAATCTGTATTTTTATTAGTAATACCATAAGTTATAGAATTTGCTTTAGTCTCATTTACTAAATCAAGGCAATTCCTATCATCGCCATTTAAAACTAAAATACCATCATCAGGTAAAAGATGAACATATTTAACAAATGCTTTTTTAATATTATCTAAATTTTTAAAATAATCTAAATGGTCATTATCAATATTTAAAATAATTTCAGCTTTTGGACTAAACTTTAAAAAGCTTTCTACATATTCACATGCTTCAATTATAAAATGCTCACTATTTCCAACTTTATAATTTCCATTTAAAGGCTTTAAAAATGCACCAACCTGAATACTTGGATCTTTTAAAGCTTCAACAAAACATAAAGAAACCATAGAAGTTGTAGTAGTTTTACCATGAGTACCAGAAATACAAATTGTATCTTTATAGCATCTTGTTAATGCACCTAAAAAATCAGCTCTTTCAATAGCTTCTATATTCAATCTTTTTGCTTCTAATAACTCTGGGTCATCTTGCTTAACAGCAGCAGTAAATACAACAGCATCACTATTTGCAACATCTTCTAAATTATGTCCAATTGTAACTTTAATTCCTTTTTTTTGAAGCTCTACAATAGCATCTGAATCTGATATGTCAGAACCTGTTACTTGAAAACCAAAGTTGTGCAAAATAGCAGCAATACCGCTCATGCTAACTCCACCAATTCCAATCATATGTATTTTTTTATATTTTTTAATATTATCTATGTTTGGCATTACTATAAACATCCCTTTCTATTTTTTTATAATATATTAAGAAACTTTATAGATTATACATTTATATTACGAAAAATTCAAGCTTTTTTGAAATTTTTGTAAATTGAATTTGATTTAAATTAAAAATATAAAATCTTGCTTCGAAAGCACATTAGCTTCAAGACAAAATATTATTATTTTCAAGCAACATTCGGGGGGACCGACAAATTAGAAAGCCTTATTAAAATTTCAATGAAATTTTAATTTAGGGTTTCTTATGCAGTTGGGAGTTGCAGAAAATAATAATATTTTGTCTGCTAGATTTTATATTTAAAGCTTTAAAAAATAAATAAAAAAATTACAAAAAAAAGAAGGAAAATGTAAAAATATGAAGAATATAATAAATGTACATAAGATTAAACAAATATGTACAAAATATTATAAAACATAAGGAAGGAGTGCACTAAAATGCAAATCACAGACGTACGTTTAAGAAAAGTAAATTCAGAGAACAGAATGAAAGCTGTTGCTTCTGTAACATTCGATAACGAATTCGCAGTACACGACATAAAAGTTATCGAAAGCCAAAATGGATTATTTATTGCTATGCCTAGCAGAAAAACTCCAAACGGAGAATTCAAGGATATAGCTCATCCAATCAATGCTGAGACAAGAGAGAAAATTCAAAAAGCTATATTAGAAGCTTATGAAGCTCCAGAAACAGAAGAATCAGCAGAATAAGATAGAAAAGTTTATAACAATAAACAATATATCGAATAAAATAAAAAACACTTTGCAAAAAGTGTTTTTTTGTGCATATATACTTGAAAAAAACCTCAAAACAATGTAAAATAGAAAAGAAAATTAGATTTAATTGAAGGAACTACCAAGATTTACAAAAAAGTTGACAAAATACAAAAAGAAAAGGAAGAAAAAATATGTATTTAATAGTAGGTTTAGGAAATCCAGAGGAAGAATATGCTAATACAAGGCACAACATGGGATTTGATGCAATAAATAAAATATCAGAAAAAAACAATATAAAAGTAAACAAAACAAAATTCGAAGGATTATATGGAACAGGCGAAATTGAAGGAGAAAAAGTAATTTTACTAAAGCCACAAACATATATGAACTTGAGTGGACAATCAATAAAAAAATATGCAGATTATTATAAAATTGTACCAGAAAACATAATAGTAATTTTTGACGATATCGATATGGAAAAAGGACAAATAAGAATAAGAAAACAAGGAAGTGGCGGTTCTCATAAAGGAATGATATCTGTTGTTGAAATGCTTGGTACGGAAAAAATACCAAGAATTCGTGTGGGTATAGGAAGCCCAGAAAATAAAAAATACATGATAGAATATGTAATATCAAAAATAAGCAAAGAAGAACAAGAACAATTACAACCAGGAATAGAAAAAGCGGAAGAGGCAGTAAAGGCAATAATAAAAGAAGGCTTAGATAAAGCAATGAATAAATATAACTCAAAATAAAGAAAGAGGAAAAAGGATGCTAGAATTATTTATAAATAAAAAAGAAGATGAAAAACAAATACTACTAACAGAGGAAGGAAAACTAATAGAATATTACAATAGTAAAAATATAGAAAATAGAAACGAAGGAAATATTTTTATTGGAATAGTAAAAGACATATTAGTTGGAATGAATGCAGCTTTTGTAGACATAGGAACAGAAAAAAACAGCTATATTCAGGCAAAAGACATAATTCCTCAATTAGATGAAAAAAAGGCAGAAAACAAAGAAAAAAGAGCAGAGCAAGATAAAATAGATATCAGAAAAATAATAAAGCCAAATCAAAGACTACTAGTGCAGGTAAGAAAAGATAGTAATGAATTAAAAGGTGCAAGAATAACAACACATATTACAATACCAAGCAAATATATAGTATTCATGCCAAACACAGATATAATAACGATTTCACAAAAAATAATAAACAAACAAGAACAAGAAAGACTACTAAAAATTGTAAAAGAAAACATTGGAGCTGGAAATGGAGCAGTAATTAGAACATCTGCAATAGGAAAAGAACAGGAAATAATAGATGATATAAAAAGAGTAAAAGTTCAATGGGAAAAAATAAAACAAGAATTCCAAAGTTCAGCAGAAACAAAGCCAAAAATATTATACAAAAGCCCATCTATTTTACAAAAAATGCTAATAGACCTGCCATCTAGAGATATAGAAACAATAATCTCAAATGACAAAAAAGAATTAGACGATGTAAAAAAATTCGTCTCAGAAGACAAAGAATTAAAAGATGTTGAATTTAAATTAGTGCCAACAAAAAAATTAGAAAGTACATACGATTTAAACAGTCAAGTAGAAAAAATAGAAAAAAGAAAAATATGGCTAAAATGTGGAGGGTTTATCACAATAGATCCAACAGAAGCATTAACTGCAATTGATGTAAATACTGGAAAATACACAGAAGGAAAAAATCTAAATGATATAATATATAAAGTAAATGAACAAGCAACACACGAAATAGCAAAACAAATAAGACTAAGAGATATAGGTGGAATAATAATAATTGATTACATAGATATGTTTAGAAAAGGTGACAAAGAAAAAATACAAGAAACACTAGAAGAAATCCTAAAAGAAGATAGAGCAAAAACACAAGTAGAAGGATTTACAAAATTAAACCTAATGGAGATGACACGTAAGCATATTTGTAGTCACAAAGATTAATAAAAAGGAATGATATAAAAATGAATGTAGGATTCATATCACTTCGGTTGTAGCAAAAATTTAATAGACACAGAAGTAGCAATAGGAGAATTCAAAAATAACAACTATAAAATTGTAAATGACCCAAGTAAAGCAGAAATAATAGTAATAAATACATGTGGGTTCATAGAAAGTGCCAAAGAAGAAGCAATAAACACAATTTTAGAAATGGCAGAATACAAGAAACATAAATGTAAATATCTTATTGCTATGGGGTGCTTAGTACAAAGATACTATAATGATTTAATAAAGTTACTTCCTGAGGTAGACCTATTTATAAGAATAGATGAATATACAAATTTTTGGAATAAAGTTGAACAACTAATTAAAGAAAAGGAAGTAAAACCATCAAAATTAACAAGAAAAGCCAATAGCCTAAAGCCAATTCCAATGGTTGACCCTGAAAGCTTTTTAGAAAGAGTAGTTACAACAGGAAAAAAATATGCATATCTAAAAATAGGCGAAGGATGCAGTAATAATTGTACATATTGTGCAATTCCATATATAAGAGGAGCATTTATAAGTAGACCAATGGACGATATTATAAAAGAGGCTCAAATACTTGCAAAACAAGGGTATGAAGAAATAATAGTAATAGCACAAGATACAACCAAATATGGTGTAGATTTATATGGAAAAACAAAATTAGCAGAAATACTGCATAAAATAAGTGAAATAAAAGGAATAAAATGGATTAGATTTTTATATTCATATCCAGAAGGAATAACAAATGAATTAATACAAGAAGTAAAAAATAATCCTAAAATAATTAAATACTTTGATATACCAATACAACATATCTCAAATGATTTACTAAAAAGAATGAACAGAAAGACAAGCAAGGAAAACATAGAAAAACTAATAAAAAATATTAGAAAAGATATTCCAGATGCAATACTAAGAACAAGCATAATAGTAGGCTTTCCTGGAGAAACAAAAGAACAATTTGAAGAATTGCTAGAATTTATAGAAACTGCAAAATTTGACAAATTGGGAGCATTTACATATTCAAAAGAAGAAGGAACACCTGCAGCAAAAATGCCAAATCAAATACATGGCAATACAAAAAAATCAAGATATAACAAATTGATGGAAAAACAGCAAAAAATATCAAAACAAAAACTAGAAGACAAAATAGGAAAAACAATAGAAACACTAATAGAAGATGTATCTTTTGATGGAAAATACTTAATAGGAAGAACTAAAAACGATGTTCCAGAAATAGACGGAATAGTCTATATAAAAGCTCCTTTTGAAGGCGTAACAAATGACTATATAAATACATTTGTTAAATGTAAGATAGAAAATGTAAATAATTATGATTTAATTGGAAAAATTGTCAAATAAAACTTGACAATTTTTTTTTATTATGAAAAAATATCATTAGTTTAATATATTATAACTGAAGAATTTTATAAAAAAATGGAGGAAAAAGAAATGGAAAAAACTAGAAGATTCGAAATAGCAAAAGGTTTTGAAAATGCAGGTATAAACTTACCAATAAGAAAAACAAAATATTCAGCAGGGTATGATATAGAAGCGGCAGAAGATGTTACAATACCAAGCTTTAAAAAAGGAACAGCCCCAACACTAATAAAAACAGGGCTAAAAGCATACATGCAAGACGACGAAGTATTAATGTTATATAATAGAAGTTCAAACCCAAAGAAAAAAGGTCTAATACTAGCAAATAGTGTAGGAGTTGTAGACAAAGACTATTATGGAAATCCAGATAACGATGGACATATAATGTTCGCATTCTATAATATAAAAGAAGAAGATATAACAATAAAAAAAGGAGAAGCAATAGGACAAGCAGTATTCCAAAAATACTTAATAACAGATAATGATATAGCAGAAGGAGAAAGAGTTGGAGGATTCGGATCAACAAATAAATAAAAATATTCACAAAAAAATCACAAGCTCTGAAATGCTGGATATTTAAGGATTATATGGAAATATATGAAAAAAATTTGGTAAAAGTCTTTGACTTTTACCATTTTTTATGATATAATAATTATGGTTAAAAAATAAAAATAAAGTTATATGTATTTACATAACTTTATTATAATTTTTTGTGAAATAAATTATATTTAGCCAAATAAAACTTGAAAGGAGATTGACGTACATGTTTAATGTAGGAGATAAAATTGTATATCCAATGCATGGAGCAGGGGTTATAGATGCAATTGAAGAAAAAGATATATTAGGAGAAAAACAAGCTTACTACATACTAAAAATGCCAGGAGAAGTAAAAGTAATGGTACCAACAGCAAAAGCAGATGAAGTAGGAGTAAGAAATATTATAGATAAAGAATCGGCTGACAAGGTATTTGGCATATTAGAACAAGACGAAACAGACATGGACAAAAATTGGAATAAAAGATATAGAGACAATATGGAAAAAATGAAAAGTGGAGATATATACGAAATAGCAGATATAGTTAGAAACCTAAGTTTCAAACAAAAAGAAAAAGGACTATCAACAGGTGAAAAGAAAATGCTAAACAATGCTAAACAAATATTAGTTAGTGAATTAGTATTAGCTGAACATTCAAGTCAAGATGAAGTAGAAAGACTAATAGAAAACAAAATAAATACATCATTCAATTTATTTAGAACAGAGGATGTTGTAAAACAAAGCGTAGTTAAAAAATTCATCCCATTTGAAGGAACAGGAACAGATAATTTATTATAATAAAAGTAAAACCAAATTATGCAATAATAATTTGGTTTTATTATGTAATAATACTAAAAGTTGCAAAATAAGGAGAAATAAATATGTTTGTAGAACACGATTTTTTCATAGGATTAAGAGACATCGACTTTCAAAACAATTTAAAAATAAAATCAATGTTTAGCTTTTTAGAAGACATTGGAGGAATACACTCAAATATAGCAGGATATGGATTATTAGATATACCAGTAAAGCACAAAAGTTGGATATTATTAAATTGGAAGCTAAAATTTATTAGAAGACCACACTATGCAGAAACTTTAAAAATAAAAACATGGTCAAGGAATATAGAAAAAATATATGCATTCCGTGATTTCGAAGTATATGATGAACAAGGAGAAAAAGTTGCAATTGCAACATCAAAGTGGGCATTAGTAGATACACAGAAGTTAGCAATATGCAGAATAGATGAAGAAGTTCAAAAAGCATATACAACAGAAGATGTATCAGTTTTTGAAGAAAAAATAGAAAAATTAACAGAGCCAGAAAAATATATAGAAAGCTGTGAAACACAAGTAACAAGAGACATGATAGATATAAATGGACATGTACATAACTTAAATTATATAGACTTTGCAATACAAGTAGTGCCATTTGAGATAATGAGAAATGCAAAAGAAGTAGAAGTTATGTATAAAAAAGAAATAAAAGATAGTAGCAAAATAAAATGTTTATACTCAATAGAAAATGGTTATCATTATGCAGTTTTAAAAAGCGAAGACGAATCAACATTACATGCAATAATAAGACTTAAAATTTAAGATTACAAAGATGGTTTTCATAAAATAAATTCAAAAACTTGCAAAAATTAACATAATATGGTATAATATGAAAGGTGAGTATTTTTAATAATCATAAAAATGAAAGGAGAGGTTTTATAATGAATAAAACTAAAAAAATAATTTCAATTATTATGCTAGTAGTATTATTAGGAATAACATTTTTAGCAACAAATACTTTTGCTGCAACAAGATTAGCAGGAGATACTAATATTAAAAAAGGCGATATGAATGGAGATAATAGAGTTAACGTCACAGATTTAGCTATCTTGAATGCATATTTCGCAGGTAAAAGAACATTATCAGACGAAATAAAAGAAAGAGCAGATGTAGATGGAAATGGAAAACTAACTAAAGAAGATGCTACATTATTAAGCTTAAAAGTTAAATCTCAAAAATTATTTCCAAGTGAAACAAAAAAAGGAGATATCAACTTAGATGGAATAGTTAATTTAAAAGATTTTTCAATCTTATTAGTATATTTAAAAAGCCAGAAACCATTTAAATATGAATTCTATAGAAATCAAGCAGACTTAAATGGAGATGGCAAAGTAAATGTAACAGACTTAGTAAAACTAAGAGTACTAACTTATTAAAAAAAATCATTAGAAGACCTATAATCATTATGATTATAGGTCTTCTAATGATTTTTAATAAAATATGTTTACAATAACACATTTTTGAATTATAATATACAAATAAGTATATTTAACATGAGGAGAGATAAAAATGCATTTTACAAAAAAAACACCAGAAGTAATTGCTAGAGGAAAAAGAATCAGGCAAATTAGAAAAGAAAGACTAAGACAAGAATTAAAAGAACTAAACCAAGTAAAACAAAAAAGCAAAAAATCAAAAATAATAAACTTTCTATTCATATTTGCAGTATTTGTAGGCCTAATAATATATATAATAAACGAAGAGGGAATAGAAAATATAGTTGACGTTCTAAAAAATGCAAACTATGGGTGGATTGTAGCAGGTCTTGCATGTTTAGCTGTAGAATGGTTTTCAGAAGCATTAATTATGCACATTCCTCTAAAAAAGATGTATCCAAAACATAAATACAAACTATCATTACAGACAAACATAATAGGAAGACTATTTAATAACATAACTCCATTTAGCTCAGGTGGACAACCATTTATAGCATATATCCTAAAAAAACATGGACTAAGAGCAAGTGACACATTATCAGTTCTTATGATGAAATTTGTCGTCTACCAAATAGGGCTATTTGCATGGGCATTTATACTATTATTCACAAACCTAGAATTTTTCAACTATACATTTGGAAACTATATATGGCTTGTGGTTCTTGGATTTATAATGAATTTAATAGCAACAGTTTTCATATTAACAGCAGGAATAAATAAAAACATAATACTAAAAATTGCAAAACCATTTATAAAACTAGGCTCAAAAATAAAGCTTGGAAAAAGAAGACTAGTAAAAGATTATGAAGCAACTATTACAAAAATAGATGGAAGCATATCAAATTATAGTGAACAATTCAACAAAATGAAAGGACAAAAGAAAACATTACTAAAAATGTTTGCAATACAAATGGTACAGCTATTAGCATACTTTTCAATACCATTTATGATATACCAAGCATTTGGAAATACAGGAACAGCATATTTCGAAGTAGTAATGGTACAAGCCTTTTTGCTACTAGTAATGTCATTTATACCAACACCAGGTTCAGGGTTAGGCGCAGAAGGAGGATTTGCACTATTCTACAGAACAATATTTGCAACAGGCTTAAACTTAGCAATACTATTCTGGAGAATCTATACATTCTACTTACCAATAATAATTGGAGTGATTGTATTCATCGCAATGAATAGAAAAGAAACAGACTTTTTGGGACACTCTTAAAAATCAAACTCATCAAACTTTTTGGGACACTCTTAAAAAGTTTAAATAAATTAATTAGAAAGGTAGAAAAAAAGGGAGAATAAAAGACTGTGAGCATTCACAGTCTTTTTAGATATTTTTTTTAACATATTTAATTGCTTCTATATTACTTAGTTTTGATCTTTTTACCATTGTATTGTAAACCTGGTTTCTTAGATTTTCTTGAGCTTTTTTGAGCGGTAAATCAACATTTGGGTAGAATGGTCCATCTATGTAAAGAACAACTTTTATTTTGTTTTTAGTATTCTTTTGATATGTAGTAGTACAGCTAAATATTGGTACATTTTGTTTTACAGGATATTTAAAAGAAACAGACTTAAAATTTCTTATTCCTGTATAATATGGCCAGACATGTGCTTCTGGATATATTGAAATTGGCTTTCCTTTTTCTAAATAATAGTTTATTGCTTCTAAAAATTTTTTTGTACTTTCTTTATCTTCTGGTATAGGAATTGCTCCCATCATTTTATTAGCTGTTTTTAAACCTTTAATAGATACATTGTCTGCATTTGCAATTATGTAAGCTTTCTTTGGAATATTAACTATTGAAGGTAAAAAAGTGTCTAATACTTCTTGTGTGTGATTATGATACACAAAATAACCTTTTTTATTATGCTTTCTGTAGTTTTTTATTTTTTCTTTTCCTTCAATTTTTAATCCAAATTTCACTTTGCTATATATAAATGCAGGTACATAAAAGACCAATCTATACACAATAAAAGCTCCAAATTTCCAAAATATATTTTTATGCAAATATTTATAATTTTTATCTATTTTAACTTTTTTTATATTGCTATTATTTTCCGCAAAGTCGTCTTCTAATTCATTTTCAAAAAATTTTATTTTTAAATCTTGCAAATTGATTACTCCTTAATAATATTCTTTAAAATATAACTAAAATTTTAAACTTATATTGACTTTAAAAAAAAGGTGGCAACACACTCTGCTTTATTCTCATTTCCTAATAAAGGAGTTTATCACACTTTTTGACAAAAAACAAGCGAACACTTAAAAAAATTATGGCAAAATATTGAACTTTTTGTGAAAATTTGGTAAAATAGTAATATCGATAATAATATCAACTTGAAAACCTTTTAACAGAAGGGAAGGAAGATATATGATAAACTTAATGTTATGTGGAAATTATAAAGTGTTCGATGGAATGCTAATAACACTTTTATCAATTGCAAAAAACACAAACGAGGCATTAAATGTATATGTAATCACAATGGACTTAACAGATGAAAATGAAGTATTTAAACCTGTTACGCAAAACGATATAGAAATATTAGAAGAAGCAATAAAACAAAAAAACATTGAAAGTAAAGTAACATTGGTAGATGCAACAAGGCTTTACAAAGAAGAAATGCTAAAAAACAAAAATAAAAAAACACATTATACACCATACATTTTTTTAAGACTATTAAGTGATAAACTAACTGAATTACCAGATAAAATACTATATTTAGATGTAGACATAGTTTGCTATAAAGATTTAGCTGAACTTTACAATATAGACATGGAAAATTATGAAATAGCAATGGCAAGAGATTTTATAGGAAGAAAATGGATTAACAAAAATTATCTAAATTCTGGTGTTGTTTTAATAAACTTGAAAAAAGTAAGGCAAACAAACTCATTCGAAAAATGCAGAAAAATGTGTATGGAAAGAAGAATGGTGTTACCAGACCAAACAGCATTAAATGACTGCTGTGAGCATAAGCTTATTTTAGAGGACAAATATAACGAGCAATATAAAAGACATGAAGATACTTTAATTAGACATTTCAGTATGCAATTATTATATTTCCCAATAATAAGACCAAGAAACATCAAACCATGGGAAATAGACAAAGTGCACGAAATATACAAAATACATGATTATGACGATATTTATGAGCAATTCTTAAAAATAAAAAATAAAAAGAAGGAAGAAATAAAATGAAAGTAGAGCAAGAAATTCCAATATTCTTCTCAAGTGACGACAACTATGTACCATATTTAACAGTGGCAATACAGTCATTAAAAGAACATTCAAGTGCAGAACACACATATAGAATAATAATACTAACTTCAAGCATGAATGAAAAGAATAAAAAGGAATTAAAAACACTTGAAACAAAAAATATAAAAATAGACTTTGAAGATGTAAGCAAATCTCTAGCAAAAATAGATAAAGAACTAACATTAAGGCTAAGAGATTATTATAGTACAGCAATATTCTATAGGCTATTTATACCAAATTTATTTCCATATTACGAAAAGGCTATATACTTAGATGCGGATATGGTTATTTTAGACGATGTTGCAAAACTATTTGAAATGGAAATGGAAAACAATATGTTAATTGCAACAACAGATATGGTTGTAAACGAAAGCGAATCATTTAGAGAATATTCTAAAGTAGCATTAGGATTAGAACCTGAAAAATATATAAATTCTGGAATGCTAGTAATGAATTTAAGAGAAATGAGAAAAGAAAAAATAGAGCAAAAATTTATCTATTTATTATTAAAATATAACATGGAAGTAATTGCACCAGACCAAGATTACTTAAATTTATTGTGCAAAGACAGAATAAAATACATTGGAGAAAACTGGGACAAAATGCCAGATTTTGGACAAGATTATGAGGAAAAAGACTTACATATAATTCATTATAATATGATGAGAAAGCCTTGGCACTACAAAGAAGTACCATATTCAAATGTATTTTGGAAATATGCAGAAAAAACAAATTATTATGATTCATTAAAATATGAATTAAATAATTATTCTCAAGAACAAGTTAGGGCCGACATGCAAGGTGTAGAAAACCTTACAAAATTATCAGACAAAATAATCAGAAATGATTTACAATTGATAGATGTGGTTCATGAAACAAAGGCAATAACGGAGAATTCAGACTTTAATGCATTTGAAGTTTTAAATATAGAAGGATTATTAATATAAAATGGAAAAAAATCAAAATAGATTAGTGGTAATCGATAATATAAAAAAATGTGTAGAGAATAATGAATTGAATAGTAAAGTTGAAGTTGGAGATCATATTGTTACGATAGAAGAAAGAAATGAAATTGTAATGAATTTTGATACTTTAAGAGAAAATAAAAAGAATATTGCAAAACGTGCAACAGCCAGAAAACTTGCTAATAAGTTCACAAAGATTTTTAATAAAAATACACAAATAATTGGAATAGAAAATGTAAATAATTTAGAGGGTGGGGCGATAATTACAGGAAACCATTTCCACCCAACAGATAGCACAGTAATTAGGCATTTAACAAATACACTAGATAAAACAAGTAAACTAGATATAGTTATAGAAGAAGAAAACTTATTTCTAAAAGAATTTCATATATTAATGCATTATTGTAATACAATACCATTAAGTAAAAGTGATGAATATATGAAAGGAAAGTTTTTTCCAGCAATGGAAAAATTTTTAAAAAAGAAACATTGGATTTTGATTTTTCCTGAAGAAGAAATGTGGTATAACTATAAAAAACCACGTCCAGGAAAAATAGGAGCATATCATTTAGCAGTAAAATACAATGTTCCAATAATACCTACATTTACAGCGATGTATGAAAGACCAGGAGAATATGATGATGAAGGATTTAATAAAGTAGATTTCAAGCTATATGTAATGGAGCCATTATATCCAGATATGAGTTTACCATTAAAGCAGAGGAAATTAGATTTAATGCGAAAAGATTATGAATTAAAAGTAAAAGCATATGAACAGGCCTATGGAAAAGAATTAGATTATAAATTCGAAGATTGGGATATAGCAGGATTTAAAGAATAGAATAAAAAAAATAACAAAGACCACCGGTAAATTTGGTGGTCTTTGTTGCAATTTACATAAAATTATGATATAATCTTATTATTAAAATTTTAGAAGGGAGGCTTTTTTATGAAAAGCCGGAAAGTAATAGCCATTTTTGTAATGTTTCTGGCGGTTTTAATGATTTTAGGAATTGTATATAACAAAGAAATATATACAGTTACTGAAAAAATTAAAAACGAATTTTACTCAATATCGGTCAAGCTGAAAAAAGAGTCTAAGGAAACAAGAAACAAGTTGGAAAAAGAGTCAAGTACAACAAAAACCAAGCAGGAAAAAGAGCCAAGTAAAACAACAACCAAACAGGAAAAAGAGCCAAGTAAAACAACAACTAAACAGCAAAACGAAGAAAACGAGACAGGAGATGAAAAAACAAGCGAAAACGATACAATAAGGAAGCTCCCCGATTCTATAATGAGTACCGTAGAATACTGGAAAACAATCTACCCTAATATGACTATTGGAGTAGGTTTATATTCGCTCGATGGCACGAAGGGTTACGAGTACAACTCAAAAACCTTAATAAATTCTGCATGTACAATAAAAGCAGCATATGCTTTATATGTTTTGCAGGAATGTGAAAGAAGAGGGATAGACATTTGGTCAACCTACCTCACATACCAGGAGTGGCACAGCGATACAGAGGGAAGCGGAGACATCAACCTTTATGGATACTATGGAGCTCAATACTCCATTGCTGACCTAGTAAGCCTACTTTTACAAGTAAGTGACAATGTTGCATATAACATGTTACTGGATCAATTTCCGTTAAATGATTTCTATATTTATAACTCAAACATTGGAGGTCAAAACGACTGGTTCAAGTGGGGCAGAGCGACAGTTGAACAACGCAAAAATGAATGGGTTGCCATTGGAAACTATGTAAATAGTGACTCTTGGTATTCACAGGTAATGCGTGAAGATTTAACAGGAACTCAATATGCATACTTTTTACAGGGAATGCAGAACTGGCATAGCTATATGCAGAAATCTGGGTGGACGGAAGAAAATCCAGAGTATCCTGCTGCTTGCGAAGCAGCCATAATTGATGACAGCTATATCCTTATAGTTCTTACAGAGGATTATACCGATGAAATAGGGCATACAGATGTGCTGGAAAGTATTGGAGGAGCTGTTGAATCATTTTGGTATGAAAAAGATGGTTATATTTTCTAAAAGTCAAAAACACAGAGGTAATTCTCTGTGTTTTTATTAATGTATATTCATAATGAGATTTGTTCTTAAAAATGTATAAAAATCTTGAAAAACTTGTATAATTATGATATATTATATGCATTAAAGTATGAACCAAATAATAATTGAAAGGGATGAAGAATAAATGAATAAAAATATTATTATCGGTGGAGCATGGCCTTATGCAAATAGTTCACTACATTTAGGACACTTAGCTTCATTATTACCTGCAGATTTTATAGCAAGATATCATAGAAAAAAAGGAGATAATGTAATATATGTTTCTGGAACAGATTGTCACGGAACGCCAATTACAATAAGAGCCAAAAAAGAGGGGAAAACTCCAGAAGAAATAGCTGAATATTATCATCAAGAATTTGTAAAAACATTCAATACAATGAATTTTTCTTATGATTTATATACACAAACAAAGTCAGATTATCACAAAGAAAAAGTACAAGAAATATTCAAAAAAATATACGATAATGGCTATATAGTAGAAAAAGAAGAAAAGCAACCATATTGTCCTAATTGCAATAAATTTTTAGCAGATAGAGAACTAGTTCTAACATGCCCAAATTGTGGAAACCAAGCTAAAGGAGAAGAATGTGATTGTGGTTACAATCCAACTATAGAAGATTTAATTAACCTTGCTAATTGCCAAGAATGTGGTACAAAAGTAATAGAAAAAACAAATAAAAACCTTTATTTAACACTTTCAAGATTACAACCACAAGTTGAAAAATATCATGAAAAATATAATCAAAATTGGAGAAAAAATGCTCAAAATGAAACATTGAAATATTTAAAACAAGGTTTAATAGATAGAGCTGTAACAAGAGACTTGGAATGGGGAGTAGATATTCCAGTTGATGGGTATGATGATAAAAAAATGTATGTATGGATAGATGCTGTACTTGGCTATTTAACAGCATCAATGAAATATTGTGAAGATAATAATCTAAATGTAGAAGATTTCTGGAAAGAAAACGAAAACGCTAAAATGTATATGGTACATGGAAAAGACAACATTACATTCCATACAATAGTATTGCCAGCATTACTAGTAGCGATGGATTCAAATATGAAATTACCAGACACAATAGTATCTTGTGAATATTTAAACATAAACGAGGAAAAAATATCAAAAAGTAAAGGAAATGGTATAACAATATTAGATTTAGCCGAAGAATACAATGTAGATTCAATTAGATATTTCTTCATAAGCAATGGTCCAGAAAAGAAGGATGGAAACTTTTCAAGTGAAGAATTTAAGCTAGTTCACAATTCAGATTTAGTAAATAAATTTGGAAACTTTATAAATAGAACACTTAAATTCAAAGGAATAGATGAAATAGAAGTAGCAGAAATTGACAAGGAAATTGACGAAAAAATAGAAGAAACATATAAAAATGTTTCAAAAAATATTGAAAGTCTTGAATTCAGAAAAGCAGCAGAAGATATAATGGGACTAGTAGAATACGGTAACAAATATTATGATGAGAAAAAACCATGGATTTTATTTAAAGAAAATATGGAAGAATTCAAAAAAGTAATGTATAATTGTGCTAATATAATAGCAAACTTAGCAAACTTATTTGAACCAATAATGCCAGAAACATCAAACAAAATAAAAGGATTTTTAGATATTGATATTTCAAATTGGGAAAAAATTACAATTGATAAAACATTAAAATTAGATAATGTAGAACCATTATTTGAAAGAATCAAGTAATAAGTAGAAAACGAACACTCGGGTAAACCTCGAGTGTTTTTTTCATGTATATTTTTCTTATATTTTTCAAATAATAAAAACAGGAGGCGCAATTATGAAACAAGAAATAAATTGTAATGTTAAAAGTTGTCGTTATAATAACCAAGAAAATCAAATGTGTAGCTTACAAGCAATATTAGTTTCTCCTGTACAAGGAAAAAACACACAAAATCCAGATGAATCAATGTGCGCAAGCTATCAAACTCAAAAAAATCAATAGGGGAACTAAGATGACTTTTGGGGACACTCTTAAAAAACCAGGTTTTTCAAAAACCTGGTTTTTTAAGAGTGTCCCCAAAAGTCTCTCATTAATTATTTCTTTCCTTAAGCACTTTTTGAATTCTCAAATTAGCCTCTTTTTTAGCAATTTCTTCTCGTTTATCATATAATTTTTTACCTTTGCCAATTCCAATTTCTACTTTAACAAAACTTCCCTTAAAATACAAAGAAATAGGAACAAGACTATAACCTTTTTGTTTAATTAGTCCAAAAAGCTTGTTAATTTCTTTTTTATTTAAAAGCAATTTTCTAGTTCTTAATGGATCCTTGTTAAAAATATTTCCATGTTCATAAGGGCTAATATGCATGCCCATTACAAAAGCTTCTCCATTTTTAATAATACAATAAGCATCCTTTAAATTAACTTTTCCATTTCTAATAGACTTTATTTCAGTACCAGAAAGCACAATACCAGCTTCTATTTTATCTTCTATATTATAATTATGATATGCAGTTGGATTTTTAGCAATAAGCTTTGTATTCATAAAATTACCTCTTTTTATTTTTTTATAATTATAACATTAAAATAAAAAGAAGTAAAGAAAATGTTAAAAACACCTAGATTAAGCTAAGTGTTTTTAACAGAATACTATTCATCATTACGATTATTATGACTATTAACTTGAGAAGTATAGTACCAAACAATTGCAATAATACCAACTGCTGCAATCCCTAAAATAATCCAAGTCCAAGCTGTGCTATTCATGCCAAGCATAGTATTATCTGCAGAAGTTCTTGTTGCAGTATAATTCCCATTATCATTATTATTGTTGTTAGCATTGTTATTATCATTATTGTTAGCGTTATCGTTGTTATTGTTGTTGTTGTCATTATTGTTGTTATTCTCACTCATTCCGTTTTCTAAATTGTTAACACCATTTTGAATAGAATTTCCTGCTTTGTTTGCACTATTTTCAACAGTTTTTCCTGCATCACTTGCTGCACCTTGAATTCCATTTCCTATTGCACCTGCACCATTTTTAATAGCGTCTCCAGCATTTTGAGCAGCATTCCCAATACCTTGGGCAGCATTATTCATTGCGTTTTCAGCGCCCCCCATAACATTTCTAACACCATTTACAAAACCTGTATTACCATCTTCAGCAAAACAAACGGTAAATGTAAAAATAATAGCTAAAGCTAAAACGACACCTGTTATAATTTTTTTATGCATAATTTACCTCCTAAAAATAAATCTAATAATATTATTTAAATTTTTAGAGAAAAATATACATAAAAAATAAAAAGCGAAAAATAATTTTTTCGCCTTTATAAAAAATTTTATTTTCAATTTGTATTGTAAAGGAGCACTTAAAACTCCATAACAAAATTATTTTTTTAATTTTATTAAAATAGCAATTGCAAGTAATACTAATAAAATTCCAATAACAATAATAAATACATTAAGTATAAAAGACATATTATTTTCAGAACTTGTACTTACACTACTAACTTTTGTAGATGTATCTTCAGAATCTACTGAACCAAAAAGGTCGTCATCATCATAACTATATGAATTAGAATTTGTATTTGATGAATCTGAACTAGTATTAGATGTGCTATTAGTTGTAGAGTTTGATGTATTTTTTGTTGTAGTTGTAGTGCTGTTAGAAGTATTTGATGCTGCACTTGTAGTTGAGTTTGTATTTGTATTTGATGTAGTAGAACCTTCATCATCTGTTAAATTTAAATTAACAGCAAAAACTTGTCCTCCCAAAGTGATAAATAATGCTAATAATAATACTAAAAAAGATTTTATAAATTTTTTCATAATTTTCATTCCTTTCCTTTCTTTTGTTCTTTAACTATAATAATATAATAACTTAAAAAAACAAAAATGTCTAGTGTATTTTAAATATTTTTTAAACAAGTTTTATACTTGAAAATAAATAATAAAATTGTTATACTGATATACAAAAGGAGAGAAAAAAATGTCAAAAGTTAAATGGACAAAAGAACAAGAACTTTCGATTTATGAAAAAGGAGAAAACATACTTGTAGCAGCTGCTGCAGGAAGTGGAAAAACCGCAGTTCTTGTAGAAAGAATAATAAATAAAATAATAAATGAGAATGTGGATATAGATAAATTGCTAGTTGTAACATTTACAAATGCAGCAGCTAGTGAAATGAAGCAAAGAGTTTTAGATGCAATATACAAAAAGTTAGAAGAACAGCCAGATAATGAGAATCTACAAAAACAAATTCTATTATTAAACAAAGCAAGTATTTGTACAATAGATTCATTTTGCTTAGATGTAGTGCGTAATAACTTTTTTGAACTTCAAAATGTATCACCAAACTTTAGAATTGCAGATACAGCTGAAATAGACATATTAGAGCAAGAAGTCTTAGAAGATATATTTGAACAGAAATATGAAGAAGAAAATGAAAACTTTTTAAAACTTATAAATACATATACATCCTATAAAGATGACTCACCATTAAAAGAACTTGTATTAAGCATTTATAAAGCAATTTCAAGTATGCCATATCCATTAAAATGGCTTCATGAACATGTAGAAATGTTTAATCTAAAAGATGCTTTAGATGATGACTTTTCAACAACACCATGGGGAAAAATACTTTTAATGGAAATTTTTGAAGAATTAGTAGATGATATAAAAATCTTGCAAAAAGCAAAAGCAGAAATCGAAACATTAGAAGACTTTGAAAAAGTAGAGGCACTTTTAGAACAAGATATAAATAGTTTAGAATCACTAAAAGCAAACATCGTACAATTTTGGGACACTTCCCAAATTGTACAAAATGATCGTACATGGGACAAAGCTTACGAAATATTTCATAATATCACATTTGATAAATGGCCAAGATTAAAAACAACGAATCCAATAAAAGATGATATAAAAAATGTGCGAGATAGTGTAAAGAAAAAGTTTAAAGCGAAAATAGAAAAAATATTGTTAAGTGATTCTAAACAAGCAAATTTAGATATATTTGATATGTATGAGACTTTGAAAAAATTAGAAAAACTAATTTGTGAATTTGACCAAAAATTCAGTAAGAGTAAGCAAGAAAGAAATATGGTGGATTTTAGCGATATAGAACATTTTGCTTTAAATATTTTATTAAAAGAAGATGAAAATGGAAATACACAAAAAACTGATGTAGCAAAAATGTATAGCGAAAAATTTCAGGAGATAGCAATAGATGAATATCAAGATAGTAATTTAGTTCAGGAATATATAATGAATGCGATTTCTCGTGGAAATAATCTATTTATGGTTGGAGATGTAAAACAGAGTATTTATAAATTCAGACAAGCAATGCCAGAGCTATTTTTAAGCAAATATGATACATATACATCAAACGAAGAAGATGGGCCTACAAAAATTCAACTATTTAAAAACTTTAGAAGTAGAAAAAATGTGTTAGATTTTACAAACTTAGTTTTCGAAAATATTATGAGTAAAAACTTAGGGGATGTAGATTACACACAGGAAGAATATCTAAATTATGGTGCAGAGGATTATAAAGAAACAACACAAGATTTAAAAACAGACATAATGCTAATAAATTTAAAGGAAGAAGAAAACATTCCAAATATAGAGGAAGAAAATGCTGAAAATGAAGTTGAAGAAGAACGCTATGAAGATATTGAACTAGAGGCTAAAATGGTAGCACAAAAAATAAAAGAAATGGTTGATAATAAATACCAAGTATATGACAGAAAAAAAGAAACCTTTAGAAACATAAAATATAGTGATGTAGCAATACTATTAAGAAGTACAAAAAATAAAGCAAATGTATTTGAACAAGAAATTATAAATCTAGGAATGCCAGTATTTTCAGATACTTCACAAGAATATTTGGACTCTATTGAAATTCAAACAATAATATCACTTTTAAAAATAATAGATAATCCAATGCAAGACATTCCGCTAGTAACTGTTATGAGGTCAAATATAGGAAAATTTACAGATGATGATTTGGTACAAATAAGGTTAAGTGACAAACACGATAATTTTTATACATGTTTATTAAAAGCAAGATTAAGTGTAGATGAAGAGCTAAAAAATAAAATTGATAAGTTCTTAAATAATTTAAAAATGTGGAGAAAAGAACAGGAATATTTAGCATTAGATGAACTGATTTGGAAAATATATTCAGACACAGGTTTTTATAATTATTGTGGCTTAATGCCAAATGGGGTTTTAAGACAAGCAAATCTGAAATCTCTATTTGAAAAAGCAAAACAATTTGAAACAGCAAGTTTTAAAGGTTTATATAACTTTATAAATTTTATAGATAAACTTAAACTTGGAAGCGGTGATTTGGGCTCAGCAAAACTTATTGGCGAAAATGACGATGTTGTAAGAATAATGAGTATTCACAAAAGTAAGGGATTGGAGTTCCCAGTTGTATTTTTATCAAATGTGGGGAAACAATTTAATATGCAATCGATTAAAAGAGATAAAATTCTAATACACAATTCTTTAGGATTAGGCATGAAATATATAAATCATGATATGCAAGTAGAGTATGATACAAATGCTAAAACTGCAGTAAAAAGTTTGCTTGAAGTTGAAAACATTTCTGAAGAAATGAGAGTGCTATATGTTGCTTTAACTCGTGCAAAGGAAAAATTGATAATCACAGGAGTTTGTAAGGATTACGAAAAGCAATTAGGAAAATTAATAAATGAAGCAAATATTTATAATAAACAAAACAATAAAATAAATCCTATTTTGCTAAAAAAATGTAAGTCTTATTTAGACTGGATTATGCTAAACTTTAGTTATGATGAAGAGAAATTTAAAGAACTTGCAAATATAAAAATAGTTTCAAAATCTGACATTACCAAAAATCAAGAACAAGATGAAAATGAAGAAAAAGATGTAATTAAAGAACTTGACAATATAGAAGCGGAACAGAGCAAGTTAGAAAAAATAAAAAAAGAAATAGAATATGAGTATAGGCATAAAATTTCAACAATAACACCAACAAAAACTTCAGTAAGTGAGATAAAAAGAAAATATCAGGAAGAAGAAAATGATGAAGAGACGAAATTGCAAATACTGCCAGTCCATGATACAGACTCAATAAAAGAAAAAACAGAGATAAATTTGCCAAAACCAAAATTCTTAAATAAGAAAGAAGAAGTTGCATTAACTCCAGCGCAAAAAGGAACTTTAATGCACCTATGCTTACAAAAATTGAACCCAAATGTTGAATATACAATGGAAAAATTGAATTCAATGATAGAACAAATGCAAAAATCAGGAATAATAAATCAAAAAGAAAAACAGGCAATAAATCAAAATAAAATACTACAATTTACAAAATCTCAAATATGGCAAGAGTTAAAAACAGCCAAGCAAATATATAAGGAAAAGCCTTTCTATATTGAAATACCTGCAAACGAAATAGAAAAGGAAAATAGCCAAGATATGGTGCTAGTTCAAGGTATAATAGATTTATTCTATATAAACGAACGAGGAGAATTGGTACTTGTAGATTACAAAACAGATTATGTGGCGCAAGGAGAAGAACAAAGCTTAATTGAAAAATACAAAAAACAGCTAGAACTATATAAATTAGCATTAAAAAAATCACTAAATATGGAGGTTTCGAAAATAATTATCTATTCAGTTTATTTGGGAAAAGAATTACAGATGAATTGACATAAAAAAAGAGATGTGGTAAAATTGTATTAATACCGTAAAAGGTAAATTTTGTAAAAGGGGAGATCTTACAATGAAAGTAATTGGCAAGCAGGACAGCAATTTGTACGGACTTTATGACGGTACAAAGGAGATTCTTCCGCCCCAATTCGGATTTATCTCGGAGCCATATCCATGGAGAGGGGGAGAAATCCGCATTTTCAAGGACGAAGATTGGCGATATGGTATCGCCTTTATCAATGGTGGTAACGTCGAGAGTCTCTGGCAAAGTGACTACACAACTCCGATAATGCCGGTTAACAGCAATGGACCTGCATGGTTCTACTGTGAGGAGGCACCGAGATTATTTGATTACCAGGGCAACTTCAAAGAGTCCAGATAATGGACAAAGATAAGAACTCATAATCAAGTTAATTCTTATTATGAGTTCTTTTCATTATAAACTTGAAATTTGCCTATAAATCTGTTATAATACAAGTAAGGTGGTAAATTATGGATAAAGTAAAAAAATATATTTTATATATAGTATTATTAGTAGCATTTGCATTATTTTCAAATTTGTTAATTGCAGTAGGATTAAACTCAAATTACAAAGATATTGAAAGAAAACAAGACAATCTATCTCAAGTAGACATATTCCAAGCAGAAGCAACAAAAGTAAATGGAAGAATAAGAGGAATAATAAATAATAAAGAGAAAAAGATAGAAGAAAAATATTTAAAATTAGAATTCTTTTCAGCAAGAGATGTAAAAATGGGAAGCAAATACATAGAAATAGACCCAAATCAAGAAGAAATGCCATTCGAAGCATTCTTCAAACTAAATAATGTATCTTCTTATAAAGTATCACTTGTAAACGAAAAAGAACCACAAGGAGAAATCGAATTCATACCAAAAGACCTAACTAAAAGAGAAATTTGGGTAGCAACATTTTTGGCATTTTTAATATTCTGGTAGAATTATAATATAATAGAACAATAGCTGACATTATGATAATTGCAAAAGAGCAATAATATAAAAAACAATCTTCGTTATTTTACGAAGATTGTTTTATTGTTTGTATAAATAACCATACCTGGTTTAGCGCCACTTGGCTTTTTAACATATTTAACTTGACAATAATCAACTGGAACATTAGAAGAATTTTTTGCTTTACTATGTTTACTGGCAAGTTCAGCGCATTTATATAAAATATTTTCTGTTGGAATTAAGCCTGTTGGAGTCTTTAAAATAACATGGCTCCCATGTATATCTTTTGTATGGAACCAATAATCTGATTTATTTGCAAATTTTAAAGATAAATAATCATTTTCTTTATTGTTTCTTCCTACTAAAATTGTGTACCCATCAATTGTGTATTTGATAGGGTTAAAAGCAACTTCTTTATTTTTAGTAAGTTTAGATTTTTTTATTTTAGACTTTTTCTGTGTTTTAGAAATAGTATCTTTAATCATAACATTTTCAGAAATTTCATCAAAAATTTGAGCAACTTCTTCAACTGTTGTAGCTGCTTCAAGCTCATATACAATGCTTTCAAGATAATCTAATTCTTTAATAGTTTCTTGCTTTTGAATTCCAACAATTTCTAAAGTGTTCTTTAATTTGTTATATTTTTTGTAAAAACGTTTAGCATTTACACTTGGCAAATATTTTTTATCAAGCTGAATTTTTATTAAATTGTTATTATCATAGTAATTCTCGAGCTCAACAAAGTCTAAATTTATATTTTCAATTCTGTACAAATTAGCAGTAATAAGCTCTCCGTAAACTCTGTAAACATCCATGTTTTCACATTCTTTTAATTTTGCGTCAATATTTAAAAGACGAGTATTATATTTTTTCAAAATTCCAAGAATAAGCTTTAAAGTAGTATCCCTGTATGCCTTGAAATTATCGTTAGTTTCCTTGTTATAATAAAAATCATCAATAAAGAAATTTAAATGAAAAGGGGATGTTTCGTTGTCATTACCTATCACCAAACAATAATCTTTTTTAATTTTATTTCTAACGTTTTTTTCAACAATCTTAAAATGAGTATTTGCAGTATTTTCAATTATTTTGTTTATTTTAGAGTAGACATCTTTAGTGCTTTCATTTTGTTCAAAATCATTAACAAGGTTTTCGACAAAAATATTTGAAAGACCATTAAAAGTTTCACAAATTGAAGTAATTAAAGTATCTTTTGAAGTTTCTCCTAATTTATTTTTAAAATCCTCAAAATCCTTCAAATCAAAAAAGTCTTGTTTTGTAGTTGTAGGAAACTGATATTTTATATGTGGCAAAATGCTTCTATTTAGCTCGTCATCTGATTTTATATGACGAAGGCTATCAACAATAATATTAGTTTCATCTACTAAAATAATGTTGCTATGTTTTCCCATAAGCTCAACAATAAGCTTTTTAGAAACAACATCTTCAAATTCGTCAAACCCTTCAATATCTAAAATAACAAGTCTTTCCAAACCAAATGTGACAACGTTTTTAAGCTTTAAACCAATCAAATGCTTTCTCAAAAGCATACAAAAATTAGGCGCAACCTGTGGATTAGATTTAGAATGTGTTGTAAGATTAATTCTATAATTTCCAGAATCTATACAAATATCTAAAGCGTAATTTGCACCATTTATATATAAACCTAAAATAACTTCATTTTTATTTGGTTGAAAAACTTTATCAATTCTTGCGCCTGCAAGCACTTGCAATTCGCCTGCAACTGCTTTTGTTGTAATTCCATCAAATGCCATTTTAATTCACTCCCATCGCTCATGATTTTAACACAAATTTATTAATTATTCAACATATAACTTTTTGGGACACTTTAAAAAAGTAAACTGAAAGCCTTTAAAAGAACAATAGCAGACACTATAATAAGAAAAAGCCCGGTAATTTAATTACCGGGCCAAATTCATGTCATTTCAAAGCTCAGAAATTGGAGTATATGAGATAAAAAAATGATGCTTTGTTGCTACGATTATTTCAGCAAACTTCATATATTTACCGAAATGGTAGAAAATATGCTTGTGCTGACTTACAAGCTCGTCGAACTGTGAGTTTTTGGTAATGGTGTAATTATCCACGTATATTTCATCAAGGATATTTTCCACCTCGTCCAGTTCGCGCAGGTAAGAAAGCGCTTCGGCCACAATCAGTTGATGTGATCTTTGATGCTTTTTCTTCGTAGGAATGTTAGACGTTTTAATGAACTCTAAGTGATTTCTGAGATTCAATAATTTATCGCCTTTATTCTGCTCAGACATGTCTTTTTCCTCCCAAAAACTATTTTTATCTATAATAAGCGTATATTTTATAAGAATATTTTTTCTAATCTTAAAATCTACACGCAGGGAAAAGGAGGTTATGTGTGAAGCACAAAAAGACGTGCTCCCTCTATAAACATCAACTGGGGTGAAGCTCACCCACAGGGCTTAATTATACCATATTTAATCTTTAAAATCAATAATTAACTTGATAAAAACCAAAAAAAGTTATATAATACACTAAAATGAAAGGAATGAAAAAATGAACGATAAAATTGTTATAAAAGGCGCAAAAGAACACAATTTAAAAAATATAGATATAGAAATTCCAAGAGATAAACTTGTTGTAGTAACTGGTTTATCAGGCTCAGGAAAGTCTAGTTTAGCATTTGATACTTTGTATGCAGAAGGTCAAAGAAGATATGTAGAAAGCCTCTCTTCTTATGCTAGGCAGTTTTTGGGATTAATGGAAAAACCAAATGTAGAATCAATAGAAGGTTTAAGCCCTGCAATTTCGATTGACCAAAAAACTACATCTAAAAATCCAAGGTCAACTGTGGGAACTGTTACAGAAATTTATGATTACATTCGTTTATTGTATGCAAGAATTGGAGTTCCATATTGCCCAAATTGTGGAACTAAAATTGAAAAACAATCAATTGACCAAATTATAGATAATATAATGGAACTTGAAGAAGGTACCAAAATTCAAGTTTTAGCACCAGTTGTAAGAGCTAGAAAAGGAGAGTTTGTAAAACAACTTGAAGGCTATCAAAAAGACGGATTTGTAAGGGTAAGAATTGATGGCGAGATTTATGAACTTGGGGAAGATGAAATAAAACTTGATAAAAATAAAAAGCACGAAATAGAACTTGTAGTTGACAGACTAGTTATAAAACCAGATATAGTTAGCAGATTAACAGAGTCTGTAGAAATAGCTTTAAAACATGCGGAAAACATGGTTTTAATAGACATCCAAGGTCAAAAACCAATGCTATATAGTTGTAACTATGCTTGTCCAACTTGTGGGTTCAGTTTTCCAGAACTTTCTCCAAGAATGTTTTCGTTTAATAATCCATTTGGGGCTTGTCCAACATGTATGGGAATAGGCTATTTAATGAAAATGGACGAAGATTTAATTGTTCCAGATAAAAATAAAACATTATATGATGGAATAAAAGCCTTTGGTGCAAGCACAATGAAAAAAGGCGACACAATGGCAAAAATGTATTTTGAAAGCATAGGAAAACATTATGGAGTTGATATTAAAAATAAAAAAATAAAAGACTTGCCACGTTGGTTTATGGAAAAAATTCTTTATGGTACAGGAGATGAAGAAATAGATTTTGAATATTCATCTTATGCTGGAACCAGAAAATTTAAGGCTCCATTTGAAGGAGTTTTACCAACATTAGATAGACGCCATAGTGAAACAAAATCACAAGGCATGAGAGATTTCTACGAAATGTATATGAGTAATTCTCATTGCCCAACATGTAATGGTGCAAGACTTAAAGACGAGATTTTAGCTATTAAAGTTGGAACTAAAAACATAAATGAAATGACAGATATGTCAATTAACAAAATGAAGGATTACCTAAACAAATTAAAACTTACAAAACAAAAAGCAATGATAGCAGAAATGATATTAAAAGAAATAGATGTAAGACTTCAATTTTTGATAGATGTTGGACTTGAATATTTAACACTATCAAGAAGTGCTGGAACATTATCAGGTGGAGAGGCTCAAAGAATTCGTTTAGCAACACAAATTGGTTCTGGCTTAACAGGAGTGCTTTATATATTAGACGAGCCAAGCATAGGACTTCATCAAAGAGACAATGATAAGTTATTAGCTACTCTAAAAAAATTGAGAGATTTAGGAAATACACTTTTAGTAGTAGAACATGATGAAGACACAATGTATGCCGCAGACCAAATAATTGATATTGGGCCAGGAGCAGGAACTCATGGTGGAAATGTTATGGCACAAGGAACTGCAGAAGAAATAATGAAGGTAGAAGATTCAATTACTGGTCAATATTTAAGTGGTAAAAAGAAAATAGAAGTACCTAAAAAAAGAAGAAAAGCTCTTAAATCAAAGGCAATAGAAGTTAGAGGTGCAACAGAAAATAACCTAAAAAATATAAATGTAAAATTTCCACTTGGAGTATTTACCTGTGTAACAGGAGTTTCAGGATCAGGCAAATCAACATTGGTTAGTGAAGTACTTTATAAAACAGTAGCAAAAGAAATAAATGGTTCAAATGAAAAGCCAGGTAAGTGCAAAGAAGTTAAAGGATTGGAAAACATAGATAAAATAATAAATATTGACCAATCTCCAATAGGTAGAACACCACGTTCAAACCCTGCAACATACACAGGAGTATTTGACATGATAAGAGACTTATTTGCAGAAACAGAAGAAGCAAAGGTAAGAGGATATCAAAAAGGAAGATTCAGCTTCAATGTAGCAGGTGGAAGATGTGAAAGCTGTAGCGGAGATGGAGTTCATAAAATAGAAATGCATTTCTTGCCAGATATTTTTGTACCATGTGAGGTATGTAAAGGAAAACGCTACAATAGAGAAACATTAGAGGTAAAATATAAAGGTAAAAACATTGCAGATGTACTAGACATGACAGTAGAAGAAGCATTAACATTTTTCGATAAGATACCTAGAATTAAAACAAAAATCCAAACATTATATGATGTTGGTTTAGGATACATTAAACTTGGACAACCATCAACAACGCTTTCAGGAGGGGAAGCACAACGTGTTAAACTTGCCACAGAGTTATCAAAAAAAGCAACAGGAAAAACACTTTATATATTAGATGAACCAACAACAGGACTTCATATAGCTGATGTTCATAGGTTAGTAGATATTTTACAAAGACTGGTAGATACTGGAAACACAATAATAGTAATAGAACACAATCTAGATTTAATTAAAACAGCAGATTATATTGTTGATTTAGGACCAGAAGGCGGAGAAGCAGGTGGAACGGTTGTGGCATCAGGGACTCCAGAAGAAATTTGTAAAGTACCAGAAAGCCATACAGGAGAATTTTTAAAAAAATATTTGAAATAAATATTGACCTTGTTTTTTGGGACACTCTTAAAAAACAAGGTTTCAAAATGGATAAAAACAATTGACAAAACAATAACATATTGATAATATATATTTACAATAACTAAAATATAGGAAAAAAACCTATATTTTAATTACGTTGCGGAGGGAAAAATGATACTATATCCAAATATGCTCTTACAAAGTGTTACAGAAATTACAGAGCAATTATTGAGGAAAAATAAAATAAATGCGTTGATTTTAGATGTAGATAATACGCTAATAAATATAGAACAGAAAATATCAGAAGAAGTAAAAATATGGGTTAAGAAAATGAAGGAGAATGGTATAAAACTTTATATTTTATCAAACACAAATGATAAAGAAAAAGTTGGTAAAGTATCAAACACTTTAGATATTCCATATGTAAATTTAGCAAAAAAACCTTTTAAAAAAGGATTTCTAAAAGTTCAAAACTTATTACAAGAAAAACCAGAAAACATTGCTGCAGTAGGAGACCAAATATTTACAGATGTAATAGGTGGAAATAGATGTAATATGTTTACAATTTTAGTAGAACCTATTCAAAAAAAAGAATATTGGTACACTGCATGGAAAAGGCCAATTGAAAACTTAATAAAAAATAGATTTAAAAAGAAACAAGAAAACAAAGGAGAAGTTTAAAATGTATATAAATGACATACATATTGCCTTTTATGTAGGCTTTATAATACTAGGATTAATAGTCGGACAATTTGTAGGGTGGATGAATAAACGTTTACCAGAATATAAAAAGGTATTTTCAAAAGATATATTTAAAGAAATAAAAACAAATTACAAACCAAATTATATTTTGATGTTAGTAACTGCAGTAATTTATGCAGGTTTGTTATATTTCTTTGGAATAAAAGATACCATAATTGCAAATTTAGATTTAATAAAATTCATGATACTAACCCCAATGTTATTATCAGCATTTGTAATAGATTTTAAATTACAAATAATTCCAAATAGACTTAATTTAACAATATTTGAAGTTGGTTTAATATTTACATTTTTATATGGAATATCAAATGTTGCAATTGCATTAAATATGTGTTTAGGAATGCTTGCAGGAGCAGGAATATTCTTAATTATAACATTACTTGGAGGAGCTTTCTATGGAAAAGAAGCAATGGGGTTTGGCGATGTTAAACTAATGGGAGCATTAGGTTTATTCTTCGGATTATCAAATATAATCATAGTAACACTTGTATCTTTCTTAATTGGTGCAGTTTTAAGCATTATATTGCTTGCAACAAAAATTAGAAAAACAGATGAATACATTCCGTTTGGACCATTTATTGTATTAGCTTCATTTATAAGCATGTTTGTACCATTTGAAACAATAAAAACTTTATTGATTCAAATATTTACATTAGGAATGTATAAAGGTTAGTTTTTATTGCGAAACAGTAAATATAATTTACTAGTATGCATAGAAAGGAATTAAAACGATGAACTCAAAAATGCAATGGTTAAGAAATAAAATGGCAAGCTTGGACTTGCAAGGTATAATAATATCAAATCCAATAAATATAAAATATTTAACAGGATTAGAGGCTGAAGGGGTTTTACTTGTTACAAGAAAAGAAAACATTTATATTACAGATGGAAGATATATAGAATATGTACACAACAATTTAACTATATTTGATGAAATCGTTGTATTTGATGTTAGAGATCTTTCAAAAGATGACTATGAAAACTTCTTTATGTTTTGTGAAAATGTTGGTTTTGAAGAACATTATGTTACTTATGCACAATATAAAGAATTTATGCGAAAGTACAAAATAAATAATTTGGTAGAAACAGAATATATAATAGAAAAGCAAAGAATGATAAAAGATGAAGAAGAATTATCAAATTTAAGAAAAGCTTGTGAAATAACAGATAATTGTTTTTCATATATTTTGTCTTATATCAAACCAGGAATGTCAGAAAAACAAATAGCAAAAGAAATAGAAGAATATTATAAAGAAAGAACAGATGGATTATCATTTGATACAATAGTAGCCTCAGGGGAAAATACATCAAAACCACATGCAGTACCTTCAGATAGAAAAATTCAAAAAGAAGATATAATTACAATAGATATGGGGTGCAAATATAATGGATATTGCTCAGATATGACAAGAACATTCTTTGTTGGTAAAGTTCCAGAAGAAATAAAACCAATTTATGATTTAGTACTAAAAAATCAAAAACTAACATTAAATGATTATAAAGATGGAGCAATAATAAGAAATATAACCAAAATGGTAGTAAATGATTTCAAATTAAATAATTATGATTTAATACATAGTTTGGGACATGGAGTAGGTTTAGAAATACATGAGCCACCATTTATAAACCAAAATACAGATGCAACATTAAAAGAAAACATGGTAGTAACAGATGAACCAGGTATTTATATAGCAGGAAAATTTGGTGTAAGAATTGAAGATACAGTTCAAATAACAAAATTTGGATGTGTTAGTTTAACAAATTCTGATAAAAATTATATTGTAATTTAGAAACAGAATATTATTATTTTCAAGCAACATTCGGGGGGACCGACAAAGTTGGGAGTTGCAGAAAATAATAATATTCTGTATATAGAGCTTGATTTTTATGAATATTTGTAGTAAAATATACTAGTAAAAAAAATAAGGTATAACAAATTGTTAAAAACAATTTGTATACTGAAGCTGTAACAATAAAAATTTAACAGCTTCAG
Organism: Clostridia bacterium; assembly: GCA_017430135.1. Classification (GTDB taxonomy): domain Bacteria; phylum Bacillota; class Clostridia; order TANB77; family CAG-508; genus CAG-269. The sequence goes on along the minus strand of JAFRNM010000006.1, from coordinate 10,895 downwards.
CATGAAAGGAGAAATTAAATATGGCAGCAGTATATTCAGCAGGAGATTTTAGAAATGGAACAACATTCGAAATGGATGGAAACGTATTTAGAGTTGTAGAATTCCAACACGTAAAACCAGGAAAGGGAGCAGCATTTGTTAGAACAAAATTAAAAAATGTTATAACAGGAGCAGTTTTAGAAAAAACATTCAATCCTTCAGACAAATATCCAGGAGCAGAAATTGAGAAAAAAGCAATGCAATACTTATATAATGATGGTGGATTATATTATTTCATGGATAATGAAACATATGACCAAATGCCTTTAAATGAAAACCAATTAGGAGATTGCTTAAAATACTTAAAAGAAAACATTGAAGTAACAATACTTTCATATAAAGGAAACGTATTTGCAGTAGAACCACCTACATTTGTTGAATTAGAAGTTACATACACAGAACCTGGATTCAGTGGAAACACAACAACAACATCTGGTAAACCTGCAACATTAGAAACAGGACTAGAATTACAAGTTCCATTATTTGTAAACATTGGTGATGTATTAAGAATAGATACAAGAACATGCGAATACATGGAAAGAGTATAATAAAATAAAAAAATCCCATATTGGGATTTTTTTATTTTACACTTGCATTTTTATGTAAATTGAAGTATAATGTACTAAATAAAAATTCGTTTAAACCCAAATATAATTATATGGAGGTGTACATCATGGATGAAAACAATTATACCAAGGACAATCGGAGTTCGGGTAAAGAGGCAAATGGATACGTGGACGGTACAAATTTCTATCTTCGGGAAATAGGAAAAATACCAGTACTGACTGCCGAAGAGGAAGTCAAGCTAGCAGAGACAATGAAATTTGGCACAGTCAAGGAATCAAAAGCAGCTAGAAACAAGTTAATAAGCTCAAATCTTAGACTTGTAGTTTCGATTGCAAAAACATATGCAAGAAAATATCAGGCTTCATTCAAGGTATAAAGAAATTGTTTAAAGCATGATTATCCAACAAGTATTTGTTTGATAAAAAAATTAACAGGAGGTTTTTTTATGAGTAATGGAAAATTTTCCCCGCAGTTAGCATTTGATCCTGATTTCTTAAAGATCATTATCAATGCACAAAAGGAGTCTGAACGGTTAGGAATCAACCGGATATCAGATATTCTTGTTCTGAAGATTTTAATCTTCAACAGCGAAAGCTACATGAGTGACTTCCTTTCTCAGAGAGCTTTAGATTGGAATAAAATCAGAAAAGCAATTGAAAAAGAAGTCAAAGGATGGGCGGATCAGGCAATAAAAAATCCTTCTCCTACAATTGAAGCGGAAGAGGAAGACGAGGAGGAAGATGATGAAGTTCTGAATCTATACTTCGCTTATGACGAGGTGGCTGGAGTGATTTTACGGAATTCTGCTTCGTATTCATATGATATGCAGACAATCAATGAAATCTCATTTGTAATATCCATGCTGGATTATAATTCGAACTACATAGTAAATTTCTTTAATACTATTGGTTTGGAGACTAATGTTCCTATGAGATATTACGAAGGCCTGATGCTCGAAGATTCTTTTGAAGACTTTGCACAGCAGCTCAGAAATTCCCAAAAAGACAAAGAAGATGAAGAAACCGACGTTGATATTGAAATTGATGAAGGTTTTGAATCAGAAGTGGAAGAAGAACAAGGCGAAGTCGAAGACGAAGATAAGAAGACATCTATCAAAATTCCTGCTAAGCTCAAATCATTCGTTAAAGTACTGGAAGCAGAAAAGTCTGAAAAATCCCCTATACTCGGAAGAGACAAGGAAACAGAAAAACTTACCAAAGTACTTCTGAAAGCTAAGAAATCTAATGCTATACTTGTTGGTAAAGCAGGTGTTGGCAAAACCGCTATAGTTGAGCATCTTGCTTGGATTATAGAAAACGAAAAGTGTGCTGAACAGCTCAAAGGCAAAACCATTTTGTCGCTTGCTGTAAACGACATTGTAGCTGGCACAATTTATCGTGGTATGGCAGAAGAACGGTTCAAAGCAGTTGCGGATTATCTCGCAGGTGTACATGATGTGATTCTGTTCATTGACGAAATTCATAACGTCATTGGAGCTGGTAATACTGGTTCTTCTGATAATAAGCTTGATATGGCGAATGCATTAAAGCCTATCCTTGCCAGAGAGGGCATATCTGTAATAGGTGCAACAACCGATAAGGAATATGAAAGAATCTTTGCCAAGGATGAAGCTTTTAAGCGAAGGTTCGAAAAAATAGAGATAAGAGAACCTAAGCCTAAGGATGTTTATCCTATGATTAAAGAGCAGGTCAATAAGCTCATGAAACATCACAATATCTTAATTTCCAAAAGGGTTGTTGAATTTATTGTTAATGTTTCAGGCTGTTTCGTTTTCGAAACAAATAATCCTGACAGAACTATCGACTTAGTTGATCGTTCTATGGCAACAGCTGCTCTTAAAGGCAAAAAAACAGTCACAGAGGAAATTGTAATGAGCAATTTTGATGCCAACTTTGATCTTTTTAACAAGATGACAACTGAGCATAAACTTTCAATAGCATATCACGAGGTTGGACATTATCTTGTTTCAAGAGAAAGAAGAAGCTTTCAAAAGAATGTAATTGCGATTTCTATTGTTCCAGCAGAAGATTACATGGGAGTAACAGTATATGATGATGAGCCTAATCTTATAGAATGGGATTACAATGACCATCTTCATAATATTGCATCCAAGCTTGCAGGAAGAGTAGCAGAAAAAATGTATTCTAGCAAGGATACATCTGGAGCAAGTGACGACTTAAGAAGAGCATCAGAAGAAGCAAGAAAAATGGTGCTTGAATATGGTTTGTCAAACAAATTCTCAAGGAGAAATAGCGAAAAGGATTTGTCAGAAGATAGAACCAAGCTGCTGAATAAAGAGATAGATAGAATAATCAGCGAAGGCTATCAGCTTGCAGAAAATATTCTTAAAGAGAAGAGTGAACTGCTCAAAATGATTGCAGAAACTCTTACGGAGAAAGGAATGTTGATGGGCAAAGATCTCGAAAAAATATGCGCGAAATATGAGATAAAAAAATTCATAGTAAAAGAACCTGAAAATAGCAAATAATTGCTTAAAACAAAAAGCCGGCTAATAGTCGGCTTTTTGCGTTGTATAAAAAATAGATAATTTAGTAAAAACAATTGACATAAATTTATAAAGATAGTAAAATAAAAACAACAATGTTTTACCAAATGTTGTTAAAAATTTTTAACAAAAGGGAGGGTACTTTTTGTATGGGTACTAAGCTCAAATGTTATGTCGATGTGATGGCACTTCACAACGAGGTAACTGGTTCTTGTAACTTTTTAGTGGTCAAGATACCTGCCGTAAATGAAACATTTCGGATCGCTGTAGATTGCGGATTGTTTCAGGAAAAAGAAAATGATGAATTAAATCACCATTTTCCGTTTGATGCCGAAAAAATTGATTGCGTGCTTGTCACCCACAATCACGTGGATCACACTGGAAGATTACCGTTATTGGTAAAGAAAGGATACAGAGGTCAAATTTTATGTACTCCAGCAACAAAAACTCTCATGCCTTTGGCACTGGCAGATAGCTGCAAGGTGTTAAAGGATACAGCAAAACGGAACAACAAGCGCCAGCTATATGGAGAGGTAGACGTTCAGGAGACAATTGCTTTATTGGAAGAAGTTGATTATGGAAAGACAAAAAAAATCAACAGTTACATTAAGGCAACCTTTTTCCCCAATGGGCATCTTCTCGGAGCTGCGCTGATTCTGCTTCAGATTCAGTACGAAAATGAGGAACCAATAAATCTTCTTTTTACAGGAGATTACAACAACAGGAACATGTTCTTTGATGTTCCGAAACTTCCTGATTGGGTAAAAAAATTACCTGTAACTATAATTCAGGAAAGCACATACGGTAACATGAATAGTGATGAAATTGTACCGTGCTTCAAGGAAAATGTCACTAAAAAGATGGCCGATGGAGGAACAATAATCATTCCAGTCTTCTCTCTTGGAAGAAGTCAGGAAGTATTAAAAATCTTAAGGGATATGCAAGATAGCGGTGAACTTGACAGGTCAATTCCGATCTACTTTGATGGAAAACTTGCCATTAAGTACACTCATATATATCTCAAAGATGGTTTTGGGCTGAAGGGATTTTCAACGGATTTTCTTCCTCATGACGTTGTATACGTGGATGACGACATTAGGGATAAGGTCTTACATTCAACGGAAACCAAGATTATCGTTACAACATCAGGGGCAGGCACATATGGACCTGCACCTCTCTATTTCCAAAAGTTTGTGGGAGATTCGAAAACATTAATCCACTTTACTGGTTTTCTTTTCGAAGGAAGCTTGGGACGTATGCTAAAGGAAAAACCTGTGGGCGATTTCGTTAAAATTTCAGGTATGCTATTTAAAAAGTATGCCGAAGTTCAGTATACGTCAGAATTCTCTGCTCACGCTAAGGCAGATGAAATGATTGATTTTTTAAATCAATTCACTGACCTCAAAGCAGTGTTAGTAAATCATGGCGAATCAGATGTAAAAGACTTATTTGCTGAAAAGATTGTCGCAGAAACACAAGCCAAAAATGTTGCTGTTCTCGACAGAAGTTATTTTTTCAGAATATCCCCGTGGGGTATCGTTCGACCGTTAGCAACCAAATTTATTTAATAAAGTAGGAGGAACAAAAAGTACAAAGAGGGCTTGATTCAAGCCCTCTTTTCCATTTCAAATTTGGGTTACTTTTTGGGACACTTACAAAAAACAACCAAGAAGATTCAAATATTCATAAAATTTCAAAAAAATGTTTGACATTTTTTTGTTTGTGTGATATTATATGTAAAAATATAGTAATAGGAGTGATTTTGAAATGCCTAGAAAAAGAGAAGAATTAAATAAAAGAGAAAAAGCAATCTTAAAATTCATTGAAAAACAAATACTTACAGAAGGATACCCACCATCAGTAAGAGAAATAGGAAAAGCAGTTGGATTAAACTCAACAGCAACAGTACATGGATATTTAGCAAGACTAGATGAAAAAGGATATATAAAAAAGAAAGATAAAAAAGGAAGAACATTAAGGCTATTAAAAGGAAGTGCTGGAGAATCAAAAATAATGTCTAGCAAAGACTTCTATACACAAAGAGAATTAGTAGATGTTCCAATCATAGGAAAAATAACAGCAGGTGAACCAATATTAGCAGTAGAAAACATAACAGACACATTCCCAATTCCAATAGACTTTGTAGGAAATTCAGAGAGTTTCATGCTTACAGTTAGAGGAGAAAGTATGATAGAAGCAGGAATTTTAGATGGGGACTACATATTAGTAAAAAGACAAAGCAATGCAAACAATGGAGAAATAGTAGTGGCTCTAATAGGAGAAGAAGCAACAGTTAAAACATTCTACAAAGAAACTGACCATATAAGACTTCAACCAGAAAACCACACAATGGATCCAATAATTGTTCCAAATTGTGAAATTCTTGGAAAAGTTGCTGGTGTGTTCAGAAAAATGTAATTGGACACAAAAAATTTACAAAAATAATGTTGACAAATTACGCTGTGTTACATAAAATAGTAACGCAGCGTAATTTTATGAGAAATTTAAGAAAGAAAGGAGATACAATGCTAAAAGTATTAAAAAATCTAAAAAAATCATGGATAGCAGTAGTAATGATAGTATTATTACTATGCATACAAGCGTGGACAGACTTATCATTACCAGACTTTACATCAAAAATAGTAAATAACGGAATACAAGCAGGTGGAATAGAAACACCAATTCCAGAAGTAATAACAAAAGAAAATATGGAATTAATAAAAATATTTTCATCCGAAGAAGATTACAATAACATTATAAAAAATTATAGATTGGTAGGAGATATTCAAACAAAAGATGAAACAGAAAAAATAGAAAAATATTTTGGAAAAGACTATCAAGTAAAAAATAATATCTTATATACATTAAATAATATAGATGAGCAAAAACAAGGCGAACTAACAAAACTTTTAACATCGCCAATAATGGAATTAGCAACAATATTAGATGAAGAAAAAGCAAACCAAATAAAAGAAAAAATGCTAGAAAATATTCCAGAACCACAAAAACAAATAATAACAAATCTTTCATTAATTGAAATAATCAAAACAATGCCTAAAGAACAACTTACTCAAATAATAGAACAATTTAATTTGCAAATAGAATCAATGCCTGATTCAATAAAAGAACAAGCAGCAGTTTCCTCTGTAAAAACAATATATGAAAGTCAAGGAGTAAACACAGAAAAATTACAAAATGATTATATTTTTATGGCTGGAATACAAATGCTTGGAGTAGCGTCAATTAGCATGATTAGTGCTATTCTAATTATGTTCTTATCAGCAAAAGTAGCAGCAAAATTAGGAAAAACACTAAGAGAAAAAGTATTTAAAAAAGTACTAAGTTTTTCTCGTGCTGAACTAACTGAATACAGCACAGCATCACTAATTACAAGAAGTACAAACGATATACAACAAATACAATCACTAATTGCAATGATGTTTAGAGTACTTGTATATGCACCAATAATGGGAATAGGAGCATTTATAAAAGTACTAACACAAAGTGATAATTCAATGGCTTGGATTATAGGAGTAGCAATACTTGCAATATTATTTATAATAGGAACATTATTTATTATTGCTATGCCAAAATTCAAAAAATTCCAATCTTTAATAGATAGAATTAATCTTGTATCTAGAGAAATATTAACAGGATTACCTGTAATTAGAGCATTTAATAAAGAGAAAAAAGAAGAAGCTAGATTTGAAAAAGCTAATATGGATATACGAAAAACAGATACATTTATAAGCAGAGTAATGTCAATGATGATGCCATTATTAATGTTTATAATGAATTCAACAATGCTATTAATAATATGGTTTGGCGGTCAAAACGTAGACCAAGGAGTTTTACAAGTTGGAGATATGATGGCATTTATCCAATATACAATGCAAATATTAATAAGTTTCTTATTTATTTCAATGTTATCAATAATGCTACCAAGAGCTTCAGTTTCTGCAAATAGAATTGTAGAAGTATTAGAAACAGATCCTAGCATTAAAGATAAGGAAGAAACAAAGGAATTTAACAAAGACAAAAAAGGATTAGTTGAATTTAAAAATGTATCATTTAGATATCCAGATGCAGATACAGAAATATTAGAGGATATCAATTTTACAGCTGAACCTGGTAAAACAACAGCGATTATTGGAAGTACAGGAAGTGGAAAATCTACAATAGTAAACTTAATACCAAGATTTTATGATACAACAGAAGGCGAAATATTGGTAGATGGTGTTAATATAAAAGATGTATCACAAAAAGAATTAAGAGATATTATAGGCTTAGTACCTCAAAAAGGAGTGCTTTTTGCAGGAACGATTGAATCAAACATAAAATATTCAGATGACAATATGAGTGATGAAAAAATGATAGAAGCTGCGCAAATAGCACAGGCAGAAGAATTTATAGATAGCAAAGAAGAAAAATATAAATCACCAATTGCTCAATCTGGAAACAATGTGTCTGGAGGTCAAAAACAAAGATTAGCCATAGCAAGAGCAATTGCTAAAGACCCAGAAATATTTATTTTTGATGATAGTTTTTCAGCGTTAGATTTTAAAACAGATAGCAAATTAAGAGAAGCTTTGTCAGCAAAAACAAAAAATAAGACAGTTATAATAGTAGCTCAAAGAATAAGCACTATTCTTAATGCAGACCAAATAATAGTTATGGAAGAAGGAAAAGTAGTTGGAATTGGAAAACATGAACAATTAATGAAAGATAATGAAACATATAGACAAATAGCATTATCACAACTTTCCGAAAAAGAATTAGGAGGTGATGTGTAATGCCAGGACCAAGAGATGGAGGAAAACCAGTAGTAAAAGCAAAGAATTTTAAAGGAACAACAAAAAAACTTATAAAAAACTATCTAGCACAATATAAAATTAAACTTTTAATAGTTTTAATATTTGCAATAGGAAGTACAATATTTACAATAGTAGGACCTAAAATACTTGGAAATGCAACTACAGAAATATTTTCGGGATTGATGGGAAAACTTTCTGGAGCAACAGGAATAGACTTTGGCAAAATAGCGCAAATACTATTCACATTGCTTGGTTTATATGTAATAAGCGTTATATTCTCTGTTGTTCAAGGTTTTACTATGACAAGTGTTGTTCAAAAACTTACATATAATTTAAGAAATCAGTTGGCTCAAAAAATAAACAAGCTTCCTATGAATTATTTTGACAAAAAGACTAACGGTGAAGTTCTTTCAATAGTCACAAACGATATAGACACACTAAGCATGAACTTAAACCAAAGCGTAACACAAATAATTACATCAATCTGTACAATAATAGGAATACTTATAATGATGTTTTCTATTAGTTGGGAAATGACATTAATATCTATAATAATACTTCCAGTATCAGGCTTTATAGTTGGAATGGTTGCAAAAAAATCACAAAAATATTTTAAAATGCAACAAGATTATTTGGCACATGTAAACGGCCAAGTAGAAGAAATATATAGTGGATTAAATATTGTAAAAGCATTTAATAGTGAAGAAAAAGTTTTAAAAGAGTTTAAAACTTCAAATGGAAAACTATATAAATCAGCTTGGAAATCTCAATTCTTATCTGGTTTAATGCACCCAATTATGAATTTTATATCAAATATAGGTTATGTTGGAGTTGCTGTAGTAGGTGGATATTTTGCAATACAAGGTAAAATTACAGTTGGAAACATTCAAAGTTTTATACAATATAATAGGCAATTTACACAACCAATAGGTCAAATTGCTCAAATTTCAAGTATGTTACAAGCAATGATTGCTGCTGCAGAAAGAATATTTGAATTTTTAGAAGAAGAGGAAGAACCTGAAACATTAAATGGAATAACAGATACATCGAAATTAAAAGGAAACATAGAATTTGATCATGTAAAATTTGGTTACAATAAAGATAAAATAGTAATAAATGACTTTAGTGCCAATGTAAAAGAAGGACAAAAAATTGCAATTGTTGGCCCAACTGGAGCTGGAAAAACAACTATGGTAAAACTATTAATGAGATTTTATGATGTTTTAGGTGGAGAAATCAAGATAGATGGCAACAATATAAAAGACTTTGACAGAGGAGCATTAAGAAAAATGTTTGGAATGGTTTTACAAGATACATGGTTATTTGGTGGAACTGTTCAAGAAAACATCAAATATGGAAAAGAAGATGCAACAGACGATGAAATAATAAGAGCTGCAAAAGCGGCACATGTACATCACTTTATAAAAACACTTCCTAAAGGATATAAGTCAATATTGAATGAAGAATCAAGCAATATTTCAGCAGGGCAAAAACAATTGTTGACAATTGCAAGAGTAATACTTGCAGATCCTAAAATTCTAATATTAGATGAAGCAACAAGTTCAATAGATACAAGAACAGAACAACAAATACAAGACGCAATGGATAATCTAATGAAAGGAAGAACAAGTTTTATAATTGCACATAGATTATCTACAATAAAAAATGCAGATTTAATATTAGTAATGAATCACGGAGATATAGTAGAGCAAGGAACGCATGAAGAACTACTTGCTAAAGAAGGATTTTATGCAGATTTATATAACAGTCAGTTTGAAGAATGTGATGATAGAATAGAATAAAAAATGAAAATGACATTTATAACATTTAGGAAGACATTTGGGGACACTTCTAAAAAGCATTTTAAAGAAGTGTCTCTTTTCTTATCTAAAATAAAATGAAAAAATGTAAAAAAAATCTTGAAAATTACAAAATCAAATGATAAAATGTAAAAAAAGAAAGGGGATAATAAGTATGAGTGTAGCGTTGATTATTACATGTGTTATAGCTGTAGCACTTTTAATTTTAGTAATTGCAAGTAAAGCAATGAATATATTGATAGGAGCAATTACAACAATAGCAGGTATTGTTGGATATTTTTGGATGGGGTCACCAGAATCATGGATGACACAATTAAGAATGGCAATCGAATTTCAAATTGAACCAAGTCAATTAAGAATTTATTGTTTAGCAGCAGTAATTATAGGAGTAGTTTTATTGATTATAGGGGTTATGAGAGGTAAGAAAAAGAAAGAAAAAATAGTAGTTGTTCAAAACCAAGCTCCTGTTACAAATAAAAAAGAAGAAGTGAAAGCTAAAAAAGTTGAAAAGGAAATTAAAGAAGAATCCAAAGTAGAAGAAGCAAAGAAAGAAATCAAAGAAGAGCCTAAAGTTAAAGAAAACAAGAAAGAAGAAAATAAAAAAGAAGAAGCAAAAGTTCAAGAAGTAAAAAAAGAGGAAGTAAAAGAAGCTGAAAATAAAGTTGAAGAAGCAGTGGAAAAGACAAAACAAGAAGAACAAAAAGCAGAATAATCCTATCTAATTTAAGTAAAAACAATAAAAGAAAAAATTTCCTAAAAAATAATTAAAAAAACTATTGACAAACAACCTAAATCGTATTAAAATATGATTTAGGTTGTTTGAGTATTTGATGTCTCAAACAAGGCAAAAATCTATATTATTTTGGCATAAAAAAGCAATAAAAATCGACTTTTAAAATTTTTTAAAAAAATTTTAAAAAAGTGTTGACAATGTCAAAAAAATATAGTACAATACAAATCGTTCGCAAGAGACGAACGAAAAAATAAAAAGTACATTGAAAAGTAAACAGTAAATATCCTTTAGAGAAATAAACCGAAGCGGTATATTCTTTAAACCTAAAGAATAGTACCGAACAAGTAAATTTTTAAAAATTTTTCATTTGAAAAAATAAGAAGCAAAAAGAGCTT